>NZ_CP063164.1:0-1200000 GCF_014931715.1 Sulfurovum indicum | reverse complement strand
AAAGATGTTTGAAAAACAGGATCACCCCGCATGGGGAGCATATTTCCTTGGATATTCAAAAAAAAGCTGGCTGCCTTTATCTAATGAGGTGTCATCATTTTGAAAGCCGATACCGACGACTCCTGTTGTAGGAATATTGAAGATGGGGATATCGGATATCTCATCATTGAACATTGTCAGCCCCGGATTGTGTCCCACTATCATAACGGCATCATACTTTTCAAATGCTGTCTGGATGACCTCTTTAATATCTGAAGTGTGGGCTTCGTAGAGTTTTTCTTCTGTCTCAAGCGCTGCATGGAGTGTTTTTGCAAAGATCTTTGCTGTTTTGCGTGCCCGTTTGGCAGGACTTGAAATAATGATATCGGGTCTAATGCCCATCTCTTTCAGCTTTTGGGCCATAAGTGGTGCATCGCGTTTGCCGCGTTTGTTCAACGGTCTGTCAAAATCAGAGAGGGTAAAGTCTTTCCAGCTTGATTTGGCATGACGCAGAAGGTAGAGCCTTTTCATGAAGTCTGACTGTTGTATTGGTGCCATATTTCCCATATCTCGGCTGCCATAGCCTCATACTTTTTACGTTCACCGACAGCATCTTTTCCGTACCAGCTTTGAAACTCTTCAAAAACAATATCGGCAAGCTCCTCTTTTGTATGTACCTCTTTGATACGTGAGAGAATGGTCGCTGCTTCAAGATCGTACTCATCATCTTCTGCAATAGCTGCACCTACGTTCATGGGGTCATACTTCAGAAGGATCGCACTGATCTCAAGGTGAAGCGCCCGGTTCTTCTTTTTCATTAGTCTGCCTCCTGTCCGTTTTTTGAGATATTCTAACAGATAATGCTTTATTGATAGTTAATATATGTAGGCATGTTTTTTATTTTGTATCTTCCCACAGGTTCCAGCCCAAGTACCTGCCTGGGTGACATAAGAGGGTTGTCTTCTTTAAAAAAGAGTTTGAACCCTCCGGCAAATTTTACAGCTCGACTCTTTGTGTAGATGCCGTTATAGATTTTGACTTTCAATGCAGGTGAACCATGTCCGTCCAGATTCATAACAAGGTGGATCTTCTCATAATACCTGAGTGCATTCTTATGGGCAAGCATCTTTTCCGTGAACATATGTACTATCAGTATCTTCTCTTCTCTAATACTGTGCTCTTTAAGATAGCTGCTCATTAAAGCCTGTACCTGATTGATCTCTTCGGCTGTAACTGAACCGATCACTTTTCCCGGACGTACGTTCAGGTTGTCTACGGAAAATTCCGGATCGATGGCTATATGGACATTCTCATACTTGAGATATCGTAAAACAGGCTTTATGGCCTGAGGAGGGCTCTTTTTACCCAGCTGCATGTCAAGGATCACGACTGCTCCATACTCTTTGGCTTTGTGAATGTATTTGAGCAGAGTTTTTTCTGAAAGCGGAATAAGATAGTTCCCGCCGGTACCGGGCTCCCTGATAGCAAGATCATAGACAACATCTACACCGGGCGTTATACGGTACCTGTAGTTCAGTATTTTTTCATACTCTTTTGCATGAGCTTTGATCTTTCTGAAAAGCGTATCAAGAGGGTATTGTCCCAAAATTCCCATTCTGGAGGTGCCGGGGCGTCCATAGTAGGCCAGGATCATATCGTAGTCTGATGGAAGCTTTGAAAGATCTTCTTTTTCTCTGGTGATCTTTTCTGATGCCAAAACAGATGTTCCAAGTATCAGCAGTATGCCAGCGGTTTTTAGAATATTGGTGATCATTTTACTCCTCTTGATCTCTTGTGACGTTTGGCTTCAGACGGTTAGACCAGTATCCATCCGGAAATCAGAAATGCCAAAGCGGCGAAAGCACCGCCTGTCAGTGCATAGGGAAGTTGTGTTCGTACGTGTTCGACATGGTCACATCCTGCTGCCATTGAGGAGATGATAGTCGTGTCTGAGATCGGAGAGGCATGGTCTCCGAAGATCCCTCCGCTGATGACTGCCGCGATGACAAGCGGGATGTCAAGCCCCATACTTGCAGCGAGTGCCAGGCCTATAGGCATCATGATGGAAAATGTCCCCCAGCTGGTTCCTGTGGAAAATGCTGTAATACCGGCTACCAGAAAAATGAGCATCGGCATAAGTACTGGGGAGACATTACCGCTGAGCAGATGGGCAAGGTATTTGGCGGTTCCCAGGTCGCCGATGACTTTACCGATGAAGAGAGCAAAAAGCAGGATCATAACGACAGGAATCATCTCTCCCAAACCTTCATAAAACGCTTTAAAGTAGTTTTTGTGGGTCAGCATTTTCCCACCGACATAGTACAGATACATAAAGAGCAGGGTAACGATGACAGCATAATAGACCGAAGTGGAACCGCTCCCCTTCAAAATATCACCTTTACCTGTGAGGTACAGTCCTGCAGGTACGGCAAGAACCATTACCAAAATGGGAAGAAGCATAGGGAGCGGAGTAGGTCTGCCTTCGTGTTTGGTATGGTCACCATGGTAGGGTTTTGCAACAGTATCTTTTAATGGGCCGATTTCATAGTTGAAGAGAATGACTGCCAGAACAATCAGGAGTGTAAAAATAGAATAGAAATTATAGGGGATGGAGGCGATCAGCAGTGAAATGGCATCCCCGGAAATGACGTGAGAGTCTATGGCAGTCACAATGAGCCCCAGCAGAAGTGCACCCCAGGCATTCAGAGGCACAAGAGAACAGATGGGTGCAGAGGTCGAATCACAGATATAGGCGAGCTTTTCTCTGCTGACACTGTTCTTGTCGCAAAGTGGTTTTGCTACGGTTCCTGCTACCAGTGAGGTGATGGATGACTCTATGAAGATCACTATGCCTATTGTGTATGCCAGCAGCATAGCTCCTTTGGGAGAATCGATTTTTTCTGCTTTGGTACTCAGATATGTCACAAATTGATCGACTGCTCCCGAAAGAGTGAGCAGTTTGATAATGGCACCTATCATCAATGCGAAAAGAAGGGTTTTTGTGATCCACCCTTCTGAGAAGAGCTCAACGATCCCGTTGAAAAGTGCGATAAAGGCACTAAACGGATCGTATCCATTCAAAACAAGAAGCCCGGCAAAGATCCCGCCGATGAGTGAAACGATGACATCTTTTGTTATAATGGCCAAGATGATAGTCAGCAGTGGTATTGCGATCGATATGATTCCGTATTCCATTAAAAGTACCTGTCTTAATATAGAGTTTTCCCTGGGCTCAATTCGGGGATATGTGCTCCAGGTTTCCCATCCCTTTGGGAATAAATATTGATATAAGGGGATTATAACACAATGAAAAAAATATTACTTGCACTTTTGGTTCTTATGCTGAAACTTCAGGCACAAATACCTGATGCAGCTCAGCTGATAGTCGTTACAACGAAGGAGTGGTCGGCTGACAGCGGCAAACTACAGCGGTATGAGAAGAGAGCCGGTAAATGGTACAAAGCAGGTGATACGATCGAGATCAAGCTTGGACGTAACGGTCTTGGATGGGGTAGAGGGCTGCACACCATTCCCAAAAATGCCAAATATATCAAAAAAGAGGGGGACGGCAAAGCACCGGCAGGCATTTTTGAACTGAAACAGGCCTTTGGTTATGCTCCTTTTGATACAGACTATCCTTATATTGTCTACAAAGAGAGCGACCACTGTGTGGATGATGTCAATTCAAAACTCTACAACAAGATCGTAGACAGCAGCAGGATAAATGTAGACTATAAAAGTAAAGAGCATATGAAGTTCCCTAAAGACTACTATAAATACGGTATCGTGGTCAACCATAACCATATCGATGAAAAGGGAGCCGTTCCGGGAGCAGGTTCCTGTATCTTTATTCATATCAAAAGAGTACCTACGGCTGGATGTACCGTGATGGGTGAAGCGGAGATAAAGGAGATCATACAATGGCTTGACGCAAAGAAATATCCGCTTTTGATACAGGGAACAGAAAAAGTGGTCCACCGTTTGGTACAGGAATATTTCTTTTTGAAGCTGGAGTAAATGTATTTTTTCTCAAAATGTTCATTTCTTCATGCTGCTCCTCTTTTTTTATGAAAAATAAAAGCCGAATAGATTGCTTGTATCTCTTTATTTTCAGTCACTTTAATTATCTTATTTAAAAATTAATAATTATTTTATTTTATAAAATATTCAGAAAGTACTGTTACAATGGTATATAGAGGCTTTAAAAGATCTTTAGTAAACTTGGCAGCGTATACAAACAACGGAAGCCAAAAGAGAAACGGTTTTTTCTTTAAAGTACTCAAACAGAGTACTTTGCAGGTGAAATGGAACTCATCTGGAACAATATTGGAATTGGCGTTTGACGGATGCCAGTAAAGGCGATGCTTAGAGTAAGCATTATTTAAAGAGTACAGAAGGAGTATAAGATGAAAAAGATAAGTTTGTCAGTATTTATGGCTTTGGGATTTAGCAGTATCGTGATGGCAGGTGGAAATATTGCACCTGTGGCTCCTGCACCTGTGGTTTCCGAACCTGTCGATAGTTGGAGCGGACTCTATGCCGGCCTGCAGGTTGGCGGAGTATGGGGAGATGCCGATGTTGACTATGATAATACAGGAAGCGGGTTTGGAATTTACAGAACATACGATCTTGATGTTGATGGCTTCAGTGGAGGGGTCTATGGAGGATATAACTGGTTGCTGGATAATGATCTGCTGGTAGGGGTTGAAGGAGAATGGAATTATGTGGATGCCGATGACAGTGGCCCTGTTACCAATACACAAGGTGTCTTCACTAAAGTTGAACAGAACTGGGATGCCTCTCTGCGCCTGAGAGCCGGTATGGTAATGGAGGATTTTATGCCCTATCTGACCGGTGGTGTCGCCTGGGGTGACTTTGATGTTACTGTGACAGACGGATCGGTCTCGTATAGCACAAGCATGACGTTGACAGGATGGACGATCGGGGCAGGAGTAGAGAAGAAATTGTCAGAGGATTTGTATACCCGTATCCAGTATCGATATACTGACTATGGTGATGATACAGAGAGATTTTATGACAATGGTGAGACCTATCTTGACGGTAAACTTGATTATAATGCTCATATGCTTACCTTAGGGATAAGCTACCGGTTCTAAATACAATACATGATGCCCGGCATATAGCCGGGCTTTTTGCTTCTTTTTTAAAACAACTTTTCATTTATTTCCAAAACCTTATCCACAAAAAAAGATAAAAAACAGGACTTCTACTTAAATTTGGGTGCTGAAAATACACATCTGTCTATTAATACAATTGATAATTTACATAGAAAACGATCTTGGTCTTTGTCTTGGGTCTGGGGTAGTCTTTGTAGGCTGTCTGGATTACTGCGAGTGTATTTTTATCCAGCACTTCATATCCCATCGGTTTGATCAGTCTTAAGTGACTGATGTCACCGTTTGGGTGGAGGTAGAAAGAGACAATATTGACCCCCTGCTGTCCGGTACGTACGGCAACATCCGGGTAACCGTTGATCACCAGTGTGTTCTGGGTAATGCGGTAGATCTCATCAAGGTGTTGGCGGATGAACTTCTGCTGGGTCTTGGTGTAACTGTAGAACTCTTTGCCGTAAAGCCGTTTGATCATACGGTCTGCCCTGGTGTTCGCCGGTTGTGCTCTGCTACTTCGCTTTGCTGGCTGTTTCATACCACCAAGCAGGGCACTGGCAAGTCTGTCCTTTGAGTGTTTGGGAATACGGAAGTGTTTTGGTAACGGTTTTTTTTCAGGTGTACGCTTTTTTTTGACAGGCTTTTGGTGCTTTGCTTTTGCTATTTTTCTCTTTTTGGGTTTTTCAGTCTCTGTTTTGACAGTTTTGGTAGCGTTGTTCTCCTTTGCCGACTTTTTTGCGACCTCTAAGCCTTTTTTCTCCTCAACCCTTTTTCTTTTCGCAGCAGGTGTGGACGCTTTTTCCGCTTTTGCTTCGGTAGCGGGACTGGGAGATACAGCCGGCGGTACGGACTTTGACACAGACTTGGCAGGAGGTTTTGGCTGGGGGATGGACGGGGGTACAAACTGCGAAAGGTTCAGTGTTATCTTCTGCTCTTTTTTGGAAGAGGGGGGAGGCAGGAGTTTCATCTCCTTAAAGGAGAGAGATAATAATAAAAAAAGAAAAAGGTGAAGCAGTAATGAGAGCGCAAATCCTTTTAGTGTTCTTGTATCTCTCACCTTTTAGTCCCTATAGTGTATAATCCTTGAAATCATCTCGAATTATACATAAGAAGGATTAATAAAGTGGCATACGACAAGAGCATAGCAGCATTTGAAGAAGCATACAAGGTCATTCCCGGAGGTGTTGATTCTCCGGTACGTGCATTTAACGGTGTTGAAGGTACTCCACCGTTCATTGAAAGAGGAGAGGGCGGTTATCTCTATGATATCGACGGAAACAGATATATAGACTATGTACAGAGCTGGGGACCGCTGATCTTTGGTCACTGTGATGCAGATATCGAAGCATCTGTTATTGATGCAGTAAAAAGAGGACTCAGTTTTGGTGCGCCGACAAATGTTGAGACAGAGTTGGCTGCAGAGATCGTTGCTCTCTTTGAGAGCATTGATAAAGTACGTTTTGTCAGTTCCGGAACAGAAGCGGTCATGAGTGCCATTCGTCTGGCACGCGGATTTACCGGAAGAGACAATATTCTTAAATTTACAGGATGTTACCACGGACATTCCGATTCATTGCTTGTTCAGGCAGGTTCGGGATTGGCAACATTCGGTGCACCTTCAAGCCCGGGAGTTCCTGCAGATCTTACCAAACATACACTGCTCGCCACCTATAATGATATGGCTTCGGTTGAGAAGTGTTTTGAAGATGCCAACGGTGAGATCGCCTGTGTTATCATTGAGCCTATTGCCGGAAATATGGGACTGGTACCGGCTGATGAAAGTTTTCTTGAAGGGCTTAGAACCCTCTGTGATGCACACGGTACCCTGCTTATTTTCGATGAAGTGATGAGCGGCTTCAGAGCTTCGCTGAAAGGAGCACAGGGTATTACCCAGGTCAAGCCTGATATGGTGACACTTGGCAAGGTTATCGGAGCAGGTATGCCAGTAGGTGCATTTGGTGCCAGAGCTGAGATCATGGCACACCTTTCTCCTGAGGGACCGGTCTACCAGGCGGGAACACTTTCTGGTAATCCGGTTGCCATGACAGCCGGACTGACCAGTCTTAGAAAACTCAAGTCCAATCCCGCTATCTATGTTGATCTTGGAAAGAAAGCCAAAAAGCTGGTTGAAGGTTTCAAAAAAGCAGCTGATGCTGTAAATGTACCGATGGTCACAGATGTACGCGGAAGTATGTTCGGCTTCTTCTTCTCAGACAAACCGGTAAAGAACTTTGCTGATGCAATGGAAAATGATCAGAAGATGTTCGCCAAATTTCACAAAGGGATGCTTGACAGAGGAGTCTACCTCGCCTGTTCATCATTTGAGGCAGGATTTATTTCTGCGGCTACAACAGATGAGATGATCGAAGAGAGTATCAAAGCAGCGTATGAGACTCTGGCGGAGATAGCTTCCTAGTCCGGTAGTGACAGTTGTCAGTGAGAGTGATAGCTGATAGATGCAGGGCGGGTTATCGCTTGCCTGTATATTTTGCGATCTGTTCTTTTATGCAGGCATCATATTCATCCGAAAAAAAGTGCATGGCTTTGTAGCGGCTTCGGTAGCTTCCTGGAAAACAGATGTCATGAAATGTGTCGATCATGTCACAGTAGTCATGTTTCTGCCCAAGGCAGCTTTTCAGACTCTGTGCTTTTATCCTGTTGTTCAGGTCGTGTTCAACCTTTGAAGAGTAGAAGTAGGAGAGAAGAAAGATCGCTCCGACAATGACTACGGCTTCTTTGTTCCATTTCATAGACGACATTTCCTTTAAAATGCTTTCCAAAGTATAGTACATTGGAAGTGTCCTTAACTCTTTTTGATATACTTTCAGTTCATATTCAAGGGAATCACAATGCAAAAGAAGAACGAAGAACCAAAATTTAAAAAGGTAGTTGATGCCGCTGACGGATTGAGTCTCGGCATATCCATGGTCGTTGCCGTGCTCATCGGTATAGGTATCGGTCTTGTCCTCAAGTCATGGACAGGTGCGGCATGGTCACTCTGGATAGGGGTGTTCATTGGTATCGGTGCAGCAGTCAACAATGTCTACATCGCTTATAAAAAGCAGAAAAAGTCACTTGATGAACTGGCAAAAGATCCGCGTTACAGACACGGCAGAGAGATCAGAGAGGATGAAGAGGACGAGGATGACAAATACTAACAGACACATTCTCCGGACACTTCTTATTGTAGATGGTCTCCTTATTTTTGTTTCGGCGGCATTTTTCACGATGGATATCCTTCTTAACACCCAGATAGGTTTTCTCTCAGCGACACTTGTAATGATCGGTTCTATGAAAAGCTATCGGCGTATGGTCGATGCCAGAGTTGAAAATGAGCTCATTACCACAGATATCGACAAAGATGTCATTGATAAACTTGAAGATCCGCATGATCTTTACTCTGAAGAGATCAAAGAGGAGCCGGTCGAGGATGTCAGAGCTGCTATCAAAGAGGAGAAAGCACGCTTTAAAGCAAACAGACGCTCCCTTTTTGAAGTGCTGAAAGATACCAAAGCGGCACTTTCGCTTTATCGTATCGGTGCCTATTTTGTACTGGTATTGGGCTTTCTCTATCTTAACAGACACGGGTTGCTGGATATGCCTTCCTATCTCTTTTCCCTCGGACTGCCTCCGTTGATCATCGTTACACTGCTTGTTCGCAACAAAGCAGTCTATAGTGAAGATTCGCTAAAATAGACCAATAATTTGACAAGGAACCTGATGATGAGTAGAGCATTTCTGATCCTTTTTTCTGCCCTGACACTTACTGCCTGTGCGACAAATCCGGAAATTGACCAATGCCGGACCAAACCTATTGCCCCTCCGTCACAAAACAAGATACAAATCATTCAGAAGCCTATTGATTTTGGTAAAATACGTATTGAACTGACCAAAGCTTACATTGGCAAACATTACGGTAAAGAGGTTAATGATATTACCATCACGCCGCGTGTGGTAGTGCTTCACTATACTGCAATAGGTTTGCTTGATGCCTCCTACAATACGCTTAAACCACAGACCCTTCGCGGTGGACGCAAAGATATTGCCAAAGCTTCAGCACTCAATGTCTCTACCCATTTTCTCGTTGACCGCAACGGTATGATCTACCGGCTGATGCCGGAAAACTGGATGGCACGCCATGTTATAGGACTTAACTACTATGCCATCGGTGTGGAAAATGTAGCAAAAGATGCCAATGATCTGACAGCGGCACAGGTACAAGCCAATATTGAACTTGTGAAATACCTTAAGCAAAAATATCCGACCATAGAGTACCTGATAGGGCACCATGAGTACAGGCAGATGGAGCAGACATCTTTGTGGCTTGAAAAGGATAAAGGATACCGAACGGTAAAGTATGATCCGGGTGAGAAGTTCATGCAGGAGGTCAGAAGCGGTGTGAAGTGGCTTGGACTCAAAGAGCCCCCAAAAGGCAAATAGATGCACTCTGCATTCAGTAACACAGACTGGCTCGTCTTTAGCACATATTTTTTAGTATTAGCCCTTACAAGCGTTCTCTTCTCACGTATAAAGATCCATAATTCCCGTGACTATTTTGTAGGTGGCAACACTGTTCCGATGTTTGCAGCGGCCATGTCCGTACTGGCAACATCACAGTCAGCCGCGACTTTCCTGGGTGGACCGGAGTACAGTTACTCCAAAGACCTGACCTTTCTTGGGTTTTACGCTTCGGCATTTTTGGCGGTATGGTTCGTTGCCAAAGTCCTTATTCCAAAATTTTATGCAATTAATGCTGTAACGGTCTATGAACTGCTGGAGAAACGTTACGGAAACAGGGCAAAGAAGCAAGCT
Source organism: Sulfurovum indicum (assembly GCF_014931715.1). Lineage (NCBI taxonomy): Bacteria > Pseudomonadati > Campylobacterota > Epsilonproteobacteria > Campylobacterales > Sulfurovaceae > Sulfurovum > Sulfurovum indicum. The sequence goes on along the minus strand of NZ_CP063164.1, from coordinate 1,190,080 downwards.
GGGGTAATGTTCCTTGTGGGACGGCTTTTTGCCAGCGGTGCACGTCTTTATATCGGTGCACTCGCTATTTCAATGATACTCTTTCTTGATATCTCCGCACCGCATGTGGCACTTTCCATTGTTATTTTGATGCTGGGAGCATTGGCATATGCCTATTTTGGCGGGGTAAAGTCGATTATTTTTTCTGATATCATTCAGGCAGTTACTTATATCGGGGCAGGGGTAGCAGTACTGGTCTACCTGTATGTTTCACTAAACACTGACTTTGGTACTGTTGTCAATACACTTCAGGCAGATGAAAAACTCAAATTGATCGACACTTCGTTTAGCGGAGGTTTCAGTATCTGGGCGCTGCTGGGCGGCTGGCTGCTGCTCAATATTGCAGCCTACGGGCTTGACCAGGATATGACCCAGAGAGCTTTAAGCTGTAAAAATGCCAAAGAGGCACAAAAGTCACTGATGATGAGTATTTATCTGACCATTCCAGTGGCTTTTTTGTTTCTTTGTATCGGGTTGCTGCTCTACCTCTTCTACCATCATCCTGAACTCTCCGGTATGAACAGGGAAGTAGTGCAGAAATTCGAGGGTGAGAAGATTACTATTTTCATGTCTTACATCCTTCATGAGATGCCTGAAGGGATGCGGGGGCTTGTAACAGTAGGGGCAGTAGCCGCAGCATTATCAAGTTCAAATTCTGTACTTGGGGCCATGTCCTCGGTAGCGGTAGAAGATCTCTACAAGCCGTGGAAACTGAAAAAAACACAGGTTGATGAACATCACTTTGTCAAAGCAGGGCGCATGGCGGTACTCTTCTTTGCCGTGTTGCTCAGCCTCATGGCAATGCTCAGCTACTATTGGCAGCGTTACACTGATCTGCCGCTGCTCAGTTTCGCCCTAGGTGTGATGGCATTTGCCTATACGGGGCTGCTGGGTGTGTACGGGGCCGCTATCTTTACCCAAAGAGGCAACAGTACCACAGTGACACTGGCACTGCTTGGCGGTTTTATAACGGTTCTGCTGCTTCAACCCTATGTACTGGGAGGGATGACAGGTGTCAAACTGGGATTTGCCTGGCAGATCGTTGCCGGGACGGTAGCAGCATTTGGGATCATGATGATGGGAAAAAACAGAATATAGCATCACTGCAGTTCTATCTCTATCTTTTTCTTCTTGTTGTCCCTTAAAACTTCAAGTATTACAGTATCTCCTTTTTTGTACTCATCAAGTATGCTGTAGAGATCTTCAAGTGTTTCAGTTCTCTGCGCATCTACAGAGATAATTACATCCCCGAATATTATGGAGCCCTTTGGGTCTATAAAAGTTGATCTCAGTCTGTTTTTTGCAGCAGACGTATCTGGAATGACATCGGCTACAACCACACCGTGCATGCCGCTGTATCGCTGATAAAGTTCATTGAGTCTGTTGTCTACACTGATGCCGATAGATGGTCTGACATAGATACCTTTTTCGATAATGGCATTGACAACTCTCTTCACCGTATCTATAGGGATGGAAAAACCGATACCTGCATTTGCACCGCTGGGACTCAAGATCATATTGTTGACTCCGATGACCCTGCCCTGGCTGTTAAGGAGCGGTCCTCCTGAATTTCCGGGGTTGATGGAAGCATCGGTCTGTATCATATGTTTGATAGGTATGCCGTTTGTTGCATACATACTTCTCTCAAGTGCAGATATGATGCCTTTTGTCATCGTCCAGTCAAGACCAAAAGGATTACCGACAGCATAGACGGTCTGTCCGACTCTGAGATCTCTGCTTGTAGCGAGTTCAAGAGGTTTGAGTAACTGCTTTAAGGGCTGTATCTTCAATACGGCTATATCATAGCTTGGTGCAACCCCTACAAGAGAAGCCTGATACCTTTTACCGTTTTTCAGTGTGACAATGGCTTTATTGGCATTCATGATCACATGGTAGTTGGTAACGATATGTCCGTTCCTGTCCCATATAAAGCCACTTCCTGATCCTTTCGGTATATCAAGTGTACTCATACGCCAGTAGTCAATGACCTGTTGATGAATTGAGATAAAAACAACACTGTCCTTCACATTTTCAAAAATAGAGATATCCTGTTGTTCCTCTGTAGTCAAAGCAGTGTTCCTGAAAGAGAGTGCTCGGCTTTCCTTCAGGTTAGTCATTACTGTATTTGTCAGAAGCAGTAGTGCAACCAGAATAAAAAGAAGGGTATAATATTTGTATTTTTTCATTGTTTCCATATACCCATAATATATGAAAAGCTATAATAATTTGTTAACAAATGGGATCTATGATCAAAAAATAGAGAGAATGGCAGGTAATGCTGCCAAATGATGATACTCTATTGCCGGTTTCAACTACAGTATGGGCAGTGATCTTAAATGTAAACGGATAAAAACCTACTCTACCGTAACTGTACAGTAAAGTCTGTTGCTTCTGCTCTCCTCATCCCATATCTCTGTATTTGAGAGTCGTATGGCATTATGATCTCTGCCTATCTGAAGGTAAAGGCAGTATGTTCCCTTTTCCATATTTTCCAAAGAGAGAGTGCTTTGTATCGTATTTTCTTCGGAGGCATAAAAAGTACGTATATCGACACTCTGTTCAAAACGATAGCTATAACTGCTGTTCTTGAGTATAAATGCCACATCTGCTGCAACATACGGGGCAGCATAGCCTTTGTTCTCAATATTGAGTGAAAGAGCAAGCTCTTTTGGACTTTGTGTGATTGTCAATGATCCGGCAACCAGTCTGTAGCCCAGGTTTTCATTGATGGTCTGGTAGCATCCCTGATCTTTCCATTTTTGAAGTACATCCGGGTGATAGGCACTGTTCAGATAGGCATAGTGCATGCTTTTGAGTGCTGCCACCGCATTGCTGCAGTCAGAGAGTGCAGCATCTTCTCCCACACCGATGCCGCATGTCTCACCGCCTAAAGGAGCATACTTTGAATCATTTTGGACATATTGCTTCCAAAACGCTGTATTGTCGGAGGTGTAGGTTCCCATATCGGTCTCGTTTGAAAGAAAACAGTCATTGTGATGTCCTGTCTTTGCACGGATATCACTGCTGTATGCAATTTCAGGTGTGATCTTTCCTGTATCGTTCTCATCGCCATATACTACTGAAGAGCCAAAAAGCAGCTCTTTATGCATCGGGGTACGTATCTGAATATATTTGTCAGGGAATATTTCGGTCAGTTTCTCTATGATAGCTCTTCTATTTGTCCGGTAGTCGGGATTATCCTCGGCAAAATCCCCGGTAAAACTGTGCCACTCCCCCCATGCACCGATAGTTCCTGCCTGAACAACAGAAATGACACTGCTATAAGATTGAAACAGCGGCTTAAGCTGCTCCATATGCGCCAGAATGATCTCTTTTGAAGGGTCGTTCCCATTGAGAGATGAGCGGTATTTCAGCCGGAGTATCAGTTTTACGCCGCTGTTGTTGGCATCATGCAGGTTTTGTGCTACAGTATCTGTCAGTGATGCCGGAAGAGTGACAGTTTCATTATACTCTTCGAGATTCAGTGGCGCATAGACCAGTCTATAGCCCTCTGAATATGCTGCAGCAAATCTATTATAGCTGACATTCAGCTCAAGGGCATAGTCCGCATCATAAAAACCTCTGTCAGGATTCTCCACATTGACACTGCTCTGCTCGGTAAAGGTAATTGTGAGTGGAGGATAGATCTCCTCTCCCATACTCTCGCTGCCTCCTCCGCAACCTGCCAACAGCAGAAGCAGAAACATCCCTCCATAGAGTTTTAATGACATTTTTTCCTCTCTTTTGTCCAATCTTCATATGATCCGGGAATATCTGTTAGACAGCACAGACCATACTTGCCAGGCATCATCAAATAACCTGTGGTAAACCTCAGAATGACTGGAAAACATCCTTAAGACAAATTATCTGACAACGCCAAGGCATGATCGTAATAGTGAGATTATAGCATGAAAAGTACATTCACCCTTTTAAAAACATTTTGGTTTGACCAAAGAGCATTAATAAAACCCGTAGTATTCCCAGTCGGCAGGACGGTAGAAATAGTAGTCAAAAATACCCCTGCCTCTGACTCTGTCACGATAGGTGTAGTAGCGGTCGTAACGATAGAAGTTTCCGTCAAAGAAAAACCCGTACCGGTTAAAGTAGCCGTAGTAAAATCCGTCACGATCATAAAAACCTGCTCTGTCATATTTGTATGCCAATACCCATCCGCGTTTAAAATCCCTGTATGCTTTTGCATGAATACGATGTTGATGCATACTGAACGGGTTGGCATGACGACTATATCTGTATCTCTCCTTGTAGTCATCTTTTCCATATTCTGTATAGTTGCCTCTTTTTGAGTGCTGTATGGTCTTGTTTCGAAGATGTTTTTTATCTTTTTGATACTCCTCTTTGTTTCTGAAAGTACGTTTTCGCGCTTTATGTTTGGTCATACTTCGATCCAGTTGATGGATATTTGCTTTTTGCATGGAAGATTCTGCTGTCAGTGACTGTGTAACAGCTAAGAGAAGAATACCTATTATGAAATGTTTCAAAGTACTTTTTGTCATGATTGACTCCTTTAAATTAAGATAAAGTATTGTAAAGATAATTCGTGGAAGATTTGTGATGAGATTGTAGAGAAATTGTGAAGTTTTGCTTTTAAGAGCTATTTGTGTACCATTTGGGAACTTTGCTACGGAAAGGCTTTTATGAAGAGTGAGTTTTTTATCGGTGTGATGTCCGGTACCTCTATGGATGGGATCGATGTGGTATTCTGTCAGGTAGATGCTGACAAGTGCCGTCTGCTCGAAAGTTATGAGCACACATTTCCAAAGAGCCTTAAAACAGAGATACTCTCATGCATAGAAAATACCGTACCCATAGCCAAAATAGGTGAAGTTGACCATGAAATTGCACTTCTTTTTGCTGATGCGGTCAACACCTTTTTGAATAAAGTGAATATAGACCCCGAAATAGTCACGGCCATCGGACTGCATGGACAGACACTCTGGCATGAGCCTGAGAGTGACAGGGCGTTCACCATGCAGCTTGGTGATCCCAACATTGTTGCAGCACGTACCGGTATTCCCACAGTTGCCGATTTTAGACGTAAAGATATGGCATTTGGAGGCAGCGGTGCACCGCTGGCACCGGCCTTCCATAAGTTTATATTTAAAAATATTGGAAATAGGATCGCGGTTGTGAACCTCGGTGGTATTGCTAACATTACCATAGTACAGGAACCCCTGGTCGGATACGATACAGGACCGGGGAATATGCTGATGGATGCATGGATAGGCAAACATAGAGATCTGCCTTATGACAAAGACGGTAACTGGGCAAGAGAGGGAAAAGTGGACTACAAACTGCTTGATAGAATGATGCAGGATAACTACTTTCACCAGCCTTCCCCCAAAAGTACCGGACGGGAGAGGTTCAACGAAAAATGGCTTCAGGCTCATCTTGACGCACAATGTTCAGTACTCAGTGCTTCTTCTGTCCAACGTACGCTTCTTGAACTCACTGCACTAAGCATAAGTAACGAAGTACTGAGGTTCAACCCTGACATTCTGATGCTCTGCGGCGGCGGTGCAAGGAACAGCTTTCTGGTTGAACGTATTGCCGCGCTGATGCCGAACATTCAGGTAGGTATCATGGAGCATGCAGATGCGCTGGAGGCAATGATGATGGCATGGCTTGCCTATAAGCGTATACATAATGAAACGGTTGAACTGAAAGATGTAACAGGAGCAGTACAAAACACCATATTGGGAGGGATCTACCAATGAGCAGCAATGAAGTATTGGAAGAGTGGCTGGAGCGCTACGGGATAGAAGCAGAACTCAAACCACTGACAGGTGATGCGAGTTTGCGAAAGTACTATCGCATAGAGGAGAGTTTTCACAGCGGTATCATCATGGACGCATCCGCACAGCCTGAGTCGGTCAAACCTTTTGTCGACATTGGCCACAGGCTCTATGAGGCAGAGGTTAGAACTCCCAAGGTCAATGCTTTTGACCTGGAGCAGGGATTTGTTTTTATGGAAGATATGGGTGATCGCCACTTTTATGATGTCATTGAAGAAGAGGGCATCCATTACTATCCGCAGGCGATCGATACGATCGTTAAAATGCAATATACAGATACGGACGGACTGCCTGATTACGACAGGGATTTTCTGCTTGCAGAGATGAGTTTGATGCAGGAGTGGTATCTGGATAAATATCTGGGGTTATCTCTTTCCCCTGACCAGAAAACGGTACTTGAAGAGACATTTGAAAAGATCGCAGATGTTGTACTGGAACAGCCTCAGGGATTTTTTGTACACCGTGACTTTCATTCACGAAACTTGATGTTTGACTGTAGTGACAAGATCGTTGTTATTGATTTTCAGGATGCCAGAGCGGGAGCGGTGACATACGATCCTGTCTCGCTCCTGCGTGATGTCTATGTGGAGCTTGATGCTGCAGAGGTAGAGCGTCTTGCACTCTATTTTAGAGATATCAAGGGGCTTGATGTCGATGATGAGACCTTTATGAAGTGGTTTGACTTTACGGGTCTGCAGCGGCATATCAAGATACTGGGGATCTTTGCGCGTCTTGCCCTGCGTGACGGTAAAGAATGGTATTTAAAGGATATCCCTTTGACGTTGAAATATATTAAAGAGGTAGGCGGAAAATATCTGCAGACACACGCTTTGACGGCACTCTTAGATCAGTTTGAACTGTAGTGTTCAAAACAGATCACAAAATCATTTCTGCCGTCAGAATGTGTGTAGTGCAGTGAAAACCCGTGTCTGTCCAGGATCTTCTGGGTGATATTCAGTCCCAGTCCATAGCCTTTTTTATCGTTTGCAGCCCGTGTAAAGGGTTGTGTATAGTATGCCAGCGGTCTATCAAGCGCTTCGGCACAGCTGATGATATGGATGCAGGTATCGGAGGCTCTGATCTCTATAGGCAGGGTATGGGTATATTTAAGAGCATTCTCTACAAGATTCTTCAGGGCCATGCTCATATAGTGCAGATCTGCCGAGATCTCAAAATCCTCTATGACAATATGGACATCTTCTTCATTAAGGGTGAGTTTGGAGAGTGTCCGTGTAATGAGTGTGGAAGCTTTGAACTTCTCTATATACATCTTCTCCTCATCGATGCGCTTTTGATGCAATATGGCAGAGGTGAGGGTATCGAGATCGTTAAATGCCTCTTTAATGACTGTTTTGGAGTGGCTTTCGTTTATGCCTTCAAGGGCGAATTTACCTTTTGCGATAGGGGTTTTAAGCTCATGTCCCACTTCCCGAAGCAGCTCCTCTTTGGCATTGAGTGCATGTTGCAGTCTTTTGGCCATCAAGTTAAAGCTTTCTGAGAGTTCGGCTATTTCATCTTTTCCGGTCAGTTTTGAGCGGACATCCAGATCGCCGTGGCTGAAATGCTTCATTGTCCGACTGAGGTGCTTCAGTGGTGAGAGTATGGTGAGAACCAAAAGGTAAATGAGCAGAAGCAGCCCGATATCCAGAGCAAAGAAGAGATAGGTAATATGCTGTTCCTGTCGGCTCTCCTGCTGAAGCGTATCATAGAGTGTAAGCGTTTCATCAAGATAGGCAAGAGAGAGGTAGATATTCCCCTGTACCGCAAAGATTACGATCTCGCCGTAGCTGAGCGGCTGACGGTAGAGTATAGAGGCTGCCTGGGTATCCTTCCTGATCTCTACCCGCTGCATTCCCAACTCGTCAAGCTTGGCTTCGAGTTTGCGGCTGTCGCCTTTGATGATGGGGGAGAGGAGCGTTTTGGCTGCACGCAGATACCTCTCTGTGAGAATGGTACGGTTTTTCTGTGCAGTCTGTGTCTGTACCCAGTAGGTCATACCGCTCATAAGCAGAAGACTTGTGAGAAAAAGCAGGGTGATCTTCGTACGTATGGACATGATATTATCCTATAAATTTGTATCCTATCCCCCAGAGTGAGCGGATATATTTGGGATGTTTCGGATCATCGCCTATCTTATGCCGTATGTTGCTGATGTGCATATCTATCGTCCTGTTCTTGGTCTCAGGCGGCAAAGAGGCGGCTGCGGTCAGCTGCTCTCTGGAGACGGCATGGCCTCGTTCCTGAAGCAGATAGAGAAAGATATCCATTTCCACTTTGGTCAAAGAGACACTATACCCCTCTACACTTACCTCTTTGTTTCTTGTATCTATGGAAATGTCACCAACAGTGAACTTCTCCGTACGTCCAAGCCTCCGCAATACGGCTTCTATGCGTAAAATAAGCTCTCTTGGCTCATAAGGTTTGGCAAGATAGTCGTCGATGCCGAGTTCATAGCCGTGTATCTTGTTGCCGATATCTCCACGTGCCGAGGAGATGATGACGGGTATGTCATGGCAGGCTTTGATCTTTTTGCAGACATCGAAACCATCCATGTGCGGCAGCATCAGATCAAGGATCACTATATCGTAGGCTTCTGGGTTCGCATAGAAGTGTTCCAGTGCCTCTTTGGGGTTGGAAAACGCGCTGGTTGCATAGCCGAAATCTTTCAGATAACTGCAGATAAGCTCCTGCATTTGCAGGTCATCTTCGATGAGGAGTACGCTTTTAGTCAATTTCCCACTCCTTGAGATAGTGTACAAATTTTTTGCGCTGTTTCTCGGTCAGAATGCTGTGTATCCCTTCGAGAAGATCTGCTTCGATCTGCAATGCCTCTTTTTTAAGTTGAAGCTGGCGCTCAATGAATGCCTGTTTGTCAAAATACTTCTGATCAAAGAGTGCCGAGAGGGAGCGTTCAAGCGCTTCAGTTCTTTTGTGCAGGTTTTTGCGTTTCTCTCTGCTTGATGCAAGCAGATGGCGTATCTCCTTTTGCTGCCTTGATGAGAGGTCAAGGTAGTGCATATCGTAAGGCATGTGGACACTCTTTCTTCCCTCTTCATTATACTCATACGCATCATGATCACAAAAAAGCAGACTGGACAAGAGCATTGCCGCAAGCACCATACGCATTTTAGACTCCTTTGGGCAGTGATATCAGCGCATCTTCTATGATGCCGTTTTCAAATCGGCGGTGACACGCTTTGCAGTTGGCTTTGCTCTTTACCTTTGGGGAGTCAAACAGCGCCTTGTCAAGCGAAGCGTGCTTATCACGCCAATAGGGTGATTCACTTATGGCTATTATATCCTTTTTTATGTTCTTAACAGAATTCAGGATATAGTGGGCCGCCTCTTTGGTGGAACTCTCTGCACTATTTGCCAGCAGATAGGCTTCAACAGAGCGTCTGTCCGTCTCATCAAGTGAAGCGTCATCTCCGAAGTGATCCGCAAGGTTCGCCATGAGCTTCTTCCATGAGCGTTTTGGCAGCAGGTAGGGGGCATAGAGCGTATGGCACGATGCGCACTCCTCGACAAAGAGTTGATGTTCCTTTTCATAGTGGACTGCACTGTATCGGCTTTGTGTCAAAGGTGTATCCGACAAGAGCAGATAAAACGGTATAACCAAGGCACTTAGAAGAAAGAGCCATGCTACGGCTTTTTGCACTCCCGTAAGCTTTGCAGGAGGGGCATCTATCTGTTTGTATCCGCCAAATATGGAGTAGAGGGTACCACTCTCTTTGTGCATGATGCGATCGGCGGCAACACCTCCAAGGTGAGCAGTGATAAGCAGCAGCAGCAGTGTTGAAAAGAACTCATGTATCTCCTCAAAAAGCTCCATCTCTTTAAAAAATGTGCTGTTAAGCCATGAGAACAGGCCTCTTCCCTCCTGTATGCCGTAAGTAAATACACCGCTAAGAACACTTAGGAGTATGACAAGTATGATCCCAAGCATTACAAAGGAGGCAGCCGGATTGTGTCCGGGATAGTACTTTTGGGGATTGGGGAGTGAACGCACAAAACCGATCGCCTCTTTCAGGGAGAGAGGCCATTGGGAAAATCGGCTGTAGCGTGGCCCCATGACGCCCCATAAGAGCCTGAAGAGTATCAGGACCAAGACACCGTAACCGAATGCGGCATGGTAGTCAAGCAGGTTCTCCTCTTCGGAAGTGATAAACATGAACAGTATGTAGAGTACAAGCATCCAGTGGAAGATGCGTGTGGGAAGTGTCCAGATATAGGTTCTCATATCTCACCCCCTAATCATCCCATTTCCCGTAGTTGGGTATGAAGATAGCACGTTCACTGTAGTCACCTTTTTCGGCTTTGGTATGGCAGGCGGTACAGTTGGCGATGCTCCTTACCTCTTTTTGTACGATCAGCCGTTTCGGTATCTCTCTGTGCTCTTTTCTGAAGTAGCGCGTTTGGCTGATACGCAAAGGGGTTTGCTCAGCTCTGATACTGCGTGCGATCTTTCCTGTGTCACCATATACCGGTTTGGCATCGGATGCATTTCGCAAGAGGTATGCTTGTATCGTACGGTACTCCTCTCTATCAAGTGTTGCATCGGTATCGAAGTGCTCTGAAAGTGTACGCATCATCTTCTCCCATGAACGTTTGGGAAGAAATTCCGGCTGATAAGCCATGTGACAGGCACCGCACTCTGTTTTGTAGAGTTCGGCAGCTTTGCCTGTCTCGGGCATATAGGGTTGTTTCTTCTTTCTGTCACCGTCTCCATAGAGTGTAACGGTTCCTATGAGAAGGGCTGTTGTGATGGTTGTAATGATTGTTTTCATGATTGACTCCTGTTATATATTTTTTAGTTTGATCGCATAAAAAGAAGGATATCGCCTTTTTCCGTGGCGCTGCCTTCACGTCTGTAGACATCTTTGAAATTGCGTCTAAGCCATTTTTTTATCTTTTTTACATCAGTGAACCGTTTGGGATTGACCGATGGGGAGAGTGGTTTGATCTTTTTACCTGTAAAGATATTCTCACCAGGCTGTTTGGGATCATTCGTATGGCAGCTTGCACATGAGATCTCTTTGCCTCTTTTGCCAATATGTTTGGAGAAGTAGATATTTTTGCCTCTCTTGGCACTGAATCCGTCAAATGAAGGATTCTGCTTTTTTGCCTGTGCAGCAAGGTTCTGTATGTAGTCATCTACCGTTCCGCCATATGCCAGTGTACCTGCCAAATATGCAAGTACGATCAGTTCTCGTTTCATGTTTGCCTCCATTGTGTGCTATCTTACTCTGTTATTGTGACGTACTATTGTCAAGAGGGGTAGAGGTGTTTTCTTGATGATCTCTTGACAGTTTTAGATCGGCTTTAAAGGATTTTCAAAGTACCATTAAGAAAATAGAATGAGGAGAGCAAATGAAAGCCATGATACTCGCTGCCGGGCTTGGTACACGAATGCGTCCGCTGACAGAGAGAACACCGAAGCCACTGCTTGAAGTGGGCGGTATTCCGCTTATTGTATGGCATCTGGAGAAGCTGGCACACTACGGTTTCAAAGAAGTGGTCATTAATATTGCCCATCTTGGCTGGAAAATACCACAGGCACTAGGTGACGGCTCTGACTGGGGATTGCAGATCATCTACTCTGATGAGCAGGAAGAGGGTGGTCTGGAGAGTGCAGGCGGGATCGTCAAGGCACTGGAGCAGTTAGAAGAGAGCGATCCTTTTCTTGTCGTTAACGGTGATGTCTGGACAGATTACGACTTTGATGCTTCTTTCAGACTTGCTGAAGGGATTTCTGCCCATCTCATTCTGGTGCCTAACCCGGAGCATAACCCCAAAGGAGATTTTTCACTGCTGGATGGAAAGGTGGTGAACACTCCTGAATATACCTTTTCGGGCATTGGCTACTATTCTCCCAAATTTTTTGAAGATGTACCCTACGGTAAAAGTATGCTTGCACCGCTGCTGCGTGAAGCAATGCGGGAGGGAAAGGTGACAGGAGAGCTGTATAGGGGAGAGTGGCATGACATAGGTACACCTGAGAGGCTGGAGCATTTAAATATGGGACTGATAAACAGGTATTGACCTGTTCCGTTTCACAGACTGTTCAGATATTTGGCTACCCCGTCCTCATCGTTGCTGTGAGGCAGTACTACATCGGCCAGAGCTTTCACTTCATCAAGCGCATTGGAGACAGCTACAGAGGTACCGGCGAGCTTGAACATACCCACATCATTGACTGAGTCACCAAAAACCGTAACATCGGAGGGGTCTTGTCCAAGATAGTCGATGACTTTGGAAAGAGCGTGTGACTTGTCACCTTCAGGATGAAGCAGGGTCAAAAACCATCCGCCGCCGTATTTTTCAGGAGAGAGCTTTGCTTCTATCTCTTTACCGAATGTATGTTTAATTGCCTCATAGAGAGGGCTTAGCTGATCTTCGTAGCCAAAGTAGACGATCTTGAGATTCTTTTCCATCGTTCTATTGTCCGGGTTAAACTGCATACGCGGGTCATCTTTGTAGCCTTTGAGTACCTCTTTCTGGTAGTCATTGAGCTTGCGTGGGTAGAGAAAAGCTTCATTAAGATCGTTGTCTTTTACCCCTATGATGAACGGATCGATATCATACTGCAAGCCTACTTCGACAATGGCGTCGCCCATCTCTTTGCCCAGTGTTTTCATATCAATTAGCTCTCTTTGGGGTGTAACAATGATGGAACCGTCCAGCAGTATCATGGGAGCATTGATGTGAAGCTTCTCAAGCAGCTCTTTAGACTTGCTGAAACTGCGTGCAGTGGCTACACCCATGAGGGCGTCTCGGGCTTTTTGGTTCCATGTCTCTATACTGAAAGGACTGAGACTCAGATCTGAGCGCAAAAAGGTATGGTCGAGGTCGGTAATATAGATAGGTTTCATAAATGCTCTTTAGTGGTTGCCCGGTTGATGTTTTTTTATATCATAGCGCTTGGCAAGAGAGAGAAAGAACTCTTCAAGAGCGTAGGCAGTTGCACCAAATACAGCTTTGCTCTCTTTATCAATGACCGGCTCTCTGGCGATCTTTTCAAGTGCTTCGAGTTCTTCGAAGGTAAAGTCTCTGGTTGCATAGAGTGTTTCGTTCTCTGTCTCTTCGATCATACGTTTGACGTACGCTTCACGGCTCTTTTTGAGCATTTCAGGGTCAAGCTTGTCACCTCCCTGTGCATTTTCCAGCAGGGGCTTCATAAGATTATCGAACATCAGTACCATTGACTCTTTGTCATACATTTCATGAGAGATCTTTTTAACAAGCTCAATGCGCATATGTGACTCAGGGTCTGTTTCTAGCTTTTTTACATAGGCTTCTGCCTCTTTGGGATCGGATACCTCTTCAGCAGTGGCAGAGACGAACTGTAGGAGTATGACATTTTTATAGAGATTAAGTATCTCATCCATCTCATCTTCACTGAGGTGTTTCTGCAGATACTCTTTGAAGCGGATGGAAAGAAGCTGCATATCGTAGCTTTGGGTATCCTCCTCTTTGCTGATACTGTTCAGGTTGGTCTGCATACGGCTAAACTGTGTCTCAAGCTCCACAAGCTGTTCATCGGCATTGGAGATGCTTAGATAGCGGTCTACCTGTTCAGGGGTTGCTGCAAAGAGAAGGGTCGATAAAAGGATGGATAGCAATATCTTTTTCATAAGTGGGATTATACCATAGGTGAGAGCTTATTTTGGATCTTTGCGGTTAATTCTGAATAATACAGGGTCTATTTTGATCCCCCCTTTCTTAATTGAGCTTTTTTCCCTTGATAAGTAGAGGGAAGAAACGTATTCCCCAGAGGATGAACATGATCATCCATACTGTTGCGGAGATATCAAAAAGTATCATAAAATCCCATCCGAAAGCAGCAGCCATAGAGACAAACAGGCGCATGACTACGACAACCTGTGTCCAGTTAAACAGTACCTTTTCCCACACTCCTGCCTGCATTAGATTACCCGAGTGTCCTATGGTTACACGGGTTCCGAACCCGATCAGTATTGTAAAGACGAAACCAAGCATAAGGACGTGTGTATCAAGGAAAAGGAAGCTTCTGTTGCCGATGAGTGCTGTCAGGTTTGACATAGCGCCGAAGATGAAAGCCACAGGTATCCAGTAGAGTGAAAGATGTAATATCCAGAGGAGGGGATTGGGGTTTGGAAAAGGGAGCTTCCATGAGAGTATCTCCTTTCCTATGATATAGGCAAGTGCCAGGTCAACTGCAAATGCACTGCCGGTATAGACGGTTTCAAGAAATAGACGTACTGCAAGCAGCACAAATACTGTCTTTAGCAAGTTTATGTTCTTCTCATGCATACAGTGGGAGAAGAAAGGAACCATGCGTTGTGCGACAGAGAAGGTAAGCAGAAAGAGGTAGAGATAGGTACCGATCTCTATTGCAACTCCCATCAGCGGTGTATAGAAAAGTGAAGCTGCGATGAATAGGAAATGGGATAAAAGTCCCCATCCCATGGCAGAGAGTATCCAGAATATATCATGTGTATCAGAGATGGTTGTTGTTTTGTAGATATTGTAAAGCATACGGAATATCATAGTATGCCCAAGCAAAAGGGTGACCATACCTATATGCAAGAAGAGAGGAGAAGTGATGCTGCCTGCTACGAACAGTACCGTACCGAGGCAGAAAAGAGCAAATACCTGCATATAGTTTTTTTTAGATATGGGCGGAGTGGAAGTAAATTTCGGAAAAGTTGTAAACAAGAATGCCGTGAATGCAGGTGTAAACAGCAGGTATAGCATGCTGTAACTGTGAAAAGCAGCGGCTGAAACTTCTAAATGTACAACACTTTTAAATGAGAGCATAAAAAGAAGCATAGTAGCAATAGCGTTGATAAAAGCTAAAACGAAAAAAGGTTGATGGGGTTGTGAAAAGAAGTAATTCTCCTCTGCTTTCTCATTGAATTTCATGTGCATGTCAGAACCTTGTCGATGATTGCTGCATCAGCTGAGCACTTTTCTCACTCATACAGTGATGCTGGAGATAATCATATCAAAAATTCAATGAATGTTGTACCAGCAAAAGATTTTATGCTATGCTAAGAACTACAAACCTGGAAAAAGAGAGGGAAGTTTTGATTAAAAAAGTATGTTTGTTCCTTTTCCTCTCTACAGTTATGCTCTATGCTGAAGCAGTCGTGCGTATTACGGGGGAGAGTGTTAATCTTAATACATTTACCCTCAACTATTTTATTGACCACTCAGAGAAAATGTCTCTTGAGAGTATAAAAAAAGAAACATTCATAGAGGGACCGAACCGGCTGAGTTTGGGAATTAATGCCCATACAACATGGGTTAAGATTATTCTGGAAAATAAAACAGAAGAGCCAAAAACACTTTTTATACAGGATATTTATGTCTTTCATTCATCAAATACAACATTTTATGCCTTTGATGAAGAGGAGAGACTTCTTGATACGATCAGTTTTCAACCGCGAAACTGTGTCAATACAGATCTTTTGGAGGGTGCTGTCGCCTCATTCAAAGTGAAACTGGAGGCGCATGAAAAGCAGACTGTATATATACGATCCAAATTTCTGGCCTATCAGATCATTGATCTGAGGATTTTGGACGATAAACATGCAAAAGAGAATCTGGTACATACATTTATGTGGGTTATTGCACTCACCAGCGTACTTATTACACTTGCAGGATATTATCTTATACTTTTTCTCTTTTCAAGACACAGAGAGTACCTCTACTACAGTCTCTACCTGATCAGCTCTTCTGTTTTTATTGCATATAGCTATGGTATGGTTTCACACTATTTTCATCTTTATGGCAAGATAACACTCTATCTGAATGCCACTGTCATAGTTGCTCCTATATTTCTGGCACTGTTCGTCAAGTCTGTTTTTAACACCTCTGCGAAACATACCAAAGAGAATTTTATGCTCAATAGTCTCATCACTGTTTTTGGTGTAACCTATATTTATAGCTTTTTTGATTATTATCGTGCGATTGAGGTGACATCCTTTATTTATATCTATATGCTGGTCGTTATGCTGGGTGTGGCGTTGTCGCTGCTTATTAAAAAAGTACCACTGGTAAAATACTTTTTGGTTGCCCATATTTTTTATATCATATTCAGTTCGATCGCACTGATGCATTACAATAATATTATAGCATTCAACTTCCTGACATCTCATGCTATTGCAATCGGTACGATGATAGAAGCACTCCTTCTGGCAATCCTGGTCTCTCACCGTATCAAGATCCTTGAGGAGGCCAATCAGAGAAAAGATGCAATACTTCTGACCGATACTATGACCACACTTTACAATAAAAGCTATTTTGAACAGATGTTGCAAAAACAACTTAAAGTGCACCGTGATACAAAGAAAACACTCGGCTTGTTTGTGATAGATATCGACTACTTCAAACAGTATAATGATACCTATGGTCATATTTCCGGAGATGTTGCGTTGAGAGCAGTTGCCAATGTACTCAAGAATGTACTGGAACATCCGGATGATATGGCCTTTAGGATAGGAGGAGAGGAGTTTGCTGTTATTTGTACGAATACCAGTCCCCAAAAGCTTTCTGTATATGCTGAGAAGATACTGAAAAGCATCGAATCTTTGAAGATAGAGCACAAAAGAAGTAAAATCAGTAAATACTTAACGGTATCTATCGGTATGTATTGTACCGATGAGCTTATTCTTAAAAATGCGAAACAGATATATCTTTATGCAGATGATGCACTCTATCGTGCGAAAAAAGAGGGAAGGAACAGAGTAAGTAAATATGATATAAGAGAAGGAAACCCTTCTCTTAGACTGTCTATTTGAAATCCGGTTTAGGTGTTTTGAGCGTACTTTTTGGAAGCTGTGGATATACGATCTCAGGTTTTCTGCCCTCCAATGCACCAAAGAAGGTAACGATCTTCGCTGCTTCTTCATCTGAAATAGTGATACCAAGCTGTGTGCTTCCCATCTCTTTGACTGCATCTGCCAAATTCCAAATAGCACCATTGTGGAAGTAGGGGGCAGTTTCAGTAATGTTTCTAAGAGTCGGTGTTTTCACCATACCCTTTTCATCACCTTTGAAGTCTCCTATATTCCCGAACCTGTATTTGGCAGCAATTTCAAACGGCTGCATAGTTCCACCGAGTGCCACGCCTGTATGACAGCTTGCACAACCTTTGTCTATAAAGAGATTGAGCCCCTCCTTTTCAGCGTCGGTCAATGCATCTTTCTGACCGTTTAGAAAGTCATCAAATCGTGACGGTGTGACAAGTGTTCTCTCAAAAATACCGATTGTGGATGTGATTTTTTCAAAATCTATCTTTACATCTTTCCCATAAGCGTCTCTAAATGCTTCGACATACTCAGGTATGGAGTTGATTCTCTCCTCTACCAGTGACTTTGGTGAAGCCATTTCAGGGCTTGCCTGCATCGGACCTTTTGCCTGATCCTCAAGGTGTGGGCTTCTCCCGTCCCAGAACTGAGCTTTAAAGAAGACGGCATTGTAAACTGTCGGTGAATTCAAATGGTGCGGGTTTGCCGTCCATTGGTGTCCGACTGCAGCAGGCACACCATCCGTACCGCCAAGTCCGAGGTTGTGACAGGTATTACAGGAGATGATCCCGCTTTTGGAAAGTCTTGGTTCAAAGTAGAGTTTTTTGCCAAGTTCTACTCTTTTGGGAGTAATGGTCCTGTTTGGATCGATCAGTTTGGAAAGTGATGCCTGGTCTGAAGGTATCGCTCTGAGACCGGCCTTTAATGCTTTTTCTGCAATATCTGTTGAGCCAATCAGTAATGAAGATGCCAAAATGGACACACTTATCATCGGTAGTAGTTTCATCGTTTCTCCTAATAATTTTAATATGTTGTAATTATATGATAAAAAGTATTAAAGGATAATTAATATTATTTTTAAAAATATTACTCTTCCAGGAGAAGCTAATAGAAATTCATGACAGTGATGTGTAGGAGATAGTAGGAGGAGTGTAGAGAGGAGAGCACAGGAGAATATCCTATGCCTGTTTGTTAAGAGCGATGGCCCCCATTTCTGCTGTTGCGTCCGTTTTTTCCGTGTCTGTTTCGGTCACCACCTCCGGATCTTCTTCTGTTTCCACGGTAACCACTGCGGTTACGGCCTCTGTCATTGCCCCGGTTCTGCATTGCTCTTTCAATGAGCAGTTCGATCTCTTCGAGTCCAAGACCGATAATGTCTTTGCCTTTGACTGTATTTTCATTCTGTATCATTGATGCGAGCAGGTGGGCGATGGTAACAATGTCAAGATCATGCTGCAGGGTTTTTACCAGTTCAATGGCTTTATCGGTGATCTGTGTCTCTGCGATCTTCGCTATGAGCTCATCCTGACGGTTGTTCTGTACCTCGATACGGGTAGGAATGACTTGTGTGACCAGCTTTGCTCCGACATCTTTTTCGATACGTTTGATGGTACGCAGTTCGTTAGGACTTACCAGTGTGATCGCTTCACCGCTCTTACCGCCGCGTCCTGTACGTCCGATACGGTGTACATAACTTTCGGAATCAAATGGAATATGGTAGTTGAAGACATGGGTTACATCATTGACATCGAGACCACGTGCAGCAACATCAGTTGCCACAAAGATGTCTACACCTCCCTGTTTGAATGCTCTGATGGTTACTTCTCTCTGTTTCTGTTCCATATCTCCGTGCAGACCGCTTACCTTGAATCCCTGGGCGGTAAGGTGTGCGACAAGTCTGTCGACCTCTTTTTTCATACGGCAGAAGATAATACACTTGTCAGGGTTCTTGTAGTCAATAAGTCTGACCAGGGCATCGTCTCTTTCTCTCTCCTGAACTACATAGTAGTACTGGGTGATCTTGGAGTTGGTACTTTCGCTTTTTGTGATAGAGACGGTCTTGGGATTTTCAAGGATCTCTTCGGCCAGTTTTCTGATGGCTTTGGGCATGGTTGCAGAGAACATCAATGTCTGACGCTCTTTTGGCAGGAAGGTGAAGATATTCTTGATCTCGTCAAGGAATCCCATATCAAGCATTTCATCAGCTTCATCGAGTACTACGAATTTTGGATTGAGTTTTATTTTCCCGCTCATAAGAAGATCCTGAAGACGTCCGGGAGTCGCTACGATGATGGAAGCCTGTCTGATACGCTCGATCTGTTTGCCATAGGCGGTACCACCGTAAACAGTAGCGGTTTTCAGCCCGGAAAGTTTCCCGAAACGGTAAAGTTCATCACTGACCTGCATAGCAAGTTCACGTGTAGGAACGATGACAAGCCCTTCAACGCTGCCATCGGCTTTCATCATACTCATGATCGGCAGACCGAATGCTGCGGTCTTTCCTGTTCCTGTTTGTGCCTGTGCGATCATATCGTGTCCTTCAAGTACGAGAGGAATGGCCTCTTTCTGTACCGGACTTGGTTCTTTAAAGCCAGCTTCTGTTACGGCTGCCTGAATGGTCTCTTTGAGGTTAAAATCTGTAAATTTCATATGTTTTCTTTATGTTAAAATGGTCGGTGTTGTAGGTGACTTGCGATTCATAGGAAGTTTTGTTTCATATGGTACCCGAGGTCTAAAACCCTCTTTTATGCAACCGATACCAAACTTGTCACACGTTTTTGTTCGTGGAAATATAGAGGAGATAAGTTTTATCTCAAATAAAGGTGTTCAGTACACTCTTGCAGAAAAGTTCGGCATTATAGCAGGTTTTTTTATGAAAAGATAGTTTTTCAATAAAAAATAAATTATACTGATGACTTTTAAATTATGATACAATTATAAATAACCTGTTAATAATGAAAACAAGAAGGAGGGCAGTAATGCGAAAAGTGCAATTTTTCACTATCTTTGCGTTATTGCTTTTTGCTGCAATAGGGTATAAAACCTATGAACAGTACCAGCGTATCTCACATACAAAGCATCTTATACTTCAAAATGAGAGCAGATCCCTGGCAAATTTCATTGAGGCATTCAGACAGACATATCAGGATGTATTCCTTAAACATGATATCAATATAACAGATCAAACGCTCCATCTTCTACCTGTAAAAACGATCAGGGAGATCAGTAAGCACTTTTCCAAGAGTGTTAAAGGGGATATCGTTATCAGGACAGTCTCAGACAGACCAAGAAACCCGGAGAACAAAGCCAATGCTTTTGAAATGAAGATGATTGATCTTTTCAAAACTGATCCGGACATGAAAGAACAATTTGTTCAGGTGGATGGAAAGTACCATTATGTAAAACCGCTGTATACCAAAACGTCCTGTTTGAAATGTCATGGCAAACGGACAGAGACAATTCCCAGTATACGAAAAAGGTATGACAGTGCCTATGACTATAAGCTTGGAGAGTTGCGTGGGATAATGAATATTACAGTCAAGAGGCATGAATTTTTTGATGTTCTGTATGCGGATTTTCGTAATACAGTGATCACTACATGCGTGATCTATATACTCTTTCTGGTTTTGATCTATTTTCTTTTACAGAGTATGCGCAAGAAAGAGAAGCGTTATACACAGCACCTTAAAGATGAGATCAAGACAAAAACATCGGTGATACAGAAACAAAAAGATACCTTCGAAACGCTCTTTGAGAAGTCTGCTGACGGTACATTGATCATAAGCGGGGAAAGAGTGCTCGAGTGTAATGAGAAAGCGGTTCAAATGTTCGGTTATGCCTCCAAAAAAGAACTTGTGAACCATACATTGAAAGATTTTTCTCCAAGGTTCCAGTCAGACAATATCCCATCATCTGAAAAAATGAAAGAGATGATCACCCTGGCAAAACAGCATCAGGGGTATCAGTTTGAGTGGGAAAGTCTTAAAAAAAATGGTGATACTTTTTTCTCGGAAATCATACTTACCCCGATCATATTGAATGATTCAGAGGTACTGCATATGGTTATAAGGGATATTTCGGAAAAGAAAAAAGCACAGGAGAAACTGATAGAACAGAAAAATATGCTTTATTATCAGGCACACCATGATGCATTGACGGGACTTCCAAACCGTACACTCTTTAATGACAGGCTTGCACACGGTATCGAACGTACCAAACGAAATAACACTATACTTGCGCTTTTCTTTATAGATTTGGACCATTTTAAAAACATCAATGACTCATTGGGGCATCAGGTCGGTGACAAAGTACTCAAGATTGTTGCACAAAGGCTTAAGGCCAGTTTACGGCATGAAGATACACTTACAAGACTCGGGGGTGATGAATTTACCATTATTATGGAAGATATCCAAAGAATGCAGGATATCTATTTTCTTGCGGACAAGATACAGAAGGTACTCAGTCAGCCGATGGATCTTGATGGGCATACGCTCCGTCTTACAGGAAGTATGGGGATCAGTATCTGTCCGCAGGATACAGATGACCCGAATGAACTGGTCAAGTATGCCGATACTGCAATGTATCAGGCAAAAGAGGAAGGCCGTAACAGCTACCGGTTCTACTCCAAAGAGATGACTACACTTGCCTTCGAGCGTCTTGTTATGGAGGAGAATTTACAGCAGGCATTGGAGAATAAAGAGTTCAGACTCTATTATCAGCCGCAATTTGATACACGCACAGGAGAGATCAGCGGTTTGGAAGCACTGATCCGGTGGGAACATCCAAAGCTCGGTCTGCTTTTGCCTGATCAGTTCATCCCGCTTGCCGAAGAGAATGAACTTATTCTGAAAATAGACAGATGGGTGATGAGAACGGCAATGGAACAGTTTGTACAATGGTATGAAGAGGGGTTGAATCCCGGACGCCTTGGACTGAATCTTGTAATACGTCAGTTAAACAGCAGTGATTTTATACGTACTCTGGAAGAGTGTATTGCCCAGACCGGTTTTCTTCCGTCATGGTTAATACTTGAGATCAGTGAAGAGCAGGTCATGTCAAAACCTGATGAGTATATTAAGAAACTTCAGATACTTCATGATATGGGGATTACAATTGCAATTGATGATTTTGGTACAGGGTATTCCTCTTTGGCATATCTGAGGCGTCTGCCGGTTTCCATGCTCAAGATAGATCATTCTATTATAGAGCATATCCCGGAAAACACGGATAGTGTAGCTATAGTCAAAGCAATTATTGCGCTTACCGAGAGTCTTGGTATCAGTGTGGTAGCCGAGGGAGTTGAAGAGGAGAAGCAGAAAATATCTCTTATGGAATACGGGTATTATTATATGCAGGGGTATTATTATTGTAAACCGGTTGTCGCAGATGAAATAGAAAAATTGTTTTTGAAAAAGTAGAGCATATTAATCTTAGGTACCGACGGCTATAAATAGGAGTGTACGAGGGTAGTCGATACAACAAAAACTTTTAAAAGGAGGAAGAATGAAAAAAGTTTATGTCGATACCTAAGATATGAGAGAAGTATATCTTAAATAAGATAAAATTACTCTTAATTAAAAAAAGAATTTTTATCTTTTAGAAAACCGCTCTTTATAAAATCAGCAAACAAGCCAGTTCTCAAGCTTGAACACTTCTGCTGTAGCAGGCAATCCTTTCCATCCATACGCTTCCAGATACATCATTTTATTTCCAAAATATCCTATAATATACTTCTCTTTATAAATGGGAAAAGTCCCCGAACTGAACATATTAAAGATCTCTTCAAAGCTTTTAGGTATCTCATAGAAGGAGAAATCCAGGCTATGCAGAGCATATAATGCACTATGCAGCATCTCATTTTGTATCATTGCAGGTGAGAGAACATAGTATGAGGGATAGGTTAGGGCAGGATCTTTTAAAATTTCTGTAGTGAAGAGTTTCTCTTTTTTCTTTTTGTACATTGTTCTATCTTTCGTTTTGTGAAAGTATAGAAAAAAAAGAGAAGAATGGAAGATAATATGTCAAATTGACATATTATTTATTACAGTTTGAAGCACTCTTTTGCTGCAGCTTCTACGCTCTGAAATGATAAGTCAGATATGGTTTCTATACCTTTCCCGTACTTTTACCTTTCTGACTTCTCCAGCTCTTTCCAGTACACGTTCCAAACGCTGTATGGATTTTGTTTTATGGAGTGCAAAAAGAACAAAAAGAAAAGCGGTAGGAATACCGGTCTTACTTCCGAAATATGCAATAATATCCATGCCTATGATCATAAAGATCGACAGTTCCAGCATAAAATAGATCCAAGGTTTGACCTTTGAACAGCTCCTTCTTTCTTTCATAACAATCCCCCAACCCCTTTTATTATCATAATATAATTATAATTTTTAAAAGATAATAATAAGTTGAATTAAACAAAAAAATTCATGATTACCATGAACCACCGCCACCTCCGCCACCGCCACCACCTGAAAAACCGCCGCTGCCGGAGAAACCGCTGCCACCACTGTTTTGAGCCGGAGGTGTAGCTGCCTGCTGCACAGCTGCATCAAAACTTCTCATATTTTCAAGGTTACCATGGTACCAGGCAGGGGTTGAGAGATGAAACAGCTCAAAAAAGTCGAGCCAGTGTTTTGTCTGCCCGAACAGCATTGCATAGGGAAGCATCTTCTCAAGGTAGAGAGGATCTTCGGCAAGGCGGCGTTTGATCTCATCCTGTTTGACACGTTTGACAAACTCTTTAAGCCCAAGAAGGTGCTTTTGTACATAAGCACCTTTTGGAGTGAACCTGCCTATATGTTTATAGGTATAAAGCATTGCAGCTATAATGGCCAGCAATACACCCAACGGTCCGAAAACCAGGGAAATAAAGTCCAGTCCATCTCCTTGGGGGATAAAAACAAGCGGTATCACTCCTGTTCCGGCAAAGAGGAGTCCTTGTATTTTAGCCAATATATTCTGCTGTGAAATAAACAAATAGATACCTGCAGCACCGAATGCCAGAGGAAAAAGAAGTACAAAAAGTGCGTCTGCTCCCAACGCTTGATAAAGAGAGAAAAGAGTCAGTAGAACAACAGGCAGGAGCATTATAAGACTTTTTGCAAGGAACCTGTTACGTGTATGTTTCGGATTCTCCTCCATATAGCCTTCCGCAACAGACCAGGTATAGAGATTATTGTTGATGTAGTTGAAACCTCTTTTTAGTTTTTCCGCATTCTCTTTTGTCCCTTTTTTCATAACAAAATAGTTTTTCTCCTTGAAAAGCACTTCATTGAGAAGATATTTCTGGTTTAAAGTCAGAGAGCCTGTTTTTTTTAAACGTATAAGAACCGGGTCTGTTTTTTGACTTCTCTGTTCTATCTTCAGGTAGCCTAAATATGCAAGTTCAAGGACAGCAGCGGCAAAATCCCTGTTGTCCGCATATCTGTCGAGCAGAAGAGCCGACTGCAGAAGACTCAACCCTTTTGGCGGTTCATACTGTACAGCAATGGAGCGTTTGTCTTCATACCCGGCATATTTCTTATATATATTAAAAAAGTAGAGAAGAAAGCCTGCAAGGGCCATCCAATGCCAACGTGCAAGAAACCGCTCCCATAGTGTAGGTGTAACATTATCCAAACCGTTCTGATCGAGACTATCAGGAGGGTAGGCCAGTTCAACAGTGGCACCTTCATACGGCGAGAGTGCTTTAATGTTGACCTGCAAGTGCGTTGGTGTGATCCATTTGGTGATTGCAGATGAAGCAGTTGCACCATATTTCCCCGTATAGACAGAGAGTGCAATATTTGCCTGTGAAAGTGAGTGAGGAAGATGAAAATCTGCTTTGATATTGTAAACAGGTATATTCCAGCCACTTCCTATAATATTCCAGCGTATTGCATCACTGTATTCATTCTGTGCGGCAGGAAGAACCCCTTTTTTGACCCGGTAACGGATCTCGTAAAGATGTTTGCCTGTGACATAGTTGGAAGCACTTCCGATCTTCAGTCGTACGGTATCTCCTGCATAGTTGGATTTTACGGTGTTCTTTTCCCAACTAACCGGATCGCCATCCATACTTACGGTGAAGTCGTAAAGACCGATATCTTTGACAATACCCTGATATCTGATCTGGTAAGGGATATCTCTGAAGATACCATGTCTGCGTATATTGCCGAAATTGTAGTCAATACGTTCAATAACGGAGAGTTCACCACTCTGCATCACTGTGATATCAATGTCGAAACGGTCGATCTTCTCTGCAAAAAGATGTGTGACAATACCTGCCAACAACAGAGTGAAAAAAAACTTTTTCATCTACTGGTATCAAAGATCTATTTTGGGCATCTGCCTGACTCTTTCTGCTTCGCTCTCGTCAAGTTCAAAGTAGTCGCGCCTGGTAAAATCGAACTTCTGTGCTACAAAGAGGTCAGGAAAGGATTCGATCTTTGCATTGTAGTCCCGTACGATCGCATTATAGTAGCGTCTGGCATTCTGAATGGCATGTTCAATACTGCCCAGTTCATCCTGCAGTTTAAGAAAGTTGGTATTTGCCTTGAGGTCAGGATAGGCTTCTGAAAGTGCAAAAAGCTTTCCCAGTGCGCCTGAAAGCATATTGGCCGCTTGTGCTTTCTCTTCAACACTGCCGGCAGTCAACCCCTGCTGCCGTGCCGCGATCACTTTTTCAAGGGTCTCTCCCTCATACGCTTTGTATCCCTTGACTGTATCTACCAGTGCGGGTATAAGATTGTAGCGCCGTTTAAGCTGCACATCGATGTCAGACCATGCAGCATCCATTCCTGCACGCAGTGAGACAAGTTTGTTATAGATAGCGATAAGATATACCCCGGCACCTGCAATGACCAAAAGTATGATATTCCCAAAACTCATAATATTTCTCCTCCAGTTGGATTTTTTTATTATAGCACGTTATACTTTCCTAAAAAAAGAGTTAATATGGCATACGATCTAAAAAAGAAGCTGGTCATTGCGATCTCCTCCAGAGCACTTTTTGACCTTGAAGAGGAGAATCGGCTTTTTGAGAAAAAAGGTCTGGAGAAATACTACAGGTATCAGATCAAGAATGAGAACAAACTGCTTAAGCGCGGTGCTGCTTTTGATTTTGTAAAAAATATTCTGCGTATCAACAAACACTTTGATGACAAGCTAATTGAAGTGATCGTGCTTTCCAGAAACAATGCAGCCACAGGACTGCGTATAAAAAACTCCATTGACAAGTATGGACTTGATATTGACAGAGCAGGTTGGACTGCAGGGACATTGATCTCCAATTATCTAAAAGCTTTTGATGTGGATCTTTTTCTTTCTGCACATGAAGAGGATGTACAGGAGGCCATCAATGTCGGTATCGCTGCGGCACGTATCATCCCCAATAAGTACAAGAAGAAGGGAAAACGCAAAGATGTCCGTATCGCTTTTGACGGAGATGCAGTGCTCTTTTCGGATGAGTCTGAGAAGATATATAAGAAGCATGGACTTGAAGCCTTTTTAAAACATGAAAAAGAAAATGCCAAAAAACCTCTGCCAAAAGGTCCTTTTGCAAAGTTGCTGAAGGTGATCTCCCGTATTCAGACAGAATTTCCTATGGAACAGGCTCCTATTAAGACATCACTGATCACAGCAAGGAACTTTTCTACGTTCGAGAGGGTCATACGTACTTTCGATGCCTGGGGTGTTCGTATAGATGAAGCTTTTTTTCTTGGAGGCATAGAAAAACGCCGTGTGGTAAAATCATTCAAAGCCGATATCTTTTTTGATGACCAGGATGTGCATCTTGACAAGACAAGCAAGAAGACTCCTTCTGCGAAAGTTCCATACAAATCTTAAATAATAATTGTTATTTATAATATATCATTAATATTTATCTGCTATTATTGAATAATCATTCATGAAAGGCAGTATTATGTTAAATATCACTTTGGATAGAGAGAAAGCGATCGTTACACTGGAACCCGAAGATATATTAAGCAAAGAGGATTTTGATATTGCAGTGAAGGTCATTGACCCTTTTATCGCAGAACATGGCAAATTGACCGGTTTGATCATCGCATCGGAATCTTTTTCCGTACAAAAGGCATTTTCTGCACTGGTCAAACATCTTGTTTTTATTAAAAAATATCATAAGAAGCTCAAACGTCTGGCAGTTGTAACAGACTCTGACACAGAGGAGTTCGCTGAAAACATCATCTCACATTTTATCAATGCGGAGGTCAGGCATTTTCCTTTTGAAAAGCGAAAAGAGGCAAGAGAGTGGATACTTCAAAGAAGAAAACATACCTGAGTTTTATTATCAGGTAGTCTTCGGATGTGCTAAACGGCTCTGGCTGACACAGTATATCGATACCCGTACTGCTTTATTTCTACACTGAAACCGTATTTTTCCAAAACTACTTTGATCTCTTCGGGTTTAAAAAAGTTGCCGGGTTCCCCAAGAAAGAGCTCGCCTTTTCGTATGATGTTCCCTATCCATTCTGTCGGATCAAAGTCATAAATGTAAAGCCGCCCGTCAGGACGAAGAACACGGCGTATTTCCTGTATGGCCTTTTCGACATCATTTAGATGATGCAGTGTCTCACCAAGCAGTATGGCATCAAAAAGAGTGCTTTCAAACGGGAGAGCTTCAGCATATGCTTCATGGGTCTTAACATACGAAGGTGCATATTTCAACATGCCTCTGGCAGGATCAAGGGCTTCAAGCTGAAGATCTTCACGGCATCGTGCAGAAAACTCACATAAAATACCTGTACCGCTTCCTATGTCAAGTACTTTTGCCCCTTTCTTCAGCGGTTGAAGAAAATCACAAAGTGACTGACGTATATAGGTGGGATAGATCATTGGAGCGAATGCTTTAAAGATCCAGCCGAGTCTATTGAAAGGGATCATTTATATCCTTCTGGTAATGTATGACTTTCATTATTGTAACACAGTGCTGTTGGCTCTGTGTGTACTCTATTGCTCTCTCTTTTTATAGAATGCTGTTCTGAATGCTTCAAATCTCTCTTCCAAAACAGCCTCTCTCATCTGTTTCATCAGATGCAGATAGTAGTATAGGTTATGTATGGTTGCCAGCCTGAAGTAGGTGATCTCTCTTGCTCTGAAAAGGTGTCTGAGATAAGATCGCGAGTAGGTTTGGCAGACCATACAGTTACATTCGGGGTCAATAGGTTCCGTGTCGGTCGTATAGCATGCTTTTTTGATGTTTACCTTGCCGAAACTGGTAAAGAGTGTACCGTTACGTGCATTTCTTGTCGGCATGACACAGTCGAACATATCGACTCCCCGGTAGACATTCTCGACCAGGTCTTCGGGTGTTCCCACGCCCATCAGGTAGCGTGGTTTGTTTGTTGGCATGAACTGTGTTGTCCATTCGACCGTATCATACATATCCTGATTGGCCTCCCCGACACTTAACCCGCCAATAGCGAAGCCGTCATAATCCAAGGCACACAGTTCTCTCGCTGACTTTTCTCTGAAAGCTTTGTCCGTACCTCCCTGAATGATGGCGAAAATGTTCTGCTCTGTACCAATACCTTCCTTCTGCCTGGCACGGAAGTATGCTATGGATTCTTCCGCCCATCGGGTTGTCCGGTCTATACTGGCTGCAATACGCTCCTGTGTAGCCGGCAAGGCTACCAGGTCATCAAGGATCATCATGATATCAGATCCAAGATTATGCTGAATGTCTATGACCTTTTTTGGCGTAAAATAGTGCTTGCTTCCGTCAAGATGGCTTCTGAAGGTGATCCCTCCTTCATCTATTTTGACGTTGTCTGAAAGTGAAAATGCCTGAAATCCGCCCGAATCCGTTAAAAAACTTTTGGGATACTTGGTGAAACCATGAAGTTTTCCCATTTTTGCAACCACATTATCTCCCGGACGGAGGTACATATGGTAGGTGTTGGCAAGAATGATCTCCGGTTTGATAAAGGTAGCAAGGTCGGTAGCATCGAGTGACTTGACCGCACCGACCGTACCTACAGGCATGAATACAGGTGTTTGTATAGTAGAGTGTGCTGTTTTGATGGTACAGGCTCTGGCTTTCCCATCGGTTTTATCTATCTGAAATTGCATTGTGTTATAATATCCTCTTAATAAACCCGGATTATGCAGTAAAAACCTGCAATCCTGGTAAAATCGTAAAACGATTATATCTAATTAGGGCATAAATGAAGAACATACTGATACTTGCCGACGGCAGCATTGCAAAACATTTTGTAGAGTGGGTCGGGCGTAAAAGAGTTGCAGAAAACAAATATTATGTGACTTGTTTCAATGAAGGTGCAACACCGGAGAAGATGGGTAAGAATATTACGCTTATTAAAGCGGACCCTACCAGTTATGCCCGTATCAGACATATTATGGATGATATAAAGTTCTCTCATGTATTCATCGTCATGGAGAACAAAGAAGATGCTGTTTATACCTTGAAAAATATACGTCTGGTCGAAGACAAGATACGTATTGTACTGGTCAATCAGTGGGATGATCCCGAAGTAGGGCGTGATGAAAAGAATGTGACACTGCTCAATGTCGATGAGCTGATCGCAGCACATCTGTACGATCATCTGCCCAACGTTCCTGTTGTAGCACAGAATGTCGGTCTTGGAAAAGGTGAGATCATGGAGATCCATGTTCCGTTTGGAAGTACTTTCGCTTTCAGACATGTAGGATCGATACTGCAGAGAAAATGGAAGATCGCAGCGATCTATCGTGAGGAGAAGCAGATACTTCCTACCAATGCAACGACGATTCTTCCAAACGATACGCTTCTGGTGCTGGGCAAACCTATGGTGCTTGACGGAGTCTACCGTACGATCAACAAACGTATAGGGCTCTTCCCTGAGCCTTTTGGAAAAGATCTTTATCTGATCATCGATTTCCGTACCGACAAAGAGAATGCGATACTGTATCTCAAAGAGAGTCTCTACATGCTTGAAAAGCTGGAGGAGAAATCACTCTTTATCCGTCTTCTCTATCCCAATAATTTTGAGTTGATAGATGAAATAAAGCAGTATGAATCGGATAGGGTGACCATCTCCATCTGTTATGATGACAGCAATATCGCCCAACTGATCGAGTATGATATTCAGGAGTATGATATAGGTCTGATACTGAACAGCATTGATACTTTTTCCCACGAGGAGATCATGGAGACACTTTACAGTCTAAGAAAAGTGGTCTATCTTTTTGGTGATCAGCTGCTTTACAATATCAAAGAGAGTGTTATTTTGATGGATAATGACCGTAAAATGGAATCTATCTCTTCAACGGCTTTTGATGTTTCCGAATCTCTCGGATTGGAGTTGACACTGTGTGATTTTGATCCGGAAGGGGATTTTGAGAGCAAGAAGATCGTGATTGAACATTATGAAACGCTGGCACATATCTTCAATATGGAGATCAAGATAGAACAGAAGGTCTCCAACCCTATCCGGGAGATGAACAGCAAGGAGAATGTGCTGCAGATCGCGCCGTTTGAAAAAGATCTGCATTCAGGCGGTATATGGAGGCTGATATCGACCAAAGTACAGGACTTTCTTCTTACGTCGAAAAAACATCCGAAACTTCTTGTGCCTTTTGCTATCGGGGAGGAGCAGTAGGACTCGACAAGAGCTATTTTTAAGGGCATATAAGATAAAATAAAGCAAATTATTATCTCAAGGCTTTTTCCAATGATCGTTCCTATTGAACTTATTCCTCCACAACCTGTAAAGTACGATATTACTATAGACAAGCTTCCCAAACTTACATTCAATACCAAAGTGGTCGTAGTCACAAATCCAACGGTTGCAGGTTTCCATCTTGAGACACTTTTAAGTCATATTCAGTCTCCCGAACTTCATGTGGTAACAATACCTGACGGTGAGCAGTATAAAACCCTGCAGACAGTAGAGAGTATCCTTAACGAGTGTTTTGAGCATAAGCTTGACAGAAAATCACTTCTGATCGCTTTTGGCGGAGGGGTTATAGGAGATATGACAGGTTTTACTGCCAGTCTTTATCAGCGCGGGATCGATTTTATCCAGATCCCTACGACACTGCTCTCCCAGGTCGATGCCAGTGTAGGAGGAAAGACAGGGGTTAACAACAAATACGGGAAAAATCTCATCGGTGCTTTCTATCAGCCAAAAGCGGTCTACATCAACCCTGAATTCCTGAAGACACTTCCCAAGCGGGAATTTGCGGCTGGTTTTGCAGAGATCGTCAAAATGGCGGTTATGTTCGACAGAGAGTATTTTGATTTTTTAAAAAATGCTGATCTTGCAGATGAAGCACAGCTTAAGGAGACGATCCGACGCAGTGTTGAACTCAAAGCATGGGTGGTCAACCAGGATGAGAAGGAAGCCGGTATACGTGCTGTACTCAACTATGGCCACACCTTTGGTCATGTCGTGGAGAATGAGACCGACTATACGACCTACCTGCATGGAGAAGCTGTAGCGATCGGTATGGTCATGGCTAATGCTCTGGCGGTCGAACTTGGATTAATGAGTGAAGAAGAAGCGGATGAAGTGAAAGCACTGCTTAAGACGCAGGAGCTGCCGACAACCTATTGTATTGACGATGTGGATGCATTCTATGAACACTTCTTCCTTGACAAGAAAAGTGCGAACAACTCTATTAAGTTCATTCTTCCCAAAAAGATCGGTTCACATAAGATCGTACAGGATATTGATGAAGCTGTCGTCAAAAAAGTGCTGCGCCGATTTGGAGAGGAGTGATGCAGAAAATTTTCCTCCTCTTTCTTCTTGCTCTTGGTATCCTTCTTGCCCAACCGACTGTAACAGGCAGCACCATCTCTTCTCCGGATATGAAATCAGAAGGGAACGGTACTGCTAAAAAGCAGTCAGCCAGTATGATAGGACATCTGCTGGAGGAGAAGCAGCAGCTTGATATAGAGCTCAAAGAGAACAATATCTGGTCAAAGATCTATAGCAACTACCATATTTACAAAGAGCTTAAACAACAGCAAGCTGTGCTGGACAAAAAGATAGCCGAGTTGGAAAAACTTTCTACCAGACGCAGACTGAATGAGAAGCAGAGAGAGGTGTTTGAAGAGTTAAAGAACAAAAAAAAGATACTGGTGGGGAAACTCCAGCTGCTTAAAGAGTATGAAGACAACCCTTTCAAAAAATTTCTTACGCCACCTCCTATCGGAGAGGTTCCTCATGTAGAAAATCCGCTTGCTATTATCTCCGCACTCTCTTTTCAGGAAAAACTGAAAAATGACCAAAATGAGTATAACAGCCGTTATGAATCGATCAGCCTGGTCATGGAGGAACTGAAGAAGAAAGAGAAAATACTTCACTCCCTTCTCCAAAATGATCCGGGTAATGAAGATTACAAAAAAGAGCTGGAGGATACCAGGGAGCAGATCAAGACCTTTACACCGGTCGTAGAGATCTTTAAAACAACACAGAATGTCTATACCAAAAAGATAGACGAGATCAAACTTAATCTTCAAACAGAAGTGAAAAAAGAGATAGAGAAGGCAACCACCATAGGGATCATCATATTGATCATTTTGGTCTTTATTTTCCTGATCAAATATCTGGTACGCCGTTATATGTCGGACAATGAGCGTTTTTATACGATCAACAAGTTTCTGAACTTCACCTTTTTCACTCTTTTGCTGCTGACACTTCTTTTTGCCTACATCGAGAATGTCAGTTATCTGGTGACGATTCTCGGATTTGCTTCTGCGGGTATTGCCATTGCACTTAAAGACTGGTTTATGTCTTTAATGGGCTGGTTTGTGATCATGGTCGGGGGTGCCATTCATGTAGGAGACAGAGTGAAGTTCGTCAGAAACGGTATGGAGTATGTAGGGGATGTGGTAGATATCTCTCTGTTGCGTATGACGATTCAGGAAGATATTACACTGACCACCTATATGCGCAACCGCAGAGCAGGACGTATCATCTTTGTGCCGAACAATTATGTCTTTACCGATATGATCGCCAACTATTCACATGCCGGGCTTAAAACCGTATGGGACGGGATCGATTTTGTCATTACATTTGATTCCAATGTCAGTAAAGCAAACAGCATTGCCAAAGAGGTCACTAAAAAATACTCCAAGGGGTATACAGACATTACAAGAAAGCAGCTTAACAAACTTAGAAGTCAGTATAGTATGAAAAATACCAATGTTGAACCGCGTATCTACAGTTTTATAGAACCTTACGGGATTAAGATCTCTGCCTGGTACCATACAAATGCCTATGCAACACTGACACTGAGAAGTACGATCTCCATGGAGATCATCGAGCGTATTCAAAAGGAAGAGGATATCCACCTCGCATTTCCGACACAGTCCATTTATATGGATAAAGATGTACGTAAGCCTGCTATGCCGCAGTCTACGGAATCTGAGAGCGAGGAATCATGAAAAAAGTCTTTTTTAAAACCTTCGGGTGCAGAACCAACCAGTTTGATACACAAGTGATGATCTCCAGACTCAAAGAGTTTGAACTGACGACTGATGAGAACAGTTCTGATATTATTGTGGTCAACTCCTGTACTGTGACCAACGGTGCGGACTCATCGGTGCGTAACTATATCTCATCGATGAAGCGCAAAAACCCCAATGCAAAAGTGATCCTTGCCGGTTGCGGTTCCCACTCCAAAGGAGAATCTCTGTTTGAGGATAAGAAAGTATTCGGAGTCATGGGACACTCTGAAAAAGAGAAGATCAACGAGATACTGAAAAAAGAGACCCGTTTTTACGAGATCGGTGACCTTGAACATATTGACTCGACGATAGTCGAAGAGTTCGTAGGCAAGAGCAGGGCATTCATCAAGATTCAGGAGGGGTGTGACTTCAGCTGTTCTTACTGTATTATCCCTTCTGTACGGGGGAAGGCACGATCACATAAAGAAGAGACGATACTCGAACAGATACAACGCCTTGCGGCCAATGGTTTTGGTGAGTTCATCCTGACGGGTACCAATGTGGGAAGTTATGGGCAGGATCATGGAACTTCCATGGCGAAACTCCTCAAGAAGATGAGCATGATCCGCGGAGTAAGACGTATACGTATCGGAAGTCTCGAACCTATCCAGATCGATGATGAGTTCATGGAGCTGCTGAATGAGCCGTGGATGGCGAAGCATCTGCATATTGCACTGCAGCACACTTCGGACAAAATGCTGGAGCTGATGAACCGTCGTAATCGTTTTGAAGAAGATATCAGACTTTTCAATAAAATTGCTTCCCTGGGCTATGCTTTGGGAACGGATTTTATTGTGGGGCA
This sequence comes from Sulfurovum indicum, assembly GCF_014931715.1. Classification (NCBI taxonomy): domain Bacteria; kingdom Pseudomonadati; phylum Campylobacterota; class Epsilonproteobacteria; order Campylobacterales; family Sulfurovaceae; genus Sulfurovum; species Sulfurovum indicum. The sequence goes on along the minus strand of NZ_CP063164.1, from coordinate 1,156,177 downwards.
TCCGGGAGAAGGTGAGAAAGAGTGGAAAGAGGCGATAGAACGTGTAAAAGAACTTCCTTTGACCCATATTCATGCCTTTTCCTACTCTAAACGTGACAATACAGTCTCTGCAACAATGAAGCCTGAGATCAGAGGGAATATCGCCAAAGAGCGGCATAGAGAACTGACTGAACTGGTCAAGGCCAAGAATTATGCTTTCAGACGTGCACATACCGATAATCTGGAAGTCCTTCTGGAAAATGGAAAAGAGGGGATATTTTACGGTTTTGACCAGTACTTTAACAAGGTAGAGGTCAGAAGTGAAGAGGATCTTGGCAGCAACTGGGTACTCTTAAACCGTGTGGAGGTCCAGCCTGATGGAAACAGTGCGAAAATTTAGGTTTAAAGGTTTCGATAGCAAGAATCTGAAGATCATCATTGGACTTTTGAGTCTCTTTATCGTACTGATTGTATTTGCCATGCTGAGGGATACGGATAAACTGATCACACACAAGCAGGCCAACGCACTCTACAACAAAGAGAAGATCAAAAAGCTCATTGTGGATGGAGAATACATCCGTATCAAGACGGATGAGGGGCAGTACAAAGTCTATAAAGATGCTATCAATAAAAATGCTTTTTTCAGTAAATATCCCGTAGAGGTCAAAGAGGAGCCTTCCCATTTGTATGATCTCTTTTCACTGCTTGTTCTTGTCGGTGCTTTTATCTTTCTTTTCCGTTTCATGAAAGAGAGCCGTATGCAGCAGATCAGACAGATCGAAGCGGTACAACAGGGAAGTGAAGCCAAAGATTCTCCCATCCGGCCTATGAGATCGAATGTCACATTTGACGATGTAGCGGGGATTAAGGATGTCAAAGAGGAGCTTGAGGAGATCATAGATTTCCTGCGTGAACCGCAGAAGTACCGTGAACTTGATATCCGCTTGCCTAAAGGTGTCCTTCTTGTAGGACCTCCGGGTGTCGGAAAGACACTTATCTCCAAGGCGGTGGCAGGAGAGGCAGGCGTTCCCTTCTTCTATCAGAGCGGTGCGTCGTTCGTACATATCTATGTGGGGATGGGGGCCAAACGTGTAAGCGAACTCTTCACAAAGGCGAAGCAGTATGCACCAAGCATTATCTTTATCGATGAGATCGATGCAGTCGGAAAGAGCCGGGGAGAGTTCAGAAACGATGAACGGGAAGCAACACTTAACCAGCTCCTTACCGAGATGGACGGTTTTGAAGATAGTTCCGGGGTCATTGTTATTGGAGCAACCAACAAGATAGATGTACTCGATGAAGCCCTTCTTCGTGCCGGGCGTTTTGACAGACGCATTCATATCTCACTGCCCGATCTTGAAGACAGGGCAAAAACACTGGAACTCTATCTGGCACATAAACCCAACAAGGTTGACATTGAATATGTAGCACGTATGACCGTCGGGTTCAATTCAGCAGCACTTGATACGCTTACAAACGAAGCAGCGATCCATGCAATGCGTGAAGGACGAAATGTGGTGGAAACATCTGACTTTGAGGCGGTTAAGGAGAAAGTACTGCTTGGAAAACGCAAGATCCTGAGCTTTACCGAAGAGGAACGAAAGATACAGGCACTCTATCAGGGGGCCAAGGCAGTTGTCGCTACCTGGCTGGATGTGGAGTTTGAGAAGATAGGTATCGTTACGACACGTCTGCTCATGCAGGAGCATGAGATACTTTCCCGTTCAGTGCTGCTCAACCGTATCAAAGTCTATCTTGCCGGAAGTATTGCAACGCAGATACACTACAATGAACAGTTTACCAATGCAAGTCATGATATTATGCAGGCAAAAGAACTGGTACGAAAAGTTATCTATGAATACTCTATGAGCGAGAACTTCATTGTCACACCCGCAGAGGAGGAAGCACTGATGAGAGAGTCTGTCTCGGAGCTGAAAGCACTGCTTAAAACGCTTGACAGGGCACTGAAAGAAGTTTCTGCTTACCTTCTGGAACATGAGAATATTACTCATGAAGCGTGTAGGAAAATACTGCTTGAAATATTTTAACGGTTTCTCATTAAAGGGAGAGGAGATACTTTTCAGTGAGTATCTTGTCCAGAGTGAGCTTTGTGTAGCAGGTTTCAGTTATGGGGCGCAGCAGGCACTGGAGCATGTACTCCAAAGCAGTGAACGTGTAGACCGTCTTATTTTGCTCTCTCCAGCTTTTTTCCAGAATCAGAAAGCAAGTTTTATCCGTGCACAGCTCCGTTACTTCAAAGCAGGCAAAGATGCCTATGTAGAGCAGTTTCTGAAAAATGTCACCTACCCGGCAGAAGAGGATCTGTCATCCTGTCTGAATATTGGAACCGAAGAAGAGCTTGAAACACTTCTGGGATATGTCTGGGAAGAAGAGAAACTGCGGCAGATAAAAGAACGCGGTACGGTCATTGAAGTGTTTCTGGGAGGAAAAGACAAGATCATTGATGCCCTGTCGGCATTGGATTTCTTTGCACCGTTGGGTACAACCTATTTTATCAAAGATGCAGGACACCTGTTAAAACTGCCCTGAGTTTTGAAGATTTTTAAGAGGGTAAAAAGAGAAACAGCGAGGCACACTATGGCATTCACACCTAAAACACCCTATCTTGCTACGGACGGTATCATTGAAATATATGAAAAAGAGAGATTTCAAGGCATCGTACTCATTGAGCGCATGAACGAACCAAGGGGGCTGGCACTGCCTGGCGGTTTTGTTGATGTAGGCGAGAGTGTGGAAAATGCCCTTATACGCGAAATGAAAGAGGAAACGGGTCTGGATGTTACTGTCAGCAGACTGCTTGGCATCTATTCTGACCCTTTGCGAGATCCTCGGTTTCATACAGTGAGTGTGGTCTATGTTGCAAGAGCGGAGGGAACGCCAAAGGGCGGAGACGATGCCAAAGAGGCAGCAGTTTATGCACTGGATGCTATTCCTCTTAAGAGACTGCTTTTTGACCATGCAAGGATCGTGACCGACTACCTCTCTGCACGTGAAGGTTAGGGAAACAATGTTGCACAGCAGTTATGATCTACTACGTGGGCTCAAAAATATGGGCTATCTAAAGAGCAGCAGAGATCCACTTTGGTGGCCACACAGTGGAACTTTTGAAGTGGTGGTCGGTGCACTGCTGACACAGCAGACAAAATGGGAGAAAGTAGAAGAGTCCCTTGATAATCTGAAAGCACATGGACTGCTCTCTTTGGAAGCGCTGAGCTGTACTTCTGAGAAGGAGATAGCATACCTTATTAAACCCAGCGGTTTTTACAATACCAAAGCCCTGAGACTCAAACTGCTTTGCAGCAGTATCATTCAGAGATATGGCTGTTTTGCACTATTTCAAAAAGAGGTGGACAGAGAGTGGCTGCTGGCGCAGAAAGGGATCGGTATGGAGAGTGCAGACTCCATACTCTGCTATGCCTGTCACCGGCCGGTAATGGTAGTAGACAGCTATACCGGCAGGCTTCTGAGTGCCTTTGGGTACAGGTTCGATCACTATATGCAGATGCAGGAGTGGTTGCAGGAGGGGATAGAGGAGAATAGAGAAAAGGTCACTCTGCTGTACGGTTACGACCTTCCTCTTTCTACACTCTATGCGCGCTTTCATGGAAAGATCGTAGAGTTTGCGAAAACATATATCAAGGGTCGGAAAGTAGATATCTCTCTCTTGGAATCAGCCCTTTAATTTCCCAATAGTGTGGCGATCCACTTTGTATCCTCTTTCGCATCCAGTGCGATCTTGAGCATAATGGTAAGGGGTACGGAAAGCAGCATACCGACCGGCCCAAGCAGCCAGCCCCAGAAGATCAATGAGAGAAATACGACCAAAGTAGAGATCCCCAGTCCCTCACCCATGATCCTGGGTTCTATGATAGACCCGATAGTGATGTTGATGGCAACATAGATACCTGTTACCGCAAGTGCTGTTCCCGGATCAAACTGTACCAGCGCCATGAGTACAGCAGGTACAGCGGCGATGATAGAGCCTATATTGGGAATAAAGTTCAGTAAAAAAGCGACTACTCCCCAGAGAATAGCATAGTCCACTCCCAGAACTTTCAGCGCGACTGTAACAAAAATACCTGTTGCGGCAGAGGTCATTGATTTGAGCAGAATGAAGTGTTTGATGTTATCGCTGACCTTGATAAAAGAGTGCAGGCTGTTGGAGTTCGTGCGTTCAAGCTTTCTGGAGAACTGGGAGATCTCCATAAGCATGAAGAGCACCGTAATGATGATCATAAAAGAGTTGGTCATCAACCCGCCTAGTGACTTGAGTGTTTTGGCAATATATTCCATCACACTGTTTGTGGCAAATATGGACAGGATATCCTCTTTGGGAACTTTGATGTTGTAATTGTCGAGCAGGGCAAGAAGGTTTTGAAAATCCGTTCGCAGCTTTGCTTCATAGGTGGGGACATTCTGTGTAAAGTCCTGTACGGATGTTCCTATAAGTATTACCAGTGTACTTATGGAAGCGAACAGAAGTATAACGATCAGCAGCAGGGCGATACCCTGTGGAACTTTTTTCTTTTTCAGCCATAAAAAAAGCGGAGCGAGGATGATTGCAAGAAAGAATGCAAGCAGGAAAGGGACAATGATGACAGAAGCCGCTTTTATGCCTGCAAGAACAATGACCACTGCAGCCATTACCATAACACCATATCCGACAGTATGTTTTGACAGTGACATAAACCCTCTTTTGTATGATCCCGAAACAGGCATCAGCAAGATGTGTGGCGATCCTGGATGCATGGTTGGAAAATAATCTTATCAATATTATACTGCATTATACCTGCCTGAGATAATAAAAGGGCTTCATTCATGCTATAATTCACGAGATATATCAGGCAGTAGTCTCAGTGTAAAGGAAAAAAGTGGGCAATATCGTCATTACAGGATGCAGTACGGGTATTGGGCTTGAAACAGCTATCTATCTGAAAGAGAGAGGCATCACCGTTTACCCGACTGCCAGGGATCCGGAAGATGTCAGGATGCTTAGGGAACGGGGGTTTGAGAATGCCATGCAGCTGGATGTGACCGATCCTCTGCTTATCAGCAGGGTGATAGCATGTGTGCTTGAACTTGAAGGGAAGATCGATGTCTGGTTCAACAATGCCGGATATGGACAACCAGGTGCCATAGAAGATATCGGTACTGATCTGCTCAGAGAACAGTTTGAGACAAATGTCTTTGGTCTGCATGAGTGTACCAGGCAGATCATACCGGTGATGCGCAGACAGGGATATGGCAAGATCATACAGCACAGTTCGGTACTGGGACTCATATCACTTTTCGGAAGAGGGGCGTACAATGCCGCAAAATATGCAGTAGAGGGGCTGACCGATACGCTGAGACTGGAACTTCACGGCACAAATATCTATCCTGTACTGCTTAATACCGGACCGGTTACCAGCCATTTCAGGGAAACGGCCATGAAGAAACTTAGAGAGAATATCGATATTGAACATTCTATATTCAAAGAGAAGTACGAAAAGAACCTCAATGCGGACAAAAGTACGGTTCCTTTCAATCTTGAGGCGGATGCCGTTGCCAAAACTGTGTACACGATCATACTGGCACAACATCCGAAACCACGCTACTACATTACCAAAGCGACCTATCTTTTAGGATACTTAAAGAGAGTTTTGAGTACAACTTTAATGGATAAACTTTTACTGAAAATAGGATGAAATATGGATAAGATAAAGATCGGTGTGGTAACCACAAGCGACAGGGCATCACAAGGTATATATGAAGATATCTCCGGTGTGGCGATAATGGATACAATGAAAGAGTATTTGTTGAATGAATGTGAGTATGAGTACCGCTGTATACCGGATGAACAGAGTATCATTGAGACGACACTTATAGAGCTGTCACGCGATATGAACTGTGACCTTATCGTGACTACAGGGGGTACAGGTCCTGCACCAAGAGATGTAACGACAGAAGCGACAGAAAATGTCTGTCAGAAACTGCTTCCCGGGTTTGGAGAACAGATGAGGGCGGTGAGTCTCCAGTATGTACCCACAGCCATTCTTTCCCGCCAGACAGCAGGTATCTGCAACGGCTCTCTCATTATCAATCTTCCGGGAAAACCAAAATCGATCCGTGAGTGTCTCGATGCGGTATTCCCCGCAGTACCTTACTGTATCGACCTGATCGGCGGGAACTATATGGAAGCCAATGAAGAGGTGATCAAAGTCTTCAGACCAAAAAAGTGATCGCCGATAGTGAAAATAATAGTTTAAAAGAGGGTGTATGAGATGGATGTGATATTTATAGAAGAGAAGATCAATGAGATCATTGCAGAACTGGAGAAAGAGGTGATGGAGCTTGTAACCGATGAGACGATAGACAAGCAGTACACCAACACGCATATGAAGCCGCTCGCATCGACCAAGAAGATACTGCTTAATGCACTTGAGAGCATTAAAATGGTCGACAGGCTCTACAAAGAGGACCTGGAGAAGCTCTCATGAACAACTTAATGGTCATTTTGATCTTTCTTGTGACACTTGTTCTTTTTTTCTGGGGTGTCTGGAAAACCCTGAAAAGCCAAAGAAAGGTCTATATGCTGGCAATGATTCCTTTCTTTGGCCTGATGATAGGGATATTCTTTCTATAGAAGGATTTACCGCTTCTTTCTGTGAGTACTAATCTCTTGTAGACGTCATTCCTGCACCGAGCCAGTCCTGCATTCCTCCCCGGTACCATTTGATCTTTTCAGCCGGATATCCGATCTCAAGCAGTGCAAAGATCATACTGGGTGACTGGCTGCACCATGGACCGTTACAGAAAAGTACCAGTGTTTTGGCATGGCTGAAATCATACTCTTCATCTTTAGTTATCGTAACCCCCAAAGATTTGAGTGCAGATTCAAAATGAAACTCATAACTTTCACGTTCTTTAAAATAGTGAAACGGTACATTGACCGCGCCGGGTATCGTACGGTATTCAAACCAACTCTCTTTGCGACTGTCTATAAGCAGAAGATTTTTATCGGTCTGCATCTCTTTAATCGTTGCCAGCACTTCCAGTTCACCGTATGTTTCAAGCTCTTCATCCAGATGCATGGGAAGGAGCTTCCCTTTGGTATGTACATAGGTTGATTTGCAGGCTTCGGGCACTTTTGGGTTGGCATAGTTGCCTGTCCAGAGCATTTCGTTGTTTATGGGAACACTTTTACACTCTTTGGGGATAATACGTTTGACACTGTAGGTTTTGCCATTGGCTGTGACCTTGATACCTTGATGTTCCAGGCTGTTGGAGCCGGCAGAGAGCAGAGCAGGGAGAAGTAACAAAAACAGGGTCCGCATGAAAATCCTTTTTGTTTTGATACTACCATGAGGTATGTGTATTATATGTGTAACATCAAATATTAAATAATTTAATATTTATCGGAGTATAATGAAGTGTCCCAATATTGAAATTTAAACTTTGTGTGAAGGAGTGACAGAAAAATATTCTTCTTTACTGTTCGATAAAGATCGGCCAGACCTATAGAGAGAAAAGATCTCTTTTTTGCTATGGAGGAAGATAAAGACCATTTTGTTGTTTTCCTATCTCTTCTTTGGAATCCATATAAGCAAATGAAAGAGTCAATATGAAAATATTAAAGCATACATTTCTCCTCAAACTGCTGATCCTTTTTGTATCGCTGCTCACTTCTCTTCTTTTTTACCATACGTATCTTTCTTATCTACAATATTCCGCGTCACAAAAAAGTATAGATATTCCTGTTTTTTTAAAGAAGGTTGCTGAAGCAGTTGAGAAGATAGATGAAGAGAGGCTCAATACGGCTTCTTATCTGGCAATACATTCAAAAAGCAGTTTTGAAAGAATAAAGCGTGCAAGGGAAGATACAGATAGAAGATTATTGGAACTCAGAAGCCTGGTAGAGGGAAAGAGTGCTTTTCACCCCTATAGGATCCATTTCAGAGGTGTCTATAGAGCATTGCGTCATGTTAGGGAATCGGTAGAGAGTCTCAGAAGTGACAAGGTGGATATTCTCTTTCACGGGTATCACGGAGAAGTCTTTATGCCGTTTACCTACATGCTCAGTGAGTTGGCTCTGGCTCAGAACTCTGAAGTCTTGACATACTATCTGCTATTATATGAGAATCATATTGAATTGAGAGAAAATACAGTTCTTGAAAATACACTGATCTACCCTCTATTGCTGAAAAAAGATCCAATGACAGAGAAGGAAAGAGTGATCTGGGAGCAGGTGACGGTAAATGACAGAGAGCCAAACTTTGAGATGGTTCCTGATCCGGTTGCAGCGGTAGATCTCCGTGCACTTCTTTCACATGAAGCGTATGCCGATCTTCTCAAAAAAGAACGTGGACAGATACTTGAGGATGCCAAGAGCGGGATATACAGGGTTTCAGTCGTATCATGGCTGGATAAGATCAGTAGAAAGATGGAGTATTTCGGTAAGGTAGAGGCGATACTTCTTGAGCAGATTGAAAAGAGTGCCCTGGAGAGTGTCTCCAATGCAAAAATAGATCTTATCAGCTATGGCATCGGTACTATACTGTTCCTGCTGCTCTTATACAAACTTGTCACGCTGCATATGGACCAGAGCAAAAATAAAAAGCTCTATAAGGATACACTGCGGGATATTGAACTGGTCTTTGATCAAAATCAGCAAAAAAAGCTTAAACATCTTATTGAGAACGGCAATCTCAATTTGATCTATAGATTTCTGATACAGGCGATACAGGATGCAAATCAGACCAAAGATATGTTCCTGGCAAGTATGTCTCATGAGATACGTACTCCGCTTAACGGTATAGTGGGGTTTACTCAGCTGCTTAAAGAAACGGAGATGACAGAAGAACAAAGAGAGTTTCTCTCTGTGGTTGAAAAAAGTTCCGAACACCTCTTGAGTATTGTCAATGATATTCTTGATCTTGCCAAGATAAAGGCGCAGAAAATCGATCTGGAGTATATGGTATTTGATCCGATCGAGCATTTTGAGTCTTCTGTGGAATCCTATGCCGGTAAGGCGCTAAAAGAGAATATCGACTTCAACATTTTTATTGATCCGGAGCTGCCGACACGTATGAAAGGCGATCCTACAAAGATCTCACAAGTGATCGTCAACCTTGTAAGCAATGCGATAAAGTTTACTCCGAAGAATGGGAAAGTGAGTGTTTCCATAGAGAAAGTATCGGAAAGCAATGACAAAACAGAAGTGAAATTCTCAGTTTCTGATACCGGGATCGGTATTGCAAAAGAGCAGCAAAAGAAGATCTTTGCAGCATTTTCCCAGGCTGATGTCAGTACAAGCAGAAAGTATGGTGGAACAGGACTTGGGCTTACCATTTCCGGTAAACTTGTCGACCTGATGGGCGGCAAGCTCAGTCTTACCAGTACAAAAGGAGAAGGTTCGACTTTTTACTTTACACTTATACTGCAAAATGCTGAAGGTGCAGAACGAAGAGTTGTTGAGGATATGCATACGTATACAGCAGGGATTTTCGATTTCAAAATTGGTATAGAGTATGATACCAACAGGAATCTTGAGAGATATATTGCACATACCGGTGCGAAGGTCAAGCATTATACTGCCAAAACACTTTTTGCTGCAAAAGAGAGAGGGGAGCTTCCCGATATTCTTTTTATCGATCACAAGTTCCATCAAAGAGAAGGTGAGATCGATAAATTTTTGGACTTAGAGAGCAAAATCGTTATTATCTCAACAGGTGAGCAGAAAAAAAATCTCAGACGGTACGGTTCACGTATAGACAAGATCCTCTATAAGCCGGTTACATTTACTAAAACTCTGAAGGCGCTGCGTGATAAAGAAGAGAGTACTGAGCAGAAAAAACAGATATATTTTAAAGATATTCGTGTTCTTGTCGCAGAAGACAATCCAATTAACCAAAAACTGATCACCAATGTATTGAACAAGGCCGGTATAGAGGTGTGTATTGCAAAAAACGGTCAGGAGGCACTGGAATATCGCATGAGAGAAGCGTTCGATATGATATTCATGGATATTGAGATGCCGGTAATGGGCGGGATGGAAGCGACAGCAAAGATATTGAGCTATGAACACAGTAGCGGTAAAGAACATATTCCGATCATTGCTTTGACGGCAAACACCCTCAGCGGAGACAAGGCAAAATATATGGGGGCCGGTATGGAGGGCTACCTCTCCAAACCGATAGAGTTGGAGGCGTTAAGAGAGATCTTCAGCACTTACTTTGAGGAGAAGATCATAGTAGAATCAGAGGTTATTTCAGAATAATAGCCTCTTTTTATACGTTATGTGCAACTTTATAGGTCGGATCATCCTCTTCGTAGGTACAGAACGGTCCGGCGATCTTCAGTGTCTTTTTACAGTCTTCTGAAAGGTGTCTGAGTGTCAGTTTCTTCCCTGCTTTTCTGTATTTTTCTGTCAATGCATCGATCGCTTCGGCTCCCGAAGAGTCCATGACCCTGGCTTTTTTGAAGTCTATAACCACTTCGTCAGGGTCATTTTCCACATCGAACTGTTCATTAAAAGAGGTTACAGAGCCAAAGAAGAGAGGACCATCCAGTTCATAGATCTTTTTGTTCCCTTCCTGCCGGGTACGGGAAAAGATCTTTGCATGCTCCCATGCAAAGACGAGGGCAGAGATAATAATACCGGCGATAACCGCCACTGCCAGGTCTTCGAAAATAGTGATGATCGTTACAACGACCAGAACAAAGGCATCGGATTTTGGCATGTGTTTGATACGCTTGAGAGAGGAGAATTCGAAGGTCCCGATGCTTACCATGAACATGATCCCCACCAGTACGGCAATAGGAATGGCCGAGATGACATCAGAGAAACTGACCACAAGGATGATAAGCAGGAGAGCAGCTGTAAAGGAAGAGAGTCTGCCGAGACCGCCGGAGGTGAAGTTGATGACAGACTGTCCGATCATCGCACATCCTGCCATACCGCCAAAGAGACCGGAGGTAGTATTCCCGATACCAAGCGCTACACACTCCTTGTTTCCCGAACCGCGTTTCCCACCCATTTCATCAAGTACAGAGAGTGTAAGCAGAGACTCGATAAGTCCGACAAGTGCTACGATGACCGCAGTAGGCAAAATAACCTTCAGCGATTCCCAACTCAAAAGAATAGAGAGATCAGGCATGACAAAATGCGGAAAAGAGACATGGGAGAGATCAGCCATATCCCCTACGGTCTTTGTATCGATACCGCTATAGTAAACGGCCAGTGTGATCACAACGATCGCTACAAGTCCGGCAGGGACCGCTTTGCTTATTTTTGGAAGGTACTGCATGGTCAGCATCGTGACAGCAATAATAATATACATGACATAATTTTCCTGCAGACTGGCTTTGATGATCTCAAACCATGAGTGATACTGTTCGATGTGTGCCGGGGCAAGGAAAGGAAGCTGTGCGAGAGCGATCACGATGGCCAGACCGTTGACAAAGCCGAAAAGGGCAGGCTGGGGAACCAGACGGATGAATTTACCCATCTTCATCAGACCAATGGCGATCTGTATGAGTCCTGCAATGATTGAAGTGACGAGAATATAGTGCAGTACCATGATGGAGAGTGCTTCGGTGTCAAGATCAGGATAGTGCTGTTTGACCCAAAGTCCGAGAGAGACGAAGACGACTGCCACCGAACCGGTTGCTCCTGAGATCATCCCCGGCTTACCGCCCAGCAAGGAGGTGATCAATCCGATGATAAACGCTGCATAGAGCCCCACAACCGGTGAAACCCCGGCAATAAAGGAGAAGGCGATCGCTTCTGGGACCAGTGCTACGGCAACCAGTGCACCTGAGAGAATGTCATTTTTGATGTTCTGTTTCGAGTATCGTTGAATGTCGACCAAGTCAATATCCTTTGGGGTAAAAAGTTGTGGAATTTTACCATAATTGTTTATGGGAGAGATTAGAGCGGATCTATGCTAAAGTGATATACCAATACCGGCGGTATCGCTTAAAACGATCTCACTCTCATTGAAGAGTGTATCGGTTTTCAGCGAATGGGAAGCGAGCAGGGCAACGGCATCGAGATCAAGCATCGTAACGGTGTCGGCTCTGCTAGAGGCAAGGTGTACACCGGCAGCAACGGAGATGGGACCTTCAAGCATGCATCCTACCATACATTTGACTTGGTAAGAGGCACAGAGATCTGCAAGCGCAAGTGCCTGAGAGATCCCGCCTGTTTTGGCCAGTTTGATATTGATGTAATCTACTGCCTCCATTTCAAGCAGCCTGCGGGCATCTTTGAGTGAAAAGACAGATTCGTCAGCCAGTAGAGGAGTCTGTACACGCTCTTTGATGTACTTAAGGCCCTCTATGTCATCTGCGGCCACCGGCTGCTCAATAAATTCTGCCATAATCTCTTCTTTTTCGAGCGACTCTAAAAGGGCCACGCTCTCCTGGGCACTCCAGCCCTGATTGGCATCAAGCCTGAGGGAGACCTTTCCCTCCAGTACCTTATGGATAGCCTTGATGCGTTCTGCATCTTTTTGGGGGTTGTCACCGATCTTTATTTTGAGTGTATCGTACCCCAGAGATACCGCGGACAGACTCTCTGAGACCATTTTCCCGGTCTCCCCCATACTGATGGTAATATCAGTTCTGAAACTTCTCCTTGTGCCGCCAAGCATTTTGTAAAGAGGCAGTTTTTGAGCTTTGGCTTTGAGGTCATAGAGGGCGATCTCAAGTGCGGATTTTGCTGTGGTGTTCCCGACAATGGTGGTATGTACCAGAGAAATGAGGGAGGAAAAGTCATCTATCTCCTTACCGATCAGTTGTGGAGAGATGAAGTCGATGGCTGCCTGCATGGAACCGATGGTCTCACCGGTGATCTGCGGTGTGGGGGCTCCTTCTCCGTAACCGATACTGCCGTCATCACCCTCAATAATGACAACAAGGTCTTCAAGGGAATCCACCCGTCTGAGAGCAGTGACAAAAGGGGTCTCCAGTGGAGCTTTGAAGAGGATGGTTCGGATGGAGGCTATTTTCATTCTATGCCAGCGCTTCCCACTCTTCGATCTCTCTGAGATTCGCAGCAAGTGTTTTGATCTCTTTTGCGAGCTTTTCACGTTCCTGCTCTATGAGGTACTCATCGAAATCATTTTCTGCAAATTCGATATCTTCAAGCATCTCCTTGCGCTTTTGGACAAGTCTCTTTTTTAACGCTTCATACTCATCTTTTTTTGCGATCTTGGCTAACTGTTCTTCTGTTAGATTCATCATAGATCCTTTACGCTGTATTGAAGCAATTTTATCCAAAGTGCATTAACATGAGATTATCCCGGAGCACTCTTGTCAAGGTCGTTTCACAGCAAATAGAGAAAGAGCGGTGATACAGCAGGGGTCGCAACAGCAACTATGCAGAAGAATGGATATATTTCTGTTCCGGCATATTTCGGGTTGAAGGAGTGCTACTGCTGTACGATCATCTTCAATACTTTCCCGACCGCCAGTCCGCCAAACGTTCCCAGAATATATCCCATCATCGCCATAAGCACACCAATAGGGATGAGTGCTCTGGAGTATGCCGAAGCCAGTATGGGGGCTGATGCAACCCCTCCAATATTTGCCAGGGATGCAACTCCCAGGGAGAAGAGGTCAAGTTTGAAAAGTTTGGCAAAGATCACCATGATGAGTGCATGAATGGCGATGATCACAAAACCGGCTGCAATATAGAGCGGTGCCTGGGCAAGTTCTGCAAAATTTGCCCGTGAAGCGATCAGTGCAACGATAAGGTAGAGCATCATATTCCCAAGAGCAGATGCTCCGCCAAGAGATGCCAGAGGGGTCATGGCAAGGAGAATACCTGCAACAGTCGCAATGATCACGACCCAGGTGGTATGTGTCAGAAAATCAGTGGTCGGCATGAAGTCTGCCAGGAATTGGGAGAGTGCAGAGAGAAAGAGGGCAGCAGCCAGAAGCAAAAAGAGTGAAACAAAATCCATCGTCTCTCTGCGCTCTTCCTTCTGTGCAAGTTTTCTGCCTACCTCATCAATGATGGAGGTATCGGCTCCGCTCCAGCGATTGAAACGTTTTGCAAAAGGCACCAGTGCCAGGAGTACCATGACCCAGACGGCATAGTCTATGGAGTCAATAAGGAGTGCATAACCCATATCGCTGTCAGGCAGGTGCAAGGCGCCCTGTATGGCGACCATATTTCCTGTTCCTCCCATCCAGGAACCGGAGAGTGCGGCAAAGGGTTTCCATGACTCCGGGCCAAAGGCTGTATGAAAAAGGGCATACATACCGATAAATCCGAGTGAAATACTTACAGCCGCCAGTAAAAATGTGAGTATCATCTTTTTACCGAGTTTTCGTATCTCACGCATATCGGCAGAAAGAAGCATAAGAAAGATCATGGCAGGGAGCAGATTGGATTTGAGAGCTTTATATGCAGCTGTGATCTCTTCAGTTTTTTCCCAGATGCCAAATGTAGATAATAACATGATGACAAAATAGATGATTACGATTGAGGGGAGATACTCAAAGAGTTTGTTGTAACGGGTTTTTTTCTCGGTGTAGACGATGCTTGCTGCGATCATCATCAGCAGTGCCAGGTAGCTGAATCCGTCAGTGATCATAAAGAGCCATCCTTAATATTATAAAATATCTTATTCACAGGAGTCCTAATCCCAAGGTACGTATGGCTTCATGTTTATGAAACTGGTAGGTACTGAAATCTTTGGTTTGGGGTTCTATAAGCACTATATTTTTATCTGTATAGGACAATATCGTCCTGCTCTGGTTATAGATAAGCAGTCTGACAGAACGTTCGAACATCTCCAGAACATTGTGTGTCTTAAAAAAATTGTCGGGCAGTTCTTTTTCAAAGGAGTGCTCTCCGAGTACATCTACAGCCAGAACATCCTTGTATGAAGTTTCACTGATACCAAGGTTTTCACATAAAAAACCGTCACCGTAGACCTCGCCTTCAATGGTATGTTCTTCATATACTCCCGGAATTGCCATGCTCGCCAAGAGCGCATCTTTGATGTAGACGTTGTCTTTAGCGCTAAAAACACGTTTTTTGCCGCTTTTGAGATTGGTTGTAATAAGTTTAAGCGGTATTTGCGTATCTGCCATTTTTCTCTCACCGAAAAGAGTCGTAAATATACTGGCGACCTTGTCATTGTCAACGATCGCATTGCCCGAAAAGGAGAACTTGATCCAGTTGGAGACCTTGACAAAGGAGCGTATCTGTTCATAGATCATTGCTTCATCCATTCCGATGCTCAGACACGCACCGATGATGCCGCCCATACTGGTCCCTACGACCTCAGAAGGGGAAAGCCCTTTGTGTTCCATATCGTGCAGGACACCAAGATGGGCAATGCCCAGGGCACCGCCTCCGGAGAGAACTAGCGAGAAAGGGTTTTGTTGGAGTGTGTCTGTGTTCATGAAGATATTATAGCGTAAGATGAGTGTGGATTCCCCGTCCCTCACTTCCATGCTGAGTGTGAGAACGAGGGGGAAGCGTTTGTTTACGCTGTTTCGGAGTAGAGGTGTGTTGCTTTTTGAACGTGGAAGTTCAGACCGATCTCTTTTTCTGTACATCCAAGTGCCAGTGCGACCATTTGAGGCATATGAAGTACCGGAAGTTCTACATCACGGCCGATAACATGACCGATGTCATCCTGGTAGGTATCCATTTTGAGGTGGCAGAGAGGACATGGTGTGACCATAAGGTCGGCGTTGTTGTCAATGGCATCGACCATGGCATTCCCTGCAAGGACCTCTGAGGTATGGTTTGCCTGGAGTTCAACATGGAAACCGCAGCACTTGTTCTTATGGTCATAATTGACAGGATTCCCCTCAAGTGCTTCAATGAGCTGGTCAAGAGAAGTAGGGTTGTAAGGGTTCTCCCCGCCGTTTGCATTATGGTGCAGTTCGGAAGGACGGATATTGTGACAACCATAGAACGGTGCAATGTTGAAGTGGCTAAGCGGAACTTTGACCTTCTCTTTGATGTTCTCAAGCCCATACTCATCGATCAGACAGTAGAGGAAGTGTTTGATCTCTGAAGTTCCTTTGTACTCAAGACCGACTTCAGCCAGTTTCTCATTGACTCTGGCTTTCAGTTCAGGGTCAGTGTCAAGTGCATGTTTGGTCATGGCAGAGTTAAGCTGACAGGTGTTACAGATAGTGATCATCGTAAGTCCCAGCTTTTCCGCATAACAGATGTTACGTGCATTGAGTACATGTGCCAGGAACTCATCGAAGTCCTGAAGGTGGCTGGCACCACAACAGCTTGCCTCTTCGAGGATCGTGATCTCAATACCGAGCTTCTGGGCTACTGCAAGGGTAGATGAGAGTAGCTCCGGTGTGGATTGTTTTGCGGTACATCCGGTAAATAGTGCATATTTTAGTTTGCTCATCATATCTCCTTACAGTTTGTTGGTTTGTGATATTTTAATAAGTTTCTGAACTTCATCCAGATGTTTGATCTTAGGTACACTGTTGATGAACGGTACGCCTGAATGCCAGTGGATCTTCCCTGCTTTAAGCATTTTGAGTGCTGTCTTGAGATGCTTGTACATACCAAGGTAGCCTTCTGAGTAGGAGACGATATCTGCTTCATCCAGCAGTCCGTATTTTTTCATCCCTCTGAGGAAACCTTCCGCATGGCGTGTAGCAACGTTTGGTACTGCCACACCCTGCTCAAACTGCATGTTGTGGAGTTTGGTGATCTTCTCGATAGGGTTGATCTCTTTCGGACAGGCCTCTGCACACTCATAACACTTTACACAGTCCCAGACTCCAGGACCCATCTGGGAAGTGAGTTCAAGTCTCTCTTTCCCGGCCTCATCTCTGGTATCGACGGTAAACCTGTATGCTGCGGTGAATGCAGCAGGCCCAAGGAAGTCTTCATTCACTTCTACCGCAGGACAGGCATAGTGACAGCTTCCGCACTGGATACAGAGGTCGGCATCGAGGAATTTGTTGAACTCTTCGATGCTCTGCTTTGTTTCGTGTTCGGGGTGAGGATCGATTTCTGCTACCACATACGGCTTGACCTCTGCATGTTTGTCCCAGAAATCTTTTTTGTCGATGATCATATCTTTAACCACACGCTTTTTGCTTTGAGGCTCGATAAGAAGTTCATCGCCAAAAAGTTCGACCAGTTCAAGCGCATTCTGTTTACATGCGAGTGTCGCTTTGCCGTTAACCTTGATACCGCAGGCACCACAGATACCGTGCCGGCATGAACGACGGTATGAGAAAGAACCGTCATGTTCCCACTTGATACGGTTAAGGAGGTCAAGCATCAACTCATCTTTCCCTACTTCCAGCTCATAGTGTTTATAGTAGGGCAGATAGTCGGTTTCAGCGTTGAATCTAAATGTTTTTAATGTCACTTTTCTTGTATCACTCATCACAACCTCCTTAATATGATCTTTCTTTTGGTTCGAACTTACCAAGAACGACATCACCCCATTCGGTTGTAATGTTGTAATTCTCATCCATATAAGCGTAAGTGTGTTTCAGGAACTTTTCATCATCACGCTCCGGGAAATCCTCTCTGTAGTGTCCGCCACGGCTCTCTTCACGTTCAAGCGCACCGACAACGATGAACTTGCTGAACTCCAGCATGTGCCCAAGCTCCAGTGCTTCCTGAAGGTCTGTGTTGAAGGTGTTGGATTTGTCATCGATACGGATATTGTTGAAACGTACCAGAAGTTCATCGATGAGTTTGAGCTGCTTCTCAAGAGATTCTCTGGTTCTAAAGACACCTGCATTGGCGGTCATACCGTTTTGAAGCTCTTCACGAAGTCCCGGAACAGTCTCTGTACCGTTGGATGTTTTGAGTCTGTGGAGCTCATCAAGCATTCTTTTGGCATCTTCAGGGACTGCTTTTTTGAGTTCTACCCCTTCATCGAGTGCTTTGACCATGTTCTCTCCCGCATGACGTCCAAAGAGAAGTGCTTCAAGTACAGAGTTCGCACCAAGACGGTTTGCTCCGTGTACCGACACACATGAACACTCACCGGCTGCATAGAAGCCTTCTACCGTTTCTTTGGGGTTCTTCTTCACTTCACAGTTGATCGTTGTCGGGATACCGCCCATGGAGTAGTGCGCTGTTGCAGAGATATGGATAGGCTCTTTAAGCATATCCTGTCCCTGGAAAGCGATAGCGAGTTCACGAAGCTCCGGAAGACGTGTAAGGATGATCTCAGGATCAAGGTGGGTCAGATCAATATTGACTGACTGTCCGTCTTTTCCTACACCGCGTCCCTGACGTACCTCCTCCATGATCGCACGGCTGACCACATCACGTGAAGCAAGTTCGAGAGCATTAGGTGCATACTTCTCCATGAAACGCTCACCGAGTGCGTTGTAAAGACGTCCGCCTTCACCGCGTGCCGCTTCAGAGATGAGAACACCTGAACCGCCAAGTCCGCTTGGGTGGAACTGTACGAACTCCATATCTTCCAAAGGAAGTCCGTGACGTGCAACAATTGAGAGAGCATCTCCCGTATTGGCATGCGCATTAGAGTTAAAACGGTATGCACGTGCATGTCCGCCTGTTGCGAACATAACTACTTTTGCATTGAAGATCGCAGGCTCGGAGTTGCGGATATTGTAGGCAGAGACACCGTAGGCTTTGCCGTCTTCATAAAGAAGGTCTGCACAGTACCACTCGTCAAATACTTCGATTCCCGCACGGAAAGCCTGTTCATAGATCGCTTGAAGTACAGCCAGTCCGGTTCTGTCCTTCGCATAACATGCTCTTGGTTTGCTCTGTCCACCAAAAGGACGGATTGCGATGTTGCCTTCCTCGTCTCTTGAGAAGACCGCACCCATTCTCTCTGCCCAGCGAATGGTCTCCGGCGCTTTGGTACACATCAGTTCAACAGCATCCTGGTCTGCAAGATAGTCAGAACCTTTTATCGTGTCAAACATATGAAGCTCTACAGAGTCCTCTTTTCCCAGTGCGGCATTGATACCACCCTGAGCTGCACCGGAGTGGCTTCTGAGAGGGTGAAGTTTGGTGATCACTGCTGTTTTCTTTCCTGCTTCGGTTAACTCTTTGGCTGCCGCCAAACCAGCCAGACCTGCACCGACGATCACAGCATCGTATTCGTAGATTTTAACGTTCATTACGCTTACGTCCTTTTCATGTCAAATTTGCGTCCATTATATCGTTTCGAAGGTATCAAATTGATTAATAGGAAGGGGGAATTAGGGTTTTTAAGAGGGGATTGTTACACATTTTCTCCCGGGGAAGGGAGAATCAGAATATCAGATTATCTAACGCATAAGTCATGTTGATGTGATCAAAAAAAGCAGCTTTTTTACGCCACCTTATCTTTTTCGGCCAATGCTTTGAATGCATCAAAAGAGAGAAGGGCAAGCGGTATCTCTCTTCCAATACGCTTTTGTATCGCGGCGAAGTGCTTGTTGAACATATCAAGGTCCTCTTTGTTTGCAACGATGAGGATCTCTGCACCATTGTCAAGCGCATCAAGCAGTGTCGTGGCGGCTTTGAGGTAGGCAAGATTGTTCTCTCTGCCGATAAGTGAACGGCCGCAAAGCTTTTTCTCTCTTGAGAAACGTATTACTCTGCCTCCGGCCGCCTCTATGGCAGCATAGACCTCTTCGGCTGCAGGTGTCTCTTCCTGTGCCGCATAGAATGCAACATTGCGTCCATGTATGTTCTTGGTCTGATGGGCTGCTCTCGCCTCTCTGGAAAGCTTCTGGCTGACCTTTTCAAGGAATTTGTTCGGTACAGGATGCTCATACATACTGTGAAGCGCTTCGAATGTTGCAGTGTGGTCCTGTGCTTCAAAGAGGTTATTCTCGTATTCGCAGGCATTGAGACCGTCATATTCATCATTGATAGCGTCCAGGATCTCTTTTTTGTATTCCGAGCCATTCTCTATCATTCTGTGTGCGAGAAGCAAAACGGCATCGCCGATATAGTCATGGTTGAATCTAGAGCTCTCTGAAGCATAGTGCAGGGAATAAAGAGACTCGTAGTATGCTTTGTCTTCCTCTGTTGCATAGGGAGCAAGCAGTTCGAAGCGCTCCATGAAGTCATCATCGTTGATGACGAGGCAGTGGTTTGAACGGTAGGAGAGCACAGGGTCTATCTGCAGTTCTGTACCCAGCTTTTCAACGATCTGAGCAACGCTCTCTTCTCCTGTCACAACCAGGTCATTTATCCTGAAAATGAGTCTCTCTTCAGGGTAGGCAAAGTTTTCATTCTGTGCTTTGATCTCTTTGAGTATCTCAACAGCCTGTGCATCGCCATCGAGCTTCACAGTGAAGTTTTTATAGTAGGGGAGGTAATCTGTCTGTGCATTAAAAAAGAATGCTCTTGTCTGTAATGTATACTGCATCGTGTTTGTCCTTAAAAATCAAACTTAAATTATGATGATTATAACTATATATACTTCCAAAAGAGAGCAATTCTGTTTTTAAAACCCAATATAGAGGTAAGTATGTTACAATTTTGCCAACTTTGGTACATACAAACTCTACAGCAAAACGCTGTTCAGAGAGAATCAAAAATATAAAGAAGACAAAATAATGGATAAAGAAGCTTACCTTATTAGTAGACTTAATTCAAAATATGTGGGGGATGATGCTGCGATCATAGGGAATACTCTCTACAGCATGGATGCTTTCTTTGAGGATACACACTTTAAAAGAGAGTGGATGAGTATGTCGCAGATAGGCCGCAAGGCGATGCTGATCAATCTTTCTGATGCAGTTGCCATGAATGCCTATCCGAAATACGCACTTGTAACGGTTTCCCTTCCCAAAGAGCTGAGTATCACTGAGATCGATGAACTGATGCAGAGTATGGAGCAGACAGCAGGTGAGTACGGCTGTGAGATCATCGGAGGCGATACGATAGGCGGAGAGAAACTGCACCTGAGTATTACTATAGTTTCCGAGAGTAAAAATCCTCTTTTGCGCAAAGGGCTGAAAGAGGGTGATCTGCTTGCATTTACCGGTACGCTGGGTGAAAGCAAAAGGGATCTGGATATACTTTTGGAAGGCGGGAGAGTAGATCCCGGTTCACGATTTTACGAACCGGTGCTCAGAGCCGACTTTGTCTATAAGGCACGACCGTTCCTGCGTGTAGGGATGGATATTTCAGACGGACTCTACTGTGACACGAACAAGCTTCTTGATATGAATGAATATGGGTTTGATATATTAGATAATATTAGCGATGATGTCGGCTTTAGCGGAGAAGAGTACGAGATGCTTGTCGGCTTTAAAAAAGAGCATTTGAGTACGTTGGAAGCTATTGCCAGAGAGACAGATACACCTTTAAATGTATTTGCCGAAGTTGTCAGGAATGATGAACGTTTTCCCTGTAAAAGCCACCATTTCCTGTAGCTACTTCCAGCGCTTTGACATCTTTCTTTCAAGTGCCGACTTTACCTTTTTCATCAGTTGCTCGGCTTCTTCTCCGACGAGAAAGGTCCCTTTGAACTGACGCTCTGTGTTTTGTATGTAGCGGCTAAAAGCCATTCTCTCTTTTTCTGTTTCAGGTGTTTGCCATAAAAAGCGCATGCCGCTCTCTTTATCAAAGCTTTTTTCGGCAGTCTCTATGTATATTTCGCTTGAAATCAATTTTAGTGTACCCGATGGCTGCACTTCATACTTCATGATACGTGCACCGTAAGGTACGTCGTAAATACGTCCCTGACGATCCCAGAAACTGTAAAGTGTGATGGTGGTACCGTTGATCTCGTAGTGCCCGTTTTCAATACTTTTGGCACTGCATGAGCCCGTTTTGTCATAAAGGGTCAGACTAAAGAGGTGTTTAAGATCATTATTCCGTTCTTCCCTGTAGAACTTCAGGACCGTACCTTTGCTGTCATAAATATCGTAATCCTCTGTGACAATGGTGAAGTCATGGTTGTTGATGGTGACGTGTTCGAGTTTCGCTTCTGAAAAGAGCTGTGTGATAAAAAGAAACAGTATCAAGAAAGCTTTCATTATATGAATATGTCCTTAAAATAGTTTACAGATATATAAGTATAGCCTGTGTGTTATCTATTTTCTATGAGATCAGCACTTTGGTACGCAGAGGTGTGCGAGTGCTGTGGGGTATTCTCTCATTTCACAGAGTATTTCAGCTTGTTTGCTTACCGCATCTTCTTTGATCTGTTTCATCTTTTCTGGTACAACGGGCTTGCAAGAGGAAGGTTCAAGCAGTCCTGATTTTACAAGATCATCGAGAATGGCATAGGACATATCGATAGTCGAAGAGACCTTGACGATCTCACATCGTGCATAGTGTGGTGCAGGAAATGCCACCTCTGCAACACGCAGTGTGGGGTCGTTTCCGGGGATCTGTTGTGCACCAAATAGCGGCTTGGAGCCTACTTTTGCCGAAGCGAAAGAGGGGATGAATTGAGAGAGATGCCTAATGGCTTTTCGTGTACGTTCTATCGTCTCTTCCTCTTTCCATGCATATTCTATTTTCTCTATAAACTTCTGCGGAAGCTGAGGCTGACAGCTCAGCGGTGTGCTTGCAACCAGTCCTCCCTCATAGAGTGTGATATCCTTGGTCATACCGTGGAGCTGGAAATAGCCCTGGGGATAGGGAGTGAACTGTCCCATACCCCTTGGTGTTCCACGCTCTCCCTGGAAGATGATCTCCGGCCAGAGATGATCCTCTTCACACTCCCATTGACTGACATAGGCAGCTTTGAATTCTACCATACGCTCACAGGGTACACCTATCATATCATCTATCTTGCCTGTCTGGTAGCCTGCTGCATTGATCAGGTAGTCAAATCTCTCTTCTTTTTTTCCCTTCTGGTCTATGGAGTGGATACGCCAGAGCCCATTCTCTTTTTCTATTTTTGTGACTGAAGTAGAAAGACGCAGATCGACATGAGTGTCGGCTTCCAAAGAGAGCAGCAGCCTTGCACCGATACGAAAGAGGTTGAGCCCGTACTCCTGGACCAGAATGACCGGGAACTGTATCTTCTCCAGGTCGGTCTCTTTTGCAAAAGGGATCATCCATTCATCAAGTGTTTCAGGGTGCCTGAGACTCTTTTTTTCTCTGAGTGCTTCTATCTCAGACTTCTCATAGAGTTTGAAATAGACGGACGGATCGTTCAGTACGCGGTTCTCTGCATCCTCCTTGATGAGTGCTTCATAGTATGCCTGAAGCTTTTGCAGGCGCGGCAGCAGGTGTTCTGTGCTTCTGCTGCAATATGTAGGCAGTGCAATAACGGTAGGACGGTGATCGACCCCGTGCGGGTAGAGTCTGGCAAAGTCAATAGACTGTTTTAAAAGTGTCAGGCACTGCTCATCGGATATCTCCGGATAGAGATTGCCTCCGGCATGCAGGTGGCAGAAAGGCGGACCGCTGACAAGGCTGGGTGCCTTTTCAAAGAGAGTGACACTGAGGCCTGCATTTGCCAGAAAAAGGGCAGCTGTACTTCCTGCGATTCCTCCGCCTACAATGGCAATGTTGGTTTTGTTTTCTTTCATTGTCTTCCTTGAAAAGATCGTTGCTGTTTTCAGGTTTAGCTAAAACAGTTCTGAAATATTTGAAAAATCATTGACAACAGCATCAGGTTCATAGATGCTGATCTCTTCTCCGTAATTATAGCCGTAAGTGACACCTATGCTCTGCATCCCGCATGCATTGGCGGCCAAAATGTCATTTTTGGAGTCGCCCACCATAACGCACGATTCTACTGTAAGGCCCAGCAGATCACACATATGCAGCAGCGGCATCGGGTCGGGTTTTTTCTTTGGCAGTGAATCTCCGCCCAGGTATGTTTCGAACAGGTCATCAAACCCAAGCCCTTTGAGTATAGGTTCTACAAACTGTTCGGGTTTGTTGGTGATGATGGTCAGTCTGTACCCTCTGCTTTTGAGCGCTTCCAGTGTCTCAACGACATGGGGGTAGGGACGGGTTGCCTTGCAGAGATGTTTGCCGTAGGCTTCCAAAAAGATGGTATGAGCCTTTTTAAAATATGTTTCGTCAATACGCTCATTCTCTACCTCTCTTCTGCCAAGCAGTGCACGTTTGACCAGGGTCTGTGCGCCGTTGCCTACCCAGTAACGGATGGTATCTTCACTGAATGTCTCTTTTCCCAGAATGGTCAGCATCTCATTTACTGCCAGTGCCAGATCAGGCACACTGTCTATGAGCGTACCGTCAAGGTCGAAGAAGATCGCTTTTTTGTTTCTAAATTTCAAGATATTTCCTTATCTAAATCATAAGGCTGAGTATACATAAAATGGATTGCAGTATTCTTAATGAGAGTTTTTTTTGGGGGTGATTTTTTTGTGGTTACCCTTTGAAACCATAATATTCTCCGTATTCTCACGAGCAACCATAAAGGGATCGCCCCTGTAGATGCAGACAAAATTCCAACACAGACCGTAGGGTTACCCCTTCATTTTATACTTTATACTCTTATATTTATATTTTTATCATATTATATAAGATATTCTCTCCAAAACTCTATTAAATAAAGTTTTGTTTTAATATTTATTTGTTAATATTATAAAAATTTTATACTTGGAGTTGTACACATGAAAATAAAAAAGTTTTTATTGGCTCTTTTTATCAGTCCTCTGATTTTGTCTTCAGCATGGTCACTTACCTTGACAGACACTTGCGACTACAGCATTGTAAGTGATACTGACTACAGTACAATGGTAAGTAACTATGAACAGAGCAAACTTTTGCTGACATCATCTCAGAACCTTTTAAGTATTTCAAATCAGTTGGTGAATAATTCATCAACCGCAAATACTGAATATATCAATGCGATGCTGAGACTCTCAGATGATATTGGTAAGATGGCTGACCGTATTGGTGAGATGGCAGACAGAATTGTAGCTACAGAGTTGCAAATAGGGATAATGGCAGATAGAATTCTCGAGACCCAAAAGCTGCAAAATGAAAATATAGCGCTTACACAGGCAAACATCCTAAAAGCACAGGAAAACTTTAACAGCCTTCTTATTGCTTTGGCACAGTAGTGCCACTGTTGAGTTTAAGATACGCTTCATTAAAGGTTTTTAAAACACTTGGCTTGTTCCATATCTCCCGATATAGAACAAAGAAACCATAACATCCTCTACATTCACGGGTAACCATAAAGGGATCGCCCCTGCAGATTCCAAGACAGACCGTAGGGTTACCCTTCATTGTTAAAATACTTGAAGAGACATCCCACTGACGTTTGAGCCCAGTAAATTATCGCTAAGTAATTTATTGGCTATTATGCTTTTTGTTGGATGTTCGCCTTATCAGTCAAGCTTCTCTTGTGCGCAAAAGTATGTGGTATATACTCACTCTTATAAGATTGAGCTATAACATTTTGTTTTATTTTTGTGGATGAAGTTTGTGGATTATAATTAACCTGAACTATTTTCTTTCCTTTTGATTTAAGATATTTTTCCACGGCTTTATTATGTGGGTTGTCTCCCCAATCCTCTCCAATAACAAAAATATCAATATCTAACTCTTTACAGGCTGATACATATTCAAGTTCATGATATGCACGTACATCATCTACGCACTTTAGAGCTTTAAGCATCTGCATTCTTTGCTCTAAAGAGATAACTGGAACATTGGGTTTGTAAGAGTTTACCACTTTATCAGAAGCGACCCCCACAATAAAAGTATCACCCAATGTTTTACAATATTCCAACAAAGCCAAATGACCTACATGTAACAAATCAAATGTACCAACAGTATATACAACCATAATCTAATCTCCTTTGGTAAATAACTGACTTTGTACAATATCACATAGATAGTGGCTTTAATAATATTTAATTACGAGGCATTTTTTGAGTCATGGCTTTAAACTATGACAATTAAAGTGTAACGATGTCATCAAAATATTATTAAGGTCATCCCTTGGAGAAAACGAGAGAGCATTTACTATGAGTGCAATATAGTATATAAGTTCAATTTATAATATAATTTACGATATAATACCATTTTTATTCCAAATATTTGGCATTATTAAAAAAGTTTACTATACGTACTTAAATTAAAGGACCTCAATTTATGCCAAAAAAAAACTCTACGACCAGAGAAACACTGCAACCAACGATTTTATCTTATCTCAATGATCTTCCAAATCTTTTATCACTTTCAGGATTGGCCTGTACTGTATTAGCTATCTATTTTAGTATTAAGGGTCTTTACGGAGCCGCTATGATTGGTATGGTTTGGGCTGTTGCTTTTGATTGGGCTGATGGATTGGTTGCTAGAAAACTAAAAGGCAGAACAGCTACTGATGCTAAATTTGGCGGACAACTTGATGTTGTGATAGATATAGTAAGTTATGGGGTAACTCCTGCTATTTTGCTTTTAAGTTATGGAAAGTTTGAGCCTATATATTTAATAGGAGCATTTGTAATGTTGGCAGCCGCAGCTGTTCGTCTCAGTTATTTTAGCACTTATGGATTAGCAGGCGGTACAAAATATACAGGACTTGCTCTTGACAATAATAGTTTAATTTTGGTTTTTGTATTTTTATTTGAAGGCTTTTTTACTCATGGGGCTTTTTCTGTAGTTTTATATATTACTGGAGTTGGTCTGGCTGTTTTAAATATATCTGAAATTAAAACACCAAAACTTTCAGGAAACCCCAGAAATGTCTATTTACTTGGGGCTTATACTTTAGGAATCACAGCTATTTATGGTTCAAAACTTCTATAAAAAGTAATTCAAAAAAAGGAAACAAAATAAAATATAGGAGAATAGAGGGGCAGTCGCCATCTCATATTTGATCCCTGGCATTGGCGCACACCATAATTATCCTCCACATTATGGAGCAACCACAAGGGATCGCCCCTACAGATGCAAACAAAATTTCAAGACATCCGCAGTCTCACCCAGATTTAAATCCGGGAGAAACGGGGCAGGGGATTTGTTAGTTCCTTTGAATTAACTCATGATCTTCAATGCAAGGTATGGGACGATATTAAACATTATTATGGCAACCTTGTATTGTCCCAAATACTGAAAGTATGCAAGTTGTACATCGTTCTCGTTCAAATCAAACATTTTGGCGTGGATACGTGAAACTGGGCGGCGAATGGCAATGATTAAAACTGACGACAGTATCAGTAACCCAATATTGATCACAGAGCACCAGCCAAGAAATTCTCTTATTGCTTCGATTGTGCTCATATTTTTCCTTTTTTATTTTAGAGTTAACTATTGCTCTGATTTGTTAGTATATGCCCTTTCAACAGTTTTTGCAATAACAGCTCTTCTACATTTTGTCTTGAGTCAAAAATAGCCATAATATAAACAGTATCATTTTCAATTTTATACATAATTCTCCAAGGTTGAACAATGAGTTCTCTGTAAATAGTGATACCTTCTTTTTGAAGTTCAGGTACTATTCTACCTTGTAATGGAAACAAATTGCTAGATTGTGCTTTTTCTCTTATTTGTCCATACACTTTTCTTGCAGCATTTTTGTTATCTTTTTTAATGTAATCAACAATATTCAAAAGGTCTTCTTTTGCATTTGAAGTCCACTGAATTTTGTAGGTTTTACTCATTTTCTAAGAGCTCTTCAACAGCATTAAAAACATCCTCTTCCGAATGCAAATTTCCATTCCTGGTATCTTCCTCTGCAAATGAAAGAAGCTTCATGATAGCAAGAGCATTTTTCATATCTTCATAGCTTTTTGGGTCTTGTATTACAGCTTTAGCCTCACCGTTTTGTGTGATTATCATAGGTCTATGGGTTTCATTGATATATTTTAGAACATCAGCTGTTTTGCTTTTGAGATAGGTAACAGGTTTTATATCATTTACAATGTGCATAAATTCTCCTTCAGTCTTTTTATTGTACCGAATTAAGACTGAATTTGCAAATGTGATGCTAACGGGGTTGCTTGCTCCTTCCGCTCTGTTTTGTTATCTTTAATCACTCGATCAAGTGAAAAACCAAATATAGATGAAGTGCCTTTTAAAAGTAATCTATCTCCTATATGTATATTGTCGTAAATATCTTTATTTATACAGAATCCCTTTACTGTTTTATCTGTTGTGTATATATAAGTTAAGCAACGCTTTTCTCTATTCGTTTTTTTACTAACTATTACGCTCTTAGTTGATTCTTTGGCAACTAGTTTATGCATAATAGATGGTATAGATATATGAATTAAAATTGATAGCAGTATAGGTATGCCTATTAAAATTGACATAAAAGTTTTTATATTTCTTTTTTGATTTTTGTAATGAAACCCTTTTGAAATTATACTATCTTTATCAGAGACTTTTTTTATGGTAAGTATGGTTATAAAAATAATCAATACTTTATCCCAATGATAAATAAACAAACCAGGATTCACAAAAATTGAATTAAAAAAACCTATTATAAATATGAGTAAAAACAATAAAAACAATAAAATCAAAGTCATAGCTACTTTTTTCAATTTAATCCCCCATTGTCGTGGCAAGCGAAGCGTTCGAGACAACGACTGAGGGTATAAGCAGCATGAAGGGGAGTCTATATAGCATTAGCATCGCCTGAACCCTGTATCATAGGTGTTTAATGTAGTTGAAATTATCCCCAGCCATTGTTTTCTTCATTCCAATCGTAAATTATGATTATTTGTTCAAGCTCGTATATCGCACAAAATAAGTCACCATATAGTTTTTTATCGCTGAAATCACCTAAACTTTTCACTATTGAATTATTAACTAAAAACTCATGTGCAATGTGATTTCGATGAGTTACTACACTACTAAGGAGCGTTATAAAGTCCTGACGTAGCCCCTTTTTCTCAAGCTCATTTTTGACTCGTCCTAATGTCCATTTTTCTATCGACTCAAATGAAAATTCATACTTTATAGAGAGTAAACCCTTTAATCCAAACTCCAATATCTGAGCTTTTCCCATAAATATTGCGTATTGTTCTAAATTACTAAAATTTTTATAACTCTCAACTTTTTCTTGGACTAATCTTTTTATTTCTGAATCTGATAATGATAAATTATTTTCCACTTGATATACCTCCATAGTTTAATGTTCGCCTAACGGTTGAGTTCACCTGCATTTTGGAGCGTAGCGGAAAAATGTCAAGTGCAATGATTTGTTATCTGTTTTCCTTGCAACAAGTTAATAATTTCACTTGATAGTTTTGCAAGTAAAGTCGCAGAGTCGATTCCTCCACTCAAGAGTATAATTGTCGTCTTATTGTGTTCTGTATTCTTCATATAATCTTTTCCACGATTCTGAAATCTCATTTCTAAAAGGTTCTTTTTCTACTCTTGGAATAAAATCGCCAAAATTATCTTCGTATGCTTTAAAGTTACCACAGTATCTGCAAAATTCCTCTAATTGCTGTTTTAATCTATCATTAGTTATTTCAGTCAATTTTGGGATAGCTGTATTTTTATTGAAAATTCTATCAATTCCACCTGCAACTGCACAGGCATAATACCCATTTTTATTTAAGCCAATACCACAATAACTAGTAACCCAACAACCTTTTTTAAAGTCTGCCTCCTTGAATTTATCATCATCAATCGGTGCATCATTAAATGGTGAAAAATACTCCACCACTCTATCTGTTTTATAGGAACCATAATCAATGCGAACATTTTTGTATTTTGCTCTAATATCTTCACATAAATTTCGTGATTTTTCATCATATCCGTTAGAGACAACTTGTAATATTGTTTTAGGAGATTGCTTTATGATATATTCATCATGAATATATGCTACAATCTTTTTGAATTCTGGATGTAAAGTTGGTTCACCACCAAGAATATTTATTAGTTCCCATTTTTTATTAGTAATTACAGATTCTTCTACAAATTGCTTAATATCTGAAAACTCAACAGATTCGGTTGTAGGTGCTTGTGTGCATGAACGGTTGCATCCTAAACACTTAAGATTGCACTCATATGTAATGTCTATTTCAACTTTATTTATATTGGGAAGAAAAGTTTTCCTTTCTTTGAATACATCCATTTTAGATAAAGGCGGGTTAGTTAATATCTCCGCAATACATTGTTCTTTTATGTCCCTATCATCATTTCTTTTTTCATAATCCCTTTCGTAATAATAATTAATATCATCTAACTGAATTGGTTGTTGAGCCATTTCTACAATTGGAACCATAAAAGCAAAATCATCACAAGTTTGTAGCCATTTGTTTTTATAAAGTTTTACTGATTCGCTTTTGTGTTTGAAATAAGGAAGTGGTATTGAATCAAAAAGATATTTCTTGAATGTTTTCAAATGTTGCCAAACATTACCTCCTGCTTTTCTTGGGTTTGCAAAGTTCACAGGATAACGATAATGTGGCTGTATCCTGTAAGTTTGATGAAAGCGACCTACTGAAACATCTGCATTGTAGGCATCATATTTTTCAGCAATTGTAGTTAATACCTTATTTCCTATCAAAGCGTCATCACCATCTAGCATTACAATTATTGAGTCAGGGTTCGACACATAATAATGAATCGCAGTGTACACATTTTCCATGCGTGTAGAGCGGTTTCTTTTTTTTATGAAAGTAACCTTATGTAAATAAGGTTTGATTAAACTATCAATAAAATAAGGGAGTCCGTTATCAGAGTTATCATCTAAAAGAATAATTCCAAAATCACTTGTATTTTGAGCCATTAAGGAACACCACATTCTTAGAAATCGATCAATACTAACATTTCTAAAACACGAAACCACTATGATTTTTTCATTCCTTTTGGGAATTGACCAATCATACAATGAACCTTCTACATCAAACTTTCCATATTGAGAATTAGGTAAAATATTTTGTTCTACTGCATCTAAAATAGTTAGCCATGCATACGGTTCTTGTTTTCGATAATTTTGTGGATGAATATAAAAACTGCGATGGTCTCCACCTCGAATGGAAACTTTTTTGCTTACTTTTTGTTTTTCCAATAATGATCGTTGCCACGTTAATTTGAGTTTTCCATTCTTTCCGACAGAGTTTGGCAAGGGAAGCAAATTATATATTCTTTCTTTATGCAATAATCCCATCCGAACCTCTGGAACAAATCCGCCATTTTCAAATCCAAAATAGTCGTTAGTTTCTTTATTTGGAATATTAAAACCTACCGAAATAACATTTTCATTTTTATCAAACTCAGATAACATATCGGCAAGAAATGAATGTTGATAGTCTTTTCGACCAATCAATACATCAGAGTCCATTTGCAGAATATAATCTCCTTTACATTGTTCAAAAGCATATAGCTGAGGGGCTAAAGGGGCATTGCTAATTGTATGAGATTCTGCTGTATCTATGTCAAACCATCGTTTATTTAATTCTTTAGTTTTGGATTTGTCGAAAATGATATATCTGTCAATAACATTATTTTCTTTGAGCTTCTCGACTTTATCAAGTAGCGCTTTCAGTGTTCCTTTACTATTAAATTCTCGAAGATAATTCTCTTCTTTTGTATCAATGGAAACCACTACTTCATAAAATGAATTTGGAGAGGATAACTGCTTTACAATATGTTTTATATTTTCTTCGATAGTTGCAGTATCTTGGGGGCAGGTTTTTATAAGCAGTGTCACTTTTTTATCAATAGGTGTAATTTCTTTATAGCCTACTCGTAAATTTATAGGCTCAAAATAATTATCACTATTCAATTTATAACCATCAAAATAGATTCCTGTTAAATATTTATTGTCTTTGATTTTAGAGAAGAATATGTTCTCCAAATTGTCATTGATGTTGATTTGTTCCTGAATTTTATTTTTTACAGAGTTTTCAAAAAGGGTAAAGTGCTTTGATTCTTCAAAAATGATGTTAGTAAAAACTCGATTTACAAAAACACGCAATCCTTTCAGCTCTGGTAGTTCAAAATTATTGATAGCACTTCGTTTTAGTTTTTGAAACTCTGCGTATGTATATTTACTATAATAATTAGCATACAAATACATTCTTGCACACATATTTAAAAACAAATTATCATTATACTCTTTACCATCTAAATCAATGATTTTTATGACTCCTCCGACTCGAATACAGTTCTCTGGTTTAGAGTCTAAAATAATTATTTTTTGTTGCCAAAGCTCAGTTAGTATGCTAATAGCTTCGTATTCTGTATAAAAGCTGCATTTTTCTCCTTTTTCAAAAGGATATTTTATAATGATGGTTTCTTTTGTTTTTATTAGCTCAATGCAATACAAATGTTTTAAGTCCTTAGATAGATTTACAAAAAAGGATTTTCTTCTGTAAGCAATTTCAAAATCAAATGTATTGTTGTTTATTGGCAGAAGAACCTTATATACACTTTTTGTGTCAGTAAAAACCACTCCTTCATGCCCGACTCCCAGATATTCAACAGATTTAATACCTTGTTTTAACAGGATATCTTTTGCTTTTTTTATTCTTTTATGATGTTTAAAAAACTCATAAAGTTCCTTTCTGCTTTCTTTAAAGAGATTTGCTTTTTTATTTTTGGTGGTAGTATGTCCATCTAACGAGTAAATAGAATAAATCAAACTTTGATCAATTTGAATATTTAGATTTTCTTTTTGAAGAAGAAGCAATACTGTAAACCAATGGTCTTCTGCACTTAATTTTTTTGGATACTCTGTCTTTATAAATGGTTTTATGAAAGTATTACAGGAAGGAAGTTCTGCTTTGGGATTCCCTTCTGTTATTTCTAATAGTTGTCGTAAAAGATATTCCTCTTGTAATAGTTTTTTACTTGGTTTATTTTCCCACTCTAAAACAACACCGTTTTTAACCTGCTTATTACCGCATATTAAAACATCAAAATTTGTTTCATCATACAATTTTTCAATCTGACTAATTGTTTTATCATTGTAAATCACATCATCAGCATCAAGTCTGCCAATTAGTATGCAATTAGGATAGTTTATTCGTGCATATTTGTTCAAATAATTTCTGACTAAATATGTTTTGCCAAAATTCACATTAAGTAAAACAATATTAGGATTTTTAGAAGCAATTTCTTTTAGTATCGTTTCTGAATTGTCAGTTGAGTTATCGTTTCCTATTAATAAAATAATTTCACGTTTTGTATTAGTTTGTTTTAACACAGAAATGACCGCTTTTTTCACAGTCTTTTCTGAATTTTTTAAGGGCATACAAATTACTATCTGTTCGGTGGAGTATAATTGAAACATTTCTTTGCTCTCGATAATGATTTTAAATAGGCTTCTTCTGAAAAATAGTGTTTGTATTTCTTATAGAATAAATCCAAGCCCTGTTGTTTTCTTGGGATGTCATTGTTCACTTTTTGTCTTTTATGATTATAGTGAATTACTCCGATTTTTTCGATAACTTCAATTTTAGTCAATTCATTCTTCAAAAGGAAGCGAATCATTAAGTCTCTATCAGTTGTATTTGGTAATGCCTCATCAAAACCACCAATATCAACAAAGTTTTGTGATTTAAAAAACATATTACTTCCCTGAACACCTGGGTTACCGATAAAGAAATTTTCAGCGGTCAAACATTCTTTTGTCAAATCTACATTCATAGTTGATTTTTCATTATTATACCAAATCAATCGCTGAAACACTGCGACAGAGTCAGACTTTATTGCTGAAACACATTCTGACAAATGATTAGGTAAATACTCGTCATCATCATCCAAAATACTTATAAAACCATTAGGGGAGATATAGTTTGCTTCAAAAATGCCTGTATTCCATGCACCAGTTCCAGACATAAATTGGGTTCGTCTGTTCTTTATTACAGTTGTTGGAAAATCAGTAGGATTAAGATTTAATTTGTTTCTTAGAAAGTCAACTTGTTTTTGGACTTTAACAAACTCAGACTTGTCTTTATTATCGTCAACTACTATTACACTCCATTCCGATTTGTTAATTCCATCTTGATTGTAAACAGAAAGCAAACTTCGATTAATCAACCAATCTGTTCTTTTTTGTGAGGTGGCTATGATTACAGAGAAATTCATTTTGTCCTTCTTACAGATAACGGGGAGAAACGGGGAGAGGTCAGGTGACAATAACAACTCATCGCCTACTCCTCTTCACTACACCATACACAGCCTGTTGTGATATACCCAATACTTTAGCAATCATATGCTGAGAATAGCCTTGTTCTATGGCTTGGAGAATTACTTTGTTTCGCTGTTTTATATCGGTGATATTTTGAAAAAGTTCTCTCAAATCCTCTTCTTTTGGTCTTTTATCTACATTGGGAGCCTCTATCAATGATGATGCTCTCTTAAGCTCTTGGAGTTGTGAGGTATCTACTGGATTGGTTAAAAAAGCTTCTATGGCTTCTTTGTCATCCTGATACTGCTCTACTACCCATGAATCTTTCAGACATTCCGGTATCTCTTTTTCTAAAAAGTAATGATAGCTACTGTAAGGATATGCTTCTAACGTTTTAACAATATTGGCTTTAAGGGGATTTTGTTCTATGTAGCACATGAGAGTATAAAGGTAAGCTTCATCAGTCACATACCATGATTTGTATCTTCCTTGCCATAAGTGTCCGGTTCTTCTGTTCTTTTTATTGAAGTAGATAGAGTAGTTCATATTCAATTGTCGCATGAACTTTGAGAGATTCTCTCTGGAGATCTCTATAAGTAGATGATAGTGGTTGGACATAAGACAATAGTTATGAATAGTAATACCGAAGCTTTTAGCATAAAAACACATCAACTCTTCGAACTGTTCATAGTCAGCAGGTTCCTCAAAGACCTTTCTTTGTTCTACACCTCTGTTAATGATATGGTATTTCCCTGCTAACTCAATACGAGGTTTACGTGGCATACTATCCCTCCTTGTGTATTAGAAGAAAAGTATAGCAGAGGTTTTATTGGATTGTCATTGTCACCTGACCCCCTTGATCCAGTATCTGTTGGTGTCGAACTACTGCCACCTCCACAACCAGATAATGCTAAAATTATCGTTGAGCTTAAACTCATCACTAAAGAATTGATTTTTTTCATTTTTTCCCTTCATTTTGATTTTATAAATAGCCTGATTATC
Source organism: Sulfurovum indicum (assembly GCF_014931715.1). Taxonomy (NCBI): domain Bacteria; kingdom Pseudomonadati; phylum Campylobacterota; class Epsilonproteobacteria; order Campylobacterales; family Sulfurovaceae; genus Sulfurovum; species Sulfurovum indicum. Next base: position 1,121,213 of record NZ_CP063164.1, on the reverse strand, counting down.
ATGCAAGCTTGATATAACGGGGGCGCGGGTGAACGGCTACCGAATATGAAAACATGTTTTCAGATTTGGTAGATCGTTCCTCCCGCTTGTTGCCTGGCGCTGATGCGCCGGGCGACCAGCGGGTGTTCAACCCGCGCCCCCGTTGCCTCGGTAAGCGAAGCGTCCGAGGCAACGGCTGAGTTGAGAAATATTTGAGCCGCTAGGGTCAAATATTTCTCTCCAATGATTTGTTATGTTTTTCTTGTAAGTTGCCACTCTCTTGCTTGTTCTTTATTTTTAAATATAGCCATTGCAGTATTCATCATATCAAATCCTAATTTAGAATAAAACTGTTCTTTTCCCGGATATGAATATAAGATAATTTTATTATGACCTTTTGATAACTCAATAAGTTTATTAACTATTTTTTTCCCAATACCTTGACCTTTATATTTGGGATGTATTGCTACATCACAAATATATGAACAATCAATTCCATCTGCTAAAGCTCTACCAACTCCAATGAGTATGTTATCGGAATAGACAAAACATTTAAACATACTGTTAGAAAATACAGTTTTTAAATCATTTGGTTTCTTATCTCCAAGTGGTGCTATTTTATATAAATTTGATAATTCATTCCAGTTAATATTATCACTATTGTATATCCATTTTAAATTCAATTTGTTTATCCTTTGTAAACATAACGGGGGCGCGGGTGAACGGCTACCGAATATGAAAACATGTTTTCAGATTTGGTAGATCGTTCCTCCCGCTTGTTGCCTGGCGCTGATGCGCCGGGCGACCAGCGGGTGTTCAACCCGCGCCCCCGTTGCCTCGGTAAGCGAAGCGTCCGAGGCAACTATTTATTCAAGGAACATTATAGGCATTTTACCCTTAAAACACATGATTAACAGCGCACCAAAAATGTCCGTTAAAAATCAAAAATATGTCATATTGTCATATTTTTGCCCTGTTTTCTGAAAATATCTTACAATTATAAAAATGGTTTATGTCCTTTTTGACCGAAATAAGCCATTAACAGGACATTTTGTCTGTTAAATGGAGATATAGGGCATTAACGGACATTATGTCTTTTTAATTTTTGGAGAGAACAATGCAGAAACCAAAGAGAAAACTACTTGATATGGTAAGAGATAAGATCCGTTTGAAGCATTATAGTCTTTCAACTGAGAGAACCTATATTCATTGGATCAAACACTACATCTTTTTTCATAATAAGAAGCATCCCATTGAAATGGGCAAAGAGGAGATAGAACAGTTTCTTACTTTTCTTGCTGTGCAGAAAAAAGTTTCGCCTACTACGCAAAACCAAGCCTTTGCCGCTATCTTGTTTCTTTATAAAGAAGTTCTGGGTGTAGACATGAGCACTTGGAATATACAAGCTCTCAGAGCTCAAGAGAGAAAACATATTCCACAGGTATTGACGAAAGATGAAGTGCAAAAGGTCATAGCAGAACTTACAGGAATTTATCAGCTTATTGTTCAAGTGATGTATGGCTGTGGACTTCGTATGCAAGAGGCCCTTAACCTTCGCATAAAAGATGTAGATTTCGGGTTTGACAAAGTCTATATTTGGGATAGTAAAAGCCTTAAAGACAGAACAGTACCGCTACCGCAAGTGTTAAAGCAAAGGCTTAAGGCACAAGTGGAGTATGTAGAACAGCTTCATGCTAAAGATGTATCAGACGGTTTCGGTTCTGTGTATCTGCCGTATTCTTTGGAGCGTAAATATCCCAATGCAAAGTTTGAAACAAAATGGCAATTTCTCTTTCCTATGCGAAATGTAGCTAAAGATCCTCGCAGTGGAGTGATACGCAGACATCATATCCATGAAAAAACATTGGGGCGGAATATTAAGCAGGCAGCAATAAAAGCAAGCGTGCACAAGCGGGTGACTTCACATATATTCAGACATTCGTATGCAACGCATCTCTTGCAAAACGGTATCGACCTGGGGGGAGAGGTCAGGTGACAATAACAACTCATCGCCTACTCCTCTTCACTACACCATACACAGCCTGTTGTGATATACCCAATACTTTAGCAATCATATGCTGAGAATAGCCTTGTTCTATGGCTTGGAGAATTACTTTGTTTCGCTGTTTTATATCGGTGATATTTTGAAAAAGTTCTCTCAAATCCTCTTCTTTTGGTCTTTTATCTACATTGGGAGCCTCTATCAATGATGATGCTCTCTTAAGCTCTTGGAGTTGTGAGGTATCTACTGGATTGGTTAAAAAAGCTTCTATGGCTTCTTTGTCATCCTGATACTGCTCTACTACCCATGAATCTTTCAGACATTCCGGTATCTCTTTTTCTAAAAAGTAATGATAGCTACTGTAAGGATATGCTTCTAACGTTTTAACAATATTGGCTTTAAGGGGATTTTGTTCTATGTAGCACATGAGAGTATAAAGGTAAGCTTCATCAGTCACATACCATGATTTGTATCTTCCTTGCCATAAGTGTCCGGTTCTTCTGTTCTTTTTATTGAAGTAGATAGAGTAGTTCATATTCAATTGTCGCATGAACTTTGAGAGATTCTCTCTGGAGATCTCTATAAGTAGATGATAGTGGTTGGACATAAGACAATAGTTATGAATAGTAATACCGAAGCTTTTAGCATAAAAACACATCAACTCTTCGAACTGTTCATAGTCAGCAGGTTCCTCAAAGACCTTTCTTTGTTCTACACCTCTGTTAATGATATGGTATTTCCCTGCTAACTCAATACGAGGTTTACGTGGCATACTATCCCTCCTTGTGTATTAGAAGAAAAGTATAGCAGAGGTTTTATTGGATTGTCATTGTCACCTCGTATAATAAAAATGTAGCATTTTAGCTACCATACAAATGAGAGTTTGTTGGGTGTAATACATCGGATGTCACCGAAGCGGTTATGCGTATAAATCATAACTAGCTTGAGGGTCAGTTAGATAGTTGCACTATAAGCTTGAGTGGTAACAAAATCAGTAAATGCAGTTTTATAAAGTTAAACATTTCTTTAGAAAATTGGCAAATGCTAGATTGTATTTTACGAGGTCAAGTTATGTGTGGCTGATGCTACAGTTTTCACACAGAGGTTGTCCTCTGTGCTAACGAGCTCTCTAAATTACTTTAAAGGCTCTCAAATGTATTCTATCGGATTAGATATCTCCAAGTCAAGCGTCAATGTGTATGTACCGCTGGGAAAGTTGGATTTAGAAATAGCAAATACAGACAAAGCATTCAAATCACTCTACTCCAAACTTAAAAAACTTTATAAAAAAGAGATAGAGAAGGTGGTGTTTGTCTTCGAATCCACTGGAAGCTACTCTGCTTTACTGTACCGTTTCTGTGCCCAAAAAGGCATTATGGCTTATATGCCAAACCCAAAACAAGCCAGAAACTTTGCCAAAGCTATTGCACAGAGAAACAAAAGTGACAAGATAGATGCAAGGGTGCTTTCAGAAGCCATTGTAGTTGCAAAAGAAAATGAGATAAAAGTACCGACCATAGATCCCTTGGTTGAAGAGATAAAAGAGTTTATGGTTTATTACAGACTTAAGGTCAAACAGCGCACACAGCTTTCAAATCATTTGGAATCGCTTAGTACCAAAGAAGGAAGTAAGACACTCTGTCGTACTATCAAAGCAGAGATAAAAGCACTAAAGAAAAGTGAAGACAAAATAATAGAACAAGTCTATGCCATCATAGAAAAAAGCAAAAACCTCAAAGAAAAATATAATGCCATTACCTCCATAGACGGTATAGGTAAAATAGGAGGTATTGTGATGCTTCATCTGTTTATCAAATATCCTCATGCCAACCAAAGACAAATTGTCTCCCTTGCAGGACTTGACCCAGTGATGAGAGAATCAGGTACTTCAATCAAAGGACAAACGCGTATCTCAAAAGCAGGCAACAGGCTCTATCGTGGGACACTCTTTATGGCTGCGATGGCTTCAACCAAGCACAATGAAAAAATGAAAGCATTTTATGAGCGACTTAAAGCCAATGGTAAACACACAACACAAGCACAAATTGCAGTGATAAGAAAACTTATTGTCGTGGCACACTCTTTATATAAAAGTGGCGAAGTGTATAATAAAAACCGCTACAAAATAAGCACAGGAGTACAGCTAAAAGCATAGAATACATTCTTTTGGTAAAAACTGGTAGAATTGTTATGTTTTTTTAGGGATTTTTAAGGTGGTAACTGACCCCCTTGATCCTATACCCCATTATTGCAAAGTAAAGAACAATAATCATTGGTTCATATTTGTTTTTCAATTTCTTCATATATTTGTTTACCTAACGGTTGACTTGAGAAATAAATGCCTTTCAATCAGTTTTTCAAGTCTTGTAAATTTTTTTGCTAGATAAGTTTTATTTGTCTTTAAAAATTGTCGAGGGCATTTATTTCTCTCCAAGGTTTTGTTATACTTTAGTTTTTCAAATATTGCTCCATACTTTCTTCTATTAAAATTTTATCTTCATTAGTCAAAGCTTTGTTTTTTGCTTTATTAAAAACTTCTCTTCCCCAAGATTTATCATTAAAAAAAGGTATATTTGATAATGTTTTATCTGATATATGTGCTGCAATATTAAATAAATCATCACTTGAATAGTCATCATCTTTTTCTATCATATTGATTGTATAAATTAAGATTTTTTTAGCCTCTTTTTGGTTGGTTTGATATGTAATTTTTGACATCTTTATGAGCGATTGTATATCATATGTATTTTTATAATTATCAATACATATTTTTGCAGCCCACTCCTTATCATCAAGAAAATTTTCATCAAAAACTCTTTGTGCAATTAGCAGATAATCGCCATCATCATAACTATCTTCTATCTTTATACTTTTTTCAAACCAAATTCTCCCATTTGATTTATCGTTTAGTAAATCTTTATGAGAATATATGGTTGCAATCTCTATATAATCACTTCCATAGTCTAAGTTATTTTTAATATTATCAAGTAGCTTAATTGCCCATTTTTTATCATTTAACACATGAGTATGTGCAATAAGTTTTATTACTTCAATAATATTAGAAGTATTAGAAGATATAGATAATGCTTTTTCTATTGCCATTTTAGATATATTTTTATCATTAATATCATCTTCATCTGCTACATTGTCAGCAATCGCCAATAGATCATCAATATCATCAGTTTGATTAATAGCTTGTAAATATAATTCTTTTGCCCAAACCTTATCATTTAATTGACTTTTATCCGCAACTTGTCTAGCAATATTATACAAACCTTGTGTTCCATATTCTATATCAGACTTTTCAAGAGCTTTTTTAAAAAGTTCTCTTCCCCATTCTTTATCAGACAATACATCATTATGGCAAACATATGTTGCAATTTCACAATAATCTTCACTATCTTCTGCAATTTTTAATGCCTGATTTATGATAATTTTTTGTTCATTTTGACTTAATTGCTTATTTTTAAATATTTTTTTTAATAGTTCTTTAACAGTTTTATTTTGCATTAGTTATCTCCATTTTCAGGGGCAAGGGCAGGGTCAGGTGACAATGACAACTCATCGCCTACTCCTCTTCACTACACCATACACAGCCTGTTGTGATATACCCAATACTTTAGCAATCATATGCTGAGAATAGCCTTGTTCTATGGCTTGGAGAATTACTTTGTTTCGCTGTTTTGTGTCGGTGATATTTTGAAAAAGTTCTCTCAAATCCTCTTCTTTTCTCATTCCATATCCTGATATAGAACAAATAAACTACGTCATCTTCCACATTATGGGGCAACCACAAGGGATCGCCCCTACAGATGCAAACAAAATTTAAAGACATACCAAAGGTATATCCACATAAAACCTCCTGTTGAAACCCGGATAAGATGATGCAGTCTAAAAGAAATTATTTTGTATTGAAAGCGATAAGATTCTGTTAGACATCTAACCCCATTTTGGCTAAAATACCCTCATCAAAACATTCAAAGGTGCCCATGAAACTCATCTACCCCCTTAACGTCAAGAACGAATTTGTCTTCAACTCCTCACCGCGTGATTTTACCGTTGAGGAGATACCCCTGTATGAGTTTACGGGGGAGGGGGAGCATCTGGTTCTTAAAGTGCGAAAGAAAGAGATGACCACATGGGAGATGCTTGATGCCGTCTCCGGACATGTGGGCATCCGCCGCCGAGATATAGGGTATGCCGGGCTCAAAGACAAGCATGCGATGACCATACAGTACATCTCTCTCCCTGCCAAGTTTGAAGAGAAACTCTCCTCCTTCTCCCATGAGAAGATAAAGATACTCGATACCACACGTCACAACAACAAGATACGCGTAGGGCACCTTAAGGGCAACCGTTTTGAGATCCGTCTTAAAAAGGTGCTTGGAGTACAGAAAGACAAGCTTGACTCCGTCTTGAAGTGGATCAAACAAAACGGCGTTCCCAACTACTTTGGCAACCAGCGCTTCGGTACCAACGGGAATAACTGGGAAGACGGGAAGAAGCTTCTTGATGGAACGCTGAAGATGCGTGACAGGAAGACCAGGGAGTTTCTTATGGGCTCTTACCAGAGTTATCTTTTTAACAAATGGCTCATCAAACGTATGGAGCTCAACCTCCTGCTTGAGAAGTTCACCGAAGCAGAGACGGAACAGGTGATGGGACTGCCGGAAGGCTCACTGAAAGGTGTCGGGAAACAGCCGGGCTTTTACAAACTGCTTGAAGGTGATCTGATGATGCACTACCCGTACGGCAGGCTCTTTGAGGTAGAAGACCTTGAAACAGAAGCGGAACGTTTTGCCACCAAGGACATTGCCCCCACAGGGCTCATTCCCGGCAGCAAGACCAAACGGGCAGGCGGTCTGGCCGGCTATTTCGAACAAATGTTCGATGAGGAGATGAAGCTTTTTGGTGCCAGACGCTATGCATGGATACAGGTCACAGAGGTCAAAAAGAGGTATATTGAAGAGAAAGCGCACTATGAACTGAGCTTTGTACTTCCCAAAGGCTCGTATGCGACTAATGTGCTGGATGTGTTGAGAGGAGAAGCACTCTAAGTTTTTTCATTTTGTGAATGTGACGCTTTTTTACCTGTTTTTTTTAAAAAAAGTAGAGAAGAGAGCTTTTATGTGTTACCAATTTTTATATGGGCACCTCTAATAACCCCATATGCTCATAACATTGCCGGCTTTGTTCTAGGCAAGGCACACTTTACAGACCTAGCCGTAGCTAAGTCGAAAAAGTGTAACGCCGCATAGGGCAAAGCCGGCATTGCCCAAAGGGGTGGGCTTTGCAGACGCGATCTTTCACAAGATGCTTCCATCGTCTTAGCTTTGGCTAGGACTTGAAAGCCTCTTGCAAAATCTCACATCTGCAAAACCCATTATGGGCGTATGGGGTTATTAGAGGTGCCCATATGGATGTTTTATTAAATTTGCATTCCGGTATCGGGGATCATCAGAAACCTCTTCTGCCACCCATTCGGGTTTCTCAAACGGCTCATCTTCACACTCAAGCTCGATCTCTGCCACGATCAACCCTTCATTTTCCCCTTCGAAGATATCAAGTTCCCATGTATGTCCGGCATGCTCGATGAGATAGCGCTTCTTCTCGATGAAAGGCTTTATGCAGAGCTCCTGCAGCATCGCTTCGGCATCTGAAAGAGGGATGGCATACTCAAACTCCGAACGTGTCAGCCCTTTGGTTTTCCCTTTGAGGGTCAAAAATGCCTTCTCGTTGCTGATACGTACACGAACAGTCGTCTCCCCGCCTGAAATGTAACCCTGTTTGATCACTTTTGGTGCAGGAAGAGGCGGCAGTTTCTCTTTGTAGACCAGAAACTTGCGTTCGATCTCTTTTGACATTACTTCTGTTCTTTTTTACGGACAATATCGGCGCCAAGAGCAGCCAGTTTGCCTTCAAGGTTGTCATATCCGCGGTCAAGGTGGTAAATACGGCGAACATTGGTCGTTCCTTCTGCAACCAGTCCGGCAAGGACCAGTGCAGAACTTGCACGCAGATCTGTCGCCATTACATCTGCACCGTAGAGCTTTTCAACACCTTTGACCGCAGCGACATTGCCTTTCAGCCAGATATCCGCACCGAGACGGTTAAGCTCACTGACATGCATAAAGCGGTTCTCGAACAGTCTCTCTTCAATCAGACTCTCTCCCTCGGCTACTACAGCCAAAGCCATGAACTGTGCCTGCATATCGGTAGGGAAGCCCGGATACTCGACTGTGATCAGGTTGACCGGTCTGATCGTTTCGGCAGGGTAGATGGTGATGGTCTCTTCGCCAATATCAAAAGTAAAGCCCATAGATTCAAGTTTGTCAATAGACGCACGAATATGTTCCGCATTCACTTTTTCCAGTTTAATGCATGAGCGTGTGATCGCACCGGCACACAGATAGGTCCCTGCTTCTATACGGTCTGGGATGATCTCTACAGGAGGGAATACCAGAGGTTTCCCCCCTGTTCCTTCAACAGTGAGTTCTCCTGTACCGATACCTTCTATGCCGACACCGGCAGAGGCAAGCATCTCGCACAGTTGAATGATCTCCGGTTCTTTTGCAGCATTGATAATGGTGGTGGTACCTGTCGCAAGTGCAGCGGCCATCAACGTGTTTTCCGTTCCGCCTACAGTGATCTTGTCAAAGATGATCTTTGCACCTTTGAGACCTTCAGGTGCCATGGCGTGCACATACCCGCTTTTGATCTCGATCTGAGCACCCATTGCTTCCAACGCTTTAAGGTGCAGATCGATAGGACGCTGTCCTATAGCACATCCGCCGGGAAGACTCACTTCACATTCGCCAAAACGGGCAAGAAGGGGACCGAGTACCAGAATGGAAGCACGCATCTGCGAAACGATCTCATAGACCGCTTTGTGGGAGCTGATAGGGCCGTTGTCGATATGTGCGACCGTTCCCTCATGCTTGACCTCTCCGCCAAGCATGGTAAGAAGTTTGAGCAGTGTACGGATATCTACAACATTCGGGAGATTTGTCAGTGTAACTGGCTTGTCGCTCAGTATCGTTGCCGCGATCACGGGTAAAGCTGCATTTTTTGCACCGCTTATCGTGACACAGCCACTTAACTTTTTCCCGCCATTTATCTCTAGATAATCCATCCGAAACATCCTCATATATTATAGTAGACAGGATTTTATCCAAAGATAGGTTAAGAGGAGAAGAGAGACGCTGTATATTATAAAATATATGCCATTTAAACCATTTTTACATTAAAAAATAGAAAAATTGATATTATAGACTATAACTTTAAAGAGTCTATTATTAAATGTAGTGTACTATATTTTCTAATATATATTTATGGGGCGCGCAAATGCCCATATAAAGGGACAAGTATGTCAAGTAGTTTAGATAAGCTTAAAGAACTTACCAGTCGTTTGGAAGAGAAACTTGAACAGAAAGAGATACGGAAAGAAGAGTCTCAGGCAGAGAAAAAAGAGCCTGTTGTACCTGAAACAGAAACTGTTCCGAAAAAGCATAAAACGACAATAAAAAAAGCACAGTCTGAAGATGTTCGCCAGGCAAACATAGACCGGGTCAAAGAGCTTTATGAAAAACTGAGGATCTATGAAAAATCTCCGGACTTTGACAAAATTTTCATCTATAAAGCAATGAACCTTTCCGGGATCGGTCTGAAGGAAGAGGATTTTGGTCAGATTCGTGAAGGAAAATATATTCAGGTGATCGCCATTACCTATGAGCCGGATAAGAACGGTAAGAAAAAAGCCAAGAACATCTCTCTTGGGTATTTCGGAAAAGCGGAAACACTGGAGCAGAAACTCAAGAACGAGATCATTGAATTCGTCCTGCGCTGGCGTTATGAAAAAGCTTTCCAGAATGTTGAACACTATAAAGAACTCATAGAAAAGATCGACACTCCGTCCGATACACTCTTTTGATCCTTTCACCTTTCCGCAGGTAAGTATAGAGGGTTACTATCTGTCGTATCATTTCGTATAAATTCAGATCATTGCACCTGTCGATGTTAATCAAAAATTCGATACAATCAAGTTTCTGTTTTATACCACATATTTTGAGGATTTCCATGCATTTAGAATTAACACCTGAAGCACTTCTGACCCAACTTGGCTACTCTGTAACAGAGCAGACACTCAACCAGATCAAGCGAATTATCGAAAATACTGAAGGACTTGAAAAGTTCCTTCCCCATATTCCCTCTTTTTCTGATGCACTTGCTGTCGAAAAAGGATATCTGGCCATGTCGAATTCAGAAGACTATCTGAAGATCAAATGTGATGCAGACATTAATGCAGACAACCTTGCAGCATTCACTGAGCTGGTCAGCCGCTGGGCAGACAAATACAAACTTGCCCTCAAAAAAGTAGACAACAAAAATACTTACTACATTATCGGTCTTAAGTAAGTGCCGCTCTCAGCCCTCAATGACGAGCAGCTGAGTGCTGCTACGGCATCTCTTGGACACAATCTTATCATTGCCAGTGCCGGAACGGGAAAAACATCGACGATCGTCGGACGAATTGCCCACCTTCTGCAAAGCGGCATAGAGCCCTCAAAGATACTTCTGCTCACCTTTACCAACAAGGCTGCCGGTGAGATGATCGCAAGACTTGAGCGCTTTTTCCCGAAAAAAGTGGTCTCAAAAATAGAATCAGGTACTTTTCACGCCGTCTCTTACCGCTGGCTCAAGGAGATGCATCCCAACCTGTCGCTTAAACAGCCCAGTGAGCTGAAAACACTCTTTAGAAGTATTTACGAGAAGCGTAATTTTGAACGCATGAACCTGCCGCTGGCACCTTTTTCGGCTACCTATCTCTATGAGATGTATTCACTTTACCAAAATGCTTCACTTGATGGTTTTGATACCTGGTTTTTGGAGAAGTATCCTGAACATGAAGTGGTCATGGATGCCTATATGCACATTATTGAGGAGTTCGAGGCAGAAAAGATCGCTTACGGTTTTGCTTCGTTCAATGATCTTCTCCTGCGTATCAAAGCCCATCTTGAGGAGAATAGCATACCCTTTGATGAAGTACTTGTTGATGAGTACCAGGATACCAATACCCTTCAGAGCGCGCTTATTGATTCGCTTAAACCCAAGTCGCTTTTCTGCGTAGGGGATTATGATCAGAGTATTTATGCTTTTAATGGTGCGAATATTGAGAATATTGCCACTTTTTCCAAACGTTACCCCAATGCAGAGGTTTTTACACTGAAGACGAACTACCGCTCAACAGCACCGATCCTCTCATTGGCAAACCGTGTGATTGAGAGAAATGAGCGTATCTACCCTAAAAAACTTGAAGTAGGGCGTCACGGCAAGACCCATCCTCCGCGTCTGCTGATCTACAATGACCTGTTCGAACAGTACCAGGCGATCGCCCACAGCATCAAGCATACCCATGTTCCCAACAACGACATTGCAGTGATCTTCCGTAACAACTCCTCTGCAGACGGGATCGAAGCAAGTTTGAGAGAGATGGGGATTACCTGCAAACGTAAAGGCGGAACGAGTTTTTTCGATGCCAAAGAGATCAAGTTCCTGCTCGATATGCTCTCTTTGCTGGTCAATCCCAAAGATATGATGGCATTCATCCATATTTTCGAGTATGCGTCAGGCGTCGGATCGGCACTCTCCAAAGAGCTGTTCCAGTGTTTCAACCATTTTGGAAGGGGCAGCTTTATGCAGGGAGTACTGCATCCTATCGAAAAAGAGCTGCCAAAACTCAAACCGAACAAAAATGTACAGCTTGGACTCTTTGATGATGACCATGAGATAGGTTCTGCCGCACGTTTCAAACACCTTGATCTTCCACCTGAAGTCTATAGCCATCCTTTACTGAAACATCCGAAACTGATTCAGGACGGGGTAAAGTTCTTCAACAACTTCTACCGTCTGATGAGAGCAGTCAGGAATGAAGAGAATCCTGCAAAGGTACTGCAGACAGTAATTGCATCCAAACTCTACGAAGGGATCATTGAAATGCTCTCTTCCCAGAGAGGACGGCTGAAGAATGGAGAGATCGACGAGGAGAAGAAAAAAACTGCAAGAGAGCGGATCATACAGAAAGCAAGACTGCTCCTTAATCTTTCCCGTCAGTATAAAGAGTTAAGGCGCTTTGTCAATGCCATGGTGCTTGGGGGAGGTGAGCTGAGTGAGGGAGAGGGGGTGAATCTTCTTACCGTGCACGCGAGTAAAGGACTGGAGTTCCCGGAAGTGTATGTTGTAGATCTTGTAGACGGACGTTTTCCAAACAGAAAGATGATGAGTTCCATTGAAGAGGAGAGGCGGCTTTTCTATGTAGCTGTTACCCGGGCAAAAGATAAGCTCTATCTCTCCCTGGCAACTTACGACAAAGTCAAAAAGGTAGAGTACAAACCTTCACAGTTCCTCCATGAAGCAGGACTGATCAAGGGAGAGTTCACAGAACCTGAGCCAAAAACAAAAAGGGAGAAGAAAACGGCTAAAGCCTCTTGATCTGCCTTCTTGGGGATCCTGTTTGGCATTGTGTTCTGTCTACATCAACCCTCAGGACTTCGGCTTTGGTCGTACTGCTGATATATCGGTATCTTAGAGAGATGTCTGCTTCCAGAAAGCGTTTGGAGGAGAGGCATATTCCTTCTCTGATACGCGGTGCTATTTGGGCGCCTTCCTCTTTCAGCGTTGCATCGGTTTTTACACCGGCTTTGACTTCAAAGATGTAGATCAGTGTAGTACCGTTACTCTCAACATCAACCAGTTCGGTATATGCATCTACCTGCTGAGGGAGATTCTCACGTATCCCTTCCACCGCTTTTCTGACAACATTGAGGTTCTGTTCGCGTAATTTGTCAATACTCAGTGTATTGGCTGCCTGCAGTTTTGGCTGGAACTTTTCCATGCTCTGGGCATTGGCAGTGAGATGCAACAGTATGCCCGCAGCGATAGATAAAGATAATGATTTCATGATTTTCTCCAACATGTATGATTGATCACTGTTTCCAGCGTTTGTCCCGTATACTCATCTGCTTTCGGACATCATCATAGGCGATATCGAAAAGATCGATCTCTTTAATGAGATTGCTCAGTTTCTTGTATCCGTAATTGATAGGGGAGAAGGAGGTGGAGTTGTTAATGTACTTTCCGACATCGGAGAGGTTTGCCCATCCGTATTCATCCATGGTATGGTCAACAGCATTGCGCAGAACATTGACCAGCCAGGTATCCTGACGCATCTCCTTGCCGTTTTGGCGGCCCGGCATCGTGGTGACGCTTGTGTCATCCTGGGCTTTGGTCGTAGCAGTACTCATAAGCTTTTCGGTGAAGATGAACTGTGAACAGGCAGCCATAAAAGGCTTTGGCGTCTTCTTCTCTCCAAAACCGAATACCTTGATACCTTCTGCCTGCACACGCATCACTACAGGTGTAAAGTCGGAATCACTGGTGGCAAAAGCGAAAGCATCGATATCTTTGGTGTGCAGAAGGTCGATGGCATCGATGGTCATGAGAATATCTGTGGCATTCTTGTTTTTGGAGTAGTCAAACTGCTGAATGGGTTTAATGGCGAACTCAAGCAGTTTGTCCTCCCAGTTCTTTAAGTTCTCTTTCGTCCAGTTCCCGTATGCCTGCCGAATGTTGACGACACCATACTTGCTGAGTTCGTTGATGATCCCTTCTATTGCTTTGTGGGAGATATTGTCACAGTCAATGAAAAGGGCAATATGATCTTCTTTCTTTGTCATGCTTCACCTTTGGGTTTATAGTAGCTCAGCGTGCTGCGGCCGAACTTTTTCTTCTTGACCTTCTCAAGTGCACCTATCGTTTCGGGCATTGTAAGGTTTGTCATATGTTCTACAGCAACCATTTCACATACATCCGCTTCTATCTGTTCAATAAGAGCGATGGTCTTGTCATAGATCTCGTCCATCCCGTCACGGGTGGAAAAAGGCGGATCGAAATAGAAATAGGTCCTGCCTCCCTGCCGTTTGACCATCTCATAGACTGTAGAGAACTTTTCGAAACTGTCACCGAAGAATGCGTGGCAGCGGCTTGGATCTGTCTGTTTGATGTTCTTCTCCAGCGAACGGAACGCTACCTTGTTATACTCCATAAAGTAGCACTGTGCAGCACCGCGGCTGAGAGCTTCAAGCCCGACTGAACCGCTCCCGGCAAAGACTTCTACAAAATTCCGGTCGATGATCTCGAACTGGATCGTGTTGAAAAAAGACTCTCTGAGAATGGACTTGGAACTTCTGGTTGTCGAAATATCAGGTATTTCGATCCGTTTGCCTTTGTATTCTCCGGCAATAATAGTTGTAGTAAATAGTTTGATCTTCTCTTTGTTTTTCATGATATGTATTCTACCTTTTAAAACTTCACAATCGTTTTAAATGTGTTGATCAGTTTGCTTTCTTCACGGATATCTTTTCGTTCTTTTCCCGGTTCAGTCGTTGTGATGATAGTCCGTCCCGTGATCAGTTTGCTGCCGTCTTTTCTGCGTATACCCCAATAGGTATGCATAATGACAGGTTCGCCCCTGTACTGGCCGAGATAGAGTACGATATGACCCGGTACATAGAGCAGGGAACGGAACGGTTCGGCTTCACGTATGATCTTCTTTTTCTTCGCTTTCTTGGAAATACCTTTGATATAGACGGAAGTTCCGTCTTTTGCCTGCTTGCTCGAGTTGCGCCGTAAAAAGATGCCGAATACCCCCAGGAAGTCACGGGTGGTGGCTGAACAGTCACGGCAGCCGTAACCTCCGCCCCAGCCGTAAGGCTCACCGTAGAACTCCCTGGCGACCCTGGCCACATTCTCAGCATTGAAAGGCAGCGGTTTTTTGGCAATGAGTCCCGGGGTTGTTACCCTGACTTTTTTAAGACGCACCTGACCGTTGGCTGTCCTTCCGGCAGCCAGGTAGCGTACGCCGTCCTTTGCAACGGGGAAAAGTGTGCCAAGCTTGACAAAACTCACTTCTCTTCCCCTTTCATTGAAAAGGCGGAGGTTGTCCCTGACAGTTATGGCATAGTTGCCGTTCATGAACCTGTGTATGAATTTTTCATCAACAAAGGCGATGTCACTTACTCTTACCCAGCCAAAAGCATAGGAGGCACGCACAAAGGCCCACTTTCCGTCTTTTGAAAAATGGGAGACATAAAGCGGTACATTCATATGGAGTGCAGAGTTCTGGTTGTAGTTGAACGGAAACCCTTCTCCCACACGTTTGGGGTCAAGATAAAAGGCGCTCAGTGTGGGCAGTGCCCTTACATTGACACGTTCTGTTGTAATGGCATGGTAGCGCTTGCTGTCTTTCTGCCCATAGTTGGCGTTCTCTATCCATCGTTTGTAAGTTGATGGAGGGATCTTTTTCCCGTTGGCCGTGTAGATCCTGTTCTTTGTGACAAAGCGTACTTCCCAGCCAAAATCTTTGGCCGGAATATCCAGCTTTTTAAGCCTCCATGGCTTGAAATATTTGCGGTTGAAAGCAGCATCCGCTTTTTTTTGTGCCGCTTTGGACCAGGGTTTGATCTGCCTGGCATAAAAAGCCGGGTCCTGAGGGATATTCTTCATATCTGCGACCACACCTTTTGGCATATGGTCTATACGGCTTGGTTTGCGTTTGCTTGGTTTGAGCGTGTAGTCGGCATGAAGCAGGGAAAAGCTCATGAAAAAGAGTATAATGATCGGTGGAACGGCTCGTAACTGCATAAGGTCATCCCTCATATTTTTCAAAATCATAATACACTTTGGTTAACCATTGGTGTATTTACCGACTGCATTTTATTTTCATGAAAGGTGAAGCTGCCCGGCAGCTGCCTTTCCGGCAAGATAGCCGCTGGCAAATGACCACTGAAGATTGTATCCTCCGCAGGGCCCATCAAGATTCATGACCTCTCCGCAGAAGTAAAGTCCTTTTATTTTTCTGCTCTCCATGGTATAGGGGTCTATCTCCCTGAGGCTTACACCGCCGCGTGTTATCATTGCCATTTTAAAGCCGTCATGCCCGTTGACGGTCAGAGGTGTCCAGACTAAAAGTTTGAAAAGGCGGTCTCTGGCTTCACCTTTCTGTTTGGCCAGGGTCAAAGAGGGATCGGTGTCTGAAAGTTTGCACAGTTCCAGGCTCAAAGACTCCGGTAGAAGCGTTTTGAGCAGTGTCAGCAGATCGCTTTGCGGCTCTTTCGCAATGATCTTTTTGAAGTGCTCCCGTATCTGCTCTTCATTCATGCCTTTGGTAAAATTGGCAATAAGCGGTACCTCTTCAAATTTGCTCAGCAGCGGTGTGATCTCCCGGGAAAAATCGAGTACGACAGGTCCGCGTATTCCCTCCTTTGTAAAGATGAGATCACCTTTGGCATGGAGTCTCTTGTATTTTTTCATATTGACGCGAAGTTCAACCTTTGCGATGGTATCGGCACGGCAGCTTCCCACCCATTTCTCTTTGGTTTTCAGAGGCATCATGGCAGGATAGAGCTCCGTTACTTTGTGTCCTGCCGATTCTGCCAGGAGATAGCCGTCTCCCTCTGCACCAAGCACGGGATAGCCTTTACCTCCTGTTGCAATGACGACCATATCTGCCGAATACGATCCCTTTTCCGTTCCCACTCCTGTGATCCTCTCTCCGTTATGTTCCAGACTGACAACACGCTGTGAACACGCTACTGTGATGCACAGCCTCTGCATCTCCTGCTGCATTGCATCAATGATCGTGGAGGAACTGTGTGTACGAGGAAAGACCCTGAAGCCGTCAGGAGCATGACTCTCTACACCAAGCTCTTTGAAAAAGGCGGTCAGTGCAGTATGGTCAAAAGCCTGAAGGGAGGGCATCATGAACTTTCCGTCACGTCCGAAACGGGACATGAACGTTTCATTGTCAAGGGTATTTGTCAGGTTGCAGCGTCCGCCACCGGTAGCTTTGAGTTTGGCACCGATTTTTGAAAGTTTTTCAAGCAGCAGGACAGAAGCACCGCTTCTTGCTGCTGTAATGGCAGCCATCATCCCGGCAGCACCGGAACCGACAACGATCAAATCGTATTTTTCAGCCATATATTTCCTTTATTTGAAATGATACCAAAATGTCATACGATTAACATTCGATTAGTAAAGCTTTATTATACTGCTATCAGCCCCCTTCCTAAAACAATGTTTTAACTTCCTTTCAAAAACATCAAACATTCTTCTCCCTTTTAATGTTAGGAAGGGGTCCCTCCCTTTTTATGGAACATCTCTAACCAATAAAAATGTATAATGCGCTCATAGTGGAGCCGAAATTCCAAAACAGCAAAAAAATATAGTCTGAAGGTGTCATGAAGATCCAGCGCGAGTTCTCCCAAAATGCAAAAGCATACAACCAGGTCAATGTCATACAGAAGAGGGTACTGGAGGAACTCATCGTCAGGATCGATGAGAAACCTGCACACATACTTGATATCGGATGTGGCAGAGGCGGCGTATATCAGGCTATTGACTGGGAACTTTCACATTTTGTCGGCATGGACTTTGCACAGGGGATGATAGCATTGCATCCCAAAGGGAAGAATATTACGCTTCTGATGAAAGACTTCAATGAAGAGAGCTCCTTTGAAACGCTTTCAAACTACCGTTTTGACCGGATCATCTCCTCTTCCGCACTGCAATGGGCCAAAGACCTTGATGCAACACTGGGGAACATTGCCAGACTGGGTGCACCGGTCTCCCTTTCTGTTTTTACTTCCAATACCTTTAAAACACTCTATGAAACAGCCGGACTTCCGCCTCTGCTTAGAAGCAGAGAAGAGGTCATAGCACTGCTGCAGAAATATTTTGATGCCGACATCGAACTCCTGCAATACACACTGGCGTTCCCTTCAGTCAGGGAAATGTTCCGCTATATGAAAAAAAGCGGTGTAGGGGCAGGGCGCAACGTGTTGGGCTACAAAGAGATGAAGCGGCTTATAGAGAGTTATCCCCTTGACCACCTGGAGTATGAGATCGTACTTATTCATGAGCGCACAGGAAGTAAACGTCCTGAAAAATCAACCATGTTATAATAACACCATGATTTTTACAACCCAGACCATACAGGAGATCCTTCCTCTCCTCAAAGAGAAACTGCAAACGGATCATCAGGTCACATTCGAGGTACTTAATCCGGATACAGTGAACGGTGTCTATGCCGGTACTGAAGTTGAAGTGAACGGAAGAGACTATCTTTATCGCAGTTTAAGAGCCTGGATGGAGCTGGCTCAGCTGCTTGAGTGCCGTATGCTTGTGCCTCTGCCTTCAAAAGAGTCTCATCTTCTCTCTCTCACTTTTGAAAAGATCACTGCTGATATCTCTTTTCATGATGAGAAGAGAGAAAACAAAGAAGAGAAATATGGTGCTGATTCCATCTTTTCCCAAATACATAAAATGGAAGAGCCGGCATTTTTCTACTATTATCTACAGGCACTGGAAAATGTAGCCATAGAGAAACGAAAACGCATTTTAAACCTCGGTATCAACAGGGGGGATGAGTTTGAAGTTATCAGAAAGATGTTAGATACTATAAAATATCAAAATATGGAGCTTGTAGGTATTGATCATTCAAAAAGTGCAATAGCATATGCCCGGGCATTATTTCCCGAAGAGAATGTCACCTTTCATATACACGATATCAACCGCCTGCAAGAACTTGACCTCGGTACGTTCGATCTGCTTATCAGTATCGGAACACTTCAAAGCCCGGGGATCAATTTCAAACCTTTTTTTATGGAACTGGTACAGAGTCACCTCCATAAAGAGGACTCTGCCCTTATTTTGGGGTTCCCGAACTCCAGATGGAAAGGAGGAGAGTTGATCTATGGGGCGAAAGCCCCCAACTATGCCATGAGTGAAATGAGTCTTCTTTTTAACGATGTCATCTTCTGTAAAAAGTATTTGCAGCAGAAAAAATACCGTGTAACCCTTACCGGAAAACAGTACATTTTCCTTACGGCTACAAAAATCGTGTAGAGATCCCTAAAGCACCTCTGGAGAGACTACACTTTCTCCTATAAACCTAGTCTAATACTTTCTGAAAAACTTTTTGCTTTTTAGAATTTTTAATATTTTACAATTTTATTACATTTACTACAAAATATAGTAGAATAATATAGTAAAGTTTTAGCACTAAAATGAGAGGGTAATGGATTTTTAAAAAGTAAAAGCTGAGTAATATATAGTATTTATACTTAACTATAATAATAGTCAGAGTTTTACAAAAAATCGTAGTTGAAAAATCCTCAACACCATAAAAATATAATTTGTAAAAGATCAAATAGTGATAGAAATAGATTATTTATATTTTATAAAATTTCTATATTTAAAACAACCCTCTATCTCTAAAAAAGGAAAATAGTGGCTACATATAAACCTCCTTATACCATTACATCAAAGATAGTAAAGCTCACAAGTGAAATATCTGAACTCATCTCAGATATTAAACATATAGATAAACAATACAGCACCTTAAAGCTTCGTAAAAAAAATAGAATCAGATCGATTACGGGCACGCTTCAAATAGAGGGAAATAGTTTTGATGAGGCTAAGGTTACAAGTGTCATAAATGGAAAAACTGTTTTAGGAACAACTAGAGAGATAGAAGAGGTTAAGGGTGCAGTATTAGCCTATGATTATTTTAATAAGTATGATTACAAAAGCGAAAAAGATCTACTTCATGCTCATAAGTTACTTATGGGTAATCTTCTAAACAATGCAGGGGTATATAGACAATCTAATGTAGGAGTTGGTGGAGCTGATGGTGTAACTCATGTTGCACCACCATCAAACATGGTGCCACAACTTATGGGAGAGATATTTGAGTGGCTAAACAGTACTGATGAGCATCTTCTTATAGCAAGTTGTGTGTTTCACTATGAATTTGAATTTATCCATCCGTTTAACGATGGAAATGGAAGGATAGGAAGACTTTGGCAGAATGTCATACTAAAATCTTTTAAAGACCTATTTGAACATATACCAATAGAGAGTATGATAAGAGCCAACCAAACAAAATACTATGAAGCCTTAGAAGATGCAGGAAGTGCAGGGGAAAGCACCCCATTTATAGAATTTATGCTGGGAATTATCTTAAAATCACTTCAAGAGTATATCAAAGAGAGTGCAAAAAGTGACCAAAAAAGTAAACAAAAAAGTGACCAAAAAATATTGGCACTTATGAAACAGAATTCTCAGATAACCATAGCCGAAATCTGCTCAAAATTATCTATGAGTGAATCAGGCGTAAAAAAGGTTATTAAAAAACTCAAAGATGAAGATAAAATCAAAAGAGTTGGTAGTTTAAAAGCTGGACATTGGGAGGTTGTTTAGTGGATAAAAATATAAAAGAAATTGAATTAAATTCATTTGAAGAGTTTGAACAAATAGTAAAGGAACAGATTTGTCAAAATAAGTTTGAGCAAGTTACAAATATTATCTCAAAACCAACAGATGTATTATTCCGTGGACATGCTGATTCAACTTGGAAATTAGAAAGTACTTTAGTTAGAGATAGTGATATTAAAGTTTATTCTGAAGAAAAATATCATAATGAAATTGCTTCTTTAGTTAAAAAAATATATGAATATACTGGTAAAGAATGGTGTGTACCTCAATATATCAATAAACCATATATTGAAGATGGACATAGAAATATATTTGATCATCCTCTTGCTTATGATTTTATAGTTTATCTAAGACATTTTGGTTTTCCATCGCCATTGCTTGATTGGACTGAAAATCCATATATAGCTGCATATTTTGCATATAGTGATAATGTAAATGCTAATAAGGTTGCAATATATATCTATAAACAAAGTAATGATAATTCGATGGTATCTGAAGATAAAAGTACAGTTATTCATCTTGGGAAACATCTAAACACTCATGCAAGACACTCTTTACAGCAAGCCCAATACACAGTTTGCAAATCAACTCAAGTTGATAAAGATTGTGATGAATTTAAGCAAAACTTTTTTTATGATAGTTATGAAGATTATAATTGGAACAGTAATGATTTAGATGATGGAAATATTAGGAACCAATGTATAAAATATATATTACCAGCATCACAAAAAGATGATATTTTAAAAACATTAGAATCAAAATATATAACCAAATTACTTTTAATGCAAAATGAAGATTTTAAAACTAAATCTGAAGAAGAATTAATAAAAGGACTTAAAGATGAGTTTTTAAAGAAATTTTAAAAAAGGCAAAATAAAATGGCAACATATATAAGACTAACAGATTATAAAAGTAGTGATGAAAAAGAACAAGAGTTTTTTAATTCTTTAAAATCTTAAATCTTGATAAAGCCCTCAATAAAGGGCTACACCACAAAAGAGGAGAGCAGTCCGATAAGCCCTCCAAATACTCCGCCCCAGACCACAAGCCAACTCAAATGTTCCCTGATAAGCTTCTGCACAAGCTCTTTTACCGCCTGTGGTGTCAACTCTTCAAGACGCTCAGTGATCAATGTGTCAACGGCTTCGATCATGTCTTCGCTCAGAGCAGAGTGCTGTATATGATGGTCAAGCTGCTTTTTGAATGTCTCTGAAGAGACAATGGCGCTTACCGCTGACTTGAGTTTTCGGGAGAAGGGTTCTCTCAGCCCCTCTAATGCCTCTTCACCGCCGAACATTGCGACAGCACCTCCGAATTTGGACTCCATGACCGTTTTGGAGAGCGCTTCGAATGCCGGTGTAAAGTCTGCACTCTCTACCAACGGTTTTAAATCTATCTTCTGCTCCTCTTTGGCAAAGAACTCTCCAAGCTGTTCTTTCGTAAAGAACTGTTTCATGATCATCTCTTTAATAGAGAGCCTGAACTGTTTAAAATTCTTCTCGATCACGCCGGATCCGTACAGAAAAGGGACCTTTTCAAACAACATATGAATGGCCAGCTGATTGGTCACGGCACCTGAAAGTGCAAACAGTCCAGTAAAAAGCACTGCATCACGGTATGGCATCTCTACAGTAAATGAAAGTGCTATAAGGAGTATGGAAACAAGATCGGTTATGAGTGATTTTGACATGTGTGCTCCTCTTGAATTTTTGTTGAACTATAACATATTTTGGATTTATCTGTTTTTGTCTTCCCCAGGCTTAACCTTCCATTAAAAAAACTTACCTATAATCCCATAAAAACTGTAAGGAGAGACTTTATGAGACTATCGGCTTTTTTATTATCAACTGTAGTGTTGGCATCGGTATCAATGGCTGACGACATGTCGGTCAAACAAGAGGGAATCAAGTATATCAAAATGCTTGGAGGTGCACTTAAAAGTGAACTGAAGAGACATATGAAAAATGATCCAAGCGGCATGGAAGCACTGGCATTCTGTACAGGCAGTGCAGAAAGGATCACGAATGAGGTCAATGCCAAACTGCCAAAGTATGCTACGGTAAGAAGAACTTCACTGAAAGTGCGTAACAACAAAGTCAATACTCCGGATGCAACCGACAGAAAAGTGATGGAAGCTTTTGCAGCAGCCATCAAAGAGAAACAACTTGACAACAAGAGCATCAAGGTCATAGAAGAGGGAGATGTAACCCGTGTCTACAAACCGCTTGTAACCGGGAAAGTCTGTCTTAAATGTCACGGAAACACACTTGATCCAAAGATAAAAGATGCATTAAAGAGTGCCTATCCGCATGACCAGGCTGTTGGATTCAAAGAAGGGGATCTCAGAGGTGTCATCGTTGCCGAGATCAAAAAACACTGATCCGGGGTTTAGAGTTTTTCCAGCTCTCTGTCATGATGACGGCTGAGCAGAAGCAGGGCGGTGATGCCGCCCAAAAGACACCATGCCATATCAGACTGGGTGTCCCAGACATATCCCTGCGTACCCAAAAATGCGTCAGCAGCCTGCTCTGAAACGAGGGCAACCCACCATTCCAGCATTTCATAGAAGGCAGAAACGCTTAAAATGATACTTAATACAATATAGTTTAACCACAATCTACTCTGCTTGACCACTTTTTTGCGAATGAGTATCTCCCGTGCAAGAATAGCCGGGACAAACCCTTGTGCAAAATGCCCCACTTTATCATAGTTGTTACGGCTTTGATGCAGGACTTCCCTGATCCAGTCAAAAAGCGGTACCTCCGCATAGGTATAGTGACCGCCCACCATCAGAATGATCATATGAATCAATATGAGCGTATAGAGCAGGGGTGTAAGCGGAAAACTTTTATAGGTGTAGATGATCAGAGCAAAACCTGTCAAAGCAGGGAATACCTCCAGAAACCATGTCAACTGGTCTTTGGGAGCGATGCCTGACCAGATCAGTACGCTCATAAAAACGGCAAGCCAGAGATATTTCATCTTACTTTACAGCTGTCATCAGGAAAACGGTGAACTCTCTGTGAGGTTTGTTGATGACCGATGCCGTATCAAAGCTCACCTCTCTGAATCCTGCCTCTTCTGCTATCTCTTTAAGAACTTCTCTGTCAAAACCGTGATGGTGTACACCGGTATTGTCACTATGAAAGCTTCCATCTTCTGTGTCCAGGTCTGCAATGGCAATAAAGCCATTCTCATTGAGCATATCATAGAACTTCGAGAAAAGATCGACAAGGTCCTTGATATGATGTACCGTCATGGAGGAGATGATCCCGTCAAATTTCCGGTCTAAGGTATGGGTACTCAGATCTTTTTCAATGACTTCTGTTTCACAGGCAAACTCATTGCACTTGTTTTCAAACTCCAGAAGCATTGAAGGGGAGTTGTCTACAGCTGTGATCTTTTTTACATATGGTGCTATGAAATAACTCAAAAGGCCTGTACCTGCACCAAAGTCCATAAGTTCCATTGTTTTATCAAGACTAATATTCTTTACTATTAATTCCGCAATACTTCGGGCATTCCCGACACGTTTGGAGTTCATGTCCCATGATTTTGATTTGTGAGCAAAGAGATCTTCTTTTTGCATAATTCATATTCCTTAATATAGTTTTTGAAATTTTGGTTAATATTAATTAGTATTTACCTAAAAGAGGGTGTTTTGCTTCTCTATTTTAATATTATCCCAAAAATGTTCAACATGTTTTTCAAATAATGATACCACAGAAGAGGTTGATTTTTTGTCCAGTTTTAACAATGAAACCTGCATTTGGTAGAAAAACAGAGGTGAAAAGAACTCATTTGCAAGCAACAGAGGGTCTGAAGACTTGATCTGCTCCTCCTGCATCATTGCGAAGAAGACCCCGGAGAGCTTTTTGACATTCTCCTGGTAAAAATATTCGTTATATATCTCACGAATACGTGTATTTCGAAAGATCTCCTGCATCAAAAGCTTGAAAAGTGCCTCATTTTCCGTATCAAAGCTCAAAAGCTTGAAGGTAGTGGCAATACTCATTAAAAGTGATTTTCCCTGTTTATGAAGCTCCTGGCCCTCTTTATTGCTGAATAAGGTCACTATCGCCGATCTGGTGAGATTGGAGATAAGGGTTTCAAGTATCTCATCTTTATTTTTAAAGTGGTTATAGAGTGCACTCTGCTTGATACCGACAGATCCGGCAATATCTCTTACAGTAGTTGCCTTATAACCCTTGGCAGAGAAGAGCTTTAATGCATGCTTGAGAATCTTCTCCTTGGTTTTGCTTCCTTTTGATAGGGCGGAAGTGCCCGTATTATCGTTCATTGCGGCTCCTTTTACGATATTATAAAGAACAATTGTTCATTTGTCAAGAGAGAGAAAAGTAGCTTTAAGAACAACTGTTCATAAATTAAAAAAAGATATTTCTTTTTAATGAACAAGTGTTCTTAAAGCTTCAATTTGAAATTATATTAAAAGAACAAACGTTCACTATATGCCCATGAACATACGATATTCAGGGGGTTTCAGAGGATATATTTTTATTTAGAAGATATACAGATGCAGATAAGCATAATAAATATATTATTAAATATTAAAAATATCTTCTTTTTTCTTTCCAGAGTCTTTTGGGTTGCGCATACAAACGAAAAAGAAGTTCCCATTTAATATATTTTATAATATTAGTGTGAGATGTTTTGGGGTGTTTTAGGATATTTCATCTGATAGGCACAAACTGTTTTTGGTGATTCTATAAATATGGCATCTGCATTATTACAAAATGATCATAATCAGAAAAGAGAAAAAGCGGGATAGGCTTTCTGTCATTGAAGAGCTTGGAGATATCGTACAAAATACAGGTCATCAATCATTTCAACAGCGAAGTAACAAGAGCTGCTGCAACTGAAATATCTATTTGATATTTTCTGATAATAGTTCTGTACTTCTGTGTGGGAGGATTGATCCTGTTTTTTAATAGAATTTATATTATGTTAACCAAATAGAGAATCTGAGTTTGGTAAGCCTGTTTTGAAAGACTTACCCAACATTTGTATGCCGTTGTTTTTTACTGGTTCTGCATCATTTTCATTTTTCCCTGCCCCATCATGCCTCCGCATTTTCCGGAGCTACATTTCATCATTTTCATTTTTCCCTGACCCCTCATATTTTTCATTTTGTTCTTGTTTGCCAAAAGGAACAGAAGCTGGTCTTTTGTCAAAATATTCTTGGTTTTTTCAATACATTTAAGATGCACCATTGTTGCCTTGGCTTCAAGGTCTGCCAGCTTTTCAACTTTGCTTTTGAGTGAATCTGCACTTGCTCCGGAGCTGCTGGCCAGTACGATCTCCTTTTTGAGTTGCATGATCTCCGGTTTGATCTGTCTGATGGCACCTATCGTCTCTTTTCTTACTCCTGCAAGTTTCTCTTTTTGCACAGCAGTCAGATTGAATGCCGGATCGTTAAGGTAAGGCATAATCATTTTTGTTAAATGCGGCAAACCATGTTTGATGAGAAATGGAGAGTCCATCTTCTTTTTTGCCATTTTTGTATGCATCATTCTGCATTTGGAATTCATCATCCCTTTACCCTGCCCCTGCATACCCTGCATTGGCATAGCATCTCCAGGTGCTGCTAGAAGTATTGTTGCTGAAGCTATCATAAATAGTGTTGTTTTTTTCATTTTTATTTCCTTTTGCGGTGTTTATACATTTTTTAATATGCTTTGATTGACTTTGGCAATATTGCTAAGCTGTTGCAGTACTTTTTCATCCGGTGATCTCTGTTTGATCTTTGTGACCATACCGACAAGGTATCCGTAAGAGTGAAGTTCAACTTTTTGTCGGTAAAGCGCCTCCTGACTGAAGTACTCAATGACCTCTCCACCATTCAACTCTGAACAATGAGCCATAAGATTCTCTGCCATCAGGCTGAAGCGTAATGCATCTTCACCTGCCAGTTCACCGGATATTTTTACTGCTGCCTCCTTATCCAATCCTTTTTGATGTAGATGAAGAGCAATACTTTTTATAAGATTCTTGCGCTCATATTGTATGCTTCCCGAAACTTCGATCTGCTCTGTGGCGCTCAAAGGGGTGCATGCAAGTGCAGAGAGCAAAAGCGTTACATTTATCAGGTGACGTTTATCCATATTTTGATCCTTTGATTTATTAGGATAATATAATCATAGGATAATAGGGTTAACCGTTTCTCTATTGAAACAGTTCCCAAAAGTCCGAAAACTCTTTTGTAAATGCTTCAAGACGCAGTATCAAGCTCTCTTTGATCACTTGACTTTTACATAAAAAGAAAAAGACCCTTGGTGAATATGGCTTGTGTTTGACAGCGGCTACGTGATGATACCTGCTCGTTAGATCTTTCATCAGTGAAGCTATCTGTTCATTGTGTGAAAAACAGCGTCCCAAGTGTTGATAGACAATACATATCTCAAGATAAGGCAGACGATAAAAATAGCTTATTTCATCGGAAAAAATGTATTTGTGCGGATACACTTTCTGTCTGTAATGATCCGCAAGGGTCAAAAAGTCAAAACACTTCTCTTTTCTGTTGCACTTAAGTGCCATTCCGTTATCGGGTGCAACAGCAACGATCTGTGATCTGCTGGAGAACATCAGTGCTTTGTTCAGCCACAGATAACGGTCTTCAAGGGCTTTGGGAACAGTGTCATAAAAGAATTTTGCATGTTTAAGCAGTTTCAGCTTCTCAAGTTCTTCCACTTCGCGTTTGTTACGCATAACAAGGTCCATAAGAGAATACTCCAGATATTCGTCAGATCCCGTCATCCGTTCGAAATAGTCTATATACCTGCCATCGTTGTTCCTCTCACCCTCCCCTTCATGCATGAACCAAATCTGGGCCAGTGCTTTTCCGTTCAGCGGACTCTCAGATTGGTTAAAAAGGTAGCGGAAGAGCTGGAATTTTCCAAAATCTCCTATATCTGCAACATAACGATCCTGCATGAGATCCGACCTATGATCCTGCAGCAGCAGTGAGGCGGGCAGTACCTTTTTTAATGCCATGCCATATTCTGTTTCTATACAATGCTCTCCACGTAAATGTGAACCATACCATCATTTTCATCTTTGATATCCTTTAAAGGTGTGATTATATCAAACTTATTTTCAAATCATTATAAGTTGCCGCTAACTTTACATTATCTTATAGTTTTGGATACTATATGAATACGCAGATCTGCAAAAGGAGATAAAGTGTCAATTGAAGAAGTAGAAGAGAGGCTTAACAGATGGCTTTATATGCTTATCTCCATTGAAGGGGCGGATCTGCATATCAAAAGCAACAGCCCTTTGTATGCAAGGCTGAAAAGTGACATTGTTCAGCTCTCCAAGGAAGTATCAGATGATAAGCTCCTAAAAGAACTGGTTGTATTTTTGACACATGACAGCTATGAAGCATTTGATAGGAAAAAAGAGTATGATGGTGCCTATAAGCTCGATGAACAATACCGTTTTCGTTTCAATATATTCCAGCATATAAATGGTGTATCCATTGCCTTCCGTCTTATTCCTGACAAGATCAGAACACTTGAAGAGCTCAATCTCCCCCTGGCATTAAAGAAACTGGTTGACCTTCGCCGTGGTCTGATTTTGGTGACAGGAACTACCGGAAGCGGCAAAACAACAACACTTGCGACATTGATAGAAATGATCAATCAGAAACATCCTCGCCACATCATTACGATCGAAGACCCTGTCGAATATGTTTTTAAAGACAAAAAGTCTATTGTAGAGCAGCGTGAACTTGGCATAAATACTTACAGTTTTGATACGGCACTCCGTGCTGCACTGCGTGAGGATCCGGATATTATTATGGTTGGAGAGATCCGTGATACGGCAACAGCGGAGAGTATTGTTCAGGCGGTCAATACAGGACACCTTGTATTCTCGACCGTTCATACACTCAATGCCCAGGAAACGATTGACAGGGTGATCGGGCTCTTTCCTGCAAGAGAACAGAACCGTGTACGACAGGTTATTGCTTCAACACTCGAGGCAACCATCTCTCAGCGTCTTGTCGAAGGTGCGGACGGAAATATGATACCGGCTGTAGAGATGATGTTCAAAACACCGCTTGTTCAAGAACTCATTCGAAGCAAAAGAGACAATGAACTTCCTGATGCCATTGCAAAAGAAGGAATTATGTACGACTCAGTTCTCTTTGACAGAGCACTCTTTGATCTGACACTTAATGAGAAGATCACAGAAGATCAGGCCTATGAGTATGCCAGCAGTCCGGCTGACTTAAAACTCATGTTCACGCTCAGTAATGAATATGCTGCAAAAAAACATGCAAAAAAAGAAGAGGATATTGGGTTCAAATCAGAATAGTACCTGTATCTAGATCCTCATTCTTACCATATACCCATGAAATATGACCGATCTTTTTTGTATTGCCTTTCCTATATTTTTATTGTATAATCCATACATATTATTATAATAAGGTGAATTTATGAAAATAGGATCTCTTTTAACACTCTTCTCTGTATTGACAACACTTGCCCTCTACGCTGAAACAAATGCTGCTCCAAAGAGTGGTATAAAACAAAAAGAGAGCAATACTTCCAAATCCGAACGTCTCAAAAAGCAGCTTAAAGAACAGATGGAACGGGAAAAAAAGTATGCGAGAGAACAAAAGTTCTATCAGGGTGATGCGTATGATCTCAAGTCACACGAAGTGGACCCGAACTCTCTTCCTGATGTACCCGTTATTGAACCGGACTATGACTTTGATATCACTGATGTCTACAGGGACGATATCTGATCTTTGTGATCCTTCAAAAGAATTGTCTTTAACTCTTCTACACTGCCAATAACCTTTTTTTCATGGTTGGTAAATCCCCAGTCAACCATGAGATAGTCAATCCCTGCTCTTTTCGCCGCCATTTCATCACGCGGACCGTCACCTATAAAAAGTGCCTCTTCTTTCTCTGTTTCAAGTTCTTCAAGCAGTTTGAAAAGCATATCCGGATAAGGTTTTCCTTTATGGACATCGTCATAGCAGGCTATAGCATCAAAGAGTACATAAATACCGAGATGGGTAAGGGACTCAATAGTAGAACTTCTGTAGGCATTGGTGGCAACGGCAAGCTTGTGCCCCTGCTCTCTTAGAGAGACAAGAAGTTCATTGATACCTTCGTAAAGGACCAGTTCTTTATCATGGTTCTTTGTATAATACTCTGTAAACCACTTCTCATGATCGCGTTCAAACTTCTGTGTATGATAAAAAACCTGTGCAGGATTAATGGTATGGTCATTTACCCTCTCAAGAATATACTCTGTATCCAGAGGTTCAAAGCCAAGCTGTTTTCTGACATAATTGATGGCATTGGCAATAGTGACGGATGAGTTCACCAAGGTCCCGTCCATATCGAAAATAATCAGTTTTTTAAACATATAGACTTACTTTCGTGTTCTTGGCTCAGGACGACTGAACTTGATATACAGAGACAAACTTACCAGTAAAAATGAGACCCCAACAATCAGATAGACTGCATACTCGATCTTGCTGGGATCTGTCAGTGCCGACTTGAATACCAGCATCAGTGCTTCAATGGAGAGGGCAATAATGATGGACCCCAGGAACTTCACCATCGTCTGATGGGTCTCATCCGCATTGCCGTTCTTCCTCTCTTTCCCCAGGACCTCCTCTTCAAAGATCGCCTTGACAAGGTCGGCAATGGCAAGAGAGAGGGTCAGCAGAATGGTTGACTTGAACACTTCATTGATATCGATATTGCTGAAATCCACGCCAAAATGTAAAAAGCTGGTAATACCTTTGATAAAAAGCAGAAGTGCTACTCCCATCAGTGCGATTGAAAATGCACCATAGACCCATTTGCTTGCCACTCCGAAATTAGAATCTATTGAACTTGGATGAACCATTTTCAGAATATTTTTAAGCGTAATATCCACACAGATTATAGCAACCAGTTTGTTTTGTGTATCATAAAGAGGGAAAGAAGCGGTCACCACCAGTTCATTGCTTACCAGTGACGGGTAAGGATCGGTCAGGATACAGCGATGCTCTTTAAGTGTCTTGTAGTAGTATGCGCGATCACTCCTGTCCTCTCCTTTTCCAAAACCATTGAGTTTTGCCTTGGAAGAGATGTTGTCAACTATCTGGATACCGTTTCCGTCAATAGCGTAGATCACTTCGGCATGGGGGATCGCCTCCTTGAGATTTTTGATCTTGCTGATGACCATATCGAGTGTTGCAGCCTCATCTTTTTCAATACTCTGAGAGATATTACGGCTCATGATATAGCAGAGATAGGCTCTGGCTTTGGTACGTATCTGCGCGTACTCCTGTATCTCTTTGACTACTAACATTTTATTTTCCTTTCAATTTATTTTCTTTATTGATCCATCTTTAACAGATCTTCCCCAGGATATCACCAAAAGATACCTTCTGATTGATCGCAACTTCAGGAACAATACTTCCTTTTTGGGAGAAAGTCAGGATAGTGGAACCCATCTCAAACCATCCGTAGAACTCTCCTCTTTCCACCCAGAGATCTTCGTATCTGTAGTGAACAGGTTCTCTGATCTCCGAGTTTGTTCTTACATTTTCTTCAAATGTAACAACCATTTGGCCTACATTCAGTGCGGCTACGAGTACAAGTACCTGCACCCTGCCTTTTTCATCCTCACACTCAATGACCACCCTTTCATTTTCAATAAAGAGATCTCTCTTGTTGCGAAGCAGCGGAAAGTTCACCGGATAGTGCTTTCCAGGGATATGTGTCAGGGTATTTACTTTAAGCCGCATCGGCATATGGTATCTGTGGTAATCTCTGGGAGAGAGATAGAAGTTGATGAACTCCCCTCCTTCCATTTTGGCCGCGGCCTCCTGATGATAAGGACCGAAAAGCTCTTCGATACTGTAACGCATACCTTTGATCTGGTAGGCTTTACCCTCTTTGACCGTTCCGGCATCCGTAATAAGGGCATCGGCTCCTGAGATAAACAGATTTTCATCTTTGGGAAGGGGCCGTGGTTTTTCCAGCGCTCTTGTAAAAAGCTTATTGAGTGTTTCATAACAGCAGGGTTCTTTGAACTCACTCATATCCAGCCCCATAAGTTTCACATAAGCAGTATTGATGAAACACTGTACCGGTGCGGGAAATGCTTTTGAAGCGAATTTTCCAAAAGAGTTTGAAAGTACGGATGTAAAATGCTTTTTAGCCATTTATTTCCTTTTCATAGTATTTGAGTGCATCTTTCATAAGTGCGATATGGTAGTTCTCCTGATAGTTGATAAAATCAAAGAATTTTGCCAACTCCTGTGAATCTTTCCCTACTGCATCGGAGAGTTTTTTACACTCTTCTTTGGCAGCAAACTCTTCTTCTATACCATCCTTAAGAAAGCTTATCACATCATCTACCTGATAGAGCTCTTTCATAATAACCCTCGGAACAGCCAAAATACCCATTTTTGACATCATCTCTCCAAACGACTTGAGATGGAAGAAGCTTTCATCAATAAGGATCTGAAAAATCCTGTTCAGATATGCATCGTTACTGTGAGCTTTAAGATAGTTATAGATCATGATGAGTTCATACTCTTTATAGCTTTCATCGAAGAGGAACAGGGTCAGTGCATCGGTCGCTTCTTCTGTCAAAGAGGTACCGGGAAGCTTTCTTTCCATGTTGAAAGCAGTAACCACTTCATCGTTCATCTCATGCAGTACACCGGTCATGTAGGCAATATCCGTTGCAATTCGTGAAGCCAGGTCTTTATTCTCCATACCGACAAGCTGGAGGTCTATTTCCAGAAGTCTTGCGATAATCGCTTTGAGCATATCGTCCAGGCGCGCTACCTTGATAGGAATATTGTCACGGTCGTAATCATAACTCTCCCCTGTATCTATAAGCTCTTGTTCTATCCATGTAAAATGTCTGAAAAGAATATCGGAAAAGTCAAACAGGACCTGTTTGCTTTGTGTGTGGCTCATAAATCCTGCCATGAGCATTTCAAGCCAAGCTTCATGTGTTTTAATCAACAGTGTTTTCATCATTTATCTCCTCATCTTTTGGGGTACATGTATTGCTCACACGGTATGTAAATGGAGGATAGTCAGACTCCTCCCTGCGTTTCTCATAGGTGTCGACCGCTGCCTTGATAGCCAATGCGACCATTTCTGAGCAGGCGGCATCTTCCGGCGGCAGTTTGTCAAGGAGCTTCATTGTTGCATCGACAAGGTTTCTGGCCCCATCCAATGTAAGTCCTTTTGCCTCTTCTGTCAGCATAGAGCCGGCAACAATAGTAGTAGAACACCCGATGGCCTGGAACGCTATATTGTCAATATAAGGCTTCTCTTCATCCTCTTTTACATGAATATAGATCGCAACCTTCTCCCCGTTCTCAGGATTTTTACCTATCCCTTCAGCATTGGACAACGGCAGTGTACCGTAGTTTTTAGGATTCATCATATGTTCGATAAGCACTGTATCCATAGACATGCCCCTCTCCTCATAATCATATTTTGGTTTAATTATACCATCTGTGATTGAGAGTTGGGAATATTAGATGAAATTAGGTATGATTTGGCACGATTTAGAGTTCAAGGAATAAAAACAGATGGCAGTTTACGTACTTTTCGATACAGAGACCACAGGAAACCAGGAGAATGACCGTATTATACAGATAGGGGCTATGATAGTGCATGACAAAAAGAATATCGAGATCTTCGATGAACTCTGTTCGACCTCGGTTCCCATCAGTATCGAGGCCATGGAGGTACACAATATCACCCCTGAGATTATCGAAGGAAAAGCTCCTTTTTCAGAGACAAAGTTTGCCAAAAAGGTTGAAGAGTACAACAAAAAAGAGAACTATCTCATTGCACACAACATAGGATTCGACCTGGGAATGCTGGAAAAAGAGGGCTTTGTCAACCACTATACCCTTATCGATACCGTACGCGTGGCTAGACACCTCCTTCCGGAATATACCTATCACAGACTGCAGTATCTGCGTTATGCTCTGGAACTCTACAAGACAGAAGCAGAGGAGGCTGAAAAGATCGGTATTACCATCAAAGCGCATGATGCCATTGGCGATGTCCTTGTTATGAAACTTCTGCTCTCCAGACTGGTACAGCTGACACAGGAGAAGTTTCCGGGTATCAATCCGATGCAGAAGATGGCCCAGCTGACACAGACACCGGTACTGATCAAGACCTTCAAGTTCGGGAAATACAAAGACCGTAATATTGAAGAGGTTTCCCGTGAAGATATGGGGTATCTGCAGTGGATGTACAGGAGTCTTGACCTTGATGAGGATATGGAATATACACTGAAGCAGTACTTGGGCTGACAGGATACTTTTATGAGAACATTGCTCATAATATTGTTATTTGCAGTCTCACTTCCGGCAGGGTCTGTAGATGACATGACCGTAGGAAGGTGGCAGATCGTAACCCACTCAACCAGTGCGAACAGGACTCATATTACAGAAAAAGAGATACTTGGCCTTAAAGCAGACCATACGCTTGATATAACTATCCTTGTCAGCCTCAAAAAAGATGAACACTTCATCAAAGATCTTCAGTTCAGAGCAACAGGTATCTGGAAACGTCATACCACGACACTGGTTCTGGTTATTCAAAAGATCGAAGTCCCTTTTGCCAAAGAGGTATCACGCACGATCACAAAACGCTCTATGGAAGCATTGGCAGCCGTATACCAGTCCCGTCTCACAGAGAGTCCCATCCGTATCAACACCATTACACTGCTTACTGACAAAAAAATGACCATAATAAATGAAAAGGGAGTAAGCACCAGCTATACAAAGTATCTCCCCTCACCCCTCAAACAAAAGTGAATATTGTGTTAATATTCAGTAAAACCTTCTATAATACACTATTAAAAAAATTAACGATTACCGGAGTCATTTAGATGTTAAGATTTGCCCCCTCGCCTACGGGTGATATGCACATAGGAAACCTGCGTGTGGCTATACTCAACTACCTTGTTGCAAAACAGCGTAACGAACCTTTTATGGTACGTATAGAAGATACAGACAAAGAGCGCAATATTGAAGGGAAGGATACAGAGATCATGCAGATCCTTGAAAAATTCTCAATTGTGCATGACAGCGTACATCATCAAAGTGAACATTTGCATATGCATCAGACACTTGCAGTACGTCTTCTCGAAGAAGGAAAAGCATTTGTCTGTACCTGTACGCCTGAACAGCTTGAGGCAGACAGGGAAGAGGCAAAAGCAAAGAGGATTGCCTACCGTTACAGCGGTCGCTGTTTCACAGTAGATAAAGCAGAATATGCCAAACTCAAAGAGAGTGGTGAACCTTTCGTCATACGCATCAGGCGTCCGGAGCATGACATTATCAACCATGACCTGATAAAAGGAGATATTATCACGGCCCCCAATGAAGTGGACAGTTTTGTCATCCTTCGTGCTGACGGAACACCTACCTATAACTTTGCATGTGCATGTGATGACATGCTCAGCGGCGTAGACTTCATTATCCGCGGTGAGGACCACCTCTCCAATACACCAAAGCAGATCCACATCAAAGAGATGCTTGGCTATACAGAAGAGACAACCTATGCACATCTGCCTATCATTCTCAATGAACACGGCAAGAAGATGAGCAAACGGGACAAAGCATCATCGGTCAAATGGCTTTTTGAACAGGGCTTTATCCCTGATGCTATCATGAATTACCTGCTGCTGCTTGGTAATGCCAAAGCACCTAAAGAGATCTTTACACTGCCTGAAGCCATTGAATGGTTCAAGCTGGAGAATATCTCCAGATCTGCTGCCAAGTTCGATATTGACAAACTCCGGTTCCTCAACCGTGAACACCTCAAGATGATGGACGACAAAAAGCTTTCTGCCCTCTTTGGGTTTGCCGATGCTGATATAGGCAAACTGGCAAAAGTCTATCTGGAAGAGGCAAGCACCATTAATGAACTTGAAGCCAGGATTCGTCCTATTTTTTCCCCGAAGAACTTTGATAATGAGTGGGGTGAGCAGATGAGAGTCATGGAAAAACTTATTGCCCAAGCCCCGATGATCGATACCTTCGATGAGTTCAAGTCATATATTATGAAAGAGAGCGGTCTAAAAGGCAAAAACTTTTTTAAGCCCCTCAGACTTCTGCTTACCGGTGCGGAACACGGACCTGAACTGAGCGATATCTACCCTTATATCAAATCTTATCTACTGGAGGTTGCCTCATGAGCGCATTTATCTATTCTATTGTACAGTTGATCCACACAGTCATTACCATCTACATCTGGATCGTCATTATCTCGGCTCTTTTGAGCTTTGTACGTCCGGACCCGAGCAATCCGATCGTACAGACACTTTACAGACTTACCGATCCGGTCTATCAATGGCTGAGACAGAAGATGCCGTTTCTGATCATCTCCGGTATCGATCTCTCTCCTCTGGTCATTATCCTGGGGCTGCAATTCATCGATACCTTCATGATGCGGGCTCTGTTGGGATAAAGTTATGAAACTGCACCGTTTTTTGCCGATCCTTCTCCTGGTCGTATTGAGTACAGCACCTTTATCGGCAAAAAAGACCTTCAACTACTCACAGGTACACCGTATGCCTCAGAGTATAGAGAAGGACTACTATATCTGGCGCTTCCTCAAACAGCCCGATACCACTGCATCACAGGCACGGGCTATTATTCAGGAGGTAAGCCACCTGAATAAAAAACTGAAAGAGGCATATCGTAAAAAAACCGGTTCCTACCCAAAGGTCAAACCAAAAGGAGCGCTCTATCGTGTTGATGATCCCGAAAAATGGAAGAACCGAGCACAGGGAAATTATGCCTTTAGAAAAGCGATCTCACTTGTCCAGCGTAAACAGCTCAAACGTGCAGCAGAGTTCTTCAACTCAGCCTACCGGATATATACGGAACGCTGGGAAAAAGACAAAGCACTCTTCTGGCTCTACCTGGTGACCAAAGACAAAAATTATCTCGATACGCTCAAACAGAGCTACCATATCAATATGTATACACTTCTTGCCGCTGACCTGACAAAAAGCAAATACCCCAGAACGATCATTACCCCTAATATCACAAAAAACAGTATATGGGGGATTGATGCGGAAGACCCTATTGACTGGGCAAAGATGAAACAGAAGCTTTTCACACCGGGAACCGATCTTGAGGACCTTGCCCAGGAGTGTGCATCCAAAGAGACCATTGGTATGCATACCTATATCAAAGCACGTGCCTGCAACTTTACAAAATCCTATTTTCCTATGCCCTACCGGGATATCATGGAGCGCTACTCTATAGAGCGACAGGCACTCATCTATGCCATCGCCAGACAGGAGAGCCGTTTTGTACCGGCATCGGTCTCCCGCTCTTTTGCATTGGGGATGATGCAGTTCATGCCTTTTCTGATCGACCATGTTTCAAAAGAAAAAGGTGAGCGTATCGACTATGATGATATCTTCGATCCCTATAAAGCGATCGAATATGCAGACTATCATCTCGATTATCTGACAACATACCTTTACCATCCACTCTTTATAGCCTATGCCTATAATGGCGGTATCGGTTTTACCAGACGGCTGCTACGAAAAAGGGGGAACTTCAGACCTGGACCGTTTGAACCCTATCTGAGTATGGAGAAGATGACCAATGTTGAGGCAAGGGAGTATGGGAAACGTGTACTTACCAATTATGTGGTCTATATGAACAAGCTGGGAAAACCGACACGTCTGCTGCCGTTCATCAAGACATTGACAGACCCCTATCAGACAGACCGGTTTAGAAAATAATACTTCTACTTACCTCTAAAATGCCTTTTTCGTAAAAGTATATTTGGCCTTTTTGGCAAAGTTCAGCCTGCCTTTACCGTACTTTTCACTTTCAAAAAGAAGGTCAAATCTCTCCTCTTCTACATAAGGGAACGTGACAAGAAAAAAGCGGTTC
The DNA here is from genome assembly GCF_014931715.1 of Sulfurovum indicum. Taxonomy (NCBI): domain Bacteria; kingdom Pseudomonadati; phylum Campylobacterota; class Epsilonproteobacteria; order Campylobacterales; family Sulfurovaceae; genus Sulfurovum; species Sulfurovum indicum. Next base: position 1,083,963 of record NZ_CP063164.1, on the reverse strand, counting down.
CATTCTGTGACAAATGAAATCTCCTTCAGGTGTCTGTCTCCCTGTTTTAGGGGAGTGATACTTTTGGGTTCCCTGCCGTTGAGCGTCAGATTGAAATCAAATGCTCTGCTTGCTTCTGTTTCATCATCTACGTAGAGCCCTACGACAAAACGTTCATCCTCTCTCGCATCCTCTTTCGCAGGTGACGTATTCAGGTAGGTTGCCGTCAGCATTACTTTGGTGAGATCTCCCTCATAAAGTTGTACTTTTTCCGTTTTAAGAAGTTTTTTATGATAATGTTTCTTTTTTTCATAACGCTGCAGAAGCACTCTCTCTTCGTTCGTTGTACTGCATCCGGCAAGAAGAGCAGCAAGAATAACACTCCATAAGACAATACGCATTTGCTCTCCTTCAGTTCGTTATGATTTTAACATAGTTTCAATAAAGATTGATGTATAATCCCACTAATGAACATATAAGGACAAAAGACGTGAAGACAAGAGTAGCCGTTGCATTTACCGGTCCGTCAGGAAGCGGAAAGACAACACTGGTTGAGAAAGTTGCAAAAGCCCTGATCGTTACAAAAAAAGTTGCGATCATCAAAAATGACCCGAAAGACAAAGCTGCCTTCGATGTTGAAGGCAAGGACAGTCATAGATTTTTCCAGACCGGTGCAGAAGTTGTTGTAACATCACCTACAAGGACCACTTATTTCTCACACAGGGAAAAACGCCTTGATGAGATAGTCTCAATGGTAAATGATTTTGATATTTTGCTCGTCGAAGGACTGAAAACACTGCCGCTTCCCCGTATCGCCATTTTCAGGAACAAGATTGATGAAAGCTATTTTGAATGTTCCGAAGCAATCGCAATTGATGACAGTATTGATCTTTCAGAGTATACACTCCCCGGGCATATTGACATACTCGATCTGAATGACCTGGATGCCATACTGGATTGGATCAGCCGCCATGCAAAAGTCATATAAAGGAAAAGAATGTTAACAATATTTGAAACGATCGAACAGTGCGCGTTCAAAATAGACCATGCCATCAAAACAGAAGACCTGGGCTACAGCGATACCGAGAACTCTTCAGGTGAAGACCAGCTTAAGCTTGATGTTAAAAGTGACTATATTATCGAAGAAGCATTTAAAAATGTCTCTTTGGTAAAATCACTTGTCAGTGAAGAGAAAGAGGGAGAACTTCTGCTGCATGATGACGGCAAATATACGATCTGCTACGATCCGCTTGACGGCTCCTCTCTTGCAGATGTCAACCTTTCAGTAGGTTCAATATTCGGTATCTATGAGGGAGAGCTGAAAGCCGAGAACCTTGTGGCATCGGCTTATGTCGTCTATGGACCGCGAATCGAACTGATGAGAGCTGTTAAAGGAGAAAGACCTAAACACTACCGTGCACAGAACGGTTTTTTCAACCTTGTCAGCAATGAGGTCGAACTCAGTGAAAAAGGCAAGCTCAATGCTCCAGGCGGGACACAGCAGAACTGGTGTGACTATCATAAAACCTTTGTAGACGATCTTTTTGCAGAAGGGTACAGACTGCGCTATTCCGGAGGAATGGTACCGGACCTGCATCAGATACTTCTTAAAGGAGGCGGTATTTTCTCATACCCAGGTACTTCAGACAAACCTCACGGCAAACTCAGACAACTCTTTGAAGTAATCCCTTTTGCATTCATGTACGAACAGGCTGGAGGACAGGCAGTCGACCATAAAGGCAGACGTCTGATGGAACTTGTTCCGGAGCATCCTCATGATACCAGTCCATGTTTCTTTGGTTCCAACTATGAGATCGAAAAGCTCAAAGAGGCATACGGAGTTGGCAAATAATGGCTGAAGCGATACTCGATGAGTGGCAGATCGCTCTGCTGCAGAAGAAGAGTGAACTTGAAGCCTGCCAAAAAGAGAAACATCTGCAAAGCTGCATGAAGTGCGAAAAGCTTTTAGTCTGTGAAGTGCGTGAAGCCTATGTCAAAGCAGTATATGACAGTATGAACAAGGGAACCGGCGGGGGATTCGAGTTTTAGCCTCTTATCGGATTTTTTCCACATAGAATGGTTTATAGTATACCTTCACCCTGTCTGGAGATATCAGGATGCATTCGCGTATACAGTCCCATTTTATAAAGCCTTTTTGCGTGCGGTTTGCCGTATAACCGCTGCGTTCCAACTCTACCTCCTGCACCGTGTCAGCCAACGTACGTATAACAGAAGCGGTAATATAGAAACTCTGTTTGTAATCACTTACCTTATAGTATTCGCCACCTTTGTAACGGTAGACCTTTTTATCTGAAAGGTAACGTTTTATCGCCTCCTTTGACTTCTGTTCTTTCCGTCTTTTTTCATTGAGTTCCTGCATAATGCGCTGTTTCTCTTCTGCACTGAAGACTTTTTTTTCTTTAAACTTTGTTTCGGGACCGAACATCATGCTCTCCTGTTAATATTTAAAAGTATTAAGGAGCGTGCAGCCTACTTTTTATGAGCTGAAGCTTCTCTTTTCTGTTCATCTTTTTCTTGATCGCGTACTCTCGTTTTAACGCACTGCTTCTATCGGGAAGTGCCTCACTGTAAACCAGCATTACCGGTCGTCTGACACGGGTATACTTTGCTCCTTTTTCAGAGTTGTTATGTTCTTCAAGGCGGCGTTCCACATCGGTTGCAATACCGGTATAGAGTGTCTCATCCGCACATTGTACGATATATACATAATACATACTGTAAGTTTACCAACTATACAGCACTTTTTGGCTAAAATATCTTTTATTTACCGTCTGTTGGTAATTTTTACTAAATAAACTCATTTGTTTAAGGAACCTTATCTATGTCATCTTGCCATAAAGCCTATATTACTACCCCTATTTACTATGTGAACGATATTGCTCATATCGGCCACGCCTATACGACTATTATTGCCGATACATTGGCACGATACTCACGTATGACAGGTCTTGAGACCTTTTTCCTTACCGGAACGGATGAACACGGTCAGAAGATCGAAGAGTCTGCCAAAGCCAGGGGGAAAAGCGCCCAGGAGTATGCAGATGAGATCTCCGCAACGTTCAGGAATCTCTGGGATGATTTCGGTATCAGCTACGACAAGTTCATCAGAACAACCGATGCAGACCATATGAAAGGGGTACAGAAAGCTTTCAAAGTCATGTATGACAACGGTGACATCTATAAAGATGTCTATAAAGGGCACTACTGTATCTCCTGTGAAACTTTCTTCCCGGAGATCCAGCTTGTCGACGGTGAGTTTTGTCCTGAGTGCGGAAAGCCTACTACCGTTGTAGAAGAGGAGAGCTACTTTTTCAGGCTCTCTGCCTACGAAGAGAAGCTGCTCAAGTGGTATGAGGAGAATCCTGAGTGCATCCTGCCCAAGAGTAAAAGAAATGAAGTGATCCGTTTTGTAGAGGGGGGACTTGAAGACCTCTCCATCACCCGTACCAGTTTTGACTGGGGGGTAAAGCTTCCTGAAGAACTGAACGATCCCAAGCACGTGATGTATGTCTGGCTTGATGCATTGATGAACTATGTTACTGCCCTCGGATACGGTACAGATGAAGCCAAAATGGATTTCTGGCCTGCGCGAATACAGCTGATCGGAAAAGATATCCTGCGTTTCCATGCCATCTACTGGCCTGCATTTTTGATGAGCCTTGGTCTCGAAATGCCCAAGCACATCGCTGCACATGGATGGTGGACGCGTGACGGAGAGAAGATGAGTAAGTCCAAAGGCAATGTGATCAACCCCAAAGAGGTAGCCGATGCGTACGGGCTGGACAACTTCCGATACTTTATGCTGAGAGAGGTGCCATTCGGCGGTGACGGCGACTTCTCACAAAAAGCGCTTATTGACCGTATCAATTCCGATCTTGGCAATGATCTTGGAAATCTTCTCAATCGACTTATTGGTATGAGCGGAAAATATTTTGAAGGCAAAGTAGACTCTGGCAATGTTTCCAAATACTATCAGGCTGAGCTTGATGAAGTAGAAGCTTCACTCGAAAAACTCGAGCCTCTTCTTTTCGAAATGCAAATACACCGCTACCTCGAAGAGCTTTGGAGACCACTGACCGTTGCCAACAAAGCCATTGACAAATATCAGCCCTGGACACTGATGAAAGAGGGACGGGAGGAAGAAGCCATGGCATTGAATGGACTTATTGCCGCGATTTTGGCGAAAGTATCCGTCATGCTCTCTCCTGTTATGCCCGAGATCTGCTCAAAGATCGCTTCAGCACTTCATTTTACCATAGACAATGCAAGCTGGAATCACCTCTGTAAAGCCAAAGGAGTACTGGAAACATTCACAATTGAAAAAATACCACCTTTGTTCCCCCGTATAGAAGAGCCTCTTTTGGTACAGGCCACCCCCGAAGATGTGCCTGCAAAGTCTAAAAAAGAGACTAAGAAAGCAGAGAAGCAGGAAACGAAGAAGGAAAAGCAAAAAGAGGAAGGGGTTGCGCTTATTGGTATCGACCAGTTCTTTCAGACATCTTTAAAAGTCGGCACGGTGATAAAAGCGGAAGAGGTGCCAAAGAGTAAAAAACTGCTTCTTCTTCAGGTTGATCTTGGAGAAGAAGCACCTCGACAGATCGTTGCGGGCATCAAAGAGTGGTATTCTGCAGAAGAGATGCTCAATACCCAGGTCTGTGTCGTTGCCAATCTTAAACCGGCCAAACTGATGGGATACAAGAGTGAAGGTATGCTCCTTGCAGCCAAAGATGAGGACGGTCTATGCATGATCCGTCCTGAAAAACCGAAAAAACCGGGTACACCTATAGGATAATAATGAAGATCGAAGATATCATAAACCTCACAGAAGGTGTGTTGACCAATACACCAAAAGTACATGCCATAGAAGCAGCTACCGTATACCCTTCCAAAGTAGACCAGGGCGACCTCTTCTTCTCTTCAAACCAGGAAGAGATAGACAAAGCCATCGAGAACGGTGCCTATGCTATTGTCTATGACAATAATGAGATCATTAAAAAAGATGATGAGATCGCATGGATCAAGGTCTCTGATATTCAACTGGCTGCCTTCAAACTTATCCGTTATGTCATTATCAAAAAAGAGGCAAAGTTCTTTTACCTGCTTGAACATGAGATGAGTTTTCTGAAAATGATCCTTACCCACAAGGGAAATATTGCTTTCATCCCTGATGACTGGCGCAAAGCGTTCGAACAGATACTCAACTCTGACAATGCTCTTTTTGTCGGAACGAACAAAGATCTGATGCAGCTTATCAAACCGGATGTACCAAGGCTTAACAGAGAAGTAGAAGGCTACCCTATCTCCGACACCCTCTTTAGAACAACCTTTAAAGTCGGAGGATATGTCTACCAGGAAAAAGAGATGGCACCTTTCCACCTGGAGTATCTGCTCCGTGTGGTGAACTTCTGTAACAATGAGGAACTCCCCTACTCAGTCGACCGTGTCAAGTACACCAGACACTTCATCCCCGTACACATCGACGGGAATCTGAACCATACCAAGTCCAGTAAAAGCGACAAGGTAGCCATCTTCACAGACAATCTTCCTGATATCGAGAAGGCCAGAGAGTATGTCAAACGCAGCAACATGTGGGTAAAAAGTATCGTTTTGACCCCGCCAAAGACAAAAGTACCGGGAATCGACCATCCGCACTGGTTTGAAACAGAAGAAGAGGTACGGGATATTCTTAAGAGTATGCACTTCAACTATGCTTTCATCTACAATGCTGACAAGAGCATTCTCAATACGATCAAGGAAGAGTACAGCCTCTTTTGAGCCAAACTTCTCTAAAACGGTGGATAAATCCACCCTTCTTCGATATAATATAACCGACTATCTTAACCCGTAAAATGTATAATCCGGAATTATTTCTCAGAAGGATACTCATGTCGCACGACCATGCGCATCAACACCAGACTGAAATCATGAACTATAACCGTGCCTTTTCCTTTGGCATTGCACTGAATATCATCTTTGTCATTCTTGAGATCAGTTTCGGATTTTATGCCGATTCCCTGGCACTCATCGCTGATGCAGGACATAACCTGAGCGATGTGTTTACTCTGCTGCTTGCCTGGGGTGCCTACTACCTTTCCCAAAAAACTGCGACACAAACCAGAACCTACGGATTGAAAAAGGTAACCATACTTGCTTCATTAATCAGTACAATGCTTCTTATCAGTGCTCTGGGAGCCATATTTTTTGAAGCAATAGACCGGCTGAAAAATCCTGAAAGTGTTGACGGTCTTATTATCATTATTGTAGCCGGTATCGGTGTTTTTATCAATGCAGCTACAGCATATCTTTTTCTTCAGGGGCAAAAGGAAGATCTCAATATCAAGGCCGCGTATATGCATATGGTGGCCGATACAGCGGTCTCTGCAGGTGTGGTTATTGCCGGACTTCTCATTATCTTCACCGGATGGCTCTGGATCGATCCTCTGCTGAGTATGATACTTGTGGTTCTCATCTTTGTCGGTACCTGGAGCTTGCTGAAAGATTCTGTTAATCTCTCCATCGATGCAGTACCCCAGAATATTGATACGGAAGAGGTCAAAGCCTATCTGCTCTCTTTGGAGAACATCATATCCATACATGATCTGCATATCTGGCCGCTTAGTACTACACAGACGGCAATGTCTGCACACCTGATCACCGAAAGCATAACAATAAACAACGCACAGCTCAATGAGATCCATAAAGTGTTAAAAGAACGGTTTGCCATACAGCACGCAACCATCCAGATGGAGTACAATGCAGAAGGACATCACTGCATGGTGGCAGATGAAGTATAAACCCGGAATATGCGTTGAGCTGTCCCCTGTTTTGTGCTCTATGATATAATATGAGAGTTAAATCATCTCTAAAAAACAAGACAGTACATCAATGAAAAAAAACCTTGGACTTAAAGAACTTGTAGCCATTGCAGTCGGCGGAATGGTCGGTGGAGGGATATTTACTATTTTGGGTATCTCTGTATCAATTGTGGGATTTTTGGCACCCTTTGCTATTGCACTGGGTGGTCTTATCGCTTTTTTTGCAGCCTACTCTTATGTAAAGCTGGGTACCTACTACCAAGATGAAGGGGCTACATATGCCTTTTTTAAACGGACCTATCCAAATTCTCACATAGCTGCTTCCTTTATAGGATGGTACACTGTCTTTGGCTATATCAGTACACTGGCACTTTATGCCTATACCTTCTCTTCCTACAGTATCAGCGGATTCGAGTTTGCCAACAGTGAACTTGTCCGAAAAAGTGTGGCTGTAGGTATTATCTGGGTATTTGCCTGGGTCAATCTCTGGAGTGTCCGGGGAATGGGAAAAATTGAAGATCTGCTGGTCTATACCAAGCTGATTATCCTTCTGCTCATCTCTGTCTCCCTTATCTACTTTGGGAAGACCGATCTGCACACATTTTCTCAAACTCTTCTTAACGATATAGATCGCAGCAGTATAGGCAGTATTCTGATTGTTGCTTCCATCACTTTTGTTGCATATGAGGGATTTCAGCTTGTTATCAATGCTGTGAATGATATGGAGGATCCCCAGACCAATATACCCAAAGCGATCTATACGGCTGTCGTCCTTGTAGCACTTATCTACTTTATTATCGCTATAGGAGCTGTACTGGCTATACCCGCTGAAGATCTTATTCGAAACAAAGAGTATGCTTTGGCATCGGGTGCTCAGGAGATCATGGGGCATTGGGGGCGGGACCTGGTGATCTTCGGAGCCATTCTTGCAACCAGTTCTGCTATCAGCGGTACGATGTTCGGTTCATCCCGGCAGATGGCACGTATTGCCGATGACGGCTACCTTCCTCATCGGCTTGCCAACCGTAAGCTCACTATTCCTGACAATGCGATCATCACCATGGCAATGACTGCAACGGTGCTTATTATTATTGGGGGGTTACGGCTTATTCTGGAGTTTGGAAGTATTACTTTCCTGCTGGTATCTCTGCTCATGGCGATAGCAAACTTCAAAATACGAAAAGCCACACACTCCTCAACACTGTTTACGCTCACAGCCATCACAGGCTTGACGGTCGGTACAGTACTGATACTCTATTATGAGTACATAACAAAACCTGAACAGCTGTTTTTCATCATGGGGATCTATGCTCTATTGAGTCTTGGTGCCTGGGCTTATGCCAGACTGCGCTCGTGAATCTAGTTTCCGGAAACGGGGATACCACCCTCATAAGTCGTATTATTAATAAGATTCCCCTCTCTTCTCCAGTACTTTGAAATACCGCTGCGATGACCGTTTTTAAATTCAACTTTATGCAGCATCTGACCGTTCTTGTACCAGACTTTCTCTACACCGTCAAGAAGACCGTTCCTGTAGGTCTGCTCTATCTTTTTTTGTCCGTTACTGTACCAGGCTTCATGAAGTCCATGCAGTTTATCATCTTTGTAGTGCATTCTTTCTCTAAATGTTCCATCTTCGGCATAGACAGCGAATAACCCCTCTTTTTTACCGTTTTTATAATGTTCTACACTCTTTTTTACACCATTTTTATACCAGGAGATATTCTCTCCATCGTACTTCCCGTTTTTGAAGTGATAACGGAGCATTCTCTCACCGCTTTTGTACCACAACACTACAGAACCGTCCCTTTTGCCTTCATGAAAGTAGATCTCGCTCTTCTTCTGTCCGTTACTGTACCACTTCTCTTCCAAGCCCTCTTTTTTTCCTTTCCTGTAAAGCGTTCTGGATTTTTTCTTCCCGCTCCTGTGCCACTGTGTCCGTATCCCCTCCTCTATACCGTTCACATAGTTTCTTTCTTCTTTGAGTGTTCCGTTTTTATAGAAGCTGCGCACTTTCCCGGTATAGGGAATGGTCGGATTTTTTTGCTCATATACAATATGCTTTGCATCAAGTACAACCTCACCGGAAGAGAGAACTTTCAGATTTGGAAGCGGTTTGGCAAAGAGTATACCTGCACAGACCAATATTATCACTTTTCCAAACTTTGCCATGCCTTGCAATGAATATGACACAATAACCTCCTGCTTATTCGAAATAGAAAGATTTTACTCCCGCACTACTTTAAATGAGCTGTTGATTAACAAAAAAGTGTTATCATTTACCCAAGTACATCTTAAAGGATAAACATGACTCCCCAAGCACAGGAAATCGAAAAACAGAAAGATGAGATAAAAGCCGAAATTGTTACTGTTTTCAAAGCCAATATGAAGATCTTTGACTGGGATATCCCCGAAAACGACGACAGAAAATCAGCCGAACTGATCATTGATGCGATGCAAGAGGCCATCGATGAGATCAAAACAGACATCAATGCCGGAAAATACGACAACTATTAAGGAAAAAAATGAGTAAAAGCAATCTTAAGCACCTTGAAACGATCAGAGAGAACCTGGACAAGACCAATGCCTTGAGTGAAGAGGAGAAGAGTGATTCTTTCAAACGTATTGAAGAGTGGTATGCTGAAGACAAGGCATGGGGAACCCTTATTGAAAAGCTCAGTGAGGTCTCTCCCAATGTCAAGGCATTCCTTGCCGAACTTGGGTTGATTTAAACCAAAGTCATCGGGCCGATACCCAGAAAACCCTTCAATTCGTTTTCTCTTCCGGCTCAGATACAGAAGTTTCGTTATTCCCCTCTTTTTGTGCTGCCGATTTTTCCGGTGACTTGTGGGTTTTTGTCGCATTTTGGCGTATGATATGGAAATAGAGATTTGAGAGATACTCCACCAGAACCACACTGATCCCTGTTGCGATCACAACATTGTAATCGAATGTCGTCTCCATAGCAAGTATCACAGCTGTCAGCGGAAGTTTCATCAGCACACCCATAAAGACAGCCGCACCGATCGCTGCAAAATAAAAAGGTTCAACCGGAAAATGGACCACACTGAAGGCTTCGGCAAATCCGTATCCTATCAGCGCACCAATGCTCATCAGGGGAAGGAATATCCCGCCTACAGCATTGGAATAGATGGCAACTGTCGTACCGATGATGCGTAACACAATAATACCCAAAATAAAATAGAGCGGTATCTTGCTCTCAATATTCATCAGATGCGTTACAACCGCTTTCCCTGAAAAGGCTGCATGCGGTTCGATCAGCAATACTGTTCCAACCACACTTCCCCCGATCAATGCAAAGATATAGTTTCGGTATCTGCTGAATTTTTTGAAGATCTCAAGGTCTATGAAATGCAAAAGACGCTGTTTCAGGAAAAGGTAGAAGTAGACAAATGCTGTAATGAACGGGATAAAAAGAAGATTGGCATAAATATAGTTCAACTCCAGATCCCGTCCCGTTGAATGTTTGAAGATGATTGGTTCCAGATAGTTGATACTGATCGCAAAGGCGATGACTGAGGCAAGAATAAGATAGGTGACATACTGTTTGATAAACTGGTAAGCGATATTTTCGATGGCAAATGCTATACCCGTAAGCGGTGAGACGAAGATCGCTGCGATCCCGCTGCTCGCACCGACACTGATCATCATCTTGATCAGCATCTGAGGCAGTTTGAAGAGTTTATGGATCTGGTAGGCGATCATCGCACCGATCCCTGCACTGGGTCCCTCCGTCCCTACAGCAAAACCGGTTGAGAGCGAAAGTGCCGAAGCAATGATTTTTAAAAAGAGTGTTTTGACCTTCAGTATCATCTCATTGCGAACGATCGAGTCGGCAATATCCGAGACCCCGTACTCTCTGATATGTTTATCCCTGCTGATCAGATAGTTGACCACAAATATGGCAACTGTAGGCAGTGCGTAGAGATACCAGACCGGCAGTGTAGGAATGGTTTTAAAAGGGTCGCCCATGAAGAAGAAACGGGTCAGAAAGGAAATAAGGAGTTCATAGAAGGTTATAAAGAAACCACTGATCAAACCTGTCAATACTGCGGCTGTGATCAGTTTTAATATCATCTTTTCTTTTCCTTATATATTTATGTTCTAGAAAGTTTCTTTACCGCTAGCCCCGAAAGAGGCTTCTGTTTTTATTGCCGTATACTATTTACTGTTCATAAAGAGCATTCCGTGTTTTGAGTGCACCTGCCAGGTCATTAAGAAAACATTTTGTTCCGACAAAACCGACATTTTCATAGACACTTTTCTGTGTCGTATAATCTATGTAGAAAATAGAAGGAAAGAAATTCTCTCTAAATTCACTGGGAAAACGGGCATTTCTGTCAACAATGAGGGTGATAAAATCTTTCTCAAGTATTTTTTTGACTCTTTCGTCACTCAGTGTTTGGTTGACGATCTTATCACACCATCGGCAGTTCTTTTTGACGATCACCATAACCAGCATCTTTTTTTCTTTTTGTGCTTTTGCAATGGCCTCTGCATAGTTGTTCTCTGCACCCAGTTTTTTGGCCGCATCCATAGCATCCGTTGCTATCAGTCCATATGTAAGCATAAGAGAGAGTAAAAATAGTTTCATACCTGACCTTATTTTTTTGTGATCTTTTATTATCTAAAAATATACCTTAAGAGCATCCCTGCTGGAGCGGATCAATTCATCTATTTTCTCTGTTAACTCCATATTCCCGCAATATGGGAAGAAGTTTTGGGTGTACTCTATAACTCTATATTGTATCTTCTCTCTTTGAAGGTATACTTCTTTTACGACTCTGGTTGCCAATACTGGGAGAAATAGAAAAGTATCCCTACACTGCCCGAGAAAACACCTTCGCCAAATCCCTGTACGAGATACTCTGCAATACCTCCCTGTGAAGGATAGACAATGGCTAGTTTGGCCAGCGAATAGCCGCTGAGCAGAAAAGAGAGCCAGACGAGGTTCCCTGCGATCGCACCGGCTTCACCGATGACAATAAAGATACCTGCTCCGACCATTGAGCCTATACCCAGAAAGACAGCCGACCAGAGTCCAAAGGCCTTCTTCTGTTTACCTGACATCAGTCCACTTATCGAACAGTTTCGCACCCATTATCAGTGCAAAACCGTCAAAGAAGAGGCTGAACCCTACCAAAAGACCAATCAGAACGATGGAAGTTTGCGGCCATCCTGTCACAAATATAAGCGCTATTATCAGTGAAAGTATGGCATTGATCACCCAGATACCCCATCCTTTATTGGGGTAAAATGAGGATGCCAGCATAAAACTGCTGAATGCATCCATGAAAAAGTAGATAGAGAAAAGCAGTCCCAAAGTTGCAATACCTCCTGCCGGGAAGATGACCATATAAGTCCCTGCACCGAAGAGAATAAGACTCTTCAGCCATCCCCTCCAGTCCGAAGCATCACTTTTATAGGTAAAATATCCTGTGAGCAAAGCACTTATCAAAAGTATCCATGCTGCAAAAAAGAGTGTTGTCAAAGATGCAGCGACAGGAAAGATCGCCGCAAGAACCCCTATGATCATCAATATGACCCCTACTCTTTTTGCATTCTTCTTAAACATTTCAAGCTGTTCAAACTCTTTTGGATATTTCCACATCCTTGATCCTTTTTTTTAGCTTACACCTAATTATATTCCTGATTTGTTAATCAAATATCAATTGATACTGAGTCATGTTATAGCGGGGGAAAAGGATAACCGCGTATTAGGCACTGTCATATCTCTTTTTGATATAATGTTTTTATCTCATATCCAAAAGGAGAGTTCTTGTTTTTTGCCATAATGAGTTTTACTCTCTCCGGGGCTATCTTTGCAGTAGGTATTTTAACACTGAAGAAGGTGAGTACTCCCAATGAAGTGGTTCTTGCATCTCTGCCGCTGCTCTTTTCCCTGCATCAGTTCACTCAGGGTTTCGTCTGGCTGGGAATGGACCACCTTATCAATCCGAGAGCCCTGCAAATGGCAGAAACACTGTTTGTCTTTTATGCCCAGGGCATACTGCAGTTTCTCGTTCCGTTGGCAGTGTGGCTGCTTGAACCCAGAGGGGTACGTAAAAACCTGATCGCACTTTTAATGTATCTTGGAGCCTTTCTGACAGTATACTCATTATGGGGACTCAATATAAAACCGACCGAGGTAAGTATCGTCAATGGAGTACTCTACTACCGTAACCCTGTAACCGATCAGTTATGGCTGGGAGTTGGCTATGTGTTGACTACCTGCGGAGCTCTTATGCTGAGCCGAAGCATTGCCATTCAGCTTTTTGGCTGGCTGAACTTTATCGGTATCCTGCTTATCTATCTGATCAATCCTTACGGACTGACCTCTGTCTGGTGTCTTTATGCTGCCTCTGTCAGCGGACTGCTCTATGTTTATTTTGTTGAAAGGCGTATTGCATTTTTGCAGATGATACGTACAAAACAGCATGGATTGAGTAAAAAGCTCAAAACAGAACTTGAGAACCTGGAAAAACGTTATCCGGGACTTCGGAAAAAAATACAAAGATTCAATCGTCTCCTGCCGTTTCAGTAAATACGATATAATATAGAAAAAAGGGGTGGGGTAACTCATGCTAAAGTATATAATAGCTGTGCTTATTCTTTTTCTATTATGGTTGACAGAACCTTTGTGACATGCTGCACTTCCGGCTGAGAAGGCTCCCTCTGTACTGGATCCATCCAAAAAAAATGCAGAGAAAATGTATCTGGAGCAAAAGACCTTTATTGAAAAGTTCGGTTCCAAACCCCGTGTCTACCATATGACGGACACACCTTATGTGGTCAGAGAGTATTGGAAAAAACAGTATAAACATCCGGAAGCGATTGAAGAACTTAGATGTACTCCCGTGAAACAGAGTCCAAAAGGGTGGATGACTGTATGTGACTATCGTACGCATGAAGATGGAGAGAGAAATACCTTGAATCAGGATGTCTACTATATCAACAATGACGTCGTTATATTGAAATAGAATATGACAATATGACATATTTTTTGCAAATATGCCAGAATTAAACTATCATACAATATATCATACATGGAGAAAGAAGATGGAAGGAATGATGGAAGTTGACTATACGGTCATGTGCAAGAATGATGTTTCTCTTGAAGTAACACTGTCAAAACTGCTTGAAAATGAAAAAGTGATGCGTGCCATTAAAGCTGAATTTGCAAAAGGATTGCGTAACATCGTACTCAGCAGCAAAGATGACACTGCCGTTTTCCTCAAAACAGAAAAGGAGGTCTACACTTTCAAAGCAAGCAAAAACGATTTTGCAGACCTGCTGGAACTGGCTGAAGAGGATGCACGCAAACACAAACGCCTGAAAAAAGAGTGTGACGGAGTAGAGCTTATCGATATACGAACAGTAGATTAACCTTTTGTACAAGCTTTTGGCTATAATACCCCATGGCTAAAAAGAAGAAAAAATACCTGATCAAACTTAACAATAAAATTCGAAACTACTTTAACGGACTTCCCTTTGATGAGGGAGTCAACACACTTGATGATGACAAACTTATAGAACTTGTAATGCTGCTGGAGCTCAAGCTTCCCTCCTACGAACATGAAGATATGGTACGTGCCCTGCGCCGTGTATGGAGTGAAGAGGGTGCCGGAGTACGTGAACTGATTGTCTCCTATCTGACTCAGACCTACAGAGCAGCACACCATGACAGAACAAAACGTCCTCTGGACAGGGTAGAGAAGATACTCCGGATACTTGAAGGGATCGAGCATACCAAACATGAAGAAAATCTCATTTTGGAAACCTTCATTGATGTCAAAAGTGCCAAGATCACACCTGAAAAGGTTATCAACAAACTTCATTATCTGCGCATGAAAGAGAGACTTGGCAGACTTGAGAAGTCACTGAATATCGTTTTTAATACCCTTAATGAAATGGAGTTCACACACAGTTTTACCTTTGCACTGAAAAAACATGATTTCAATAAACTGCTTTTGTGTACTTCAGACCCCCTGCCGCTGGATGAACTTTGGGAACTGGAAGAGAATGAGATTATTGAAAAACTGCAACAAACCAAAGAAGTGACCATTACCAGGAGACAGGAGGAGATAGAGAGCTTTCTTGAGGCACTTTATGCAAAACCGCATCCTTATCTAAATGAAGAGATGATCACCGGGGCACTCAAAAAAATGTCTCCGGAGGAGGCACTCTATCATGCACCGATACGTTTTGACACTATTGAAAAAATATTAAAGAATATTAGTGAAAAATATCATCTGTTCGAGAGTACGGACCATATCATTGTCGAAAAAGAGAAATTCCATGATCTCTTTGGTACAATGCTCTACTACAGCACCTCCGTCTCATATGAAAAACCGTTCCTTTACAGTCTGATCTGGCGCGGAGAGGAGTCTCCTGTAAAAGAGGATATCAACCGTGTCAACGATGATCTTTTGGCACACTTTAAAGCAGCTGTCAATGATCTGCTTGAAGAGATGAGGCTTATGAGTGAAAAACTTGATCTTGAGGAGAAAGTCCTTGAAGAGTTCATCGTCCGATTCGTTGCACCGCAGGTACAAAGTTCGGGTACACTTAAGTTCAAAGAGAAGAGCAAACGACGTATTCTCTTTCATTTTGGAGAATACATCAAGCCGCTACTTGCCAAACAGAAACGGGAAGAGCTGCTTGCCAAGACCATCCGGGACTTCAAGAACCTCTTCCCCCTTGCACGCGAGCTCAAACGAAAGATCATCTTTCATGTAGGACCTACCAACTCGGGAAAGACCTACCAGGCACTCAAAGTACTCAAAGAAGCAACAACCGGCTACTATCTTGCTCCATTGCGTCTTTTGGCCCTGGAGGGCTACGAAAACCTCAAGGCTGATGGCGTTTCTGTCTCTCTTATTACCGGAGAAGAGGAGATCATCGATGAAGAGTCTACCCATATCTCTTCTACCATCGAGATGATGAACGGCTCGGTCGATGTCGATGTCTGTGTCATCGATGAGATACAGATGATCGCAGACCGTGACCGCGGATGGGCATGGGCGAATGCACTTATCGGTGTACCCGCAAAAAAAGTCATTCTGACAGGTTCAATCGATACCCTGAGTGCAGTGGAAGAGCTCTGCGCCTATCTGGATGAGCCTCTGGAAGTGAAGCATTTTGAGCGTAAGAATCCGCTTGAGATAATGAGATACCCTACCCCATTGAAAAAGATCCAGCCGCAAACTGCGGTTGTCGCCTTTTCAAGACGTGATGTACTCTCCCTCAAACAGCAGCTCTCCGGGAAATACCGCGTTTCCGTTGTTTACGGAAACCTCTCACCGGAAGTACGCCGTGAAGAGGCAAGACGCTTCAGGGAAGGAGAGAGTGAAATACTTGTCGCCACAGATGCCATCGCTATGGGACTGAACCTTCCTATTAGGACGCTGCTCTTTGCAAAAGACAACAAGTTCGATGGTCTCAGACGAAGAGAATTGCACCCGAGTGAAGTACTCCAGATAGCAGGACGTGCAGGACGTTACGGCTTTGAAGAGAAAGGTCATGTGGGTGCGATTGATGAGAATGCACTCAAGACTATCAACAAAGCCTTTCATACGCCTCTTACCGATATTGAACTTCCTGTCTCGGTTATGGCAAGTCTCGAACATGTTATGCTCATTGGAGAAATACTTGAAACGGAGAATATTACGACCATTCTGGGTTTCTTTGCGGAGAACATGGAGTTTGACGGCCCCTTTGTTGCCGCCAATATCGAATCGATGCTTGAGATCGCCGCGATCGTGGATGAGTATGACCTTGACCTTAAGACCCGTTACTATCTCAGCTGCGCACCGGCAAGTATCTCCTCTCCCTACATCGAATCGGTCTTCCACCGCTATATCCGTCAGATCGAAGCAGGCAGCAAAGTACTTTACATCCCTCCGCGTGACCTGCCGGCCTTTGCACAGACAAATGATATGCTGCTCAACGCAGAAGACCGGGTCAGAGAGATCTCACTCTATCTCTGGCTCAGTTTCAAATTTCCTGACCTCTTTGAAGATACCCAAAAAGCTATACAGGCACGTATACGGCTTAATAACTACATAGAGAACTCCCTTCGGCAGGGGCATTTCACCAAAAAATGCAGAAGATGCGGGAAGGTACTTGACTTCTCCTACCGCTACTCTATCTGTGATGCCTGTCACAGCAGCGGTAAACGCGGATCAAACACCTCCTCCCATTATCGCAGCGGATACAGCAGAAAAAGGAGAAAATAGATGCCAGCCATATCACTTTTTCCTAAACCGGGCAAAAAGCGGATTGTGGTCTGAGATACCATCCTCCTCCAATACCTCATATGCAAGCAGCTCCAATCCTCTGTAGAATATGAAATCCAGATGATTTCCGAACATAGACTTGACACTCTCATCTTTTCCATAGGGTACCATAGCCAGTCCGAGAGCTTTTCTGATACCAGAAAGTTTTGTTACCCTTTTTTGGTTCCATGTATTGAAGTCACCGGCAACGATCATCGGTCCGGTATGAACGCTTAAAAGTTCCAACAGTCTGTCTGTCTCTTTATTGTAGCTTCTGTTCTCCCGAAAGTTGATCGCATGTATGTTCACAATAAGCAATTCACTTCCATCTTCATATCTGTAGTTTGTCAGAAGAAAACTTTTACGTGTAGCAAAAAAAGCCTCTTTCGATTCGGAGAGAAATGCTCTGGCCTCTTTGGAAACGGTTCTGCTGGCGGTCAATACACCGTAAAAGGATCTTCTGTACTCTATATTTGCAGCAGCATCAAATGCAAATCCCTCGAACAGACAAGGTCTGTCTGCTTTAAAACTGGCCTCCTGAAAAAGAAGGAAGTCAATTTTTTTCTTCTCTATCTCTTTTTGCATAAATGATCTGAAGCGATCATTCAAACGGTTCTTTTTATAGACATTCCAGCAAATGAGGCCAAAAGAGTCCGGTAGAACGCTAAGACATTCATGATGACAATAGTTATGGTGAACTTGCGAAGGTATGAGCATTACGGTATCCTAAAATATCCATTCTTATCGTTTGATTATAGCATTATTACTCTCTCTCACCCTTGCAGGCAGCACCTAAAAGTGACACTTTTCCGCTATTCGGTTTTAAATAAGATAATTTTTGTCCTATTTGTAACTTTTTTTATGTTATAATACTTCTACAAAAAACAAAATTAAAAGGATTTAACATGCCAAAGATCAATAAGTATGTAGATATCGACACCGTCGAAAGAGAAGCGAAAAAAGACCTTATAGACAGACATTCACCGTTCATCACTGTAGAGGGTGAAGCAAAAAAAGGTGAAATGCTTGCAGTAAACGTAAAAATGGGTCAGGAGTATACGCATCCTGATGATTTCGATCACTATATCGAGTCTATTACACTTTTTGACGGTGATACAAAACTTGCAATGGCTACTTTCGTACCGGGGACACTCGGAAACGAAAAATCCCATGCTGAAGTAACTTTCAACATTAGACCAACCAAAAGCAAACTTAAGCTTGTGGCTCACGGATACTGTACAAAACACGGTATCTGGGAATCTACTCCTGTTGAAGTGACTGTAGCAGACTAAACTGCTTTACTCTCTGCCTCTCGTATGAGGGGCATTTATCTCCCCCTACTTTATATATTTTACAAAAGCATCACTCTTTAATCAAATTGACCTTATCAGATACCTTTCCTATTCTCTGCCAAACTTTTTTTCAAATTCTACGATCTTTGGCAGTGTACTGAGTACGGAGTCGGGGTTGAGACTGATGGAGTCGATCCCCAGTTTGACCAGGTACTCCGCCACATCCGGATAGTCTGAAGGTGCCTGACCGCAGATCCCGCTGTGACGATTGTTTCTTTTGGCACCCTCAACCGCCATTTTGATCATTTTTAAAACACCGGGATCACGTTCTTCATAGTCAAATGCTACGATCTCACTGTCACGGTCCACTCCAAGGGTCAGTTGCGTCAGGTCGTTACTGCCGATACTGAAGCCGTCAAATATCTCACTGAAACTGTCGATAGATATGACATTATTGGGGATCTCACACATCACATAGATCTTCAGTCCTCTCTTCCCCTTTTTAAGACCGAATTTCTCCATCGTTTCTACGACACGTTTTCCCTCTTCGACACGGCGGCAGAAAGGGATCATCAGGATGACATTCTCAAATCCCATCTCTTCACGTACCCGTTTCATCGCGGCACACTCAAGAGCGAACCCCTCTTCATACGCCGGGTGGGTATAGCGTGATGCCCCCCTAAAACCGATCATAGGGTTCTCCTCATGGGGCTCGAAGAATTTTCCGCCAAGCAGTGTGGCATATTCGTTGGACTTGAAATCGCTCATGCGTACCACACAGGGTTTGGGATAGACTGCAGCCGCTATTGTAGCTACACCCTCTGAAAGACTTTTAATAAAAAACTCCTCCATAGAACCGAACGGTCCACTAAGTATCTGCAGTTTTTTTCTTGTCGCTTCATCTACCTTTTCAGGATGTTTGAGAGCCATCGGATGTGCTTTGATATATTCATTAATGATGAATTCCATCCGTGCCAGTCCGATACCGTCCACAGGCAGAGAAGCCAGTGAAAAGGCAATATCTGGATTACCGAGGTTCATCATAATATCCGTTCTGGTTTTGGGCAGCTTGCTTAGGTCTGTCCGAACGATCTCAAAATCAACTTTTCCTTCATAGACCTGACCGTTCTCTCCCTCTGCACAGCTGACGGTCACCTCCTGTCCATCTTTAAGTATTTCCGTCGCATTCTCTGCACCTACTACCGCAGGAATACCAAGTTCACGACTGACTATCGCTGCATGGCAAGTACGCCCTCCTCTCTTTGTAATAATGGCCGAAGCGATCTTCATGATCGGCTCCCAGTCAGGGGTCGTAGTCTCTGCCAGGAGTACCTCTCCTGCTTTAAACTCCTTCAGAGCCTTTGCGTCTGAGATATACCGTACTTTTCCGGTACCTATTCTGGTTCCCACGGCACGTCCGGTCACCAGCACTTTGCCTCTTTCTTTAAGCCGGTAGATCTCCAGAACTGTTCCCCTCTTCTGTGACTCAACCGTTTCCGGACGTGCCTGCACCATGTATATCTGACCATCCAGACCATCTTTGGCCCACTCCATATCCATCGGTTTGCAGTATCCAGCCTCTTGAGAGTAGTGATGTTCCACTTTAATGGCATACTCTGCCAGGATCATGATATCCTCATCACTTATGCTGAAACGTTTTCTCTCCTCACTGGTCGTTTCTATGTTCATGGTATACGCTGCGGCAACCCTCGTGGTCTCCTCTCTGTCGGCAAAGACCATTTTAAGTGCCTTGCCGCCCAGTCTCCGCTTTAAAACAGCCCGATATCCTTTTTTAAAGGTCGGTTTGTGCACATAGAAACTGTCAGGATCCACCGTACCCTGTACAACATTCTCTCCCAGTCCGTATGCAGCATTTATAAAGACGACATCTTCAAAGCCCGTCTCCGTATCGATACTGAACATCACACCACTGGCCCCGATATCACTGCGCACCATTTTCATGACAACAACAGATAGATGGACTTTGAAATAATCAAACCCGTGATCGTATTTGTAGTGAAGGGAACGGTCGGTGAAGTTTGAAGCAAGACAGCGTTTGTAGGCATCCAGCAGTGCTTCATCTGAGGAAATATTCAGGTAGGTTTCATTCTGCCCGGCAAAAGAGGCCTCAGGAGAATCCTCTGCCGTTGCGGAGGAGCGTACAGCAAGGGAAAGGCCCGCTCCATACTCCTCTCTCAGAGCACGATACCCTTCGAGTATCTCTGCTTGAATCTTTTCAGGTATCTCACACTCCTGTATGATCTTCCGGCATGCCGCACCGCGCTCCTGAAGCTGGGTCACGTTATTAGGGTCAAGATCATCGAGCTGTTCATGCAGTTTTTCCCATGCATCGTTATACTCAAGTATATCGTTATAGGCTTCAACAGTAACAGCAAAGCCATTGGGTACCCGAACTCCTTTCGCTGTCAAATGACGGTACATCTCTCCCAAAGAAGCATTTTTCCCACCCACGATCTCTATATCATTAATACCAAGCTCTTTAAACCATTTGATATATGCAGCCACGATCGCTCCTTTATTTTACGATAGAGTATATTTGAACAGATGAAGTCCTGCCAGGCAATACCCTCTTTTGGAACAGGCTTTTTCCCGTCTGCTTTTTCCTCTTTTTTACAGGTGTGAGCTCTTGATTCACACTATTTTGTATAGACAGCTTTTACTACAACAAGCAACAGTACCGATACAAGAAATAAAAACAATGGCTTCTTCATACCATAACTATAGCAAAATATTGAAGTAAATTAAAGGTAACTCTCATTATGATATTGTGGAAGTACAGAGTTGTCAGAGGTCATCTTAAGTCCCATAGAGATATAATGTCTCTATGAAAAACCTCAAAAATGCCCTTCTTCTCAAACAGCTTTACCAACTCAGACAGTTAGGGTACAAATACACCTCTGCAACTGTTTACAAAGAAGATGAGCCTGATCTTTCCCTGCCTGATACACTGGAAAAGCTCAAAGTACAGGCACAGCAGTGTCATCTTTGCGAATTAAGCAAGAGTCGCAGCAGTGTTG
Source organism: Sulfurovum indicum (assembly GCF_014931715.1). Taxonomy (NCBI): domain Bacteria; kingdom Pseudomonadati; phylum Campylobacterota; class Epsilonproteobacteria; order Campylobacterales; family Sulfurovaceae; genus Sulfurovum; species Sulfurovum indicum. Next base: position 1,062,520 of record NZ_CP063164.1, on the reverse strand, counting down.
TCTTTGGAGAGGGGAGTCCGCAAGCAGATATCATGTTCATAGGAGAAGCTCCCGGAGTGACCGAGGACAGCATGGGGAAACCCTTTACAGGACGTTCTGGAGAACTTCTTACAAAGATGATAGAGAATGTACTTCTCATCAAGCGTGAAGAGGTCTATATCACCAATATTGTCAAGTGCCGGCCACCGGATAACCGTGTACCTACCCCTACAGAAGCACACACATGCTACTCTTTTCTACTCAAACAGATAGAGCTTGTCAAACCCAAACTTATCGTAACACTTGGCGGTACAGCGTACCACTACATGACAGGAGATGAAACTGGCATTAGCAAAATAAGAGGGACACTGCATCAACAGAACGGATATACCCTCATCCCTACCTATCATCCCAGTTTTCTGCTAAGAAATCCGAGTGCAAAAAAAGAAGTATTCGAAGATCTGAAGAAAGTGAAAGCGTTGATGGAACAGTTTTAAAAAACTCTTGATCTTATGTTGCTCCCGGTTTCCCGGGAATCAGAAAGTATATCCCTCTCCTGATCACTACAAAACCTCCGGTTAAACCGAAGGAAGAGTTGATAAAGAAAAAGAACCTTACGCTTCTCTTGCTTTGCTGATGATCTGTTCAACAATGGACGAATCTTCAAGTGTCGAGATATCCTGCGTGATCTCCTCCCCTTTGGCAATAGAACGAAGAATTCTTCTCATAATCTTGCCTGAACGTGTTTTCGGCAGTCCCGGTACCTCTACAATGTGGTCTGCTTTGGCAATATTCCCTATCTCGGAAGAGAGCAGTGCATTGATGTGGTTTTTTATATCTTTGTTAATATGCCCCTCTTTGAGCACAATGTAGATAAAGATAGACTCACCTTTGATATCATGCGGTCTTGCAACGACCGCTACTTCTGCCACCGAGTCATCTTTCTTGACCGCAGCTTCGATCTCGGCAGTACCCATACGGTGTCCTGAAACATTGATGACATCATCCACGCGACCTGTAATGGTGATGTAGCCATCCTCGTCTATCACTGCACCGTCACCGGAGAAGTAGACCGGTTTGCCATCTTTGACCGCATCACCGAAATAGGACTTCTCATAACGTGCGGGGTCTCCCCAGATAGTACGTATCATACTCGGCCACGGCTTTGTGATACAGAGCAGTCCTGTCTCACCTGCCTCTTTTGGTGTTCCGTCAGGGTCAATAACCTCTGCCATAATACCTGGAAGAGGGAAGGTTGCACATGCCGGTTTGATCGGTGTTGCTCCCGGAAGAGGAGAGATCATATGCCCGCCTGTTTCTGTCTGCCACCAGGTATCGACAATAGCACACCTGCTGTTCCCTACCACCTCATAGTACCACTTCCATGCCGGAGGATCGATAGGCTCTCCCACCGTACCAAGAACTTTGAGCGAAGAGAGATCATACTTTGTTGGCTCATCTTCTCCCATTTTATGCAGTACACGGATCGCTGTCGGTGCTGTATAGAACTGGCTTATCTTATGATCCTGTACCATTTTCCATGCACGTCCTGCATCAGGATAGGTCGGTACACCTTCGAACATCACTGTTGTCGCACCTGCTGCAAGCGGTCCGTAAATGATGTAAGTATGACCTGTGATCCATCCGATATCCGCAGTACACCAGTAAACATCTTTATCTTTAATGTCAAATACCCATTCCATGGTCATCTGTGCCCAGAGGATATACCCGGCACTGGAGTGCTGTACCCCTTTTGGCTTTCCGGTACTGCCTGAAGTATAAAGAAGGAAAAGGGGATCCTCACTGTCCATGACCTCATAAGGGCACTCTGCATGCTGCTCACCGATCAGTTCATTATAGTTGTGGTCTCTTCCTTCTACCCAGTTGATCTCTTCATTGTTTCTTTTTACGACAAGTACCGCTTCTACACTCTTGCCGCCCTGGCTAAGTGCATCATCAACCACCTGCTTGAGCATATACGGTTTACCTTTTCTGTAAGCACCGTCAGCGGTAATAACAAGTTTCGCCTCGGCATCTTCTATACGGTCTTTAAGTGCTTCTGCAGAGAAGCCGCCAAAGACGATAGAGTGGATCGCACCTATTCTTGCACATGCCAGCATCGCGTAGGCTGCTTCCGGGATCATCGGCATATAAAGTACGACCCTGTCCCCTTTTACTACACCAAACTTTTCTCTAAGCAGATTCGCCATTCTGTTGACACGCAGAGAGAGCTCAGCATAGGTAATGTGTTCAACATCACCTCTGTCTCCTTCAAAAAGGATCGCCGTCTTCTCCGCCTTGTCTGCAAGGTGTCTGTCTACACACTGGTTACAGACATTGAGCTTTCCGTTAACGAACCATTTGTAAAACGGTGCATTACTCTCATCAAGGACCTGGTCATAGGGAGCAAGCCAGTCGATCTTCTCATCGGCATACTCTTTCCAGAAACCTTCGTAGTCCTCTTTTGCCTTGTTTTGCAGTTCCCAGTACTCATCCATACTTTTAATGGCGGCATTTTGTGCAAATTCTGGATTGGGCTGATATACAGGTCTGTGTTCTTTCATTTTCGTACCTCTTTTGTATGATTATTATAGATTTGTTAGAACAAGTGTAACATAAAGTAGCGGGATTTAAAAGGTTTTTGTAGAGAATTTTTTTTAATTAGGAGTATTTTTATCCTATTTGTTACATCTGCAGTAAAACAGAACGGTTTAAAGATATTATAGAGGCTAACCGTCTAACTGACATTTTCAGAGAAGGAGAGTCCCTACTCTCCCCCCCTATGCCTGTTCAGCATTTGCACTGAATGATCTCTTCGATCTTTGTTACAATACCCGGGTCTTCAAGTGTCGACGTATCCTGAGTGATCTTCTCACCTTTGACAAGGCTTCTCAGTATACGTCGCATGATCTTGCCCGAACGTGTTTTCGGAAGATCTGGTACAAAAGCCATATCGTCACACAATGCGATCGCACCTATCTCGGATTTGATGATAGTATTGATCTCTTTCATGGTTTCAAGTTCATCTGCCACACCCTCATCATTTTTGAGGACCACATAGGCAAAGATCCCTTCGCCTTTAATATCATGCGGCTTGCCGACTACGGCAACAGCTGCAACATTCTCATGTTTTTTGATGGCTGCTTCTACTTCTGCAGTTCCCATTCTGTGTCCGGAGACGTTGATGACATCATCGGTACGTCCTGTAATAGTGATGTATCCATCCGCATCTATCATTGCACCGTCACCTGTAAAATAGACTGGTTTACCCTCTTTTTTGCAGTCACCGAAATAAGATTTTACAAACCTATCCGGGTCTCCCCAGATATTCCTGATCATACTTGGCCAGGGTTTGGTAATACAGGCGAACCCTTTTTCCCCTGCCGGTGTCGGTGTACCGTCCTCTTCTATAACCTCTGCCATAATACCCGGAAGCGGGAAGGTTGCACATCCCGGTTTGATCGGTGTTGCTCCGGGAAGCGGACTGATCACATGCCCTCCTGTCTCTGTCTGCCAGTAGGTATCAACAATGGAACATCTGCCTCCTCCTACCTCTTCATAGTACCACTTCCATGCAGCAGGGTCAATAGGCTCTCCGACTGTTCCAAGGATACGCAGTGAACTAAGATCATATTTTCCCGGTTCATCTGCTCCCGTCTTATGCAGCAGTCTGATAGCTGTCGGTGCCGTATAGAACTGATTGATCTGGTACTCTTCCACCATTCTCCAGCATCGTCCGGCATCCGGGAAAGTAGGTACCCCTTCAAACATTACAGTCGTTGCTCCTGCAGCCAGCGGACCGTAAACAATATAGGTATGGCCGGTGATCCATCCAACATCTGCTGTACACCAGTAGGTATCATTCTCTTTAATGTCAAAAACCCACTCCATTGTCAACTGAGCCCAGAGAATATATCCTGCACTGGAGTGCTGTACTCCTTTTGGTTTTCCTGTACTTCCTGAAGTATAAAGAAGAAACAGCGGGTGCTCTGCCTCAACAGCTACCGGTTCGCATTGAGAGGATTGACTCTTCACCAGCTCATAGTAGGCATAGTCACGTCCGGCCTCCCAGTGGATATCTTCACCGTTACGTTCAACAACACAGACTGCCTCGACACACTCACACCCCTCTTCAAGTGCCTGGTCAACTACCGGCTTGAGCATATACGGTCTTCCTTTTCTAAAGGCACCGTCTGCTGTCACGACCAGCTTTGCCTGTGCATCGATAATGCGGTCTCTCAGCGCTTCTGCCGAGAAGCCGCCGAATACCACAGAGTGGATCGCACCGATCTTGGCACATGCCAGCATAGATATCGCCGCTTCCGGGATCATCGGCATATAGAGTACGACCCTGTCCCCCTTTTTTATATTGAACTGGTTCTTGAAGAGATTGGCTGTTTTGTTCACTTCATAGAAGAGTTCACGGTAGGTCAGTACCTTCTGATCACCATTGTCACCTTCAAAGATTATTGCTGCTTTGTTTTTTCTTGTTGCAAGGTGTCTGTCTACACACTGGTATGCAACATTGAGCTCACCATCTTCGAACCACTTGTAGAATGGTGCATTCTCTTCATTCAGTATCTTGGTGAAAGGCTTGAACCATGAGATCTTCTCTTTGGCAAGGTCTCCCCAGAAACCTTCATAATCCTCTTTTGCTTTGTCCATCAGTGCATGGTACTCATCCATACTCTTGATCGCTGCATCCCTGAAGCGTTCTTCATTCGGAAAGTAGAGTTCTTCTGTCATCACTCCTCCTTTTAATTATCTTTTTCATGCTTCCGTAACAGTATAAGACGGTGACATATACTGCGAGTATAACCTGCATACATAGCATTTATATAGCAAGGAGAGATCAGAAATGTTTTTTTGATCATGTTCAAATTTATTTGTGCAGTATGCTACTATTTGAAACATTTTTTGCCATAGTGTATTTCTTGCACAATAGTGCTGTCTACTCTCATAACGATCCATGTTTTTCACTTATTTCAAAGATCTTTTTTCAGTATTAAATACGGATACCGGATATTTCTTCTGTATAAAGATCATGTATAATGTTTTTGGGTGAGTTTCAGGTAAGCCATTGCTGTCATAACCGCATCATTGAGTGCATCATGTGCCTGAAGTTCCGGCAGTGAGAGATCCTTGATGATCGTATTGAAACGCAGGTCAATATTTCCCTGCGGGATCATGGGGATCTTGCGGTCATAATAGATCGCGGAGAGCTCCTCTCTCCTGTTGGGAAGCGTGATGCCTATCATCGGCTTGATGTATTTGTTGATCATGGCAAGGTCAAATTCAAGAAAATACCCGACCAGCGTTCTGCTTCCTATGAAGTAGAGGAATCTCTCCATAGCTTCTTCTATGGAAACAGCATCATTCAGATCACAGTGGCGGATGTGATGAATGGCAATGCTCTCATGGCTGATCTGTCTGCTCTGTTTGACAAAAATATGGAGCGCTTCGTTCACAAGTATCCTGTTCTCTCTGATCTTTACTGCCCCTATGGAAACAATATCGTCTCTTTTGGGGTCGAGTCCTGTGGTTTCGCAGTCAAAGACCACTACTTCATTTTCAGGAGGAGCATCAAACAGAAATGCAAAACGTTCATCCGTCAGTTTTTTCCGGTTCCATTTTTGCTTTAGTGCATCAAACATTCAACCCACCATACTGAGATGAAAGTGGTAGGCCACTCTCTTTTTGAACTGCTCCACTATTTTAAGTGCCTCTTTAAGGGTGTCTTTTTCCAGTTTGCTCAGTCTCTTCAAGTCAATATAATTATCCGGAGATTTCCCCTCCTCCAGTTTCTGAAGCCGGGCATGCAGACGAAAGGTCATAAGTACCTCAAGTGTTTCCATTAAATTCACAGCATCCTCTTTGGTCATGTATCCTGCATTGTTCAGTGCCTTGATACGCTGTGTCGTATTGGTCTTTGTGATACCGTGTTCAAGAGCCAAAGCTCTTATACCGTGAACAATCGCAAAGAGCGCCCCCTTTTTTATATCGATCTCATCCTTATGATCCCTCTCCCGGGAGACAAATCTGGAAAAAAGCCCCAACGGCGATTCAAAACTCTCTATCGGTTTTGCGAAATGGGGCAAAAAACTTTGATGCTTTTTCGCTTCTGCTATCAAATGGTCTCTCAGCCCTATAAAAAGCGCTTTATTCCCTGCAACGGCAAATGCATCATAAAAGATCGACAACTCTATTAAGCCGTTACTCTCCGTATGGTTGATCCACTCTTCTATATCGGCTTTATAGCTGTTCACTTCTTTTGCCCACCTGGGATTGATGACCATAACATTCCCCTTACAGCGCGGAAAACCAATAGCTTCGAGTGCTTCAGTGAATTTTGGAAGGATCTCTTCTTTCCCCTCGGCTTCAAATCCATCCTCAAAGATCAGGGCATTGTCCTGGTCTGTTTTGAGTATCTGCTCTCCCCTGCCCTCACTGCCAAGAAGCAGAAGCGTACATTTCTCATGCCATGAGCGGGGAAAGATCAGCATAAAAAGTCTGGCATACATTTTTTTATGGACCTCAGAGACCATTTTGGCGATATATCGTGACTTGATCCCTTTCAGGTGCAGCGTTTTGACCATCACATCTATACGCTTGGATGCATCGATAACACTCTCGATATCCCCGGCATTTTCTATCTGGGTAGTTATAAGGTGGGACTGGTTTGAAAAATAGCTCAACAGATCGATGAGTGTCAGTATGCCTACAGGTTTTTCATTCTCATCAACTACAGGCATATGTTTGATGGAGTGCCCGGTCATTAAGATCAGTACATTGAAAAGAAGTTCACCCTCAGAAACAGTGATTGCCGGAAAAGTCTGTATCTGTGAAACAGTCAGAAGTTCCTCTCTCTCCTTGGAGAGGATATATTTTCTCAAGTCCATATCGGTGACAATGCCGTACCCTTCCGTATTGTTTACAAGCAATGCAGCAGCGCCCTCGGTCTCAAGTTCAGCCACCGCTTCGGTAACGGATATATCAGGCTCAACGATACAGGCAGGATGCAAAATATCACGATCGATACGTGCTACCATCAGATCTGCCGTTTTGGCACTCTCTCTACGCTCCTTGATCATATCGATGCGTTCTACAATAGAGGAGAAGAAATAACTTCTGAAAGCCTCATTACTGTCACACAACTGTAGAAATACTTCTTTGGGTATCTCATAACAGATCATCTCTTCGGTTACAATATAGTCATAACCTGAAGGTTGCTTCTCTATCAGTTCAATACCGCCGAACGTATCATCCTGGTGGTAGATATCGACCAGTTCATCATTTACTATGGCTTCCACCACTCCCTTGATAATATAGTAAAGTCTATCAGGTGTTTGATCTGTGGCGATCAGTATGGTCTCCTGAGGATAGTAGACGATCTGGGCACTCTTTTCTATTGTTTTTTGTTCCTCTTTGCCTAAAAGGGAAAAAGGCAGATGCTCTTTCAGTCTCTGAAGTAGTGCGATCATTGGCGGATATCCTCATTTAAACTCTCTGTATAGTGCTATAACAAAGGGGGAATATTATAGCACTAAACAGAAAATTCCATACAAAGCCCGAAGGCTTTGCATACAATGATCAGTGAGAGACTGCACCTTCTGCACCGATACCTGTCTGAGAGCGGATATCCTGTGCTTCGAATGCTTCCCTCTCCTTTCTTGCATCTTCACTGTTGTCAGTGACAGAGAAGAAGTAGATACCGATAAAGGCAACCGTTACCGAGAAGAGTGCAGGATACTTGTAAGGGAATATCGCTTCTGCATTACCCAGGATCTGTACCCACACAATAGGACCGAGAATGACAAGCAGCACTGCTGTTGCAAGTCCGAGACTGCCTCCGATGACCGCACCTCTTGTGGTCAGTTTGCTCCAGAACATGGAGAGGAAGAGTACAGGGAAGTTCGCTGACGCTGCGATGGCAAATGCCAGGCCGACAACGAATGCAATGTTCTGCTTCTCAAATGCAATACCAAGAAGGATCGTAATGATACCAAGTGCTACCGTAGCGATCTTGGAAACCTTCATCTCTTTAGCTTCGTCAACTCTATCTCTTTTAAATACGTTTGCATACAGATCGTGGGAGATCGCCGATGCTCCTGCAAGCGTAAGACCTGAAACCACGGCAAGGATCGTAGCAAATGCCACAGCCGAGATGAATCCGAGAAAGAAGTTGCCGCCGACAGCATGGCTTAAGTGTATTGCTGCCATATTCTTACCGCCAAGAATTGGCGCGCCGCCACTAACAGCCTGCTTTGCAAGATCAAGATACTGAGGGTTGTTCAATACCATGATGATCGCACCAAAACCGATGATAAAGGTCAAAACATAGAAGTAACCGATGAAACCTGTTGCAAAGAATACGGATTTTCTTGCCTCTTTTGCATCTGCAACCGTAAAGAATCTCATCAGGATGTGCGGAAGACCTGCTGTACCGAACATCAGTGCAATACCAAGAGAGATCGCTGATACAGGATCAGATACCAACCCTCCGGGAGCCATAATAGCCTGATGTTTGGGGTGTACCTCCACCGCTTTGGCGAACATTGCTTCAAGAGAGAATCCAAAGTGGCTCATAACTGCAAGTGCCATAAATGTCGCACCAGAAAGAAGAAGTACCGCTTTAATTATCTGAACCCATGTTGTTGCAAGCATACCACCGAAAGTCACATAAAGGATCATCAGTGTACCGACAAGCACAACTGCCAACTCATACGGAAGACCAAAGAGAAGCTGGATCAGTTTGCCAGCCCCTACCATTTGGGCGATCAAATACAAAATAACTGTTGCAATGGAACCAAACGCCGCAAGTGTTCTGATAGGTGTCTGCTTCAGTCTGTACGCTGCAACATCGGCAAAGGTGTATTTTCCCAGGTTTCTAAGTCTCTCAGAAACAAGGAACAGAATGATCGGCCAGCCGACAAGGAAACCGATAGAGTAGATCAGTCCGTCATATCCGGCCAGATAGACCAAACCGGAAATACCAAGGAACGATGCCGCTGACATGTAGTCCCCTGCAATTGCCAGACCGTTCTGGAAACCTGTAATACCGCCGCCGGCAGTATAGAAATCTTTTGCTGTCTTCGTTCTTTTTGCTGCCCAGTATGTAATACCCAGTGTACCTGCAACAAAAATAAGGAACATCACTATCGCAGAAATATTAAGCGGCTGCTTCTGCACTTCACCCTCAAGTGCACCTGCTGCAAATGCACCTGCACTCAACAGCAATGTTAATAATAAAAACTTTTTCATTACGCAATATCCTTTAACTCTTCTTTTACCTGATGGCTCAGTTCATCAAACTCACTGTTGGCTCTTTTTACATAAATACCGGTCAAAACAAATGCAATAACAATAATAGCGATACCGATAGGTATACCAATGGTCATTACACCCTCTCCCATTCTGGTTCCCAGTACTGCCGGTTCAAACGCGATCGTTAAAATAAAGGCATAGTAGATCACCAGCATAATAATAGAAAGAGTCCATGCGAATCTGCTTCTCTCTTTTACCAGTTTCTGATACTTCGGATTGTTCCGAACATGTTCAATCTGTTCTTTAGTCATTTCAGTTCCTTGTTAAAAATTGTAGTTTACTATGAGTCTGTACTCATCCCAGTCCAGCCCCTCTTTGAAATCTCTTGGGTAGTTTGCTCTGGCTCTAAGGCTGAGACCTTCAACCGAAGCAACTTTATACTGTACGTCCCAGCCTGACTCAGAGGCGGTCCAGGCATTGCCGTTGTCATAGGTATTCTCTCTACCGATATCAAATTCAGTATAGTATACCGAAGCTTTAAGTCCGTATGCTTTAAAGTTGTATGATGCTGCTACTTTCCAGCTGTCAGTATTGGCAAAGAACTGGTGTCTTGTCACCATTCCCTGTGTAAATGCGGGCATACCTCCCCAGGGAGTGATCACTCCTCCATTCGTTACTGTATCCGCGTCATCTCCTGTAGATGAGTAGGCAGCATAGGCACTGAATGCATCAAAGGCTGCAGCCAGCTTAACGCCAAAGTAGTTTACATCCACACTCCCCGCCAGACTGTCGCCGATATCGCTTTCATTGATGAACTGTACAGATGCTTTCATCTTCACAGCATCATTGAGCAGACAGTTCCAGCCAAAATCAGCCTGAAGATAAACTGCATTGAGAATATCCCATGCTACATAGTCCCAAGCCTGTACTTTTAGTCCGCCTTTGGCATATATGGCTGCCAATGCAGTAACACCGTCCGTATCTACACCTTCACCAAGCGCGATCTCTCCCATGTCGGCAAAGTCACCACCTGTACCCAATTTATACCCAAGACCGTAACCGCTTTGCAAAGAGAGTGCGGAGGGAGTACCGTAAACATTACCGAATGTACCGACTGTCTCTTTCATTACATGTGCAGCGATCAATGTAGTATTCTCTACTTCTTTATTGCTCAAAAGTACTGCTTCAAAAAGGTTTGGAAGCATACGTGCATCATCTGCTCCCGCAAGCGGTGTATCAAGTCTTTGACGTCCGACTTTTATGTTCGTATTGCCAAAGGCATAACTAAGGTATGCCTGACCGACAAACAGGTAGTTGTCAAAGCTGTCACCATAAAGTGACGGGTCATAACTTGCACTGCCGACCACATCCGCATCTTCATCATGAATATCAAGTCCGTAGGTACCGTACGCAGCTACCGTTGCACTGAAACCATTGTATTCTGGCGTTCGGTAACCAATATAACCTCCGCTTGATAGTGAATTTCGGTTGTTGACGATTGAACCGCTGTATGTCCTGTCTATATAGAATGTACGGGACTGGCCGAATATCTCACCCCACTCTTTTTCTGTCTCTGTTTCTGCGGTACTTTCAGCAGGATCGATCTGCCCGCCCGCAGTCATCATTGTCGTTGCCACAAGTGACAATACGATTATTTTTTTCATATTTTACTCCTGAATTTTTTCTCGGTTTTATTATGGAAGGTGAAAATAGCATTAACATAGCATTGAAAAATTTGATGAAAATAAGGGGGTGTTATATCGTATTTGTATCAATTGGTAACGGTAAAGAGGTGTTATTGAAGTTATTTGTCGTTATGCTTCAGTAATGTTTGTTTACTTTGTAACCAATCCCTTTGAGACTCTCTATAAGATCCTCTTTGAGTACACGTTTGACCCGGTGCATCTCAGCCCTGATGGTTGCATTGTCTACATTGCTCTCTTCCCAGACGTAATGCCTGAGCATATCAAAATCAACGATCCTGTTGACATTCAAAGCAAACAGATGAATGATCTGGGCCTGTTTTGGTGTAAGGTGCTGCTCTTCATTGTCAAACAGGAGACGGTTCTTCTCCAGGTCGTAACTGTACATTTTGGAGAACTTTACAAGTGACCGGGGCGTAATGTTGGCCATCTTGAGCAGTCTCTCTATATGTAAAGTAAGTTCTTTCAGATGAAAAGGTTTTTTAAGGTAGTCATAGCAGCCCAGCTCATACGCTTTTGATATCTGCTCTATCTGGGTAATGGCCGAAATAAAAATAGTAGGCACGAATATCTTGTCACTTTGCAGTTTTTCAAGCAGGGTAAGCCCGTCTATCGTAGGGGTATTGATATCAAGAACAAAAAAGTCATACTTTTCTCTTCTTGCCTTTTGGAATGCATCTTCTCCATCTTCGCAGGCATCGACAATGTAGCCACAGTCTGTCAGATACTCTACCATAGCGCTCTGTAACATCAGTTCATCTTCCAGCAGTAATACTTTCATGCATATTCTCCTTTGAAAACATATCGAAACAGCGTCATATCTTTACCCGACTCAACTTCCACTTCAACATGCTCTTTTTTACAAATACTGTGTACGATCTCCAGCCCCAGACCAAAGCCGCCTTTGTTCTCTACTTCCTGATGGAACGGTTCAAAAATACGCTGTGTATCCTCTATCTGTTTTGAGTGGGTTCGAAACTCCAGAACAGTATCACCCTTTACTTTTTGAAGCCGTATGCCAATATCACTCTTCTTGTATGCATACTTGATAGCATTGGAGAGGTTATTATCGATGATCCTCTGCAGTTCTATATCTGAAAAACAGATGCTGATCCCCTCTTCTATCTCACTGACTATTTTATGCTCATTTCCCCTTGCGATCTCATTAAAAAAAACAATTCTCTCTTTAAGAAAAGAAGAGAAATCCAAGATCTGTTTTTCATAGACAAAACGGTCTTTTTTCACCATATAGCTGAGATCATCATAAATATTGGAGATCATTTTGGAAGCTGCTTCTATTTTTGAGAGGTATCTGTTCTCTCCATACTTCATCTTGTAGATATCGATATGTGTCATAATGACCGCAAGCGGTGTATTGATCTCATGGATAGAGTGTTTGATGAAACTGTCCTGTGCGGCAACAAGCTGTTCGTTATACTTTATCTGTTCATGCAGTTTTGCCGTTTTCTGTACAACTTTCTCTTCAAGTGATGCATTCAATGCTTTGAGTTCACTGTTCTTTTTGTGTATCTCCTCTACCATCTCATTGACATACGATACCAGTATCTTAAACTCTTTAATGTGTATCTGATGTTTGTCTATCACGATATTATGTACTACTGACTGCCGAAAGAAATCTCTGAAAGTTGATATCTCTTTATGGATAATACTGTTGATCATCTTGATCCCACCCCATGCGATCCAGAAGAGTATTGCAGAGAGGGTCAGTATTTCCATAACATAGCGGATAAGGCGTGCTTTTAACTTCTCTTTTTTCTGTGCGATGATCTCATCGATCTCATTAAGGTAGACTCCTGTACCGACCATCCAGTTCCACGGTCTGAATGGTGCTGCATATGAAACTTTCGGAGAGAGCTGGTTGTTGGCGGGGTTGGTCCATACATACTCCACATATCCTCCCCCTTTTTTTGCCTCCGCTATAAGTTCTTTGAGCATGTATTTACCATTGATATCCTGAAAGTCTATCATCTTTTTTCCCCGGTTTTCCGGCCTGTTCGGGTCTGAGATATTGACTCCGTCAAATGTATAGATAAAGATATAGCTGCTTCCGTTCCTGCGGTCAAAGAGGTGTTCAATGGAACTGATGATGTTTTCTTTAAGGTCTTCCTCTCCAATTTGCGTTCCCATGCTATCGTACGTATGGCGGATATAACGCAAGATACGTTCAGTTTCCTCTTTGATCTTGCTCTTTTGTTCTTCCAGGTAGTTTTTTCGAAGATGTATGGATTCCTGTTCAAAGTCCCTGTACTCTTCAAAGATCACAAGAAATGTAAAGATCAGGGCAAAGGCAAAAAGTATAATGATCCCGAAGAAATTGATCGAATGCAGACTGAGCTTTTGAAGATATCTTTTCATACTGCACTTGACTCCCGCTATCAGACGACTTCTATTTTCTCCGCCACATCAAGCCCAAAGCCTGCAAGTCCGACAAACTCGGTATCTTTGTTGGTGGTCAGAAGGTTGATGTTCCTGATGCCGAGGTCTTTGAGTATCTGTGCGCCGACACCAAACTCTTTGGCCTGTTCATGTGAGATCACTTTTGTATCGAGAAAAACCAGTACCCCACCGTTCTTCTTGAGATACTCTATGGAGTTGTTGAGCGCACTGAAACGTCTGTCATCAAGAATAAGGTCAATATCGCTGCCGATGTTATGGAACTTGACATTTGCCGTCTCGTGCAGTTTGTAGAACTGAATAACTGTATGGGTCCGGTCAAGATGGTCAGTGTAGGTATGTTTTTCTACTTTCATTCCTTTAAGCAGGGTCTCTTCACTGCTTAACCGTTTGACCAGCTGTTCATTGGCAAGACGGTACTCCACAATATCAGAGATGTAGACAATGCAGAGGTCATGTTCTTTGGCAAATATTTTCAGATCATCCATACGTGCCATCGTACCATCCTCTTTAATGATCTCACAGATCACACCTACGGGTGCCAACCCTGCCAGTTTACAGAGATCGACCGATCCTTCAGTGTGGCCGGTACGCACTAGTGTACCTCCGTCTTTGGCAATGAGAGGGAAAATATGTCCGGGACGTACAAAGTCACCGGCAACACTCAAAGGATTGGCCAGTTTTCGTATACAGTCATCCCGCTCAGCGGCAGAGATACCTGTGGTCGCAGTCGCAGAGTCTATGGAGACAGTAAACGCTGTTTCATGTGCAGAGTCATTGTTGCTGACCATCGGCATCAGCTCAAGCCCGGAAGCGAGCTCTTTGGTAATAGGTGTACAGATGAGTCCTCTTGCCTCTTTGGCCATAAAGTTCACCATCTCCGGTGTGGAAAAGGTTGCCGCATAGACAAGATCGCCCTCATTCTCACGGTCCTCATCATCCATCATAATGACCATCTTCCCTTTTTTGATCTCATCGATGGCTTTTTCTACTCTCTGTATTGCTTCTGACATTGTTGTTCCTGTTTTAGACTGATAAATTGAAGGTATTATATCGTAGGAGTATATAGAGTTTGGTTTAGACCATTTTATTAAGGGTCAGGCGTTGAATATCTACTTTTGACGATCTTTGAAACAAGTGAACGGGATAGACTCAAATACTTTGCTATCTGGGCTTGTGTGTATCCGTCATCACAGGCATTGATAATGCTGATATTTCTCTCATTCCTGGTTTTACTGTCCCTGAAATGTTCCTCGAGTGTTTTCAAATAGGCATGCCTATGAATATTCTCTTTAGTGATCACTTTTTGTTTTTGGATCGTATCAAGTATCTTCAGCTCCTCTTCCTGCAGAGTTACACCTATGAGTTCCTGTATATTTTCATAATCCAGTTCCGCCAGTAGTTTGGACTTGTTTGCACAGGGTATGGGTATTTGTTTGTTGGCAATCACGGCTCCTAATGTATAGGGGTATTCACCCACTCTCTTTGCTATATTTGCTTCTATCGGATTTTGTTCTATATAACGTATGAGCGTATAGTAATATGCTTCATTGTTGATGTATCGTGAGTAAAATCTTCCCTGCCAGAAGTGACCGGATCTTTTTTGTTTTTTATTTGCATAGATAGCATAATTGCTGTTGACTTGTTTCATAAAAAGTGAAAGATTGTCCAGTTCTGTTTCGATCAGCAGATGAAAATGATTGTGCATTAGACAATAGTCATGCACCACTACTCTATATGCTCTGCATGCTTTGCAAAGGATCTTTAAAAACATTGCATAATCATCATCCGATCTAAAGATATCAGAACGGTTCACTCCACGATTGATGATATGATGATACCCTGCCAGATCTATGCGCGGTCTTCTTGACATCACCTACTCCTTGTTTTTTTAAAAACAGTATAGCAAAAAAAGTGTATATTCAACGCCTGACCCTTATTTTAAGTTATAGCACCCTTCCCCACACAAATACGCTATAATCTCCAATGAGAGAAAACAGAGACCCCAACGGTTATAGCACCCTTCCCCACACAAATACGCTATAATCTATTAAGCGTTTAGAAGAGATAGATCTGCGTTATAGCACCCTTCCCCACACAAATACGCTATAATATCCGTGCTTCTGCATCGTTTATGGCCTTGGTTATAGCACCCTTCCCCACACAAATACGCTATAATTGAGTGTACTACCAGAAAATATTACAGTTAGTTATAGCACCCTTCCCCACACAAATACGCTATAATTAATACTTTTGCGAAAAAAGATAACAATCTGTTATAGCACCCTTCCCCACACAAATACGCTATAATGTATTGCTCATACGTGATAGAAAAATCGATGTTATAGCACCCTTCCCCACACAAATACGCTATAATACGCCCACGGAGTGCCCAGCGGAGCGTCCAGTTATAGCACCCTTCCCCACACAAATACGCTATAATGCTTTCAGATGGTTCTTACATCGAAATTGCGTTATAGCACCCTTCCCCACACAAATACGCTATAATGCTGCTAGTTTTTCTTTCACACTGCAGGTAGTTATAGCACCCTTCCCCACACAAATACGCTATAATCCGCCGATGAAGAGTGTGTCAAGGTATGCCGTTATAGCACCCTTCCCCACACAAATACGCTATAATAAGCCTATGTCTATTGCGTCTATCTTGTGCGTTATAGCACCCTTCCCCACACAAATACGCTATAATATCCTGCAATTCCTACCGCTGTAAGACCACGTTATAGCACCCTTCCCCACACAAATACGCTATAATTGCCGTATATAAGACAGTTGCATCGTTAACGTTATAGCACCCTTCCCCACACAAATACGCTATAATTACAACTGATATGTATCAGTTAACGCAACAGTTATAGCACCCTTCCCCACACAAATACGCTATAATTATCATCCTCGATCTGTCATCATACTACATGTTATAGCACCCTTCCCCACACAAATACGCTATAATGGACCATGTTGAGCGTTAAGGATGTTATATGTTATAGCACCCTTCCCCACACAAATACGCTATAATGGTCTCGATGGCATTCAACCTCTACCGCTAGTTATAGCACCCTTCCCCACACAAATACGCTATAATTCACTCTGTTTTTTTACAGAGCTATAGTGTGTTATAGCACCCTTCCCCACACAAATACGCTATAATTTGCCTTTTCCAAGTACGCCTGAGCCGTGAGTTATAGCACCCTTCCCCACACAAATACGCTATAATTTGGTGTTAGCGTTGGCACACTTGAAGCAAGTTATAGCACCCTTCCCCACACAAATACGCTATAATTGGGACTTTCGACAACGATATAGCAGGCTGGTTATAGCACCCTTCCCCACACAAATACGCTATAATTGTCTCCTACTGACTGGCTACTGTTCCCTAGTTATAGCACCCTTCCCCACACAAATACGCTATAATACTTGGACACCTAATCCACTTATAATAGGGGTTATAGCACCCTTCCCCACACAAATACGCTATAATTATCGGCGTCAACGTAATACCCATTGGTCAGTTATAGCACCCTTCCCCACACAAATACGCTATAATTTTTTTTTCGGTCACTTCGATCCTTGCATAGTTATAGCACCCTTCCCCACACAAATACGCTATAATTCTAAAGTAAACGAAGTTACAAATACAGAAGTTATAGCACCCTTCCCCACACAAATACGCTATAATTAATCATTGATCTACTAACAGGTGTAATGGGTTATAGCACCCTTCCCCACACAAATACGCTATAATAATGGCGGATGGATCAATGACACATCAGAAGTTATAGCACCCTTCCCCACACAAATACGCTATAATTCAGGCGGGTTTGACTGTGTTATCTCAGCAGTTATAGCACCCTTCCCCACACAAATACGCTATAATCTTCGTTTGTCAATCCAAGAGATCCAAGGAGTTATAGCACCCTTCCCCACACAAATACGCTATAATTACTACGATCAACTCGTTAAGGATCGCAATGTTATAGCACCCTTCCCCACACAAATACGCTATAATGATGATGATTTTGGATGCAATAGATGGGAAGTTATAGCACCCTTCCCCACACAAATACGCTATAATGATATCAATAGGCTGTACGATGACCTTGAGGTTATAGCACCCTTCCCCACACAAATACGCTATAATTCAGGCGGGTTTGACTGTGTTATCTCAGCAGTTATAGCACCCTTCCCCACACAAATACGCTATAATTCGCGGTCTTTGCCACCAAGACAGAGGTCAGTTATAGCACCCTTCCCCACACAAATACGCTATAATACCACAGGAGCAAAGCATCATAGTGGAAACGTTATAGCACCCTTCCCCACACAAATACGCTATAATTTTTCACCGCTAACAACACGTGAAGAGAAAGTTATAGCACCCTTCCCCACACAAATACGCTATAATACGGGGCTTTCAAGCCCCCTCGTAGACTTGATTTACACATTTTATTTCAATAAAAAAATCATCTTTTTTACCAAAATCGTTTAAGTTTTCTCATTTTTTTAGTATTTTTTGCATCAAAAAAGTAAAAGTTGTTGTACTCCTACATTTTTTTCTTCTACAGTTTCCTCACCTATAAGGATATGCATACGTTCATACTGCTTATCAGTAACCTGCATTGCTCTTATGTGACCTTTGGGTGGTAGATGCTTCATGGTGATATCCAAATACTTACTCACCATGTCTTGCCCTTTACATACACGCACATAAACAGAAAACTGTAACATTGTAAAGCCATTTTTTATAAGCATATTTCTAAACCTTGTTGCATGAGAACGTTCCTTCTTTGTTCCCGTGGGTAAATCAAAGAATACAAATAGTCTCATAAATCTACTCTCATAACTATCCATCATTATTAACCAAGACAGGAAGTTTTAGAAGTTGTACATCTTTTTCTAACGTTACGTTCATCAACGAAGTTACACATACTTCTACACTATTTAACAATGTTGTAGCTACACCATCTATAACGGTATTCATCGTAAACAGCTGATATAGCTCTACTTTATGCTCTGGTAAAAATCGTGTATCTGGTAACTCTATAAAGTTTTCATACTGCTCAGCCACTACCACATCTACAAAAGCCCTGTAGGGTTCTATGATGTCATCTGAAAGATTAAAGGCATTGAGTGTACTATGATGAAACAATCCAAAAGCCGGTAAAAACCCATGACTAGCCAAACTTCGTGAGATTGCTCCTCTTATAAGCGCATATCCATAGTTAAGAGCACTGTTTCTCCAGTCATTCTCATTTTTACGATTAAACTTTCCAAAAAGCTCAACAAAATAAAGTCTGGCAGCTGCACTCTCTACATTAGTGCTATCTGCTGATTTGACCGATTTTGCATAAGATTCTAACTGTTTTACTTTTGTTTTTCCCATGTATTCTAAAGTTTTGGCTTGGTTGCGTATTTTTTGAGAGACTATCTTTTGCCAAAGACGTTTTTTGAGAGGTTCACTCCATGCTATTTGATTATGTGCTACTTGTGTATAGCGACTATGTTGGTGAAAGGGGATGAACACACCATTTGGTGTATGGGTTTTATCGCAAGTAAACAGTACTATATTTGACTCTGTAAGCCGTGACATCAGTGCTGAGGTAATCGTCACTTGATGCACCTCTACAATGATGACAGATATATCATCTATCGGGACAGTTATCACTTCCCCATCTTTGGGTGCATACTTTAACTGATCGTTAGCAATGGAGATTTTAGCTGGCTTGGTTATAATAAGTGTTCTCCACCCCATAGTGTTATCTTTTCTTTTTTGTAGTCATAATACGTTGTTCTTGTTTGACTTCTCGCCTGTTTCCCAATGCATCAACTTGATATTTTTTTACATATTCAACATTTTGTATGCCTAAGCTTATTTCACAACTATTAGATGAATTTCTTTTGAAACCATTAAGTTCAGAGTTATCATGACTTTTTAATAAAATAGCCCCAGTACCACTATGTGCAGATACAAAATATCCTACAATATTTTTTGCCTCTTTACTCGCAGTTTTTTTTGTCTGTATTTCTACAAGTTCATCTTTAAATAAAGAAAATTTAAATTGGTAATTTTCATCCATTTCCAGCCACTCTTTGGGAGTACCATCTTTGTTTTTCCCTTGTACAATCGCTTTGTTTGGCAACTCTTTTTTAACAAAGTCTGAAACATACAGAGGTACTACATAATACTTACCATTTTTTTTGTGTTGAAAAATATCTACTCTTGGCATCGTATCATTTTTGGCAAGACTTTTTCCACCATTGAGTACAACCGTTTTCTGCCTACTGCTACCAGCTAAGATGGATGGCTTATCTGATTTTTTATTGGCAATAAATGTCTTAGGGCTATAGATTGTTGCTTCATGAGCTGCACCTGTTACCTTACGTCTAGGAGAATTAGAAACAAATATCTCATCTATACTCTTCTGTACTTCATCTCTAAAGTTTTCCATAGGTGGAATAAATTTAAATTTTTTTGATTTCTCTTTACTTTTTTCATAAGCAAACCCATCTCTTTTTGCAGAGAGTGTAGAGAGCCTCTGTATCTCACTCTGTGTTGCAAATGCGATAATAATCGCATCAACAGCATGATGCAGGTGTGTCTCTCTACTCTTGTTGCCTACTCCCCAATTATGCCTAAGCATATTGGTCAATGTTCCATTTATGGTTACAACATTATTTTTACCTTCACCTCTCAGTTCGAGATTGTTTTCTATAAAGTTTTTGATATATCGAGCCATATAGGCTGTATCGCGTATATTACGTTCTCTAAACTCTTTTTCGGAGTTTTCATCAAAATTCTTTTTTAACAATCTTTGACGTTTTGCTCTATTAAGATTTTTCAACATATTGTTCACGAAAATTTCATAACTATACCAATCTCTATTTATCTCATTAAAATATTCAAAAGGTGTTCGATTTTTCTTGTTTTGATTCTCTTTGGCAAGACATAAGACTTTATTGTTAAGCCCATCATCAAGACTTCGGCTATAAGGTAAAATATGATCTATCTCAGCATATTTTACATCTGATATAAGTTTTTCAGGCTTGATATAGCCTTTTTCTCCCATAAAACCACTATAGGCACAGTACCCATCCTGCTCTTTCCAAAGCCTGAATTTAAGTAATTCGTTGCCTTTTGGTTCCCTTCCAAATTTCTCTATAAAGTCTGCGACAACTGCTTCTTTAAATTTTTGATACTCTTTTTGCCCATCTTCTATTTTTTTTCTATCTTTATGGCTCTTTTTTATCTCTCTTGTGAGCTCAATATGTACACTGTCAAACTGTCCATACTCACGAATGAGTGCATTAATCACTTTTCTTGTTTGTGCAATAGCTCTTTTTACAACAGGGTTTGTAAGTTCTTTCTGTTCATCATTGTTTAATGCACGTAAAAATTTTGCTTTAGTTCCTGATGATTTTTCATACCCTACTGCTGTTACTGCTTCATCATAGCGTTTACCATCTCGCATATGTGGCAGTAACTTATCTAATGCTTTTAAACTAAGATAGATAAACTGATCGAAATTGATCGATGCGATAAGAGCCTCTTTTAAAAGTTCTGTTTCATTTTCGTTAAGCATAGAAAATTCTAAATCACTCAATGCTTCTTGTATCTTCTCATCACTTTTGTGGATAGAAAAAACTGTTGCTATTTCATCCAAAAGTTTTGTATCTTGTGAAATATTATGCCAATGTGTTTTAGAAAGTGTTTTTTCTACCACTTTTCTAAGTGTATGAAAACCTTTAAATGCGCTCACAAACTTTACAGGCTTCTTTTTTAGTACTTCACCTGTCTTTTTATCTATTTCATATTCATCTATATTTTTAAATTTTGAAGTGGGTTCAAGCCCAATAGTCTCTCGTATCTTAATATAGCTTGGCTTTTCACTCTGTCTGCATAGAAGAATAATCTTTTCTAACTCTTCTTTGGTTAATCTCCGATAAGAGCCGTCTTCCAGTTCTATTTTTGTATTAATAAGTTTAGTAAGTGTTACAAACTCTTCTGCACTATAGGTTCTTTTGGCAGCCCTCAGTTCATCTTTTTCAAATGTACATTTTCCCACCATTTTGTCCACAGAAGCAAAGTCTTTTTGTGAAAAAGCTATCTCAACATATTTTTCTTTTATTACATCTGTCGCTAATGTGTTACCAAAAGAACTCTGTTTTTTGAAAATCACTTCTACTTCATCCAAAAGCATCTCTCTTGATACACTATGCGAATAGTCCTTTTCTTTATTTCTTCTTATACCTGTATCTTTGGTTGTCTCATAAATAGCCTGCCCAATGGTTTCATACTCTTTTAACAGTGTTACATTATGCTCAATCGCACCCAAAACCTTTTTGCCTTCACTGTCACTCTTCTCTTCTACTTTTCTATTTGACTTATAGCCTCTTCGTTTTGCAATATGGGTTAATACCCTTGCAAACTCTTCATTGTTCAATACCCTGCTAACAGCTTCAGCTCTAAGCTGCCATACATCCACACGACCTTTTTTACTGTAGATTGTCTTATCGGTTTTCCCTACAAAAAGGTCACCTTCTGTCAAAGAAAAATACTCTATAAAAAGTCTTTTAATAGCTTTCATTCTTTGACGTTTTCTTTTGAGTGTACGTCTTGCTCCTCGTGCCAATCGTCTTGGAAGTGCCAAAGAACTTCCATCTTTAGGATGTTCAGCTTGTGTAAATATACGTACACCACTTTTTATTATCTTGTTTTGTGTAGCATCTTCTTTTGAATAATCTATTACCGCCCATCCAATCGATGCTATCCCTATATCAAGTCCTAAAATCCTCTGATACATCTTCCCCATTTTATCTCCCTTTAAAGAATTTTTGTTTATTATACCTCATAGCTTATTTGTGTGGGGACACGAAAGTGCTATAATAATCGGTTTTGAAGTTCCGAGCAAGGTTGAACTGACATTAAGTTGTCATCCTCAAAAACTTCACCTCTTTATCTCCAATTTCCTTCAAAAATTTAGCAATCTTAATCTAGATATGACATTTTGATATAATACCACAACCCTACGGACACCTATATGTCCATTTCATCCATTTGCCGTAAAAAGTTCTCCACATCTTCCCTCAAAGCAGCCCTAAGCTCTTTTGGTTCTATGACCTGGATGTGAGGTATCCAGTTCTTGATCTCTGGGAGTAGTTCCATGTTGTGTGTTATTTGGTATGTAAAGGTGGCAGTGCCGTCCGTGTGCGGAGACTCCAAAGTCTGGCTTTTGTGCAGAGGAACCTCAAGCAGGTAGCGTTTGGCATAGGCTGAGACATGCAGACGCACCTCAAAAGGTTTTTGACCCGAACTCGTCCAGACGGAGGCTCTGTTGTTGGCTTCCTCTATCTCAGCCTGTGTCAGGTCGTGCGGTACACCGGAAAGAAGCTCGAACTCTCTGATCTTGAGAAAGTCAAAAGGCCTCACTTCACTCCTGACATCATCTTTGGCAAGCAGATACCATTTGCCTTTGGCTGTGTAGAGCTTGACGGGTGAAACGGTTTTGATACTTGAAATACCCTGGTTGTTGGTATATACAAATCGGCATTTACACCCCTTTTCTATACTCTCTATGATCTCTTCTGCGATCTCTTTTGGAATACCGTCATAGGCAATGGCAAATGAGATCACAGGGATACTCTCCTCCGAACCCTGCAGGCAGTCTATACTCAGTCCGGCATTAGAAGCAAAAGAGTGCAGCATTGCTGACGGCAGGCTGTTAAGATGTGCCATCTTTGATGTATCGATACGGTAAATGCCTCTTTTTGAAATAAGAGGAATGATCTTGCCTATCTTTTTCATATCTCTTGAAATGGTTTTTGTACTTACGCCATACTCCATGGCAATACGACTGGCACGAAGCCTCTCAAATGCATACAGACGCTTCAAAATATTCACTATTCGTTCAACAGGTTGTGGGTGTTTTTTATGGCTCATAAAGTGATTATACACAAATAATTTTTCACGCCAAACAAAATTTTTAAATTTTTTTCCAAAACCTCTTGACAAGCAAGTCATTTGGTGCTATAATGCCGTCCACATAAGCAGTTGATGCTTAACGATTGGGGTATCGCCAAGCGGTAAGGCCTCGGTTTTTGGTACCGATATTCGGGGGTTCGAATCCCTCTACCCCATCCACTTGGATATTGTGTCCAAACACTTCTTTTTAATTGTCGCGAGATAGAGCAGTTTGGTAGCTCGTCGGGCTCATAACCCGAAGGTCGGTGGTTCAAATCCGCCTCTCGCAACCAAAACAATCCCACTACATCAACTTTATATAACACAACTTAAAAAAACCATTCATATCATCTTTATTACTTGCTACAAAAAACTACACGTGTATTACACACATTCTATCTACTATAACTATAAGACTATTTAAACAAAAAAGGATCAACAATGACACATCTATTAATGGATCTGCCTTTTGATATGGATGCACTGGAACCTCATATCTCCAAAGAAACAATCCAATATCACTATGGCAAGCACCATGCAGGGTATATCAACAACCTGAACAGACTTATAAAAGGTACCAAATATGAAGATATGAAACTTGAAGATATCATTCAACAAGCCGAAGGCGGTATTTTCAACAATGCGGCACAGGTCTATAACCATGACTTCTATTTTAACGGAATGACGGGCAGAAGCACCACACCTTCAAAAAAACTGCTGGATCACTTCGAAAGGAACTTCGGTTCTCTTGAGGAATTTAAAAAGAGATTTCTGGAGACGGCCGCAGGACTCTTTGGTTCCGGATGGGTATGGTTGAGCATAGACAGTTCCGAATCACTGGTGATCGAACCATTATCCAATGCCGACAATCCCCTGTTGACAAAACACACCCCTTTGCTAACCTGTGATGTATGGGAACATGCCTATTACATTGACTGTAGAAATGCAAGAGCAGACTACCTTGAAAAATGGTGGAACCTGATCAATTGGGATTTTGTTTCACAGAACCTCGAAGCATTCTCTGAGACACGCCATGGATTTTTAGACCCCTGCAACGACAACAGTGAAGTATGTGACTATATAGATACTATAGACAAAATGGAGCATACCAACACCTGAAAACGCAGCTGCTCCAAACAAGAGAGGCAGGAAACCCATACTGCAGAGAGCTGAAAAAATAGAAGCAGTCAGGTACCACAAACCGATAACACCCCTCTGAAGGAGGATATAGATGACCCTAAAAGAGCTGAAGCAATATAACGGAAAGAACGGACGCAAAGCTTATATAGCCTATAAAGGAAACGTGTATGATGTCACAGAGAGTCCTTTATGGAAAGGCGGTATTCACAAAAAAATACATACAGCAGGGGCAGACCTTACGGCATCCATAGAGAAGGCACCCCATTCAGATGAAGTTTTTTCCGGCTTTACAATCGTCGACAGACTGACAGGGAGTGATACCGGAAAAACATACTGGATTGAGTGGTATAGAAAATATCATCCCCATCCTATCTTCGTTCACTTTCCTATTGCACTGCATATTTTTGCAGGCGGACTGGATCTGATATTTCTCTTCTCCCCGGCTGACTCTTATGCCTCAGCTGTTTTCTATACTTTCTTTGCAGCTACAGTCACAGGAGCTCTGGCCATGGTCCCCGGTATTTTAAGCTGGTGGATAAACTACAGCCTTGCCATGACATATATCTTTATTGTAAAGCTGGTACTCTCTATCATTACACTTCTGCTCGGAACAGCTGCGGTTATCCTCTACCTTGATGATCCCAATATCGTCTATACACCCAATCTGCCGGGTATCATTTACCATGCCATCGTACTTATTACAACTGCTACAGTTACAGTTACAGCATACTATGGCGCCAAACTGACCTGGCCTGCAAAGAGGTCAAAATGAATGAAACGAAAGTGCCATTTGAGGCAACGATATCCGATCAGGCCGTATCACTGCCTGAAAAGAGAGAGGAAGAGCTCCCCGGTAGAGACAGCATCTCCATTCTTATCGGAGGGGCTGCGGGTACGGGGATAATGACACTGGAAAAGATCTTGACCGGTGCATTCAAAAGAAGCGGATATTTTGTCTTCTCCACGAAGGAGTATATGTCCAGAGTACGCGGCGGATCGAACACCACACTGCTACGTATTGCTGACGCTCCCGTAAATGCACCCTGCTGGTATACCGATATCTTCATAGCACTGGATACAGATGCCCTCTCCCATGCGCACGAACGCCTTACAGACCACACCATTGTCCTCGCCGATGAAAATATAACACATGAAGAGATAGAGATTACGAAGATACCTGTGTCACGGGCCCTCAAAGAACTTGGAGGCAGACATTATGCAAACAGTTATGTCACCGGTGTCATATTCGGTATTTTCGGTCTGGATGAGGCTGTACTGACTGAAAGCATGGAGGCTTTGTTTGATGAAGAGGAGATACACAAGAATAAAGCAGCAATGCATCAAGGAGTAGTGTACGGCCAAAGTCTGAAAGATCTTCCGTTTCCGAAACTTCCCGGACAGCTCCAGCAAAAGACCAACAGCATGCACTTGATGGACGGCTCTTCCGCATCCGGATTCGGTTTTCTGGCCGGAGGATGCAATATGATAACAGCCTATCCCATGTCCCCTTCTACAGGAGTGCTGAACTTTATGGCTTCTATGTCCGAACATTTTACCCTGCTGGTGGAACAGAGTGAAGATGAGATCGCATCACTGAACATGGTACTGGGCGGATGGTTCGGCGGAGCACGTGCGATGACCTCCACCTCCGGAGGCGGATTTGCACTGATGAGTGAAGCAGTCAGTCTTTCAGGTATGAGCGAGACCCCCGCCGTGATCTATCTTGCACAGCGTCCCGGCCCTGCTACAGGTCTGCCCACACGAAGTGAACAGGGTGACCTTAACCTTGCCATCTACAGCGGACATGGGTATTTCGGACGTATCGTCCTGGCACCCGGAGATCTGCAGGAGTGCATTGACTTCGGCTATCTGGCTTTTGAACTGGCAGACAGGTACCAGATGCCGGTTATCACTCTTTCAGACCAGTATCTGGCTGACTCCATAGGTATGCTCAAAAGGGTTGATTTTTCCGCCTATGTACAGCGGCGTTACATTCTGCCCACCGATGCACTATATGAGCGCTACAAATTCACAGAGAACGGCATTACTCCCCGCGGAGTTCCCGGTTTGGGAGAGGGACTGGTCGTTTCAACCAGTGATGAACATGATGAACGCGGTCAGATCACAGAAAGCTCCCATATGCGTGACAAGATGGTGAAAAAACGGAAAAAAAAGATCTCTTTAGCCATCTTGGAAGCACACTCTCCCAAAGTCATGGGAGAAGGAAGCATTGCAGTGATTGGATGGGGTTCTACCAAAGGTGTGATAACCGAAGTACTCAGGGAACTGGCCGATCCGCGCCTCTTCCAGGTACATTTTGTCTGGGTACACCCACTCGATCCCCGGCACCTGGAGATGCTGAAAGAGACAAAAACCAATATTGTCATAGAGAACAACGTTACAGGAGAGTTCTCGGATATTTTGAAAAAGCATGATATCGACATCCATCACCGTATTCTTCAGGCTGACGGTTTTGCCTTTTTTACAGACCTTCTCAAAGAAAAGCTGTATAACCTTGTGAAGGAGCAGAAATGAAACATCCGCTTGACAGAACAGATATAGACAATGCATGGTGTCCCGGGTGCGGCAATTTTGCAATATTGAAGCTTCTTAAAGAGGTACTGACGGAACTTGAACTCGATCCAAAGAACACGGTGATCGTTTCAGGTATCGGCCAGGCCGCCAAAACACCCTACTACATCGGTACACATATGTTTTGCGGTCTGCATGGACGTGCTCTTCCCGTATCTGCGGCACTGAAGCTGTCAAACCCGGCACTCACCGTCATTGCCGAGGGAGGAGACGGAGATATGTACGGTGAGGGAGGCAACCACTTTCTGCATACCATCAGGCGAAATCCCGATATTGTCCATATCGTACATAACAATATGGTATATGGTCTTACCAAAGGACAGGCATCTCCCACAAGCCAAAAAGGATTCAAAACTCCCGTACAGGTCAAAGGTGTCAACAACGAACCCTTCAACCCTGTTTCGGTCGCTCTTGCACTGAAGGCAGGTTTCGTATCGCGTGTCAATATAGGGAACTACACCCATGCCAAGAGCGTACTCAAAGAGGCATTTCTACACAAAGGATATGCATTGGTCGATGTCTTCCAGCCCTGCGTGGTGTTCAACAAGGTAAATACCTACAAATGGTTCAAAGAGAATACTGCTGAAATAGAAGACTCCCATGACAGCAGCAACCTGCTCTCTGCAATGCAGAAGGCTCTGGAGAATGCCCCTGTCCCCATCGGTATTTTCTATCAAACCATGCAGAGCACCTTTGAAGAAAATCTCCGGGGAGATGATACAAGAGCACTTTACAGCCTATCCCACGACATTGATAAGCTGCAACTGCTCTTTGGAGCATACTGAGACCACAGCATACGGACAGTGATGCAGAATGGCACTCTGCTGTGATCAGGCAACCTGAGCATCTGCGAAGTGTTTAACGTACACAAACCGGAGAAAAAACATAAAACTATTGAAGGATAGGTATCAGCCATGAAAGAGATCGTAAATATTTACAAAATCAATAAAATATCCATAGAAAAATATATACACTCTGTGGTTGAGAGCCTGCCTGTCGACTATATAGGTTCGGCAGGGAAGACACTGAAACAATACCACTTCATACAACTTATGTATGAAGTGGACCAAAAATACATGCAGACGACTCCTACCGTATGTCACAGAGGTAAAGACACCGAAGGATTAGGCAGTGACAAGAGTCACTATTTTAGAAGTCTGAGACTTGATGATAAAGGCGTATATGTGTCCAATCCATATATTCATTACCGCACAGGAAAAGCCAGCATATCTGTAGTTGCAGCTGACAATGACAGATACAGGGTCTTTGATATCGATCTACTCCTGCTGCTGGAGCACCTGCGAATGATAGAGCATAACACGCTTCATGAACACTATAAGAAGGTAGTCTATTCAGTCGGGTCGATATTTTTGTCAATCGTATCCATCATGCTGATCATCTATGGAGGATATGTATTTATTGCTATCATATTTGGTTCAGCCAGCACTGACTTTTTGCAGGATATCTTCAAATCCATTATCTCAATCACATTGGGACTTGCCATATTTGACCTCTCAAAACAGATATTTGAACATGAAGTACTCTTCCAGTCATTTCAGCAGCCTGAAGACAAACAGTATAAAGTACTGGGGAAATTCCTGATCTCGATCGTGATCGCGCTCTCAATAGAGACTTTGATGGTTGTTTTTAAAATCACACTTGATGATTATACCCAGATGCTGGCTGCTTTTTATCTGATAATCGGTACTACATTCATGTTCATTGGTCTGGGTTACTACTATAAAATACTCAGAGGGATTGAGAAAAATGACCGTCAGTAGATACGGTAAATGATCCATAAAAGCTGAACTTTTATCTTCGGTCCGAGAAATAAACAGAGGAGTCGCAGCAAGAGAAGAACAAGCGCTCTTCTCCTTTTTAAGAAGATCACTCCTTCTCTTTTGGAATCTGGAAAACTGCGATCCAGAATCCTGCGATAACAGCCACGATGGCTGTCAAAAGCAGAGCATCACTCTCCTTGATCAGGAAAAGTGCTGCCAGCGCTACGGCTATCAGTATCAATACTATCGAAATATATTTCATTATGCTTCCTCCTTCTTTGTCTCTTCAAGAAGACACTCGTGCGTATCGATCTTCGCCGGCTGATAGATACCAAGCAGTCCCTTGATCCCCACACTCATGATAATATTGTACAGGAAGAGCAGGAACGCTACGAACATCATAAGGCCACATATCCCGGCAAGGATCATATAGGTGTTGTACTCACCGTTATAGTAGATCGTACGTCTCAACATCCCGTCTATTCCTGCCATACCCATAAAGGCACCCATACCGATACCACCGACAAGATGCAGCCAAAAGTGTGCATTGGCAAGCTTTTGCGAATAGAGCTTTACCCCGTTCGTCAAGATCGGAAAGAGTACATAGATCGCCGAATAAAGTGTCATAGTAAGACCTACAAGGATCGCCACATGTACATGGTTACCAATGATCCATTGTGTATTGTGAAGTATCCTGTTCATACCAAGATCCGCCTGAATGATACCGGCCGGTACAGCAAGCATAAAGCCTAAAAGACCACCAAGAAGGAACTTGAGTTCGTTCGTCATCTTAAGCGGTTTTGCACGATAAAGCGTCACAAGTGTGATATAGACAGCAAGCCCCTGTGTGATCAGCTCGAATGCTGTAACCATCTCACCGGAAAAGACTTTCAGGAAATTTGACTGACCCTGGTCTGACATCAGGTGGTGCGACCATACTGTCCAGGATACAACCATCTCCAAAAAGAGTGCTGCACGGGCAATGTTCTGCATAAAGAGCTCTTTACCGGAGATAAGCATCGCAAGCAGATACCACGTACCGGCGACAAAAACAAGTACCAGTCCGTCAGCTACCAGGTCAAGTCCCCACCAGAAGATATTCTTGTACAGCAGTGCATCTACCCAGGTATCTTTCAGGTCCATCCCAAACAGTCCGTTACCAACAAGATAGATCAGTATCAGTACGCCGGCTGTTGAGATCACTACTGCATTCAGACCGACATCGATCGTTCCTCTTGAGATCGCAGCAATAGGCAGAGGAACAAGATGTTCCTCTTTTTTGCGTTTAAAGAAGTTCGTCAATCCTGTAATACCCAGAGCAGACTTCATCAACGCCATAGCAGGTTGTTTTTCCCAGCCTTTTGGCGTATAGACGATCGTTTTGAAAATATTGTACGTATATGCAAATGTACCGACCATGATCCCTACAACACCGACAATATAGACAATACCGCCGATCGCCTTGAACTGTGACATATCTGCCGGCAGCGGCCAGTAGAGTGTGTAGAGCGGTGCATAGGAAAACAAAAATCCTGCTGTCCACATAATAAGCGTTCCTGCGGCAATCGATATCCATGAAAGGTTCGCAAGTTTCAACGAGTAGATCGGCTTCTTCATCAAATAGGGTGTCAGGAACAGAAATGCCCCGAACACGATCATGTATGAAGATCCGAATATCCCGACCATAGGGTGTACCGTCATGATGGAAAAGAAGTGTGTCTCGTCAATGAACGGCAGAGGTTTGATCTCATATGCTCGCATGATCATCCCTTCAAGTGCCGCCAAACCGTAATAGAGAAGACCTATTACTACAAATCGCATTGCGATCTTCTGCATAGGGGTCATCTTTTCGGCTTTCAGTCCGCCTTCATGCCCCTCAATCAATGTATTCATAAAACTCATATTCACTCACCTCCTTTCATTGCATACTTGTCATCTTCTTTGCACCCGCTCACAACGATCGCATCTTCTATGATCATCTGTGCTCCCTTGGGTCCGGAATACTCGGTAGAACGTACACTGTAGGTACCGTTCTTGTGAAAGATCCACATCAGGTCATTTCTGCTTCCCGGTACCACCTGCATTTGTGCCACCATAGTATTGTTCTGTCTGAAAATACCAAATCCGTAGGTCAGATCATCACTGTGCGCATCAAAAACCACATATTTGCCGCAAGGGACTTTCATTGGTTTTTCATTTGGAATGATCTTGTGGTCTCTGTAGGTAATATCAAACGTTTTTTCTGCTTTGATATTGGCTCTGTTAAGATCCATAGGTACCCATGGAACGACATTGTATGTTAAAAAGTGCATCCCTGTACCAATAACGATCAGTGATGCCACATAGGCCCAGAAAATACCTTTCTTTGCAGGTTTTACCTCCCCTTTTTGTGTAATACGATATCCGAAATAGGCAATAACGGATATTACTGCCAGGGCATAGATCGTATATATCAGTTTGAGTGCTGCCAGCACATCAATCGAATCTGCCATAGTCTCTTCTCCTAAAATAATTTTGACCTCAGTATTCTATGAGGATGGGAGAGTAAAAAAGTTGATTTAAATCAAATATTTATACAGCCATGTGATTAAATTTTATACAATTAAGTGGTATATTATAATCCAAAATTATGACTTTGTTCAAAAATAGATCAATTATCTATATTACTATTATCAGGCAGACAAAATATGTTTTTCATATAGGGAGAGGTAAAAAATATACGGTATGATTTTTGGAAAGAAGAAAACAGAGAGAACCTAGTGCTCTCTCTGCAAAGATCAGGAGATGTTGACAACAACCTCTCCGTTCTGTACGTCGAACTCGACGCTGCTGCCTTCGACCACCCTGTCTTCCAGGATAAGTTCGGCAAGTCTGTCCTCAACCACTTCATAGAGTGCTCTCTTAAGCGGTCGGGCACCATAGACAGGGTCAAACCCTGCTTCTGCAATATATTTTTTGGCAGCCGGTGTGAGTGTGATCTTGATATCACGCTCAGCCAGTTTCTTCTGGATACCCTTGAAGAGAATATCCACGATGTTTGTAATAGCATCCAGGTCAAGCGGATTGAAGATCACAATGTCATCCAGACGGTTGAGGAACTCCGGCTTGAAATGGAGTTTCAACTCGTCATTGACCGCTTTTCTTCTATCTTCAGGGTCTTTGAACTCCATGATCTTGTCTGACGCAATGTTCGACGTCATAATAATAATGGTGTTCTTAAAGTCTACAGTGACCCCTTTGTTGTCTGTCAGACGTCCATCGTCAAGCACCTGCAGAAGGGTATTGAAGACATCAGGATGTGCCTTCTCTATCTCATCGAAAAGAACGACAGAGTAAGGCTTTCTTCTGACAGCTTCGGTAAGCTGACCGCCCTCTTCGTACCCGACATATCCCGGAGGTGCACCAACAAGTCTGCTGGCAGCGTGTTTCTCCATGTATTCACTCATATCAATACGGATAAGTGATCTCTCAGAGTCAAAGAGGAACTTTGCCAATGTCTTGGCCACCTGTGTCTTACCGACACCGGTAGGCCCAAGGAACATGAAGCTGCCGATCGGTCTGTTCACATCGCTAAGGCCGGCTTTGTTACGCTTGATCGCACGTGCAACTGCTTTAAGCGCCTCTTCCTGACCTACGACTTCCTCTTTGAGTACATCTTCGATATGCAGGATCTTGTCTTTTTCACTCTGCAGCATCTTGTTGACCGGAATACCTGTCCATCTGCTTATGATACTTGCGATCATCTCTTCATCGACCGAGTTCTTGAGGAGTGTCCCCTCTTTCATCATGGCAGACCACTTCTCTTCAAGTGCTTGGAGTCTCTTCTGCTCCTGTGGGATCTGACCATACTCGATCTCTGCCGCTTTGTTGAAATCACCTTCACGTTTTACAGTCTCTGCCTGATGCTTGAGCGACTCTATCTTGCTTTTAGCCTCGGCAATCTCATTGAAGACCGCTTTTTCATTCTCAAACTGGTTCTGCAGTCCTACACGTCTCTCTTCCAGATCAGCAAGCTCTTTTTCGATCTCCTCAAGACGAGCGGCGTTCTTCCCGCTCTCTTCCATTTTGAGCGCCTCTTTTTCTACCTGGAGGGTAGAGATCTCACGTTTGATCTTCGCAAGTTCGGTCGGCTCACTCTCGATCTGCATCTTCAGCTCTGCCGCTGCCTCATCTATAAGATCGATCGCTTTGTCCGGCAGGAACCTGTCGGTAATGTAACGATCTGAAAGCTTGGCTGCCGCCACCAGTGCACCATCGGTGATAACAACATTATGGTGGGTCTCAAGTCTGTCCTTGATCCCTCTGAGTATCTGTAATGCCTCATTGATACTCGGCTCATCAACTTTGACAGGCTGGAAACGTCTTTGAAGTGCGGCATCTTTCTCAAAATACTTTCTGTACTCTTTGAGTGTAGTCGCACCTATGGTATGAAGCTCCCCGCGAGCCAATGCCGGTTTCAGAATATTGGCAGCATCCATACTTCCTTCGCTCGCACCTGCTCCGACAATGGTATGTATCTCATCAATAAAGAGGATGATATTCGCTGCTTCCTTGACTTCGTCAACAACTGCTTTAAGCCTGTCCTCGAACTCTCCTCTGTACTTTGCACCGGCGATCAGTCGACTCATATCCAAAGAGATCACCCTCATATTCTGTAAACTGAGCGGTACCTCCTTATTGACGATACGCTGTGCCAACCCTTCCACAATGGCTGTTTTACCGGTACCAGGCTCCCCGATAAGGATCGGGTTGTTTTTGGTCTTTCGGATCAGGATCTGCATCACCCGCTGTACCTCTTCATCGCGCCCAATGACCGGATCAAGCTCACCGTCAATTGCTTTCTGGTTCAGATCTATCCCGTACTGTGCCAATGCTTCAAGCGTTTCATCTGCAGACTGCGAATCGATCTGCTTGCCGCCGCGGATCGACTCCAATGTCTTCCTGAACTCGGATATATCAACATATTTGCCAAGTACATCCCGTATAAAACTCTCATTGGTGTTGGCGACAAGCCAGGTATCGACGGCCAGGTACTGGTCACCGTTTGCTGTCATAACCCCTTCGGCATTCTGCAAAGAACGCACCAGGTTCTGCCCAAGCTTAATATTCTCTTTTGTTACAGTTGAAACTGCAGGCAGTTTACCTGCCAGACTCTTGGCTTCAAGCTCTATAGCTGCCTTGTCGACATTCATTTTGTTGAGGGCTTGATGTAAAATAGAGTTACTGTTGGTTAACAATGCCCAGATAAGATGAATCGGTTCTACTTCCTGGTTTTTATTATGCAATGCAAGTGAAACCCCCGATTCAATGGTCTCTTGCATTTGGTTGGTCAACTTTTCTAAAATACTCATAGCGACTCCCTTTTTATAAATAAATTTTACATATTATACAACTTTAGTCACTTCTTGTCAAGTTTCTTAACAAATTTAATTCAATTTTTCCTGAATCTTGTTTATCTGCCCTATCTGCACGCTTCAAAAAAATTTATATTTCATTATCGATGATCCATAAAAAAAGCGTACATCGTTTACTGCACTGACCCGTTGTCGATTTAACTACCATTTACTATAGATTACTATAGTTATAAAACAGCAACCTCTTAGTGAGATTTCTATAAAATAACAAACTAATTTACGGAGCATATCATCTTATGATCAAAAAAAGTAAAAAAATCATTTTTGCCGGTCTGGTATCAACCTTGACAGCTGCTTATCTTTTCGGTTCTTTTGCACAGGCACAGGAGACCAAAGAGTCAACAGCCAAAGAGAAACTCGAAGCCTATATCAAGTTTACCCAGATCCTCAATGTGATCGAAAAAGAGTATGTTGACGAGGTCAACACCTCTACACTCGTTGACAAGGCGCTTAAAGGGCTGATGACCAATCTCGATGCTCACTCCAACTACATGGACAGAAAATCCTATAAAGAACTCACCGTACAGACCAAAGGAGAGTTCGGAGGACTCGGTATCTCTGTAGGTATGAAAGACGGTGCCCTTACGGTCATCGCTCCGCTCGAAGGCACTCCAGCCATGAAAGCAGGGGTCAAAGCCGGTGACATCATTCTAAAGATCGATGACAAAGCGACCATAGGTATGAACATTGATGAAGCCGTCAAACTGATGCGCGGCAAACCGGGAACCGATATCCTCTTGACCATTGTTCGTAAAAAAGAGCCTAAGCCCCTTCGTATCAAGATCACCAGAGACATCATCAAGATCGATTCAGTCTATGACAAAACGATCCAGGATGCCGACGGCATACTTTATCTTCATATTACATCATTCGACCAGAAAGTGGTAGAGAGTGTCAAAAAAGCAATTGCAGAACACAACAATACCAGAGGGATCATTATGGATCTTCGCAACAATCCCGGAGGATTGCTCGACCAGGCGACCGGTCTTGTCGATATGTTCGTGGAAGAAGGTGTGATCGTCAGTCAAAAAGGGAAAAGCCGTTTTGAGAATGTCGAGTATAAAGCGACCCCAAAAGGTACCGATACCCACACACCTATCATTGTACTGGTCAACGGAGGTTCAGCCTCTGCCAGTGAGATCGTTGCAGGGGCACTGCAGGATTTCAAACGCGCTGTGGTCGTAGGCGAAAAGACCTTCGGCAAAGGGTCGGTCCAGGTCGTTATGCCAATAGGAAAGGATGAAGCTCTCAAACTCACCGTCGCCCGTTACTATCTGCCAAGCGGACGTACCATTCAGGCAAAAGGCGTTACACCTGATATTATCGTACATCTTGGAAAGATCGACTATACCGATGATCCT
This sequence comes from Sulfurovum indicum, assembly GCF_014931715.1. Classification (NCBI taxonomy): domain Bacteria; kingdom Pseudomonadati; phylum Campylobacterota; class Epsilonproteobacteria; order Campylobacterales; family Sulfurovaceae; genus Sulfurovum; species Sulfurovum indicum. The sequence continues at coordinate 1,026,895 of NZ_CP063164.1, read as the reverse complement.
GTCCTGCTCAAAGAGAAAGATCTGAAAAAACATCTTGAGAATGAACTTGAGAAGATAGATACAGAAGCACCCAAAACAGAAAAAGCAAATAATAATGAAAAGAGCAATGCTGCAGAAGAGAACAAAACACTGATCACAGAAAAGATGCTCTATGATGATGCACAGCTAAAAAGCGCTGTAGACATTCTCAAAGCACTTATCATTACACAGAAAGGAACAAAGTAAATGGAAAAAAAGTCACTCGTTTATGAAGGGAAGGCAAAGAAGATCTGGTCTACAGAAGACGAGAAGCTCTACATCTCTGAATTTAAAGACGATCTCACAGCATTTAACGGAGAGAAGAAATCAAGTGAAGAGGGAAAAGGAGCACTGAACAACAAGATCTCTACAGAACTTTTCAGATACCTCAATAACAAAGGGATCCCGACACACTTTGTTGATATGCTCGATGACAGTCATATGCTCCATAAAAAAGCTGATGTCATCCTCATCGAGGTGATAGTAAGAAATATCGCAACCGGAAGTCTCAGCAGAAACCTTGGTATTGAAGACGGGAAAGTACTTCCATTTACATTGGTGGAATTTGACTACAAGAACGATGAACTGGGCGACCCTAAACTCAATGACCAGCACTGCCTTATTCTGGAACTTGTAAATGATGTATCAGAACTGGAATACATCCGCTATATGGCAAGACGTATCAATGATCTGCTGAAAGCATTCTATGCAGAGAGAGGCTTGACCCTGGTAGACTTCAAACTTGAATTCGGCCGTGACATGGACGGCAACATCATTCTCATTGATGAACTCAGTCCTGACAACTTCAGACTCTGGGATTCAGAAAGCGGTGAAAGTATGGACAAAGACCGTTTCAGAAAGGGACTTGGCGGACTGAAAGTAGCATACGAAGAGGTACTTAACAGAATTCTCGGCACAAAATAGTACCCGTGATCACACCGGTACAATGAGCCTTTCGCTGAAAGAGTACAGCGTTAGCATAGCAAACTTGGACCCTGTTCAAGTTGCGTTATAATAAAAGGAAGGAAAAAATAATGACAACAGCAATCGTGAACGTATTTTTGAAAGAAGGGGTACTTGACCCGCAGGGTAAAGCAGCACACCATGCACTGGACTCACTCGGATTTGAAGGGGTTAAAGATGTTCGCATCGGAAAACAGATCGTTCTTCAACTTGATACCGACAAAGAAAAAGCTGAACAGGAGGTCAAAGAGATGTGTGAGACACTGCTTGCCAATACAGTTATAGAAGATTACAGCATAGAGATCAGATAAGATGAAAGTAGCAGTATTACGATTTCCGGGAACAAACTGTGAGTTCGACACACAGTATGCATTTGAAAAACTCGGGCATACTACAGAACTGGTATGGCATGAGGAAGAGAGTCTTCCGACAGATATTGACCTTGTAGTCGTACCTGGCGGATTCTCTTATGGTGACTACCTCCGTTCAGGCTCCATTGCGCGTTTCTCTCCTGTAATGAAAGCTGTAGGCAGATATGCAGAAGATGGCGGCAGGGTATTGGGTATCTGTAACGGATTCCAGATCCTTACAGAAGCAGGCCTGCTTCCGGGAGCTTTGAAAAGAAACAACAACCTGCACTTCATCTCCAAGCATCAGACACTTCGTGTCGAAAACAATGACAATGCCTTTTTGAACCAGTGTGAAAAAGGTGAAGTACTCAACATTCCTATTGCCCATGCAGACGGAAACTACTATATCGATGATGAAGGACTGGAAAAAATGGAAGCGAACGGGCAGGTTCTGCTTCGCTACTCCGATACAGACGGCAACAGAGTTGTGGTCAACGGCTCAGTTACTTCTATTGCCGGTATCTGCAATGAGAAGAAAAATGTCTTTGGTCTTATGCCTCACCCCGAACGTGCACTTGAAGTGATCCTCGGAAGTGAAGACGGAATCAAAATGCTAAGGGGCTTTGAAGCCTGATGCACCATTTACGCACCTTCATTCTTTTCTGGGGCCTCTTACTGCTTACAGCATCATGGCTTCATGCCGAAGGTGACTTCAAATACAGCTATGTACCCAAAAAGGTCTATGAAAATCAGCTTTTCCCGGTAACCATTATTGATTCACGGGAAGAGAAGAGCAAACCGCACTACCAGTTCGATCCCTCAAACAGTGTCCGCCCTCTTTCAATGAAACCGCTGATCATTCGAAACGGTAACGATAACTTTTATACCTTCTACTACAAAGCTCATAAGAGAGATATTACTGTTCCCCGTATCACCATTGATGCTGACGGCAGAACGACCATTCTTGAACAACGCACTGTCCCTGTACAGAAACTCAAACAAAGAGAGGACTTTTGCGGTGTTCTGGCTGCTGACATGAAAGTGCGGAACCATCAAGTCTCCCACTATGACGAACAAAACTACCTTGTCACACTTTCCATAGAGGCGTTTGAAGCCAATTTGGAAGATATGCATCTCTCCGGAGTAGCGGAATCGGGTATAGAGGAGCTTGAAAGGGAGGGGGCGAAAGTCAAGGCAGAGTTCTATGTTGTTATTCCAACAACCCGTAAAAAACTGAAATTCACTTATTTCAATACCATAAAGCAACAGTATGTTTTCCTTGAGGTTCCTGTCGAACTGCTCGACAGTACTGTTGTTACACAGACAGAACTTAATCCCAAAGAGGACAGTTTTGACAAACTCAAGAAATATATCTTCCTGACACTGGTCGGATTTTTCTTTTTAATGTTCCTAGTCTATCGTGATTTCTTCTACCTCATACTTGGTGTAGTCTCTCTCATTACGCTTCTTACTTTCTATACACCTAAAAAGCATATCTGTGTCAAACAAGGTGCACCACTCTATATACTGCCCACAAAGACAAGCAGTATCAGTACAAAAATCGATAAAGAGCTGCATACACCACTGCTTGGAGAACGGTTGGAGTTTAGAAAGATAGAGTACAAGAACGGTATTATAGGATGGATAAAGAATGAAGATCTTTGCGAAAATTAGATTTGTCTGGAATGCTTTTGTTATTGCTGTCAATACAGGCCTGATCATGATACCCGCAATTATCCTTTTCCCAAAGTACAAGGGTGCTATTATGCATTACCTGAACAGGTTTACCCTCTTCTTAATGGGTGCGAAACTTGTTCAGGAAGGGGAAATGGATCCGGAAGCAGATATGTATGTGATGAATCATCAGGGTATCATCGATATTATCGGTATGGAAGCGTTGCAGAACAATCATCTCAGATGGGTAGCCAAAAAAGAGCTTTTTACCATACCCGTCTATGGACACCTGCTTCGTCATGGAGACATGATCTCTCTTGACAGGAGCAACAAAGCCGGTCTGATCAAACTGATGAAGGATGTCAAAGAGTCTCTGGAAAAAAAACATCGTGCTGTAGCTATCTTTCCGGAAGGGACAAGAGCAAAAGAGCAGCCCTTGCTTCCTTTCAAACAGGGGACGAGAATGATCGCAGAGAAACTTAACCTGAAAGTGCAGCCGGTCGTGATCACCGGAAGCAAATGGATAGTGAATGAACATGAGAAAACCGGTCACAGTGGTACGGTACACTACAAATTCCTGCCCACGATTACGGTGAACAAGGACAATAAAGAGTGGTTTGACGACCTTCACAGACAAATGCAGGAAGTAATAGACGATGAATACACTAACCATCATCGCAGTCGCTAGCGGCGGTGCGCTGGGCGCAACACTGCGTCTGCTCATTAACGGCTTTGTCAACAAGTATGTACCGCACACTCTGCCTTTTGGCACACTGACGGTCAACCTTCTTGGAAGCCTTATCATTGGTATGCTCTTTGCATACTTCCATTTCAATACCCACCTCTCCCCTCATCTGAAAACCTTTATGGTTACCGGTATTTTGGGAGCACTGACTACCTACTCTACCTTTGCCATAGAAAGCTTCTTCCTGTTGGAATCAGGACAATATGGACATGCCTTCGCCAATATGGCACTCAATCTTTTTGGTACCATACTTTTAGCCGGTATAGGATATATCATGGTACTGAACCTGGCAAAATAATACAAGGATATATATGTCAACACTGCAAAAAGAAGTTCAAAAACATATCAACAAACTGGTTCACCCCCTCAAAGATGAAGAGGAGTTAAAAGAAGCACTTAAGATAAAACTAACCAAAAAAGAGTTCAAGCTTCTTACTGCATGGGCAGAGAAAGAGGAACTCACTCTTCTGAAAGAGAAACTCAATCTTGATGAGGAACGCTACGCTGAACTCTCAACAAAACTCATAAAAAAGCTCAATCAGGAAAAGATCAAACAGGTACTCTGCATCTAGTCTGCTTAGTGTAGATATTCTGTTTCGCCCCCTATCAATATATATCGGTCCGATCCAATGAAGATGCTGTTTTGAACATCTTCTATATTGAGGATCAGGCCTATAAAGGCAAGGTAATTGTTACCATAAAACTCTGATACTCTTCTACTCTGTCAAGTCGTGGATTCATCCATGCATACTCTACTGCGATCTTCATCGGTGTATTCGTAATAGTAAAACCATAATCAATACCTATATTAATGGCATAATCAAGATCTTTTACATCCGGTTTCAGATCTCCGGTCCCTTCCCCGGTACCACCGCCTATGCCATTATACCTGTAGTCAAAACGATCATTGAAGTACATATATCCCACTTTTGCAACAATGGAAGGTGTTACACTTATAGAGCCTTCTGCTGAAAATGCATCATTTTCTATATCTTCAGTATCATCTGTCAATTGCATACCGATACCTGTGAACTCCACTTTATTCTTGAAAATATTTGTTATCGTCAGAACAACCTCTCTTTCTGCTATTTCACCTTCTACCTGCATATCTATACCAAATGTTTCTCTTTTGATACTGAGCGGTTCAGTTGGAGAGACAGTTTCTCCTCCGGATATGATAAAAGCACCTATCATGACATTGTAGTCACCTATAGGATATTCATATGCAACTCTTGCAAACGGCAATATATTATCACTCATTTTCAGGTCTCTATTGTCTTGTCCGGGGGTATAAATACCTGCTGTTATAAAAAAGTGGTCTCCATCTGTTAGAAAGTTGTCTCTGTCATAATAAGCCTGGATACCTGTAGCTGCTTTTGTACCGATCTTTGTTGACTGGTTTGCATTACTGTAGACCTTGTTATCAAAAGTCCGTAAAGGTTTGTATAGACCTGTATTATAAAACTCCATTCCCGAAAATGGCCCAAGCGTGGCTGTAGAGTAGAATGCTGCCCCCCAGTATCCCTCTTCAAGCTCTTGCGCATAGACAACTTTCCCTGAAATAGACCTGCCCTCTTCTTTTCTCCAGCCCAGATTCAATATTCCGCCAATATTACTGGTGAGCTGTCCTCCGGTATAAAATGTAGTCATACGTACCGGAGAGAGTTCACCGTCATTTGTATCGCCTTCCTTAATAAAACCATGACCATCTGGCTTATCCCATGTTTTTGTATATTTTGATTTGATCAGCAGTGACGGATGGATATCCATATCGGAAGTTTTTTTCATCTCTGAAACCTGACGGCTCATTGTCATTCCGGATGCGGCAAACTTTCTGCCAACCTTGTTGAGTCTTGGCATATGCTGTGTATGGCATCCTGCACACTCCATACCTGTCTGTGCCGTAAACATTGGCAGTGCTTCTGCACTCTCCGTTAACCCAAATACTGCAAACACTCCTGCAGCAGCGATATAATAACTGTTTTTTTTCATTCTCACTATTTTTTCCTCCCTCTGTTTTACATAGTATCGACCGACATACAATACCCCTCTCTGTGCCCACACTTATCTAACACAAGCTTTTTTTGCAAAGTGAGAAAAATCCCACTTTGACTGATGGGGCTCTACGACTAGGGTGCCGGTAGAATTGATACATTATAGTCCACACGCCCAAACCATGTATCAAGTCCAAGCCATATATCTCCGTCATTCTCGGATGCAGGTCCCATCGGTTCATTCTCTGACTGCTGTAACCAGACATTATAGATCGTTTTACCATCTGGTGAGGCAAAACTTTCTACTTCTTTTTCTTGAACTACAGTACCGGAAATGCTGCTGAGATTTTGTTCCTCTTCCCAGCTCTCTCCATTGTCTGCCGAACGTCTAAAGAACAGATCTGCTTCTATACCGTTTACAAGTGTTCCCCATGTGACGAAAAGAACATTCGGATTACTCTTGTCTGATTCCAGACCGGTAGCATCATAGCTGCCCTTCGGTGTGGTAAAGAATCTTGCATCCACAGTCGTAACATGCCCCTCTGTTACCTGTGTGATATTCTGAGGCCCCTGCCAAACACCATCGATGAAACGATGTGTATGGAAATTGCTCGGAAAATTCCCCTGACTTGTCTTTGTGTCATTCGGTGTATACTCAAATCCTACATAGATATTGCCTCCACGAAGGAATATACGAGGAGAAAATGTATTCTCTTCACCATTCTCATAGGTATTGTCATCAAGGTTCTCCGGACTCCAGTCGACAACATAGTCAGTCGGAAGTTCCGTTACCCGATAATTCTGTGCACTGACATTGGTTACCTCAAGCCCGTTAAGCGCTTCAAATGTATCATAGGTAAATCCGCGGTTTGTACGAACGAACATATCAGAGGATGCACCCTGGACTTCAAATGACTGTTTATACAGAATGGCAAAAGTGATATTTCCTTCACCCGCTGCATCACAGGAATCGATCTGTGTCCCGATAACAAGACGACGTGCATTCTCATAGATCATATGCTCCGGATCATCTTGCGCAGGTGCCTTGGTATTAATGATGTTGCCTGCACTTACAATAGGCATAGGTGTTGTGGCGATCGTAGAGATATTGCTCTCATCAAAAGCATCAATTGCATTAAAATCAAAACTCTCAAAATAGACAGACTTCCCTTCTGCTTCTATATCAGTAGGTATTTCGCCCTGATCCTGTTCACCTTCACCTGAGATCTTTATTGTAAGCGCTTTTGTCTCTTCATACCCAAATACGACAACATACTCGCCTCCCGCATTCGTTTTCAGTATTTTCAACGCCGATCTTGATGCACCGGTATCACCGTCAAGAACCGATACGGTATTTGTCAGCATATCAATATCATATGTCAAACAACGTGTTACTGTATCTCCACTGAGATTACCTTTTTCAGATGTTACGGTACCATAGGTATCACAGAAGTATTTGCAGTAGATCTTTTTGTCTGTGTCCTGACACTGCTCATTGTCTGTAATACGTACCGGATAATGGAAGTTATACGCAGATTTTGGTTTACCGTCTTCCAGTCCATCTTCTGCAGCAAAGTCTGCCATTTTGATAGAGGTGTACCAGATATCTGTACCCCGGTTGGTTGTTGCACCACTCCATCCATCGCCGGGACCGGCACCCTCACCCTGCTTCAGCCCAAGAACATCTTCCTGCCATGCAAGTGCAAATCCTGCAGGAGAACCTGCAACCCATATTTTATTTGAATCTCTTGTCCCCGAAGTAAGCTGCATTGGAGCATGCCACCTTATCTCTCCGCTTGTTTCATCGATAATCCCTCTTGCAGTCCAGACACAGGAGAATGGCACTTGGTAGACTCTTTTCCCGTTTGGTGCCACCACACCTTCATAATCTATATAGTTCTGAGGACCATTTACAGCAAAGGCATCATCCGGGTATCCATCTGTACTGTTTCCATCAAGATTGAAAGGATTTCCACTCGGACAGTATTTGTCATTCCATGCAACAAGTACATACTGACCACTTATCGCCATTGTCGGCTTTTGGGCATCTCCAGGGTATGCAATGGTTTGTCCATTCCAGACTACCTCTATACTGCTCTTGCCTGTAGTGTTGGAAACATTATAATCCTTCCATGTTTTACCATTGTCTCTTGAGATTGATGCAACAACTTTATCTACATTATCAGGATCACCTATATCTGCACTTCCGTCACCCATCTCATAGTCACTTCCCTCCACATGTTCCAAATAGGTCGCCAGTATCGGATGGTACCTGCTGGAAGTATTCGTTTCTCCTGCAGCATTCGTTTCATACATTACCATATCAAGTCGTTTAATAGTATTGTGTGATGTCTGAAGTTTTCGACTTGCTACATCATCAGTAGATGAAGAGACATTTTTCTTGAACGGTTTATCTGCTGCAAACTCATTTGCATCCGTACTTCCGTTCGCATCAACACTTGCAGGATCACAACCAAGAGCTGTTCCATCTATTGCACTGCCGGAGTCAACAGGAAGATCATCCGGGTTCAGGACTATAACACTTACCGATCTAGTGGCCGTCGTTATATTTCCTGCTGTATCCGCTACTCTATATATAACTGTATAGATCCCTACAGCACTCGTATTGACATCATTTGAGACTATCACGATCTCATCTGTGATATCTCCATCTATATCATCCCATGCGGTCACACCATCCAAAGGATCAAAGTTACTCCCCTGCAGGATGACAGTAGGCTCAGTATAGGAGATGATCGGTGGATTATTATCATCATAATCCCCTCCTCCGCCTCCGCCGCAATTGACCAATAACAACAACGATGTTACTAGTATACTTATAAGAAAACTGACTCTTTTCATACCTAATCTCCTCCCTTTACTTAAGAATTAATGTAAATATTTTTCACATTAAATCAGTATAACTAAACTGAAAAAACAATACATCACCCATTCGGGTGATAAAGTAAACTTATCTTTAAATTAATAAATAATGATATAATTTTAATAAGGTATAAACATATGGAAGAAAAAGAGAATACAATACAAAGTAAGATTATCGAGTTTCAGTCCTGCATTATCCAGGGAAGAGATATCAATGCCATGCTGCATAAAGACAGGGATTTTTATCTTAAAAGAACACAGGCTGATATCATTTCTCTATTTTTGAGGGAACAGAACAATGTCAAGATCGGCTATGTTATAGAAGCACACCACAGATACAAGCATTTACTGAAAGAGTATGTGTTTGACAAAAATAGTTTTTCCTGGAATGATTTTATAAAAAACTGCAAGAACCATTTTACATCAAACATGAAATATGCCCATACCAGTAGTCTTTATGAACTCTTTAAAGGATTGATCTCCAAAAAAAATGCAATTGAGCTTTCAAAAAAAGCTCAATTAAAAGATATCATTACCATGCCTATCTACGATTTTGACAATAAAACAGAGATAGCATTTATTTGTTTTATGTTCCAAAACAAAGTAGAAATCAAGATACCAAAACTAAAAGAAGTAAAAGAGCTTTTTGAAACACTGACCAGACCTCTTCATGACGAACATTATGGTATCTTCTATACCAAATGCAGACGAATCGATGAAGAGTTGAAACTGCTTACAGCACAGGAGAAACGTATTGTACGTAAAGTATTGTCCGGCAAATCCTATACTGAAATTGCGGAGATACTGAACCTCTCGATCAATACCGTTAAAACCCATATGAAAAGTATTTTCAGAAAATATCAGGTAAATTCAAAAATAGAACTCTACAACAAGCTCAATTCCTATTAGATATTGAGCAGAGTGTTTATGTATGTAAAGTAGAAACAAGTAACAGAGAGTGAAAGTAGAAAGTGCTTTACTTGTCATAGAACATCTCCTTGCGCTGTAGGTTTCTACCGCAGAGGAGATGCCTCTGCCATTATATTAGTGTCTGCCACCACCTCTGCTGCCGCCCATACTTCCCATGCTGCCCATATCGCTGCTTATGTCATTCATATTATTTCTGTATTGTTTTCGATACTGGTTTTTTTGCTGATATTCACCTTTATACTGATGAGGTTCATCCGGTTGATATCGATATTTATACTGAACATCATCTTTATATTCTGCAGACTGCTGAACTCTTGTCTGATATCTGTTTTCATCTGCACTCAGAGTGGTAACGGAAAAAAGTGCCACGGCTCCTGCCGCCAAAACTATTTTTTTCATGCTTGATCCTTTTTTTAGTATGATTGCTGTTTGCTGCAGTAGAAGTATATGAAAAGAGTGTGAAGTATCTATGAAGAGAAGGGGAAAATCATCTTCTGCCTCTTCCGCCACCGCTTCCTCGATAGCCCCCTGAGAAGTTGTTGTGTGAAGAACCGTCCTTGAATTTAAATTTAAACCTAGATCTATTGGTATAATTATAACTTTCTGATCTGTTTTTGTCTTTCTCTCCTATACCATTGGCCTCATAGTCGTCTCTAAAAACAAAACGTCTCTTTTTTTTAGATACACTTTTCTTTTCCGAAAATTCAGCAGGTATTTTTTCTTTCCCCAGTTCCCGAAGTACATCTCCCAATCCACTCTCGTGTGCATAAAGAGAGGTAGTGCCGAATATACAAAGGGAAACCAGTATACATTTATATTTCATAGCGCACTACCTTTCTAAATCTGTTTTTAAATTATAGTACAAAAGTATGAAAAAAGAGTGAAGTACTGTTTTCTATACCTGGTATGTTATAATAGAAAAATCGTCAAAATACGATCTGTTTAACATAGTTTCATACAGGAGTACCTATGAATATTTTGCTACTGGAAGATGACATCGGATTAGCTGATATCATATCCGAATATCTTCAAGACAATGACTTTGATGTGGATCTTGTCTATGACGGAGAAGAGGCACTTTCACTGAGCTATGAAAAACATTATGACCTCTATATCCTTGATGTCAATGTACCGATTCTCAAAGGATTTGAACTTTTACAGATGATGCGCAAGAACGGTGACAAGACACCCGCAATCTATATTACCTCTCTTAATGATATCGAAGATGTCAAAAAGGGCTTTGAAAGCGGTGCAGACGACTATATGAAAAAACCGTTTGAACTGACAGAACTTCTACTGCGTATCAGAAACATTCAAAAACGCTCATTTGCACAACAACGTTCATCGCGTATCCAGATAGACAAAGAGCTTTTTTTTGACATAGAGAATGAACTGCTCATCCGTGGAGAGGAAAAGATCTCCCTCCCTCCCAAAGAGTTAAAGGCACTAAAGTACTTTCTTCGGCATCCCAACAAGATCGTAACGTTCGAAGATCTTTACCGGACAATGTGGGAGTACCATGAAAGCGGCTCGTCTGATGCACTTAGAGCACATATCAAGAACTTACGAAAATATCTCAGTACCGATATGATACAAAATATAAGAGGTACCGGATACCGGTTCATACCCAAAGTCTCCTGAGAATGAAAGCAAGTACAAAAACCCTCATCTTTTTTATGGTGATCTATCTGGGCTCGATCGGAGCCCTTGGAAGTGTGATAGGATACCTCTACTACCACTCCGAGAAATATAAACTGGTCGAAAATTTACATATGCAGATGCGCTATAAAGCACGAGACATCAACAGTAAACTGGAGTATTACCATAATCTTGAAAGTGAAGAGTTTACTTTTTATGAAGAGGGGTACGGTATTGCCCTTTATGACAAGAATAAGGCATTAATTGCTTCAACCTTCGATGACAAAATCGATTTTTCACAGCTTTTCTACCATAAAGGACTGGACTATTATCTTGTAGAGAGTATCATCAAAGAGTATCTTAATGTGAAATATATCGTTATCAAAAAAACGTTACCCATAGAGAAACTTGACCAAATACTGGAACAGATATGGATCGTTGCCCTTTTTGGTTTTGTTTTCCTGTTATTTATTGCACTTCTACTCTCCAAGATCATGCTCTATCCTCTACGCCAGGCCATACAGACTCTCAAACAGTTCATCAAAGATACAGCACATGAAATGAATACACCCATCAGTACCATTTTAATGAGCCAGGAACATATGCCCAAAGAGAATCTTTCACCAAAACAACTGCGTGCACTCGACCGTATCGAGATCGCTACAAAAACCCTCTCCCAGCTCTACAACGATCTCACCTTTATCTCATTTCACACACATATCAATTATGAAGACACGAAAATAAACCTGAAAGATATCATTGAGGAACGTATCCGCTATATGGAAACCATGATACAGTTCAAAAAAATAGAGATTGAGTGTCATATGATACCAAAAGAGATCCTTATGGATAGAAGAAAGGTAGTTCTTCTGATTGATAATCTTCTCTCCAACGCCATCAAGTTTTCAAGACAAGGAGGATACATACGTATCGACCTGTGCTCGGAACAGCTTAGTATCCAGGATAACGGCATAGGTATTAAAGAAGATGAAAAGAAAAAGATCTTCAAGCGTTTTGAGTCGACCTCGACACAAACCGGAGGATTTGGTCTGGGGCTTGATATTGTGAGTCAGATATGCAGAGAGTATGGCATCAAAATAGAAGTTGACTCCGTTTTCTCAAAAGGAAGTACTTTTACACTTATATTTCCAAAGCAATCTCACAAATAGTCAATTTTATGAATATCAGGTATAGAATGTGTTATGATTTAAAAAAGGCTTAGAGAGGAGTTCGCAAATGAAAAAATGGATCATTATTATACCTCTTGTGACTGCAACATTGCTGACAGCAGGCTCAGGAAAAAGTATTTACAAAAAAGAGTGTGCTGCATGTCATGGCAGCAAAGGCGAAAAAAAAGCCTTGGGAGTCTCACACCCTTTACATGGTATGCCGGCCAAAAAGCTTATTGCTCTGACACACGACTATGCTTCCGGTAAAAAGAAGGGGCATCCACTTGCAAAAAGCGTGAAAAAGCGGTTTATCAAAAAATACAACGATAATGAGATCAAGAGCGTTGCGGACTATATAGGCAAACTGTAACATCCGACTCGCCTGTACCGGGAACCATTCAGTCGACCATCTTCCTGACTGCCTGTCCGGAAAAGAGTGGATCCGTATGCCCATGAGGAGATCATCAAAAAATATTTGTCACAACCCTTTCTTGCCAAAATATCTTTAGAGTATCAATAGTTTTATATTGTTTTAGAAACCTCTATTCAGTACATTGATAAAAAGCGTGCTCTTCCTTATAAACCTCTTATATACACTTCATTCCTTTTAAAGGCGATTTACCCTATCATAGAATAGTTATACCGTCTTAACTTAAGGGCACCTCTAATATAAAAGGATCGATCATGATTTCAAAAAGAAAAGCAAAAAAATACATCAAAAAACAGATCAAAAAACAGATGGAGAGTATGCTCAAAAAAGAGCTGAAGCAAGAGATAAAAAAAAATATCAAAGACTATAAAAAGAAAGAAAAAGAAGCCAAAAAGAACAAAAAGAACAAAAAGAGCTAAACTGACAGTTAAACAGTCGGTGAGAAGGGAAACAGCATGGATGGCCTGTCTCTTGTAATAATACTTAAAGTAACCGGCGGGCTGGGTATCTTTCTGTTGGGTATGATAATCATGACAGACGGACTGCGCTCTTTGGCAGGTGACAGGATGAGAAACCTGTTAATGCACTTTACCAGAAGTCCGATTTCAGGTGCTGCTACTGGTGCAGCTGTCACTGCGATACTGCAGTCCTCGAGTGCTACAACGGTTGCAGCGGTCGGCTTTGTCAGTGCAGGTCTCCTCGCCTTTCCTGAAGCACTGGGGATCATTTTCGGTGCAAATATAGGTACTACCATCACAGGCTGGATGGTCGTTCTTTTCGGCTTCAAACTCAACCTTGGCACTGCCGTTCTTCCCGTTATATTCATCGGTGCTGTACTTAAACTCTTTTTTAAGAAAAAGCTTGCTGCAACCGGTTATGCTCTGGCCGGATTTGGTCTTATTTTTATCGGGATCACTTTTTTACAGGAGGGGATGAGCGGTTTTGAAGGGATCATCACACCTGAAAACCTGCCTTCCCACTCTTTTACAGGCATACTAAAGTTAGTTGCGCTTGGGGTGATCACAACTGTGATCACCCAGTCTTCCAGTGCCGGAGTTGCCGCAACGCTGACCGCACTTTTTGCCAATACGATCAACTTTGAACAGGCTGCAGCACTTATCATAGGTATGGATATGGGAACCACAGTGACTGCACTTCTCGCTTCCATTGGCGGATCTGCAAATGCCAAAAGAACCAGTCTTTCACACGTTATCTATAATATTTTCACCGCAGTTATGGCTGTTTTTCTCATTACACCCTTTGTCCATCTGTGGGAGTACATTGCACCCGTGCCCATAGTTGCAGATGCCCAGATCGCACTGGTTGCTTTTCACACACTCTTCAATACGATAGGTGTACTGGTCATACTTCCCTTTACGCACAGATTTGCTATGATGATGGAGAAGATCATTCCCCCGGAAAAGCCGAAGTATACCATGAAACTGGATACAAAAATACTGGAAGAGGCCAATCTTGCATTGGAAGCTGTACGTATCTCCATACAGAATGAGTTCACTGCACTTTTAGAACATATCAACTTTATTCTGGGTGACTCCAAGAATGGGGCAAAAGCTGACTTGCGCATGCTCCAGGCAGCACTGAATGAGACACGGGAATATCTCGATGCTATCGACCTCAAACAGCAGGATGATGCAAAATGGAAAGAGCTTATCTCATTGATCCATATACTTGACCACCTGTTTCGTCTCTATGAACGCTGTGAGGAAGATGCCTACCGGGCAAGAGTCGTACAAAAATCTGCGGAGCTCCAAGAAGAACACGACCTTTTAATAGCAAACAATACAGAGGTCATCAGAGCATTAAACTCCAGGAACTTTTCAAAGGCAGAAAACGTTGCGAAAAAAAGTGAAGAACAGATCGGAAGAATAGTTGAACCGTACAGAAAAGAGATTGCCAGAAATATGGCGGAAGATAAGATCAGTATGCACATGGGCACTTCCAAGCTTGAAGCTGTCAGATGGCTTGTGCGTGTCAGCCATCATATTTCCAGAATTGCAAGCCATATGAAGGAAGCGGTGTTCCTGACCGCAAAATAAATCTGCCTACCTTACAGGTAGATCACCTCTTCAGGCTCAACAATATGTACTTTCAGACTTAAAGCATTCTCTATCACACTTCTCAAGATCACCTGTTTGTCCTTCTCTCCATGAATGAGATAGACTGTTTTCAGATCATCCATCCGGGAGATCCATTTAATAATGGCACTCTGGTCGGCATGGGCTGAAAAACCGTTGATCGTATGAACAGATGCCTTGATAAGAATATCTTCGTTATATATTTTTACCCATCTGGCACCATCTACAATATGTCTTCCAAGGGTCCCCTGTGCCTGATATCCTACAAAGATAACGGCATTTTTTCTGTTCCAGAGACGGTTCTTGAAGTGATGCAGGATACGCCCGCCGGTACACATACCGCTTCCGGCAATAATAATAGCACGCCTGTCGACATCATTGATCTTCTTTGATGCTTCCACATCCAGTGTATAGACCAGCGGCTCAAAATCGAACACTGTGCCCTTTTGTTCTTTGCCAACCTGACACCTTTCACTGAGAAGTTCCGAATATTTTTTGTAAACATCTGTTGCCCGTGTAGCCATAGGAGAGTCAAGAAATATCTGGCAATGAGGCAGCTCTTTTCTCTCATACATCTCTTTAAGAATACAGAGCAGCTCCTGGGTACGTTCCACAGCAAAGGAAGGTATAATAACATTCCCCCACTCATGAAGTGTATCGA
This sequence comes from Sulfurovum indicum, assembly GCF_014931715.1. Classification (NCBI taxonomy): domain Bacteria; kingdom Pseudomonadati; phylum Campylobacterota; class Epsilonproteobacteria; order Campylobacterales; family Sulfurovaceae; genus Sulfurovum; species Sulfurovum indicum. The sequence continues at coordinate 1,011,344 of NZ_CP063164.1, read as the reverse complement.
TGATCACCTGTTTGAACTCTCTCACCGTGGCTTCTGCACTTTGGTGGTCTCTGTCACCATAGGTCGATTCAACATAGAGATAATTGGTGTGGGTACATTTCTCCAGAGGCGGAAGTACCATATCATTGTCATTTCCTATATCTCCGGAGAAGACAATGGTCTGCCTTACATTGTTTTCCCTATAGTTGATCTCAATAAATGCCGACCCGAGAATATGTCCTGCATTATGATAAACCACATCCACCCCCTTTTGCGGTTCAAAGGCAGCACTGTATTCCGGATAGTGCCAGGCAAGACTGAAAGCATCTTCGACATCACTCTCTTCATACAGAGGGGCTCTTACCTCCTTCTCCTTTCCTCGTCGTAATGCTTTTCTATAGTTTGTCTTGAAATCTTCCTTCATAATCTTTGCACTGTCAAGCAGGATCACTTCAGCAAGATCCCTCGTCGCACTGGTAGCATAGATGGCACCGTTAAAGCCCTCTTTTACCAGTTTGGGAATACGTCCTATATGATCAAGGTGTGCGTGTGTCAGAAACAGATAATCGATATCAGAGGGATCAAAGTCGAATGGACCGTAGTTGCGTTCTTCCTCTTTTCCCTGAAACATACCGCAATCGATCAATATGTTCGGACCGCCATCAATGCTTAGCAGGTGACAGGAACCTGTCACTGTCTCTGCTGCACCGTAAGAAACTACTGTTGCCATCATTATCCTTCTTTCAATTATAATTTAGACCTTCCTGATACTATTGTACTCCTGTTTGTGTATATTCTTTGTTAAAACTATCTCTCTTCGCGAAACTCACATTCTCCACTGTTGTCATCACATGGAAATTCAATGTAGTGATACTCGCCAAACCTTTCAGAAACAACATCCCAGTTGATAAGTTCCCACCACTTCTCAAGATAGTCTGCTCTGGCATTTCTGTAGTCTATATAATAGGCATGTTCCCAGACATCACAGGTGAGCAGAGGAGTGTGTCCGTAAAGTATCGGGTTGTCGGCATTGGAGCGTGACTCTATGATCAAATGGTTCTCCCTGTTCACGCTCAGCCATACCCAGCCCGAACCGAACAGACCTGCAGCACTCTCAAGAAAACTCTTTTTGAATATTTCCATTGAACCAAAATCACGCTCTATCCACTCTTTAAGCATTCGAGAGGGTTCACTCTTCTGCATACTCATACCGCTAAAATAGAAATCATGGTTATAGACTTGTGAAGCATTGTTAAAGATCGCATCCCCAGACTTCTTAATGATCTCTTCAAGAGACATCTCTTCAAACGGGCTTCCCTCGATCAGGGCATTTAGTTTGGTTAGATATCCCTTATGGTGTCTGCCATAGTGATATTGTATGGTTTCTGCCGAAATATAAGGCTCAAGTGCATTCTCATCAAACGGCAACTCCATTAATACATGTTTCATAACTTCTCCTTTGTTCTACCCTCGGAAAGAGAGTAATAGTATTATATGGTTATCTTAAGGAGTCTGTATGGAATATGTGTGTACTGATGAATGCTCTCTTTGTGAGCAGAATATTTTCACTCTTCACCATGGATCAGGTCTTTGAACCACTTATCTTCATCCAGTTTTTCCCAGGGGTAGTGTGCATAACCTATCTGTCCTTTCGCCGCGACTTCTGCATATAGGAAACTATTCTCTCCCGGCTTGTCCAGTGTGAATTTGTCTGTGATCCATCTTGGTGTAAGAGGGAACTTCTCTGCGATCATTTGTGACAGATCCTCATCTTTGATCTGTGTAAGAGCAGTGTGCAGTGTATCAACCGTAACAGAGATCGGGCGTGGTTCAGCGATCACATAAGAGAGCTGTACCAGTGCTTTTCTTGCAAGTCCTGAAGCAACAATATGTTTTGCCAGCCATCTGGCAGCATAAAGTGCCGACCGGTCAACCTTGCTGTAATCCTTGGAGCTCTGTGATCCTCCGCCTACAGGGGCATACCCTCCATATGTGTCGCACACTGTTTTTCTTCCGGTCAGACCTGAGTCAGCTATGGGAGAATGCATGACGAATCTTCCTGTATTGTTGATATAGAATACTACAGAACTCTCGTCAAAATGTCCTCTCTTGAACTCCACCTCCTCTGCTATGATCTTTTTCACCAGAAGATGAACTTCCTGCGGTTGCGTGGAACTGCTGTGAGGTATCGCTACAATGATCTTTGCGATACGTTCTGGATGACAATTATCAAAATTTTCCTTGCTTCCATAGTCCATGACCACTTCTGTTTTTATGTCCACACCAAAGGTCTCGGGATGTTCCAAAGCATATTGGTACAGCACATCCCTGATCTGACGTGCATAGGAAAAAGCTGTGGGCATATAGTCATCACGCTCACTTGTTGCATAACCAAACATTATCCCCTGATCACCGGCACCTATCTCATTACCCTCCTTGACAACACCCATAGTGATATCAGGAGACTGCTTGCTGACATAAACCCCGATCTCTGTCTCCTCGGGGAAAAGTGTTTCTCCTCTTTGAAATCCCCTCTCAGGATATCCTATCTTTTTAAGGGCTTCTATGGCTGTCTTCTTATAAAATCCGGTATCTACGGATGCTATGGTCTTGACCTCTCCGCCTATAAAAATATGTTTTCCGCTGATAAATACTTCAGTTGCCACTCTGGCGTCCGGATCAAGCTGCAGGAGTCTGTCTACGATAGAATCTGCAATAATATCGGCACATTTATCCGGGTGTCCTGCAGATACGGATTCGGAAGCAAAAAGATACATGATAAACTCCTATTTTCTATTTATCTGGTTCTGTAATACATCATAACATAAGAGGTTATCTATCTGCAACCATTCGTTTCCTTTTTGTAGTATAATAGAAAAGCGGGCTCTCAAAGACAGAGCAAAAGGAGACAGAATGTCAGTAACAGCATGGTTAAGTATAAAGCTTAAAAGCGGTAAGGTCCTATGTCAGGCATGTTCCCAGGCCTGCACACTTGAAGAGGGCGAATATGGGATATGCGGGGTACGAAAAGTCGAAGATGGAGAACTTAAACTGCTTGTCTATGGACTTGCTGCCGCAGTTAACATCGACCCGGTAGAGAAAAAGCCGATGTTCCATTTTATGCCGGGAAGCACTGCCTTTTCTATAGGCACCGTAGGTTGCAACTTCTCTTGTCAATTTTGCCAGAATTTTTACATCTCCCAATATCCGAAAGAACACAACCAGAAAATACTCGGCAGTGAACTACTGCCGGACAAGATCGTAGAACTTGCTTTGGAGAACAAATGCCGATCAATCGCCTATACATACAATGAGCCGATCGTCTTTTTTGAATATACCTATGATACGGCAAAGCTTGCACATGAAAAAGGACTGAAGAACATCTACGTTACCAGCGGATTTGAAACACACAGAGCCATAGATCTGCTTGCACCCTATATTGACGGCATGAACATAGATATCAAAGGTTTTACAGAGGAGTTCTATGAAGAGATCTGCGGTGCCAGACTCAAACCGGTACTGGAGTGTGTCAAGTATGCACATGAGAAAGGGATATGGATCGAGATAACAACACTGCTGATCCCGGGCAAGAATGACTCAGAGGAAGAGGTCCGGAATATCGCAAAGTTCATTGCGAAACTTGATCCGGCAATCCCTTGGCATCTCTCCGGATTCTACCCTATGTATAAAATGCTGGATATCCCTCCCACTCCCGGCCAGACCCTTCGAAGAGCATATGATATAGGCATAGAAGAAGGACTGAAATATGTCTATGTAGGCAATATAGAGGATGAAGCGCATGAATCAACCTACTGTCCAAAATGCAATACGATGGTCATAAACAGAAGAGGGCATATCGGACAGTATGTCATTAATAAACTGGATGAGAGAGGAACCTGTTCCCATTGCGGCTATGTTCTTGAAGGAATATGGCGTTAAACTATACCGTTCTCTCTCCGAAAAAGCGCTTCATCTGCTCCATTGTGAAATATGAAACAGATTTTCATATCATATCTCTCCTCCAGAAAATCTTTGACGGTCTCATAGGCGATAGATGCTGCATCCGCTTTGGGACAGCCGTATACTCCTGTAGATATGGGCAGGAAATGCGATCTCCCTGTACATCAAACGGTCTTACTTTTCATACTCCATCCCCAGTTTAAGAAGATCAGTACAGATTGTATACTTTTCAAAGGCAATCTCTCCAATATCTTTGTGGGAGAACCCTCCATCATTGTAACAGACAACAGAACTTCTTTCTCCTGCGATCAATCCGTCAATAGCACTGGTAACAAAACGGTAAGCCATAAGTCTGTCATTTACAGTCGGATTTCCTCCACGCTGAGTGTGCCCCAGAACAACTTTTCTTGACTCCATACCTATCTCTTTTTCAAACCATTCCAGAATCATGTCACTCTTCTTCAATGCTTCGGAAACTACTGCGATAAAATAGCTTCTACCCTCCTTCATCTCTTTCATGAAGCGTTTTTTATAGTTATCCAGATTATAGGGGATCTCTGGGATAAGACACATTTCCACTCCACCTGTCAGTGCTGATACAAGGGCTAAATAACCACACTCTCTGCCCATTGTCTCTATCACAAATGCTCTACTGAAAGAAGATGCTGTATCACGTACAGCATCGATAGCATTTTTGATAATATTAAGTGCTGTATCAACCCCCAGACAATATTCGGTCCCGGCAATATCATTATCAATAGTAGCCGGTATGCCGCTGAAACAGATATTACTCTCCTGTATCAGTTTCTGCATACCTTTGAAAGAGCCGTCCCCTCCCAGTACTATGACGGAAGAAATATCATGGGAGTGGAGGTTGTCAATGGCCCTCAGTCTGTATGACTTTTCCATAAAACGTTCAGAACGGGATGAACGTATCACTGTGCCTCCTCGGGTAATGATTCCTGCAACATCACTGTATTTGGCCCGGACTATTTTATTATCTATAAGCCCTTCGAACCCATCATAGATAAAGTATGGCATAAACCCTTTTGCCTGCGTGTATTCGACAAAACGCTTCAATGCAGCATTCATACCGGAGACGTCACCGCCGGAACAGAGAATGGCTATTTTTTGCATACCTTTTCCTTTTTTTGGATCGTTCATTTAAAAATTATACCATTATCCCCCGATTATTACGTTAACATAAGAGTATCAAAAAGAAGGAGCGTATTTATGGCGATTGAAGAGGTTAAGAAACATTATACGATCACAGAAGAGGATAAGGCTTTTTTCTATTCTGATGCAGCCCGGGGTATCAGACTGCAGGTTGATTACCTTAAGGCCGAAACAAAAATGAAAGCTGAGGGGATCGAACACACTATCGTCGTCTTCGGCAGTGCCAGAATTCTCTCTACTGAAGAAGCCCAAAAATATCTGGACTTAGTAGATAAAGAGGATACTGAAGCCTATGCCAAAGCGATCAAAAAGCTTGAACAAAGCAGATACTATGAAGAAGCCCGGGAATTTGGAAAGTTGGTCGCACAGAGTGGGAAAGGGCCTCAAGACTGTACAGTAACGCTGATGACCGGTGGAGGACCCGGTATCATGGAAGCTGCCAACAGAGGTGCCTATGAGGTAGGAGGCAAATCCATCGGACTGAATATCACCCTGCCCTATGAACAGGACCCCAACTCCTATATTACACCGGAACTCTCTTTCTCTTTTTACTATTTTGGTATCAGAAAACTGCATTTCATGCAAAGAGCCAAAGCACTTGTGATCTTCCCCGGAGGGTTTGGTACACTCGATGAACTTTTTGATATACTTACCCTGATACAGACAAATAAAAGTCCCTATATACCTATTGTACTTATTTCAAAACAGTATTGGAACAGTATGATAAACTTTGATTTTATGGTGGAAGAAAGTGTGATCTCGGCAGAAGATGCAGCACTTCTATCTTATGCAGAAAGTGCAAAAGAAGCCTGGGAACACATACTTGCTTGGTATGAGAAAAGAGGAGAGCCCCTTTTCCCCTGAAAAACTCAGCTCATAGAGGTACGATCGCTCAGAGAGACCCTCTTTTTCTCATTCTCATCCTCTTTTTTTTCAGATTTTTCCCCATTATCTTTTTTTTCCACAGAGAGCTGTGAATTTTTTAGATTTTCATCGATCCTGGGAAGAACGTTACGCTTCTCCTGCTTGTGCGGCATCGCTGTTGCTGCTGTTTTTCCCTTTTGTTTTTTGGGAATACTCAGAAGCAGTTTCCCGTCTTTAAAAGTACTTTTAATACCGTTCTCATCAGCATCCTGCGGCAGGCTGGCACTTTGTTGGAACATCTGTACTGAGCGCGATGTGCTTATCATCCCATTTGTCTTGCTCTCATTCTCAGATACTATCTTTGCACTGATAGAAATAATACCGTTTTTTGTAGTAATATCAATATGGTTCTCTTTGCTTTCTGGAATATTGGTCAAAAGCTCATAATGATCACCTTTATCGGAAAACTGGTTTTCTCTTGCAAGCCTATAGGTACCCAACGGACTTACCAGTCTGCTTGAACGCTGATACATTCTCTCTTCCATCCGCTTGAACATCTCATCCATCCGGTGCTGCATCTGGATCATCTCTTTAAAAATATCATCTCCGAAAGGATCACTGAAAAAAGGATCGTTAAACGGGTCCTGTGCCTGGAGTGACACTGCTGCAACCAGCGGCAAAGCAAGTAGGGAAAGTTTTTTTCTTAACATGATTTGCTCCTTACAATTTGTTTCCTGACAAATTATAAAAAGTGAAGTTTAACAAAAGTTTAATATTTACAGACTAAGTAAAGTTAAGTTAAGTGACTAAACCCTTGAAACTTCAAGATCTTTCATAGAGAGCTGTTGAACACTTCTTTTTCCCATTACAGCCAGAAGGGACCGTATACCCTGAACCAGAGCATCATGGTAGTTCGCAATATGTCTCGACTTCTCAAGCACTAAAAACTTGCTTCTTTTTGCTTCATTCATCGTTGCAAGTCCAACGGGACAGTTACGACCACCGGCCCCAGAACACTGCCGTGCACGGATACAGCCTGCCGAGATCATAAAACCTCTTGCGATATTAATAAAATCCGCACCATAACAGAGCAGTTCCACCACATCATCGGCTGTCAATACTTTCTCTGCAGCGATCAGTCTTATCTCATCCCTTAAACCATATTCAGACAATACCTCGTTTGCAATGAGCAGGGCTTCACGTACAGGCAGTCCGATACGGCTCATCATCTCAAGCGGTGCAGTCGCACTTCCCCCATCTCCACCATCAATAGTGATAAACTCAGGCAGTCCTCTTCCGGCATCCTTTCTCTTTTTAAGCTCTTTGGCATACACTTCAAACCCCTCCCTGTCCGAAAGAACAATTTTAAAACCTACAGGTTTTCCGGAGAGTTGCTGAAGCTCTTCTATAAAATCAAAAAGCTCCGCTTCAGTTTCTGCATAGGGGAAACGGTTGGGACTAATGAGATCCCGATGCGCCTGAACTCCCCGGTAGTAAGCAATATCATCATTCACCTTGTTAGCCAGAAGTTTTCCTCCTGTCTGCTTTGCACCCTGAGCCAGTTTAACTTCGGTCATACGGCAAAAACGTATAACTTTCTGGTAACGTACAGCATCAAAACTGCCGTCGGCATCCTGGACTCCGTACAAACCGCTCCCTATCTGAAAGACGATATCCGGCAATCCCTTCGGTACTTCTATCGGGAAATGCTCCAGATCGCTTTCCCAATTGATACGAAAGTAGAGCAGTTGTTCATCATCGAAAATAAACGTTCCCCTATCCTTTTGCCGGACTACCATCTTACGGTAAATACGCTGTGCGATCTCTGCATTGGTCAGGGATCTAAGAATATGGTAGATACTTTTGGCAAACAATGTTCCTTTTTTAAATTCAAGATATTCCTTGTTACAGAATCTGCAATGAAGGGTGGTCAGAAAATTTGAGGTCAGACCCCCCTCTCCTGTATTGATAGGAAAATGTGCCATAGCCGCCCCTCTGGCAAAAGCACGGGTACCTTCCGGAGAGATGGCACCATCACTCATGGCTGAACGTCCTATAATGCTTCTGGTTACAAACGGATAACGGCAGTTTGATCCGAATGTGACACTAAAGTCCGTATCTACTTCATTAAGTTCATTGACAATATTGGCATGTCTGAAAAGTGTATGCTGATTTGCATAGGGTTTTGCCGGAGAGAAAGAGAGAGAAGGATCCTCTTTTTTAACCACCTTGTTGATCCATAGAAGTTTTTCAAATGAATCATAAAAGGTCTCATCTCCGAAATACTGGCGCATTGGATTACGCATCATATAAAAAAAATAGCGCAGACGGCCCACAAGCGGAAAATTTATAAGCAGCTGATTCTCTCGTTGAATAAAACGGTCGTAGAACGCAACACTGATCAGCACGACCGCTATCACCGCCATAAAGAGTTGAAACAGGATACTCCAGTCGACGGTAAAGCTGGAGAAGAATGCAAGCAGTTGTTCATTAGTCACCTTTACCCTCCCCGAAGACAAATCTGTCCAGGCTGTATTTTCCCGGACCGAAAGAGGCAAAAAGCATTAGAAAGATGAAGTAATACAGCGGGATCTCAATGCCATTGTCCGCAGCGGGAAACCCGTGTTTCCAATGTACAAAAAAGATTGCTCCCATCATTACAAATGAAAGAAGTATCGAGATATATCGGGTAAAGAGTCCCAATGTCAGACATATAATTCCTAACATCTCAATATAGGAGACCATCATTCCCATCAGTGACGCGAACGGTATACCGATACTTTCGAACCATTTGACAGTACCCTGCATATCCTGCATTTTCAACAAAGCGGGGTAGGTAAATCCATAGGCCACAGCAATTCTGGCAAAGAATAGGACCAGATGTTTTGGATAGGAGACCAACACACTGTATTCTGCCAAAAAATCCCTCATAGCGTCTCCTGTTACACAAACTTTACATAAGGTTAGTATATACTTATGGTGTGTACTCTTTATGTAAAGGATCGATCATGAAAAAGCTTCTCTTTCTCTTGTTGCTCTCTCCCCTGTTCCTGTTAGCACAGAGTAATCAGAAGATCATGCTGCAGGTACTCGGTTCAGGCGGACCGGAAATGAATGATAAACGTGCATCATCGTCCTATCTGATATGGATTGACGGGAAAAGTCGTATTCTGATCGATTTCGGCAGTGGTGCATCATTGCGCTTTGAAGAGAGTGATGCAAATATAGAAGAGCTTGATATGATCCTGCTTACTCATCTGCATATTGACCATACTGCGGACCTTCCAGCACTCCTAAAAGCAGGTTTTTTCACCAATATAAAAAAAGTACTCCCTCTCTACGGTCCCTACGGGAACAGCACCATGCCCGATACCAAAACATTCATCCGCAGACTCTTTGAAGACCATAAAGGAGCCTGGCAGTACATGGGAGACCATCTTGGCGGAAAAGCAGATCTTCAACTCAGTGCCCATAATGTAGAGTATTCACGGGAAGTCCAGACACTTTTAGCCGAGAACAACATCAGTGTAGAAGCCGTAAGCGTACATCATGGAATGATCCCGGCGATCGCATACCGTGTAAACATCGGTAATAAAAGCCTTACATTTTCAGGTGACATGAATGGAGAGTTCCATACACTTGAAAAACTGGCCAAAGGTACCGATATCCTCATCATGCACAATGCCGTTCCGCAAACTGCGACCGGTACAGCCGCTTTGCTTCACATGACACCTCAAACTATTGGAGAGATCGCACAGAAAGCACAGCCCGGAACAGTCATACTTTCACACAGAATGTCAAGAACGCTGGACAAGGAACTGGAGACGATCTCTGAAATACGTAAAAGTTACAAGGGGAAAGTGAAGTTCGCAGATGACGGAAGTACATTTCTTCTTCTATAAATCTTACAGTGCTTTAAAACGGCACTCCCCCAAAGTAACAGTTTTGCCTTTTTTTATCTCAGAAAAGATATATACGAACGTCCCCTCTGCATCCGTTTCAGGCATCTCCTTCATGATAATCCTGAGCACCTCGCTCTTCGTTGTCGGCACCCAGCGTTTTTCATAGGTATACTGGGTATTGCAGACTGCTTTTTCTTTAGACAAGCCCCATCTCCGCAAAGATCGGCTCTACTTCCAGCCACCAGTTCTCAAGTTTCAAAATCACTTCACTGACAGCATTATCCTCTTCCTTCCACTCTTTGATCTTTTCAATGATAAGAGGCTTATTTTCCGGTGCAATATGCTCAGCCTCTTCAATCTTTTCTATAATTTTTTCTATTTTTTCTTTCATCATTTGATTCCTTTTTTTATTTATGGGCACCTCTAATAACCCCATACGCCCATAATGGGTTTTGCAGATGTGAGATTTTGCAAGAGGCTTTCAAGTCCTAGCCAAAGCTAAGACGATGGAAGCATCTTGTGAAAGATCGCGTCTGCAAAGCCCACCCTTTGGGCAATGCCGGCTTTGCCCTATGCGGCGTTACACTTTTTCGACTTAGCTACGGCTAGGTCTGTAAAGTGTGCCTTGCCTAGAACAAAGCCGGCAATGTTATGAGCATATGGGGTTATTAGAGGTGCCCTTATCTCTATTCTATTTCAATCTTTTGAAATTGTCAACTCTTATAAGAGAATTCATCTGCCTTGCTCAAAACAATGTATCTGTTATAATATATTAAATCTATACCTTTCAAAACAAAGCTGCAGCCAAGTGCCATAAAAGAAAAAGCACCATTTGGGTATAATCGCGGCAATATTATGTGTTGAGCGCTAAGCGTTGAGCGTCAAGAAGGATCGTTAATGAGCGAAACAAAAAAAAATGTATATAACCCAAAAGAGATAGAAGAGAACTACTACAAACTTTGGGAAGAACGAGGTTATTTTGAAGTAGAAGGCAATAAAGAGATACAGGAGGAAGAGAAGACCTTCTCTATCATGATGCCCCCGCCGAATGTGACCGGACATCTTCATATCGGGCATGGACTGACCTTTACACTGCAGGATATCATCGTACGTTACAAACGTATGGACGGCTATAAAACACTTTGGCAGCCCGGAACGGACCATGCCGGCATTGCGACACAGAATGTTGTAGAGAAACAGCTTTTGTCAGAAGGAACCACCAAAGAAGAGATCGGACGAGAGGCATTCCTTGAACGTGCCTGGAAGCAAAAAGACAGCTCAGGCAATGCTATTACCAAGCAGCTTCGAAAACTGGGGGTTTCCCCGGCGTGGAGCCGTGAGCGTTTCACAATGGACGAGGGCCTGGCCAATGCAGTCAAAAAAGCTTTCAAGCAGATGTATGACAATGGATATATCGTCCGCGGGAACTACATGATCAACTGGTGTACTCATGATGGAGCACTTTCTGACATCGAAGTAGAGCATGAAGATCATTTGGGTCACCTTTACCATCTCAGATACCCCCTTACCGACGGTTCAGGTGTCATAGTCGTTGCAACTACCCGTCCGGAGACCTACTTTGGAGATACCGCTGTAATGGTCCATCCGGATGATGAACGTCACAAACACCTTATTGGAAAGACCGTTACACTTCCGCTTATTGGACGTGAAGTAAAGATCATTGCCGATGAGCATGTTGACATGGAGTTCGGTACCGGTTTTGTTAAAGTAACCCCTGCACACGATCCCAACGACTACGAGGTAGGTAAACGCCACAATCTGGAATTCATTACCATATTTGACGAACAGGGTATCCTCAATGAAGAGTGTGGAGAGTTCCGGGGAATGGAGCGCCTTGAAGCGAGAGAACCTATCATGGCGAAGCTTGAAGCAGAAGGCTATGTCGAAAAAGTGGAAGAACATGCTCACCAGGTAGGACATTGCTACAGATGTAAGAACATTGTAGAACCGTATATTTCCAAGCAGTGGTTCGTTAAAAAAGAGTTCGCCAAAGCTTCCATAGAAAAGGTCAATAACGGTGAAGCAGAATTCTTTCCCGCACACTGGATCAACTCCTACAATGCCTGGATGAATGATCTCCGTGACTGGTGTATCTCACGTCAGCTCTGGTGGGGGCACCAGATACCGGTCATGTACTGTGACGACTGTGGAGCAGAGTTTGCTTTTGAAAAAGAAACACCGACCAAGTGTGAAAAGTGTGGATCAGCACACATTCATCAGGATGAGGATGTACTCGATACCTGGTTCTCTTCCGGACTCTGGCCCTTTTCTACTCTTGGATGGGGGAACGGTGATGCCTTTAAAGGAGAAAAGTGGTTTGAAGAGGACATGAAAGCATTCTACCCTAACCAGCTTCTCATTACCGGTTTTGACATCCTCTTCTTCTGGGTTGCCAGAATGCTGATGATGGGAGAGAATATCACCGGAAAACTGCCGTTTAAAGATATCTATCTGCATGCTCTTGTCAAAGATGAGAAAGGTGAGAAGATGAGCAAGTCCAAAGGAAATGTCATTGATCCTCTGGTCATGATCGAGAAGTACTCTGCCGATACACTCAGATTCACACTTGCTGTTCTTGCCGTTCAGGGACGTGACATCAAACTGAGCGAAGAGAAACTGGAGCAAAGCCGTAATTTTACCAACAAGCTTTTCAATGCAGCTAACTACCTGCAACTCAATCAGAATACTTTTGAGGATCTGGAGCAGGAGAAGATCCAAACACCGCTTGGACGATACATGCTTTCGCGCTTCAACCTGGCGGTCAAAGAGACCAGAGACTACATCGATCAGTATCGATTCAACGATGCAGCTACGACACTCTACCGCTTCATGTGGGGAGAGTTCTGTGACTGGGGGATCGAACTGAGCAAAGCCTCCAAAGAGAGTGTCAGTGAGCTGGGAAGCATCTTTAAAGAGTCACTGAAGCTGTTACACCCGTTTATGCCGTTCATTACAGAAAACCTCTACCAGAGACTCTCCGGAACTCTACTTGAAGAGAATACTTCCATCATGGTAATGTCTTATCCAAAAGAGAGACAGATCGATGCAGAGATCACAGCACAATTCAACCTTGCTATCGAAGCGATCGTCTCAGTCAGACGCTGCAAGACACTCATAGAAAAAGGGAACCAGAAGATCGAGAAAGCGGCGATAAAATTCAACAAAGAAGCAGACACTGTTCTGCTAAAGCCGTTTATTGAGAAACTTGGAAAAGTCGAAGAGATCGAATTTGTTACAGAAAAACTGACGAACTGTGTCACTGATGTCTCCGACTCCCTTGAAACAATGATCTCTACCGATGACATCGATATGAGTGCTATTATCGCCAAACTGACAAAACAGAAAGAGAAACTTGAAAAAGAGATCGGAAAATTGAACGGTATGCTGGGCAATGAGAAGTTTGTTGCCAATGCACCGGAACAGGTTATCACACAGAACCGTCAACAGCTTGAAGAGGCAGAGGCAAAGCTTGAGAAGATCGAGGCTGAGCTTGCGGGATTTAGTGTATAAATATACTCTGCCACATGGTGGGTACCCCCTCCTCTCCATCGCTTAAACTATGTAGGGTGGATCTATCCACCAAAAAAGGATAAACATATGCAAACACAGATAAAAGAGGCTTACGATACACTGTTAGCCAAAGAGTATGAAAAAGCTTTCGTACTCTACTCCGCTTTGGCTGAACAGAAAGAACCGACCAGTTTCTACTATCTTGGATTTCTCTACTTCAGAGGTTTCGGTGTAGAGAAAGATGAGAAAAAAGCATTCAAGAACTATCTGGAAGCCGCAACCCGAGAAGTACCGGTCGCACAGTTTGAAACAGCACTCATGCTCGAAAACGGTGACGGATGTGAACAGAACTTCTCAGAAGCGGCATTCTGGTATGAAGAAGCAGCCAAACGCGGTAACATAGAAGCCTACAACAACCTGGCCGCAATGTATAAAGAGGGTCGCGGTGTCGTTCAGGATTATCACAAAGCCTATATACTCTTTAAAAAAGCTGCCATTGCAGGCAATGCTTCTGCACAATTCAATCTTGGAGCACTCTATGATATGGGACTGGGATGCGAAGAGAATAAAGAGAAAGCTATCGAATGGTGTAGAAAAGCTGCCTATCAGGGTCATCAAAAAGCAAAAGGGATCATTCAGAGAATGCAGCAGGATGGACAGATCGTCTTTTAATCTGCATAGACAGAGACGAGTTGCATAGACTCTCTCCCGGTCTCTTTCCCGTGCTGTGTACGGGAATAGATATCCTCACCTTCTTATGCACCAACTTTTTATAAGCTATACACTCTCTTGTACAACGCGGGAATGAGAGAGTGCCTTTTCTTTTTCAATAAATTTTTCTTCAAAGTCATTGATAGGTAACGGTTTACTGACCAGAAAGCCCTGGTAACTCACATGTGCATCGATATTTTTGATAATCTCTTTCTGTTCAAGTTTCTCTATTCCCTCTACGACAATTTTGTAATTGAACTGTTTTGCGATCGCAACGATCATCCGTATCAGAGTCTCATTTGCAATATTATTTTCCAGATCAAAAATAAACTCCCTGTCGATCTTCAAAACAGAGAAAGAGAGTTTCTTTAGATACGAAAGCGAAGAGTACCCTGTTCCAAAGTCATCAATAATACATTTGATACCACGCTGTTGCAGTTCATGGATCACCTGTTGTGTCAATTCGAAGTTATTGATCAATGATGTTTCGGTTATCTCAATCTTTATATCTTTTGTATCGATATCATAAGCATTCAGCTGAGCGAAAAAGCGTTCGGTAAAGTCTTCTTTAATCAGCTGTTTTGCATTAATATTGATAGATATATAGTCCAGTTTCCAAATCCCCTCTTTTTTCCAAAGAGAAATAGTCTGACACACCTTCCTGAGTACCCACCATCCGATCTCTGTGATCACTCCGAGTTCTATCGCCAGAGGAATGAAGTCTGCCGGCAGCAACAGTCCCTGTTTGGGGTGGTGCCATCGTATTAATGCTTCGGCTGCATTCACAGAATCATCCTCGATATTTACAATAGGCTGTAAATAGAGTTCAAATCCCTCATGCTCAAGCGCATAGATAAGATCCTGCTGCAGCGTAAAAGTCTGTTTGCGCTCTTCATCCAGTTTGTCATTATAAAAGGAAATATGGTTCTTACCATGTTTTTTGGCTTCATACATTGCAATATCCGCATGACGCACGATCTCTTCAAGATTGTCGAAACCAGGTTCTATCAGTACAATCCCGATACTGGTATTTATATAAAACCTGATGCCCTCTATTATAAAAGCTTCCTCAAAAGCATTGTGTATCTTCAAAGCAAATGCTTCCGCCTCTTCTCTCGCTGGCTCCCTATGAACCGAAACAAAAGGGACGACAACAACAAACTCATCTCCGCCAAGACGGGTTAAACTACATTCATTCGGTACTATGTACTTCAGACGCAAAGCAACCTCTTTAAGAAGCTTGTCTCCAAAAGTATGCCCGAGAGAATCATTGATATATTTAAAACGGTTGAGATCAAGATAAAATAAGAGTGAATAGTGACTTTTATGCTTTTCATCTTTGATCAATGTTTCCATATAGTGCCTGAAACCGCGCCTGTTTGAAAGTTGTGTCAGTGCATCATGGGCAGCCATATATTTCAATTTTTCAACAGCACGATGCTCTTTCGTTTTATTCTCGATCAGTACTACACCGCCAATTACTCTCTTCTCATGGTCATGAATGGGAAAAGCCTTGGCTTCAATCCAGTACTCCAACCCTTTCATCGAAAGATAAGGTCCTACATAGTCCTGTACACCATCTTTCAGTGCTGTTTTAATGATCTTCAGTGGACTTTGGTCCGGCAATAGATTTAAATCCATACCGATGATCTCGTCTTTTTTCAAATGAAACAGCTTCAAAAATGCTTCATTGCATTCAATTATCTTAAGATCGGTATTGTAGGAGAAAATACCGATAGGTGCCTGCGTATAGAAGTACTCCAGTGTTTCACGGTTCTTAAAAAGCTGTTCCTGTGCTTTTATGATCTCCTGCTGATGTCTGAAGAGATCCTCATTCTGTTTGTAGGAGTTATATGCAATGAGCAGTTGTGCAAAGTAGTAAAGTACCAGCATGATCCCAATCAGTATATACTGTTCTCCGCCTATGCTCAATACACAAATGATCAGAGGGAACAGAAGAATCGTGATATACCAGAATGTTATACGTATGTCCGGGAAAAGCGAACTCATTGCAGCACCTGAAAGACCAACAAGCGAAGCGATGATAAAAAGTCTCTCCAGGTCGCTGACATCCAATATATAGACTGTACCAAGAAGAGAGACGATCAATGCAGTAATAACATTGAAAACAAAAAAAAGTCTATACCACTCTCTTGTCGAATACCTCTCTTCGTGTTTTTTAAAATAGTAAACAGCCACCAATCTGATCAGAGAGATCGTCACAATACATGTTCCCCAAAAAAGAATAGAGAGCTGCAGTGCAGAATAGAGATAATAGGATACGACCAGTGCGAATATGATCAATGCAATAAGACTTCGCAGAGACAGATGATAGAGCCTGCTCACCATCTCTCTATCTGTCCCGTTGCTTCCTTGTAAAGTACTTAGTGCTTTTAACAGATATTTCATCTTTATATTATACAGAAAACACTTTGATTTTTGGATAAAGCATCATAATTCATTCCCTGTTTTGATAATATCAAGTCCGAAGCGTTCTCTTAAATGCTGCAGATATTTTGTCAGCTTATGGGTATGCAGGTCCTCATGAAGATCGAGAAGCGAAAGAGTTTTAAGGTGCTGTGACGTAAAATTGGAAACATTAAGTGAAAGCTTTACTGCACCCTTTCCCGGCAGTGAGATCGTTCTAAACATCTCCTCCAATAATTGCTTGTAAAGTGTTTCGCTGAAAACCCGGTGTACAGTCTCACTCTTTTTAACCTTTACACCGTACTCATAACTGATCTTAAGATAATATGTCGTAGGGTTGACTTCGATTGCCATGACCATATAGACGATATGCCTTGCCATGATCATAATACGCCGTTTGATCTCCTCCCTCTCATAGATCGGATCAAATGTACGGCTTATTCCTATGGATTTTCGCTCAGACCGTACATCTATTCCCTCTTCATCTGTCCCCGTAATACGTTTATAGAGCTGTATCCCCGGTTTTTTCCAACTGTAAAGCAGCGGTTTATTCCGTTTGACCTCGCCAAGTGTAGAGATATAGTGTGCATGCAGGCGTTTCTGAAACCCCCTGCCGATACCGGGAAATGCTTCAATAGGAATGTTCTCTATGTAGCTGTCAATATCTTTTACTTCATAAATACCGTAAGGCTTGGCTGATTCCGTAGCAAGCTTGGCGATCCACTTGGCTTGTGAAATACCTATAGAGACCGGAAGCAGGAACTTCTCCATGATCTCTTCCTGAAGTGTTTTGGCAAAATCATACACTTCTGCATCTTCTACCCATCCCCTGACATCACCAAAGAATTCATCGATGCTGTACTGCTCTACATTGGGGATCTTTGCAAGCATAAAACGGTAGAGTCTTTTTGAAAGTGTATGGTATAGTTTGTAATGTGATGGAATGACGACCATCTTTGGACAAAGCTGCAGTGCCTTGGCAATGGGCATTGCTGTCTTCACTCCGCATTCACGCGCTTCATAACTTGCAGAAGTAATGATACCTCTGATCTTTCTCTCTCCATTGATCGTATCAACAAAGTATTCCTCAAAACTTTTCTGCCGGTCACTGTAGAATACCGGTGCCACAAAGGCCCCGCTGTTATCGTTCATCAATTTGATATTGATGCGTTCGGTATCGAAGATCTCCAGATTGCTTCGACTCCCAACCGCCATAGGAATACCCTTCAGACTTTGGTCAACAGCACGCTCGGCAGAAGCAAAAAAACTGTCTATATCGATATGCAGAAACAAATAAAAACCCTCTTTTGATATAACACAAAGTATACCCTGACTTAAAGGAACAAGGAGAAAAGATGACAAATTGTCATAGTTCTGTAGTTAAAGGGTTAAAAAGTCTATCGCAAGTTTCAGAGGGTCTTTAAATTTGGAATAGTGTATGAATACAAATATTATAAAAAGTGTTGTAACTGTGTCTTTAAAAAGTGCTTCAAAGCTCGTATTTAAGGGGGTTTTGAATAGATGGCGGACAGTGAGGGATTCGAACCCTCGGTACCCTTACGAGTACGCATCCTTAGCAGGGATGTGGTTTCAGCCAACTCACCCAACTGTCCAATGAAGTTTTGTGGATGGGATTATAAACTACTTGCCTTAAACAAAAGCTTAAAAACGGTTATTTTATTGTATGATTTTAAAAAATATCTCAGGAAGACAAATGTTCCAAAAAATCACACCACTTATCGTCTTGGCACTATTTGCTGCCGGTGTCTATTTTATGTTAAAAGGTATGCACAATGCTACCAGGCTTGCAGACCCACAAAGTGCCAAGAAAGCAGAGGCTACAGAGTAGCCATTACATTCAATATTTTTTCTACTTTTGCCCGGGGATCCTCATCTTTATAGACAGGTCTTCCCACTACAGGAAAATCGACCCTCTCTTTTGCAGCCAGATCCAGTGTCGCCACCCTCTGCTGATCACCTGCCTCCTCACCGAAAGGTCTTATACCCGGACAGAGAGTCAGAAAATCATCTGATGTTGCATTTTTGATCGCTCTGCTCTCAAATGTCGAACAGACAACTCCGTCAAGACCGTTGGCATAACTCATTTTCGCAAACTGCTCTGCTTTCTCATCGATACCTTTCTCATAAACCAGACGGAAATTCTCTTCGTCAAACGAGGTCAAGGCAGTCACTGCCAATACCAGTGGACGCTTCTCATAGGCAGAGAGCCTCTCCATGACCGTTCTCATTGCCACAGCACCTGCAGAGGCATGAATATTGAACATATCGACCCCCAGTTTGGCTATCTCTTCTGCCGCATCTGCCATCGTGTTTGGAATGTCATAGAGTTTGAGATCAAGAAATATTCTGAAGTCCGGACCGATCGACTTAAGTGCTTCTATAAATGGCTTTCCGTCACGTATATATGCACGAAACCCTACTTTCATCCAGATATTATAGTCCTTCAGCGACTCTGCCAGAGCCAGATTCTCTTCTGCTGAAGGCAGATCGAGTGCGACACACAGTTCCATAGTAGTAACCCCTAAATAAATATTGGTATAATAATAGCCTAATTTTAATATAGAAGGACTAAACAACCATGTTTGGAAGCAAAACAAAAAGATATGATATTTCACAAGATATTATGGAGACATACAATTACGCAAAGATCAAAACGAACAAAGGGGACATCTGGGTAAAGCTTTATCATGAAGATGCGCCGAACACTGTAGCAAACTTTGCACACCTTGCCAATGAGGGATTCTACAACAACCTCAAATTCCACAGAGTGATCCCCGGTTTTATGGCACAGGGAGGATGCCCTCACTCAGGACCTACGGGCAATCCTGCAATGGCTGGAACAGGCGGACCGGGCTGGCAGATAGACTGTGAAACAGACACAAGCAGCCATCCTCACAGACGCGGTTCACTCTCTATGGCGCATGCAGGACCAAATACCGGAGGAAGCCAGTTCTTCATCTGTTTCGTACCGTGTCCTCACCTTGATGGTGTTCACACTGTATTTGGCGGTATTGAAGAAGATGATACCGAAAGCTTCATGGTACTTGACAAGATAGAACAGAATGATGATATTGAGAGCATAGAGATCCACGCCCAAAAGGCATAATCCACCCCAAGGGGCAACCACAAGGGATTGCCCCTACAATATTATACATAATGACCGTAGGGGTACCCCTCTTTGGGCTACCCTCACACAAAGGAAACTTAATGTACGGATACTACCGCGTTGCCGCAGCAGTCAATACCACCACCGTAGCAAACCCCGCAAAAAATGCAGAAGAGATCCTTGCCCTTGTCAAAGAGTCCGAAACAAAAGAGGTCAGTGTCGTTGTATTTCCGGAACTTACACTTACCGGATACACTGCCAGTGACCTTTTCCTCAACCAGACACTTTTGACTGCACAAAATGATGCACTTGAAAATATATTGAACCATACTGAAAAGATCAATACGATCATCGTTCTTGGTATTGCGCTTCTTGAAGCTGACAGGCTTTATAACTGTGCTGTTATACTTCAGCGAGGAAAAATACTGGGTGTAGTCCCAAAGTCCTATCTTCCAAACAAAAAAGAGTTCTATGAAAAACGGCAGTTTGTTACAGGAAGAGATATTGTTCGTACAACAACAGAGCTTTTGGGTAAAGAGGTACCCTTTGGTGTAGACCTGCTCTTTAGCGATGGTGCCGACATGACCTTTGGTGTGGAGATATGTGAAGATCTCTGGGCAGTTACCCCTCCAAGCAACCACATGGCGAGTAATGGAGCAAACCTGCTCCTCAACCTAAGTGCGAGCAATGAACTGATAGGCAAGCATGAATACCGTGAAGAGCTGGTACGTACGCAAAGTGCCCGATGTATGGCTGCCTATGTATATACTTCATCAGGCGTAGGAGAATCTACTACCGATACAGTCTACGGCGGTCATGCCATCATCTCGGAGTATGGAACCACCCTTGTACAAAACCAGCGTTTCAGAATGGACAGCCACCTTATTACTGCTGATGTTGACCTGGAAAAACTGAGATGGCTGCGGATAAATGAATCAAGCTACAGTGACGGCAGGCGCAAAAAGACACGCACCGTCAAAATAGAAAATCTTCCGAAAATATCAGAGATACAAAGAGAGATCACTCCCGCACCTTTCGTCCCTTCCGTCTACACTGACAAACAGCAGCGTTGTGATGAGATCGTTCATATCCAGGCATACGGGCTTATCAAACGAATGCAGCATACGAATATACAAAAAGCAGTGATCGGTATCAGCGGCGGTCTTGACTCTACTCTTGCCCTGCTCTCTACATGGAGGGCTTTTGAGATCATGGGATGGGATAGCAGGAATATCATCGCCGTCACCATGCCCGGCTTTGGTACAACCAGCAGAACGAAGAAAAATGCCGTAACACTTTGCAAGGCTCTGGGAACGACACTCAAAGAGGTGGACATCACTGATATCTCACTGAAAGAGTTTGAGGCGATCGGACATGACAAAGATGAACACAGCGTGACTTACGAAAATGTACAGGCACGGGCAAGAACATCTATATTGATGAATATGGCAAACAAAGAGGGGGGACTTGTCATCGGTACGGGTGATCTAAGCGAAATAGCACTTGGATGGAGTACCTATAACGGCGATCATATGAGTATGTATGCACTTAATTCCGGCATCCCAAAAACACTTATCAAGTACGTGATCGAGTACTTTAAAAGCAATGAGAAGATCGCATCTGTTATCGATGATATACTGGCTACTCCCATCAGCCCGGAACTGCTTCCGCACAATCACGACAAGATAACACAGGAGACAGAGGAGATCGTCGGTCCGTATGAACTGCATGACTTCTTTTTATACCACTTCATCAAGTATGGAGCCAAACCCCGGAAGATACAATACCTTGCCCTTTTGGCATTTGGAGACAAATACGATAAAGTGACTGTCACCAAATGGTTGAAACTCTTTTTAAAGCGTTTCTTTACCCAACAGTTCAAGCGAAGCTGTATGCCGGACGGACCGAAAGTCGGAACGATCTCTTTAAGTCCCAGGGCAGACTGGAAAATGCCAAGTGATGCAGAGATGAATGTCTGGTTAAAAGAGCTTGAGGCGTAAAAGCAATACTCTATGCTCTTCATTAGCCAACCGTATCACAAAAATAACTATAAATTATTTTTATAAAAAAAACTTACTTTTCATAAAAAATAATCTTCACTTTAAAAAAATTTTCTTATAATCTTATTCTCTTTTAATCAATTGTTTTTACTGCTGTAAGAAGAATTGAAATAGACTACAACAAAGGATAAATTATGAAACTCTTCAAAGGACTTTTAACCCTCATAGGAGCGATCGTTGTTTTCGGGCTGGCATTTGCTTTCGTTAAATTCGATCTAGGTACACGTATCGGCCAGGTTGCAAAACTTGACTCTCAGGCACTTCCCGAATACATGAAAATGTTCGATGTGGTTCTCGAGACCGGAGATCCTGCAAAAGGGATGATCAGACGTGCAAAAATGAACATTCCCGAAGGAATGACAAAAGAAGAGGCGATCGCAAATGCGATCGAACTCATGGATGAAGTAGCTGAAGAATACGGACTGGCAGTTGTGGACAACAAGATCATGAACCGCAAACCTCACATTCAGATACGGGCATACTGTTCCAAAACGATCGGCGAGAAGTTTGTTGCCTACTCTCCATACTTTATCGGTTTTATGCCATGCCGTATCGGTATTGTTGAAGATCCGAAAACCGGCGATGTATATGTTTACACCATGTCTCTTGAATTGATGATCAATGGAGGGCATACGCTTCCAAAAGAGATGCTTCAACTTGCCAATGAGGTACGCAGCGGTATGTACGCAATGCTTAAAGCTGCAGAGGAAGGTGATTAATAATCCCCTTTCCTGCCTCTTAATGTGAACGCTCGAACCTTCTTCCGGGAGTTCACATCTCTTTTTTACTTTTACTGCGATACACTCTCCATTATTTATCAATAGATCCAGGATCACTTTGAAATGAAACATATTATTCCCTATATGGCTGTTCTTACTGTTCTTCTGTACGGACTTTACAATGCATTTTCTCATCGACCTGATAAAAAAGAACCCAAACAGACTTCAGGAATATACAAAGAAGATACACTCAAGTACAAACTTCCGCATATCAAGGAAGAACTGCAGCGTATCACAACCACAGCGTATACAAGAGAGTATATTACTGATGTGATAAATCACGGCTCCAGCATACTTCATTTCAAACCTGAAGAGATCATGGAAAAGGGGTTTGCTTCACCACAGGATGCACCCGGGATCGCCTGTTATGTACTCTCTTTGGCAGGCGAAAAATGTGATACTCCCTATCCTAAAAATGCTGCCATGTTCTATACAAGCAACTGTGCAGGATGCCATGGAGAAGACGGAAAAGGTATTGATGGGGCCTACCCGGATCTCACCCGAAGGCCTATGCTTGGCATAGAAAAGCGCAAAGAGTCCCTGGAACGCTTGCTAAAAAACCCGTAAACTTGGGATAGAAAAGTGCTATAATAGTAAAAAAGCGTTGAGGAGCTTTAAGATGAAAAAAGAGTTTAAAGAGTTCATAGAAACATCAAAAGTCACACTTGAAAAGATGGAAGAGAAGATCGAAGATGCAGGTGAGGATCTCAGCGATGAGGCAAAAGAGTATTGGAAGGATCTCAAAAAATATCTGCAAAAGACCGGTACTAAACTCGAAAATGCCTATGAAAAGGCTGAAGATGAAGCAGAGCTTAAAACACATCTTCTTGTGATGGAAGCCAGAGACAGAATGGATGCACTTAAAGATGATATCGATACATTCTTTACAAACATTGTGCATAAAAGTGAACAAAAGCTGGATATTGCCGCACTGAAAGTACATCTGGCAAAGCTCGATGCCGAAGATGCATGGGAAGAACAGGAAAAAGCTTTCTCCCACCTCTATGCCAAGTCAAAGAGCGAAGCAGAAAAGTTGGCACAGAAAGCAGGAAAGGAGATCAATGAGATCTTTTTAAAATTAACGGAAATCGTTTAATGTCCGAATCTATCCGTTCTATCATAGCGATATCTATGCTGTTTTTTTTAACGGCATGCGGAACCTACTCTGATATGGGTTACCAAAACGGGAGATTCTATCTGCAGGCAGAAAAGATACCGGTAGAACTGGATGCTGCATTCGTTACACAGAAAAGAACCAATTTCTCCTCTCTTTTCCTTCAACAAAATATTTTACGGCTTCAAGAGGGAAATCTGGTCGTTTATGAAAATGCAAAAACCGATCTCTCCTATGAATTCGAACCGACACTGACACGAATCATAGAGGTTATTTTTCAAACGCGTAAAAAGATACCGCTCTTGATAAAATCTCACATACATGCCTATCATGTTGTTTTACCTAACGGTCAAGTACTCAACCTTATCGCCCAACAGGACAACTCACAGCAGCTCAAACTGCTTTACGGCATGAGCACTCTCCAATTCAACAGAATTTTGAAACAGCTTGACCATACTGCACCGTCAGCCCACTATCAAGATGTGCTAACACTGTATCAGGCAGATCATGCACTCTTGACACAATGGGATGATATGAAGGTACACTTCTATCCGCTGGTAGTACCTCTTCCCAGACTGATGACGGGGTATTAATTGAAATATCTTCTGATCACTCTTCTTGCAACGCTACTCATTCATTCCCGGGAACTCACACCCATAGCAACTCTCAAAGCATCAGGAATTGTCAGTGACATCGTTGAAGACAAGGGGTACCTTTATGTTGCAACTGACAGCGGTGTGGTCGATGTTATCGATCTTACCACACAAAAGATCACAAAACAGATACACTTTGACCCTATAGTAAGAAGTGATGATCTCATTACCCAGACACGTATCCACTCCATTGACCGCTTTGGAGGCAAGACACTCATGGTCACGAGTGCAGCCAATGCATACAGACATGTCTGGGTGGAACAGAACGGTACACTTACCAAAGTGATTGATGCAAAGAAGCATAAAATGCCCAAATGCGCTTTTTTTGACAAAGAGGGAAAGATCGTTCTGGGTACTTTCGGATCAGATATCATGCGTTATGACACGGCAGAGAGTTTCAGTCTCTATGAAAGACATATCTCAGAGAGTACCATGGGAGGAATGGCTCTGAACAAGAAAAGAGAAAAGATGGCTATTTCCGATGAGAGCGGCAGAGTACAACTTATTGAGATCAACTCCTCCAAAGTAGTGCAGGAGTTTGATTCACAGCATGTGGACAATATCTACCGTGTCGCTTATAGAGGCAATATCATCATTACTGCCGGCCAGGACCGGCGTGTAGGAGTATACATCGGCAAAGAGAGAGCCTACCACATCAAAAGTGATTTTCTTGTCTACTCCGTTGCTCTCAGTCCATCCGGCGAAAAAGCACTCTACTCCAGCGGAACAGAACATCATCTGCAGCTTTTCAATCCTGCAACAGGTATGAAAGGAGACAAACTCGTAGGACATCAGGCAACACCCAACAAGATCCTCTTTATTACTGAAAAGGCAATTATCTCCGCAGGGGATGAGGAGACCGTCTATTTCTGGATGCTGCCATAAAATAAATTTATACAAAATAGACAAATTTTCTATAAAATGATCCAATATAAGCCAGAACCTAAGAAAAGCAGCTACAATAGTGATGATGAAAGATGAGGATCGAGTTCATCTTTTGAGTGTTATGTGTGTGTAAAAACCCTGCAAGACCCCGAAAGACTCTCTATTTAAATGTTTTCACAAATTTAAATTACCAAAGGTATAACAATGGCAGAATTAGTAAACGGAACAGTAAAATGGTTCAATGATGAAAAAGGTTACGGCTTTATCCAACAAGAGAACGGCGGGAGCGATGTATTTGTCCATTTTCGTCAGGTCAACAACCCTGAAGGCGGACGTGTAACACTTGCAGAAGGTCAAGCAGTAACATTCGAAGTTGGTGAAGGCCAAAAAGGACCACAGGCTGAGAACGTAACAGCAGTTTAATCCTATTCCCGACTCAGGTCGGGGATCTTCTTCTATCACCTAATTACTTCAATACACTATCTTCAACTCTTTATCATATCTTTTAAAAAACACTTTTATCTTTTAAGTCTCTTTCCGAAGCAATACCATATTCATTTTTAACTTTAAGAATAATATACAATATATAGCAAACTGTTATGAATGGCTCTTATCTTTTCTGAAAGCGATGTGTGCCTGGATATAGTCAGCATTCTTTACCTGTAGATAGTCATAGATCGCTTTCACCTCTTCATCTGTCAGGTAATAACGGGGCATTACCGGATGGTATCGGTTAACACTGTTGCGCATCTGCTCCAGACTCTTGAGGCGGATATCCGACCCTCTGAGTGTCTGTTTCCCGTGAATATCCCGAAACTCTACAATGATCTTTCCCTCTCCTTTTGCACCGTGACACTGTGCACAGCTCACCCCTCTTGGATTGTTGTAGAGCATCTCTCCATATTCATAATGCGAGATAAAATCTTCCTCTGCACATAACAGTAAGGGTAAAGTCAGAAGCAAACGCTTTAATATCAATACGATTCCTTTTCAATGCTAAACTAATTTGGATATAATACTACCCTAAAAAACATTAGGGCATCTCAAATCTGCAGTTGCCCTCTAACAAGGCTATACTTATGCAATTGATCGATGGTAAAGCACTCGCCAACAAAGTTCAAACCTCTGTTGCTTCTGAAGTTGAGAAACTCAAACAGGAAAAGAACATCGTCCCCGGACTTGCAGTCATTCTTGTAGGAGATGATCCTGCAAGCCATGCCTATGTCAAAATGAAAGCCAAAGCCTGTGAGAATGTGGGGTTCTACTCCATTACACACAATATGCCCGATACTATCAGCCAGGACGAGATCATCGAGATCATCGAAATGATGAACAGCAACCCGCATATCGACGGTATTTTGGTACAACTTCCTCTTCCTGCACACATTGATACGGACAAAATACTTGAAGTGATCGACCCCAAAAAAGATGTAGACGGATTCCATGCTTACAATGTCGGCCGTCTGGTCACCAACCTTGACAGTTTCGTACCATGTACGCCGCTGGGGGTGATGAAGATGTTCGAAGAGTATGAGATCGACCTGGAAGGGAAAGATGTCTGTGTTGTCGGGGCAAGCAATATTGTCGGTAAACCAATGGCTTCACTGCTGCTTAATGCCAATGCGACCGTGACCGTGACACATATCTTCACAAAAGACCTCAAGGCACATACCTCCAAAGCAGATATTGTCGTAGTAGGTGTGGGAGTTCCCGGGCTTATTAAAGAAGATATGGTCAAAGAGGGAGCTATCGTGATCGATATCGGTATCAATCGTATCGAGGACGGATCACTCGTAGGTGATGTAGACTTTGAAAATGTTGCACCAAAATGCTCCTACATTACACCTGTACCCGGTGGTGTCGGCCCTATGACCATTGCCATGCTTCTTGCCAATACACTCAAATCTGCACAACAAAGGGCATAAGTGAAAAAGTTTTTTTCAGGACTCTATAGGTTTTCAAGCTCATGGACAGGAACGATCATTATCGTTCTTTTCCTCATCTTCTTTGTAGCACAGTCTTTTGTCATTCCGAGCGGTTCGATGAAGCGTACACAGCTTATTGGAGATTTTCTTTTTGCCAAGAAGTTCTCTTACGGTATTCCAACCCCTCATCTTCCCTGGCTGGAGATCCCTATTCTGCCTGACTTCAACGGTAACGGACACCTCATTGAAGGGCCCCGTCCCAAAAGAGAAGATATAGTTATTTTCAGGTATCCGAAAAATGAAAAGATCCATTATGTCAAGCGGTGTGTAGCTGTAGGCGGTGATGAGATAATCTATGCGAACAAAAAACTCCTTATCCATTTTCATGAAGGTGATGCCTACATTAAAGAGCACTATCCAAAAGAGAAGATCAGAAAATTACGCGGAAAACTCTGGGTAGAGAACCCTTATATGGATAAATATCCGGGTATACAGTATGTACCCGAAGGTATGAACATCTTTGATGCTCTGCTCAACTACTATATGTACAACAAAGAGATCGATATGATCCCTCTGATGGTAGAAGAGCTTGATGCTCCGCTCTATGAAATAGGGAGCAAGATGATCAACGCGCTCTATGCCAAGGTACCTGAGGACAACTTCTACATGATCGGCGACAACCGTGACAACTCTAACGACAGCCGTTTCTGGGGACCGGTACCCTACAGGCTGATCGTTGGAAAACCATGGCTGATCTATATGAGTATCGAACATCGCTCCTATAACAAAGTCCTTAAGGGAGACAGTTTTGGCGGAGGACGGGATCATGCCGGACTCAAACGCGTCTGCGGTGATCTGCCTATCGACTCCAAAGAGTGTGAAACACTCTGGAACAGACAACGCTATACGGTCCGATGGGGACGTGTAGGAAGACGTATCGAGACCATGCAGACAGAACAGCCTATCCAATGAGTGAAGCAGATATCATCAAACTTGCAGCAACAATTGCTGCACTGGTCGTTGCTATTGTCGGACATGAGATCATGCACGGATGGGTTGCCTACAAATATGGTGACAACACTGCAAAATCACAGGGACGTCTGAGCATCAACCCTCTTATCCATGTCGATCCTATAGGTACGCTTCTTGTTCCTGCTGTACTCTACTTCAGCGGCGCCCCTTTTATCTTCGGATGGGCAAAACCTGTACCGATCAATATAGGGACAGTCATCCGTAACGGAGGAACCAATGCAGCTGTAGCCGTCTCTCTTGCCGGGATCACCTATAACTTTGTCCTGGCTGCCCTCTGTGCTGTCGTTTTGCCTTTACTTCTGCATCCGCAGTCACTGCCTGAAGCATTCATTGCGCTCTTTGTCTATCAGACTTTCATCATCAATATTCTGCTGGGAGTATTCAACCTCTGGCCTATCCCGCCACTTGACGGTGCGCAGGCTGTTCGCTACCTTGCAGCAGGATGGAATATGAAAGGTGTTGTCGCTTTTTATGATAAAATATATCCTTACGGTATGTTTATTCTGATCGCAGTCTTATTTACTCCACTCTCAGCCCTTCTGTTTGCACCGGTAGGCTGGATCGCAAAACTCTTACTCAATTAATGAAAGGATATCTATGAAATTCTACATTGCTACTGACCATGCAGGATATGCCATTAAAGCTTATGTCAAGGAGGTTGTCACCGATCTTGGACATGAGATCATTGACCTGGGCCCCGACAGTGCTGACAGGGTCGACTACCCTGACTATGCCAAAAAATGTGCCCAAGCTGTACTCGAAGACAAAGGAAGCTTCGGCATCCTCATCTGCGGCACAGGTATAGGCATAAGTATCTCTGCGAACAAAGTGCCGGGTATCCGTGCAGCACTCTGTCATGACCACTACACTGCAAAATTCACACGCCTGCACAATGATGCGAACATTCTCTGTTTTGGAGAACGTGTCGTAGGCAAAGGAGTCATTGCAGATATGATAGAAGCTTTTGCCAACACAGAATTCGAGGGCGGCCGCCATGCAGAACGTGTTGCGAAGATCGAAGGTTGTGCATTCGGCGGAGACCTGGGATAGTTTTAAAAACAAACTTACAAATAAAAGAATAAACGAGCATAAGAGTGTCAAGTCCACTGACTTCCGTTCTTCTCCCGTTTGCTTTCGCTTACAGAAACGACGGGAAGAGCGAACATCTTTTGTGAAATCAGAATTTTTCAAAGAGGGAACCGCTTACCTATATCCCCCTCCATTATACAAAAACAAGGAAACATATGAAAAATAAAATTTTTAAAATCAGTTTGGCTGGTTTACTTGCCGGTTCACTGTATGCCGGAGAGATACAGACAGGCAAGGGTACATTTGAGATAAAAGGCGGCTTTATAGGCTTGAGTGAGAGTATAAACACGGATGTAACTACTTACTCTATGGTAGAAGAACATAAAAACTTTGGTTCATCATCCTGGTTTTACAAATATAACTTTACCTGGTACGATTCAGATCAGATGATACAGGCCCAAAGTACTATCAATAGCTATCCTGACACTTTTTTGAACAATCCGGTCTCATTGACTGTACCGTCAATAGACTACAGACTGCAGGGAATGGACCTGAATCTCGTTTTAGGCAAGGACCTTGCACATAAAAGTGAAAATGACTATTTCGGAGCCGGTGTAATGCTGGGTATCTCAATTCCCTGGATAGAGAGCAAAAAAGATGAGAACAATAACGATACTTTAAGTGATGACAGTATGGATCTTATGGCAAAGAGCAAAACAAAGATCTATACTTACAAGATCGGTCCGAGTTTCACTGCCAGAAAGAGCCTGAATAAGTTCTTCTCAGTTTACGGATCGGCAACTTATGCCTATCAGAGAGGTACATTTAAAAATGACTATGCCGAGTCTGATCTGACTGCAAACGGTATATTTCAGGAATATGATGTAGGTATCAGGGTTCACCTGCTTTCTTCTGAGCATGATCTCGGATGGATCACGGTCAGTCCAAGACTCTATGCAACATTGGGGTACAGATATACTTCATGGGACTTTGATGATGTCAATATAGATATTACTGGTACCAATACAACATTCAGCCAGGCAAATTTTAAAATGAATTCAAGCATTGCCTATTTTGGGATAGGATATTCTTTCTAAATTATTCCTCCCCTATCAAGTAACCCGAAAGTTTGAGAGAAGAACGGGAATATTCTATGGATATTTAAAGGTTCGAATAGCCAAACCGGCGAACCTGCCCCTCTTCAATTCTCTCAGTCAAGCACAAATCCTTCAATCAACCTATGCTACAATAAATTCAGCCAAAACAGAAAAAGACTACGCAAGGAAATACTATGACACTCACCCCTGAAGATAAAGCCGTTATTCTAAACAGTATTCGTGATATACCGGATTTTCCCCAACCCGGTATCATTTTCAAAGACATCACCACCCTGCTCTCCAACCCAAAAGCATTTGATACATTGATGAACCACCTTGAAGCACGATACAAAAACTATGAACTGGACTATATTGCCGGTATCGATGCGAGAGGTTTCATCTTCGGTGCCGTACTGGCAGACAGACTCAACATCGGGTTTGTTCCCGTACGTAAAAAAGGGAAACTCCCCTATACTACAGTAGCAGAGAAATACTCTTTGGAGTATGGTTTTGATGAAGTTGAGATACATATTGATGCCTTTGGAGAGAATGGAAGCTGCAGCAGGGAAGAACCTTCAAAAGTACTGCTTATCGATGATCTTATGGCAACCGGAGGTACAGCAAAAGCAGCAGCCAGCCTTATCGATAAAGTCGGTGCCAAGTGTGTCGAAGCCTGTTTTATTATGGAGTTGACTTTCCTTAACGGACGTGGCTGTTTCGATATACCGGTATACTCCGTACTTCAGATAGATTAATACCGTATCTGAACCAAGTACAGCCAAACAGCCCCTATATCCTTCAAAAGATGAAGAGGTTTTCAACTCCTCCTCTCCGGCCGGCTCTGCAAACTGAGATCATCTGAATCATACAGAAATACTTCTCATATCGTTCAGCATAACACCGTAAAGTCCTGCAGCGATCTCCTTTGTCAACTCCTCTTTGTCCGCCGTCCAGAATATCACTTTATACTTTTCAAGAAGCCCCATTTTCATAACCTGCCCTCTCAGTGACACATCTATATCCAGATAGTGAATGTGATCATAGAGTCTCTTGTCGGCTACAGATCCCAGAGTGAAAACCTCATTGATGATCTTGTGAAGCCTGAGCGAAGGATTAAGCCGGTGCATATACTCCAATACCTTGTCTTCAAAAGAGGAAACCTCTACCCAGTCAAGCCGGTCTGCTGCCTTTTGGGCAATGATCTTACAGAGCTTCCTGTATGTCGATGGGATATACTTGATCTCCAAAACCAGTGTTGCCACTCCATCCACAAGCGCAAAAAGTGCTTCAAGTGTAGGAATATGTTCCCCTTCCGGCAACTCTAATTTTTGCAATGTTTCAAGGGTAAAAGATTCGGGTCTTCCTTTTCTGCCTGTCATACGATCAAGATCATCATCATGAAAGAGTATGACCTGACTGTCCAGCGTCAGTCTCAGGTCAGTCTCTATGCCATCTGCTCCGGCCTCCAGTGCTTTTTGAAAGGCCAAAAGCGTGTTTTCAGGATAGAGTGCACTGAAGCCCCGATGCGCGATCACTTTCATACCTCTCCTTTCTATTTGCCGGATATCTCTTTCATTATAGCGTATGTTGCCCTTTTCATGATAGATTCATCATAACTCTATAACCTCCTATACGATATAATCTATATCATTTTTACAGAAGAGAAAAGTATGGATCTACATAAAGCAATCTACATTCCCAAACCAAGTCCGTTCGATCCGGATGAGAACGGACACTTCGGCAAGTTTGGCGGCCGTTTCGTTCCGGAAACACTGATGCCCGCACTGGAACAGCTGCGTAAAGACTATGAGGCAGTACGTTTTGACAAAGCGTTCTGGACAGAGGTGGACTACTACTTCAAACATTATGTAGGACGCCCCTCAGCACTCTACTATGCCGAAAATCTTTCCCGGGAACTCGATGCAAAGGTCTATCTCAAGCGGGAAGATCTAAACCACACAGGTGCGCATAAGATCAACCACTGTATTGCCCAGGCCGTACTTGCCAAACGTTTGGGTAAAAAGAAGATCATTGCCGAGACCGGTGCAGGACAGCACGGAGTCGCTACAGCGACCGTAGCAGCACTTTTCGGACTTGAGTGTGAAGTCTTCATGGGAGCCAAAGATGTAGCACGTCAGGAGCTCAATGTGTTCCGGATGAAACTCCTTGGCGCAAAAGTACATGCGGTAGAAAGCGGGTCAAAAACCCTTAAAGATGCAATGAACGATGCCATACGCCACTGGGTGACCCATGCACGTGACACCTACTACCTTATCGGTACTGTTGCAGGACCACACCCCTACCCGATGATGGTACGTGACATTCAGTCAGTCATTGGCTGGGAAGCCAGAGAGCAGATACAGGAAGCTGCCGGATGCCTGCCCGACAAGGTCATCGCCTGTATCGGCGGCGGCTCCAATGCCCTTGGCATCTTCAACCATTTTCTTGAGGACAAAGAGGTCGAGTGCATCGGTATTGAAGCCGGAGGAGAGGGACTTGACTGCAAACACGGATGTTCTCTGGAAAAAGGAAGCCCGGGTGTACTGCACGGACAGCTCAGCTACCTTCTTCAGGATGAGGACGGACAGATACTCGAAGCCCACTCCATCTCGGCAGGTCTTGACTACCCAGGTATTGGACCTGAACATGCATTCTTGAAAGATGCAGGGATCGTCAGCTACAGCCACATTACCGATGATGAAGCACTTGAAGGATTTGTATGGCTAAGTCAGAAAGAGGGGATCATTCCTGCACTTGAAAGTTCCCATGCCATCGCATACCTCAAGAAGATGAAGCCGGAAGAGATCAAAGGGAAAACCATCCTTGTCAATCTTTCAGGACGCGGCGACAAAGATATGATACAGGTAAAAGACATACTCAAAGAGCAGTTTGCATAACCAAAACATATCCAAAGGGCCTGCCCCTTCTCTATCTTTCCTTTTCCTCATTTGTATCATGCATTACTCCAAAACAGTATTCCATAAACTTTGAAAAGGAAGCTAAAGTAGTTATAATGTTCCTTGAATAGATAGTTGTCTCAGACGCTTTACTTAACGAGACAGCGGAGACACGAGTTGAAAACCCGCTAGTCGTCCGGCACATCACGCCAGACAACAAGCGGGAAAAGCAAGTACCCTCTGTGAAATTAAAATTTCCCAAAGGGCGTTGCTCACCCGCGCCCCCATTAGCTTACATAAAATTGGAGTATTATGACAGGAAAAGTATTCGCTAAAACAATCAAATTATTTTTATTAGATGGAATTCCAAATGGAAGAATGACATGTGAGCTTTCAAATTGGACAGGTAAGGCATACAAATTACCAAGAAATATGATTAAAGATAGCTCTAGGAGAGAGGAACTATCAAGCACGGGTGTATATTTTTTGTTTGGAAAATCCGATATGACTTCTGAAAAAGATGTCATATATATTGGAGAAGCAGAAAATATAATAAAAAGGCTTTCTCAACATCTTAATGAAAAAGATTATTGGAATGAAGCTGTTGTTCTTATCAGTAAAGATGATAACCTAAATAAAGCGCACATAAAATATTTAGAAAATAGACTACACCAAATAGCTGTTAAGGTTAATCGCTATGAAGTAAAAAATAGTAATACACCGACTCAACCTTCAATCTCTGAATCTGACCAAGCAGAAATGGAAGAATTTATTGAAAATATTAAAATGCTCGTAAATGTCTTAGGGTTTAAAGCTTTTGAAGAATTAATTCAAGAACAAACCAATGATAAAAAAGTTAGTTCAAACTTTTTTATTAAATCTGCGAGAGGTGCAAATGCACAAGGGCAACAAACATCCGATGGATTTGTTGTCCTCAAAGATTCTGAGATAGCTTCATCGACAGTTGATTCTTATCCTGATGGTTGGAAAAATTCGAGACAAGAGTTAATTGATAATGGAACTATTATTGAAAAAAATGGAAAATTAATTTTTTCTAAAGATTATTTATTTAACAGTCCATCTGCTGCAGCTGCAATTGTTATGGGAAGAAGCGCAAATGGTTTGATGGAATGGAAGAGTAACAAAGGTAAAAGCTTAAAAGACATGGAAAGTGTTAAAAGCTAACAAAACATAGTAGCCAATAAGGTAATAACTCATGGAAGATAGGTTTATACATTATGAAGAATCTATAAATTGCCTAAATAGAGCATGGATAACCATTTGTGAGCTAGAAGAAATAGAACCAGGATCTCAGGTATGGGCGGCGGCATACAGGATGACGATAATCGAATATTGTAAGCCATTTAAAAAATCATATGGAAAGAGTAAAAACACTTATAGTTTGCCTCTCCCAGAATTTAGTCAGAAAATGCAAGAACTTCATGAAACACTCATCTCTTTAAGAGATACAGTTTTAGCGCACTCAGATCTAGGGCCAATAGATGCTAAAATTGTGTATGGGTATAAACATGAACCTCTTTTGATTAAGAATGCATTACCTAAATTTCCAAGCCCTGCTGAGATCAAAAAGATTATCGAATTTGTATTAGATGATCTGTATAGAAAAAAAACTGAATATGCTCCTAGATAGTTACCTTAGTCAAAGGGGACAGGTGAAAGACAACGAAAGACAACGGGTCAGTTACCACCTTAAAAATCCCTAAAAAAACATAACAATTCTACCAGTTTTTACCAAAAGAATGTATTCTATGCTTTTAGCTGTACTCCTGTGCTTATTTTGTAGCGGTTTTTATTATACACTTCGCCACTTTTATATAAAGAGTGTGCCACGACAATAAGTTTTCTTATCACTGCAATTTGTGCTTGTGTTGTGTGTTTACCATTGGCTTTAAGTCGCTCATAAAATGCTTTCATTTTTTCATTGTGCTTGGTTGAAGCCATCGCAGCCATAAAGAGTGTCCCACGATAGAGCCTGTTGCCTGCTTTTGAGATACGCGTTTGTCCTTTGATTGAAGTACCTGATTCTCTCATCACTGGGTCAAGTCCTGCAAGGGAGACAATTTGTCTTTGGTTGGCATGAGGATATTTGATAAACAGATGAAGCATCACAATACCTCCTATTTTACCTATACCGTCTATGGAGGTAATGGCATTATATTTTTCTTTGAGGTTTTTGCTTTTTTCTATGATGGCATAGACTTGTTCTATTATTTTGTCTTCACTTTTCTTTAGTGCTTTTATCTCTGCTTTGATAGTACGACAGAGTGTCTTACTTCCTTCTTTGGTACTAAGCGATTCCAAATGATTTGAAAGCTGTGTGCGCTGTTTGACCTTAAGTCTGTAATAAACCATAAACTCTTTTATCTCTTCAACCAAGGGATCTATGGTCGGTACTTTTATCTCATTTTCTTTTGCAACTACAATGGCTTCTGAAAGCACCCTTGCATCTATCTTGTCACTTTTGTTTCTCTGTGCAATAGCTTTGGCAAAGTTTCTGGCTTGTTTTGGGTTTGGCATATAAGCCATAATGCCTTTTTGGGCACAGAAACGGTACAGTAAAGCAGAGTAGCTTCCAGTGGATTCGAAGACAAACACCACCTTCTCTATCTCTTTTTTATAAAGTTTTTTAAGTTTGGAGTAGAGTGATTTGAATGCTTTGTCTGTATTTGCTATTTCTAAATCCAACTTTCCCAGCGGTACATACACATTGACGCTTGACTTGGAGATATCTAATCCGATAGAATACATTTGAGAGCCTTTAAAGTAATTTAGAGAGCTCGTTAGCACAGAGGACAACCTCTGTGTGAAAACTGTAGCATCAGCCACACATAACTTGACCTCGTAAAATACAATCTAGCATTTGCCAATTTTCTAAAGAAATGTTTAACTTTATAAAACTGCATTTACTGATTTTGTTACCACTCAAGCTTATAGTGCAACTATCTAACTGACCCTCAAGCTAGTTATGATTTATACGCATAACCGCTTCGGTGACATCCGATGTATTACACCCAACAAACTCTCATTTGTATGGTAGCTAAAATGCTACATTTGTATTATACGAGGTGATAATGATAACTTTATAAACTTTCTACTATACTCTTTCTAAGAAGCCAAGATGGCAAGAAAAGCACGCCTAGAACTACCTTTTCCTTATTTGTATCATGCATTACTCCAGAACAGTATTCCGTAAACTTTGAAAAGGAAGCTAAAGTAGTTATAATGTTCCATGAATAAATAGTTAGGCATGGAAACAAATGAAACTGATTGCTCAAATTGATATGGATTGTCAGCAGATGGATCGTTATTTCCATAAGCTATTCATTATGCTGCAGGAGGCACGTGCAGATGATAAAGATGCTCCGATTGAAGTACACGATTATGATGCCAATTTTTCTCAGGCAACCTATCATAGCATTTCCCACTTTATAAAACCTGACATGATCATGAATATTTATAGTCTCATAGACTTTTGGATGGACAAAATATGTGAATATCAAAGAAAAAAGAAAAATCTTAGCCTTGGAAGCAAGGACATTAAAGGGAAGAGTGAGCTTCATGCGCGTCACAAATATCTTACAGCGTATGCAAACTTGAATCTCAGCTCAGTACAAGATAGCTACAAGCGTTTAGATGAACTACGGAAGGTAAGAAATACATTCATTCATGGTGGTGGTCACGTGCCAGGTGACCGAGAAAGAGAATTCTCTGCTATAACAGGAATTGTGTTGTCAGGGTCTTTGATTAATATTGATGATAGTTTTATATGGAGTACACTTGAACATGCCAAAAAATATCTTCAGACAGCGATACTGGCCTAACAAGTACGAGGAGCTCAATAGTTTCCCCTACGATAAAGCTATTGCTCACGACAAACGTTATACGACTCTCCATCGACAATGGAATATGCAAATTGATTAGAAAAGCATCTGAACTACTAGAATTATTTATACAAGAAGAATCGAGAAAATTAGAAGGGCTTGATATGCCTCATATGCCCACGCTTGGTTCAGCTTATGAAGAAGTAACAAAGCAAGGTATTGATAAGAATTTTGCAATACCAAAATTCTTGGACTTAAGGGTCGTTTCCGGATTTATAACAGTTGGTGGTGAAATGCTACCACAACAAGTTGACTGCATGCTAGTTCACGGTGATGGACAACGATACGGACTAACTGAACAATTTATCTATGATATTGATAAAGTTCTTTGCCTTTTTGAAGTCAAAAAAACATTGCGAAAAAACGATTATATTGACGCCTTCTATCACTTAGGCGCGATACGAAGAAAATTCGCCGAGTATTTTGAATACAGACTAGAAAATGAAGATTATGAACCAGACATAAAAGCAGCCAGAAGACATTTTTCGCAAATTACTGGAAAGATTGCACCAGAATGCTATTCAGGTATACATACACTTTCAAAAAGTGATGGGATTTTATTTTACACATTAGTGCAAGAAACTTTAGCACCAGTGAGCATCATTCATGGATACGAAGGATATAAAACAGAAAATGGTTTGCGGTCAGCTTTTATAGATATATTGGAGGAAAAACGAAAGAAAGGTGGAGATGGATTAGGAGTACCAAACATACCAACTTTGGTAACATCAAACAATCTCTGCCTTGTCAAAGGTAACGGTGTGCCATTTTTGACCATAAAAGATAAAAACAAATGGATCGCTGTCTTTTCGACACGTCATAATTCAGCAAAGTTAATACTTGAGCTTATCTGGTCAAAAATTTCATTATATTTCGATGCAAAAATGCCTTGGAATGATGGACTGCACATGGATAGCATTCAACCACTCTTAATGGCCGAGGCAGTTGAAGAAGGAGACAAAGCCGGTTGGATGTATAATACTCTTGAGTTCAA
The DNA here is from genome assembly GCF_014931715.1 of Sulfurovum indicum. Classification (NCBI taxonomy): domain Bacteria; kingdom Pseudomonadati; phylum Campylobacterota; class Epsilonproteobacteria; order Campylobacterales; family Sulfurovaceae; genus Sulfurovum; species Sulfurovum indicum. The sequence goes on along the minus strand of NZ_CP063164.1, from coordinate 973,300 downwards.
AGAAGGACAGCTAAGGAGAGATGATGATAATAATTGGGAACCGGCTCCATTGGGAAAGGCTGAGATTGCAGCTATAAACATTATGGCTATCCGTGGTGGCTATCTCCCTCTTGATGAGGAGATGGATGAGTTTCTGAAAAAAGAGCACGATACTTCCCTTAATGAAGTTGCTGAGAACCTAATTCTAACCCGTTTTTTTATGAGGGATGAGAATTACATAAGGCCTACTACTATGCATACACATATTATTACAACCGATGATGGCAACGGTTTTGTTGCGAACGAAAAAGATAGATTTGATCTTTGGTGCAAAGAAATGCAGATAGAGCCGTACTACATGAATCTACTGTTTTTAGAATAAGTCGAGTCACAGGGGTCAGTCGCTACCCTAAAAACATAACAAAGACAGACAACGGGGTCAAGACAACGGGGTCAGTTACCACCTTAAAAATCCCTAAAAAAACATAACAATTCTACCAGTTTTTACCAAAAGAATGTATTCTATGCTTTTAGCTGTACTCCTGTGCTTATTTTGTAGCGGTTTTTATTATACACTTCGCCACTTTTATATAAAGAGTGTGCCACGACAATAAGTTTTCTTATCACTGCAATTTGTGCTTGTGTTGTGTGTTTACCATTGGCTTTAAGTCGCTCATAAAATGCTTTCATTTTTTCATTGTGCTTGGTTGAAGCCATCGCAGCCATAAAGAGTGTCCCACGATAGAGCCTGTTGCCTGCTTTTGAGATACGCGTTTGTCCTTTGATTGAAGTACCTGATTCTCTCATCACTGGGTCAAGTCCTGCAAGGGAGACAATTTGTCTTTGGTTGGCATGAGGATATTTGATAAACAGATGAAGCATCACAATACCTCCTATTTTACCTATACCGTCTATGGAGGTAATGGCATTATATTTTTCTTTGAGGTTTTTGCTTTTTTCTATGATGGCATAGACTTGTTCTATTATTTTGTCTTCACTTTTCTTTAGTGCTTTTATCTCTGCTTTGATAGTACGACAGAGTGTCTTACTTCCTTCTTTGGTACTAAGCGATTCCAAATGATTTGAAAGCTGTGTGCGCTGTTTGACCTTAAGTCTGTAATAAACCATAAACTCTTTTATCTCTTCAACCAAGGGATCTATGGTCGGTACTTTTATCTCATTTTCTTTTGCAACTACAATGGCTTCTGAAAGCACCCTTGCATCTATCTTGTCACTTTTGTTTCTCTGTGCAATAGCTTTGGCAAAGTTTCTGGCTTGTTTTGGGTTTGGCATATAAGCCATAATGCCTTTTTGGGCACAGAAACGGTACAGTAAAGCAGAGTAGCTTCCAGTGGATTCGAAGACAAACACCACCTTCTCTATCTCTTTTTTATAAAGTTTTTTAAGTTTGGAGTAGAGTGATTTGAATGCTTTGTCTGTATTTGCTATTTCTAAATCCAACTTTCCCAGCGGTACATACACATTGACGCTTGACTTGGAGATATCTAATCCGATAGAATACATTTGAGAGCCTTTAAAGTAATTTAGAGAGCTCGTTAGCACAGAGGACAACCTCTGTGTGAAAACTGTAGCATCAGCCACACATAACTTGACCTCGTAAAATACAATCTAGCATTTGCCAATTTTCTAAAGAAATGTTTAACTTTATAAAACTGCATTTACTGATTTTGTTACCACTCAAGCTTATAGTGCAACTATCTAACTGACCCTCAAGCTAGTTATGATTTATACGCATAACCGCTTCGGTGACATCCGATGTATTACACCCAACAAACTCTCATTTGTATGGTAGCTAAAATGCTACATTTTTATTATACGAGGTGATAATGATAACTCAATAAACTTTCTGCTTTACTCTTTCTAAGAAGCCAAGATGGCAAGAAAACCACGCATAGAACTACCTTTTCCTCATTTGTATAATGCATTACTCCAGAACAGTATTCCGTAAACATCGAAAAGGAAGCTAAAGTAGTTATAATGTTCCTTGAATAAATAGTTGTTGCGGACGCTTTGCTTAGCGAGACAGGAGACGCGGGCTGAACACCCGTTGTGAAATTAAAATTTCCCAAAGGGCGTCGCTCACCCGTGCCCCCATTATACTAAAGATATCCGGTTTTTAGGTAATTATTAATATATTCATAATTGGAGATAATATGAAAAAGATAGCAGTAATATGTTTAAGTATATTTTGTACATCAGCACTTAATGCTCAATGGAATTCAGGAATGAGTTTTAATTCAAGTGGTAGTTCTGGAATGGGTATTAACAATTCTTCAAGTGGAGGATGTACTTCAGATTATAGTTGTGGACCAGGTAGACAATGTGTTAAAGCACAATTTAGTTCTAGTGGTAGATGTATGAAAGTCACAACCAGATATGGAGTACAAAAATTCAATTCAAATAAAAGTAATTCAGGTGTAAATATGAAAAGGCAATGTAGATATGATTACCAATGTGGTGCAGGCTGGAGATGTACCAGTGGTGGAAATTGTGTTAGATAAGAGAATATAAAAATGGAAACATCACAAATAATATAAATGATAATAGGTGCTTTAATTGGATTTATAATTTCAATTACTAAAGATTATCTTCTTAAAAATAAGAAAAATAAAGAAAATTATTTATTATTTAAAAGAGGAAAACTTGGAGTTAAAGGGGGTCAAGGGATAATGATAACTCAATAAACTTTCTACTATACTCTTTCTAAGAAGCCAAGATGACAAGAAAACCACACATAGAACTACCAGGCTACTACCACATCATATACGAATGACACAGAAGCCATTAAAGCATTTTTAAATAGTGACGCAGATACTTCCCACTCCTGCTACAAGAGATGAAAAAGGCATCTTCTTTGGTGGAAGCCCCAATGTGGAGAAAAAGCCTGATGTTAAAAAACTTACAAAGCTGTCTCTTTATGATACACTATGTACGTACTAAATAGTCGGCTACATTTAGCTAGCATAAAAAATATAGCTATTCAACATATAACTAAGTAATATGGAGAGAGATATGAAATACATGATTTGTTGGTCAATCCAACCAGAAAACTACACAGTTGTAATGGATAATTTTCTAAAAAGCGGAGCACCGATGCCCAAAGGGCTTACTTTACTAGGTCGTTATCATGCTCCCGGATCGTCTAAGGGTTGGGCGTTATGCGAAACTGAGAATCCACTTTATCTTGCCCAGCACATAGCGGAATGGTCCCCTTTAGTTAAATTTGATATTACACCAGTATTAGAAGATGCTGAAGCTGCTGAAGCAATAGCTAGAGCCCGTAATTAATTCATAAAAGCATTAATCCCAAAGGCTATGTTCGCGTTAATGGTGGAAATATTCTTTTCTGTCTTATGCGAACAGCCATTAAGCCTAAAAAGTTTCTAGCAGTTAGCTCCTTATTCTTATCAAGCAGGCTCATCCAACCAAGATAGCTAGCCAAATACTTTGTAGCCACTACATGAAAGCGTTGCATCCATCTTTTTCATATACATCCATATACACCCCAAGGGTTGAATCCCCACTTTTAACTTTAAGTGTCTGACCCCATTTTCTTTTATGTTTGTTCCTTTATTTTGTAAATCCAAATCCGTAAATCCAAATCCGTAAATCCGGGGGTAATCCTCCCATTTTTCAACCCTTTTTTAAAAGTAGAGTTTAAGCTACAAGAGCCAACTTTTGTTTGGGAATGATTCGGGAGGATTGCCAGATCATCTCTTTTTCTCTCATGAACCCGAATATACTTTATTTACATAAACAGCCAGAGGTATCTGTACGATATATGAGTACATGATCGGAAGCAGCATCGATACACCGAACGCATTGAGAGAGAAGGTAGAGAGGACCAGTGCAAGTGTCAGGTAGCGCGTAATACTGTGCCAAAAGGCTGCCCTCTCCTGTGGTGAGTCAAGATCATATATCCACCTGGAAGCCAGATAGGTTAGCAGATAGAAGAGCAAAACGGCACCAAAAGCCACCAAAAAGAGTTCCGGCTCGAAATCATAAATATCTACAAGAAGCTGGGTATTCTGAAGTCCGAAAAGGTAGAACAGTATGATGAAAATACTGCTTTGGGAAATAAGTTTTTTATATTTCCGTATCTTCTCTTCAAGAGGTTTGACAAGAAGCACTGCCCTGCTTGCAAAAAACGGTATGATAATAAGCAGGATGATCACCTCCTCTGCGAAGCGCTCGATACTGATCTCTTCATCATACGTGACATTGAAGTAACCTGCAGAATAGGTTGCAAACGTATGCAGCATCAGCATGGAGAGCGATACAAAGACAAGATTGGCAAAGAGCAGCAGGAACCCAAAAGAGGTATCTGCACCTGATTTTTTTATCCAGTGCATCACCATACCCCCGCCACTGAGTACCGACACCAGAAAGAGCCCCGCCGCGATACCGAAATCCTGTGTCGCCAGACCGATACCCATGGCAAAAAGCGGCAACAGCAGATAGTTGACAAGCATCCCTTTAAAGAGTATAGATCTGTACTCCCATACCAGACGTACGTCCCTGAGTCTAAAATTGAACAGTGAAGGCATAATGAGCGTCAGACCCGCAAAAAGACATATATCCGAACTGAAGATAAAACCGTCGGTATAGCTGCCGTAGATAAACCCAAGCACTGACCCGACTATTACGATGATGATCAATTGCATAACACTCCTTTTGGTAACAATATTGCCCAACCCGGTTTACGCACTGGCATCACCAGGTATTCATAAGGCAATGATCTGTGAGAGGTCAGTGATCTCTCATGCATACTCCGGGTTCAAAGTACTTTTTTACTTTATAAAGTATATCCAAAACATATATAAAACTATAAATAAAAAATATTTTATCAATTTATCACAATGGGGTCAAGCCAAATAAACAAAGTTTTAGCTATTATTGATACTATCACAGTTACTACACAGACTGATATAAAAGAATAAAGGAAAAAAATGAATTTCAATATAACTGTTACTCCGATTAAAGAGATCAAAGCTGATCTTGAGATCATCATCGTTATTGACGGTAATCTCAAGCATCATTCTGTCAAAGACAGAAAACTGCTTAAAAAAGCCGGTTTTTCTGGCTCTCAGGATGAAGTATGCCACCTTGTAGAGAAGAAACGGCTCTATGTCGGGGCAAAGCATCTCAGAGGTGCTGCGATCCGTCCTGCGGCCGCTACAGCAATACGGTCACTTATAGGGAAAAAAGCCTATAAAACCGTAAAGATCTCCACCTATGTCAGCCATCCGAGATGTTCCGCTTCCATTAGAGCAATGGTTGAGGGACTGGTACTTGGAAGCTATACGTTTTCAAAGTATAAAAGCAAGAAAAGCAAGTCTCCTGTAAAAACAGTAGAGATCTCTCTTGAGGGCTACGAACCGCATGAGATCACAATGGAGACAGCTGCGCGTGCCGTACACAACGGTGAGATCGCGGCAACTGCTACCAACTATACACGTAATATTGTCAATACACCGCCGGATGACTTCTACCCTGAAAGCATGGCCCAAAAAGCAAAGAAACTTGCCAAAAAACTTGGACTTGAATGTACAGTACTCAAACCAAAAGAACTCAAAAAAGAGAAGATGGAAACCCTCCTTGCTGTTGCACGTGCTTCAAGACATGAACCAAGGGTCATCCACTTAAGCCATAAACCTAAAAACCCTAAAAAAGTCATCACGCTTGTAGGAAAAGGGCTTACTTATGATTCAGGCGGACTCAGCTTGAAGCCGGGTGACTATATGGTAACAATGAAAGCAGACAAAAGCGGTGCATCTGCAGTGATAGGGATCATGAAAGCCGTTGCAGAGCTTGGTCTGCCTATCGAAGTACACGGTTTCCTCGGTATGGTGGAGAACATGATCGGCGGAGATGCCTACAAGCCTGATGATGTGCTCAAAGCCAAGAACGGAAAGACTATCGAGGTACGCAATACTGATGCAGAGGGACGTCTGGTACTTGCCGATGTGCTCTGCTATGCACAGCAGGAGGTCAAGGCGGACTACCTCTTCGATTTTGCTACACTTACCGGTGCCTGTGTTGTCGGTGTGGGCCACTACACTTCAGGGGTCATGGGTTTTAACGATGATCTCAAGGAAATGGTCAAAAAGCAGGCAAAGATCGCCGGTGAACTGGTAACGCCGCTTGATTTCAACGACTATCTCAAAAAGACCATCAAGAGTGACATTGCCGATATTTGCAATATCTCCAATACCCGTTACGGCGGTGCGATCACGGCAGGTCACTTTCTCTCGGAGTTCATCGATGAAGAGCATAAAGAGAAGTGGGCACATATTGACATTGCAGGACCTGCCTTTGTCGAACATGTATGGGGAGAAAATCCACATGGTGCCTCAGGAGCCGGTGTTCGTATGATGCTCAGACTCATAGAGAAACTTGCACAGGAAGATAGTGCACACTAAGCTTCTTCTCCCGCGCTGTGCGCGGAGATTCAGAACTGCTCTTTTGCTATCATCTGCCACTAGGTCAGATGACAGACGATCACCTCCTGCGAAAGCAGATTGGCTATGGTATCTCTGGCGTTGATCACAGTTGTGATCCCCATCTCATTATAGACCTTCTCCTCCTCTTCATTGTTCACCTTTACAATACTTTTGACATGATGGCTGAAAGAGGCGATATTTTCACAAATGAGTCTTCTTTGCAGCTCATTCTCTATAGTTACAACGATCGCAGCTGATTTTTCTACATTAAAGTGGGAAAGCACTCTCTTCTGTGCAGCATTGGCAAGAAAGATCGCCTCTTCCCCGTTTGAAATGACAGCATCGACCACCTTTACATCATGTTCTAGGATCAGATAGAGTATATTCCTCTCTTTCAAAGAGCTGACCACCTTTTGTCCTATGGGACCGTATCCGCAGACGATCACATGATCTTCATACTCTCTGCCGACGATAGCGCGTTCTCTCAGTGTTTCAGGTTCACTGATAAAACGGTCAGCCAGCCTTTTGATGTTGTGAAGTACGAACGGTGTCAGGATCATCGACAGAATGACCGTAACGATGAGTATCTGGTTGACCTCAGAAGAGATGAGATCGTTCGAACGTGCCAGTGCAAATACTGCCAAAGCAAACTCACCGATCTGAAAGAGTGCCATAGAAGTCTTAAGTGCAGTCCTTCTCTGTACAAACGAATACAAAACAGTGAAGATCACTACTGCTTTTATCAGCATCACCACCACCAAAAGAGCGAGAATATAATGGATATAATCAACAATGGAGTGCCAGTCTACCAGCATTCCGATCGTTACAAAGAATACTCCCAGAAGGATATCCCTGAACGGTATAAGGTCAGCTTCTATCCTGTAACGGTATTTTGTCTCTGCCAGCATCATCCCTGCCAAAAAAGCTCCCAGTGAGTAGGTAAATCCCACTGCCTGGGCAAAAGCGGAAGCACTGATGACACCTAAAAGTACCGCTACAAGAAATATCTCTTCAGAATTCGTAGACGTGATCCAGTCGAAAAAGCGTTCAATGAAGTATTTTCCCAGGATGAAGAGAACCACATAAATGATCACTGCACCTCCTGCCGTTTCAAGCAGCATCCTGCTCATCGAGTGGGTCTTGGAGGTAAAGAACGAGACCATCAGCAAAATGGGAATGACTGCAAGATCCTGGAAAAGAAGGATCCCTAATGAAAGTCTGCCGTACCCGGAGTGAATCTCATTGTTCTCATTAAGTATTTTCAGGACGATCGCTGTTGAAGAGAGCGACAGGGCAAACCCGATCACGATCGCTCCTCTGGCATCAAGACCAAAAAGGTAATAGCCCAGTGCTGTAAAGAGCAGTCCCGTTAGTATAACCTGCAGACTGCCAAAGAGGAAAACCTCTTTTTTCATGCTCTTGAGGTGCTTGACAGAAAACTCCAGGCCGATGGTAAACATCAGAAAAACAATACCAAATTCCGCAAGATGCATCAGGAACTCTTTGGACTCCTCCGCAAAATGAAAAATGGATGAGATAGTAAAACCTGCCAGTACATATCCGATGATCGTTGGGATCTCAAATCGTTTGAGTATGACATTTAGGACCGTAGAGATCGCTATAGTTATAATAAGTATGTACATGGCATGATCCATCACTGCTCCTTTTATCTTTACGTATTATACATTATATATTAGCGCACTAACCCCAACTTCACGAACTTTTAGATAAAATCACGGAATAATTATAGAAGGAATATCATGGGACTAGGCATAGGACTTGTCGGACTACCGAATGTAGGAAAATCTACCACTTTTAACGCACTTACCAAAGCACAGAACGCAGAGAGCGCCAACTACCCTTTCTGTACCATTGAACCGAACAAAGCAGTTGTACCGGTTCCGGACAAACGTCTGGATGAACTTGCAAAGATCGTCAACCCCGAAAGGATACAGCACTCCACACTTGATTTTGTGGATATTGCCGGACTGGTCAAGGGAGCAAGCAAAGGTGAAGGACTTGGGAACAAATTCCTGGGCAACATCCGTGAAACAGAGGTGATTCTGCACATCGTCAGATGTTTTGAAGACCCCAATATCGTCCACACAGAAGGCTCCATCGATCCGATACGTGATGTGGAGATCATCGAGCAGGAACTGCTGTTTGCAGATATAGATGCTGTTTTGAAACGTATCGACCTGCTTAAGCGTAAAGCCAAAGGAAATGACAAAGAGGCAAAAGCTCAACTGGAAACAGCTGAAGCACTTTTGGCACACATTGAGGAAGGGAATCCTGTCTCTACCTTCTCTGACATCGACTCCGATGCCTTCAAATCGATCAATAAAGACCTCAGACTGCTTACAAGCAAAGAGATCATCTATGGTGCCAATGTCGATGAAGAGGGATTGACCGAAGACAACGAATATGTTCAGCAGCTTAAAGCTTATGCTCAGGAACGTAACAGAGAGGTTATCAAACTCTGTGCAAAGATCGAAGAGGAGATGGTCGACTTCGAAGAAGATGAGAAAGCAGAAATGCTCGCTGATCTGGGTGTAGAAGAGTCCGGCCTTGAGCAGATCATCCATAAGGGATTTGACAAACTGGGGTTGATGAGCTACTTTACTGCCGGGGTTAAAGAGGTACGGGCATGGACCATTCGCAAAGGCACAACTGCGCCGAAAGCAGCAGCGGTCATTCATAACGACTTTGAAAAAGGGTTTATCCGTGCAGAAGTCATCTCATATGAAGACTTTATCAAGTATAACGGTGAACAGGGAGCCAAAGAAGCAGGAAAGAACAGACTCGAAGGCAAAGAGTACATCGTTCAGGATGGCGATGTAATGCATTTCAGGTTTAATGTATAGCAAGTTCGGTCAAACCGAACAGTCCTGAGTACTGAGTGTTACGAATTTCTGATGCGTCGGTACGCATCCTACGAGGAGGTGTGTGATGAAAAAATGGCTGATTCTTGGGCTGCTTGCCCTGATATTTACCGGTTGTGAAAATAAAAAAGGGGCTTTCCTCGAAACAGTGGAGTCACAGAACGATGTCCCTGCATCAGTCAATAAACTTTTGGGAGTTCTTGAGCAGAAAAAACTCATACACTTTGCAACGATCGATCATGCCAAAAATGCAAAAGAAGCAGGTATGAGGCTTAAACCTGAAACGGTTGTCGTTTTCGGAAACCCCAAAGCAGGTACACAACTGATGGAGTGCAACCCCTCTATAGGACTTGACCTGCCGCTTCGTATGCTCTTTACAACCGATTATGAAGGAAAAACCACTATTACCTATACCAATCCGGAATACTGGACCCTTAAGCACAATATTAAAGATAAGAAATGTTTGGGTATCATTAAAAAAATACATATTACGCTACAGACTCTGGCAGAGGAAGCAGCAAAGAAATAGAACATTCTATTTCCAAATACAAAGGCCGATAATGAAAAAACTTTTCTACACCCTGCTTTTATTCAGTACCATTGTTTATGCGAAGAGTGGCTGTGTATTGGTACAGTCCAATGATGTGAATATTTCATGGAAAGCTTATAAGACCTTGGCAAAACTTGGTGTAGAAGGTCACTTTAGCGGTGTCGCCTACACCCCTGCCCATAAAGAAGGGAAAAACTTCAGAGAACTCTTTGTCGGATCCAAAGTGACTATCGATACCACAAAGATAGATACGGGCAATCCTTCCAGAGACAACACCCTGGTAAAGATGTTCTTCAAAAAGCTAAAAAGCACAACCATTGAAGCAGAGATCATCGATATTCAAAAAACGGACAGACATATTAAAGGAAAACCGCGTACAGGTATGCTGAAAGTATCAGTTACCATGAACCGGAAAACATTGCTCATCCCTATGCAATACCGTTACGACAAAGGGCACTTTCAAGCCTTCGGTACGATTGATCTCTTTGATTTTGACGGAAGCAAAGCCCTTGCATCCATCAATCAAAGCTGTTATGATCTGCATAAAGGAAAGACCTGGAACGATGTTACCATCGGCTTCAGTACAACCATAAAAGCAACACTCTGTAAAGTAGAGATAAAGAAGTAGCCATGCTTATCAATACAAATGAAACACTTTACCGTATCCATAAAGCACTGGGTCTCTCCATTGATGAGATGCTCAAAGCCTATACACTGGCAGAGTACCCTATGGAGAGAGAGCATCTCGAAGCCCTCCTTAAACGCCGTTATGACAAGGGGTTTGAACTGTGCAGTTATGAAGAACTGGGCGTATTTCTTGACGGGCTGATCGTGTTAAAACGCGGTCCAAGTCCCAAAAAAGCAACGGAGGAGGAAGCTGTCGAGCTTACCAATAATCTCATTCTCAAAAAACTCCGCATTGCACTGGAGCTCAAAGAAGCTGAGACAGAGATCATATTCAATCTTGCAGATGTAATGCTGAGCAAACAGGAGCTCAAGTCACTCTTTCGCAAAGAGGGACACAAGAACTTCAAAGCCTGTTCGGATGAACTGCTGACAGCATTTTTGGAAGGCCTGGATGAATTCTGTTATGTGGGTGAAGATGAAGCTTAAAGGAGAAGAGAAAATGCACTACTACAGCTACAAAACATTTGTTGATGATATTAAAACACTGGTCAAAAAGACTGAGGACTTCAAGCCTGATGCCCTGCTTGCCATAGCACGCGGAGGATTGACACTTGCACATGCTTATGCACAGGCAACAGACAACCGAAACCTCTTCACTATCAACTCCATACTCTACGATGGCGATGTCAAACGTTCCCATCCGAAACTCATGAATCTGCCGGAACTTAACGGTGCAAAGCAGGTACTGATCCTTGACGATATCGTTGATTCGGGACAGACACTCAAAGCTGTCCTTACAGTACTGCATGAGCGCTATCCTGACATTACCTTCAAGAGTGCTACACTATACTATAAAAAAAGCTCTTTTATCCAGCCTGACTATTGGCTGCATGAAGCAACAGAATGGATAGACTTCTTCTGGGAAAAAGATTTTCTGGACGAGTAGATGAGCGGAAAACTCTCCAAACAGTTCAACTCTTTCATTGTACTGTTGGAGATCCTTCTTGTTCTGCTGCTCTTCCTGCTTGCCTACAACTTCTTTCTTCCTCTTGGCAAAGGGAAACCTCTCGTCTATTTTATTGATAACAATCTCTCTGCTGTATTGAAGACCCTTAAAAGAAATGGCTACAATATTACCGAATGGGACCGATACCTGCTCTCTGAATCATCTCTTCCAAAACAGGGCTGGTACCATATCAGGCACACAGATAATGGAAGATACCACTTTTTCACACATCTTGACAGCCACCCCGCAGAAACAATGCAGATAAGGATATACTCGGGAGAGACTCACCTGGAACTGCTGAAACGTCTTGCAAACGACATGAAACTCAATGAAACACTCCTGCATGCAGTCTATGAAAAAATGATGCACTTTAATGAAGCGGACATTTTTGCCGGACATTATACTGTTGCCAGAAAAGCGGATGAGAATACAACCATGCAATATCTTTTCAGCCGTTCACATAAAATACTTGAGACTTTCAAGAAAGAGAACTTCACCTCCAAAATCGATAACTATACGATCCAACTCCTACTGACCATCGCATCGATCATCCAGAAAGAGAGCAACGATCCCAAAGAGATGCCTCTTATCTCTTCGGTCATCTACAACCGTTTGAAGAGAGGAATGAAGCTTCAGATGGACGGAACCCTCAACTACGGGGAGTACTCCCACAAGGTTGTCACACCCAAACGTATCAAAACCGATACCTCTTTTTACAATACATACAAATACAAAGGTCTGCCTCCTGCACCGCTTTCGACTGTTTCACTCGAAGCACTCGAAGCGGCCATGTTCCCTGCCGAGAGTGACTATCTCTTTTTTATGCTCCACAAAGACGGCGGGCACAAATTTGCCAAAACATATAAAGAACATCTTGCGAACCTCAAGGCATTCAGAAGATATCAGAAAGAGAGAAAGAAAAAGTTGCAGACAAAGCAGAAAATAGAAGAGTCAAACAAGTTCAGAATGAAAAAATCAAAACAGATCTTTGAGAAAACTTGAAATACGTTTCAAAAAAGAAGCTGCTGCTTTCTTCTCCTCTGCCTCCCGTTCTTTCTTCATAGAGATCTCCTGCTTGACAACCTCAAGCTGTCTGTGCAGGGTCTCTTTGGCACGTTGTATATGTTCAGGCTTGAAATCACTCTGCATCAAGCACCTTCTCTATCTCCTGCATCGCATCTTCATTCTTCAGTCTGAACTTGATCTCGATACGTCTGGAGGCATCTTTGTCTTCCAGGCCGTTGACTTTTATGGCATCAAGATAAGCACGTCCTGATGCGACCAGGAGCGGTTTCAGATTATATTTTTTTGCAATATCAAGACTCAACAGATAGTTCATGACGGCAAAAGCACGTTTTTGTGAAAGATCCAGGTTATACAGATATCCTCCGTCACTGTCTGTGTGTCCCTCAATGATGATCTTATCCAGATGCGGTTTGATCTTTGGATTGGTCACCAGTGCACCAATATACTCTTCAAATGCCTTTTTGAGCTCCTCTTTTGCCTCCTCTTTGAGAACATCACTGCCTTTGTCAAAAAGAATATTCGATGCAAGTCTAAGCGATCCGCTTTTTTTGTCGATATTGATCTTCTCTCCCAATTCCTCCTTGAGCGCTGCGATCACTTTAAGCTTAATACCTGTAAGTGACTTGATCTGTGCTTTCTGTTTCTGAAGCTTGGCAATAAGCATATCGTATTTGGTCTCTTTTTCATCAAGTGCATTGAGAAGCTGAAGCATTTTAATATCTTTTTCTTTCATGCTGCTACGGACATCACTTAGCTGGTTGGAGAGTACCAGTACCTTGCCTTTATACTCTTTCAGCTCTTTTCGGTGCCTCTTGAGTGTACTGTTCGTCTCCTGCAGCAGATTTTGTATCAGTGTGATCTTCTTGTTAAGCAGATCTTTCTGTGTATTGGTTTCAAGCAGCATCCGGTTGAGCTTTCTGATCTCATCTTCTCTAAGCTTCAGTGTCTTTATCTTCTCATCGAGACTTGCCTGCGTATTACTCAGCAGGGTCTTATTCTTCGCAAGGTCTCTGCTGAGTTCATCAAGAATGGTCTCTTTATGACTGAGTGTCTCTGAAAGCATTGTCAGACGATCTTCTTTGTCATCCAGGTTGCTTTTGAGAATGATCGACTTGGAGACGATGGCACCAATAAGCAAAATAAATACAAACAGCAGTCCTGCCATCAGATCGGCATAGGAGATCCAAAAGTTACTCCCCTCGTCCGTACTCTTTTTCCTAAACATTGCTAGAACTTCTCGTTCTCTTGTTTCAGTGCGGCCAGGGTTTTAAGTATCTCCTGGTTCTGTTCCGAGATAATACGTGCGAACGTTGCCAGCTTCTCAACGATCTCTCCCACCTCTGCATCTATCTTTTCAAAAGTATGTTCTACCGTACCGTCGAAACGCTGCATTGAGCGTTGAAGATTTCTGGCATTTTCATTGAAACCTTCAATATTCTCCCTGATCGTATCAACTGCATTCACACTCTCATCTCTGCTGTGTATCCTGTCAAGTGTTTTGCGCAGTTCCAGAGAGACTGCCTGCATATTGTTGGTGATCTTTGTAAATCCCTCGGTCGTATCGGCAACAACCGTCGTAAAGTTTTTAAGGTACTGTTCATTGAGCTCTCTGATAAAGTCCATATTAAAGGTCTCTTTGAGTGTCTGTACGATCTCCTGGTCCTTAAGTTCGCTCTGCATATGCTCATGCTTGATAAGCTCCGCCTTTTTCCAGACACGTGCATCATAAAGTTTTTCAAGGTCATGGAGATTTTTGTCTACCTTGGAACTCCCTCTCTTTTCAAAATAGGTCCAGAGCAAAGAGAGTGCTATTCCGTAGATAGATGCGTAAAAAGCGGTACCGATGCCTGAAAGCAAAATAGAGATCTCATGGTCAAGCGCATCAAGATCCTTGACAGTAAAGTCCGGCATTGAGATGGCAATGGCAATGAATGTTCCCAAAATACCCAGCATCGGAAAGACAGACGGTGCTACTCTTGCAAAGTTATCATTACGGATATCTTTGTAGTACTCCTCCATGAAATCTTTCACATGCAGTGTGGACTTTGTCTTTCCCATAATGGTCAATGCATTGGCGCGCAGTTCGTGCTGGAGTCTCTCTTCCATCTTGTTGAAGGAGCCCTTCATATGACAGGCGGCATAATTGGCATTGTGTCTGACAAATGTAACAAATACCAAAAAAATAAATGCAATAATGATCAGCGTATGCAGCTCCACCTGAAGCGGCAGAATACCTACATAGCCGAGTGTCAATCCTGCAAGGAAAAGCAGTGGCAATACTGCGATGACAAGAGCGTGGGTTAAACATGATGACTGCTTGGTATTTTCTATATCGAACATACACAGATCCTAATGGTAAAGTTAATGAAAAGTATATCCAAAGAATTTAAACAATGTGTTAAGGGCACCTCTAATAACCCCATACGCCCATAATGGGTTTTGCAGATGTGAGATTTTGCAAGAGGCTTTCAAGTCCTAGCCAAAGCTAAGACGATGGAAGCATCTTGTGAAAGATCGCGTCTGCAAAGCCCACCCCTTTGGGCAATGCCGGCTTTGCCCTATGCGGCGTTACACTTTTTCGACTTAGCTACGGCTAGGTCTGTAAAGTGTGCCTTGCCTAGAACAAAGCCGGCAATGTTATGAGCATATGGGGTTATTAGAGGTACCCTTAATTTCCCAAAACTATCACTTCACCAAAAGGTACCTCTTTGGCCTCCGGCAGGACCCACATCACATCATAGTTGGGCTCACTCTCCGGAAATGTTCCCATTGCATCGGTAAAATAGAGCAGCAGGGTCGGGTAGCTGATCTCTCTGTCGATATATTCGAATGTCGGACGAAAATCCGTTCCCCCTCCTCCACTCACCTGATACTCCAGTGCTTCTCCGGGAAGGAAGACTTTATGGCTTTGAACTTTTGCATCGGCGGTAATGAGATCGATCTCGTAATTCATGTAGCTCTGCATAATACTCTCTACCTCTCCCAGAAAAGTACTAAGAAGTGTTTCCTCTACCGAACCGGAAGTATCAATGGCAATGGCGATACGCAGCAGATCCGAACTGAGTGAAGGCAGATAGATACCGCGATAGAGGTATTTCATATTGGGTGGTACAAAACTGTAGGTACTTTTGGCAAACTCCGCTATGTAACGGTAGAGCAGCTCCTGCCAATTCACCTTGTGCGAGAAGTATTCCGGTACAACGATCTCCAAACCTTTGGGCAACTCACCCTGA
This sequence comes from Sulfurovum indicum, assembly GCF_014931715.1. Lineage (NCBI taxonomy): Bacteria > Pseudomonadati > Campylobacterota > Epsilonproteobacteria > Campylobacterales > Sulfurovaceae > Sulfurovum > Sulfurovum indicum. The sequence continues at coordinate 957,533 of NZ_CP063164.1, read as the reverse complement.
CGCTTGAATTTTTGAAAGATCTGTTCAAAATGCTCCTGGAGCTCTTCATGCAGGGCCTCCAGTTCCGCCTGTAAGATCTCATCAGGCTGGATCTGCTCTGCAGGCGGTGTCTGCCGACTCTGTTCTGTCTGTTCTTTTTTCTCATTCTTCGGCTGCTCTTTGCCGCTGTTTTCAGGTACGTCATCAGGGGTGGGAGCTTCCGCTTCATCGAGCGTATTGTTGTAGATCATCTCATCTTTGAGAACATCATATATCTCTTCGGCATACATCCCCTCAAAACGCTCATCATAGTATACATAGGGAGGCAGAATGAAATCATTTTTTACCAGCATACTGTTGACAGCCAGGTCTGTCGCTGCCTGCCAGATACGCCCGACTCTGTCATTCACCCGTTCATGGTGTTTGAGTACCGCGTGCATCGCACCATTTGCCAGTGCAAACTCTATCTCATCGAGAGGTGCTTTTTCAAAATATTCATCATTGTATTTCAAACTGATACCGTCACTGCTGAAAGTCAATGTCTCTTTGTTGTCATCCAGCCTGAGGAGTGTCGCGACAGAACCGATATAGGGATGTTCCAGCATCAGCTTTGCTTTGGCTTTTTCGATCTTTTCTTTGTGTATCATACTGCGGATTATAGCACAGCTATTGGCTATATGTTACTATTTTGCTATAATTCTCTTTATGAAAAAAATATTATTTACAATAACACTCCTAAACACATTAATATTAGCAAATATAAATGCTATTGTCAGTATCCTCCCTGAAAAAACATTCGTCAAAGCCATAGGTGGGGAGAAGGTGACTGTCACCGTAATGGTCCTTCCGGGGAACTCTCCTCATACCTACGAACCAAAACCGGCACAGATGCAGAAGATATCCAGGGCCGATCTCTATTTTGCCATCGGTGTGGAGTTCGAAAAGGTATGGCTTTCCAAATTTCAGAGCCTTAACCCGAAGATGGAGGTCATTGATCTGTCAGAAGGCATAAAGAAGCTTCCGATGGTCTCAGCGCATCACCATGATAACGATCATCATGAGCATGAGAAGGAGCTGGATCCACACATCTGGACAGCACCCGAACATGTCGTACAGATCGCACAGAAGATCTGTGATACACTTGCCAGGAAAGACCCTCTCAATAAGGCCTACTACAAAACAAATCTCAATGCTTTCCTCAATAGTATAAGGAGAACGGACAAAGAGATCAGAAATATACTCTCACCTCTTCCCAAAGGTACCAGATTCATGGTCTTTCATCCCTCATGGGGCTATTTTGCCAAGGCCTACGGTCTGGTGCAGATGCCGGTAGAGCTTGAAGGGAAGAACCCCAAACCCAAAGAACTGATCACGATTCTCAAAGAAGCCAGAGAAGAGAATATCACTGCAATTTTCACCCAGCCGGAGTTCTCTGACAGCAGTGCCAGGGTCATTGCCGATGAACTCGAAATCCCTGTTATCAAGGTCTCTCCTCTTGCTGCAGACTGGTCGGCAAATCTCCTCAGAATCGCCAAAGCGATCGCCGGAGTCCGATAGTATGACGGCCGTAGAGATTAAAGATCTTACATTCGCTTATGAAAAAGATATAATATTAGAAAATATAAATCTTACGGTGGAACCGCTGGATTTCCTTGCTATCATTGGTCCCAACGGAGGCGGTAAATCTACCCTCCTTAAATTGATGCTGGGACTGCTCAAACCCAAAAGCGGCAGTATCTGCGTTTTTGGAGATGCACCTTCCAAGCAGCTTTCACGCATCGGGTACGTCCCTCAGAATACCAATGTCAATACTGATTTTCCCATCAAGGTCATTGAGGTGGTGCTTATGGGGCATGTTGGAGAGAAACGTCCCCTTTTTGGTTACGGAAAAGATGAAACTGCCTGTGCCATGGGTGCTTTGTCACAGGTTGGCATGCAGGACTTTGCACAGAGTAAAATAGGTGATCTCTCCGGCGGGCAGAGACAGCGGGTAATGATCGCCCGTGCTTTATGTGCCCATCCAAAAATACTCATGCTTGATGAGCCCACTTCAAGTATTGACATCAAAGGGCAGAAAGAGATCTATGAACTGCTCAGAGAACTCAACAAAAGCATTACCGTTATTGTCGTAAGCCATGATATCTCCGTCATCCTGGAATATGCCAACAAAGCTGCACATATCAACAAACGTCTTGCCTACCACGATATCAGTAACAAAAAGGAGACCTTCCACACCCATGGTCAGGAAGATCACTTCTGTGAGATTGAGCTCTTGCAGCTGCTTGGTGCAGAGAGTTGTGATACCTGCGGGCATGAATCGAGTACTGTATGGAGGGAGAAAAAATGATAGAAGCTTTGCATTTCACCTTCATTCAGCATGCACTCATAGCAGGTATCCTGGTCTCACTGGCAGCAGGTATCATCGGTTCACTCATTGTCGTCAACCGTATGGTCTTTCTGGCAGGCGGGATCGCCCACGCCTCTTACGGCGGTATCGGTATGGCCGTTTTCTTTGGACTGCCCATTTTTCTGGGTGCATCGACTTTTGCTGTGCTTGCCGCACTGCTTGTTGCCAACCTGACACTACATAAACGCCACCGTATCGATACTTTTATCGGCCTGATATGGGCTGTCGGAATGGCCATAGGAGTTATCTTTACCGATCTGACTCCCGGCTACAATGTGGACCTTATGAGCTACCTTTTCGGCTCTATTTTGGCTGTAAGCACACAAGATATCTACTTTATGACTGGGCTGTTGACACTTATCGTGTTTATCATAACCTTTTGGTACAGAGATATCCTGGCCGTCTCATACGACAGTGAATATGCCAGACTGAGAGGTATTCCTGTCCGTTTTTTCTATACGCTCATTCTCATTCTCTCTGCACTGACCGTGGTTATCGCTATTAAGGTTGTAGGACTCATTCTGGTTATTGCCATGCTGACCATACCGGTTTACATTGCCGAAAAGCTCTCAAACTCTTTATGGAAAATGATGATCCTCTCGGGCCTTATCGCCACACTCTTTACCCTTGCAGGACTCTGGTTCTCCTACAGCTACAATCTCACCTCCGGTGCCTCTATTATTCTGGTCTCTGCTGTATCGCTGGGACTCTTTTTACTCTTTTCCAAAAGGAGAACCTCATGAAATATATCTACTTCGCTCTTCCTGTACTGCTTCTTCTTAGTGGGTGTGCATCGGGTGTCGGATTTGGTATTGGCGGTGTTGCCGGAGGAGATAACATCGGGACTGAAGTGATCATCACCCAGGATGGTATACACGGAAGTGTTGCTGCCGGTGCAGATATTGTCCATTGAGTGCCTTTTTATAATCTACTCCCTGGTAAAATTTCACATATCAAGCCTTCACTGCATAGATGTCCTCATCGCTTAACTGGATAAAGCAGGGCCCTCCTAAGGCCTAGCTGGGGGTTCGAGTCCTCCTGGGGACACCAGTTTCACGACTAAAATATGATACAATACAAAAAATATTAAACTGAAAGAAATATATGAAAAAAATCATTTTTGCCATACTGCTCTTCTTTATTGTCGTCTACTTTATGCTCACACGCTATTTTTCAGATGTGACTATTAACAAATATCTGGACAAACAGACCGTATTGCAGGAACAGGCCATTGAGAAAGGCTGGGTTCCAGCCATTCTCCCGGAGTCTGCCTATGACATTGAAGAGACACACGATCCGGATACCAATACCCTTTTTGGAAGATTTTACTACAAAGAACAGGATGAAGAAAAGGTCTTGCAGAAGCTCACACCGGTTCGGGATATGAACCAGACCTATGAATGGGGAGACTATCTTTTCAAAATAGATACTGAAAAGAACCAGGTCAAATACAGAAATAAAACAACTTCAGCCTAAAAAATATAAAAAAGAGGATTGCTTATTGGCAGAACCTCTTGGCAAACTTCGGAGGAGAACTCCTCATTCCGCTTCCTCTCTTGCTCCAGGATCACACATTAATCCAGAACATAATCTGCTGTAAGGATCTCTAAAATATGGCCATCCGGATCATGAAAATAGACACCTCTTCCGCCATAGTGATGATTGATCTTCATATTGTCCCTCTCATACGGGTCACTCCCGTATGGCACTCCTTCTGTTTTTATCCGGTCAAATATCTCATCAAACTGCTTCTCTGTTACTTTAAAAGCGTAGTGCTGTCTGGAAAACTTCGCTTTGGTCAAAAAGTCGAATGTAAGTGTTGAGTTGATCTTCAATACGGCAAAATGCCCCCACTCTTTGATGAATTCGAATCCGAAGATCCTTTCGTAGAATCTGGCCGATGCGACATTGTCCGTAGCGTTAACAATCGTATGGTTTAGGGTAATCTCCATAATAACTCCTTTTCCTTAGCATATAAAAGTAGTGTGTACTCCGTATGCATCACGCTATATTGATACATCTACTCTTGCACTACACTTCATGATGCAAACTTTTTTACACTTCTGCCTGTTTGAATTGGATTTTTGTAGTGGAGGATATTTCCACTATAAAAAGACTGGTGAGACGGGTGCTTCTAAAGAAGATAAAAAGGAGGGGGAAAGAGATTCATATTTTAAGCTGTACCCTTACAGAACCCTGTGAAATTCCAATACAGCCCTTCAGCAGACAGACAGTACTCTCTACTCGTCACGGTAAGCGGTTACATTGTATGCAGCAACCATACCGTCTGGACTGAGACACTCCTGCTCAAAGAACTCGACTATCTCCTTACGTTGGCAGTGCCGTTCAAAGTATTCAACACTCGCCCATGCTTCATTGAAAACAATAGGCATACTCTCACCCGGAGCAAACGGATTCTCTATATGTTTCGTCACACGGTAACGCAGACACCCCTCTTCTCTCAGTGTATCCGGCTCCAACGCTTTTAGACGTTCAAACAAAGCATCGAACTTCCCCTCTTTAGGTGTAAACTGGGCAATGCAGTAGAGTATACTTGACATCATTTTTCCTTTTTATTAAATAGAATCAACTTAGCAGATAAGCGAACTTTCTAACCCACTCACTCCATGCAGCCGAGCCTTCTACATCTATGCCATTCTGCTGCATATCTTTCACCAGCATAATGGCGAATTCACCCGGAAGCTGCAATGAAAAATCAAGCACATGCTCTATGGCTTCATCACTCGGGTTCTCTCTGAGGGCATTAACCAGACCGATGGCAAGTGCCATCAGTACTTTGGGGTCTTCCTCTTCCAACTCGGTCAGTGTACCGTCGAGTATGGTATTCAGATCCGGCAGCTGCTTCATAACCTTTTTGAAACTGCTGTAGCCTACTGCCGCCTCACGCCCTACAGCTCCGCTGATACTATCTAATATTAGATCCGTATCGATACCGGATTTGACAATACTGTCGACATATTCCCAGCTTCTTGGTGTCGCAAAAGCTTTTTCGTTGGAAGTCGGATCAAAAGTAAAAAGCATCGACTTGTCATAGGCAAGATAGCCGATGATGGCACTCTCTATCCCGGCACTATACGCCCATGCCTTCCAGTCGTCAAAATCCACCTCCATCTCAAAGTGTACGAAACGGTTGGCAAGCGGCGGAGGCATCCTGTAGACAACACCGCGGTCATTCTCACGGTTCCCTGCCGCTATGATGCTCCACCCCTTGGGAAGTTCATACTCCCCCACTTTTCTGTCCAGTATCAACTGATAGGCTGAAGCCTGTACCGCCGGGGGCGCTGTATTGATCTCATCAAGAAAGAGGATCCCTTTAGAGTCAGGATCGGAAGGAAGAAAGCTTGGCTTTGCCCAGACCCCTTCCTGGGTCTTGGCATTGAAGAACGGGATACCCTTCAGATCGGTAGGATCAAGCAGGGAGAGCCGTAGATCAAGGAACTCCAGCTCCTTATACTCTGCGATCTGTTTGACAATGGAGGACTTGCCGATCCCCGGCGCACCCCAGACGAACACAGGCAGCTGACGGTCGATGAGCTTATCAATGACCTTTGTAATATTACTCGCTTTCATGATATATACATCCTTTTTGGTTCCTTATTTCTCATTACTCCGTTACTCATTGTTCAGACGTTCATCATTGCTTTATTTTGATTCAAAACCTGCTCATACGATTTTGCAAGATTCTCATTCTGCGCCAGTTCATTCTGCAAACGTGTATCGATCTTGAGGATATCTAGCAGTTCCAACGGCAGTGAAGCATTGGTTGCCAAACCCCGGTTGATCTCCAGATCATCTCTTTCAAAAAGCTCCCGCAGTATCTTCTCAGGAGCAGACGGATTGTATGCCAGGGATGCCAATATCCTCTTATCCTTCCTATGCTCATCATAAAGTGCTTCAAGTATCCAAACCGGTGTGGCAGGATTTTTTAGCAAAGGTATGACACTACCTGAGTGATCACTCTGATAGATCATTTCAAGTACAGCAGGAGGAACCATTCTGTTGCCGCTTAATGCTTCAATAACATTTTTGTCACCTTTTTCCATAAGTGCCGACACCACATCATCCGAAAGCTTTTCGTTCGCACCGATCAGACTAAAGAGCTTTTGATCAATATTGGCACCAAGCACCTGTTCCAAACGACCGCTGTCTATTGGCTGGTGCAGCAGAAGCAGAGCTGCAACCTCCTCCTCTTTTTCAAGCAGAGCACCAAAAAGCATATCGTCTATTGCAGGATTGGATGCGAGTGCCTTCTCGATCTCACTGTCATTTTTGGCAAGCAGATGCTTCAGTACCTCTACCGGAACACTGCTGTTGCCGGCCAGTGCTCTTTCAACCCCTCTCTCTCTGAATGAAAGCAGTTTTCTAATGAGTGATTCATTAATCACCGGGTTTCTGGCAATGGTCTGGCGCAATGTGATCTTCTCTTTTCCGCGTACAAGAAACTCAAAATTCGGGAATCCCATCAATGCTGTCAGAAGTTCTGGGTCTGTTGCTTCTGTCGCCAATCGGCGCAGGGTCAGGTAGCTGTAGAGCAGGTCCTCTTCATTGGGCTTAATGTCAATATATCGGCGAAGTGTATACATAATGACATCTCTATCCTGACGGTTATCCTCTTCCTCTTCATCAAACACATAGAGTTTAAGCAGTCTGACAAAGAGTGTATCGGTAAGGTGCTCATTGCCAAGAAGCCTGACCACCCGCTCCTGATCATTTCCGAGTTTGATCGCCATCAGCAATGCATCATCATCGATCTCTTCGGAGAGAAGCTGCTCGAACTCGGTCAGCTTATAGGCAGGAACTCCCTGCTCATAGGCATCATTGGAGATATCCTCTTCAACAGGGTTGAGTCGATGGTGTTCTACCGTACCAACAACACCCTCTTCAAGATATTTGGTCATAGTGATCTTGTACTTTTTTAAAAACCGCTCGATCTCTTTGGCAGTAAATATCTCCTCTTTCCCGAGAAAGAGCAGCTTTTTCCCTTCAGAGCTTTCCAGCAGTTGTTTGAGTATCGGTTTTTCATTCATCATACATTTAGTATAGCATAGAGGGTTTTAAATAGGAGTTAAATGGTCTTATTTGTTGAAGTTCCCAATGCCAGAGGGGAAATACCCTGGGCATATGTCCGAAGTGCTACCTAGTACCTCTCTAAAGGATCATACCGCACTACAGTAGCCTCAGAGAAGTTCGGTACATCATCATAAGTGAATACCGCATAATATTTTTCTTTGTCAAAAGAGGCAAAATTATCATAGGTCCAGGTATCTTTACCGCCATAGAGTTTGACTCCGTCCATAAAGTGTCTTGGCGGATGGAAACTGTTACGTACAACATAGTAGCCCTTAATGGCTTCGTCGTCCACTTTGTCCCAGCTGAGTTTGATCATGCCGTTCTCCTTGGAGATCTTCAGGTTCTCAACCGGTGCTGCCGGATGTCTGCGTTTTTCAATGTACTTTACGATCAGCTCTACACTCTCCTGCCACTCAGTAATACGACTTCTTGCCCCCAAGGCAGAGGTCGGCTTGATGACCAGTTTCAGGGTCTTACCCTCCTGGTGCAACTGGTCAAGGATGTTCCTTGAGAGTGTATCGAAATTGAAGTACTGACACTCTTTGCTGTTAAGATCGGACTCAGCTACTTCATACCCGATATATTCTATCTTCTCACGGTTCTTAATATCCTCATAGGTTCCCACTTCGTCAAGCTTCACCAGCTCCATATAGAAACGTACATCTGATCTGTTCTTAAATATATTCTTGTTGCGTATTCTCAAAGCACACTGTGTGATCATCGTTTTGTCATGCTCGGGCAGCTGTCCAAGATCGAAGTTAAGATAGCCATAGACTTTGTCACCGTTGGCGTCGAATCCGCTTTTCAGTATACCCTCTTCCACTCCTTCTTTGGAGATGCTCGCAAGTGTCTGTGCCGGCAGCTTGATCTTCTCATTCTTCATCGTATACTTGATGTCAAGCATCGGACGGTAGTGGATCCCTCCGCCGAACTTCCCATATCCGATATCAAACTGCATCATCTGGCTGTCTTCGCCGTCTGGCAGATACTTCGGCCCGTCGATACGGAAGACAGCCTGTTTGTTTGCCACCTCCTCTTCAAGCAGCTGGCACTCTCGTTGTGAGAACTCCCAAAAATTCCAGATGCCCTGTGTCAACTGCCGTGACTTGATCGCCTGTCCGATGATCCCTTTGGCTTTTGCCTTCTCTATCTCATTAAAATCACTGATCTCGCTAAAGCTTTCCGGTTCAAGCAGGCTAAGGTCCCACTGTCCGAATTTCTCTATCTTCGCGCCGACACGGTTCATCGGATAAAGATAAAAGCGCGCCGATTTAATGATAGCATTTTCCGGAATGGAACTGAGATCGAAACTCACTACCGCATCACAGATCCCTTTGGATTTGTTAATCCCGACAAAAAGAGAGTTGAGTCCAAAGTGCGCACGGTTCTGCTCCTGTGTGTACTGCCCGACATACCCTGTCCCCTCTTTTACCGCAAAGAGAAAACGGAAGAACTCATCTTCCGCCAGTGCCGTTCGTGCCTTGACCACCGGTGCAAAAGGAGACTTGTAGCCTGTTTTTTTACTTACAGCCCGGATGGTATAGTGGTAATTGGTCGAACTCTCAAGATCTGTATCGGTAAAACTGTTCTCACCGGAAATACCGACTTTCGTACGCTCGTTACAGGCATCTTTGTCTTTGGTACTGCGGTAGATCTCAAAAAAGATGTCATCACGTTTCTCATATTTCCATACCAGTGTCACACTGGTTGGCTCGGCTTTTTCAACCCTGAACTCATCGACCCGCCTTGGGGCATATGCAGAGTAGTTGACCACTTCCGAAAAAGTTCTGATGAGCGCAGGGATATTCTCATGGATGCTGCTGCTCATACTCTTCATATAGTCAGGGATGTTCTTTGTCCCCACCTCAACAACAATTGCTTTGATACCTCTGGAGTAGTAATACTCCCGTCCGCTTCCGCTGATGAGTGCCACAGGCGGTTTGCCACGGTGTATGCCGTATTTTCTCCCTGTGATCTTCTCGAACTCATCATTCATATTCGCAGAGATCACATTCATATCGGTCCCGTCTATTTCTGCCTCATGTTTAAATTTGTGTGCCGGAAAGAAGACATTCCCCTGGGAGTGGTAATCAAGTGCAATGGTGATGTTCTCATGGGTATCTACAAAATCTTTGATAGCTCTTGTCTCCGCTTCGGAGAAGGGTTCTTCACCACCATAGACATTGGAAGCTGTATTGCTTATCTTTTTAAAACCGATGGAGAAGTTACGGTTCAGATCGACCCCGTAAGTTCCGTCATAGTTCTTGCGTCTGTTCTTACGCCAGAAAGAGAAATGTTTACGCGAATATTCATAGCCGTCAGGATTGAGACAGGGAACAATATAGAGTGTTGACTCAGTAAGTGCTCTTTCCAGTACAGGATCTACATCCTGGTTTTTGGCAACATGTTCTATGAACTTCAATGCCAGTTCATGCCCTATCCATTCACGCGCGTGGATACTCCCCGTATAGAGCAGTGCCGGTTTTTCATCGGCATGCTCAACATTTTTGGAGATCTTCGCCAAAACAATATCGCGACCTTCGTAGGTCATACCTATTTTGATCACTTCGATCAGGTCAGGATATCGCTTTTCCATCTTATGAAGAAAGTCTAAACTCTCCTGATAAGACATATATTGGTTTTTCATATATTGCAGCCTTCCATATATAATGATTTTGTTATTGATCAATCACATATCTCAACCTATCATAGACAGGCTCAACTATGCACCCCGTAAAAGGGGTTCTTTTCCTCAATCAGTGTCTGCGAAGGTACCTGCAGCAGGAGGAAAAACGGCGAAGTTTACACCCTTAAAGCTTATTTTTCAAAGCAGCCCACTCCTCTTTCAGGCGTTTGAGGAATTTGTCTTTAAACCAGGAGAACTCCTCACTTATCTTCTCCGGAGCTGTTTCAAGCGCATGGACCAGCTCTGTTGTATCGAACTTTTCCATGATCTTTTCTGCTTTTTTCTTTCCGATACCCTCAACCGAGGTTAGAAGTTTCTTTACTTTTTTCTCAGAGAGCTCAATGATATTCTTCTGCTCTGCACTCTCTGAAGATTCATCTTCCTCTTTGTATTTCGGATTGCTCCTGGCATGGACCTTTCTCAGTGTTTTACCATAGTTGTCCTGGAAATTCCATTTTTCACTCGGCCACTCCTCTTTGTTTCGGGTAAAGGTATCAAGCACAGGATAAAGCGCATCAAGTTCATGCAGATACATCTCACCCTCAACCGTCTCTTTCCTCTTCTTGTCAAGGAAATAGGCACCGTCATAACTTGGTGTATATTTTCCAAATGTAATGTAACGCAGTGTTCTGAGCACGCTGGAGTCCATTTTTCCTAGCTCTTCCCAGTTGTAAAGAGGCATATTCGGAAGAGGGAAACGTCCGTTGGAGAATTTCCACATAAGATACTGACCTATCCAGTCACGGATATACGGGAAGGCAGCAAAAGCTGTTGCGCACTCCAGAATACGGTACTTGCCATCCTCTCCTACAGCAATATCACATGCCCAATACTCCGCATTGGCTGCCTTGGATACTTTAACCGCAAGATCAAGCAGCTCTTTTGGTACATCCATATAGTCTATGCTTCCTCCCTGGGAAGTATTGGTCAGCCATTCACCTTCAGGTGGCCGTCTCCAGAAAGCACATACAGGCTTGTGACCGATGAGCATCACACGCACATCCGCTTCCATGGGTACAAAATCCTGCATATAGACCGGATGGTACTTTTTTTGTGCCAGAAGGTTATGCGCTTCCTGTGCAGAGTCAACTTTATGTACAAAGTATCCGCCATAATTTGACGGACCGTAGCTCTTTTTGATGATCTTGGGAAACTCTGTAGAATCAATAAATTTTTCCGCTTTGCTTCTGTCATAGAAAATATAGGTTTTTGGTACAGGAATATCGTACTTCCATGCAAAACGTGTCACGTTCTCTTTGGACTTGTTGGCAAACTGTGTATCCATAGAAGGGATGAACTGCACATGAGGAAGCTCTCTGGCAATCTCTCTGAACGTTTCATATGCCGTTGCAGGAATATTTCCGATGAGAATATCGATCTTCTTTCTTTTGACTTCTCTGATAAAACGCTCTTTGTCATTCTTCCAGTGATAGACTACAGTCTCGATCTTGTCCGGCCATCCTCTGAAGTTGCTTTTATCAAAAAACCTCAATACGTGATCAAGATAGAGCAGTCCGAGTTTTGGTAGTTTTTGCTGTTTATTCTTTTTTGCCATTTGTTCCCCTTTTATTTGTTTTTCTTTTTAGCTGTTTTTCTGTCTATAAGATCCACGATCAGATCTATCTTTCTGTTGTTGAAGTCAAGTCCCATCTTCTCCTGCTCCGGTGTTGCAAATGCCGGAATTCCGTTGACCTCTAGCACCACATACTCTTCTTTTTCCAGATCATAAATAATATCGACCCCTGCAATATCCGTACCGCACACTTTTGCCGCCTTGAGAGCAAGTTCGACGACTTCATCATTGGGCTCACGCAAAAAGACCGAACCACCGCTGGTCACATTGGTACGCCAGTCTCTTTTACCGGCTTTTCGTCCGTAACACCCAACAAACTGCCCATCTACAATATCTACACGGAAATCAGTATTGTCATACTTGACAAATTTCTCTACATAGAAGAAACGAAGGTCCATCTGGTTAAGAAAGGGAAGAAGCATATTGAGTGTTTCCTCGTTCTCTATCTTTGTCAAACCTACTCCACCCCATCCGTCAGTAGGTTTATAGACCATTTTGCTCCATTTTTTCATGATACGTTCCAACTGCTTGGAGTCATCTCGATGGCAAAGCTGAAACTCCGGTGTTGCGATACCATGCTGCTGCAAAAGAAATGAAGTCTGGAACTTGTCCTCTGTCAAAGCGAATGCATCATAGGAGTTTATCATCGGAATAACACGGTTGAGCGCCTGATATAAAAAGACCTGGTACTGTGTCTGCTCTCCTGCATTGTATGAAAAGAAAAGATCAAGCTGATCTACCTTTGTTTTTCCATGATAGATATGCCCTTTCTTTGCTATGGCATGACGCAGGTTGATATCTGTTATCACGTCGATATCACGCTCTTTCAGCCTTTTGACCATCTTTTTCTGTATTCTGTCACCGCCACCGTTACTGTAGAGCCACATTCCGACCGTTCTACCCATTCGATCCATCCTCCATTATTAAAGTTTAATCTCTTATTTTACTATATTTTATTAAAATATCTTCAGTAAAATGATAACAAATCTATTACAGAATGGGAGAGATGATGGGCAGTCAGAGTTTTGATGAGTTGAAGCAGATCATTGAGATCAATTCCTGGACAAAGAACAAAGAGGGCGTAGACAGGAACGGTGAGATATTTGCCTATTGGCTTGAAGAGATCGGCTATACTCTCACCCGCTATCCCAGAGAGAAGATCGGCGATCACCTGCACCTGACCGCTCCTGAAAAAGAGGGGAAAAAACTTCTGCTGCTTGGACATCTTGACACTGTCTTCCCACCGGATACCTTTGAATCTTTCAGCGAGGATAAAGCGTGGATCTACGGACCGGGAGTCTGCGACATGAAAGGCGGCAACTACGTTGCACTTCAGGCACTGCGAAATGTTCACAAAAAGTTTGGAGCCATCCACAACATCGATTTTCTGCTCGTCAGTGACGAAGAGACAGGCAGCGACGACAGCAAACACCTTTCGGCAAAACTTGCAGAAGAGTACGACTACTGCATGGTCTTTGAAGCAGCCGGAGTACATGATGAAGTGGTCATCGGTCGTAAAGGGGTGGGGACTTTCTTCATCGATATTGAAGGCATAGCAGCCCATGCGGGAAATCATTATGACAAAGGAGCAGATGCCAACCTTGAAGCGGCACATAAACTCCAAAAACTCGTTGCCCTGACCAACCTTGAGAAAGGCACTACTGTCAATGTGGGAAAAATAGAAGGCGGCATCGGTGCCAACACCATCTCTCCCAAAGCCAGACTCACTTTTGAACTACGTTACACAAGTACCGACGAGCGAGACCGTGTACTCGCTGCTGTCGATGATATCGTTAATACTTCCTATGTGAAGGGCACAGAATCCAAACTCAGTGGAGGCATCCAGAGAGATGTCATGCAGCCTACTCCCGAACAGGTAGCTTTCATAGAAAAGATCAACCAACTCTGTAACATCACCCTCCCTACGGAAAAACGCGGCGGTGTAAGCGATGCCAATATCATCGCCTCACAAGGCGTACCCACACTTGACGGCTGGGGGCCTTACGGAGACGGCGACCACACCATTCATGAAAGAGCTTCCAAAAAAAGTTTTACTGATAGAATTGAGTTGGTAACAGAGATATTTGAAAGGTTTATGGAGGGGAGGTTTTAGCTTGGATCCGGAATCAGTGAACAGGTACCCTACAAAGGCTCTTCCACATCTGCCAAAGTCAAGGCAAAGAGTACATTGACATCGTGTTCCATCAACACCTTTTGTGCCTCCTGAAGGGTAATACCGGTGGTGATGATATCATCTACAAGTATAACGTCCACTCCTTTTTTCCCTCTGTAAACAAAATCTCTTGGATTATCAAGTCTGAACTGCAGCGGTCTACCGGAATAGTTCACACGGTTACGTGCCATCAGGGAAGCCGGCTGCACATGGACAGACTTCATCTTCATACTGTGCGTAAGCTGTGCAACATGGGAGTAGCCACTTTGTATATTTTCATCGATACCCACGATGTAGACATCCCCTTCATCATGTTCAACATACTCCTGCATAAAAGGACGAAAGAGCATTTTCCCCAACGCTTTATAGACCCGATACCCTTCAGGCCGGTGCTTGGTATGAAGGAGAGGCTCAAGGCTGCTATACCTGTAAAAAGAGATAACATCAAGCGTACCTGTTTTTCTTGTCCTCACTGCAGGAACGAACAGCTCACTTTTACAGGTTTTGCAAATCACATTGAAGCTTGGTTTCGAACAGGAAAAACATCGCATAACACAATTATACGTACTTTAAGCTTATTAACCATTTTTTGGTATACTCCCGGCCAAACATATGCCCTGAAATAAAAAAAGGAGAGAAGATAAAACCGTTAACCCAAATACAACTTATCGTCATTACAGCTATATTTCTGGTTCTATTTGACAATTATTCATTTTTTAAAAATACACTTGAGATCTATCCTCTACAGTTTAACAATATTAGTTTTCTTATCTCTTTGGTCTTTGTCCTCACAGCCCTGATCATACTTCTGGTGACACTTGTCAGCGCAAAATGGACAACGAAACCTGTTCTGATCTTTATCCTTCTTGTCTCATCACTGACCAACTATTTTATGAACAGTTATCACATCATCATAGATGACAGTATGATAAGAAATACACTGCAGACAGATCTTAATGAGTCCATGGACCTGCTGACACTTAAACAGGTTTTATATTTTTTCTTTCTTGGTGTACTTCCCTCTTATCTTGTCTATAAAACACCGGTACGATACAGAAGTCTTAAAAAGGAACTCCTGGCAAAAACCAAAACAATACTCATTTCTCTTGTTGTCATAATAGGCTGTATACTTATATTCAGCAAACACTATACTTCATTTTTCAGAGAACACAAACCCCTAAGATTCTCTACCAATCCTACATACTGGATATACTCCATAGGCAACTATATCAACAAAACCGTTAATAACGGGCCGATCGTTGTCAAAGCTTTGGGAACAGATGCAAAAGTAGCAGACACCGATAAGAGACATAAAAAACTGGTGATCATGGTCGTAGGTGAAGCGGCAAGAGCCGACCACTTTTCATTGAACGGTTATGAGAAAAAAACAAATCCGCTTCTTGAAAAAGAAGATATCATAAACTTTTCAAATATGTACTCATCCGGTACTTCCACTGCCGAAGCCGTACCCTGTATGTTCTCTATTTTTGACAGAAGCAGTTATAACTATAAAAAAGGTATCTGCAATGAAAATGTCCTGGATGTACTGAATCATACAAAGGCTGTCTCAATTCTATGGAGAGACAACAATTCTGACTCCAAAGGTGTTGCTTTGAGAGTACCTTACGAGAACTACAGAACTCCGGAGAAAAATACTGTTTGCAGCGATGGAGAATGCCGGGATATCGGAATGCTTGTAGGGCTTGACAAATATATAGAAGAGAACAAAGACAAAGATATCCTCATTATACTGCACCAAATGGGAAATCACGGTCCGGCCTATTATAAAAGGTACCCCAAAGAGTTTGAGAAGTTTACTCCGGTCTGTAAAACGAACCAGTTGGAGGAGTGCACCAAAGAAGAGATATCCAATGCCTATGACAATGCTATTTTATACACCGATTATTTTTTATCACAGGTCATTGATTTTTTAAAGAAGTATGATAGATCACGAAAAACAGCAATGATCTACATGAGCGACCATGGTGAAAGCCTGGGTGAAAACGGTATCTATCTTCACGGTCTGCCTTACTTTATGGCTCCTGATGCCCAAATACATATCGGTTCGCTCATGTGGTTCGGAGAAAAAATAAAAAAAGAGATCGATGTTAAAACAATAGAACAGAACAAAGAGAAAAAATATTCCCAGGACTATCTTTTTGATTCACTCCTGGGACTCTTCAATGTCAAAACAGAGGTCTATAACCAAAAAAGGGATATCTTCAATCATCACTGGGTATCGTTGAAAAAAGAATAGGACAACGATCACTCTGCAGTAATCTGCTGTAGTGCCTCAAGCGCGCCCAGGGGAAGCTGTACTTCTGCCCCGAAACTCTCACGGGGATTAATGCGTATGAGCGGAACACCGAAACGTTTGGCGATCTGTTCAGAGCTGTTACGTACAGTCGGTACAGCAGTACCAGCCCCTATCTCAACTATTGCCGGTTTCACATTTTCAGATTCTAGTTTCTCTATCCAGGCACTTAGTCTGTTTCTTTGTGCATCAGTTCGCGAGTATTCCCATGAAAAATCACCGAACATCAATATATTCGGCCGTGCTATTGCACCACAGCAAGGAGAGACAGGCAGCGGTTCTTTGGCCTGAAAATCCTCACTTATCTCTATGGAAGTATCTTCACTGCTCCATAGCTTTCCCTGACAGTTATCGGTACATTGCAGATGATGTATAGAACCATGACACTCCATCACCTGATCCTCTCTAAAGCCTGCTTTTTGGAACTGACCATCGACATTTGATGTGAATATAAATGCTCCGTATTTTTTAGCACCAGATAAATCTAAAAGCTTCTTAAAGCCTTCATGAGGTTCAGTATCACGATACAGATGAAGTCTATGTCCATAAAATGCCCATGCCAGCCGTGGATCTTTTTCAAACCACTCCGGATTTGCCATCTCTTCAAACCGCAATCCCAACTCTCTCACTTTCGGATAGGCTCTCCAAAAGCCTTCTGCTCCACGAAAATCCGGCAAACCGCTGTCTACCCCCATTCCTGCTCCCGCTGTGATAAAAAGAGCGTCTGCCTCTGCTAAAATCTGTTTGGCTTTAGATAGGTGTTCTGAAAGGTTCATGCGTTATTACTCCTCCAATGAGTAGTAAAACTCATTTGAAAAACTTTTTCTCATATCCATAGATATCGGGCCTGAACTGAACAATACCCTCATCGTCCACCCAGACCGTATGATACTCGATATAGACAGGGATCTCTTCTTTAAGAGTGATCCACCTTGTCTTCCCCGGATAGTAGGCGTACCCTAACTGATCCAGGAGTGCAAACGGTTTTTCCAACCGTATACATCCGTGAGAAAAAGCACGTCTGTTTTTGTTAAACAACGATTTTGCAGGCGTATCATGCATGTAGACATTAAATCTGTTCGGAAACAGGAACTTTACAAGTCCAAGAGCATTTTTCCTGCCGGGCGGCTGATAGAGTTTTCCGTCACTGTTGTAAACCAGTCCCAGTTTTCGTAACTCGCTTTCGGACTTGTCTGCATACTCATTTTTATAAATAGACGGCGGTACATTCCATCTCGGGTTCTCAACAATGAACTTCATATTCCTCTGAAAGAGTGGTGTTCTCATTCTGGGTTTTCCTACCACTGTCTTCATATGAAGTACAGGTACACCATTCTCATAATAGTACATCTTGTACTCGGGAATATTCACCACAATAAAGGTATCTTCTTTTTCCCGGGTTATACGTTCAAGTGTAAGGTTTTTTTTGACCTTTTCAATAAGCATCTCCAGGGAGTATCGAAGTGCTCTTTTTGTCCGTGGACCGATCTTCCCATCTGCAGACAAGCCGTGTCTTCTCTGATACTCCAGCAAAGCGGCTTTAAATTCCGGTGTAGGTTCCGGTGTCTCTTCCAGCCTTGCAGCCTGCAGCAGATTGAAGACTCTTTTTATTCTTATAATATCCTCCCTCTCATCTCCTGCAAATCTCGGCGGCGTATAGAGGTCTTTAATGGAGTAGAGATAGTCAAGATAGTCCAAAAGTCTGGTATAGCTTTCTCTCCTTGGCATCTGCAGCATCGTAAATGCATAAGCATTGCCCTGTTCAACTGCCTCTTTTATCTTCTTTTTACTGACATGTCTGTAGATATTCCTGTCACCTCTGAATCTGGTAAAGTTAAGTCCACCGTTGATCAGACATTCGGCTATCTGATAATCCGTTCTGCCGTGACAAAGACTGTATCGTTGCTGATAATCCAAAAGCCTGCTGTCAGGCACTGCTGAGAAAAGAAGCGTATGGATACACAGCCAAATCAATTTTTTCTTCATCTTATCTCTTCATTTCTTTGTCTAAAAGTGAGGTGCATTGAAGAATTATAACACAATCTGATTATGTTAAAACGTTCTGTTTAAAATAGATCTCTCTTCAGATATATCAGCATATAGCAGTTCTGTATTATTTTTTATATATTGCTGATACTATTGGGGAAAAGTCAAAGGATATTTCTCAGGACTATTGCATAATGCATGACAAAGAGGTTCAGAAAAAAGATAAGCATGCTCGAACCGCGGGAGAGGAACTGTTGAACAGGGGTACGCTCTCTGCCGTTGGTTTTATAGGCAATCACAAAGTGGACCACTGTAGCAATGGTCAGGATGGAGACAAGTACCACTTTGTTAAGGAGCGCATCGGAGATCTCACTTCCGTTTGGATTCAAGAGAATCTCAAAGAGATGATAGTTGATTCCCATAATGAAACCGGTTGCCAGAAGAAGTACCAGAGCAACCACTTCAAACCATCCGAAAATCGGTCCAACATGCGGGTAGACTTCTTTTTGTGCTTTTTTGTCTCGCAGGGTGATCCCAAGTACGAACATAAAGACTGAACCGCCGATCCATGAGATCGCCATAATAAGATGAATGTGAAACGCCCACCTGGTTATCCATTCCCACATCATTCTGTTTACCTTCTTCTTATGACTAGCTGTCTAGTTTAAGCACAGCCATAAAGGCTTCCTGCGGTACCTGTACTTTACCAATGGCTTTCATACGTTTCTTACCGGCCTTCTGCTTCTCAAGGAGTTTCCGTTTACGGGTAATATCACCACCGTAACACTTGGCCGTAACATTTTTCCCCATCGATTTGACATTGGAGCGTGCAATAATATTGTTACCGATACTTGCCTGGATCGCCACTTCAAAAAGCTGTCTGGGAATAAGCTCTTTCAGCTGATTGACAAATGCCAGACCTCTGGTACGTGCCTTGTCCTGCGGTACAATGATCGACAGTGAGTCTACTACTTCTCCGGCCACACGGATATCAAGCTTGACAAGATCACCCGCTCTGAAACCGACAGGCTCATAATCAAAACTCGCATACCCTTTGGTAACGGACTTGAGCTTGTCGTAAAAATCCATCACGATCTCATTCATAGGAATATCATACTCCATCAGGACACGTGTTTCGTTCAGGTAATCCATCTTCACCTGGATACCACGGCGGTCATTGAGAAGTTTTATGAGGTTGCCTACATACTCCTGCGGTGTCAAAATGGTTGCTTTGACATATGGTTCATAGATCGTATCGATCTTTTGCGGTTCAGGAAGCTCGGAGGGGTTTTGTATCTCAATCTCCTCACCGTCAGTCTTCTTTACTTTATAGACAACCGTCGGTGCTGTTGCGATGAGTTCCAGGTTGAACTCTCTCTCCAGACGTTCTTTGACCACTTCCATATGCAGCATACCGAGAAAACCGGTCCTGAATCCGCTTCCGAGTGCAGCAGAACTCTCCGGCTCAAAACTGAGTGAAGAGTCATTGAGCTTGAGTTTATTCAGTGCATCGCGGAGATCTTCGAACTTGTCTGTCTCAATGGGGTAAATACCGGCAAAAACGAACGGTTTTGCCGGCTCAAAGCCGCCAATGGCTTCAGAAGTAGATTCCTTCGCATCAGTGATCGTATCACCTACCTGAAGTGCTTCAACCGTTTTAAGCCCTGTAACTACGATCCCTACTTCACCGGTAGCGATCTCGTTTGTCTTGATAGGTTTGATGGGATTTGGATACATCATATCAAGTACCTGATGCTCCTCTTTTGTTCCCATGATCTTGATCTTCTGGCCCTTCTCTATCTTTCCTTCAAAGACACGTACGAGTGCCAAAGCGCCAAGGTAGTTGTCAAACCATGAATCATAAATGAGTGCTTTGGTAGGTGCACTTTCATCACCTTCAGGCGCAGGAATCTTCTCAACGATCATATCAATAAGCTCTTTGACCCCCTGTCCTGTTTTGGCCGAGACCAAAGCGTGTTCGGTCGCATCGATACCAATAGCCTCCTCCAGTTCCGAGAGTACTCTGTCAGGGTCAGCTGCAGGCAGATCTATCTTGTTGACCACCGGGATAAGTTCCAGGTCATTCTCTATGGCAATATAGACATTGGCAATAGTCTGCGCCTCTACTCCCTGTGCAGCATCAACAATGAGCAGTGCACCTTCACACGAAGCAAGAGAACGGCTTACCTCATAAGAAAAATCAACATGACCCGGAGTATCAATAAGGTTAAGAATGTAGTGTTCTCCGTCTTTGATATAGTCCAGACGTACAGACTGCGCCTTTATGGTGATACCACGTTCCTTTTCAATATCCATCGTATCCATAACCTGCGAAGACATCTGACGATCACTTACCGCCCCACACTCCTGAATAATACGGTCTGCCAATGTCGACTTTCCATGATCTATGTGGGCAATGATGGAGAAGTTACGAATATTCTTCTGTGGTACTTTTTTTGACACGTTTTTCCTTTTGATACGGGCAACCTTGGCAGCCACAAGGGACTGTCCCTATATATAAATTACTTGCATTATTTAGGTCATCTGGCTAAAACAAGATGAATATTTTCGTAGGGGTATCCCTTCTGGGTACCCTCATCTAAATGTTAGTTTGTCTCAAACAAGGAGTTCACACTCTCATTGTTGTGTACACGTCTTATTACCTCGCCGAGCATTGAAGCGGTGGAGAGCATTTTTATCTTTTTTGAAGGTTTGGTCATAGGGATGGTATTGGCAACGACCAACTCGTCAAGCTCTCCCTCTTCGATACGCTCATACGCAGGACCGGAGAGGACCGGATGGGTACAGCATGCCATGACCGAAGTCGCTCCAAGCTTTTTCAATGCGGCAGCTGCCTTGACCATCGTGCCTGCTGTATCAACCATATCGTCAATGAGAATAACATCTTTTCCGTCTACATTGCCGATGATGTTCATCACTTCAGACTCGTTCGCTTTCTCACGACGTTTGTCGACGATCACCATATCAAGTCCCAGCTTGTTCGCAAAGTAACGTGCACGCGCCACCCCTCCGATATCCGGTGAAGCTATAACCGGATTGTCAAAATTTTTCGCTTTGATATAGTCCATAAAAAGGATGGCTCCATAAAGGTTGTCTACCGGAATATCAAAAAATCCCTGGATCTGTGAAGCATGGAGATCCACAGTCACCATTCGTGTGATCCCTGCTGTTTCCATAAGGTTTGCTACCAGTTTCGCAGAGATAGGTACCCTTGGTGCCGCCTTTCTGTCCTGTCTGGCATATCCGTAGTAAGGCACCACGGCAGTGATCGATTTGGCAGAAGAGCGCTTGAGTGCATCTGTCATGATCAAAAGTTCCATCAGGTTCGCATTGGCCGGTGCAGAGGTCGGCTGAATAATAAAGACATCTTTTCCACGTACACTCTCTGCGATCTGCACAGAGATCTCCCCGTCACTGAAACGGTTGATATTTGCCTTGGAAAGGGGCATTTCTAAATAGGTTGCTATCTCTTCTGCAAGCTCTGGGTTGGAGGTTCCGGAAAATATCATGTATCCGCTCATATTGCTACCTTCTTCATTGTTATTTATTACGCGTATTTTACACAAAAGTTGATAAAAAGGGGATTTAAAGGGCATTGATACTAAACTACCGTAAACGATTTGGATAATGCTGGATTTAAATGATACGAATATTTTTTAGAAAACTTGCCACTAAAAAAGATAAGTTTGACCATCTTCTGGAAAAATACAACTTGCCTCGCGCCTATTTTAACATCAATCGGAAAATGGTAACGAAGGGTGTACTGGTTGGACTTTTCTGGGGATTTATCCCAATGCCGATGCAAATGGCAGGGGTCATGCTGACAACACCGCTGATGCGCTTCAATGTTCCTATAGGTCTTGCTACCGTATGGCTCTCCAATCCATTTACCTATCCTCCTCTGTGGTACCTTGAGTATGTCACAGGCAATTTCCTTATGGGTAAAGAGAATCTGCATGGTATTGAACTGACAATGCAGTGGTTCCAGGACCATTGGGATGATATAGTTGTACCGCTCTATGTCGGAACAGCCTTCTACTCCACAGTGGTCGCATATCTGATCTACCTGCTTCTCAACTGGCTCTGGAAGCGCTCCGCACATCGGGAATGGAAACAAAGGCAGGAGAGTGATAAGTAGACCCGGACATCTTCTCTAGTCAATATTGTCAAATGCTGTAACAATATCGATCAAAAAACTCCCTTTTTTTACATATCCGACCTCTTTCAGGATACTTTTCTGTCTCTCTGCATCAATAAAAAAGATGGTTGGAGTAAGATCGGCCCTGAATGCTTCGGGAAGTTCTCGGTGAATATCTACCACTACAGTGACTGCCTCTCCAAGCCGGCTTTGTATATCGGGATCTGTCAGCGTTTCATGCACCATGAGATCACACCAGTTGCAACCATCCTTTACAACCACCAGAAGCACCACCTTTTTCTTCTCTTTTTTTGCCTTTTCAAATGCTTTGTCCAGATCTGTCTGTGCATTAAGCAGCCATGCAGCATCCTCGGCAGTGACCGCCATCAGGTTTCCGAGTATCATCAAAAACATTATAATTATTTTCATGGGATTCCCTTCCTTCTTGGACAAAAAGTCTCTCTGTCAGAATATCTTCATAAAAATATTATATCATATTTTATTCTCTTGAGTTATGTAGAAAATCAGGGGGGCATCTATTATAAGAGCCTCTTCCATAAGGCTCAGAGAAAACGGTAGGGATTTTCTCAGCAGATCAATCCGCCTCCAAGCAGTCTTTTCCCATCATAAAAAGCAGCCGCCTGTCCTTTTGCCAGTCCAAATACCGGTTCACTCAATACTACAGAGGCTTTCCCCTCTTCGATCTTCACATGACAGGGAACAGCCCGAGTCCGATAGCGTACTTTCACCTGGCAGTCAAACTCTGTAAGATCTTCAAAGAGGTTGATCTGCTTGACTTTAAAGGCATTGACTTCCAGCTTTTCACGTGTTCCTACGATGATCTGGTTGGTTTCCGGTCTGATATCCAATACAAAATGCGGCTCATGCGCACCGTTGACGAAGAATCCTCTGCGCTTTCCGATGGTGTAATGCATATAGCCTTTGTGTGTTCCAACAACATTGCCCTCTGTATCAACGGTCTCACCGGGAATATCAATGTTCATATGTCTTGCCAGTACTTCGTCATAAGTATTCTCTACAAAACAGATCTCTGAACTCTCTTTCTGAGTTGCAAAGTCTTTAAGTACTTCTATCCTGGCAGCATAGGCTTTGACATCCTCTTTCACCCAGGTTCCCAATGGGAAAATGAGGCGGGGAAGCACCTCTTTTCGTACCTCACACAAGAAGTAACTCTGATCCTTGTTCGGGTCATCAGCTGCATAGATGAACTCCCCGTCACACTGAATATAGTGTCCTGTAGCAATATGCTCGGCTCCTATACTGTCTGCGAACTCTACCATTTTACCGAACTTGATCGTGCGGTTGCACATCACACAGGGGTTTGGTGTCAACCCCTCCTTGTAGCTCTCGATAAAGTAGGTATATACTTCATTGTTGAACTCTTTGCTAAGATCATAAAAATGTACTTTAATACCAAGATAGTCTGCCACTCTCTGCACTTTTTTCCAATTCTCTTCATGGTACCCAGGTTTATTATGGAGTTTCATATAGACACCCTCCACTTCATACCCTTCTTTTTGGAGCAATACCGCGGTGACAGTGGAGTCTACACCGCCACTCATTCCTATTAAAACTTTCTTTTTCATTTTTTTTCTACCTTTATGATTTCAACAGAGATCCGACCATTGACATTGACAAGCCTGCCACGGGCGATATTTTTACTGCCGCTTTTCAGTGTGACCTTTGTCAGGTCCAACGGTGAAGCATCCAGTTTCCTGTGCTTGATGAGCTTCTTACTGTAGATCTGACCGAAACTGCATTTTACTATTTCATATTTTTTGTCCTCATGCAGCTCAGTCATATTTACCGGCAAAGCGCTGCTGTCAATATCGATCGATCTTTCACAGTGTAGCAAACGGCCGGTTGCTACAATACTGCTCTCCTGCCATACAAGAAACTCCATACTCTCCAAACCCAGAAGCAGAATGTCTCCTTCCGCTATCTTTTTCAGACTGCTTCGTTTGACCGCAACAGGATAAAGTGTCAGTTCATAGCTCTGAAAAAGCGGATGAGTGCACATCATCCTTTCAAGGTGTGTTGCCTGGGTATCACCCCTCATGCACATCCCCGATAAACTGCTCCAGCAGATATTCTTTACTGGCTACCAAAAGGTCATCGGGCACTTCCTGTCCGATAGAGAAATAGCTCATTGGAAGTTTATAAAGCAGCATGAAGTTCAACAAAGTACCAAAATGTTTTGTTTCATCGAACTTACTGATGATCACAGAATCAAGATTGAGGAAGGAGAAGTTCTCATAAATATCAGCCATATCCTCATATTTGACCGTTGCCGCAAGCACCATATGTACTTCCAGCTCTCTGTTTGTCTCAGACTTGACGAACTCTACAGTTTTAACGAATTTGTGCGTATCATAGGGCGACATACCCGCTGTATCTACAAGAATGATATCATATCCTTCCAGTGCTTCAATCCTCTCCTGAAAAGCCTCCGGTGTAGAGACGGCAAAATGTTCGATCTGCATAATATCGGCATAGTGTGCCAGCTGCTCAACGGCACCGACTTTATAACTGTCAAGATTGATCAGTGCCACTTTGTAGGGACGCTCCAGCAAATAAGCGTAGCGTGCTGCAAGTTTAGCGATGGTCGTAGTCTTCCCGACCCCGGTCGGACCGACAAGCATAATGACTTTAGGATGATCCAGCTCTTCCTCTTTGACCTGAAGAGTCTCATCGATCTCTTCAAGCAGATAGGATACCAGCAACGAGGCATCTTCGATCAGCGGCGTACCGACCAGTGTACTTAGGATATTATCCAGCCATGCAGACGCAATGCCCTTTTTGATAAAAAGTTTCCTAACCTCTTCAGTCACACTGTTATGCGGGGCAACACCGATGATCTCATCTTTCATCTCATCAAGCTGTGCTTTGAGCTCACCGATCTCATCCATTAAAGCCTCCTCTTCCGAAGAGCTCTTGGTATTCGTCACTGCTTCACCAAATGATCTCTCCATAAATAGCTCTTTCGGTACAGCAATAACTACTTCGGCACGCAGATGACCGTCATCATAACGCAGCTGTCTTGCGGAAACAATGGAAAGATCAATGTTTCCGTATTTCTCTACTGCCTGCTCATAAGCTCCTTTGGGGGTTGAGGCTACAAATGTTTCATTGATCATCATATTACCTTTTTCATCATCGAAAGCGGGACCAGAACCGAGGTCCGTTTCATCCATCCCGGATGAGGGAGTGTCAGTTCCCTGCTCTCCATCGTTATATCTTCATAAAATATCAAATCGATATCCAATGTTCGCGGGCCATCTTTAAAAAGACGCTTTCTGCCAAACCTTTTTTCCGCATGCAGTACATAATGCAA
Organism: Sulfurovum indicum; assembly: GCF_014931715.1. Classification (NCBI taxonomy): domain Bacteria; kingdom Pseudomonadati; phylum Campylobacterota; class Epsilonproteobacteria; order Campylobacterales; family Sulfurovaceae; genus Sulfurovum; species Sulfurovum indicum. Next base: position 931,810 of record NZ_CP063164.1, on the reverse strand, counting down.
CAACTCTCTTGGTGTCATATCGGTCTCTATCAGAAGCAGTGAGTTCATAAAGTCTTCCTGTTCCGTAAAACCGAACGGAGGATTCTTCAAAATTGGTGCCGTCTCCAACAGATGCACAGACCTGCTGTGCTGCAAATAGACGAACAGATGCTCAAAACGGCGAACAACATCACCGATATTCCCACCGATGCCTAATAGTGCTCTGTAACGCATTCGTGAATTTCTTTTTGCATTATAGGGAAAATGTGGGGTAAAAATCAATGTCAGCGTATCATTCAGTTTTTTTCTTTTTACCACACAGTTTCCTTCTCTACTTTACTTCTCTATCGACTATCACTGGTTTAAAGCACCTGTGCTTTGCTATCCACCATAGCTACCATATCTTCGATACGTATACCGAACTCTCCCGGTATATAGATACCCGGTTCAATGGTAAATACCATTCCGTCCTCAATGACCATCTCTGACTTAGAAGAGATATAGGGCATCTCATGAATATCCAGCCCCACTCCGTGCCCGGTCGAGTGTACATAATACTTGCCAAAGCCTGCTTTCTCAATGATATCACGTGTCAGGGCATCGATCTCTTTGGCTTTCATACCACTTCTTGCATTGGCAATGGCATTGTCATGGGCACGCAGTACAGTATCGTACACTTTTTGAATCTTTTTCCTGCCAAAAGACTGTTTGGTCTTAAAAGCAAAGCCTTTGTCGGCAAAGACCGTACGAGTTCTGTCAGAACAGTAACGCTTGTACTTCAGCCCGGCATCCACCAGCAGCAGATCACCTTCCTTAAGTCTCCTTTTCGTTGGCGTGGCATGCGGTTTGGCTGCATTGGCATTGATAGCGACAATAGGATCGAAACTGAGATCATACTTGCCAAAACCGCCCAGCACACTTTTTGCAGTATGGGTCAAAGCGAACTCATCTTTCCCAAACCCCTCTTCCCTGAATGTTTTTGCCAGTGCTTTAAAAGCTTTGCTGCCGAGCCTGGCTGCTTTTCCCAGGATCTTTAGCTCTTCATCACTCTTGATGATGCGTTTTTTATGTGAAAAATCCATCTCCGGTCTGAACTCTGCCTTTGTCTGAGAACGCAGAAGTTCAAATCCGTGAACACTCCACTCTTTGGGGTCGAAGACGATCTTTTTGACCTTTGCTTTTTTTATTATCTCCGCTGCTTTGGCATACAGATCACGCTCAATGACCACTTTGGCACTCTTTACATGTTCTTGCGCATCAATAGTGTAGCGGCTGTCCGTAATGAAAAATGCCTCCTTCCCCAAACGCAGGTAGAGTGCATTGTCACAACTGTAACCACATTCGTAGTAAATGGCATTTTCGTCTTTGAGCATATAGTTCATAATTAAGCCTTTATAAGAGTTGTCTATCTGAAAGTAAAGTTTGATTGACCTCACTAAACCCGGTGCCATGATCCTTCTTGGAATGCATAGTAGCCATTTTACAGATTGGAGGTATTGGGTAGTTCAGGTGTGTTCCCGCTTTTCTAATGCGGGAACAGGATTAACGAGATAGAATGAAACCTATTTTTGTTGTGCTTTCTGTGCCTGCTGCTGTGCCTGTTTCATCGCAGCGACTTCATTCAGGATCTGTGTCATACCTACCATCGCCAAATGGTATCCAAATGGTCCCATACCTACTATCTGCCCTGCACATACAGGTGCAGTGAGAGAGTTGTGGCGGAACTCTTCTCTCGCATGGATATTACTCAAGTGCACTTCGATCGTAGGGATCTTCACTGCTGCCAGTGCATCACGGATCGCAATAGAAGTATGTGTATAGGCTGCCGGGTTGATGATAATACCGTCAGCATCTCCTATACACTCCTGGATACGGTCTACGATCTCGCCTTCAAGGTTGCTCTGGAAAAATTCGATCTCAAGTTTGTTCTGCTCTGCAAATGCTTTCATCTGTGCATGAATATCTTCCAGTTTCATCGGGCCGTAGATATTTTGCTCCCGGACTCCCAACATATTCAAATTTGGACCTTGAATTACTACTATTTTCATTTAACTGCCTTCTTAATGTATATTTTGGGTATTATTTTATCCAAATAGGAATTAAAAGGAGATGTCATGAAGATCATCATTGCCGATTATCTCTACATCGACGGCAGGTTTATCGAAAATCTTGCCATAGCTTTCGAGACACATATTCAGGCTGTCGATCTGCCGGAAAGACTTCTGAAGCAGTACCCCGGGGCCGAACTCATTCGTGCCAAACCCTATACGGTACTCTACCCCGGTTTTATCAACACCCATGTTCACCTGGAGTTTTCTGCAAACAAAACATCACTCAAGTATGGCTCTTTCATGCCATGGCTGGACTCTGTCATCGAACATCGTGACGACCTGATGAAGGATTGTAACAATGAGACCATGCAAAAAGAGTGTGAGCAGATGCTGCGCTCCGGAATCACTGCCTTTGGTGCCATATCCAGTTTCGGAACAGAGCTTCAAGTCTGCGAAGAGACTCCCCAGCGCGTCGTGTTTTTCAATGAACTTATCGGTTCCAACGCCCAGTATGCCGATATGCTCTACAGTGATTTCCAGGAGCGCGTCAAAGCCTCCCAAAGCTGTGCAGCAAAAAGCCGCATCACCCCTGCTGTTGCCATCCATTCACCCTATTCAGTGCATCCGGTAATTTTGCAAAGAGCTGTAGCACTGGCTAAACAGAACCAAATGCCGCTTACAGCACACTTTTTGGAATCACAGGCTGAACGGGAATGGCTGGAAAGGGGCGAAGGCGAGTTCAAAGCTTTTTTTGAAAAGTTCTTCAATACCTCTACCCCGGTTACGACCATTGAGGAGTTCATGCATGCTTTCGACACATACCCTACACATTTCGTACACTGTGTACAGGCCACAGAGAAAGAGCTGGCATACCTGGCAGAAAAAGGCCACTCTATTGCACACTGTCCAAGATCAAACCGTTACCTGGGATGCGGCAGACTGGCTATCGAGAAACTTCAGCTTCCCTTCTCGCTCGCAACAGACGGACTCAGTTCCAACGATTCACTCAATATCTTCGATGAACTTCGTGCTGCACTGATGTTCCATCACAACATCGATATCCAGACACTTGCCCTGCAACTGCTTCGGAACATCACCTTGGACGCAGCCAAAGCACTGGGACTCAACTGCGGCAGCCTGCATGTTGGAAAAGATGCAGATTTTGTACTCGTAACCCTGCCCGAACTTCCAAAACGTCCCGAAGAGATCGCACTTTGGAGCATTCTGCATACCAAAGAGGCAGAGAGTGTCTATATCGAAGGAGAAAAGTATGTTTAAAAAGATCAGCGATATCATCAAATGGATCGGTCAGCACTTTATGGGTATGCTCTTCCTGCTTATCGTACTGATCGTCTTTCTGCCAAGCTCTCACGAGCCTCTCAGGAAAGCAAACCTCCAGGAGATAAAGCTCTTTGGGCCTATCATGGATGCAGAAAAGATAATCAAAGAGATCGATGAGGCAAAAAAAGATGAAAATATCAAAGGTATCCTGCTTAATGTCAACTCTCCGGGCGGTGCGGTCCCGCCTTCCATAGAGATCTCCTATGCCATCCGTGCACTTCAGAAAAAAAAGCCGGTTATTGCCTATGCTTCCGGCATCATGGCCAGCGGAAGTTACTACAGCGCTATCTATGCAACAAAGATCATCGCCAATCCCGGAGCCATCATCGGCTCCATAGGTGTCATCATGGAGAGTGCCAACATCAAAGAGCTGATGGACAAGATAGGCATCAAACCACAGCTGGTCAAGCAGGGAGAGTACAAAGAGGCGGGTACACCGACACGTGAGTGGACACCCAAAGAGCGTGCAGAACTTGAGAGACTTACTAAAGATACCTACGATCTTTTCATCTCTGATGTTGCCAAAGCCCGAGGCCTGGATATCAACAATTCAAAAACCTATGCCGATGCACATATTTTTCTGGCACACAGAGCAAAAGAAGTCGGACTTATTGATGAAGTAGGCATCATCAGCAATGCGAAAGATGCGCTTCTCAAAGAGACAAATATTACCAAACCGGTATGGAAGAAAAAAGACAAACTGGAGTCATTTATAGAAGAGCTTTCCTCACAGGCTCTCTTTAAAGTACAAAGTTACTTTTACGGGTTAAAAGCCGAGCTGTAGCAACTCCCACTCCTTCCCGCTTACAACACGGGAACAGGAGAACAAAGAAGTATTTTAAGGACTCAAAGCAGATTTTAAATACAAAAGCAGTACATACCTGTATGCTTTGTCTGTATCCGGCAGAAGAGTACTCATCAACTATACATAGGTACTTGCCTGCAGAAAATCTTTCGCGATCTCTTCGGGATCTTCAAGACCTATGGATACACGAATAAGGCCTTCCGTTACACCAAGAAATCTACGTATCTCTGCATCAAAATCGCTGTAGATCGTACTCTCCATATGCAGTGCCAGTGTTCTGTTATCGCCGATATTGGCTGTAAGTGTGACAAGATTCAGGGCATTGAGCAGTGCAAAGGCCCGTTCCGCCGTACCGCAGTCCAGTGTCAGCAGAGGACCGCAGCCATTGGGAAAATCAAGCTGATAACGCGCATAATCTTCACTTCGGGGCAGTGACGGGTGCTTCACCTCAATACCTTCAGGCAACGATTTTTCGAGTATTTCAGCTACTTTTGCTACAGACCTGTTCACGCGCTCTATACGCAGTGCAAGGGTTTCAAGCCCAAGCATTGTCAAAAATGACCCAAAAGCATTGGCTGTCATTCCCATATCACGGATCGCACGTTTTTTACAGATAGGAATAAATGCTTTATGCCCTGCCTTCCGAATGATGGGATGAAGATCTTTATACTTCTCATTGTGGAGTTTGTCACCCTCCTCTTTGACTGCTCTAAATACAGCTATACCGCCCAGTGCAGCAGAGTGACCGCTCATGTTCTTGGTACTTGAATGTATAACGATATCTGCACCAAGCTCCAATGGGCGTACCAAAAGCGGTGTAACGGTATTGTCTACCACCAACAGGGTCTCATAGCTGTTACAGAGATCTGCAATACGTTTCATATCCGGCAGTCTGAGGCTTGGGTTTCCCACACTCTCCATAAGAACCATCTTTACACCTGCAGCCAGTTTCTTCTCCATATGCGTAAAGTCATCGACATCACAGAAACTGCTCTCTATACCAAAACGCCTAAGTGTCTCATTGATCAAAGTATAGGTACCGCCGAAGAATCCTCCGATACACAGTACCTCATCACCCGCTTTCAGCAGTGCAGTGGTCACCATGGCAAGTGCCCCCATTCCCGAAGCTGTCGCTATCGCACCAAATCCACCCTCCATTTTTGCCACAATAGATTCAAGTTTCCCGTTCGTCGGATTCCCTACCCTGGCATAAAGCGGTTTATTGATTTCCCCGGCAAAAATACCTTCCGCCTCCTGTGCATCGGTATAACCATACGCAGCAGAAGGTACGACTGTCGGTGCAACAGGCCCTACTTTCGAACCCACACTTTGTACAAGCAGGGTATTGTAATAATTGAAATCTTTTTCCATATCTCTGTCCTAGATAGAATAATTGAGCGTTTTATTGGCTTTCATCTGGTAGTTCTTCAGCTCTGAAAGTGGTACATCAAATACCTCGGAAACCCCTTTTTTGATATCTTCCCAAAATAGTTTCAGTACAGCATTGTTCGTACGACAAAGATCTGAAAAGGCATCGGTCTCCAAGATCAGTACGATCTCTCTGAGTGTGATATCTTTAAGCTCTTTGGCCAGTTTATAACCTCCGTGTGCCCCTTTGACACTCGTAAGTACACCCTGTTTTTTGAGTTCAAGAAGGATCTGCTCGAGAAAACTCTGGGGGATGGATGCACGTGCAGCGATCTCTTTGATCTTCAAGACTCCGCCTGTCTGGATCGTGCCCAGCTCATGAAGTGCCGCTACTGCATAAATGGTCTTAGTTGAAATTCCTATCATATATTCTTACCTTGCATAGTTGTAAAGCATAGTATAGCTTACATCCTATACAAAAATCGAATAAAACTTCAAGAAATGCACAGATCATCAGGATAAATGCTATGGCAGTAGCCATTTTGGCAAACCCCAGCAATGAGAACAGAATAATCATTAAAGTAACTGCAAGACCAAGATAGAGTGCAAATCGCTTGGGGGCCTCATCGGAATATTTCGGAACAGCTTTCCATTGTTTCAGGATCAGTTTTCCCGTCTGGGCAAACAGACTGTAGCTCTCTTGCCTCAAAGCCCTGACGATAAAGTCAAAAAGCATGATAAAAATAAAGAGTTTTATTTGTGTAACAGCGAACAGCAGTGTAAAAAGAAGTACCTGAAAAGAGACAACTCTTACAAGATTGGTATCAACACGTCTAGTTGAAATAGGACATGACGGAGACATAATCGTCCTTTATGTTTAGAAATTAAAAGCACCTCTAAATACCCCAGAGATCCACAACATTTGATTTCGGTTTAAAATTCAACAATATAAAGGGGAGACTACAACAATCTTAAAAAAAAACAAATGCCCTTGTCCATGTGAATATCTAGGGTTTTTACAAGTGCTTTGTGCAAATGCATATGGTAGTTTAACTAAAAACAAAATCATTGTCAAGTAAATCAATAGATTTTATTACATTGTAATTTAATGTTAAAAATATTTTAAGGAATATATGCACACATATTGCACAAATTCAAAGTACAATTAGCCATTAAACAAAACAAGGCAAAAAAAGATGCGCACAATTCTCTCCATACTTTTACTTGTAAATCTGGTACAGGCACAAAGTATCAGCCGGCTTGTAGAACAATCACTCAAAAAACACCCCTCTTTACAGACGATCAAACATCGTTTAACCGCAATGGATGAACGTATCCTTAAAAGTCAGAAGTGGCAAAATCCTGACCTGAGCTTTACTGTCAACAATATTCAGTTCAGTGATCTCTCCAACCGCTCTTTGGAGCCTATGCAGTATGAAGCACTCAATGTAACCCAGAAGTTCCCCTGGTTCGGAAAGCTGAAGGCACGAAAGGACGTGGAGGAAGCACGTAAACACCTGCTTCTTAACTCTTACGATGCTGCGAAGGTGGCACTTGCTCTTCAGATCAAGATAACCAGCTATACGGTCAAAGAACTCGAAGCACGTATCTATATTTTACGTAAATACATTCAACTGGCAAAACAGAACATAAAACTCTATACCGATACGATCGCTACGGATTCCATGAGCCATGCAGAAAGTATCACCGCTGAGCTTTCTCTCTCAAAGATCGAAGTGAGAATGGAGCGTTACAGTGCTTTGCTTAAAGCACAGAAGGAGAAACTTGCCTATCTTGTTCAGAGCAAAGTGGGAAAAATAGACGACAGACTGTATATTAGCCGACTTCCGTCTCTTAAGCATTACCTCTCTAAAATGTCAAACAACCCTACCTACCGTATGAAAGATTCCAAACAGAAGATTGCCGCAGCAAACAAAGCACTGGTCGATCTTGAAGCAACACCTGATCCGTATGTCAAAATGGGTTATTTCCATCGTAATGACTTTGAAGATTATGCTTCTGTTACTGTAGGCTTTGCCGTACCGATTTACGGCACTGAAACACTCAATTCCGAGATCGCACGGAAAGAGAGGCTCTCAGCCCGGAGCGATCTTCTTGACTACAGATCCCTTCTTGAAAGTGAGATCAGATCCAACTATGCCAGACTCAAGGAGGCATCCCGTATCTACTTCATTATCCAGGAAAAAAGCCTTCCTCAGCTTTCGCATATGCTTGAGCTCAGTTCTGCAGCCATTGAAAAGGGGGCCGATCTCTTCACCTATACCAATATACTTGAGCAAAAACTGTCACTGGAAGAAGAGAGTATTGCAGTTGTGGCAGAATACCTCAGAACCAAAGCAAAACTTAAAGCACTCACAGGAGAGATATAATGCAAAAACCGACTACTATACTTTTAATTGCACTTCTTGCTGCAACATCTGCCTATGCTGAAATGAAATGTGAAGCGGGCAAATGCGGTGCAGCGATGGAAACACCAAAGAAGATACTGCCGAAAACACCGGAAAAAACAAAACAGGAAAAAACACTCCGCACACAAAAAGTCACCGTAAAACAGCTTTTCAATGTCATAACGACCCGCATCAGTAAAAAGGTAACAGCTCCGTCACAAGTCAATTACGGATATATCGTTCCCGATGAGAGTAAAGTGTTCGACATTACCGCATGGTACTCCGGTTTCGTTGTCGAACTCTATGCCAATACCCATTACCAAAAAGTCAAAAAAGGAGAAGTGCTTGCAAAGGTCTATTCACCTGAAGTCTATAAAGCAAAACAGGATTATCTCAATGCACTCAACTTTAATGCCAAACGCCCCTCACCTTCCATGGTAAAAAGTTCAAGGGTCAAACTTCAGCTTCTCAATGTAAATGAGCAGGAGATCAAAGCGATCGAAGAGACAAAGCGTGTCGACAGATATACTGACCTGGTCACACCTGCTTCAGGCTGGATCTTTGAGAAAAATATCAATGAAGGATCTTCTTTCAAATCAGGAAGCAGACTCTTTGAGATCGTGGATACCGGCACAGTATGGCTGGAAGCGAAACTCTATCCGAATGAATTGGAAAAACTGAATACCCTGATGCACTTTACCGTAAGAACCGAAGGTATAGACACAACCTTCAAAGCAGAAAAGAGTCTGCTCTATCCCAGACTGGACCCAAAAGAGGCAACAGCCACTCTCAGGCTGCTTATAGAGAACAGAAATGAACTGCTGAAACCGGGAATGTATGCTACTGCATACGCCTCTTCCAAAGAAGAAGCCCGACTGCTGATTCCCAGAACAGCAGTCATACGGAAAAATGGCCAGTGGTATGTCTTTCTTGCAACGGAATTCAAAGGCGAATATGAGCCTCTAAAAGTAGAGCTTAAACCCTTGGACAACCAATACTTTGAAGTGCTTGACGGATTAAAAGAGGGAGATGAAGTGGTCAACAATGCACTCTTCATGATGGATTCAGATGCACAGATCAATGGAGTATACTGATGTACAGTATCACAGATATATTATTTGACAACGTCGATACATTGTGTCCGCTTCAGCTGCAGGTAGATTCATCTTCTCACAATATAACGAAAGGTTTGACATTATGATAGAAAAACTGATAGCCTTTAGTGTCAAGAACCGTTTTCTTGTCCTGATGGCCACCCTCTTTATAATTCTGGGATCAGTATGGTCCATGCGAAATACTCCGCTTGATGCCCTGCCGGATCTCTCACCGCCACAGGTGATCGTGCAGGTAACATGGAAGGGGCAGAGTCCTGAGATCATTGAGGACCAGGGAACCTATCCGCTGGTATCACAGTTCCTTGCTATTTCCAATATTGAGACTGTACGGGGCTTTTCTACCTATGAAAATGCTCTGATCTATATTATCTTCAAAGAGGGGACTGACCTTTACTGGGCACGTTCCCGTGTTCTCGAACAGCTGGCTTCCATCCAGAGTAAACTGCCTGATACAATGGAGGTGAGTCTGGGACCTGATGCTTCCGGTGTAGGCTGGGCATATGAATATGCACTGGTTTCACAGACCAAAACACTTGATGAACTGCGTACGCTGCAGGACTATTACTACAAGTATGCCCTGATGGGTGTAGACGGTGTTTCGGAGGTGGCGACCATCGGCGGGTTCATACCAACCTACCAGGTAACAGTGAACAATGATGCACTTATACGCTACAACCTCTCCATCAAAGATGTAGCACGTACACTCAAAAAGAACAACAACGATACCGGTGGACGGATCGTTATACAGAACGGCTATGAATGGATGGTACAGGCAAAAGGCTATATCAAAGACCTTGATGAGATACGCAATCTTGTCATTGCTTCCAGGAACGGTATCCCCATCACTGTTGCACAGGTCGGACAGGTAGAGAAAATACCTGCTGCACGCCGTGGTATGGCTGACCTTAACGGTGAAGGAGAAGTGGTCGGCGGTATCGTAATGCTGCGCTACGGCGAGGATGTCTACAGTGCCCTGGAGCGTATCAAAAACAAGATGGAAGAGCTTAAAGTTGAAGGGGTGGATGTCATTACCACCTACGATCGCTCCGATCTTATTTCCAAAGCAGTCAATACCCTTAAACGTACGCTGATCGAAGAGAGTATCATTGTTGTAATCATCATCGGGCTTTTTCTGATGCATCTTCGCTCTTCTCTTATTGTACTTATTGTATTACCGTTGACCATCGGGCTTACCTTTCTTCTTATGAAACTCTTTGGTATCGGATCCAATATTATGAGCCTCGGAGGAATCGCTATTGCCATAGGGGCTATGGTTGATGCTTCCATCGTCATGATCGAGAATGCGCATAAAGTCATACATAAAGAAGAGGGAAAACTTGGACGCAACCTGAATAACAAAGAACGTATCTCTGCCATTGTGCAGGCATCGCAGGTGGTTGGTCGTCCCATCTTCTTTGCACTTGCTCTCGTGGTTGTTTCTTTTCTGCCTATTTTTGCACTTTCCGGTCAGGAGGGACTACTCTTCACACCTTTGGCTTTTACCAAAACTTTTGCGATGACAGCCGGCGCATTGCTTGCTGTAACTCTGGTACCGGTTTTAATGATCTATTTCGTCAAGGGCAGAATCATCCCTGAATCAAAAAACCCGCTCAATCGTTTTTTCATCTGGCTCTACACTCCTCTTTTGGTTTGGGGTTTAAAGCTCAGATATCTAGTCATTGCCGCAGCTGCCGCACTCCTTGTTTTGGCTGTACCTCTCTACAAAGGACTTAACTGGGAGTTCATGCCGATGCTGGATGAACAGACAGTCATGTATATGCCTGTCACACCTTACGGTATCTCTGTGGACCAGAGCAAAGCATTGACGCAGAAAACAGATGCCATACTTAAAAGTTTTCCTGAAGTGGAGACAGTATTTGGCAAAGGCGGACGTGCCGATACAGCTACAGACCCTGCACCGCTTGGGATGATAGAAACCATCATCACCTTCAAACCAAAAAGTGAATGGAGAGAAGGGATGACAACGGAAAAACTGATGGCTGAAATGGACAAAGCTCTGCAGATACCCGGTCTGGTGAACTCATGGACCTACCCCATCAGGGGGCGTATAGATATGCTTCTCTCAGGTATCCGTACCCCGCTTGGTATTAAACTTTACGGTAAAGATGCAAAGGGCTTACAGGAGATCGCACAGCAGATAGAAAATGCACTACGCAATCTCAAAAGTACACAGTCGGTCATCTCTGATCAGGCCAGTGCCGGCTATTTCATTGACATCAACATTGATACTGAAGCTCTCAAACACTATGGTATCAGTAAAGATCTGATACTCGAATATACCTCCACAGCCATAGGGGGGAAACAGATCTCTACTATGTACAAAGGTCTGGAACGCTACCCTATTACTTTGCGTTTCAAAGAAGAGGAACGCAGAAACCTCGATGCGATACGCAACATCCAGGTTAAGACACCACTGGGCTTCGTTCCCTTATCTACTTTTGCAAAAATAGAGTACAGACAGAGTGCTTCGGTCATCAAGAGTGAGATGGCTACACCGGTTACCTTCATCTATATCACGCCGACACTGGGAATGAGTGTGGTCACCTATAAAGAGGAGGCACTGAAAGTTCTTGAGAAGATAAAGCTGCCGGCAGGCTACTATATAGAATGGGCAGGACAGTCTGAGTATCTGGAGTCTGCTATGGAAAAGATCATCTGGATCATTCCCACAGTACTGCTCGTGATCCTGGTACTCATCTATTTTGCTCTTAAAGAAATGATACCGACACTGATCGTCTTTTTTACTCTTCCCTTCGCACTTCTGGGCGGACTCTTCTATATCGATATGCTGCAGTTCAATATGAGCATTGCCATTATTGTCGGCTTCCTGGCACTTCTGGGTGTGGCAGCAGAAACAGCTATTGTCATGATCGTTTATCTCAAAGAGGCTGTGGACGAGGCACAAGAGAGGCTTGGTGATAAATTTGATGTTGCTGCACTCGATGCAGCCATCTACGAAGGAGCTGTACAGAGGGTACGCCCAAAACTCATGACAGTCTTTGCTATTTTGGCAGGACTTCTTCCTATTATGTATACCCATGGTGTCGGATCGGAAGTCATGCAGCGTATAGCTGCTCCTATGATTGGAGGAGTTGTCAGTTCAGCCGTATTAAGCTTGCTTTTGATACCTATTTTCTATATGATGTATGAAAAAAGAAAATTAAAAATTAAATATTAAAAAGGAGAAAGAAATGTTTTCGCGTATGATCACAAAACTCCTGATATTAGCAGCTGTACTTCTAATATCAGGCTGCAGCGATAAAGAAAAGACCGAATCACTTACAGAAGGCGGTATGAAGTGTGGTCCGGGAAAATGCGGTGCGAGTATGGTAGACGGTTCTGCTGTACTGATCAAAAAGAAGATGAATATTCTGGAGCAGATGCGGGAAGATGACAGCAGACGAGACTGTGTACTCAAAGCAAGTTCGACAAAAATACTGTATGATTGTGTAAGAGACAGCAGAACAGGACGTTTAACAACCAAGTGTTCAACGGATAATACAACAAAAGTACCCGTCAAAGAGACATCCGTCATGAAGTGTGAAGCGGGAAAGTGCGGCAGTAATTAGTCATTTGTCGTCACAATATAAAGTATTTCACACAAAAGATAAGCCGGCCTGTAAAAATTGGGAAAAAATATACGTTATTTAAGCTAAAAAGCAGATGAAATAAAAAAAGAAGAAACTAAGAGTGGACAGAAGGGTTCAAAAGCCAAAAGGCTTTTGAACAGAGGTCTTACTTAAGACCAGCGATATGCTCAGCTACTGCTTTGATATCATCATCGCTCATAGAAGCAACCTGACCTTTCATCAATGCACCCATACCGTGTTGGTTAAGTGTACCTGCTTTGTAACCGTGAAGCTGCTCAACAGTTTTTGCAACATCCTGACCTTTGATGATCGCAGATTTTCCAAGAGCAGATTTTTCTCCGTTTTGTCCGTGACAACCTGCACACTTAGCATAAAGTGCAGCACCGTCAGCCATAAGTAGTGTAGAACCTGCAAATAACATTGCGATTGCGATTTTTTTCATAATATTTCCTTTTTGTGTTGAAATTGCGTGGAATTATAACATGCATCCTTTAAACAGAGGTGTGAGCCACCTCAACGCCTGCTTGTATCCGAATCTCTCTTCTGCATCATACACAGATGCATGAAGCGTTTAGCAAGATGGTACGTTACCTGAATCAGATGCATACTCGTATGCAAAATCATATACATCATTCACATATTTGTCTTTCAGCTTCGCACCTGGACATATTTTTGCAACTTCCTCTTGGAATTTACCGGCATTTTTGATCTTTTCCCACTCATCCTGTGTATGTTTGGTTGCGAACTTTGCACCAGAGAAACCACATGCAGCTTTCAATTTTTTCATATAGATCTTTTTACCTTTTGCTGCATCCGCAGTTGCAGTTGTAGAGAGTACAGCCATACCAAGAAGTGCAGCTACTGCAATTTTAGTCATTTTTGTCATTATTCATCCTTTTAATTTTTTTAAGACAAAAGTATCATAGCATGAAATTGTGAAAAGATTGTGAAGAAGTTTAGGAAAAATGAAGCAGTTACTCTAAAACTGCTTCAAGAAGTTACATTCATATCAAACAGGTTTAACACTTGGGGACAACACCATCCGACGCATATTTATATGAGAACTCATAAACGTGCTTCCACCATGACTTTTTGATCTTATCCACTTTCAGCCTCGGACAGATCTTTTTGGCTTCCTCTTTGAATTTTCCCTCGTCATAGATATCTTCCCACTCAGACTGTGTATGGTGTCTTGCAAATCGTACACCTGAGAATCCACATTTTTTACGGAATTTTTTCTTAAAGATCTTTTGTCCTTTTTTTGCACCTGCCATGACAGTTGTCGGCATAGTAGCCGTTACAAAAAACGAGAGAGCCAAAATTGTAAGCAGTTTTTTCATTTAATGAACCTTTCAAGTATAACTTTTAGTTATTGCAAACTATGCAACCTTGAAATATTATAGCTACTTCAACTTATCAAAAACCTTAAATTTTTCCCAATAAATATCAATCGCTTCATCCAACTCTTTCGGGGACAATATTGTCTTCTTTTTGATCCCGTAGGTATCTATAAAAAGTTCCGACATGACAGAAATACTTTTTGACGGATTTCTCAAATAGTGTTTCAGCCCTGCCTTTACGAACTTTTCACTGCTGTAGATCAGCAGATATTTTTTAAACATCTGCTGCAGGGAAGTTGGAAGGTCTTTATGGCAGGGAACACAGCGTCTTTCATAGATATCCGCTGCAGATACCATATTGGAAAAGATGACCAGTAAAAATATAAGTTTGTGCTTCATACAATATATCCTGTTTATTTTATGTTTAAAATTTCCATCTCATTGGCTTACTATCCTGACTTGCATGGTTCCGCCCTGCCAACGGAAAACAGTTCACGTCTTCCTAACGGGTCCTACCATACAAGTACCATTCTTGTTCCTTCTCCTTCCTTTGATATCACTTCTATAGTGATATGATATTCATCCAGTATCTTTTTAACGATACTCAATCCTATACCGAAACCTCCTTCGCTGCTGTTGAAACGTAGATACCGGTCAAACATAAACGGGATCTTCTCCTTGGAGATGCCAATCCCTGTATCTGCAATCATGAGTTTATTCTTCTCTAAAATGATACTTATCTCACCATTTCTTTTGTTATATTTAATAGCGTTGGATATAAGATTGTCAATAACCCTGACGAACTTTCGCCTGTCCATCTTAATCGTTGTATCTGCCAGAGAAAGCTTGAAAGTAATCTGTTTTGAGCGTGCCAGGACATCAAAGTACTCTACTCTGTCCCGAATGATCTCTTTAAGGCTCAGCATCTCATCTTCATTCTCTTTTTCCTGTTCAAGTGTCAGATAGGTAAGGTCCTTGTAAAGTGTTGAGACCGTCTTTGCTGCAATATTGATACGTTCCAGCTTTCTCCTGTTTTTTTCTACCATGACACCGGTATCCATCATCTCAATATTCGCCAATATAGCCGAAAGCGGCGTATTGAGTTCATGTGTAGTATCTTTGATAAAGCGGTCAAGCAGTATAATGGAGTCTCTCATCGGTTTCAAAAAAAGTTTTGCCAAATAGAGACCAAAAAGCATAAAAAGTATAAAAGCAGCTGTACCGTATATAATGATATCTTTCCATATCTGCTTGAGCCACAGACCGTCATCTTTGATCTCTATCACAAGATATCGTGTTCCCAGGTAGTATGTATCAAGTCCTTTCACAAAATGAATATATCCATGTTCGACATAGATCTCTTCATCGAAATTCACTCGTTCAAGATGATTCAATGAGAATATTCTATTGAACTCGATATCGTAGATAGCAGAAGTGAAACGGGGATCACGAGGGTACTCTCTTCTCTCGGGGAAAAAGTGATGAAGCACTTTAAGACGTTTTGTCTGTATGTAGGCATACTGAGCCAGTTCGGCACGCTTGTTGGAGAGCATCAGCTGACGTTGGCTTTCATAGTAATAGAGTGAAAGCAGTGTGATCCCAAAGACCACCATCGCTACATAAAGTGTCAGAAAACGGCGGAGAGACTTCTTTTCACTTCTCAGTAACGAATTTGTAGCCCTGTTTTTTAATGCTGACAATTCTTTCCTTCCCTATAAGTTTACGAAGGTTCTTGATATAGGTTCGCAGTGCCGAATCACTGGGTTCCTCATCATAATTCCACAGATATTCATAGATACGTTCATGCGAGAGTACTTCACCTTCTGTTGTCATAAAGAGTTTCAGAAGCTTTGACTCTTTGTTCCCCAGCGCCAGATGTTCTCCGTCAATGACCACTTCTCCTGTTTTTATATCATATTCAATATTCTCAGCAATTGGAAGCAGCTCTTTTGATCCATGGTAGAAACCACGCTTAAGCAGTGTTTCTACACGGATAAGCAGTTCTTTCAGTGCAAAAGGTTTACGGATATAATCGTCACATCCGCTTTCAAATCCCCGTTCAAGATCATCGACACTGTCCATAGAAGTAATATATATCGCAGGTGCGACCACTCCCTCTCCCCGACTCTCTTTAAGAAGCTCCAATCCGTTTATGCCCGGTACATTGATGTCAAGCAGCAACAGGTCATACTTGCTCTCATAAAGCTTCTCCTGCGCTTCATACCCGTCAAACACAGAGACAACTTTATGACCCTTGTTTTCCAGAAACTCTGTTACTGTTTCATTAAGGTTGGTATCATCTTCCAACAATAAGATCTTGCTCATGGTGGTACTGATCCTTTTTATATCAATTAAAGTGTAGGTGATGATACCATATCTTTTCTATCACTATCAACTGTCACTATCACTGACACTATCAACTATCACTATCAACTATCACTAAATATATCGTGCTACCCACTGTTTTATCTGCTCTGCACTGAGTGCACCGCTCACCCTGTCAACCTCTTTGCCTCCCTTGAAGAGCACCATTGTCGGGATACTGCGTATACCATACTGACTCCCCAACTGCGGCTGCTCTTCGGTATTGACCTTTAAAAACTGTGCTTTCAACGGTAAAGCATTTGCAGCATCTTCGAAAGCCGGTGCCATCATACGGCATGGACCGCACCATGGTGCCCAGAAGTCCACTACAACAGGCAGATCAGAGTTCGCTATGAACGTACCAAACTGTGAAACACCGACTTCAACAGGTTTGCTTTCCAGCAGTGAGTTCTTGCATGCGCCGCAATTTGCCTTGCTATAGGAATCCTTCTTTGGAATGCGGTTTATCTTCAAACAGTGTGGACATACAACATTTACAGTCATCTTTATACCTCCGAATAACTCTACTTTAGATATTTTTCATCTTTCTGAGGTATTATAGCACACAAGCAAGAGTGAAAATGCACCTGAGGTTGCATTTTCAGTGTTCTGTGTTAGTGATAGTTGATAGTGATAGTGTCAATTGATAATAATAGATTTCTTAAAGGATAAACATGGCAACAAAAGAACTTATAGTCGGCGGCGGATGTTTCTGGTGTACCGAAGCGGTATTTGAAAGGCTTAAAGGGGTCAGTGATGTAGAGAGTGGTTATGCCAACGGCGATATACCAGACCCCAATTACCGTATGATTTGCGGAGGCGACAGTGGGTATGCAGAAGTTATCAAGATCACCTATGATGATGAGACAATTGACCTTGACACCCTTTTGGATATCTTCTTTACCACCCATAACCCGACAACACTCAACCGTCAGGGTGCTGATGTGGGTACACAGTACCGCTCATGTATCTGCTATAAAAATGACGAAGAACTTGAAACGGCAAAACGTGCCATTGAGCGTGCACAGAGAGACTACAGCGATCCCATTGTCACTACATTGGAACCGCTAAGAAACTACTATCCGGCAGAGGATTATCATCAGGACTATTACAGACAGAATCCCATGCAGGGTTACTGTAATGCTGTCATTCCGCCAAAGATCGCAAAACTGATGGAGAAGTTCAGTGATAAAGTAGCACAGTAAGCCACTTTATCTCTCTCCCAGCGGATTGTCACTCCGCTTTTTGACCTTTCTCTCCTGCTCTTCATCGATCTGAGGCTGGGAAAACTCAACCTTTCCGTAAATAATACATCCTCTGCACCCCGGATCACACGGATGGTGCAGCTTCATACACCACTCTTTTATCTCACCGTTCTTTCCCAAATACTGACAACCCCAACCACTTGCCATGATCAGACTCCTTTATTTTTCGAATGCGTAAATATGTATTCTACACATTTTTTATCATGCTCCACTGTCACTATCACCAAAATCTAATACCGTATCTCAAATCCATCCGTATCAATCTGTATATCATCAACAGTTTCATACCGTATATCTTCAATCTCACTCATGGGAGATCCCTCTTTGAGTATCATGATTGCCTTCTGCAGATCTGCTTCATCATCTTCAATGAACACCACCGTCTCAACCGTACCGTCATCAAGGTTGCGTATATACCCGTTGAACCCTGCATGCATCATGGCCTGAGAGACGAACTTTCTGTAAAAAACATGCTGCACTCTGCCTGAAGAGATAAACCTGTACCACTCCATTTACTATACCTTGCATTCATCTTTCAGTCCCTGAAGGAACTCTATGATACGCAACTGAAAAAGCCTTCCATCCGTATCCTCTTCGTCAGTACACTCATGCAGCTTCATCAGCATTTCGATATCGATCTTTTCACAAAAACGTTTAACCTCATGTACCTCTTTGTTCACCAACTGGACCAGATGTTCAAAATCAAGACCGTTTTTTGTGATGATCTTATTATGATACTCTTTGACAGTATCTATAAGCAACTCGGCTCTCTCTTCTTCATCATGGTAAATCTCATGAGCGATCTCTTTGAGCTTCTGTTTCTCACACTCACACATTTCACCGTCACTTGAGACCATCAGTGTCAGAAGCTTTGCACGAAACTCCAGAGAACTGTGATGGTAGACAAGAAACTCCCGGAACATCTTCATAAGATTGCGTCTGAGCCATTTAAACATATTTTTCCTTACTGAAAACCCGAATTTCAAAAATTCTGTTTTATTACCCGGTCCGGTAATAATATTTTGCTTACAATTAACACCATTTTAACAAAAAAATACTATAGTTTTATTATTTTTTTCATAAAGAGTATCATGAACAACATTGATCTTGTCATTATTTTAAGTACGGCCTTTCTTGGAAGTGTCGGTCACTGCATCGGTATGTGTGGAGGAATTGTTGTCGCCTACAGTTCAAGCAAGATCGACCAGACCTCACCATGGAGTACACAGACCCTCTCCCATCTGGCATACAACTTCGGACGTGTTACTACCTATACCATGCTGGGTGCACTCTTTGGACTCATAGGCAAAGCTATTGCCTTCACCCCTACGACCAAAGGTGTTCTCTTTGTACTGACAGGAGCATTAATGCTCCTAGCAGGTGCTTCACTGCTTGGCAACTTCAAGTTCCTCAACTCTGCAGAATGGTCCGTTTCCAAACATGGATGGTACCAGAATACATTCAGAACCCTCATCCAGAGCCGTTCTCTCTCCAGCTTCTACCTGTTGGGAATGCTTAATGGTATCATTCCTTGCGGCCTTGTCTACTCTTTTGCGATCTTTGCAGCCAGTACAGCAAGTCCCCTTTGGGGTGCGATCGTCATGGCTACCTTCGGATTGGCTACCATCCCGGCACTTTTCTTTCTGGGAGCCATTACCAAGTTCCTCCAACGTGGTTCACTGCGCGGAACGATGATGAAGCTGGCAGCAATGCTTGTGGTCTTTTACGGTCTCTATACACTCTATAAAGGTTATAGGTTTATCGCCCATCCGCAAGAGATGCAGCAGATGATCGACAGTATGCAGACCGGCAGCATCAAAAGCAAAATAGAAGGAAAATGCGGCGGAATGAAATGTGCACCGGGAAAATGCGGGTAAAATTTTGATATACTTCGCTTTATGAATCATATAAAACACTACGCCTATCCACACACTCCTCTTCAGTTTGATTTCAAACAGACCATCGAACGCTTTTTTGTAGAGGAGATCCCTCTTTACAGGTTTACCGGTAACGGGAACTACCTCATACTTAAGATAAAAAAAACCGATATGAGTACATGGAAGCTCATTACCGTACTGGCAAAAGCTACAGGTCTTGAAGAAAGAGACATAGGATATGCCGGGCTGAAGGACAAAAGTGCAACGACCATTCAATATATCTCCCTGCCCAAAAAATATGAAAAAGAGCTCAACAAAAACCTGACTACCGAAAGAGTCGATATACTTGAACGAACCTACAACAAAGCACCTATCAAAATAGGCCACCTCAAAGGCAACCGTTTTTCCATCATTCTACACAGGATCAATGAGAGAGAGGCAAAGTTCTTCAATACTACGGCCAAAATGATGCAGACCAAAGGAATACCTAACTACTACGGCTATCAGCGTTTCGGTGAAGATGCCAAAAGTTATCTTCAGGGGAAAGAGATCGCCCATTCCGGGAAAAAGCTTAAAGGGAGCAGAGAGAAGCTGATGGTCGCTGCCTACCAGAGCCATCTTTTCAATCAGTGGCTGGGGTCACGTGTAAAGCTCTCAAAGATCATCGCTTCAGAAAAACCCGATACGGCAGCCAAAAAACTGAAGTACCCTAAAGAGCTCGTCCATGTACTTGCCTCTCAACCGCAGTTCTTCAAACTCTTTTTAGGTGATATCGTCATGCCCTACCCGTATGGAAAACCCTCCTTTGTAAAAGAGATGATGCAAAGCAGCAAACTCTTTAAAGAGGGAAAACTCTCTCCTACCGGACTGCTTTGCGGTGCCAATGCACTGCGTTCACAAAGCGATGCATACTACCTCGAAGAGCCTTATGACGATACAGAGCTGAGTTCACTCAAAGGGGAGAGGCGGTTTGCATGGATATGGCCCGAAGAGGTTGAGACAGTTTACAATAAAGAAAAGCAGCATCTTACAGTAGACTTTTACCTGCCCAGGGGAGCATATGCCACCACTTTCCTCGAAGAGATAGGAAAGTTTTCATTGAAAGAGAAGTAGCTACTTCTTCTCTTCCTGATCTTTACGAGGAATAAATTTACCACACCCTTTATCCGGTGTTCCTCCAAAACTTTTTACTTCTCTTGCTGTACCGTTTTCATAAATCACTGTTCTTTGACATTTTGGTGCTTCGACACATGCTTCATTGCTACATCCAATATCTTCAGGTACTGCCATTTATTTTCCTTATTATTTTTATTTGATAGAATAATACTTAAATAACTTTAACAAAAAGATGATTCTTGACAGATGAATGTTAACTAGAGTTTCAATTATTTGTTTTTAGGTTTTCGGGTATTCTTTTTAGACTTTGCTTTAGCGGCATCCAACGCTTTGAAACCATCACGCTTGGTCGTTTTGCGCTTTTTCCCTTTTTTGTTAATACCTGCAGTGCCGGATGTCTGTTTCTTGGTAGAAGGAGTTCTTCTTTTCCGTTGGGGAGGGTGCAGCAGATAGCCTCTTGCTTTAACCTCTTTGGGAGCATATTCAGGTATGATAACCTCTTTGATCTTGCTGCCAAGCACCTTTTGCAGATCATAGAGCTGTTCTATCTCATCAGGACTGACCAGCGTAATGGCCATCCCCTCTTTTCCGGCTCTGCCAGTACGTCCCACACGGTGGATGAAGTCATGCTTGACATGCGGTATGTCATAATTGATCACCACATCAAGATCTGAAATATCCAGTCCCCTTGCAGCAATATCGGTAGCAACCAGAATTTGACAGCGTCCTTCCCTGAAGGCAAGCAGAGACTGTTTTCGCTCATGGTGCATACGCTCACCATGCAATATACCTACTTTGTATCCCCACTCCTTCAGGCTATCGGCCACACCGTCTGCAAGCTCTTTTTTACGGACAAATACCAATACCCTCTCCAAATGGTTCGAAGAGATAAGCCATGCAAGAAGTGCCTCTTTTTTGCTTCGCACGACAGGATAGAGCATCTGTGTGATCGTATCGGCGATCTTCCCGGGAGGATCAAGCTCAATACGCTTGAGAGGCTTGATATATACCTTGGCAAGCTTGACGACCCTTGGCGTGATCGTAGCTGAGATAATGATCTTCTGGGAACGTTCCGTCATCTTTGCGAAGATCTTCTCCAGATAGCCTACAAAACCCATGTCAAACATCATATCTGCTTCATCGACCACAAAATGCCGGATGGCTTTAATATCAATATGGCGTGCTTCGATATGTTCCAATGCTCTTTGAGGTGTAGCGATGATCACATCTGCTCCCCGTTCAAGCCGTTTGGTCTCATCCGTCCGCTTTCCGCCGCCTTGCAGAAGTACAGCTCTAAAGCCCAAAGCCGCTACAAACGGTTTGGCTACCTCATAGATCTGCTGTGCCAGCTCTTTGGTGGGAGAGAGGATAAAAAATTTTGGATAATGGTGTTCTACCTGCTCTGCTGACGGGTTCATCAGCTGCAGTGCCGGCAGCAGATAGGACAGTGTCTTGCCGCTTCCTGTCTGTGCTGAAGCAATAACGTTGTTCGAAGCAAGCAGCGCAGGGATAAGCTTTCTCTGTATCGGTGTAGGGTCTCTGAAACCTGCTTTTTCAAGAGCTTCCAGAAGTTTCGGTGAAAGTTTGAAAGATGAAAACAACATCAGTCTAGGTTCAGGTCACTATTCTGACGTCTGCGCTGCAGACGCATTTTAAGTTTCGCCAGCTCACGCATGTCTACATGGGCATCACTCTCATCAACAATCTCGACACCCAGAATGGTCTCGACACAATCCTCCAGCGTTACGATCCCCTCTACCTGATCATATTTGTCAAGTACAAGGAACATGTGCTCTTTTTTTTCAATGAAAAGGTCAAGTGCCCAGGAGACCGGTACCTGCTCATTGATACGATAGATATCTTTTTGTATCTTCTCAAGCAGAACACTGTCATCTTTGAGTGCCTGTGCAAAGAGCTGTTTTGTCATGATCATTCCTGTTACATTCTCTATACTTCCTTCATAGACAGGAATACGGGAATATTTGAAAATGTCCGCTTCATTCTTTACGATATCCGCGATCGTTCGCTTGCCGTTGAGTGCAAATACCACGCTTCTCGGGGTCAGAATATCATGTACCTTGATATCATCAAGTTTAAGAATATTTTCGATGACATCCGACTCCTGTTCATCAAGTACTCCCTCATCTTCACTCAACAGTGCACTCTCCAAAAGCTCTTCTTTACTCAGGCTGTGCCCCTCCTCTCCCTTTTGAATACGATTGGTCACAAACAGTGTCATCAGAATGATCGGGTAGGTAACCCAGATGAAGAACTGTATCACATAGGCTGCAAAAGGAGCCAGGGATTTCCAGTAGACCGCGCCAATGGTCTTGGGAATGATCTCTGAGAGGAATAGAATAGCAAAAGTAAGAATAATGGAGACATAGAAGACAGCTCCTGCGCCATAGATCTTCTCTGCCTGTGCTCCCACTGCCGCTGCTCCAAGAGTATTGGCGATCGTATTGAGAATAAGAATGGAAGCGATCGATTTATGGATATATGTTTTATGAGAACGGAGCAGTTTGCCTACCTTGGGCCGTTCTTTTTCCAGAACAGAGACATACGGCATGTTAACAGAGAGTAGTACAGACTCCAATACCGAACAGATAAACGAGATAAGTACCGCTGCCAAAAAATAAAATATTAACAAGTCCATGTATGTAATAACATCCTTTTATAGCAAAATAAGGGTTGCAAGCCCAAGAAAACTGAAAAATCCAACCACATCCGTTACTGTGGTAAGGATCACCGTAGAACCGATAGCCGGATCAATGTTTAGCTTCTTTAACAAAAGCGGTACCATTGAACCGAAAAATCCTGCACTGAGCAGGTTGATGATCATCGAGAGTGCAATGACAATACCCAGCATTGCTTTGTCGAACCATACCCAGGCAATGATGCCCATGACCAGAGCAAAAAGCAGTCCGTTCCCCAATGAGAGGATCACCTCTTTTTTGATCGTCCTCCAGGCATCATGCTTGGCAATGTCACCCAGTGCCAACTGACGTACAACAACGGTCAGAGACTGTGTCCCGGCATTGCCTCCCATAGAAGCAACGATCGGCATCAGTACTGCCAAAGCCACATATGTCTGCAGTGTATTTTCAAAAAGACCAATGACCAGAGAAGCGGCAATTGCGGTCAAAAGATTGATCCCCAGCCAGATCGCACGGGCCTTACCCGCTTTGATCAGATCAACATCTTCTTCTGCCTCGTCATTTACCCCTGCAAGATTATACATCTGGTCGGTTGCATGTTCATTAATGATATCATAAATATCATCAGAGGTAATACGTCCAAGCAGTTTACCGTATGTATCAACGATCGGCATGGAATTAAGATCGTACTCCTGAAACTTCTGTACGATCTCTCTTATATCATCATAGTCATGTCCGATTACCGGTCTGAATTTTTCCGGGTTTTCCTGAATATTCTCTCTCAGGGTCTTCTTGAAGTCAAAGAGTATCAGATCATCCAGTCCGACACCGTAACGCAGATGTCCTTCCTCATCAGTCACGAAAAGATAGTTGATATTCTCCAGTTCATCTTTTCGTTTAAGCTCTGCAAACTCTTTGATGACATCCTCTACCTTCTGATCCAGCTTTGCAGCATAAACCTCCACCTGCATATAGGCACCGGCTTCATCCTCTTCATACTGTTTAAGCTGTAAAATATCTTGCTGGTCTTCTTTATCAAGCTGTTCGAAAACCTGTTTGGCTTTGGAATCATCATGCTCTTCAAGTTCCTGAATGAAGTCCGTCTGATCATCCGACTCCATCTCCGAGAGCGACTCGGCAATCTCCTGCGGTGTAAAGTTTTCAACCACATCACCAAAATAGCGGTCTGGTAACTCCAGTGCCACATCTGCAATAAGCTCTTTGGGAATGGACTGGACCGCCTCATCAAAATACTTCTCATTCAGATCTTTGAGAAGATTGGCGATCTCCGAGGGGTGCAGTTCATCTTGCGGACGTGTATTAAGATATTGTTTCAGTTTATCCATCCCATGCCCCCTTGTTAAGAAAATAAGCTACTGGAATTATACTTAAATTGATTGAATTATGGAAACAGTCAAAAAAAGGGAGGACGAAGACTCCCTTTGCAGAAGAATTATTTTGCAGGAATGTCACACTTTTTGGTAATGATACAGAGCGGACAGAAATTCGCCAACCCTGCAATAAGTGGAATGATACCCAGGTAGAACCACTGGTTCCCTGTATAGACACCTGCACCTATCAGGGTAAGCCCGACAACGATCCTGATCGGTCTGCATACTTTTCTGATCTTGTTTACGTCCATAATAGATTCCTTCAAAATTTTTTTTGTAACTATACAATAGATTCCTTAGGATAAAATAAGACTAAAAACATCCCAATAATCACCTCTCAATGACCTGATTACGGATTATGTTAAAATGAAGAAGAAAAAGGATCATTCGATGCATCATCCGTTCAAAGTAAGACTGATTCGTATTTATTTTCGTATAGTAAGCTTTTTGTTCCCCCAATTGGCAGTGATCTCTGCCCACAGGTTTTTTCACCATCCGCTCAACACAAAAAGAAGTGACAACAAGATACAGATACCCTCACCCGAACGCTTCTGGATCAAAGTGGATGGAGAAACGCAACTTGCAGCATACCGCTGGGGCAGTATGCATCATCCTGTTGTACTTCTTGTGCATGGCTGGTCAACAACATCCCGAAGTATGAGTAACTTTCTAAACACGCTTCTTAGAAACGGCTACCAGGTCATCTCCTATGATGCCATACAGCACGGAGAGAGCAAAGGCAAAGCTTCAGACCTTGCAGGCTGGGCAGACAGTATACAAGCTGTTATGAAAGAGATCGCTCCTGTAGAGTGTATCATTGCACACTCTTTTGGAGGTGCAGCACTCACTGCTGCATCAAAACTGGGACTTGATACCAAAAAGATCGTTCTGATTGCTCCCATTCACAACATCATCCTGGTTGCAGACAAATTTGCAGAACATTTCGGAATTCCGCCGGAAATCATCCGGAGAATGCGTACCTACACATGGCAGCAG
This sequence comes from Sulfurovum indicum, assembly GCF_014931715.1. Taxonomy (NCBI): domain Bacteria; kingdom Pseudomonadati; phylum Campylobacterota; class Epsilonproteobacteria; order Campylobacterales; family Sulfurovaceae; genus Sulfurovum; species Sulfurovum indicum. The sequence goes on along the minus strand of NZ_CP063164.1, from coordinate 906,126 downwards.
AATGAAAGCCGTTTTAAAAAATACGGAAACGACTGGAGTGATATACTCAAATCAGACCTTCATCTTCCTACACTCATTTTTCATGATGTCAATGACAGGGAAATCGGTATAGAACACTCAAAACAACTCTGCAGACTATGGCCCTGGGCGATACTGAGATCTACCAGAGGACTGGGACACAGAAAAATACTCGACAGTAAAGAGGTGGCTGAGGAGATCGTAAGTTTTATCAAAGATGGGTCTGTATGAAGTGACTTACCGCTTCAAATACCTCCCTGTTACCTTCATCGGAAAGTATGCTGTGTTTCTCTCTGGGAAGAAGAAGGAGTTTTTTCTCTTTTGAACGGATGGTGTCGTAAATAAGCCTGGCACTTTCTCTTTTGACGACAGGATCATTGTCCCCCTGAATGATCAGGATGGGAGCTGTAACCTTCTTAAGCATACTCTGTGCCCTGCTCATGACTTTTTCCATCTGGACGACTGAAGAGAGCGGATGTTTTGTATAGTTTATCCCAGGCTGTTCGGTACGGGAATTGTCTATCCACTCTTTAATGCCTTTTGTATTGAGATATGCGATCATTTCATTAAAAAAATGTAATGTCGGTACAACATAGGCGACACGCAGATCATGAAGTCTCATTGCAGAGTTCAATGCGATCACCCCGTCTACTTTGTACTGGGAAGCATGAATCAAAGCCAGCAATCCTCCCATGGAAAAACCGCCGATAAATACACGTGAACACACCTCCCTCATAGCAGTAAATGCACGTTCAAAATCTGTTTCCCAATCCTTTGCGCTGACCTGCTTCAATGCTTCAGGATCTGTTCCGTGTCCACGCAGCCTCAACCCATAGACATTAATACCTTTTTCAAACAGATACTCGGCTAGTGCACGTATCTCTTTGGGTGCTGACATATACCCGTGGGAGAAGACCACCCCCACATCATTCTTTTCATTAAAAAGAACGATAGGGGCACCTTTATCTTCCTCTGTAGGGACTTCTCCCAAATAGGTTTTATACTCTTTTTCAAAATACTCCCACTCTCTTTTACGTAAATGCCTGAAGTTATCTTCCTTCAACTCCTGCTCGGAGTATTGGCTGTTGGCTGTTGCCATCTCTACGACAGGTTTCTGCCATTTGATCTCATTGAGGATGACCTGAAGTGTATTTTTCACACGTATTTTATGGAAAGGGTACTCCTTTTCAAGCAATGATCTGTCAAACAGGTACTCGCCGTCACTGTCAAGATAGAGTATATGCTGTTTAAGAGCAATATCAATGACTGATCTGAACGGTTCATAGTTCTCATCAAGTATAAGTTTAAACAGTTCCTGTTGTAATTCCTTATGTAGATTGTATCCTTTCTTCAAACGGAGAGAACGGACATTCTTATAGATAAGTGCTTTTAAATATGAGGGGCAGACTTTCACTGTCGACATTGTTACCAGACTCAGAATAAAAATATGATCAAAGTGTATCTGTATCTGGGAATAAACTCTTCGCATGATATCATTTGTCAGTATTTTTCTCTTACTGTCTATAAAAGCATTGACCTTCTCTCCGTCATAAATATCCTTTTTGTTTTGTGACAGTTCATCCATATAACTGTCCAGACCAATAGCTTTTCCGAAACGAAGATTCATATGTGCATCCATAAGAAGATTCACTTCTATCTCCAGCTCTTCAAAAAATCTTGTATCACGCTGCTTCATAATAGAGTCGACCCAGATCAGGAAACGGTTTTTACCCGGTCGTATCGGGTAGTATGTTATGGAAACAGGTACCACTTTTATATCCAGTGTTTTGTCTATTTTCGAACTATCTATATCCATACCGTCACAAAAACGTTTCAATCTCTCTGAACTATCGATCCTGGCTCTTGTTTGCAGTATCTTTACCTTGAGTGCCATAAGTGCTGCACCAGTATGGATAGGGCCTTCATACTCTGGAGAATGGGTACAGAACTCACCCATATCAAAAGTGATATGTTTGTTTTTCACCATGAAACCTTCCGGATATATGATCCAGTCAATCTTACCTGAAAGCAACTCTTCGACGATGATGCAGTCACGATCTTTGTTTTTATTTGACAATGCTCCCACTGAACGCATGAACCTGCCAACTATCCCAACAAAGATATCGTCATCTGCCAAAGACCTTGTAACTCTCCCATGTCTTTCATACAGCATATACGGGACAACCAATGTTTCAAATCGTGTAAAATGGTTTGCAACAAAGAGTACAGGAGATTCAGGTATCTCTTCACCGGAGATCGTTATATTTGCGCCGGAAAGCTTTCGTATCAGACCAATAAGCAGCGATGAAAGCCATATTGTCAGTTTCATCTCAAACCTTTTTATCTGCTCTTCCCATATAGACATCATGCTCAAAAGAATCCACCGTAATGATCTCATGCTGTAATACTCTGGCCGCTGCCAATTCAATCGCTTCCTCTTCACTCAGCATCTCGCCTTTTTTCTCTTTCTCCAGTGCTGTTTTGACAGACTGCATCTTATGTGTAGCTTCTTTGAGTTGTGTCTGACGTTCACCCATATAGATATTGGTACAGATCCTTTGCCGTACGCTGTCATTCTCAGTCAATTCTTTGGCAATACGGTGAAGAGAAGTATCTTTGATCGTTTTACCCATGGGGTTCATAGCTGTATACCAGGAGAGGAATCTAAACGGTATACCGGATATTCCGGGAAGAAGGTTCTCAAGGATACCTTTAAATGCAAGGTCTATTTTTCCAAAGGCCTCTTCCACGGCAACTTCCAAAAAGACTTCATCGCTTTTAGGTCTGCCCTCTACATCAAAGCGTTTTAGTGCTGCTGTAATGAGATACATTTGTGCCAATATATCTCCAAAGCGTCCCGATACAGACTCCCTTCTTTTCAAAGAGGCTCCCACAACTCCCAATGTTAGATCGGACAAATAGGCGAACCTTGCCGAAGCCCATGCCAGCTTCTGCTCATAACGTTTCGCCTTTCCTCTGCTTACTGCAGGATAGGCATATCCACGCGTCATACCAAGAACCAACGCCCTGGCCTTGTTGCGGACCACATGCCCGATATGTGAGAAGAGCAGATCATCAAAAGCTTCAATATCCCCCTCTTCAAGTGCCTCTATCTGGGGGTAGATATAAGGATGACAGCGTATCATTCCCTGTCCGAACATAATGAGTGTTCTGGTCATGATATTTGCACCTTCGACCGTAATAGCAACAGGTGCACCGAAATAAGCATGTGCCAAGAGATTCCGTGGCCCTCTGCTAATAGCCGCTCCTCCCTGAATATCCATGGCATCCATTATATTTTTTCTGAATATTTCCGTACTCTGATACTTCATAATGGCATTGGCTACAGCAGGTTTGACCCCTTTGTCTATGGCCCCAAGCGTAAAAGTCTTTGCAGCATCAAGCATATAGGTACTTGCACCCAGCCTGCCGATAACCTCGGCAACCCCTTCGAACTTTCCTATACTCAGACCGAACTGGTAGCGTACCACCGCATAGGTAGAGGCCACGAAGGTTGCAAGTTTCGAACCTCCTGTACTGGTCGAAGGAAGGGAAATACCCCTTCCAACAGCCAGTGACTCCATCAACATCTGCCACCCTTTTCCAAGTCCTTCCCTGCCGCCGATAACATCATCAATAGAGATGATCACATCTTTTCCCAGCAGCGGGGCATTGACAAAAGGTACACTTAGAGGATCATGCCGTCTGCTCTGATCTACCCCATCATTTTTGGCATCGACAAGTGCACAGGTGATTCCCCACTCTTTTTTACCTTTACCAAGCAGACCCTCTGGATCTTTAAGTACAAAGGCAAGCCCTATAACTGTGGCAATAGCTGAAAGTGTGATATAGCGTTTTTCAAAATTGAGCCTTATCTTTATCTCTCCGTGATCATCCCTGAATACGACCCCCTCAGACTGTATGGAAGCAGCATCGGAGCCGGCTTCAGGTTCAGTCAACGCAAAACAGGGAATTTCCCTTCCGACAGCAAGACGGGGAAGATAGTGTTTTTTCTGAGTAACTGATCCGTAATGCAAAAGAAGTTCAGCCGGCCCCAGAGAATTTGGAACCATCACGGTAATAGCAAGTACCTGGGAACAGGATGCCAGTTTTTCGATGACACATGAGTGTGCATAGGCTGAAAAACCGAGTCCACCATATACTTTTGGTATGATCATACCAAAAAATCTTTTCTCTTTTATGTATTCCCAAACCTCTTTGGGAAGATCTCTGTTCTCAAAGACTTCCCAGTCCGATGTCATGGCACAGACCTCATTGACTTCATTATCAAGGAATGCCTTCTCCTCATCCGTCAGTTTGGGGTAAGCGTTTTCAAATATCTTTTGAAAATCCGGTTTTCCCGAAAAAAGTTCACCCTCTATCCAGATATCACCAGCCCTCAGAGCCGTTTTTTCTGTATCAGATATCTTTGGCAGCAGACCTTTGGACTCAAGCATAGAAAAAAGCGGTTGGGTGACAAGTCTGATACGTATCTCCCTAATAAGAAATACCGCCCCTGCACCTATAAAAGGTATCCACCACCATAAAGCAGCATTGCTGTAGAACAGCACTCCAGACAGTCCGATGAACCATATCCACAATGGTGCAGAAAAATAGGCCAGCACCACTACCCCTGTGATAAAAAGAAACACGGTCATCTTGTACCTCCGTTATTTACCCGATGATACCATCAAAGGTGTGTATTGGGTGTGGAGTATAAAAATACTTTTTTGTATGTGAACCGTCCTAAAAAACACTACACCGGTAAAGTACTTAAACCTCTTTATAGAACATTTTATCTTCTTCAGCCATCTTCACCAAAAGTGACGTTGGTGCAAAACGGTCACCAAACTGCTCTTCAAGATTTTTTAGTGTGACCACGATATCTGCCGCTCCCCTGCTGTCTGCATAGCGAAGCACTCCTCCTCTGAATGCCGGAAAACCTGTCCCCATTACCATTGCCATATCCAGGTAGCGTGCATTGGCAACTACCTTTTCCTCCAGACAGCGTGCTGCTTCATTAACCATAATGAGTATTGCTCTGTCCCGTATGACACCCTCTTCCAATGCAGTACCATGTCGTTGCAATACATTAAGCAGATCATTCACCGATCTTTTTCTCTTCTTGTGCAGGTAGAATCCTCTGCCCGTTTTCTTGCCAAGCCACTTTTTTTCTACCATCGTTGAAAGAATTTGAGAGGGGAACATACGCTCACCGTAAGCCTCATACAGGATATTGGAAACCTTTTCACCGATATCTATACCCACCTCATCTGCAAGTATAAAAGGACCCATCGGCATACCGAACTCTTTCAGCAGCCTGTCGATGCGCTCAATACTTTCACCCTCTTCGAACATCTTTGCCGATTCGTTCAGGTAGGGAAGGAGAATACGGTTAACGAGGAAACCGGCACACTCACCTACTTTTATAGGTATCTTGCCCAGTCTTCTGGCCAAAGCAACCACAGTCGCAATGGTCTCATCCGATGTCTTCTCTCCGGCGATCACCTCGACCAGCGGCATTTTGGAGACAGGGTTAAAAAAATGCATTCCGGCAAAACGCTCAGGATACTTTGCTTCTTTAAGCAGATCGGTTATCGCCAACGAAGAAGTATTGGTGACAATGACTGCATCATCTCCTACCCTCTCTTCTATAGAGGAGAAGATCTGCTGTTTGAGCACAGCATCTTCACTTACCGCTTCAATGACAATGTCACACTTTTCAAAGCCTTCCATATCGGAAGCATAGGTCACCCGGTCCATTTTAAGCCCTATCTCCCTCCCTGTCAATCGTCCTCTGAGCCTGAGACTTTCGAAGCTATTCATCATTCTGGCTATCGCCCGGGAGATACTTCCCATTTTCCTTGCTCCCAGTCTTAAAGGGATATCCGCCTGTGCCAGTACCCATGCAATCCCCGAACCCATGGTACCCACTCCGATAACCGCCGCACTCCTGAGAGGCTTCGCTTTGGCAGCAGAAAAAGGCTCTTTTTTCAATGCTTCGGAGGTAAAGAAAAGTCCAATGAGATTTTTACTTATCTCTGATATGGCCAGCGGAGCAAATGCTTCCCGCTCCATGCGCAGGCCCTCTTCAAGGGGCAGGGAAAGTGTCTTTTCAACTACATCAACAGCCCGTATCGGTGCAGGATAGTGTCCATCCGTCTGTTTTAGAACTGCCCTGCGTGCCATCATACCTATGAACATTCTGACCGGGAAAAGCATCTCATACCATTTGATGCCATGCTCTCTTCCGGCTGCTTTCTTTTTAAGTCTGCCGGCAAGTATCTCTCTGCTGTAAACCTCTTTTTTAAAACCGAGATATCCTGAAGGTACGGAAGCATCGACCAGACCAAGCTTCAGTGCTTTGTCACCCTTGAGACGTTTGGATGCAGTAATAAGCTCTATAGCTTTGGAAAAACCTACCAGCAGCGGCAGCCGCTGCGTACCGCCAAGACCGGGAATGATCCCAAGGCTCACTTCCGGAAGCCCTATTCGTGTATGGGGATCATTCGAAACGATACGGTAGTCACACGCCATCGCCAGCTCCAGCCCTCCACCAAGACAGGCACCGTCTATGACTGCAACGGTCGGGAAGGGAAGATCTTCCAGACGATTGAGAATCGCCTGTCCATGCTCCAGTTTTTCCAGGATATCACTCTTCTCTTTCAATGCTTCTATCTCATGGATATCCGCACCGGCAATGAAAATACCTTCCTTTGCGCTCTCAATAAAGAGTGCTTTGATGCTTTTATCAATTTCAAACTGCCTCAGTAGTTCATCAAATTCATACAGCACTTCAAAACTCAGTACATTAACCGTCGTACCTGGGGTATCGAAAATCAGTGTCGCTATACCGTTCTCATGCATATGGAACTTGAAGTTTTTCGTCTCTACATTGTTCATCACTTTACCTCCAGCATAAGTGCTGCACCCTGTCCGCCACCGACACACAGAGTTGCCAGACCTCGTTGAAGTCCGCGTCGTCTAAGCTCATGCAGTAAAGTAATCACCAGTCTCGTACCCGTCATTCCCACAGGGTGCCCCAATGCCACAGCACCACCGTTAACATTCAGAATATCCGGGTCAATAGCACCGACAGCTTTATTCTCCCCAAAGTGCACCTTTGCAAATTTTTTGGATGCAAATGCTTTTTCACATGCGATGACCTGTGCTGCAAAAGCCTCATTGATCTCTACGATCTGCATATCATCCATTCCAAGGCCTGTTTGTCCAAAAAGTTTATAGGTTGCAAAGACAGGACCAAGCCCCATACGTTTGGGTTCAAGCCCGGAATAGGTGTAGTCGCGCAGGTAACCAAGAGGTTCAATCCCCCGTTTTCTGGCATCACTTTCGCTCATAATCACTACTCCCGCAGCAGCATCTGTGATCTGAGATGCGTTGCCTGCTGTCACTGTACCGTTCTTTTTGTCAAAAAAAGGTTTCAGGACCAGGAGCTTTTCAAGTGTCTGTGCTTTGCGTATACCATCATCATAATCCAGATACCTACCCTCATAAAGATCATAGACAACAGCCATACTTTCCAACGAGAAGCGCCCGCTCTCTTTTGCTTTTTGTGCTTTTTGGTGGCTACGGAGTGCAAAGAGATCCTGTGCTTCCCTGCTGATACCAAAATCCTGTGCAAGAACTTCAGCAGTAGAACCCATCATCAGTCCGCTGACAGGATCAGTCAGTCCTGACATCAGTCCTACTACCGGTTTAAGGTAAGAGGGTCTAAAACCAAACAGAGCACGTACTTTGTCAACAGCTGTCTTGGATGCCGCCAGCTTACTAAAAAGGCTTGTCATTCTTTCATTATAGACAAGTGGTATGTTAGACATTGATTCCACACCCCCGCAGACATAGATGCTGCCTTCACCTGCATGAATACGGGAAGCAGCTGTGGTGATCGACTCCATACCTGACGCACAGTTACGGTGCACTGTCAAAGCCGGTGTAGACTCGGGGAATCCTGCACGCAGTGCAATAACCCTTGCAATATTCGCTGCATGGATAGGTTGGGCAACATTCCCTATAATAACCTCGTCCACCTCTTCATACTCTATCGGTGACCGAAGCATCAGTTCACGAAAAAGCAGTGCCCCCAGTCTGTCTGCCTCTATTTTGGCAAAACGCCCACCTGCCCTTGCCATTGGTGTACGAAGACCCGATACAATCGCAATACGCTCTTGCTTTTTTTTCACACTTTCGTTTCTCATAGATGCCCCTTGTACATTTCACCTATCTCTTTATGGTAGAGATCCATCAAATGCTTTTTACCCAATTTCATCGAGGGAGTAATGTGCCCCTCCTCTATACTGAGCCTATCACTGATAACCCTGTAATCTCGTATCTTTTCCCAATGGTTAAGCTTTTTATTGACACTGCCTATAAAATTGCGTACCATCGTTTCAAATTTTTGTGACTCAAGTATCATTGACGGTGCTGTCTGCATTTGTACTGCCAGACGTTCCAAAAAGTCATGTTCTATAAAAAGAAGCGCTACCACATACGGCTTTGCTTCACCGACAACAAGTGCATGCTCGAACCATCCGTTACCCGTCAATGCCTGTTCTATATATACCGAAGAGATGAATTCTCCTGTAGAGGTCTTAAAGAGTTCATCTCTTCTTCCCGTAATACGTACATAACCATCTTCATCAATACTCGCCAGATCACCCGTATGCAGCCATCCCTCCTCATCGATCGCTTCATCAGTTGCCTTTTTGTTATTGTGGTATCCTCTCATTATATTGGGACCGCATGCCAACAGTTCACCTTCCGGGGTGACTTTGACTTTAACTCCCGGGAATGCTTTGCCGCAGGTACCGATCTTGTTGTTATCAGGAGTATTGGAACAGATAACCGGACTTGACTCCGTCAATCCGTAGCCCTGATAAAGAGGTATACCTATATTCAGATAGAAACGGTAAAGCTTGTCCGAAAGGGCCGCACCACCACTGATCATCATGCGCATTCTTGTACCAAATGCCTGACGCAGTTTATGGTACACAATACGGTCAAGCAGTTTGTCAAAGAGAGTCAGGTCTCCGTAGGGATCTTTGGTCGTAGCACGGTAAAATGCAAGATGCACAAGCCACTTTTTAAGAAAACTTCCTTCCAGTGCTTTTGTTCTCATTTTAAAAAAAACCTTCTCAAGCAGCCTTGGTACGACCGTCATGACTGTAGGGTTGACCTCTTTAAGTAAAATACCTACATTTTTAACATCATCTGCAAAGTAGATACTGAGTTCCCGGGAAAGATAAAAGTGCATTACCATTCGTTCAAAGATATGTGCAAGCGGCAACAGGGAAAAAGCGAGATCAGAATCTCTGTCAAAACGGTAGTTCTGTGCAGTTGAATGTATCTGGGAAATAAGGTTTCTGTGTGTCAGTTCCACACCCTTTGGTGTTCCAGAGGTTCCTGAAGTGTAAACGATCGTCGCCAGATCCAAAGGGCTTATCTGGTAGATCAGTGTTTTAAAAACAGAAGGGTTCTGTGCATCTATCTTTCTGCCCTCTTCAACATAGCCGCTGAATACTTTATGATTCGGTATATCTTCAAGATAGACGCTGACCACATCTTTTCCTGCACGGCTGATGAGCTCTTCCTGTTCTCTGTTTTCTATGAAAACAGTCCCCAGATCTGCATTCATGATCTGAAAGTGCAAGTTCTTTGAGGAGATATTTGTAAAAATGGGAACACTGACCGCACCGCTGAGCATCAGGGCATAGTCAAGCATAAGCCAGTACGGGGAAGGTGACACTGCAATACCTATCTGTTTTCCTTTCCATCCGTTCTGATAGAAGGCGAGAGCAAGATAACGTACTGTCTGAAGAAATTCGCTTTTGGAGATGTTTTTATAGACACCCTCCACCCGGTAATGTAAAAACGCCTCTTTCGGGGGCTGAAGTTCCAGGTAACGGTAAAGCTCTCCGAAATGGGTAAATTGATCCTTCACAGCATCTCCTTTCAGAAGCAAACTGTAACAAGTATAGAATATATGTGTGTAGTAGCTGTGTATGAAAAGAGATCTCTTTATCTATGAAGATAAACGAGCATTTTATGAAAGTGAAGAGTGAGGCGGGAGATATCCCGCCAAAGAAGATTAAAGCTGTGGACCTGCTGAAGCAAAGTCGAACTCTCTGCCCTTGTCATCATAACGCTTGAAGTTCTCAATGAACATAGCTGCAAGCTTTGCCAGACTTGCATCATATTCCGCTTTGTCTTCCCATGTATTTCTTGGGTTCAGGACATTGTTGTCCTTTACACCTTCAAGAACTTTCGGTATTTGAAGATCAAAAGTCGGAAGCGTTTCAAACTCAGCATCGTTGATAGAACCGTTAAGAATACCGTCTATACATGCTCTGGTATCTTTAATACTCATACGCTTACCGATACCGTAAGGCCCGCCTGTCCATCCTGTATTGACCAGATAGACGTTTACATTGTGTTCATCGATCTTTTTACCAAGCAGCTCAGCATATACGGTTGGATGCAATGGCAGAAAAGCTTCACCGAAACAGGCAGAGAAGGTTGCAACAGGCTCGGTAATCCCCCGCTCAGTACCTGCAACCTTGGCAGTATAGCCACTGAGGAAGTAGTACATCGCCTGTTCTTTTGTCAGCTTGCTTACCGGAGGCAAGACACCGAATGCATCGGCTGTAAGGAAAATAATATTTTTGGGATGCCCAGCCTGAAGGTCCGGCTTGTGGTTCTTGATATGTTCGATCGGGTAGGAGACACGTGTATTTTCCGTTTTGGAACCGTCTGCATAGTCTACATTTCCCGTCTCATCCGCAACGACATTCTCCAAAAGTGCATCTTTTGTAATAGCACCATAGATCTCAGGCTCTGATCGTGGATCAAGGTTGATCACTTTCGCATAACATCCGCCTTCAAAGTTAAAGACTCCGTTGTCGTCCCATCCATGTTCATCATCACCTATAAGTGCACGGTTCGGATCTGTCGAGAGTGTTGTTTTTCCCGTTCCGGAAAGTCCGAAAAAGAGACATACATCTCCCTCTTTCCCGACATTCGCAGAACAGTGCATAGGGAGTTTTCCCTCAAGCGGCAGCCAATAGTTCATCATGGAGAAGATACCCTTCTTCATTTCACCGCCGTACCATGTACCACCTATAATGGAGACATTGTCCTCAATATTGAATACAACAAAGACATCCGAGTTGAGTCCATGCTCTTTATACTTTTCATCAACAGTTTTACAGGCATTATAAACCGTAAAATCAGGTTCAAAGTTTTCCAATTCCTCTTCTGTCGGACGTATGAACATATTTTTTACAAAGTGTGCCTGCCATGCTACTTCTGTGACAAATCTGATCGAACGCTTACTTGCTTCACTTGCACCGGCAAAAACATCCATTACATAGATGTTTTTCCCTGAAAGCTGTGTCAGTGTCAGGTCAAGCAGCTCCTCATAGATCTCTTTTTTGATCGGTCTGTTAACATCACCCCATGCAATATGCTGATTGGAAGGCGGCTGATCTACAAAGTATTTGTCTTTGGGACTTCTTCCGGTAAAAATACCGGTATCACACATTGCTGTGCCTGATGTAGAGATCTTACACTCTCCCCTGTTGATTTCATGCGCTTGCAACTCATCATAGCTCAGATTGTAATAGACCTCTTTTATGTCTTTCAACCCGAGCTTGTCAAGTCCGTTGGGCGTTCTGGTACTCATAGTATCCTCTTTATTTTTCTGTAGTTTCAATATGCTAAAGCATAAGTCAAAAAAATCATGTTTTTCTGACCTATTCTTTAAAGCGAATGATAGAGTAAGAAGCCTTACTCTATCTTGAAATTATTTAAAAATCGACAATAATACACCTGCTGCAACTGCCGAACCGATAACCCCGGCCACATTTGGGCCCATTGCATGCATGAGAAGAATGTTACCCGGTTTTGCCTCGGAACCTACTTTGCTTGCAACCCTTGCCGCCATCGGTACCGCAGAAACACCTGCAGCACCTATCAGCGGGTTGATAGGCTCTTTGGAGAACTTGTTCATGATTTTTGCCATGATCACACCGGCTGCCGTACCTGCTGCAAAAGCAAGAAGACCGATAACCATGATCCCCAGTGTTTCAGCTACAAGGAACTTGTCTGCCTGAAGCGTCATCCCTACACCGAAACCAAGGAAAATGGTAACAATGTTGATAAGAGAATTCTGCATTTCATTGGAAAGTCTGTCAACTACACCTGACTCTTTGGCAAAGTTACCGAAAGCAAAGGCACCCATAAGCGGTGCTGCATCCGGAAGGATCAGAGCGATCATCATAATAACCACCAACGGGAAAATCAGCTTCTCAAGCTTATTGACCTTTCTGCTTGTCGTCATCACGATCTTACGCTCTTCTTCTGTAGTCAGTGCCTTCATGATCGGAGGCTGAATGACCGGTACCAGTGCCATATAGGAGTAAGCCGCAACTGCAATAGCACCCAAAAGCTCCGGTGCAAGCGCAGAAGCAATAAAGATCGATGTCGGGCCGTCAGCACCGCCGATAATAGAGATCGCTGCCGACTGCTTAAGAGTAAAGTCTACCATGCCTGTATACTGTGAAAGCGCAGCTGCACCTACCAGTGAACCGAAAATTCCGAACTGTGCCGCACCGCCCAGCAAGGCAGTTTTGGGATTGGCAAGAAGCGGACCGAAGTCTGTCATTGCTCCGACACCCATAAAGATCAGCAGAGGGAAAAATTCATTGGCAATACCCATATTGTAGATGATCCCGAGCATTCCGTGAGGGCCGGTCATGTTTGCAATAGGAATATTTGCCAGCAATCCGCCAAAAGCAATAGGCAGAAGCAGTAATGGTTCAAATCCTTTTGCAATCGCAAGATAGAAAAGAATAAATACGACCAGGAACATGATCACACGTCCCCAGCTCTGTGCGAACGTTGACATTTCAACACCCTGACCGTTTTTCAGCCCCTCTTTGGGATTGATGATCGCATCCAATCCTGTAGTATGGAAAAAACTGACGATCAGCTGTGTGACGCTCTTTGGTTCATATGTTTGCGCTTCATGAGCTTTTCGCTCTTCCTGTGTTGTCTTGGCCGCCGCACTATTTTCATGTTCACTCGCTGTCGCTGCATTTGTCAAAAAGGCAAATGCAAAAAGAACGGAGAGTAAAAGATGTTTGAGCTTCATGCTTACTCCATTGTTGCGAGAAGTTGTCCGTCAGCGACCGCATCGTTAACGTTCACATTGATCGACTTAACCGTACCTGCCTGAGGTGCAGCAATATCTATCTCCATTTTCATTGCTTCAAGGATCATGATCACATCACCCTCTGCCACAGCATCACCCGGATTTTTAAGGATCTTCCATACATTACCAGGAGTCTGAGAGTGGATCTCTACACTTCCTGCTCCACCTGCTGCAGGAGTCGCTGCCGGTGCTGCTGCGGGAGCTGCCGCCGGTGCTGCTGCAGGAGTGATCTGAACATCACCGCTTCCCTCTGCTACCTGAACACTGTACTGTTTACCATCTACTACTACTGTATAATTTCCTGCCATATTTCCTTCTCCACTATTATTTTCTTTACCTTTTCTTATCATGAGAGGGCCTTCACCCTTCAAGAACGCAATACCTTTCTGATCACATGCTGCTGCAATGAAGATATTCTCTTCTGTTGCCTCCAGACCCTCTTCTTCAAGTACTTTGGTCCAGTGTGCAATAGACTTTGTTTCATCTCTGTCTGCAATATCAAGAGGGTTCTCGGTTGTCGGATCAAGTTTAAGTTTCTGACTTGCCAGTTCAACGATCTCACGGTCAGGTTCTACAGGTGTTTTGCCGAAGTAGCCGAGTACCATACGGCCATAACCCGGAGCTATCTGTTTCCATGGGCCGAACATCACATTCGCATATGCCTGCTGCCAGTAGAATTGACTGACTGGTGTAACTGATGTTCCGTAACCGCCTCGTTCAACAACCTCTTTCATCGCCTTGATCACTTCATCGAACTTCTCAAGATCACCATTATCTCTCATCATCTGTGTATTCGCAGTAAGTGCCCCTCCAGGCATTGGAGAGAATGGGATAAGAGGTGAAACCTGTGTCGCTTCAGGCGGTATCATATACTCAGAAAGGCACTCTTTGAGTCTCTCTTCATACTTGAGTATTTTATCAAGCTTCAGGTCTCCAAGATTATAGTTCGTTCCCTTTGTTGCATGTAACATGGTAAGAATATCAGGCTGTGAAGTTCCTCCACTTACCGGTGATGCAGCCATATCGATACCGTTTGCCCCTGCTTCCAGTGCTGCCAGATATGATGCTACGGAAACACCTGCTGTCTCATGGGTATGGAGTCTGAGATGTACACTGTCGCCAAGAAGCTTTCTGGCCATAGCGATCGTCTCATAGACTTTATGCGGGTTTGCCGTTCCGGATGCATCTTTAAAACAGACAGAATCAAATGTAATACCGCTGTCAAGAATATTTCTGAGTGTCTTCTCATAGAAAGAGACATCGTGTGCCCCCTTGCATCCCGGAGGAAGATCCATAATGGTTACAACGACTTCATGGTTCATACCGTGCTTTTTGATCATCTCTCCCGAATACATCAGATTGTTTACATCATTGAGTGCATCAAAGTTTCTTACCGTTGTTGTTCCGTGCTTTGCAAACATTTTTGCAAAAAGTTCGATCATTTCACGGCTTCCCGTGTCAAGCATTACTGTATTGATACCACGGGAAAGTACCTGAAGGTTCGCATCAGGTCCGACGATCTCTCTGAAACCGTCCATCATTTCAAAGGCATTCTCCTGAAGATAGAAGAAAAGTGACTGGAAGCGTGCGCCGCCTCCAAACTCGAAATGGGTAATACCCGCCTGTTTCGCTGCTTCCACAGCAGGGAAAAAGTCATCCATCAGAACACGGCCGCCAAAGACAGACTGAAACCCGTCCCTGAAGGTCGTATCCATTACATCAATATATTTTTTAGCCATTTAGATACCTTGTTTACGATTTATTTTTACGAAATTCTGCGATAGCAGCCACAATGGCAGCAACATGGTGTGCTTCCTGCGTTGTATCGGCTTGAGGAGAAGAAGTTGGCACTTCAGGTGCTTTCTCAGGAAAATATTTATTGATGATCTTTGCCTGCAACTTCATTATCTGAACAAGCAGAACAAGGAAGACAAATACAATAAGCATTCCCAAAAGCATGAATTTAAGACTCTCGCCTACTAAACTATATTCCATATGGACACCTTATTATTTAGTTTACAAATTTTAAAACAGTTTTGCTTGTGAGCAGTTAAAAACAGCCAATTATCTTCTCTTTTTCCGGCGATTGTTATTTCGGGTAACTTTTTGTTCGCTTTCAAAGCTTTCAAGCATCTCATCGACTCTCTTCTGATCAAATCCTATCTGACTTCCGGTAGTCTGTTCTTCCTGATCCAGCAATACAGAAACAAGTTTCTCCAACATCAGCATTTTGTCCATATCACCCATATAGTCGATAACTTTCTGTGCATCCTTATGGACAGGCAGTGCACGGATCTGATCGGCAAGATATTCAAGATTTGCTGCATCAAGCCCTTCTCCTCCCCGGATCGTAGCAAGACGCATCTGGGCACCTACCTCTTTCTGAATACGCTGTAGCTCTCGGAACTCTTCTGTCGTCACCAGTGTGATCGCCTGGCCGCTCTTTCCTGCACGCCCTGTACGCCCTATACGGTGTACATAACTCTGTGGATCGAAAGGTATGTGGTAGTTAAAGACATGGGTGACATCTTTGACATCGATACCGCGTGCAGCAACGTCAGTTGCGACCATCACCTTTGTTTCACCTCTTCTGTAGGCTTTGATGATCACTTCACGATCCTGCTGTTCAAGATCACCGTGCAGTCCGGCTGTATTGAAGCCAAGTGCCTGGAGATGTTCGGTCAGCCTGTCTACTTCCCGCTTCATACGACAGAAAATGATACACTTGTTGGTATCTTCCGTTTCAAGCAGCTTCACGATCGCTTCATCCCGCTGGTTCTCATTGATCACATAGTAACGCTGATCGATCACATTATTGGTCGTATCCTCTTCACCGATTACTGAAATGAATTCAGGATTGTAGAGAATGTGGTTGGCCAGCTCTTTGATCGGCTCCGGCATTGTTGCAGAAAAGAGCAGTGTCTGACGGTTTTGAGGAATATACTCGAAGATCTCTTTTATCTCTTCAAGGAAGCCCATATCCAGCATTTCATCAGCTTCATCCAGTACAACGATCTCCGGATTGAAGACATCGATCTTCCCTTTCCTGTAAAGGTCCTTCAGTCTTCCCGGAGTTGCAACTACGATCTGTACTCCTTTGTGGATCAGGGCAATCTGCCGTCCATACCCGACACCACCGTAAACTGTCAACGTACGAATCCCTGCAAAACGGCCCAAATGATACAGCTCATCAGAAACCTGGGTAGCAAGTTCACGTGTCGGTGTAATAACCAAAGCACGCTCGATCTCGCCGCGTGCAAGTTTATCCATCATCGGCAGTCCGAATGCTGCTGTCTTCCCTGTACCTGTATGCGCCTGTCCTACAAGATCCTTTCCCTCTTCTATGATCGGGATTGCCATTTTTTGTATAGGGCTTGGCTCTTTAAACCCTGCGATCTTCACCCCTTTTGCAATATCACGGTGAAAATTAAATTCACTAAATTTCATTGTCTTCCTTTGAAGAGGCATACATACCTCTCCTGCATAGTTTTGTCCAAAATAATATTTTGAACTTGAGGGAACTTCCTGCAGGAAGTTCCATTAAATCCAAACCCTCTTTTGAACGGCGGTATAAGCCGCCGGTTACAATACCATCAACAGGATTATCCCGAATACGATCCGGTATATACCAAATGCCACAAAGGTAAAACGCTGCAAAAATGCCAAAAAGAGTTTTATCGTCACATAAGCTACAGCAAAAGCAACCGCAAATCCTGCAAGAAAAGCGGTCCAGTTTGCATCGGCAAAATCCTGATAATGCTTAAGCAGATCATAGCCGCTGACCGCTGCCATTACAGGGATCGCCAACAGAAAACTGAACTCTGCCGAAGCTTTTCTGTCCAGCCCGGCCAGCAATCCGCCTATAATTGTTGCTCCTGCTCTGCTTGTACCGGGGATAAGAGAGAATATCTGCGCAACACCTATCCAGAGTGCCTGCATATAGGTTGTTTTCTCTACATCCTGGATATGAGTCTCCTTCTCTTTGTAGAAATACTCCACAATAAGAAATATAATACCTCCTATGATGAACATCCATGCTACTGTCTGAACATTGAAAAGGGTTTTTATCTGATCTTTAAAAATAAAACCGACAATGGCAAGAGGGAAAAAAGCAAGCAGAAGCTTCATCCAGAGGTCGATCTTTTTAAATGTGATCTTCTCTCTGTAAATAAGCATGACCGCTATAATCGCCGCAAACTGGATAATAACCTCATACGCTTTTGTCAGATCGGTTTCAGCTACTCCGAGAAACTTTGCCGCTACAATCATATGCCCTGTTGAGGAGATGGGCAGAAACTCCGTAAAACCTTCGATAATCCCGATGATTACCGCTTGAAATATATCCATTAAATCAATTCCTTTGGAATTGAAGCGTACAATGTTCAGTCTTCAGCACGTAGACCATAGCTACACACTGAACGCTGTGAACGCTCCTTAATTATATCATCGAACTAAAATAGCTCTCATCTTTGGCAAGGAGTTCCTGTGGTGTCCCGCTGTCTACCAGCCGCCCCTCTCCTAGCACATAGATAAGCTCTGCACTTTTGATAGTACTGAGCCTATGTGCGATAGTAATGACCGTCTTGGTCTGAAGAAAATCATGCAGTGCTTCAAAGAGTTTCGCTTCGGTATGCACGTCAAGTGCCGATGTTGACTCATCGAAAATCACTACTTTGGGGTCACTCAGGACCATTCTGGCAATGGCAACTCTCTGACGCTGACCGCCGCTAAGCTTAATGCCATCTTTCCCAACCAGGGTTTCAAGCCCTTTGTCCAATCTCGCTATGACATCATCCAACTGCGCAATATGAAGTGCTTTTTGAATCGCTTCCATAGTGTAGCTGTTGCCTAAGGTAAGATTGAACAGCATTGTATCATTAAAGAGTTTAGGGTGTTGCAAGATAAGATAAATATTTTCACGAATTGTCGAAAGTTGTAACCTGCGGTTTGATACACCGCCATAGAAGATCTCTCCCTCTTTAAGAGGATAGAAACCTACAAGAATGTTTGCCAATGTCGTCTTTCCGCTTCCACTGGCACCGACAATTGCCACTTTTGATCCGGCTCCGATATGCATATTGATATTTTCTAATATATAATTATCTTCCCGGTAGCCGAATGTAAGACCACGAACATCAATATCAATCACCTCTTCCGCTGCAAAAGGATTCACCTCCTCTTTCACCAGAGGTTCCTTCTCCATCTCAAAGAGCATGTTGATCCGTTTACAGGCAGCTTTTGCTGTGGCAAGGACATACTGGAAGTTGATAATATCCTGCGTAGGTGAGACCATGACCCAAAGGTAGGAGAATATCGCAAGCATGAGCCCTACACTCAGATCACTGTAGGCAACAGCCAGGATACTCACTGCTCTGAAAACCTCATAGCCTGCCAAAAAAACAAGATACGAAAGCTTCATCGCAGCATCGCTTTTATAGCCGTAGTTCGTTGAATGTTCTTTGAGTTCTGCCGCTTTTTCTTCACTCTGTTTAAAAAAATAGGCTTCTTTATTAGCTGCCCGTATCTGATGAAAAAGCTCCAGGGTTTCATTCAGGCTTGACTGAAAGAGTTCAACAGCCTTGTTCTCTTCTTTTTTAAGTTTGCCAATGTTACGTGAAAGCTTCACTGTAAAAAGTACCACAATGGGGTTGGTAAGCAATATGAAAAGGGCAAGCTGCCAATGTATCCACAGCAGTACCACTGACGAGAAAACAAGAATAAGTGCTGAGACAATGAGTTTGGAGATAGTTGTACTTACGAAACCGTCTATGGTCTCTACATCCGTTACCAGCTTGGAAGTGACCGCTCCTACCCGCATCATTTCATACTCTTTGAGTGAAACATGCCTGAGATGCCACAAGAGGGATTGACGCATTTTATATGTGATATTTTTTGATATAGAGACAAATATTTTTGTCTGCAGAATTGAGAGCGCAGTGCTCAGAAGCCGAAGAAACAGAATAAATGCCAATACACCCAATACATACCCTTTGGTATCACTCTGCCAGATATGTTCTGATATCCAGGAGATAAAATGGTGGTCTTTCCCCAACAGCAGTTCATCAACAATAATAGGGATAAAAAGAGGGATGATCACTACCAGAAGTGTAGCGGAGATGGCGACAATATTACCTAGTATGAGTTCTTTTCTATATTGTAGCAGCTCCTTGAGAATGCTGCGTACGGTACACTGCTCTTTCATTCTGATCCGTCTGTTTTTGGGAATTATACCAAGATACTGTTTATAGAGGATTAGAGATACCCTCTTTTGCCGCTCACCTAAACAGAGGTGATTGATGAGGATGCTGTTTGGCTTTTCTCATTGCAGACTTCTTCTCTCTTCTTCTTTTCTGCTTCTTCCTCAGCATTTGCCAACTCTCTTTTCAGTTGTTTCTTTTCTTCTTTCCTCTTGCTCTCTTTTGGCATAGAGACTCCTTTTTTAGTGATAAGAGATTTAGAGAAATACTTTACATTTTTCTTCTTGATATACAGCTTCCCATGTATAACGTGAAAAAAGATAAAAGCCTTATTTTCACTGCCTGAAAAACTTAACACAAAATTAACACCCCACTGTTACAATAGCCACTTATTCTTTAGGAGGAAATAGAACCAATGAACAAACAGACAATAACACTATCCGTTGTGGTTCTCTGTGCAACAGCACTTTTTGCAGAAGAAACAACACTGGCACCTATTACGGTACAGTCATCCACTATTGTCGACATAGCAGAGGATATGAAAACAGAGCCTTCGACCGTCAATACCATCAATGAAGAGGAGATCACCAAGATCAATCCAAAGAACATCAACAATCTGCTCCAAACCATTCCCGGTATTACAGCAGATGTACGTAACAGCGCGGTCGAGATACATATCCGCGGTATCTCACAGCAGGAGTTTATGTGGGAAGATACCGGTGTAGCCATCGTCATCGATGGTGTTCCGGTACTCCAAAACGGCGGAAAGATCAAGTTCAACATTGATGAAATAGAGTCGATCAAAGTGATCAAAGGCGGAGCCAGCTACCTCTACGGAAACAATGCTTTAGCCGGTGCTGTAATCATCACAACCAAAAAAGCGAAGAACAAGACCAGTGGCTGGATCAGTGTCGAGGGAGGAAGTTACGGATATAAGAATGCCGAAACCAACCTGAAGTATGCTACGGACAAATATGCAGCCAGCCTCAACCTCAACTTCCTGGATGATGACAGCTACTGGGATCAAGAGGGAGAGAACTGGAATAAGTCTGTCAACGGAAAGCTTCAGTATTATATCGACGAAACAAGCGATGTCACGCTTGGGATCAACTATACAGACAGATTTGAAGCTGGTGGAGGAAGTGTAACAGGTGTTACCAACGCCGAACTCTACCCCAAAGGTATCGAAGGAGACTGGTCCTACATCCGTGACTACTACTCTACTCTCCAAAAGTATTTTTTACGTTATGAGAAAGAGTTCTCAAACGGCGGGCAGTTCATGGCTAATGCCTATTACTACAAAGATGAGTATGACTACAAAAGTTCCCCACAGGATATAGACGGCGATACTATTGATGATTTCTATCTCAATGACAACAATGACAATATCGAACAGTATGGTGTCAAGACAGAATACCGTGCCTCTCTTGAGAACCTAGCTTATATGGTCGGTCTGGATACGGGTCAACGCATCTTTGACAAATACAGAGTTCAGCTTGAAGATACATATAGAGGAAAACAGGGTGACTATACTGACAGTACGAATACAGAAGATCGTCTGGCAGTTTACGGAGAAGGAAAATATGCGATCACTTCTGCATGGACAGCAATCGCAAACCTGCGTATAGACTATGACAAATATAACTACACGTCACTCTCCTACAGTGCTGCGGACGGTGTTATTACAGCAGATAACGATACTTCCTTTACAAACTGCAGCTATCGTCTGGGAACTACCTATGACTTTATGACCCGCCATACACTTTTTGCCAATGTCTCTACAGGTTTCAGAAATCCGACTGTTTCCCAAATATATGCAGGTGACTTTGACCCTCAGGATTACGTCAATAATCCAAATCTTGATCCGGAAACAACTATCAACTACGAGATCGGGTTGAGAGGAACCCTGCTTGAGTCCATCTATTATGAAGCAAGCCTCTTCCTGACCGATACGAAAGATATCATTGCCAAAAACGGAGGAACCTACTACAGCAGCAATGCAGATATTATGTTTGACAATGTAGGTGATGCACGAAACAGAGGAGTGGAACTCAGCCTGAAAAGTGACAGAAGAAAAGCACTCTCCTTCAGCCTGGCTTACACCTATCTTGATGCCTACTATACATCGCATACTCCTTTTACAGTCTCATTAGGTAATCCTTACGTAAGAAGTGTAGACCCTGCAGCAGATGATGTGACCTATGACATCAACGGAAACCAGCTTCCAAGAGTACCACACCATAAACTGGATCTCTTCGTTCACTATAAGATACGCTCCAACCTGGAGCTAAGTGCGGAATTCTATGCCCAGTCCGAATACTATGCCGATGAGACCAACCTTGTTACGATGCCTGGTTACGGAAAGATGAACCTGTTTGCAAACTATTCGCCGACAGAGAACCTTGAGATCTTTGCAAAAATGGAAAATGTGTTCGACAAACAGTACTACCGTACCGTTTACCTCTTTAGCGATAGTAATTATGACGGTGTACTCGATGCGGAAGATGCATCTATTACCGTCGATCCGGGACGTCTCTTCTATCTTGGTTTGAGATACAGGTTCTAAGATTACGAAAACATAAAGGATCATCATGGTAACAGAACATCATAGAGCCGTTAACGATTTATTTCGTTACCGTCTCTTTCGTTTCATTTTTACGAATAAACAGTTCGTATTTGCTGTACGTATTACGGTGGCAGCACTCTTTTTTTATGCCATCTACCTCGGCTTCAGTGAACCCGGAAAGAAGAACACGTTTACACATGCACTCTTTTGGGGATTATTCTGGCCTTTTTTCATCGTAACAACCCTGCCGCTGTTTGGAAGGATCTTCTGCGGTATCTGTCCTCACGGTTTCCTAGGAAAATACATTACAAAGATCGGTCTGAAACATAAAATGCCAAAATGGCTGCAGAACCGCTTCATCGGTGTAGCACTTTTGGTTTTTGGATGGTGGGGTGTCTACTATATGTTCCCTTCTCTCTACCGTACACCTTACGGTTCGGCAATGCTCTTTGCCATCATGACACTCGTTGCCTTTGTTTTCTACTTTCTTTTCAGAGAGATGTCCTACTGTACCTACATCTGTCCTATCGGTACCGCACTGCGCGGATACGGCAAACTCTCTGCAACATGGTTCGGTTCTTACGATACTGCCTGTAGTGACTGTAAGACATTCGACTGTGCGAAAAGCTGTCCTTACGGATTGAGCCCTTTCAATTTCAAAAAAAAGAAAAGCATGTCAGACTGTACACTCTGTATGGATTGTACGGACAGTTGTGCCGCTCTCAAATTCAAAGTGCTTAAACCCGGTTATGCCATCTACCAGAAATTCAAGGTCATCAAAGCAGAAGTATGGGTCTTTATCCTGATCCTTGCCGCTATTCCTATAAGCATGGCATTTCACCATGGTCTGGGACGAAGTAATGTGGCAGATGAGATGCTCTGGGCAAAAACAGCAACCTTTGCCAAGCAGTACATCGATTTTGGCAGTATCGATGCTGTAGGTCTTTTTGCGTTTGTCTATGCTGTCATCTTTTCTGTTTTCTTTGCCGTTTTGGGGATGTTCCTTGCATCTGTCATCATGAAACAGAAGTTCAGCACAGTCTTTTACACCTTAGGGTACGCTTTCGCACCGTTATTCCTACTGGCATCCATGGCACATGCGTGGGAGTTCTTTCTCACAGGTAATAGTGCCCGTATCATCGAAGGATTTGCATGGGGTTTCGGTATGCAGGTCGATGTAGAACCGTTTGTAAAACATGGGAATAAATGGCTTGAGGTATTGCACCTCTTTAGATGGATCGCCGTAGTCTGGGCACTTTATATTTTGTATCATCGTATGCAATTTATCAATGCTGCCAAGGTTAGAAAAGTGCTTGCATATCCGTTCGCCGCACTGCTTATCTTCTTCTTTATCGCGGTTAATATCTATCGGGAATACATTCTGGATACCTACGGAAGAAAACCGCATCACTCACACAGTATACAACACAAGGTGAAGGCTGAAGACCTTCAACCCGCTACAAAACATCAATTTCATACCCGTTCAGGAGGGTAACGACAATTATACGATCTTTAGTATCTCTCTGAGGTCTTTTTTATCCACACAGTGTGTCGCCGCCTCTTTAAGTACAGGCTTGGCACAGAATGCTATACGGGTATCGGCATGGGCGAACATGCTTATATCGTTGGCACCGTCACCGACCACCAGGGTGTCTTTACGATCTACTCCCAAAAGTTTCTGTATACGTACGATCATATCACCTTTGGCATCTGAGTACATCATCTCGCCACCGACACGCCCGGTAAGAATACCGTTCTCATCATGCAGAAAATTTGAAAACTCTGCATCAACCCCCAATCTTTCACAAGCAGGCTGGGTGGCATTGCGGAAACCGCCGGAGAAGCAGACGACCGTATAGCCGCGTTCTTTAAGCCCTGCCACTGTTTCAAATGCTCCGGGCATCATAGGAAGGTCGGCACAGATGCTATCGACCCTGCTTTTCTCCAAGCCCTCCAGAAGGGCCACACGTGAGATCAGTGACTTAAAAAAGTCCAACTCACCTGTCATCGCGCGTTCAGTAATAGCAGCTACCTGCTCTTCAAGCCCCAAAGGTGCAGCCAGAAAGTCGATGGTTTCACCATCCATCAGTGTCGAATCAAAATCAAATACAGCCAACTTAGCCATTATAGATACCTCTATGCATAATTTTGGTAGAATTATAGCAATATTACTGAAAAAGTAAGCATTTTTACATATTGACAAACAATAAATCAACACGACCTGTCGTGTAGTCCTGCTGCTGAAGCGTGTCAATCTCCTCAACACAGTGAGGACCAACCCGGTATTAACGTAGCAACAATGGACCAAGTCCGTTTTGCGTCCAAATAAAAGAGAAAGAGTATAACTAATGTTCGAAACATTTTGCGACTTTTTATGCAATAAGACCAAAAAATTCATTACTGTAGAGATCAATCCCCCGCATGGTGCATCACTTGACGGAATCATAGAAGACATCAGAAAACACAACCTGCATGAAAAAGTCAGCGGCTTTTCCTGTACCGACAATCCTCTGGCAAAACTGAAAATGAGCGGTGTACTCTCAGCCATAAAAGTACAGCAGACTTTCGGTAAACCTGTTATCGCTACAATGAGTATGAGAGACAAGAACAAACTCTCTTTACAATCCACACTGCTTGGTGCCAACGATTTTGATCTTCGCTGCATCCTCGCTCTTACCGGTGACCCGGCAAAGCTCTCAGACCAGCCTGAGGTCAAAGGAGTACTCGAGCGTGATTCTACCCTGCTTTTGAGCATCATCTATCATCTTAACAACGGTGTAGACTACTCCAACAAACCGCTTAACCCTGCACCCAGACCGATCTACCCTTTTGCTGTAAGCAACTCCTATGCAAAAGATATGAAAAAACTGCAAAAGAGAATGCTTAAAAAACTGAATTACGGTGCAAGAGCCATCATTACCCAACCTGTTTATGATCTTGAGAATGCCAAAGAACTTCTGGCACTTTTTGAAGAGGCAAAAGAGATGAGTATCAGGGAGACTGCAAAAGAAGCACAGCTTGTTCTGGGACAGTTCCCCATCGTCCGTGCCAGGACAGCGAACTTTATCGATGACAAAGTACCGGGTATCTCCGTACCAAAAGGGATCATTGACGAGATGAATCTTGCAGCTATGGACGGGGAAGAGAAAGAGCAGGAAATAGGCTTTGCACTCTCTAAATCGATCTTTGACGAGATGATGAAACTGCATGGCAAAGTGCATCTGATGACGCATAACCGCTTTGATCTGTGTTCGGACCTAATAGGAGAATTAAGCACCTCTCATAATTAGTGTTGATAGAAGGGAAAAGACAGAATATGATTATCAAAACGACCGATCCTAAAGACTCAAAAGATAAACTCATTCAAGCAGGATATTCTGCTGAAAAACAAATGAGCTTCTACCTAAAAAGAGCTTTTGAAAATTCACAAAATGTATTAATCATCAACGATTTACGATTAGTTAATAATGACGATGTAGCACCGATTGATCATTTTGTTATACATGAATGTGGTTTTATTATCATAGAATCCAAGAGTGTGAGCACAAAAGTTAGTGTAAATAAATATGGAGAATGGAAACGTGTTTTTGCGAATGAGGAAAAAGGTATGCCCTCACCTATTCAGCAAGCAAAAAGACAAGCTCTATTTTTAAAGTCATATCTCAATAAATACGGTTTAAACCTTTTTAGAGACACACTGATAAGTAAGTTAATCAAACATACCTACGACGATTTATTTTTTGATGTATTGATCGCTATTTCTGATAATGGAATTATCGAACGTGACGACATAAATCTTCCTGAAGTGCATAAAGCCGATGCTATTCCTGACAAAATAAATGAGTTGATTTCACGACGTAAAAAAAATGTTATCACTGAAATAATTCCAAAGCACATTATTCTATATCACGGGACACAACAAAAAATTGCATACTTTTTAAAAGAACAACATACACTTAATAAGCCGCTTCAAGTATCAAAACAAAATAGTATATCTTTAGAAAACAATAGCATTAATGAAGATGCATTACACTATGATAAACTAAAACCACATACTTATAGATGCAAAAAATGTGACAATCAAAGTCTTGAAATACGATATGGCAAATATGGTTATTATTTTAAATGCCTAAACTGCGACAGCAATATGCCGATCAAACATACCTGCAATAAACCTTCATGCAAGCCAAGAACAAAAAAAAATAAAAATCATTTTTATAAAGTTTGTGAAAGTTGTGGAGTAAAAGAACTCTTTTTTGTCAATACAAACAGTAAGCAGTAAAAATAGCAGACATTTTTAGGCGCTTTTAGTGTTAAAAAGTAATGATTAAGTAGCTACAATATTCATTCCTTGTTTTACATCTCCAAACAGTATGGAACATATACACCAAGTGCCATGACTATTTTATAGCCTCTCTTCATTAAATAACCTCCCTACTCTACATTCACTGACCTAACAAATAACTTGCTTTCGATCTGATATAATGAAGATACGGAACGAGAAACAGTTTGTCGTATACACTTTCTCTCTGATCTACAAAAGCTTCATTCTCCGTTAATCTTCTTCTGCTATACTTTCGCATATCTAATTAGGAGAAAATATGTCTGAATTAAAAAAATTCCGTATTATTAATAAGATCGAAGGAATATCCTTCCTTGTTCTGCTTTTTATCGCCATGCCGCTAAAGTACAGTTTCGGTTACCCTGTTGCTACCAAGATCGTCGGTATGATCCATGGTCTGCTTGTCTTTGCCTTTATCTATCAGATAATTGAAGCCAAAAATGAGGAAGGCTTCTCATGGAAAGAGACAGCTTTCTACTTTGGTCTCTCACTGCTGCCGTTCGGATCATTCTATACAGATAAACTTCTGAAAACAAAATATGCTGTTTCCCTGCAAAAGGTAAAAGCGTAGGTTTGGCAGATGCCAACCTACGAAACTCCCCAGCAGTATCCCCCGATCACTACCAGATATCTCACTCCTTTTGCCAAAGCAACGATCAGTAAAAATTTTTTAAACCCATAACGCAGTACTCCGGCTATGAAAGTTAACGGATCACCTATTACAGGAACCCAGGAAAGCAGCAGCACCCAGCCGCCCTGCTTTTCAAACCTCTGATGTGCCTTCTCCATTTTAACAGAAGAGAGATATCCTTTTTTCTCAAGAAACCCCTCTCCTTTGAGACCAAGCCAATAGTTGACCACCGCTCCAAGTGTATTGCCCAGTGTTGCCACACTCCATAACAGCAGAACAGAGTAGCCCAGAGAGAGATCGTAAAGAAGAACTGCTTCACTGCCAAGCGGCAGCAGAGTAGCAGAAGCAAACGCAATGAAAAAAAGGGAAAGATAAATCATGCAGAGAGAGTATCTGCCTTTTTAAAAACGATATTGCCATTTTCAGCCATGGCAACTTCCTTCTGGCATGCCAAAGAAGGAAGAGAGACATACTTTCCAAATATCTTTGCCTGATGGAAATGCCCTTCTATCACCAGATCTTCATCTTCATAATGTTCAAGTATTGCATCAACTCTTTTTTCAAAGCCATGAAATGTACGACAGATCTTCTTTCGTGCCAGTTTTCCCATACGATGGTCAATGATCTTCTTTTCCCACGGCTTCAGAAGAGTCAGTGTGGTTTTGCTGCGCAGCAGTTTGCAATAGAGGTCATAACCAAATCCCGTTACATACTTGTCCCCGTGGGATATGGCCGCTACCTTGTTATCCAAAGTGAACCTGACAGGCTGTTCCTCCCTGCTGTAAACCGTCATATTCGGGAAAAGCGCTTGCAGACAAAAGTCGTGGTTGCCTTCAAAGTAGTGGATCTCAAGCTTTTTGGAAAGCTTTTGCAGCAGTGCAATAGCTTCAGAGGAGAAAGTCTGAATATAATCATTGTAGCCAAAGAGAAGATCAAAATTATCACCCAT
The DNA here is from genome assembly GCF_014931715.1 of Sulfurovum indicum. NCBI lineage: Bacteria > Pseudomonadati > Campylobacterota > Epsilonproteobacteria > Campylobacterales > Sulfurovaceae > Sulfurovum > Sulfurovum indicum. The sequence continues at coordinate 878,195 of NZ_CP063164.1, read as the reverse complement.
CAGAAAAAGCTGCGGTACCTCAAGTACACCTTCATCAAGCTTTTGAATCAGGGTTAAAAAATCATCTCCATGATGCGGATAGTGGGAATCGGCAACAAAGAGTGCTCCCTCTTTGATAACGACTCTGCACTCTTTATTCCTCATGCCTTACTCCTCACTTGATCACTTATGGGACATAGGCGATCACAGGAATTCCCATCCCCTCTTCATACCCACACATAAGATTGGCTGCTGCAAGAGCCTGAGAACTGGCACCGCGAAGCAGATTGTCTATGGCAGAACTGACAAAGAGGGCATTACCGTTCTTTGCCGCATATATATCACAAAAGTGCGTACCTGCCGTACTCTTTATATCCACAGGCTTGTCACGGATACGTATGAACGGATCGTTGGCATAGTGCTCTTTAAGCACCATCAGCGGGTCAATATCCGCCTTGAGTGTCGCATAGACAGAGACAAGTTCCCCGCGAGTGGCAGGAATAAGGTGCGGTACGAAATTGACATGCATCTTCACACCGTGTACCTTTTCAATCTTCTCGGAAATTTCGGGTGCATGGCGATGTTTAAGTGGATTGTAGGCGAAGATATTGTCATTGACCGTTACAAAATGGGTTGTTTCGCTCAATTTCTTCCCCGCTCCGCTTACACCCGATTTGGCATCAACAAAAAGCGGTGCCGAAGTATCCAGGTAGGGGATAAAGGGTAGGATACCCAGGAGTGTTGCCGTTGGGTAACAACCCGGGCCTGCTGCAAGATCAGTACCTTTAAGCTCTTCACGGTAATACTCTATCAGTGCGTAGACTGCTTCATCCAAATGCTCCTTGTCTTCATGTGGGCAATAGTTCTCTTCATATGTATCCAGTTGCAAACGATAGTCTGCCGAGAGATCGACTACCTTCAGCCCATTTTCCAACAGGCCTTTGGCAAAGCCCATAGAGGCTTTATGCGGCAGAGCAAGAAAGACCAGGTCACATGCATTGAGCACACCATTCACATCTGCTTTTTCCACAGGCATGGTTATGACACCCTCCAGTGACGGATGCAGTGACTCTATAAGCGTATCTCCCTGTGTGGTCGCCAGATAGGTCAATTCAAATCCCGGATGACTTGTCAGCATCTTGACCAGTTCCAGCCCTGTATATCCGCTGGCACCCACAACACCTACTTTTACCATTTCACCATTCCTTATATTTTATAATCACGGCATTACAAAGCAATGCATACCGACACTTTTCTCTCTTGACTATTCAGCCAGTTTGATCTCCTCATACAACACCTCTTCAATCTCATATACTTTTTTGCCGCTTGGAAGGTTCAGTTCTACTTCTTCACCCTCTTCTTTACCTATCAGAGCCCTTGCCATCGGTGAGTGGAATGAGATAAGTCCTTTTTCAGGATAGGACTCTACACCTCCCACGATAGTATACTTGACCTCCTCTCCGCTCTCCTGACAGGTCAAACATACTGTCGATCCGAAACTGACACGCTCATGGGCCAGAGTAGACGGATCTACCACCTGTGCACGTCCGATAAGGTCAGTCAGCTCGGCTATACGTGCTTCCATCAGTCCCTGCTTCTCTTTGGCTGCATGATACTCCGCATTCTCCTTGAGATCACCCAGCTCTCTGGCTTCATCGATCACCTTTGCGATCTTTCCTCTCTCATGGGTTTTAAGCTGCTCCAGCTCTTCTGAAAGCTTGACATAGGTCTCTTGTAACATCGGCTCTTTTTGCACGATCCATCCTTTTAAATAGTCTATTGGTTCACAATTGTTTGTATTATAGCAAAAAGGTTATAATAACACTTATTTTCACATACAGAGAAGAGACATTTATGAAAAAAATATTGATCACCAACGATGACGGCTATGAATCAGAAGGCCTGAAAGCACTCATTGAAGCACTCACACCGCTGGGAGAAGTCATTGTCGTTGCACCCAGTACGGAAAAATCCGCCTGCGGACATTCGCTTACCCTCACCCGTCCGCTGCACTTCATTCGACTTGAGGAAAACTTCTACAAGCTTGATGACGGTACTCCGTCTGACTGTATCTTTCTGGCACTCAACAAGCTCTTTAAAGAGCATAAACCCGACATTGTTATCTCCGGCATAAACATCGGTTCGAACATGGGGGAGGATATTACCTACTCCGGCACAGCATCGGCAGCCATGGAAGCAGTACTTCAGGGCATTCCGGGCATTGCAATATCCCAGGTTTATGCAGAGTCAGGCAAAAGTATCGAAGAGTTCGGCTACACTCTGGCACAAAAGAGTATTGCAGTACTGGTTCAAAAGATCTTTGCAGGCACTTTCCCGCTGCCGCCACGCAAATTCCTCAACATCAACATCCCTCCCATCCCAAAAGTACAGTGCAAAGGCTTCAAGGTCACCCGTGCAGGCAACAGGCTCTACGCACACAATGCAGAGGTGCACTACAACCCCCGCGGTAAAGAGTACTACTGGATAGGACTCCCCGAACTTGGCTGGATGGATACCAAGGGACATACTACAGACTTTGAAGCAGTCAATGACGGCTATGTCTCCATCACCCCCATCCAGCTTGATATGACAGCGCATAATGAGATACAAAACCTCCAAAAGTGGGTGGAACAATGAAACAAATATCCCATCAACAAAAGTATTGCACAGCAATGCTTACCGACACGATTCACTCTCATTGCGTTTTCGGAGAAGAACGATGAGATACGAACGCTGCAGAATGCTCTTTGGAGATGAAGACTTTGAAAAACTCCAAAAGGCAAAAATACTCATTCTCGGTGTAGGCGGTGTGGGCTCCTATGCCCTTGACTGCCTCTACCGCTCCGGAGTCAGTGACATTACCATTCTGGACTTCGATATCTATGATGAAACAAACCAGAACAGACAGATAGGCTCTGAAGCGGTAGGCATGGTAAAAGTTGACCGGCTCAAAGAAATCTATCCTTCTGTCAAGACAATTAACCAGCGCATGGATATGGCATGGGTGGAGACGTTTGACTTCGAGCCTTACGACATCATCATTGATGCAGCCGATACGACAAAAGTCAAGATCGAAGTAGCCAGGAAGTGCTACAAAAAACTCATTATGGCGCTTGGTTCGGCCAAACGTTACGATACCAGCAAGATCGAAGTGGCATCCATCTGGAAAACCCATGGGGATGCATTGGCAAGAAAGATACGCAACGAACTCAAAAAAGCGAAATTCGACAGAAACTTTACCGTGGTCTTCTCTCCTGAGGAGGCAAAGTGCACAGAGAAAGGCTCCTGTGTTGCTGTCACAGGTGCAGTTGGACTGACCGTCTGTTCGGAGGCGATCAAACGTATTATCAAATAGCCTCCGTCTACTCTATCTTATCGGTCAGCTCTTTATACTTCTGCTGTATCTGAATATTTTCAAACGGTACTATATCCGGTACCTGTATTTTACTTACTTCAAGGAACATCTCCTGACTCTCGGAGATCAGTGTATAGAGGTCGGCAGTGAGAGAGACTGTCTCATAAGTGTTTTTGGAGACTTTGAGGTTGGCCATAGCCACCTTTTGCGCTTCTATCATTTTATCTCTGGAGCGAATAAGATCTTCCCTGTAACGTTTGGCAACCTTCAATGTCCACTCCTGTGCCTCTATATTATGTGCATATACAGAAATACGTTTGTCATCCTCTTCATTGGCTTTAAGACGCTTGGTCTGGCTGATCATCTCCTGCGCTTCAAGGATAACCCTGTTTATCTTTGGAAGATAAATACTGTTTGTCTTGTCAATATACTTTTGCTGGATGTAGACGACAAGCTCCAAAAGTACTTGATGCATACCGTAATACTTTTTGGCCTGCCTGAGCTCTTCATTGCTCTCACGCATCAGATAGAGTATCTGCTGTGTAATATTTTTGAGTGTATCCATCACCAATGAGATCTGTATGATATCATCACCATCTACTCTGGTAAGCAGGACATCGATCTGTCCGATACTCAACTCTACACCGATATCTGCAAAACTTTGACGGAGACTCTCTTTGATAATGCGCATCTCATTTTCAAGGATCTTGTTCTCATTTTTTATATCCCTGATCTTTTCATCATACTCCTCTTTAGTCGTATAGAGCTTGCTGGAATCAGGTGCACCGATCTTTTTCTCACGGTAGGTCAGGATCTTCGCTTTGTTCTCATCTATCTCTTTACGAAACTTTTGCATCTGGCTTTTATATACTGTCAAGTCCCCGCCTACCAGCCCTTCTATGATCTTATCAAACAGTCGGTCAATATCTTCCTGAATTTCCTCTTTATCCCTGCCGATCCAGCTTGAATCAGGTGCGGTTTTAAGTTCATCAATATAGTGGATCCCCTCTTGAAGTTCATCAACCACATTATCCCATGCTTTTTCCAGTCTTTCTTTTCTTAACTCTTCATGGCTCAACGGTTTTGTTTCAAGGGTATCTTTATATATCTGTATGGTCTTTTCACGGGTTTCATCATAGAGTTCTGTACTCTTTTTAAAGATATCTGCAGTCCAATCTGCATGAAGGCAAGAAAGCAGCAACAGGCTGACAGGTAAATACTTCATGACTCTCCTTTGATGATTCACTTGGAGGTATTATACACGAGAAAGTCAAACCGAAGTTAATGAGTGATAGTGTAGAGTGATAGTGGTGTGAAGGGGTGGTATGGCGGAAAGCAGCCCGCCGTAGATTAGGCGCGCTGCTTCAAATGTCTATTACGTGCGGCAAGCAGGGTCAGGACAAAAAGCCCTGCGATCGCATAGTAGACCCACATCGGTATCGGAACAGGATCACCTGCTGCATAGGAATGGAGCCCTGAGAGGTAGTAGTTGACCCCAAAATAGGTCATCAGGACTGTTGAATATGCCCATGTCGCTGCAACATTGTAAATGAACACATTGTTGAGTTTTGGAATAAAACGCATATGGATTACTGCTGCATAAATGAGAATGGTCACCGCAGCCCAGGTCTCTTTTGAATCCCAGCCCCAGTAACGACCCCAGCTCTCATTTGCCCAGACACCGCCCAGGAAGTTCCCTACGGTAAGGAGCATCAGGCCAATGATCAGTGCCATCTCCGAAAGATTTGTCAACTCCTTGATGGAACGGTCGATATTTCCTGTTCGACTCTTGCCACGGATAATGAACAGGATCAGTACCATAAGGGAGAGGATGGATCCAAGTCCGAGGAAACCGTCCCCGGAGATAATAGTTGCCACATGGATCATCAGCCAGTATGATTTGAGTACCGGTACGAGATTGGTGATCTCAGGGTTGATAAAGCTCATATGTGCAACCCCCATCGTCACACCGGCCAATATAGCCGTACCAGCCAGTGCAAACGGTGATCTTCGCGCCAGAATAATACCGGCCAATACTGTTGAAGCAGCAATGAAGACAATAGATTCATAGGCATTCGACCATGGCGCATGCCCGGCAATATACCATCGGATCCCCAGTCCTGCAACATGCAGAGTAAATCCTATAATCAGCGTCGCCCAGGCAAAACGCATGATCCATTTCATGCTGAAGTTCGGTTTAAGTACATGAACAAAGGCAAACACAAGCAGTATTACACCAAGAAGAAGATAGAGCGGTACCAGTTTTCCAAAGAGTCCCAGTTTGTTATACCATATCTCCATTTTAATATGTCTGGCACTTGGCATCACTTCCGAACCATACTTTTTCTGATAGACTTTGATCGCTTTGAGACTAAGATCTGCATTCTCCCATTTCCCTGTCTTCAGTCCCTGTGCTACAGATGCAAAATAGGCAGAGATCGTAAGCTGTACCTCTTTGATCTGTTCCGGCGGGAAGGTCTTGAGTGCATCCATTGGAGCAACCCACTTGTTATTCTCATCATTTGGCTTTGGATAGATACGCATAAGTGTTCCCTGATAGGCCATATAGGAGACATTAAGGCGTTCATCCGCTTTGATAAGTTCTTTGTCGTACTGTGACTTCTCCAGCGGTTTTTTACGGCTGGCTTTGGTAACGGCATCATAAAGTTTGTAACTGTTGTCTGTTTTACTGAAGAAATCTGTAAACCTTGCATACTTTGTATCTTCGGGCAGTCCAAGGTCAAGCGCGATCTTCTTATGCCCGATCTTGATCATCGGCACATTCTGATAGATCTCAGGCTGCATAATCATTCCAAGGAACATCTGTGTCGGTTCGATCCCAAAAAATGAGGATTTTCCTGTAATCTTTGCTATCACTTCATGTGCGACCGTATCCATAGGCTTCATACGTCCCTGGTGATCCTGGACAGCCAAAGTAGCAAAGTGTTTTGCATGCTCAGCATCATAAGCCTGCATGGCTTTGAGCATCTGCGGGTCCACTTGAGGCGCAGCCGCATGGCTTACCTGAGGTGAGAGAGCCAACATTACTGTAAATAAAACAGCAACTGCACCATGCTGAAGTTTGCGTGCCCCTTTAAGCAGCATTTGGAAACGTCCGTTTGGAATGAAAAGACTCCAGAGCATTCCCAGACCAAGCAGGAAATAGGCAATATAGGTCGGAAGTGTTCCCGGATCATGGTTGACCGAGAGTACTGTTCCTTTCTCATCCGGATCGTAAGAGGACTGGAAGAAACGGTAGTTTCGATGATCAAGAACATGGTTCATATAGATATGGTACGGCATTTCAAGGTTCTGCTCTTTATCTATAAGCACCACTCTGCTTGAATAGGATGCAGGAGTCATAGATCCCGGATAACGCTCCAACTCGAAATCAACCAATTTGATGGAAAACGGCAACTCTATCAGTTTGGCACCGATACGCATTTGGATATCAACACCATCGAGTGAAAACTGTTTCAAGTCACCCGCCTGTCCTTTATAGGATTTAAAGACCACCTCTTTACTTTTGTCACCTACACTGACTCTGAGCTTGATATACTCAGGTTGACCTGACTTCGTTTTCAGTGAATGCGAGACTGTTTTCAAAGCTGCTTTCCTGTGAACTGCCTTGAGTACAACAGCATTATTCCCAAAACGGTAGAGCATACGGCGTGTAAGGGTGTTATCTCCCGGCTTAAGCTCGTCAGAAGATTTGGTCTCCATATTGAGTGTTTTCAGGATGAACGGGAAGTGAACCTTAAGATCATCCGCTTCTCCTGTTACTTTGAAGGTTGGTTTGTCCGTAGGTATATTCTCCACACCATATGAGATATAGAATGCACCAAAATCCTTGATGCTTCCTTTTTTAAAATAGTGTATCTCTCCTCTTCCCCCTGCCGAGACCTTCATCTCAAGAAGAGTACCTCCATTTGGGTCGGCCACTACCTCTTCATCAGCCGTAGGAAGATACTGTTCAAGTGTTATTCTCACCTCTTTGTCTCCCACTTTGAGACGCTCTGAGAGATGATTTTCAGTCATTGTGGAGAAGTAGAGCTCTTTCTCGAGTGAAGCATTCTCCTCCTTGGTCTTGGCAAAAACCTCCAGCATCTTGACATCGGAGACCATCTTGTTGCTTGTCTGCCCCTCTCTGATATGCATAATACCTTCATACCCGGCATAGCGTGTGATCAATGCACCCATAGCAATAAGGATAAAAGAGAAGTGGAACAAAAAGACGGGAAATTTCGTTTTGTAACTCTTGTATTTAATCATCTGATAGGTCAATATGGCAATGAAGTAAGCAAGAAACACCTCAAACCATTTAGCTTTGTATATCAGCGCGCGTGCAGTCTGTGTACCGTAATCGTTCTCAATGAAAGTAGCAACACCTGCTATGACACCAAACAGAAACAGCATCAGTACTGCCATTTTCATCGATAATATCTTCTTTAACATCGTTATCGTCCCTTTAAGACCGTATATACAGCCGTGATAAGTGGCGATTATAACCGATGTTTGCTAACGGTATGTTAATTGGGACAAATTTTATCCTTCAATTATTATCAGGATGATCTGGCCCGAACAGGCAGGCTGTACGGGTACACTTCCCTACTTCAGCTCTCCCCAGCTCTCTCCGATACTGACTGAACACTCCAGCGGTACATTGAGTTCATAGACATTCTCCATAATGTGCACAAAACGCCTGCTGATCTCTTCTACCTTTTCTTTTTTGATCTCAAAGATCAGTTCATCATGAATTTGAAGCAGCATAAAGGCATCGAGCTTCTCATCCTGTATCATACTGTCTATCTGGTTCATCGAGAGTTTGATCAGGTCGGCTGCGGAGCCCTGAAAAACAGTATTGACCGATTCACGCATAAAAGCAGCTTTTTGCATACCATTGGCATTTTCATAGTCAAAGAGCCTTCTCCGTCCCAGAATGGTCTCGACATAACCATCTGCCTTGACACGCTCCTGTATACCTTCAAGAAAACTCTTGACAGTCGGAAAGGAGGCAAAGTAGTTTGTAATGATCTCTTTGGCTTCTGCCTGGGATATACCAAGTTCACCAGAAAGCTTTTTAGGTCCCATCCCGTAAAGCAGTCCGAAGTTGACCGATTTGGCAAAGTTACGTTTTGCTTTGGCTTCCTCCTCTCCAAAAAGTTTGACCGCTGTTGCCATGTGGATATCCACACCGGTCCTAAAAGCTTCCAGCAGTGCCGCATCCCGGGAGAAATGGGCAAGCAGACGCAGTTCGATCTGAGAGTAGTCGATACTCACCAGCCTGTACCCCTCTTTGGCAACAAAGGCAGATCTTACTTCTCTTCCAAGCTCTGAACGCACAGGTATGTTCTGAAGATTTGGATCTTTGGAACTGAGTCTTCCTGTTGCTGTTCCCGTTTGCAGGAACGAAGTATAGATACGGCTCTTTTCATCCTTTTTCGCCAGTTTGAGCAGCGGTTCCACATAGGTGGAGAGCATCTTCTGATATTCACGGTATGCAAGGATCTTGGCAATGATCGGGTGTTCTCCCTTGAGTGACTGCAGAACCGCTTCATTGGTACTGTAGCCGGTCTTTGTTTTTTTACCGCCTTTGAGTCCAAGCTGCTGAAAGAGGACGACACCCAGCTGCTGTGTTGATCGGATGTTAAACTCTGTTCCTGCAAGTGCATAGATCTCTTCTGTCAAAGCGGCCAAAGCTTCACTCAACTGCTTTTGAAGCATATGCAGCCTGTTCTGATCGACCTTGATACCCAGTTGTTCCATACGGATAAGTACATTGATGAAAGGGTACTCCACATTTTGTGCCTCCTTCAGCAGATGCGTCAGTGAACCCAGCTCCATCTTCTTCTTGACAACACCATAAAGCAGATAGGTCATCCATGCATCTTCTGCAGCATAGAATGTCGCTTCAGGAATAGCAACTGCAGAAAAATCCTCCCCTTTCTTTACCATCTCCTTGAAAGGTTTCATCTCATATTTGAAGAATTTCTGTGCCAATGCATCAAGCCCCACCTTGCTTCCCGGATCACTCAGCCATGCCATAATCATCGTATCTGCATAGGGGACTACCTCATCCAGACCGTACCGGTTATAGAGTAATGAGAGGTCGAACTTAAGGTTCTGTCCGATCACTTTGCATTGCATCAGCTTCTTTATCGCAGCTACAGCATCGGTCTCACTTACCTGATCTTCCACACCAAGATAGTTATGCCCGACAGGAACATAGTAGGCTTTATCAGCGGAGGTACAGAAACTGAAACCGACCATTCCTGCTTTTTTGGTATCCAAACCGGTCGTTTCCGTATCGAATGCCACCATTGTCTCTTTGTCAAATGTTCCTATGACACTCTCAAGTTTCTCCCTGGTATCGAGTGTCACTGCTTCAAAAGCAAGTGTCGGTTTTTTAGGTTGCGTCACCGGTTTGACAGCCTTGTCTCCTCCCTCACCATTCTCTCCGTTTTTGGCTTTCTGCAGTGCCCGCTTCATTTCATATTTTTCAAATTCATCCGCAAGACAGCTGAGATAGTTCTTGTCTTCAAAAATAAACTGGCTCAGATCGAGGTCAGTATATACATCATCACGCATACGCACCAGTTCACGTGAAAGGAAAGCGCTCTCTTTACCCTCAAGCAGAAGTTTCTGTATACGCGGTGTACCGGCTTTTTCTATGTTGGCATAGATATTCTCCAGGGTGTGGAACATATTGATCAGCTTTGCCGCACCTTTGACTCCGATACCTTTGACACCCGGCACATTATCGGAACTGTCTCCTACAATCGCCTGGAAGTCTACAAAATCTTCCGGGCGTACGCCGAATTTCTCAATACATGCCGCTTCATCCACCTCCTTGCGTTTGATTGAATCATACATCACTACGCGGGCATCATCTATAAGCTGGTAAAGATCCTTGTCGTGCGAGACAATACGTACTTTCAGGTCCTGCTCTCTGGCGAACTTCGTCACTGTAGTGATCACATCATCCGCTTCGAACCCTTCTTTGGAAAGGTTGGCAAAACCCATCTGCTCGATCCACCTGATCGCGACTGGTAACTGTTTTGTAAGATCTTCAGGAGGTGCTTCCCGATTTGCTTTGTACTCCGGATAGATCTCATTCCTGAAAGTCGGACCTTTGCTGTCAAGGGCAAAGACAAGATAGTCAGTAGCATGATCCCGGTGAAGCGTATCTACAAGATTGACAAACCCTGTCAATAAACCGGTAGGAAACCCCTCTGAGTTGCGCAGAGGCGGTAGTGCAAAATATGATCTGAAGAAAAAACCGAATGTATCTATAATTGTAATTGTTTTCAAATGTTAAACCTGATTTTTTATTTATTTTAACCTATTATACGTTAGAGATCACCAGCTTCAGAGAGCTCAAAGCTCAATTTACTCAGTATTAAGTTTGAGTATATTATCATTAACTATTCGCATAAGCTCCACATCTATTAAAAATATTAATTTAGAATATTAACTATGTATTAATTGATATGGTATATGCCAGCAAATCCGGGGGGGGGATAATCATCATGGATCCAATTGAAGAAGTAGGCAAAGAGATCGATTACGGTAAAGTCGTTCAACGGAAGAAGAAAGCGAAAAGGACGATCAGTCATGTAAGTTATACCCAACAGCAGGTTGACCTGAAAAAGACCCCGATCCTCTTTTTCCCGGAGGGGAAAGAGGTACTTTTTTTGGGGATCTATTTTGTAACACTTCCCTATATTACAGGGTTGCTTTTCCTCTTCTTCTATATTTCAGAAGGCAAGGCAGCTGTATTCGGCTCCCTCACTGTCGGTTCAGATGCGAACTTATTTCTTGTGTGGATGATCGGCTATGAGATACTTGCGGCAGTCATACTGCTTTGGATCATCAAGAGTGCCATTGTCTTCACCCTGTACAATACTAAAACGCCACAGAAGAACCGGCACAGAAGAACCTACAGATTCTAAGATAAAGCACTATTTCTCTGCCAGCTCTTTTGCCAGATACTCTCCGGTATAGGATCCTGTCTTTTTATAGTTCGCAGCCACTTCCTCCGGTGATCCCGTAGCGATGATCAATCCTCCCTTATTCCCTCCTTCAGGACCCATATCAATAATATAGTCGGCATTCTTGATCATATCAAGGTTGTGTTCGATGACCACTACCGAATTGCCAAGTTCAACAAGATTGTGTAAAACACCCGTCAGTCTGTCCACATCGGCAAAATGCAGTCCTGTTGTAGGCTCATCAAGAATATAGAGTGTGTTCCCCGTATCTTTACGGCTGAGCTCCTTGCTGAGTTTGATACGCTGCGCTTCACCGCCGGAAAGTGTCGTTGCATTCTGTCCCAGCGTAATGTAGTCAAGTCCTACAGCAGTCAATGTCTTGAGCCTGGAAGCGATAGCAGGGATCGCCTTGAAGAACTCAAGTGCCTCTCCTACACTCATTGCCAATACATCAGCGATAGATTTCCCCTTATAGAGCACTTCCAGTGTCTGGGCATTGTATCTGGTCCCGTTACAGGCGTCACACTTGACCAGTACATCGGGGAGAAAATGCATCTCGATCTTGATTTGGCCATCTCCCTGACACTTCTCACAACGGCCGCCTTTGACGTTAAAGGAGAAGCGTCCTATCTTGTAACCACGGAGTTCCGCCTCTTTTGTCTGTGAGAAAAGCTTTCGTATCTCATCCATGATCCCCGTATATGTTGCCGGGTTGGATCGCGGTGTACGGCCGATAGGACTCTGGTCAAGGTAGATCACCTTGTCAAGCTTCTCCAGTCCGTTGATCTCTACACCATCAACCTTGTTGACCTTTTTGGCATGGTTAAGCAGTTCTCTTGCCACCGGCAGCAAAGTCTGCAAGATCAAAGAACTTTTTCCGCTTCCGCTTACACCGGTAATACAGACAAAGTTGTGTAACGGTATCTTTGCATCAAGGTTTTGAATATTGTTGAGTGTTACATTCCTGATCTCTATCCACTCCTCCTGAGGCTTGTCATGCGAATATGCAATCTCTTTTTTACCAAAAAGATATTCTGCCGTCAAAGTCTTAGCTTTTGCAAGCTTTTTCACATCACCGGCAAAGACGATCTCTCCCCCGTAATCACCCGCACCGGGCCCAATATCGACAATATAGTCTGCCGCAAGGATCGTCTCTTTGTCATGTTCTACCACAATCACCGTATTGCCTTTGTCTCTCAATGAGTTGAGTGTACGTATCAGTTTCATCGTATCACGCTCATGCAGACCGATACTCGGTTCATCAAGTACATACATGACCCCTGTCAGACCCGAACCGATCTGGGAAGCGATACGGATACGCTGTGCTTCCCCGCCGGAGATGGTTCTTGCATCACGGCTGAGCGTTATATAGCCAAGTCCTACATCATAGAGGAAGAAAAGCCGCTCATGGATCTCCTTGAGGATTGATTCTGCAATCTGCTTCTGCTGCGGGGTCAAATGGGAAAAATTCTTTTCATCGGCAAAATAGGCATAAGAGATTTCAATAGGCATATCGATAATATCGGCTATATTTTTCCCTTCAATCTTTACTGCAAGAGAACGCGGACGCAGACGGTGGCCGTGACACTTGTCGCACACCTTCTCGGTCATGTACTCGCTCATATCCTTCTCATCTTTGAACATATCGTGTGCAAACTTTACGACTCCGGGCCATTCACGTTTGAGTTTATGTCGTTTCCAGGTAAAATCAGTGACACTTCCGTTACCGTAAAGAACCGCCTTTTGCTGATGGGTCTCCAACTCTCCGTACGGTACGGTAATATCGATACCGTTTTGTTCGCAGAAAGCATTGAGAAACTTGGTGTAGTAGCTTTTGTTAAAGCCGTACATGATCTTCACCGCTCCCTTTTCAATGCTCAGCTCCGGATCGATCACTTTTTTAAGGTCAATGGCATATCTGATCCCCAACCCGTCACAGGCTGGACAGGCTCCTTTGGGCGAGTTGAAAGAGAAACTCACCGGTTCAAGCGGTTCAAAAGAGAGCTTACAGTCAAAACAGGCCAGGTGCTCAGAGTAATGATACTCTTTTCTGTCCAGTTCCAGCTCTTCATGATTGAGTACTTCGATCTCCATCTCACCGTAACTCTCTTTAAGTGCCTTCTCCACATCCTGTCCGATACGGTCCCTGCTCTCTTCTTTGACCACTACACGGTCAATGACCACTTTGATCGTATGCTTCTTGGTCTTGCTCAGTTCTATCTCATCATCAAGCCTTACCATCACTCCGTCGATCATTGCACGCACATATCCTTTATGGCGCAATGACTCCAGCATATCGGCAAAGGTACCCTTCTTCTCTTTGACAAGCGGTGCCATAATGATAAGTTTTGCCCCATTAGGCAGCTTGAGTACCTCCTCAATAATATCTGAAGCAGACATTGAGGAGATCGGTTTACCGCACTCATGGCAGTGCTGTTTTCCTACACGGGCAAAAAGAAGCCTCAGATAGTCATAAATCTCAGTGATCGTTCCCACAGTCGAACGCGGGTTCTTTGAAGTGGTCTTCTGATCGATAGCGATCGCCGGGGTCAATCCCTCTATTTTGTCAACATCAGGTTTGCCTACACGCCCGAGAAACTGACGTGCATAACTTGAGAGCGATTCGATGTAACGTCTCTGACCCTCTGCATAGAGTGTAGAGAACGCCAGTGTCGACTTACCGGACCCCGAAATACCGGTAATGACCACCAGCTCATTTTTAGGGATCTCAATATTGATATTTTTGAGGTTGTTCTCTTTTGCCCCGTAAACCCGTATCATCTCTTTTTGTTTTTTCAATGGTTTTCCTGTATCTGTGCTCTCTGCCATAGCTGGCAGCACGAAAATTAATCTGGAATTATAGCATATTTAGATCATACTGTGTAGTTTTACAGAAGAGATAAAAATATGGCATAATGACAGAACTATCCTCGTTACTCATCATCCCCTGCAGAATGCATCTGTTTCATCCTATTGTCTTATCTTTTTTTCTGTATTATAGAATATGGCAATATACCTATGGCAAATTGTCATATTTGTTAAGCTAAGGTTTAGTTATGAAAATTATTTTAGAATCCACTCTCACTTGTCCAGAGTGCGGCCATAAAGAAACAGAAACAATGCCTACAGATTCCTGCCAATGGTTTTATGAGTGCAAAGGCTGCGGCCTGTTGCTTAAACCAAAGAAAGGTGATTGTTGTGTTTTCTGTTCCTACGGCTCTGTACCATGTCCACTAATTCAGCAGGACACAAACTCTTGTTGTTCCTCGTAAAATAACACAAGACAAGCCATAAGAGTCAGATAAACATGATCACAGCCATTTTTATTTGCTTTAATATAAAAAACTTAAGTAATAAACAGGAATCTGTAATGGCGGATGTAATACTGTCACGTTCACCTGCCTCCTCTGTCTCCACAGTGTCTACTTCAAAGAACTGTATCAAAGTTTTTTGAACAGGATAAAGTTTTAAAAAACCATTACACACAAAAGGAACTGATATTGAAAATAGAGTACAAATTAAATCCTGAAAAAACAGCGCTATCTCTTGAAGTTTTCTTTGCAAACCCCTTGTGGCTGCCCGAAAAATGGAGGATTACCGGATATTATGTTTTTCCCCGCTCCAAATCTCCCAAAACTGCACAGAAATCCGTTCCGTACAGTATCTCTCGATGTAGAATACGCTAAGTAATGACTGTTTCGGTCCTAAAACCACATCTTCTTTACAAGCATTCCCAATGCAAGCACATACAGCACCAACAATGCCGTTTTGTGGTTTTTTGAGGTGACGTGGTCTTTAAGGCGGATGCCGAGAAAGACACCCACCAGTGATGCAGACGCTACAACAAGTCCGTTGCCAAAATCGATCGTGCCGGTACTCAAACGACTGATCATACCTGCCATGGAGGAGAATACCACAAAGAAGAGCCCTGCACTGACCGCTTTTTTAATAGGATAGTGTAAAAGTCCCACCAGTATAGGTGTCAGCATGATCGAACCGCCGACTCCCAATGTAATCGAAAATACCCCAATGACCGCTCCTATGGCAAAGAGCAGTCCCTTATGAAGTGTTTTTGCCTGAGAGTCATCTTCATTGTGCGTAGAAAAAAAGAGCCTGAAGAGGGCAAAAAGAAGAAGTCCCAAAAAGAGTCCCTGCAAGATCGCATCGGAGATATAATGGGTCAGGGATCCACCGATATAGCCGCCGATAAAACCGCCTATACCCACAAAGATCCCCTCTCCTGCAATAAGCGAACCCTTTTTCCAGTTCAGATAGGAACCGTATACCGAAGAGAAGACCATCTGAATAATAGAGATACCGATAGCATCTTTGATATCAAAACCGATCGCAAGCAGAACCGGCACAAGGATCATACCCCCGCCGATACCAAAAAAACCGGACATGGCACCGATGACGATGCCGACTAAAGCAAGTTCTATAAACATGGCTACCTCTCCAAAATGAAGAGGCGATTATAGCATATTTTTACAGATACATAAATTGTGAAAGAAAGATAATGGTAAGCACAAAAGCAAAAGGCAGCACATGACTCTTGAATATGAACGGCTGAATACCGGCATAGACCTGCAAACCGCCTCTGAGCCCAAGCCAGATACCCAAAAAGGCTTTCAGACCAAGCAGTGTCTGAAACCATGTCAGCCCTTCGGGAGAGACAGGACCGTATACCTGCGAGATCAGATAAAGCCCTGTCACTACAGCGACAATAAGACTCGGCGGTACGACTTTACGTACATACTTCATGAATGATTCACGTATCTTCTGATGTTCTTCTTCAGAAAAGGAGCGTTTGATCTTGTTCAAAAAGAGATTATCAGTAATGAGAAAGCCGCCATAGATAAATGCTGCAAAGAGATGGATCGTCTTGATAATAGTAAAAGTCATAGTTCACCTTGTTTTTTGAATGCGATTATAGTCGATGCCTTCTCAAAACAGCTTGATATGCATCAACGTTCGTAAAGGAATTGTTGGGAAAAAAAAGCCTCGATCACTTCACGCATCTCTTTGGGGTCCTCCATACGGTTGATCGTATCCCTAAAGGCAGAAGCTCCCTGGTATCCTGCTTTTGAATAGGAGTGGAGGTTCTTTCGGAACATGATCGCTCCATACTTGTCATAATAGGCGACCATCTGGTCAAAGTGTTCAAGCACTACCTCCTTGACAAGCTCGGAACTCACCTCATCCATCCCCGCTTTGATCTGCTGGAATATCCATGGCTTGCCCACTGCTGCACGGCCTATCATCACACCATCCGCACCAGTATACTCCAATATCTTCCTGGCTTTTTGAGGAGAATCAATATCACCGTTGGCTATGACAGGAATACTTACCGCTTCCTTGATCTCCCTGATCGCATCATAGTCAACAGGTGCCTTGTAACGCCCTGCTCTGGTACGCCCATGAACAGCTATATAGTCTGCACCGCTTGCTTCTGCGATCTTTGCGATCTCAACATGGTTCTTTTCATTGAACCCCAGTCTCATTTTCACAGAAGTATAGGGTTTGTTGGAGTATTTTTTGATCGTCTCGATCACTCTTCCCATTTGAGGCAGATCGGTCAGGAGTGAGGAACCCTGGAGATTATTGACTACTTTGGGAGCAGGACAGCCGCAGTTAAGATCGATGGCAGTCACACCTTCCTGCTCATTAATGATCTCTACTGCACCTCTTATTACTTCAAGGTCAGACCCGGCGATCTGTATGCTGTAGGGATCTTCATCAGGACTCTTCTCCAGCATCCTGTAGGTTTTTTTACTGTTATGTACCAGTGCATTGGAGCTGATCATCTCTGAAACGGTAAGATCTACCCCGAACTTCTTGACAACGCTTCGGAAAGGCAGATCGGTAAAGCCCGCCAGAGGGGCTAACGCATAAAGGGGCTTTGAAAAGTCGAGTTTATCCATTCGTATCTTATACGTTCTTACAGATCGACTCAGCATCGATCAGGTCTTCAAGTTTGAAACGTTTATCCTGTTTTTTAAGTTCATAAAGTGCTCTGTACTTCATAAACTCATGTTCTTCCTGTTCATCAAGATAGTTCCCTATCTCTTCAAGCAGTTCATATTCAAAAAGCAGGTACAGGTAGGCATTCTGTGCTTTGGGATTCTCTTTCTGGTACGCTTTGAAGAGTGCAAGGTTCTGATCCGGGGAGAATATCTTTTTGGTAATACGCGCTACCTTGACAAAATCTGCACATTTGAGCTTCAATGCTTCGACAAAATCGTTGAGTATCTCGACAGTGAGTCCCATCTCTTCATCTTCAGCCGCGCGATTGAGCATTACAAAAAAGTTATCGACATCAAAAACCTTTGCATATTTGCGTGCTTTGTAGAATGTCTCATTCTTTGCAAAAAGTGCCAATGCATGTTTCTGTACTGCCGGAGAGAACTTTGATGAGGATTTCATGACCTCTTCTATAAATCCGCTGTCACGCTCCAAACGGTTCAGACGATTTTGGATAAGATGCGGATTTCCCTCATTAAAGACTTTGGCAAGTTTATTCTCTTTCAGGTCAACATACTCACCATTCTTGATCTTGTTGAGCACATTGACAATCTTGGTAAGCCTCTCACTGAGTCCCTCAACACTGTCAAGCACAGTCAGGTTGGACTTGCTCAGAAGTACTGCCGAACTTTTGATCGCATCAGTCATATACTTCTGTTCTTTAGGTTCATTGACCAGTGACCAGTAAAGCGCATCTTCGATCGTCTCTGCATCATGCTGCCATTTTTTCAGTCTGAAATAGCCCTTCAGACTATAATAGAACATGTGCACTACAGTAAAAAGCAGAAGCAGGAACATTGGCAGTATAACCCATACTGCAACAGGGAAATTGAAGTTGATCCCCATCACTTCTATCAGATAGTTGTTCGGGTTGACCATATGTGTGATCGCACCGACGATCCCCATCAGCGTTAAAGCCGCAAATATATACAGACCAAGTCTCATCTCTGCTCCCTTCGTATCTCTTAATTCTGTTCTTTTTCGTTGATCTCCCTACAGGTAATACAGAAACGTGCGAAATTCTTGACTTCCAGGCGTGCCCTGCCTATCGGCTCTTCGCACATTTCACATATACCGTAGGTACCGTTCTTTATTTTATCCAAAGCTAGGTCAATTTCTGCTAATTCTTTACGCTGTTGCTCCAAAATAGCGCTGTCAACCATTGTTTCAGCAGATGCTGCAGCGTAATCACCGTCATCATTGAGTTCTAGACCTCTCATCTCATTAAGCTCAAGTGTCGTTCCCGCAAGGTTCTTCTCTATCTGTACTCTTCTGTCAAGCAGTTCGTTCTGAAACATTTCCAGTTCTTTTTGTGTCAGCATTCTTCCTATTCCTATTTGTGGTATGGGTGATTGTTGTTAATACTCAAACCTCTAAAGATCTGTTCAAGCAAAACAAGTTTCACCAGTTTATGTGAAAGCGTTATTTTACCAAATGATACGGCTTTATTACATTTGGTTAAAAAATCCTTCTCAAAGCCGTAAGCACCGCCAATGTAGAAGTTTACAGTTGTGCTATCCTTAAGCAAATTTGCAAAATCGAAGCTGTCTACCTCTTTTGATGAGGGGTCTAAAGCAATATTTATTCCGTTACTTAAATATTTTTCAAATGCTTTTGTGTAAGATTTTTTTGCTGCTTCGGGTGAAATATCATGTGCTTTGGCGATCTCTTTGTCAAACAACTCTATCACTTCTACTTTGGCAAAAGGTTTAGCGATCTTTTTATAGTGTTCGATCAGTGGAGTATAGAGCTGGTCCTTTCCCTTTTTGTCTATAATGATGACATTGATCTTCATAATTAAACACCTTTAAAATTTTCGATATTGTACCGTGTTAACACTATTTTTGTTACAATAATATTACCGTACCAATTAAATACCTCAATCTTTGATGCTGCAATTTTGTTCACAGACAAGGCAGATTTTCGCAGGACTAGCCGGAGGCTAATTCAAGAAAATCTAACGCCGTATGTGGGCGAAAGTGCTGCACCCTTCGGGGAGAACGAGACGAGACAATCTGCACGCAAAAAAATCTTTGAATTACCTACGGGTAGTCCTTCAGATTTTTTCACGCACATCTTGCCTCGTCTCGTTCTCTCAAAGTTTGAGGTATTTAGTTGGTGCGGTAATAAGAAAAAACAAGTTCAAAGAAGGGTTCGTATGCCAAAAAAAGAGATCATAGATCTTTTGCGATCACACTACAGCAGAGAGGTGCGCAAACAGCTTGTACAAAGTATGCTTGATGCACAAAAAACAGAAGATACCGAAGCACTTGAAAAGAGTGAAAAGATTATCAGTCAGATCTTCTCCTATGTACTCAAAGAGCTTGGCTGGACCATTGCTCCCAATGCACATAACTGGGACTCCTCTGCACTCGATATTATGAAAGCAGCCTTTCCGAAAATAGAGAGAACCTCCTGGTACAGGAGACAGGATTTCACTCCGAAGAAGAGTATCGATGTCATTATGGAAGACCAATAGATATCATGAGTGAGATTCAGCTTGGCATCTATCCGCTTCGCTATGAAGATGTAACCTCTCCTTTCATACTCAGAAAGAAGATCTATCCGGATATGCAAAAGAACTATTACTGGAGTGACGACTTCTCTCCGGAATTCTATATTGCACAGGCCAAAGCAGGCTTCATTGCAGTAACCGACATATATCAAGGCAGAGAACTGCTGCTTCCCGAGATCCAGTTCTCTTACGCGCTGCTCCATTTTGAAGAGCTGCATATCAGTAGAAAGGTTCGAAGACTGCTCTCAAAGAAAAACCTTTCACTTACAGTTTCGACAGACAATATTACCGCAGTTGCACAAAAGATACAGACATACCACCGACAAAGCTGGCTTACACCGAACTATTTGAAGATACTCCAGGCAACACAAAAGATGAAAGAGGACTTTCAGATCATTACTGCGTGCATTGAAGAGAATGGTGATACTGTTGCCGGAGAGATAGGCTACATCATCGGCAATACCTATACGAGCCTCAGCGGATTCAGCAGTAGAGAAAAGGCCTACAGAAACTACGGTACGGCCCAACTGGTACTGCTTGCCAGATACCTTCAGGAAAATGATTTTGCCTTCTGGAACCTGGGACAGAGCTATATGCCCTACAAATTCCAGCTTGGTGCCAGGCAGTATGACCGAAGTACCTTCCTGAAACTGTGGTTCGACAATATTTAGAACAATCCCGTAATACGATTATTCCAAGATATTCAATAGTATTATCATCCCCCCTTGACTTTACTTATACTTATTGGATATTATGAATTACAGTTATTTTTAACTGCGAAAGCAGAGCTACCAAAATGAAACGTCTACTTTATTTGTTATTTATACTATCTCTCCCGCTTTTTGCCTCGGCATCCACAATCATCAAACTGGAGATAAAAAGCACAATCGGTCCTGCAAGCAGCAACTATCTCAAAGAGGGAATAGCAGCTGCAATACAGCAAAATGCCAATATGATACTGATCGAACTGGATACGCCGGGAGGCCTTTCTTCTTCTATGCGGGAGATGATACAGGAGATAACAAACAGTCCCTTTCCTGTTATTGTCTATGTCTCTCCAAAAGGTGCACGTGCCGCGAGTGCAGGGACCTATCTTATTTACGCTTCCCATGTGGCAGCTATGGCACCCGGAACAAATCTTGGTGCCGCAACACCGGTCAGTCTGACACCCTCGGTAAAGATAGCAGATTCAAATACGACTACCGTCACTACCCTTGAGAAAAAGGCACTCAACGATGCCAAGGCCTATATCAAAAGTCTGGCCCAGTTGAATGAGCGTAATGTCTCCTGGGCACTGGAGGCTGTAGGAGAAGCCAAAAGTCTCTCAGCAGTTGATGCTCTGCGCTACGGTGTTATCGACCTGATAGCCGAAAATACTGCAGATCTTCTGAATAAACTTGACGGCAGAAGCGTTACGGTCTCCGGAAAAGAGATCACGCTGAGTACAAAAAACACTGAAATAATCTACTTTGAGCCTGACTGGAAAACCCGTCTGCTCTCTATTGTTACCGATCCAAACATCGCCTATATACTTCTGCTCATAGCTATTTACGGTATCTTTTTCGAGTTTATGAATCCCGGAGAGATATTCCCCGGTGTGATCGGAGTAATCTCCGGTGTGATCGCTCTTTATGCCCTGAACTTGATCCCATTCAACTATGCGGGGCTACTCTTGATCATTTTGGGCATCGCCTTTATGACAGCAGAGGTTTTTATCACCGGATTCGGTATTTTGGGTATCGGCGGTGTGATCGCTTTTGCTTTTGGCTCACTGCTTCTGTTTGATGCAGAGACACTCGGCAGTGGGATCTCGATTCCCCTTGTCATTGCCTTTTCGCTGGTCAGTCTGGTTTTTTTTATCTTTGTTCTGCGTTTTCTTGTTCGCTCAAGGTCTGCAAAAGTAGTAACAGGTAAAGATGAGTTGGTCGGTGCCGATGCCGAAGTACTTCTATCTACAAACGATGGATACCGTGTCCGCTGTCATGGCGAGATATGGAATGCAACGTCTGAAAAGGTACTTGAAATCGGTCAAAAAGTACGTGTAGAAGGTCTGTCTGGACTCACTCTGCACGTCAATCCAATTAAGGAATAAATTATGTTACCTGTTATACCAATGACAATACTTTATGTTGTAGTAATACTGATCATTATCATGGCATTTGCCATACGTATTTTACGTGAATACCAACGCGGGGTGATCTTTACCCTTGGCCGCTTTACAGGAGTAAAAGGTCCGGGACTGATCATTTTGATCCCGGGTATCCAGAAAATGGTGCGTGTGGATCTGCGTACCATCGTTCTGGACGTCCCGACACAGGATGTCATTTCTCATGACAATGTTTCCGTACATGTGAATGCTGTCGTCTATTTTCGCGTTGTTGATCCTGAAAAAGCGATCATACAGGTAGAGGATTTTTATGATGCCACCAGCCAGCTTGCACAGACAACTCTGCGTTCCGTTCTGGGCCGGCATGAACTTGATGAAATGCTTTCAGAACGGAAACAACTGAATTTCGATATTCAGGAGATACTGGACAAGCAGACTGATGCCTGGGGGATCAAGATCGCCAATGTCGAGATCAAACATATAGATCTTGATGACAGTATGGTACGCGCCATTGCCAAACAGGCAGAAGCAGAACGGGAACGGCGCGCCAAAGTGATCAACTCCAAAGGAGAGCTTGAAGCAAGTAAAAATCTTCTTGAAGCAGCCAATATTTTAAGTCAGAACCCTCAGGGGATCCAGCTGCGTTACCTGCAGACACTGAGTGATATCTCCAACGATAGAACCAATACTGTTGTCTTCCCGTTTCCAACCAACCTGAAGCACTTTATGCAGAATATGTCAAAAGAAGAGTAGCCGGCCGCTAACCTGCTCCCGGCAGCTCCTGTTATCGGTACAGAATGTACCGGTATATGATCAAGTGTGCCTTTTAAAAGGCTATTTTCTGTAAAATTTCCAAAACAATGTCTTCTCATTTATATATGGTTAATTTATATGTATTAGTATTCCGCCGCAAGCGTACCTGGGGGCATCCCTTTTCTGAAACAGTTTTGAGACCCAAAACCTAAACATCGTTTCATCCTCATTCCTCTTCAGGTACACTTTTTATTCCAAACTATATTCAATTCGATCAAAGTTTAAAGAGAGGGTACCAATGTATGACGCAATAAAACATCTCGTAGAAAGCCGCAAGTTCCAAAATTTTATCATAGGTATTATCATTCTCAATGGTATTACAATGGGCCTGGAGACATCAAAAAGTTTTTCTGCGAACTACTATACTTTTTTTGAAATATTCAATATAGCCGTTGTCGCAATATTTACTATAGAAATCATATTGAGAATCTATGTGTATAAAATGTCATTTTTCAAAGATGCCTGGTCCCTTTTTGATTTTACGATAGTCGCAATCTCTCTGGTTCCTACCACTGGCGGATTTGAAATATTTAGAATTTTAAGAGTCCTTAGACTCTTTAGGCTTATTACCGTTGTACCTCAAATGCGAAAGATCATTTCTGCTTTGTTGGGGGTGATACCGGGTATTGCATCCATTGCCGGACTGCTTACTCTCTTTTTCTACATCTTTGCCATTATGTCAACCCAACTGTTCGGAGAAAAATTTCCCGAGTGGTTTGGAACACTGGGTGAGTCCTTTTATACACTCTTCCAGATCATGACGCTTGAATCGTGGTCTATGGGAATAGTACGTCCTGTCATGGAGGTCTATCCACTCTCCTGGATGTTCTTTATACCGTTTATTTTTCTTGCTACTTTTATTATCGTCAATCTCATTATCGCTATTGTTGTAGATGCGATGAACGAAATGAATGATACTGAAGAAGAACATATTATAGAAGAGTTCCACGCAAGTGAAGAGACGGCAAAACAGGAAATTAGAAAATTACGAAATGAGATCAAAGAACTGAAAGAGCTGATGCTCTCCAGAAAGTAATCTCTATCTTTGGTAGATATTCCGGGTTTAAATAGCTATGTAATGCTCTTTTGTCCATATACCGGCAGATTCTACTTCCCTGTTTTGATCCGTAAAATAAGGTACCCGGCAATTGCAGAGAGGAACGATCCAAGAAGAATTGCCAGTTTATCAGCATAATGATAGAGCTGTGTATCATTATAGGCAAGTGAATTGACAAAGAGACTCATGGTGAACCCGATCCCTGTTAAGACACTCACTCCGTAAAGCAGAACCCAGTTACTCTCTTTTGGCAAAGAAGCTATACCTGTTTTTACAGCCAGCCATGAAAAACCAAATACACCAACCTGTTTACCGATAAAGAGCCCAAGCATAATCCCCAATGGTACAGAACCGGCCATCTCTTCTAGTGAAATACCACCAAGATCAACCCCGGCATTGACAAAAGCAAAAAGAGGGAGAATAGCAAAGGCGACCCAGTAGTGCAGGTCATGCTCCATCTCTTTTGCTATTGAAATCCTGTTCCCTTTCTTATCTTTGGAATGCATAGGTATCATAAAGGCAAGCGCAACCCCGGCGAGTGTTGCATGTACTCCGGATTTAAGTACGGATACCCATAGAATGATCCCTACAACTATGTAGGCGGATTTTACGGCAACATTCATACGGTTCATAATGAAGAGTACGGCAAGAGACACAGCCGCAATGGTAATAGAGACTGTAGAGAGTTCTACTGTATAAAAGAGCGCAATAATCACTATCGCTCCCAGGTCATCAATAATAGCCAGGGCCATTAGAAATATTTTTAAAGAGACAGGTACCCTGTTTCCCAGCAAAGACAAAATACCCAGTGCAAATGCTATATCCGTTGCAGTAGGTATCGCCCATCCGTTCATGGCAAACGCATCACCCTTGTTAAAGAGTATGAATACCAAAGCTGGTACAACCATACCTCCGACAGCAGCGATCCCGGGAAGAACAACCTGCTTCACCGAAGAGAGGTGCCCCTCCATGACCTCTCTTTTGACCTCCAGACCTATAAGAAAGAAAAAGATTGCCATAAGTCCGTCATTGACCCATAAAAGAAGAGGTTTTGCTATCTGCAGATCTCCAAAACGTATCTCGACATGCGTATGCAGAAATTTCGTATAAAATTCAGAAAGAAAACTGTTTTGCAGGAAAAGTGCCAAAACAGTGACAATGATCAGCAGGATTCCTGCTGAGGATTCTTTTTTTATAAAATCTTTTAGAGCTTGTGCCAAGGTATATCCTTCTATGTAAGTGAAGGCATATTCTAACTAAAATTTTTCATTATTGGAAATGGCATACTGCACTATAGCAAAAGAGCTTGAGCTGAATGCTTCTTAATGCGTCTTTTCATCAGCCACTTGTCAACTTCCATTACCACTACAAGACCTATGGCAAGGAGAGCAAGCTTCATCCATGTATCCAAAGAGACCGGTTGAACTGAAAGCACCTTCTGCATAAAAGGAACATGCATGGATAGCAGGTGCAAAAGCTGTGTGAAAATAACCAAGTAGATCAGAAAGATACTGTTTTTATAATCTATCTTATGCAGATAATTGATCTCCGATCTTGCATTGAAAACATGAACATTCTCAAACAGTACCATAAGAAGCAGTATCATGTTTCTCGCACTCTCCACACTCTCTCCGCTTTCCAGCAAAAAGTAAAAAAGGATAAAAGATACAAAACCGATATAAAGCCCTCCAACCACAATACGTCTTAACATCAGTCTGTTGAAAATAGGCTCCTGCGGTGATCTTGGCTTTCTGTTCAATATTCCCGGTTCGGCTTTCTCAAGTCCCAACATCACATCTTGTATTCCATTAGTTACCAGATTCAGCCATAAAAGCTGTACAGGAAGAAGGGGCAAAGGCAGTCCCGTGACAAAAGAGAGCATTACAAGAACCAGTTCCGCAAATCCTGTTGAGATCAGCAGGTAGATAACTTTTCTGATATTGTCATGCGCCCGTCTTCCCTCTTCGATACCATTGACAATGGAAGCAAAGTTGTCATCTGTCAGGATGATATCACTGGTAGCTTTGGCAATATCTGTACCGCTCTTACCCATCGCTACACCTATATTGGCATGTCTGAGTGCAGGCGCATCATTCACACCGTCTCCTGTAACTGCAACATAATGCCCAAGAGTCTGATAGGCAATAACGATCTTCATCTTCTGTTCCGGACTTACACGGGAAAAAACTGTTTTATTTTTCAGTTCTTCCGCATTTGCACCGTTTTTTTCCCAGGCCAGAAGCTCTTTTTCATTCATTACTTCCTTATCAGAAGAGGCAATACCAAGCTCTTTTGAGATACTCAGTGCAGTGTTTGGATGATCCCCAGTGATCATAACCACTTTAATACCGGCCAGCTGTGCTTTTCTGATCGCTTCCGGGCTCTCTTCCCTTACCGGGTCTATAATAGCTACAAAACCAAGATAGCTGAAATTCTTCAGATCGATCTTTTCTTCATCGGTAGACTCTTTATGGGCAAGTGCGATAGTCCTGTAGCCTTTAAGCGCCCATTCATCCACATCTTTCAATATCGCTCGTTTCTCCTCTTCTGTCATATCGCAGTGTTCAAGTACAGTTTCAGGAGAGCCTTTGACAAACTGAAATATCTGTCCGTCCCTTTCCATCATAACCGCAGAGAACCTGTTGACCGGCTCATAAGGGATCTCATCAATTTTTCTGTATGACCTTGAGCTTTCTATATAGGACTCATCCGCATTGGCAGCAAACTGGGCCAGTGCAATATCTACCTGATCACCGAAAAAATCAACACCACCCTCTTCTGACTTTTCATAGTGCATCTCGTTACATAAAACAGAGGCCAGATAGACTTTATCATGCACTTCATTTAACGCAGCGGTATCATAGACTCTGTGTGGTGATATGAAATACTCCACACTGAGCTTGTTCTGCGTCAATGTTCCCGTCTTGTCGCTGGCAATAAGCGTACAGGCACCGAGACCCTCGATGGCAGCAAGTTTACGTATGATCACATTTCGTTTCGACATTGCAATAGATGCCGAAGTCAAAGCAACCGTGATCGCTACGGGAAGCCCTTCAGGTATGGTTGAAACTGCCAAAGCGACAGAGAAGAGGAAGAGTGCATAAAAGCTCATACCTTTGAGCATCCCTATAACAAAAAGAGCAGCTACCATAATACCGATAACAATGGAAATGGTAAAGGAGAGTTTTTCCATCTTCTCAAGCAGCGGTATACGTGCTTTGCTTTTTTTACTGAGCAGTTGCGCTATTTTTCCGGCCTCAGTATCTTTGCCTGTAGCTACTGCAATACCCGTGCCCCGGCCACTGGAGATATAGGTACCGGCAAAAAGCATATTCTTCCGCTCCGGAAGAAGCAAATCCTCATTGTTACTTATGAAGAGTGCATCTTTATGGACATCTACAGATTCTCCTGTTAGCAGAGACTCATCAACTATGAGATTTTTTGTCTCTGTCAGCCTGACATCTGCTGTCACTTTGGTACCCGGTTCAAATATAAGAATATCCCCGGGAACGATCAATTGACTCTCTATCTCCCTGAGGATACCGTCTCTGATCACCATAGCATTTGACTTGATAAGACCTTGAAGCAACTTGGCTTTTTGGGATGCTGAATACTCCTGATATGCTCCGATAACCGCATTCAGTATCAAAACAGCAAAAATAAAACCTGAATCCATATACTCACGAATGGTCAAAGCCATGAATGCAGCAAAAAGCAGTATATAGATGATTGGGCTTTTGAACTGCTGCAAAAAATATTGAAACACTCTCTTGTCAGGTTCTACCGGAAGGATATTCAGACCGTACTTCTTCCGCCTTTTCTCAGCCTCTTCAGATGTCAGACCGGAACTGTCTGTATCTAAAATAGAAAAAACCTCATCAATTTTTTTGGTATGAAATTTCATTTTTATCCTCTTATATATTTTTATTCTATCTTCTTTATTCACACTTTTTTATTAATGAACTCTGTTACTTCATTAATTTTTTAAAGATAGAATGTAATGAAGTGCTAAAAAACAGCCCTAATTTTTGAAAGAAGGTAAATGAAAAATGAAAAAGGTAAAAAGAATTCTTGTAGGTATTGACATTTTTGAAAAACCAGACAGTGTTTTAAAACGGGCATTGATGGTGGCAGAAGAAAATAAGGCAGCATTGTTCGTCGTTCATGCTGTACAGACTCCCCTCTTCTCGATTCCAAGCTATTTTGGAGGCAAGGAGGTCAACATCGATACCAAAGGGATCACAAAAAAAATAGAAAAAAAGATACACTCCTTGAACAAAAACAGGCAAATATCTTATGCTGTTTTGGTAAAAGAAGGAGATCCCGGTGATATTATTCTTTATGAGTCCAAACTGATCCATGCAGATATGATTGTCATAGGCGCAAGTAGAAAAAATAAAAAAAAATACCTGGGTGCAACAGCCGAAAAGGTAGCACACCAGAGTCATTTACCCGTACTGATCGTCAAGAACAGCGTTAAAAGGCCGTATCAGAACATTGTGGCACCGACTGACCTGCAGACACAGTCAAAACAGAGCATACTTTTTGCAAAAAGCATCTTTCCTTCAGCAAAGATCAAAGTCGTCAACAGCTCCGAAGTAATTTATGTAGACGGGCCATACACTGTAGTCGGATCCGATTTCGAAGCATATAATCGAAAAGCAAGGATCAGCGCGGAAAAAGATCTAAAAAACTTCATCAAAGACCTTTCCCTTAAAAAAGGTGAGGTCATTGATGGAAAAGGAAGCAGTAAAGAAGTACTGCTTGAGTATATCAACAAAAAGTCTTACGATCTTGTCGTAGTAGGTTCACGGGGTACTTCCGGCTTTAAAGCTTTGCTTGGAAGCATGGCATCTTCCATCTTGAGGGAGACATCAACCGATGTACTCGTATATGTTCCATAGATTGACCGGTCTTGTCTCAGAGAAAGTTACCGGAAAATCTGTAGCCCCATACCGGATCAATCAGCTATAGCAAGAGAAGGGAAGAAAGGATCGCAGGTGATACCATGCCATTGAATATCCCTACGCTGTTATCTCTTTTTCGTATCGCTGCAGCACCATTTCTGCTGCTTTCCGGATGGTTTGGAAGAGCGGACCTTTTCTTTATACTCTTTGGTCTGATGCTGCTGTCAGATGCACTTGACGGGTTCATCGCCCGTATGTTGGACCAGACAAGTGAACTTGGTGCAAAACTTGACAGTTACGGAGATATGGCAACCTATCTCAGTACACCGATAGCTGCCTGGTGGCTTTGGCCGGATATCATCAGAGAGGAGCTGTACTATATCATTGGAGTCGTTACTGTTTATCTGCTGCCTGCTGTTTTTTCATTTGCAAAGTTCGGTGAACTTGCCAGTTACCACACATGGAGCGCCAAGATATCTGCGGTGCTGATGGGTGGAGGTATCATGTTACTGTTTGGATTTGAAAACAGTACCCTCTTTCATATTGCGGTCTATTTCGTCATTGTTGAAGCGATAGAGAATATTGCCATTACCTTTATATTACCGGAACCGAAAACCAACATCCGTTCTATCCGGCATGCCTGGAAGGAGCAGAAATACAGTTGACATTTTTGGGCACAAGTGCAGAAAAACCGACCAAAGAGATGAATTTTTCCACCCTTGCACCGAAACTTGAGCAGGATAATAAATCGTATCTGTTTGTACATAAGTGTACCTATACACAGAAGAACTGGGAAAAACGGCAGAGAAAAAGCACATCAGAAACCTGATTGCTACCCAGATAAACCCCGCTATAACAAAAACAGCCATTTGCGTGAAGAGATGCTTTATAATGAGATAAAAGAGAATTACAGGGGAAACCTTTTCATTGTCAGTGATTTCGATATCTGTCTCCCTGGCAGAGACAGAGTTGTCACAAAAAAGTCAAAATACAGAACCTTCTGACCGATCGATAAACAATACTGTCTATTTTAAAGGAATGGACCATTTTTGATAATAGGCGACCATCCGGAGCGCTACTCCTGTAATAAAAAGTGTGGATATCATATAAAAATTGAGCAGTTCCAAATAGGAAAAGAGATACATAAAAAGTCCTATCAAGAGAGAGATCGTTCCGTAAAATCCTGTTTTGAAGACAAAAGGCACCTCATTGATGATCACATCACGTGTGATCCCTCCTCCCACAGCAGTGATGAACGACAGTACAAGAACACCTGTAAGATTAAAGTGTGTCTCCAGGGCGATCAGGGCACCGGTGATACTGAAAGAGATCAAGCCGATGGAGTCACTGATGATAAAGAGCAGACGGTTCTCAATGGTACCGCGTTTATGAAATTTGAAAAAGATCATGAGCACCATAACAGCAATGATCATTACCGCAGGCAGATTGCTGCTGAAAGCATAAGGAGTCCGATCCACCATCACATCACGGATGATCCCCCCTCCAAAGGCTGTCAAAAATACAGAGATCAATACCCCCAGAAAATCCAGTCTGCTTCGTACTGCAACAAAAAAACCGGAGATCGCAAAGGCAATAATGCCGATATACTCCGCAACTTCGAACATCCACTCTCCTTTTTAGGATAAATTATACTAAAATAATGACCTTACTCAACTGGAGAAGAGAATGAAACGTATTTTATTTGTCTGCCTGGGAAATATTTGCCGCAGTCCTATTGCCCAGGGTATCGCACAGAAGCTCACCGAAGAGTATGCTATAGCCTGTGAGATAGACTCTGCAGGTACAAGCAGCTGGCATCAGGGGGAGCCTCCCTGTGAACATTCCATAGAAGTAGCAAAAAGACACGGTATTGATATTTCCAGACAGATTTCACGCCCTGTTGCAGCCGATGACAAGAAGAAATTCGACTATATCGTTGCGATGGACAGTCAAAATCAAAACGATCTGGAAGCACAGGGTTTTTTAAATGTTCATCTTCTTGGCAGCTTTGGAGGATATGAAGGTACTGATATACCTGACCCTTATTTTTTCCCGGGATTTGAAGGTTTTGAGAAAGTATATGAGATGATAGAAGTATCTCTAAGAGATTTTATAGAAAAGGTAAAGAATGAAAGTATCTGATTACTGCACTATCACTACCACAACAGACAACCAGGAGAATGTTGAACTGATCACACAGACACTTCTGCAAAAAGAGCTTGCAGCCTGTGTACAGACCTCCTCTATCGAAAGTTCCTACCGCTGGAGAGGGAAAATCATTACAAGTAAAGAGATCCGCCTTGATATCAAGACAAAAGTCTCTCTTTTTGACGAAGTCAAAGAGGCCATTGAAGCACTGCATACCTACGATGTGCCGGAGATCCTTATGATCAAGATCGATGCCGCCAGCCACAACTATCTGCACTGGATCGATGACGAAACCGTGAAACCACACTATACGGAAACTGTTACAGACGCGCTTTTGCAGAAGCTTTAAATCTACACATTTTACCCAGAGGCATATACATTGCTCCTCCCCCTCTCTTTTTCCTGCCAATGATTGACAATACTGCCTATTATAAGTATAATCAAAGTGAGTTGGCAACAATCAAGATCATTAAGATATTTTAATAAAAGGAGGTATTGAAATGAAAGTTGGAAATATTGTTATTTTGGCAAACCTGGGTGAATTAAAAGTATACGAAGCCAAACCCCGTGACCTCGAAGCAGAAGCGGGAATAAAACCCGAAAATGTAAAGCTCGATCTTATTCACGATAGAAACTATCTTGCATCACACCAGAAACTGCATGAAGTACTTACTGACCAGGCCGGACAGTTCAAAGGCGGCAGTCAGGAACGCGGAAGTTTCTCAAGAGGAGGCATCGCAGAGAAACATACCATTGAAAAAGAGATAGAAGAGAGTGTTCTTCGGGAGATCGCCAAGGATGTTTCCCAGATCATTACAGAGAAAAATACCGCTGTCTATCTTGCAATACCTGAAACGATACATAAACGGGTTACAGAGCGTATGCAGCCGCAGGCAAAAGAGAAAGTGGTCAAAATAGTAGAAAAAGACCTGATGAAGACGGACAAGACGGAGCTGGTCGACCTTTTTTAAAAATGGCCTCATACCCTTTTGGTCAAAGGTTCTTCTCTTGGTACTGGAACCGGCTGATAAAGTCTATCTCTTTTTGTCAAGAGCTTCCGCAGACCAGTGCCGAGGTATATCCGCTACCTCAAACGCATCTCCACCTTTGGAGTATTTTGGAAACTTGTGTTCATAAGATGAAGGATCTGCTTTTTGTAACATCGGAATATGTAAAGAGCAGTGAATATATGCCTCTTCCACCTCTACAAGTACATAAGAGACTATTTTGAAGATATCTGCATTCTCTTTGATATTTTTAAAAGCCTGTGGAAATCCTTGCAGTTCAGACTCGAGATTCTCTTTTAAAATGATCCTGGCTTTGCCATTGACATGCAATCCTACCTTCGTTTCAAAAAAATCCAAAAAAAGCAGCCCGATGTTTGGGTTTTCATGTATATTACCCATACTTGCCATGACACCGTTACCTTTATATTCCGGGTAAAGAAGATGATGTTCGTCAAGCACGGTCACAAAGCCTGCTTTTCCTGCACGGAATGAGGCATCACACTCTCCTTTTGAGTCTGCCGTAGAAATAAACATCATCTCCTGTTTTGCAATAAACTCCTGCATCAGTCCGGAAAGATGTGTAATCATCTGTTTGTTGTAAAAAGCCAGTGCAGATGCTGTAGTCTTAAATGCATCTTGTAATATTTTTTCACCCTCAGAACCGGGTAGTTTTGAATTTGCCATCTGAACCTCTACTCTGTAATGAAACTGATTATGCCAAAATTTGCTAAAAGTAATGCCATCTGTATATATCTCGACTTCATCTGAAGCAAAAGTATATTCAAAACCAGTCTCGTACGCACCTGTATCAGCGATGACAGTGCATCTTAAAATATCTCCATGCTGCATACAGGCGTTTGAGACAACGTATCTTGCTGAAACACCGTACAATCTTTGCTATAATACCAAAAAGAGAGATAAAGGAGCAGTATGCAGTACCGCTATATCGGAAGAACAGGACTTCGTGTCTCACCCATCTGCATGGGAACAATGACGTTTGGTACACAATGTGACAAAAAAGAGGCATTTAAGATCATGGATAAAGCCTACGACCGGGGGGTGAACTTCTATGACACAGCCGAACTCTATCCTGTTCCTCCAGAATCCAAGGCAGCAGGTATTACCGAAGAGTGGGTAGGCGAGTGGATGAAGAGCAAACCGCGCGACTCAGTCATTCTTGCCACCAAGGTTGCCGGTGCTGCCAGCGGCTGGTTCGTTCCTCCCATACGTCATGGATTGACAGCTATTGACAGGTTTCATATTGAGCGGGCGATAGAGGGAAGCCTGAAACGTCTTAAAACCGATTATATCGACCTTTACCAGATGCATTGGCCGGACAGTGTTGTTCCGATCGAAGAGTCACTTGAAGCCTTTGACAGGCTGGTGAGGTCCGGAAAGGTACGCTATATTGGAACATCGAACGACACTGCCTACGGTACAGCCAAAGCGTTAATGATATCCAACTATGAAAAACTGGCACGCTTTGAATCGATACAGAACAACTTCTCACTGCTTAACCGGAGATTTCTCGATGAGCTCTCCACGCTATGCCGTGAAGAGCAGATCTCACTGCTGCCCTATTCCCCGCTTGCAGGCGGTGTACTCAGCGGTAAATACAATCAGGCAATGAAACCTGAAGAAGCCAAAGGGCGCTTTGCTACCTACCTAAAATCACCCAATACCCGGCAGCGCCTGATGGCACAGCGTTTCATGAACACCAAAACCCTTGCATCAACACAGAAGTATCTCAAGATCGCAGCAGATGCCGGACTGCATCCGGTCACACTGGCTACCGCCTGGTCCAAACAGTTCGATTTCGTTGCTTCTACCATCATCGGTGCCACCTCTGCCGAGCAGCTTGATGCCTCTCTTGCCGCAATGGATCTGACACTCAGTAAAGAAATACTTGCCGCCTGTGACAAGGTGCATGAGGAGATCCTCTACCCGATGGGCTGAACCTTACAGGTCTATAGCATATGATTTAAGCGTTTCCAGATCGATCAATTCCAGCATCCTTTGATGGGTAGCATGAATGAAAATATGCGGTGCCATACCATCCTTATGTGCCTGCACGAAACGCGGGCCGCTCAGACACCAGCTTTGCCCCGGCTTGACCCCTGCAAAGTTGTACTCTGGTCGCGGGGTGGACAGGTCGTTACCGACTTTTTTGGAGTATTCCAGAAACTCCTCGCTCGCATAGATGCAGACTGCATGGAGGCCCTGATTATCCGGGCCTGAAAAACAGCTTCCGTCACGATAGAAGCCCGTCATCGGTTTCAGACTGCACGGCTCCAGAGGCTCTCCCAGTACATTCAGTCGTGTGCTCATTTTTTCTCCTTGTTCGGCGGACAGACAAAGTAGCGCATATTGATATTGCCCAGCTGTTCATGCCAGCCTATATAGACATGCCCGCTTTCATTTTCTATTCTCAAATAGCAGTTGCCAAAGTAGTGTTTCAATATCTCATCGATCTTTTTTATTTTTGGCAGAACAGCCACCCATACAAACCCTATGGCTTTCAGTGAAGGGATCTCCTTGCTGCTCCGCATAAGATCACGCAGCTCTGCTTCTACCTTGCATTTCTCTGCTGTTCCATCATAGACAGAGAGCTCTATGGTTGCTTTGAAAGTGCCGTTATCCACAAGCTTTTTCCACTTGTCTCCGGAGCGTTTGGGTTCATACCTGTAAGAATCACTCTCTTTGGCAAGACAGAGTGAAGAGACCCGCTTGAAGGCTTCAGGCAGCTTTGCCGCAAACTCATTCAGCTCTTCATACGCATAAAGCTCTCTTGTATAACCTTCAGTATCCAACAGCCCCTCTTTTTCAAAACAGGCTACTGTTTCCTCACCCATCCGATCTTTATGATGGACAACCGCTACAGGAAAATTCGCTTTCCAGTGCAGATGGCTGTCAATATCGAGCATCTTCACGAATTTTTCCGGGGAAAACGGCTGTACAGTATGTACCGTCTTCTCTATATGTGCTATGATCTCCTGCATACCTACCTCACATTTTTAATTTCAGCTTTACGTTAACTGTTAGTGATTATACAATATTTGCTTTCACAGAACTTAAGCCCAATAAAACCTTGAAAGAAAAGAGAAAAATGTGTTGCGATATGAACTACTGAAACCTTAGATACGATAGTGTCTCTGAATATACTGCAGGGCCTCTTCCCTGCTGGAGAGTTCACCATCCACCTGCAGATCATACACCTCATCAAGTATTTTTTTAAATTGGCAGGAAGGCGTCAACCCAAGAGCTATAAGATCTTTTCCCGTCACAAAAGGTTCCGAAGGCTTCTGCTTTACCTGTAGTGCCTCAGCCTTTTCAAGAAGCCAATCCCCTGCTTTATACTCACCCAATACAGCCTCTTTAGTTGTACGTCCAAGGAAATCTGCTCTGGCTACCAACACCAGTTCTTCAATATTCACTTTCATAGCCAGCCGCCTGATCGCCCCTGCTTTTGCCTGCTGCCTGTAGAACTGTGAAGGCTTAAGGTGATGTTCGACCAGAGGCAGAATGCTCTTTATGAAATCATGTTCTCTGGTCAGGCGGTACATAAAGCTGCGGGTGGGTTCTATACCGGCTGTTTCATGACCGAGAGCACGGATTGAATAAGGGATTTTTGTTTGTATTTCTTCCGAAATGCTTTGATTGCATTGAAGCTCTTTCCATTGAATGATTTCACCACCCTCAAGTTCTATTGTTGTGGTCACAGGCTTTCCAAAATCATGACACAACTCTGCAAACAAAAGCTTCAGTTTCCGCTTCTTGCTCCATTCCTCATTCCTCATTCCAAATTCCTCACTGCCAAGTATCGACGCCATGGCATCGATACTGAACATCGTATGCACCCACACATCCCCCTCCGGATGGTATTCAGGATCCTGGGGCACACCGACAAGTGCATGAAGTTCCGGGAAATAACGCTCAGTGATCCCCCACTCCCGCATCAGTTCAAAACCGATAGAGGGCCTGCTTGATTTAAGCAGAAGCTTTTCCCATTCAATATAGATCCGCTCTTTAGGGAGTTCATCAAGCAAATCATTTGCGATCATCTGCTTACACAGCCTGGCTGTCTCTTCAGCTACTTCCAGCCCGAAACGGGCAGCAAACTGTACAGCTCTGTATATCCTGAGCGGGTCTTCAACAAAAGTATTGTCATCAATATGCCGAAGTACTTTGTACTGAATATCCTGCAGTCCGCCAAACGGATCCAGCACTTCACCTGTTTGTATGTCATATCCCAGTGCATTGACAGTAAAGTCACGTCGTCTGGCTGCTTCTGTAAAGCTCAATGCCCCATCTACTTCAACATCAAACCCTTTATGTCCTCTGCCGACCTTCTGTTCTGTACGGGGAAAAGAGAAATCGTATTCCTCATTTTCGACTTTGAGTTTCATCACACCAAAACTTTTACCCACATGATTCACACTGCCAAATACAGAGAGTATCTCTTCAAGCTGTTTAAGGTTGTGCAGTCCATACACCTCAACATCATAATCTTTTACAGGAAGACCGAGCAGCATATCACGTACCGCACCGCCCACAACTATTGCTTTGGCATCATGTGCATGCAAATACCGGGTGATCTTGATCAGTGACTCGGGAAGTTTCATCTCTTGTCTTTTCTGTTGGGATATTGGCTGATAATACTTCATCAGGACTTTAGATTGGCTAAGATATGATAAAAGCACTACGAAGAAGGAGTCTCATGAATCCAAAAGCAATTGCACTCATAGAGATGTCTAAGGCAAGCAAACTCCCCTATCTTGATCTTGCCGGTCTGGGACTGACCGAGATCCCAGAGGAGATCACTGCACTTCCATGGCTTACACGTCTTTCTCTTTCAGATAATTTCATCAGCGATATTGCTTTACTTGCTTCACTTCCGAACATTCATAAACTCTCACTCTCCCATAACCGGCTTATTAACATTCTACCATTACAGACACTGCAGAAGCTGAAGTTTCTTTTTCTCCACCACAACCGCATTGATGATATCGGTCCTCTGGGAGAGATAAAAACACTTAAAAAACTTGTTCTTTCCCATAACCGTATTACAGATATCGCTCCGCTGGAGTATCTGCCTGATCTGGTCTATCTTGATATCCGCCACAATCCTCTTCATGCAGGATCTGCTGCACATCTTCCAGGCAGTCTGATCATTTCACGCCTGCCGTAACAGAAGATCATCTCAGCAGGCAGCCTTATGCTCTGCTGATCTTCAGCATCTCATCCCCGCCTTTTTGAAACTCATACTCTGTTTTGACGATCTCTACATCATACCCCTGCTCCTTAAGATGGGCCATTACCGTCTCCACATGGGGAGATCTTTCATTCTTCAGTGTTACAAGCGGGAAAATACGTACCTCTTTGGCAACCCTGAGCATCTCATCTACTGCTTCAAGATGAAACGCTTCATCCAAATGGTCACTGTAAAGAAAAAGCAGATGGGAGCAGAGTGCCAGATCAAAACTCTTGTCATCAAAAGAGAGCTTCGGTAACGCCTCGGCAAGATACCTGCCCTCCTCTTTCCCCTCCTCATAATCCATCAAAAACTCCATCATCGCTTCGATACGCATATGCTCCAGCGACTCCACATCAGGGATATTCTTCCAGACAAATTTATCTTTATTGGCTTTGACCTGCGCTATTATCCCGTCTGCAACTTCATCTATGCGCTGCATGATCTCTTTCTTGCTGTAGGCATACAGCGGATCGACAGAGACCACACAGCCGTCATCATAGTCTACTTCGGTATTAAAACTTGAAGGTCCGTCACCGCAGCCCAGTATCTTCTTGCTCTTAATCTCCTCTTGTGTGAGATCAAACATCTCCATATACTCTTTTTTACTGCGTCCCCAGGGAACGATATTTTCCAGTTTCATTTTACTTTCTCCATTCTTTTTAAGTGGTATAAATAGCTTACGATATAAATTGTTCCGATGATCATACCGGGCAAGATGGTCAAAAAGATATTTTGTGTTCCTACGGTATAGTGTATCAATACCTGTATACCCACAACTGACAGAAACAGTGCAAATACATAAGCGATCAACTGCTTTAAACCGGAAGCAATACGGTGTACTACCTCAAGATATAACGCTAACACAAGCGTATTGGCAAAACTCATGCTCCCCTGTGCCATTGCCGACTTGACAGCGCCTACATCATTGGCACCATACGCCCATGTACCATAAATGAAAAATGCCGCAATTGCATTCATCACAATCTTTTTGTGCGGAAGTGTTCTCAGCATCCTGCGCATCCACCTCATAGTTTAGTACGATCTCATCGCCTATCATCCCGAAGAACCCAGGCTGCTGTGCCGGAACTTCGGTAATGACCACTTATATATCGTCAGATTGTATCCCAACTTCCTTTTGTATCTGCTCAAAAAGCAATGTAATGAGTCTCTTTTTTGTTTCACTGCTACATCCTGCCATCATCGTGATCCCAATAATGTCAAAGGCTTCACTTCGGTCCATTGGAAAGAACATATTTTCCCCTTTTCACAGGAAAAGCGTTTATGTTTGGGAAACAGTGATGCTTCTCCCTTCCCTTTCTTGCCATACGATCATAAAAAACGCTATAATCTACGCTATGACAGTAACCATCCCCAACTACTTTATAGAGACTGGAAAAGCAGCATTGATTATACTCAATGACAACCTCTATCTTGAAAATATCCAAATCAAACATAAAAAAGTCAAAGATCTATACTGATAAGAACTATGGAGCAACTATGAAAGAACCGGATTCTACTGAGATCATTACTACATTAGACAAAGCAGGAAACGGTATATCCTCCTACAAACGTATAGCAGCAAAATATGTAATCTTCCCGCTGCTTAACCGTTCTGTCTCATGGAAAAAGGCATGGGATATCTATGATCAAGAAGGGGAAAAAATCATTGCTATGGCATCACAACTAAACAAAGAGCAGCTTTTTCAACGTGTGCTGGTACCCAAACTCTTCGGTCTTGAGGACAACTCAAGATACTACTCGGTTGCTATGGTTATTGAACATCTGCTCATGGTAGGTCAAGCCCTTCAGACTCGAATCCCTATCCTTTCACAAGGAAAAACACTCTCAGGAGATGTCAAGATAGAAGATGTCAAACCCTATACCGAAATAGATGATGATATCATCAAACAGTTTGAAGCATTTTTGACAACCTATAGAGAAAAACTTGAAAACAACATTGAGGATATCCATATTGACAATACCTCCGAACATCCATGGTTTGGAGCATTCAATCCCAAACAATGGTCTATTCTGGGTATGGTACATCAAATTGTACACAGACGACAGGTCGAAGCTATATTAAAGACTTTCATACTTAAAACTTAACTGATCTGTTTCTCATATATACCAAGTTCCCAATACCTGTGAGCATTAAACTCAAGCTCTTGAAGCACTTCTAAGCCCTGTTTACGTATATGTACTCCATAGCAATGTGGTGTTTGGAAGGTAAATTCGTGTCTATATCCTCTTTTACCTGTGTAGCAGACATAGTAACACAAGGCGTTTTTTATCTAAATGTTATATGCTATACAAAACACTACAAGGATTTGCCATGATAGAGAATAATTTTACCAAAGCCATGCAGTTCCGTCACGCCTGCAAGCTCTTTGATGAGACAAGAAAGATCCCCGATGAGATGATGCACTATATTCTCGAGGCAGGACGCACCTCACCCTCCTCTTTTGGAATGGAACCCTGGAAGTTTCTGGTCATAAGCAAAGATGAGCTCAAATCCAGACTGCGTCCTTTGTGCTGGAACCAGCCGCAGATCACCAGCTGTTCACACGTTGTGGTTATCCTCGCAGCCATTGAAAGCGTAAGACCGAAAAGCGGTATTCCCCAAAAACGTTTTGCAAGACGTCCGCTGCCGCCGGAGAAAATAGATGCCTATATCGATCTTTACGGGACCTTTCTTGCCGATACCTTCTCTACCGATGAGAAGACATACTGCTGGACAGCACGGCAGACTTACATCGCGTTGGCCAATATGATGACCGCTGCAGCTTACGAGAAGATAGATTCATGTCCTATTGAGGGTTTTGAAAAAGAGAATGTAGAGAAGTTACTGCAGATAGATACGACGCAATATCAGGTTGCCGTACTGTGTGCTTTTGGATACAGGGTCAACGAACAGAGTGAACAGCTAAGAATACCGTTTGAAGAAGTGGTGACATTTTTGGACTGATGTCCCACAGTCCGGATAGATACCTTTACTCCTCCCAAAGCGTGTCAGCAGTCCCCAAAAGCACAGTGCAAAGTGCTGCTCAATAACGACCGGAACAACACTGTTATCTTTGAAACCCATGATCGTCTGTCTGCAGTGCATGAATGATCTCTTGAAAATGATGAAAAACAATAGAGAGATGCCCCTCATCAGGATAGATCGTCAGTTCTGCTCCTTTAAGCCGCTCTGCCACGCTCTCTGCCAGCTGAACGGGAACTCCGTTGTCTTTCCCCCCATGCCATAGACGGACTGGCCTAAAATCGATCTCTTCAAGGGAGAATCCCCACGGCTTTGCAAAGACCGCTATACCGTCACAGGCGACACCTCTGCTTCCCTGCCTGTATGACTCCCTGAATGTCTGTAAGAGTACTTCTCTTGTATCCCTGTTTTCAAGCAATAGGTGATCCACCCTCTCCAATGTTCGTATAATATGATCTAAAAACCTCTCTGCATCCGAATCGTGTCTGCTTAGCCGTCCATAGTGAAACCAGAAGAGAGGATGAATGAGCCATGGAAATTTTTGTGCTATAGAGATGAAAATCCTGCTCTCTTTTGGCATCTTGTCAACCCCCAGTTCCAATACCGGCGGAACGCCGGCAATAATGGCACAGGAAGAGACTCTGCGCGGTAGTTTATGCAGACAGGCAAAAAGATAGGGTGATCCTGCAGAGACAGCCGTTAGAGAAAACTCTTCTATACCCAATGCATCCGCCAATGCTTCAACATCTGATGGAAAGTCAAGGATCGTTCGTCCCGGTTGAAATGAGGAAAGACCGATACCGGGTCTGTCTATGCCAATGAACCGGATCCCCGCCTCTTTTACGATCTCATGTACCACTACTGCTTCCAGACGTGAAGAGTGAAGACCGTGAAAATGAAAAACGGCCCTTCCTTCAGGATCGCCGCTCTGAGCAAAACCAAGTATTCTGCCGTCGGCCAATACAATGGTCTCATTTTGTAACGGTAAATACATCATGTGCCTTTCTCTCTTGGTACACTATAGGACAATACTCTCTTATTTCAAATAAAACGTATACATTGATATGAAAATGTGGTGCGCAGATACCTGCTGCCCGGAAAAAGAAATGCAGGGGGAGTGTTCTGCCCCTGCAGGAGAAGAGAAGATGTTAACCTGCTTTTCTGTCCATCAGTTTGAGAAGATCACCAATGGTCTGGCGCATATCTGCTCTGTTGACGATCATATCGATGAGTCCATGCTCAAGCAGGAACTCCGAACGCTGAAAGCCTTCAGGAAGGTCAACACCGACTGTCTGTTTGATAACACGCTGTCCTGCAAACCCTATAAGGGCTCCAGGCTCCGCCATAATGATGTCACCCAGCATTGCAAATGAAGCAGAAACACCACCCATAGTCGGGTCGGTCAGTACAGAGATATACGGCAGACCTTTATCACTGAGTCTTTTTAGTGCAGCAGAGGTTTTGCTCATCTGAAGCAGTGAATAGGTACTCTCCTGCATTCTGGCACCGCCTGATGCTGAGACAATAATGACACCACACTCTCTTTCAATAGCACGGTTGACCGCACGGACGATCTTCTCACCTTCAACCGAACCGAGACTTCCGCCCATAAATGCAAAGTCAAAGACAACCAGCTCTGCCGGTATACCGCCTATCGTACAGCTGCCGCTGACAACAGAAGAGGTTTTCCCTGTTTTTGCTTTTGCTTCTTCAATACGCTTCTTGTATGACTTCTTGTCTGTGAACTTCAGCGGATCGATCGGAGCAAGCGAAGCATCATGCTCTTCAAAACTGCCTTCATCAGCAATGGACTCTATACGTTTGTCCGCACTGATACGGAAGTGATGGTTACACTTTGGACAGACATTCTGCTTTGCCTCAACCTCTTTGTA
This sequence comes from Sulfurovum indicum, assembly GCF_014931715.1. Lineage (NCBI taxonomy): Bacteria > Pseudomonadati > Campylobacterota > Epsilonproteobacteria > Campylobacterales > Sulfurovaceae > Sulfurovum > Sulfurovum indicum. The sequence continues at coordinate 836,166 of NZ_CP063164.1, read as the reverse complement.
GTACATCAGAGAGGTACACTTGGGACATTTAATCCATTGGTTCTGTTGTTCTTCTTTTGTTTTCTCTTTTCCAAACAGATTACTGAACATACTGCTAAATTCCATTCTTCACTTCCTCTTTTTCTAAACTTCTGGTCTTTTTTATCATCTCTTCCAGTTTTTTGACCGTATCTATATCTTTTGATACTATAACATAATCTTGCTCAACGATCACTTCAAGCCCTTCGCAAAGTGCCAATCCCGCAGCAAAATCATAGATACGGAACGGACCGACAAAGAGTACAAAGTTTACCGTTTGGGCATAAGCCAGAGAGAGAGCGATCGCACCTGGGGCCCTGAACTTGAGACCTTCTGCATCCATCATCGCTATCAGTGCCGAATTGGCATAGGCTTTTTCAAAAAGCCCTATCTCCGAGCCGGGAACCGTTTTGGGGTCTTGAAAGTCAGCAGAAAAGAGTTTTCCCTGCCGTGTTTTGTTTTGAACGGTTTTAACAAAAATATCTCCGTTGGCAAGGTTGCAGACTACTGCTGCATCCAGAATACCCCGGGCATTCACTCTTGCAACCGAGGTGCCGTAATAGGGAAAAAGTGAGAGTGCATTGGAAGAACCGTCAAGAGGATCAATAATGATCTTTACATCACCTTCCCCTATGAGTCCTGACTCTTCAGACTCTATCTGCCCGAAATGACTCAAGTGTTTGACAAAAACAGATTCGGCAAAGAGATCGAGCCTGGAACTGACATCGCCCCCGGCACCGATCTCTGTTTTTTCAAACCAGGTATCATCAAAGCTGTTCTGCAATGCAGCAGCGATCTCTTCATTGGCTCTGATACATGCTTCAATAAACTGGCTCATCAATCACCTTTTCATGAAGCTTTCCGGCCAAACAGCATACCGGCTCTCTCCACTGTTAATTATTCACTCTTCATGTCATTGCATAGCAATGAACACCTCTATTCACCTTTTTTATTTGTTTCAAGTGTCGGTCTTGCACCGCGTGGAACAACCATCCAGAATTTGCGTATGGATGTTCTTGAATTATCAAGGATATCCTGTGCTTTTCTGCTGCCTGTTTTTTCCACATAGTCTTTGAGCAGCCTTTTAAGTTCGAACATCTCAAAGTCCCACTCATCCGTATCGATGCGGATCGCTTCTACAAGCTCAGGGTTGAGTTTTTCATAGAAAGTGCCATCTTCATCATACACGAATGCCTTACCGCCTGTCATACCTGCACCGAAGTTTACACCGGTATTACCAAGAATGACCACTGTTCCGCCTGTCATATATTCACATGGGTGATCACCCGTACCTTCAACAACCGTGGTCGCGCCGGAGTTTCTTACGGCAAAGCGTTCTCCAACCTGACCGCTGACATAGAGAGTACCGCCCGTTGCACCATACAGACAGGTGTTCCCGCCCAATGCGAATTCCGGACCGCATTTGCTTGATGTGATCACAATTCTTCCGCCGCTCATCCCTTTACCGATGTAGTCATTTCCTGCACCACGTACATTAATTGTCACACCCTCGGCAAGGAAAGCACCGAGTGACTGCCCCGTAACACCTGTAAGGTTGATGGTAATCGTATCGGCCGGTAATCCTTTATTTCCGTAAAGTGCTGCGATCTCACCGGAGATACGTGTACCGAAACTTCTGTTCAGGTTGGTGATCTCTTTATTGAGTACTACCGGTTTGGCTGGATCTTTTATGGTTGGCATCAGCTCCTCAACGATCGCTTTTTCATACTCGTTCTTATCATACGGCTCATTGGATGCTACCTGGCAGGTATCCACACCGTCTACCTTCTCCAGGAACTGTTCAAAGTCGAATTTCTTTGCAAACTCATCATCAATCACTTTGAGCAGCTCTGTCTTACCAACGATCTCTTCAAGGCTTCTATAGCCAAGTGAAGCAAGAATCTCCCTGACCTCTTCTGCAAGTAGTGTAAAGTAATTGATGACTTTCTGCACATTGCCTTTAAAACGTGCTCGCAGATGAGGATCCTGTGTCGCAACACCGACACCACAGGTGTTCAGGTGACATACACGCAGCATCATACATCCGACAATGACCAGTGCGCCCGTACCGAAAGCATACTCTTCCGCACCGAAGATCGCTGCTTTGACCACATCAAGTGCTGTTTTAAGACCACCATCGGTCTCAACCGTTACCTGACCTCTTAGATTGTTGGCCTTGAGGGCATTGTGCGCTTCAAAAAGGCCAAGCTCCCACGGATTCCCTGCAAAACGGATCGAACCGATAGGCGCTGCTCCCGTACCGCCGTCTCCACCGGAAATGATGATCTTGTCTGCGTAGGCTTTGGCGACACCTGCCGCAATGGTACCGACTCCGGCAGTAGAGACCAGTTTAACCGCTACCTTCGCATTGGGGTTGATCTGTTTCATATCAAAGATCAGCTGTGCAAGGTCTTCGATAGAGTAGATGTCGTGGTGCGGTGGCGGAGAAATAAGGGTCACTCCCGGTTTGGTGAATCTCAGTTTTGCAATAAGCGGAGAGACTTTACTCCCCGGCAGCTGTCCGCCTTCGCCCGGTTTTGCTCCCTGGGCTACTTTGATCTGGATCTCTTCAGCCGAACGCAGGTACTCCGGTGTCACACCGAAACGTCCTGAAGCGATCTGCTTGATCTTGGAGTTCTTGATGGTTCCGTAGCGTGCCGGATCTTCACCCCCCTCTCCGGAGTTGGATTTTGCTCCTATAGTGTTCATCGCTTCGGCCAGTACCTCATGCGCTTCCTGTGAGATTGATCCCATGGACATCGCAGCAGTCGAAAAACGTTTGAATATTTCAGAAACAGGCTCTACTTCGTCAATACTGATAGGCTCTCTCGGCGAATGAAGCTCAAAGAAATCACGGATGAACTTCTTGTCCCTTTTATCTACCAGCTCCTCAAGCTTCTTATAATCCTCTCTGCTTCCTGTCTCCCCACACTTTTGGATGGCTGCAATAGTAGGACGGGAAAAGTCATGGAACTCTTCTCCTTTTTTATACTTGTAGAATCCACCCTTGTAAAGCCCTTTGGCTTTACCTTCAAACTTATCAGTATAGGCACGCTGATGGTAGCTGTTGAGTCTCTGGTCGATATCTTCATATCCGAGTCCTTTAAGCAGTCCCTGTGTACCGTCAAAACACTCTTTGACGATCTCATCACTCAGACCGATCACATCAAAGAGTCTGGAGTTTCTGTAGGAAGAGATGGTAGAGATACCCATTTTTGACATGATCTTGAGCAGTCCTGCTCCCATAGCACGTCTGATACGTCTAAGCGTTGCCTGCATATCATCTGTCTCATCTGCAACAAGCTGTTCTACTGTATAGTAGAGCAGATACGGATAGATCGCCGCTGCTCCATAGCCGATCATACAGGCTGCGGAGTGAGGGTCAAAGACCTCACCTGTCACTGCAACGATACTCGTAAGATGCCTGAGTTCTGCTTCTACCAGCTGTTGGCTCAGGCGTCCGATCACCATTAGCATCGGAATGGTCTTTGTCTCACTTGAGAGACCTCTGTCATCAAGTATGATCGTTCTTATGCCCTTGTCACGTACATCTGCTACGATCTTCTCTACAAGCGTTTTCAGACTTGCCTTGAGATCATGTGTATAGCTGGTGTCGTAAGAAGCATACTTGTAGGCCGGATCGTATTTTTCATTCCCTTCTGTACCGAACTCTTTCAAGATGGCAAACTTCTCTGCCGACATGACAGGCAGCACGGTCTTGAGACGTTTGGCATGCTCGGCATCATCCGAAAGCACATTTCTGACCTCACCGAAACCTGTATTGAGACTGGTAACGACCTTCTCACGGATCGGATCGATCGGCGGATTGGTTACCTGTGCAAACTTCTGTTTGAAGAAGTCGGTAAAGTTTCTCTGATGCGTAGAAAAGGCAGCAATAGGCGTATCGTCACCCATGGCACCCGTGGTCTCTTTCCCCTCCACGATCATCGGCTTGATAACCTCTCTCATCACTTCAAGGGTATAGTTGAAGTAGCGCTGTTTTGCTTCCATTTCATGATGGTCAGTCGATACCTCGTCAACAGATGTGTTGGGCACATGCTCCTGGAGATAGCTCATGTTCTGACTGATCCATTTGTTGTAAGGGTGCATGGACTTGAGATAGTCATCGATGTCGTGTGATTTGAGGACTTTTCCGAACTTGAGGTCAACCCCCATCATTTCACCGGACTGCAAACGTCCGCGTTCTACGATCTGCTCTTCAGGGATCTGAAGTACACCGTACTCGGAAGTGATCAGGAGCCTGTTATCGGTTGTAATGATATACTTGGAAGGTCTCAGACCGTTTCTGTCCAGTACACAGCCAATATAACGGCCATCGGTCATACTGACTGCCGCCGGTCCGTCCCAAGGCTCAAAACAGGTACTTGCATACTCATAAAAGGCTCTAAGATCACTGTCCATCTGTGATGCATTATGCCATGGTGCAGGAATAAGAGAACGTGCTGCCTTGAAGAAGTCCACGCCATTGACCCTGAGGAACTCCATAAAGTTGTCAAGGCTTGCAGAATCACTCATTCCGTCCTGGATCACATCGGTCAGGCGCTTCATCTCCTCATCGCTAAAGACGTTGGATTTCACTGCCGCCATTTTGGCTTTAACATTGAAACGGTTGGCGGTGACCGAATTGATCTCACCGTTATGCGCGATCATTCTGAAAGGCTGTGCCAGTCTCCACTCAGGCAGAGTATTGGTGGAGAAACGCTGATGGAAGAGACAGAAAGAGATCTTGAAGTTCTCATCTGCAAGGTCCTGGTAGAACTCTTTAATATGTGTCGGCATGACCAGTCCCTTGTAAGAGACTACTTTGGTCGAGAATGAAGGGATATAGAAATCTCTGTCATGCTTCAGCTCATGTTCTATCTCTTTGCGCGAAAGGTAGACGAGCGCATCAAAACGCTCGGCAGCCACTACACCCTTTGGTGCGACAAAAACCTGCTTGATGGTTGGAAGCGTAGCAAGGGCCTGTTCTCCAAGAGCATTGGTATCTACCGGTACCGTACGGCTGTAGACCACTTCAAGATCATTGTTGTTACAGACTTTCTCAATGACATCAAAATCAGACGGGTTACGGGAGAAGACCATCGCTACAGCATACTGTTCGGGAAGATCCACACCCTCTTTTCCCGCTACATATTCAAAAAATGATCTTGGCAAAGAGAGAAGCAGCCCCGAACCATCACCTGTCTTTCCGTCCGCAGCGATCGCTCCCCTGTGCATCATACGTGACAGCGATATAATGGCATCTTCCAAGTTTTGATGTGTAGGTGTATTGTCGATGGAGCATAAAAGCCCGAACCCACAATTATCCTTAAACGAGGTAAATAAATCTCTCATATTCCAACCTTAAAAATAAAATGAATAAACACTGTATACAAGCGTTCAAAATGGGGACGATTATACTTAAAAATTGGTTATAATCAAATTAATAAGGGGTTAAGCGGCGCCCGCACATGGATCACATGCACCCTTATTTAACACGAAATCGACTATAATTTCAGTGGCATCAACCTGGCTCCGGAAATGATCTGTAAAAGATCGGTGATCTCTCATACATATTCCGGATTTACAGTTTTTTGGCGGTGCCTCCATAAAACTTCCGTCAAGAAAGGATACAGCATCAAAGGGTTCATACTACGGGTACGAAAAGCCAAAAATGAAGACTCCATTGCTTTGATCCTGAGTAGATATCATATACGTACCTACTATCGTTTTTTTGGTGCACGCCACTCCATCCTGCAGCTGGGAAACCTTGTCGATTTTGAAGTTGAGGGGGAAGACGGCAGGTTTCTTCCACGTCTGCGTTCACTTACGCACATCGGTTTTCCTTGGCTGTTTGAACGCAACAGGTTACTGCTCTGGCATAACTTTATCCAGAAGTTCGAACCTCACCTCAAAGATACCGAAGAGATCGATCCGTTCTACTTCGATCTGCTGCTGGATGCTGCCAAAAAATGGGACAGACAGAATCCGAAACGTCTCATCTGTGAAAGCTACATCAAACTACTGGATTTTGAAGGCAGACTCTACCCAGACGAGAAGTGCTACATATGTGAACAGCGTATCGAAGAGGAGATAGCCCTTATGCAGGCATTCAAGCCGGCACATCCGTATTGTATCTACACTCCTGCACTGCCTACCAAAAAAATACTTGACTTCTTTGAAAGCAAAAAAACAGTCTTTTTGGAGGATCATGAGGTCGACCTGTTGTTCGATGTAGTGATGAAAGGGTTATAAGGCTTAAAACAGAACTGCTTCTGTCTGTCGTAACAGCATTGACGATTCAGTTCACAATCTGTTCACAAAAACAGTATAAAATAAAAAATAGCCCAGTCTATAAGGATATGATCATGAGAATCTTCTTGAAAAGTGTGGTGTTCGGCAGCATACTGCTATGGATGACAGGATGTGCAACGCATCAAAACTTTGTTAAGACCTACGACGCGTGGGTGGGACAGAATATCCATACCTTTGTAAAAGAGGCAGGATACCCCGATACAACCTACAGACTCTCTAACGGGAATGAAGTCTATGTCTATGAGAAGACCAGCATATACTCAAACCCGGCATTTACATCGGTATATGGTTATGGAAACTGGGGCTATTACGGTAGTATGGGGTATGGCAGCGATATAGAGTATGAAACCTGTAAAGTCTTCCTCGAGGTCAATAGAAAAGGTACGATCGTACACTGGGGATCTCGTGGAAACAGTTGCCGTCGCTGAAACTGGGACCGTACCCCTTGATTATAGAAATTTTTATGTTACAATAGTTATTACAATACTACAGAAAAGGAGTATCAAATGAAAACGTTACAACTTAAAACACTTGTAGCAGCAAGTGCAGCAGTGATAGCAATGTCAGGATGTGCGGAACAGGGTTTAAGCAACACTGAAGAGAAGGCGCTTATCGGTGCGGCCGGCGGTGCAGTACTGGGACAGGCGATCGGCGGTAATACCAAATCGACTGTAGCCGGAGCAGCGCTTGGAGGAGTAGCCGGTGCACTTTACGGTTCCCAGCAGGACAAACAGCGTAAATACTACAAGGATCAGTACGGGCACACCTACTATCTTGACAGTCAAGGCAGAGCACATTACGTAGATTAAGAAAGAAGCAGTCTGCCTGTTTCACCCTCTCTCCTCGCAGAGAGGCTTCTCTACTCTTCAAAAATAATGATGTCGTAACTGTTCTTGGCAACCAAAGCTTTACTGGAATGTACCGAACCGTTTCTGTTGACCTTGCTTAATTCTTCACGCAGTGTATCGATCTCTTTTTGCATCTCATCGATCTGTTCTTTTAACTGCAGCACAATATCCACTCCGGCAAGATTTACTCCCATCTGTCGTGTCAGGCGTAAAATAAGCTTCATTCTGTCAATATCACGTTGCGAATAGAGACGCATACGTCCCTGTGTACGTGAAGGCTCCACCAATCCCTCACGCTCATACTGCCTAAGCGTTTGCGGATGGATATCCAACATCGTCGCCACAACTGAGATCAAATATACGGGTTCATCATAGCTATGCATCTTCTACTCCTTTCTTCTTTATATTCATAATATTCATAGTTGTTTTCATTCTTTTCTTCTTGAAGAGGCCGGGCTCTTCCAGGTTTCTCCGGCTAAATCACTAAATCTTTACAGCGGACAGGAATTATAACTTTTCCTCACATACTTTTCTTAATTCAGGATCAAGTGAGTCCACATCGGGAAGTATGACATTGGCAATGAGATAGAGGTCACCTTTCATCGCTGTCTTTCTGTCAGGTACCCCTTTGCCTTTAAGTCTGAATTTCTGTCCGTTCCTTGTATTTTTCGGTACCTTCAGTGAGACCTCTTTCTCCGGAGTCTGCACCTGTACTTTTCCGCCAAAGAGAGCCTCTTTGAGTGACACATCAAAGGTCTTGTAAAGATCATTGCCTTTTCTTTCATACTCACCGGAATCTGCCACTTCTACTTTAATAAGCAGATCACCGCTATGTCCGTTATACTGCTTTCCTTTTCCTCTGACACGCAGTGTCTCTCCGCTCTTGATACCGGCCGGTATCTTGATGTCAAAATTCTGACCGTTTACGGAGATGTTGTGTTTTCCGCCGTTAATAGAGACCATGAAAGGTACGGTTATACGCGCATGAATATCAAGGTCCGGCGTACCGAAGCCTCCAAAACCGCTGGATCCCCCACTGAATCCTCCAAAACCGCCAAAGCTGCCGGCACCGCCGCCGCCGAACATCTGACGAAGGATCTCATCAAGATCCACACCTGCACCCTGACCGCGTGCAAAGTCATGGAAGTTCTGACCACCGAACATTTGATCACCGAACTGGTCATACTGCGCTTTCTTCTCAGGGTCCGAGAGTACTTCATAGGCAGCATTGATCTCCTTGAACTTCTCCTGAGCTTCTGCATCTTTGTTAATATCAGGGTGGTATTTTCTTGCGAGTTTTCTGTATGCTTTTTTTATCTCGTCAGCACTCGCATTTTCGCTGACACCTAAGGTCTCATATAAACTTTTTGACATGGTACTATCCTACACTCTGAAATTATTTTTCTTAATAAAACTTTAATTTTAGAGGTATTATATCAAAAAAGTTTAGTCTGTGTCAATCAAGTTTAGTATTTTTTAAATAAATTTTTTATATAGATATCTACTTTAAATAACGTACAGGCCTGTATCCCATCCGCATAAGGTTCATCAGCCCTCCTTTGAGATTTATGACTTTGTATCCCAGTCTGTAGGCAAGAAACTTTGAGACTTCAGTTGTTCTGCTTCCCGTACGGCATATGAGTGCGAACGGCTCATCCTTTTTGACAACCTTATTGAGCTCATCCAGGAACTTTGGCAGATCAAAACGCCCTTTCTCATCAAAGAACATAATAGGAATAGACCCTTTGACGATTCCGGTCTCTCTCCATTCGCCAGGTGTTCTGATATCGATGACTTTTATTGTGGGGTTCTTTTCAAAAAACTCCGGAGTTGCCCACACCTGCTGCAGTTCTGCAAAAAGTGATGTTGCCAAAAAAAACAATACAAATAATATCTTCTTCATTTTTTATCCTTAAATTTTTAAGGCATTGTAACCAAAAGAAGTAAACATTTGTACAACTTTATGTACAATACCCTATGAATTTTATTGAAGTAGACGATATCAATCTGCCGGAAGTACAGATCTACCGGCAACTGCGTGAAAATGCCTTTACAAAGGAGAGATCCTTCATCGCAGACAGTCCCAAAGTGGTCAACCTTCTCATTGGCTCCGGTGTAGAGGTCAAAAGTATTTTTGCAACACAGGCATATTATGACACCCATAAAGATTTTCTGGAGGATCACATAATCCCGACAGCCTATATTGCACCCAAAGCCGTACTTGAACAGATTGTAGGGCACAGGCTTCACCATAATGTTATGATGCATGCCATACGTCCCAAAGAGAATAGACTCGAAGAGCTGGATGATCACATCATTATGCTTGATGAGATAAGCAATGCCGACAATATTGGGGCCATCGCCCGTTCTGCAGCTGCACTGGGAGTAGGCTCCTATCTTCTCCCCAGACAGGGACCGCACCCCTACGCCAGACGTGCCGTACGTGTCTCCATGGGACATATCGGAAAACTGCACTACCACTGTTATAAGGACATAAAAGAGACTATTCTAAAGCTCAAAGAACTGGGCTACCGTATCTTTGCCGCAGAGGTCACAGAAGACTCAACACCGCTTTCAGAAGTAAATATCCCGCAAAAGTGGGTACTTCTGATGGGACATGAACAGTTAGGTATCAGCAGTGATATACTGGATCTTTGTGATGAAGTCGTGACCATTGAGATGGAAGAGGGGATCAAAAGTTTCAATGTAGCGATCGCAGCATCAATCATGATGTACCAATTCAAACATGCCTGTGGATGTTAGACACAGAAAACATCGTCACAGTCCGCATTGAAAGAAACCTGATCAATATTTTTACAGTACCGAAAAACCGGTAAACATAGAGCTGATGTTCAGAATGTTATGACTTTCCAGTCACTCTGCAGTGCATCTGTCAGTCTTTCGCCCGTGTGGGTCATCTCTATTCCCAGTGATGCCAGTTTTTCCGTGACCCCATAGTCATCGGAACAGACGATACAGCAGGAGAATGTCACCCCGCTCTTCTGCACTTTTTTCACCGTTTCGCAAAGTGCTTCATTTTCAGCCAAAAGTTTTGCAGAAGGACCCCATATCATAATATGGGCTTCATCCCAGTAGCCTCGCGGGAGTATTACAGATCCATAGAGCAGGACCATTTTCCTGGCTACTTCAAGTTCACCAGAGCTCCAGACAATCAATAGTTTATTCATAGATTTTCCAAAACAAGATATTCAACAGCAGCATTGCCAGGCAATGCCTGCTGTCATTATTAATTTTTAATTGTGAATTAATAACTCACTAAGAAGTACATACCTCTTAGTGCAGGAAGTGTCTGACGGTAGTAAAATAAAGCGAGATACCATACTCATTAGCCGCTTCGATGACCTCATCATCACGGATCGATCCTCCCGGTTCAATGATCGCCTTGACACCGGCCTCTGCTGCCGTATCAATCGAGTCTCTGAAGGGGAAGAATGCTTCGGAAGCCATCGCAGCACCGGTTACGTCAAGACCCATCTCTTTGGCTTTTTTCAATGCACACTGTGCTGCATCTACACGGCTTGTCATACCCATACCGACCGCTACCATAGCTGAGTTTTTCACATAGACAACACAGTTAGACTTGGTCAGACCGGCGACTTTCCATGCGATCTCAAGATCTTTCATCTCCTGTTCGGTTGCCTCTTTGTCGGATTTAAGATGTGCATTATGCACTTCATTGTCACAGATACAGTCGGAATTCTGGAATACAAATCCTCCGTCAACATGCTTGAAATCGTAGGCATCCTTGCTCATAACCAGTTTCTCACCACCCTGGGCAAAGAGTTTAAGACGTTTCTTCTTCTCAAACACTTCCAGTGCTTCCGGTGTGAAGTCTGCTGCCATAACCACTTCGAGAAAGATCTCGTTCATCTTCTCGGCAAGTTCTCTGTCAACAATACCGTTGACCGCTACTACACCGCCAAATGCCGATACAGGATCACACTTGAGTGCTTCTACATAAGAGTCCAAAAGCGTCTCTTTAATGGCAAATCCGCACGGGTTTCCGTGTTTTACGATACATACTGCATTCTCATCTCCAAAACTCGAAGCGATCTTGAGTGCACCGTTGACATCATTGATGTTATTGAAGCTTGCCTCACCTTTAACCTGTTTGAAGTTCTCTGTAAAGTGCTTGTCAAACTCATAGAGGGCACCTTTTTGGTGCGGGTTCTCTCCGTAACGTGTCTGGAATACTTTCTTTCCTGTAATGAACTGATACTCACCGAAACCGTCATTGAAGCGTCTGTTCATATAGTTGGCTATCATAGAGTCATACGCTGCTGTATGCTCGAAGGCTTTAATCATCAGATTGCGTCTGAACTCAAGGCTTGCAGCATTCGTTTCGAGTGCGCTCAATACTTCATCATAGTCATTCACATCCGTCACGATAAGCACATCATTGAAGTTCTTCGCTGCCGAACGTACCATCGTCGGTCCGCCGATATCGATATTCTCAATGATCTCACCGAAATCATCTGTTCTCTCAATAGTCTCTTTGAACGGGTAAAGGTTCACACAGACAAGGTCGATACCCTCTACACCAAGTTCTTTGGCCTGGGCGACATGTGCCTCATCACTGCGCTTATGCAGGATCCCTCCGTGCACATACGGGTTCAGGGTCTTTACACGTCCCTCAAAACACTCGGGAAATTTTGTCACCTCGTCGATCTCGATGACTTTTACCCCTGCTTCACTCAACTTTCTGTACGTCCCGCCGGTAGAGATGATCTCCCAACCAAGCTTCTCCAATCCCTGAGCGAACTCAACGATCCCGGTTTTGTCACTTACACTTAGTAATGCTCTCATTTTTTTCTCACTTTTTTCTTTTTTGATATTATATTAGGTTTTCTGTGTTACTGAGTACTGGGCAGGCAGGTACCAATATTTGCGAAGAAAGACACCGAAGTTACCATCAGTATGCTTGCAAAGTGACGCTTTTTGCCTACTTTTTCTTTCGTGAAGCAAAGCGGTGACGAAGTCATCACTCTCCTCAGGAAAACGCAGAAAGGAAACACTAAACTCTCATATGCATTCCCATACCAAATATGGGAACAGGGGAATCTGTGTTGTCAGGAGACAACACCCTTCCGATTACAGATCCTGCTCGATCGTACGTGCAAACGTATTGAAGTAGAGATCCTTCACCTCTTCAAGCGGAAGCCCAACACCGTTGACCGAGACTTTCTCTCCGCCAATCTTGCCGATGACCTCACTCTTGAGTCCAAGCTCTGAAGCCATTGCAAGCAGTGCATCAAGGTTTGCATCACTTACTTCAAGCAGTGCTCTGGTCTGGGATTCATCGAAGATATCTCTGCTGTTTTCTACCATCACATTCGCTTCGATACCCTTGCCTGAAACCGCTGCCATCTTGGAAAGTGATACGGCAATACCACCAAGGTTCACATCTTTTGCCGATGCAAGAAGCCCTTTTTTGTTCGCTTCGATCACAAGCTCCCACAGTGCAAGCTCTTTTTTATAGTCAAAGCTCGGCAATCTTCCTACCGTCTCTCCGTAAAGCTCTTTGATATAGAGTGATCCTCCGAACTCTCCTTTTGTCTCACCGACAAGCACAATGTTGTTCCCCTCTTCTCGGAATGCAGAAGGAAGTACCTTGTTCTGGTCATCATTGAGTCCCACCATCGCAATGGCAGGTGTCGGGAATACAGAAACACCGTTGGTCTCATTATAGAGAGAGACATTCCCGGAAACAACCGGTGTGTTCAGTTCAAGACATGCCTCTTTGATCCCTTCGCACCCCTGTGCGAACTGCCACATCACTTCAGGGTTCTCCGGGTTGCCGTAGTTAAGACAGTCTGTAATGGAAAGCGGTCTGGCACCGCTCATTGCTACGTTTCTTCCCGATTCCACTACTGCGAGTGCTGCACCACCTTTGGGGTCGATGTAGCAGTAACGCGGATTACAGTCTGAACTCATCGCCAGGGCTTTGCCGTTCTCCTTAATACGGATTGATGATGCATCCAGACTGCCGGGATGCTTGGTCGTATTGGTCTGTACCATTGAGTCATACTGGTTATAGACCCACGCCTTGTCCACTACTTCCAGTGCAGAAACAAGCTTTTCATAGGCTTCCTGGTCTTCTACCTTCGCATAGTCGTCTACCGACTTCGCATTCACTGCGTCAAGGTATGCAGGACGCGCTACAGGTCTGTCAAGGACCGGTGCCTCCTCACTGACCGGTGCAATAGGCATGTCACAGACCTTCTCACCATGCCAGAAAAGCTCCATTCTGGCTGTATCGGTCACCTCTCCGATAACGGCGACATCAAGTCCCCATTTCTCGAAGATATCAATGATCTCCTGTTCTCTTCCTTTTTTCGCACAGATGAGCATACGCTCCTGAGACTCCGACAGCATAAAGTCATACGGCGTCATCCCCTCTTCACGTGCAGGTACTTTATCCAGATCCATTCTCAGACCTGCACCTGTTTTTCCTGCCATCTCAAATGAAGAAGAGGTCAGCCCTGCAGCCCCCATATCCTGGATCCCTACGATCGCATCGGTCTTAAAGAGTTCAAGACACGCTTCAAGCAACAGCTTCTCTGTGAACGGATCCCCTACCTGCACGGTCGGACGAAGCGACTTGGACTCTTCTGTAAATGAGTCAGAACTCATCACCGCTCCTCCAAGTCCGTCACGACCTGTTTTGGAACCGACATACATTACCGGGTTGCCCACACCTGATGCCACACCTAGGAAGATCTCATCGGTCTTTACAAGCCCGAGTGAGAAAGCGTTGACAAGAATATTCCCGTTGTAACTCTCATCGAAACTTACTTCACCGCCAATGGTAGGAACTCCCATACAGTTACCGTAGCTTCCGATGCCGTCTACCACACCGCGGACCAGATGTCTTTGGTACTTGGCTGTCTCATCGCTGCCACTTACCTTGCCAAAACGCAGTGCATTGAGGTTGGCTACCGGTCTGGCACCCATAGTAAAGATATCGCGGAGTATTCCTCCGACACCGGTTGCAGCTCCCTGGAACGGCTCAATGAACGAAGGGTGGTTGTGGCTCTCCATTTTAAAGACCGCAGCCATACCTTCGCCAATATCAATGACACCGGCATTTTCTCCAGGCCCCTGAATAACCCATGGAGCTTTTGTAGGGAAGCCGTTCAGGTACTTTTTACTTGACTTGTAAGAGCAGTGCTCTGACCACATCGCTGAGAAGATACCGATCTCTACGATATTCGGATGACGCCCGTCAAGAATACGGAGAATATCTTCATACTCCTCTTTACTGAGCTTGTGACTCTTTAACACTTCATCTAGATTTTCAACTGGTTGTGACATAAAATGTGTCCTTTTGAGGGGTTGTACCCGGATTAAATAAGAGGTATATTTTACTCAAAAAGTGCTAAAAGGGTAATGAGTTTTATCATTTAGTGGTATCATTCCAATAGAAAGATTAAAGAGGTGGAAAGATGAACAAAATACTCCAAATGCTCAAGCTTCAGCAGCAGCTCAATGATGCAACCAACGGGGAAGGCTGGGAGAACGGTACTACCAAGAACGGAAAACTGATCGACTGGAAGCGCTGCAGTTACCTTGAATGTGCAGAACTGATCGAAAGCTATCCGTGGAAACACTGGAAGAACATCGATGCCCAGCCTGATTATGAGAACATCAAGATCGAAGCAGTTGATATTTGGCACTTTATCATGTCACAGGCGCTAAGCGACTATAAGGTAAACGCACTGGGAAGCATTGAAGAGCTGGCTGAAAATATCGTCAACCTGCCTAACTTTGAAACATTCAGAGCGGAAGTCATAGCCACTGAAAAAAATTATTACGGACAGATAGAAGTAGTGGAGGAGCTGATGCGCATCCTCTTCTGCGGAGCTTCCACAGAAGCGCTCATTACAGCCTTCTTTGAAGTAGCCATGCAGTCCGGGCTTAACCTGGACAGTCTCTATAAACTCTATGTAGGAAAGAACATCCTTAACCAGTTCAGACAGGACCACGGCTACAAAGAGGGAAGCTACATCAAACTATGGAACGGTAAAGAAGACAATGTGACAATGCAGCGCATCCTGGATGAAAATACGGAGATCACACCTGAAGCGCTTTATGGAAAGCTGGAGGAAGCATACCCGAAAAACTAAAGCTCCATGAAGTAAAAGTACACAATTTGGGCCTGTCGTGTACAGTGGCGACAGAACAACCTGCTGAGAGCTGTACCGCTTGCTACAGTGTGTTCATTGCAGCTATTTAGTACATCTGTCCGACAAGGTCCTTTTGTACCACCTGGTTCCCTTTTACCGTGACGAGTGTGGCGATACGGATACTTTTAGGCGTATCATAACCACACTCCATACCGCATCTGACCGTACCTATCAGGTAGTAACTGCCCGAAGGCACTCCGTAAAAAGAGAAGTTCCCGTTTGCATCCGAAGAGGTGAACCGCAGGTAGTTGAAGAGTCTGTCATCGGCTTTCTGCATCTTCTGTCCGCCGATATAACTCTCCTGATACCATTGATCAGAATAACTTGTTTTCGGATTGAGGTAGAGTCTTGTTGCTTTACCGACCACCTTCTTCCCATATCCGTCAGTAATGTAGATCTGACCCTTTACTGTTCCTTTTCCCACTCTTGCCAAGCGTACATACTCATCCATAGGAAAAGGGATACGCGGAACCTTGTATGCCTCTTCACTGAGCATCGCTCCGCTCTCAGTCATATTCTGGTCAATATCCGAGATATCGATATTCTCTTCATCTTCACTCGATCCCCATCCCTGACCATAACCGCTTTCTCCCGGAAGATACGGCAGCTCTCTCTCTACACATCCGGTCGTAAACCATAGAGTGAACAGTGATACCAGTAACAACAGATACTTCTTCTTCATCGTTTCATTTCCTTGCTAAAATAATTTCATATTATACACTATTAAGTTTAGGTGCCCTCTATCTGTATTACAGATCAGCACCGCTTTTTATGGTTCTCAAAAAACTGCTGCAAAAACCCTTTTGCCTCTTCATCGCCCGAAAATGCCGCTCTTTGGTACCAGAATGCAGCCTGCTCACAGCTTTTTCTCACCATATCTCCTCTGCGGTAACGTTTGGCAAGATGCTGCTGTGCCTCCAGGTCGCCCTCTTTGGCAAAGCGGTGCAGCTGTTTGAGCTTGCGCTTCTGACCATAATAGTAATTGATCGTATGGCGGATGAACCAAAGGGTAAAGAGTGCCAATCCACCCAAAATATATATCTCAATATCCTGCATCTTACTTTCCCAAACAGAACTCACCGAACATCTTGTCAAGGATCTCTTCATTCTCATAGGGTTTGGAGATCGAAGAGATCGCTTTGACCGCTTCCTGAAGATGATAGGAGAAGAACTCAAGCTCCCCTCTTGCAAGCGGTTCTTTTGCTTCCATGATAGCGTTCTTCGCTCTCTCAACCGCCTCGATCTGCCGGGTTGAGATAAGCATCAGCTCTTCTCCCTCACCAATGGAATCAAACAGCTTTTTAAGCGCATCTGTCAGTTTCACAAAACCTTTCTTCGCACTCACTTCCAGAGGATCGAATCTTTCCAGAAGAGCAGTATCAAGCTTTTTCTCAAGATCAGATTTATTGATCGCCACGATCACATGTGTATCCTCGACCTCTTCAATGATAGAGAGTATCTTCGCATCCTCCCCGTCAAAGGGGCGCGAACCGTCAAAGAGTGCGATGAGCACATCGGCATCTTCCACCGAGCTCATCGAACGCTCAATACCTATCTTCTCTATAGTATCATCCGATTCTCTGATACCTGCCGTATCGACAAGACGGATAATGTGTGAACCGATGCGCACCTGCTCTTCTATCGTATCCCGTGTCGTTCCCGCGATATCACTGACGATCGCCCTCTCATAGGAGAGCAGTGCATTAAGCAGCGAACTCTTGCCGACATTGGGTTTTCCGATGATCGCTACCTTGAATCCCTCTATCAGTCCGCGTCTTCTGTGACTTGCTTCAACAACCTGTTCTATCTTTTCTGTCAGTCCATCCAGCTGCGATAGAATACTTGTCATGATATCATCCGGGATATCCTCTTCGGCATAATCGATCATCACTTCCGAATAGGCCAGAGAACGAAGCAGTGCCTCTCTGCTCTCTTCTACAAAATCTTTGAGCTCGCCCTTCATCTGTTTGGCAAGTATCTTCGCGGCATCAACACTTTTTGCCTCTATCAGTCTGGAGATCGCTTCCGCTTCGGTCAGGTCTATCTTCCCGTTCAAAAATGCGCGTTTGGAAAACTCACCGGGCTCGGCCAGTCGTACACCTGATGCAAGTATGGTATCAAGTATCTCCTGTGCCACGATCATTCCTCCATGGCACTGGAACTCAACAACATCCTCTCCGGTAAAACTGTAGGGTGCCGCAAAGTAGATCATGATCGCCTGGTCTATCAGTTCATTGTGCTGGTTATAAAGGGAGGTAAGATGTGCATATCGCGGTTTGATCCCGTTTTTTTTCGAGATCTGTTCTGCAACAGCCAAAGAGTCTTTGCCGCTCACTCTGATAATGGAGATAGAGGAGACACCGTGGGCAGTTGCAATAGCAGTAATGGTATCAGTCATGGGGCTTTTGTATGGAATTCGTTTATTACAACGAATTTCTTACCCGATTTTCCGGTTTTTACCGCGACATATTTGTCAGGAAAGGCTTCACGCAGCTGTTCAAGTGCGATCTGTACCAGAATACCGTCAAGGAACCGGGTCTTCCCTTTACCGTATCTCTCTACATTCTCAATGACCGGTTGAATATAGTTTCGTATCATCTCCTGCTGAGAGGTAAGGAATTCTGCGATCTCCAGTTTGATGTAAAGCTGATATTTTGTATGCAGCCAGTTGAAAATCATGTAGGAGAGCGCATTGTAGCGGTACCCCTCTTTTCCGATAAGCAGTGCCGCATCCTCTCCGTCAATAAAGATCAGGGCCGTATTCTCGACCACATCCACCTCTACAACATCGATATCAAAACAGGAGACGTCAAAGAGTGCTTTGAGACTCTCCTCAATGCTGAGTGCCAGTGCCTGATCGACAAAAGGTACCTCATCTTCTGTATGGGTATCTGCTTCGAAGAAACTTTCCACAATGGCATCATGTGCTACTTTGACCTTCTCTTCCGCACGCTCTTTTCTCTCTGTATCTTCCTCCTGCGGAGTCTCCTCTTTGAGTGTGGAGAGGATCTCTGAAGCCACCTCCTCTTCGAGTGTCGCTTCATTCAGCGAGGGATCCTCCGAAGGTACGGCAGAAGATACCGGGATATTTTTTGTTGTCGCTACGATAATGGCCTTTTTTTTGAAAAGCCCCAGAATCCCTTTGGATGGATACTGTATCACTTCATACTGAAGTTCGGTCACAGAGCAGGAGAGTTGTGTTGCAGCAAGCTCATACGCCTCTTCAAGGGTAGGTGCTTCAACCTTCGTCATTTAACTCTCCTTCCCTTTTTTGTGCGCTGCAGCTGCAGCAGCTTTTTGTTTCTTATAGGCATTGTTGATCACATACTGCTGACCGATCGTGAAGATGTTGTTGACCACCCAGTAGAGTACCAGACCTGACGGGAAAGGCATAATGATGAACATCAGAGCCATGATCACCGGGAACCACTGGAAGATCTTTTCCTGAAGCGGATCAGTGAAGTTGTTCGGTGTAATCTTCTGCTGGAACCACATAGAGATACCCATCAGGACCGGGAGTATATAGTAAGGGTCTGCTGCTGCAAGGTTGTCGATCCAAGCCGGTATCCACGCTGCTCCCTGAAGCTCATCTGCATTGAGCAGAACACGGTAAAGCGCAAAGAAGACAGGGATCTGAAGCAGCAGCGGCAGACAACCGCCCATTGGGTTGGCTCCATGCTTCTTGTAAAGCTCCATCATTTTCATGTTGAGCTTGGCCGGATCACCTTTGTATTTATCTTTAAGCTCTTTCATCTTCGGTGCAAGATCCTTGAGTTTCTGCATAGACATCATTCCCTTGTATGAGAGAGGGAAGAGGACCAGCTTCACAAGCAGCGTAAAGAGAATGATCGTCCATCCCCAGTTCCCGACCATATCATTGATCCAGAGCAGCACTTTAAAGAACGGGTAAGAGAGAAAAGTGAACCATCCAAACTCGATTGCATCGGTCAGTTCAGGGTTGATCGCCTTAAGGATCTTATACTCTTTTGGTCCGATATACCCGCCAAGCTGAAGATTCTGTCTCCCCTCAACAAAGATCAGGGGATTGCCATTCTCTTCTTTGAGAACAGAAACATTCATCCCTTTCTCAAAGTCATAGAACATGGTTGCAACATAACGGTCGAACGCTGAAGCGATCTTTGCATTTTTTACAACCTCATCCCCCTTGGCATCGCCGTCTTCTATTGTTGTGATAACCCCGTCAGGTCCTTTGATCAGGACCCCTCTGACAAGCATATACATCGAAGTGTCGGCCATAGGTCTGTGTCCTGGCGTAATGAAATAAGGTACGTCAGCGGAAGTGCTCACTTTTATCGTATAGGCACCGGTCGGCTGGATGGTCAGAGTTTTTGTAACAGTCACAGCAGAGAGCTTCTGTGTCATGGTGAGTGTTACTGCTCCGCTCTTGGCATCAAGTGTTCCCGTGGACGAAGCGGTATATGGTGTTTTGAAGGCCTCTTCATTCAGTTTTGCATCGGCAAAACGTATCTCGAGCGGTTTCGCTTCATTCGCTCCAAGGATCTGCAGATTGTGCCCCTCTTCATTTCGGTACTTCTCTTCAAGAAGTTCAAACTGTGCAATACGCCCCAGTTTATCAATGCTCATTTTGAATATATCGGAGACAACCGTTACCAGATTGGTGCCCGAAGCGGTCGTAACCGGTGCTTTCTTAGCTGTTTGCTGTGCTGCAGGCGTATTCACACCCGGTGTCGCTTTATTGGCTGCAGGAGCAGGTGCGGCATTGGTACTTACATTCTGTTCGGCAACAGGCTGGGAGATCTGCGGCGGGAAAAGATAGCTGTAACCTACAAATACGAGAAATGAAAGAGCAAGGGCTAGAAGCAGTCGTTTGTTTAAATCTTGTTGTTCCAAAATAGTACCTTTGTATCAATAAACGATAGTATAGTCTTAACTGTGTTAAATTTGTTTTAATGCAGTACACTTCTTGAGTGCGAGGAGATAGGCTTTGCGAGTCCCTGAGTAGCTTTCATTCAAAAGAGCCGGTTTTGCAACCAAAACATACGATCCGCTTTTGAGTCGGTCGATATTTTCAATGAAATGTGCTCTAAGCAAACGCTTTGCTCTATTTCTGTGAACTGCATTTCCTATTTTTTTACTGGCTACGAACCCGACTTTATATTCGTCCGATCTCTTATAAAAGAGTACAAAGAAGGGTGTATGCCAGACTTTGGTGGAGTGTTTGTAGACTCCGTTAAACTCTTTACTGGTCTTTATGCGAGTAAAATGTTTAATCTTAGCGATGGGATTATACCGCCAATCTCTTTCTGCCTTTTGCTCTTCTTGCAGCGATCACTTTTCTTCCGTTCTTTGTTTTCATTCTTGTTCTGAAACCGTGTGTTCTTTTTCTTGGTGTGTTGTGTGGTTGGTATGTTCTTTTCATCTTAAAGATCCTTCATCTGTTTTCCCACGACTGTGGGTATATTTGGACGCGATTTTACCTAAAAACGTCTTAAGATATTCTAATTATTCCGGACAAATGCCAACTTTGGTCAGTGAAGTGACTTAAAGACGATCTCATTGCTCCGTTTATTCTCTTTTGTCTCAATATAGATCTCGATCAGTTTGAAAATAATATATTTAATATCGTAGGTCGTATTGCGTATTTCCAGCTCCACACAGTATGGCTCTTTCACTTCATTCTCTCTGAGATGATGCATAACCCTTTCTGCAAAACGATATCCCCCGTCTATCTTGGTATCCTGACAGATGATCGCATAAATGGACCTCTCTTCATCCAGTTTGAAAAGAATATCGGTATTACGTTTCTGCTCTTTAACGATCTTTCCCACATCAAACTCGTCTGAAGAGATCAGCATGACAACAAACGAACGCTCCTCTCTGCGGTTCATCAGGTAGTAGATGATTTCAATGGTTGTAGAGAGTTTATCCAGCATTGTTGCTGCCAGAGAAATATCATTTCCTGTGAATCTGACATCTTTTCCGTACATTTCATTTTCCCGTACGATCATCATTATCTCCCATTCTTTAAAAGTATATTGGATAATTATAGCAAAATATTTAGAGGTTCCCTTTAGCTTTGGCTGTTATAATTCGCTATGCATAAAAAAAATCTTGAAATCCTGCCATCACCTTGCTGGCTGCTTGAAGAGTCAAAGCTCGTTGACAACCTGAAAATCATTGAAAGAATTAAGAAAAAAAGCGGTGCCAGGGTACTGCTCGCACTCAAAGGCTATGCCCTTTGGAAAAGTTTCGATATCCTGCAGCCCTTCCTTGACGGCTGCTGTGCCAGCGGTCTGCATGAAGCAAAACTGGCGGCAGAGGAGTTCGGCAAAGAGGTGCATACCTATGCACCTGCCTACAAAGAGGAGGAGATAGAAGAGATCGCTTCGCTTTCCCACCATATGGTCTTTAATTCACCTGCACAGTTCAAACGTTTTGCCGCTTTGGCAAAAAGAACCAACCCGGAACTCTCACTGGGACTCAGGGTCAATCCAGAATACTCCGCCTCTCCCAAAGAGATATACAATCCCTGCGGTCTTTACTCCAGACTGGGTACAACACTGGAAAACTTTGATGAAACTCTCCTTGACAAACTTGACGGCCTACATTTCCATGCACTCTGTGAACAGGACAGCAGTGCACTTGAAGCTGTACTTCAGAATTTTGAAGAGAAATTCGGAGAGTATATCCCTCAGATGAAATGGATCAACTTCGGAGGCGGACATCATATTACACGCAAAGACTACAATGTGGAAAAGCTCATCGACCTTATTAACGGTTTCAAAGCCAAGTACCGAGTAGAGGTCTACCTCGAACCCGGGGAAGCGATCGGCTGGGAAACCGGACCGCTCATTGCAACAGTACTGGATATCGTCCATAACGGTATCGATATCGCTATCCTTGATACTTCAGCCGAAGCCCATATGCCTGATACCATCATCATGCCCTACCGTGCAGAGGTCAGAGGTGCGGGAGAGGCAGGAGAGAAAGCCCATACTTACCGTCTGGGAGGCAATACCTGCCTGGCCGGAGATATCATGGGGGACTACAGCTTTGATACGCCGCTGCAGATTGGCGACAGGATTATTTTTGAGGATCAGATGCACTACACGATGGTCAAAGCGACCACTTTCAACGGTATCAAACTGCCAAGCATTGCCATAGAGAGAAAGAGTGGACATATAGAGGTCCTCAGAGAATTCGGTTATGAGGATTTCAAGAACAGACTCTCCTGATATTGACTCTCTTTCAGCGTTTCAGGGAGCGCAATACCACTTCTCCGCTCTTCTCCTGAGCTTTTGCATTACAGAAAAGTTCCAGCATCTCAAAGATGATCTCTTTGGATGTATAGTGTGCTGACCGTATATCCATAACTGCAAAATAGATATCATTTGCAAAACTCGTTTTCAGGTAGCGCATCAGACGCTCAGAGAAATGGAATCCTCCGTCAACTTTGGTATCCTGACAGATCAGTGCATAGTGATCATCCAGCATATCGATCTTTACCAGGATATCTGACGGACGTTTCTGCTCCAGCAGTATATGTTCAAGATTATCGGCCTGCGCACTTACCAAAATGACAAGAAAAGGCTTCTGTTCATTTTTTTTCATCTTGTAGAGCATAGTCTCGACAACAGCATACATTGCATCGAATACTGCGGCATAGATACAGAACTCTTTTGCTTCAAAGATGATCTCTAAATCTCTGTTCGTGTTCTTTTCCTCACTAATGATCATATCAGTTCCCATATTTCCTTTTTATATAGTAAGGTAATACTATCATATAATTATAAATATTGAGATGAAACCCTCTACACTCTTCTATCTTCCCTGGATGACAATATCACTATCTGTATTGAAGTCTTTTTTGTAGACCACATCCAGTGACTCGGATTTTTCGCTTGCTCCCACTACTACATCTATACTTGGGCTGTATTTATACTTCACCTCTATCTTCGGTATCTCCCCGTTAATATAGATCACTGTTGTCCTGTCATTCAGTTTTTTTCCCACTTCCACACTGTTTCCTTCCCCAATCACCAGGTGGTCAAGCTTGACCCCGAGATCATTCAGTGCCGACTTTGCCATGGCTCCCCCCATCATCTTCATCATGTCACCGGCATTATTCGCAGCAGCAGCCTCTTCGGAATCAAAAAGAAGAAGAGAGAGGATCTGCTCCTTGCTCAGGCTTGGTACAGAAGAGAAAAGTATATTCGGTATTGCTGGCGTCCCCGTTATATGTACTCTGATCAGATGGCGCAGAGACTGGTATTTGACGGTAATATCAAGTATCGGTTTTGAAGGATCGCCTGTCAGATAGATATGGCTCTGTTCGAGAATGAATTTTTTGCCCTGAAAAAGGTAGCTTCCGCCATCAACCAAGTCTATCGAACCGATAACAAGCGGATCGGACATGACCGATTTGTGTACAACAAGATCCGCACTGGCTTTTACATCAACCGGCCCTTCCCTGTAGACCAACGGTTTTTGTGTATCGATCTGCAGCTGAAGAGTCAGGTTGTCCATCAAAGGATTCGGCTCTTTTTTCTTCATCTCCTGTACTATCACTATATCACTGTCACTCGGGTAGGACCTGGCAGCCAGATCATAATGGATATCCCCTCCAAGGAGTGTTATCTTTCCCCTGATGTCGGTTAGATTCCCGTCCAGCCTGCTCTCAATACTGATCCTGCTGTCAAGATCGATCATCTCATGCGAAAAACGGAACTTCTCCGCCTCTGCCAAAACTTTGCCCTGCATCGTTTTGCCATTGAGTTCTCCAGTCACTTTCAGCTGATCGTTCAACCACAGCTGTGCGATCGTGATCATCTCTTTGTCAAAGCTGACGACAGAAGGTTTCTTGGCAAAGAACTTCATTGTATTGTAGGTAAACCGGTAAGAGCTTAATTCGATCTTCGGACCTTTTTTTCTCAGGACCACCTTCACATCATCGATTCTGTGTTCAGTTTTTCTGTCTGAACGGTAGAGCACTTGAGGTGCGTTAATCTCCAGTAGCGCTTCCATTGTTTTCCTGACAGACAAGGAGAGACTCAGTTTTCCCTCTACGTTTGGCATATCTGTGACCGTATAGAACTGACTGGCTGTTTCCAACAGGGTTTTGAACGAATTGACCTCGCTTTGAATGAGCATATCCCCACCGATCTTCCCATTCAGAGTGGTCCTGAGGCCGGCAAGTTCCATTCTCCCCTCTACCGTTTTCTTATGCGTTTTCACCTGCACTTCGGCAGAAAGTTTGTCCGACTTAAGTGTTGCAGTCACATCACGCTTCCCTATTTTTACAGAGGAGACTAGTGGACTTACTGCATCCCAACGGATATTTTCATCAAGATCTCTCAGCAGCGACTTTTTCGGCAGAGTTGCTGTCGCTTTGAGTGTAATGATCTTGTCATAGTGCACATCGGCATCGATATTGGCAACATTGGAAATGATATTCACTTTACCTGAGAGAGGTATCAGTCTGGCAAAATTAAGTGGTATATCAATCACAGCATTGACCCTGGTGGCATTAAGCTCGGCAGGAAGCGAGACCAGTTCCCCGAGAGCAATGGCATCTTTTGTCTCCAGACGGAAGAGACCTTTCTTTCTAAAGTCTTCTACATTGAAACTGCCTTTCAGCCCTTCTGTATCTATATGGGCCTTGAGAGTCTGCAGATCTCCACTGTAGTCAATATGCAGGTTGGCGACCTCTTTTAGCAGTCTGCTGTCCAGACCGGCGAACTCTCCCGCCTTCACTTCTCCTTCGTAACTGATCTTTTCATCCATCACAAACCGGTTTGTAACCAGGATATCCTTGATATACGGTGTGGAGATCCTCATCTGTGTATCGGCATTGAGTCTCCGCTCTTTGAACCGATAGACTGCACGGCTCTTTAATGAATCAATATCGATATTGAATTCTCTGCTCTGGTTGGCATCACCTTTTGCGAGCATAATATTTTTTGCTTTGGCCTTCAGGTTTACCGTGACCTTCTCTTTCGAGGCAGCGAAATCGATATCTATGTTTCCTACAGCCTTTTTTCGCAACGGTATTTTGTAAAGATCAAAAAGGCGCTGGTTGGGGGTGAGTACCAGGTGCCCTTCTATATGATTGTTCTCTATTTTACCGCTTTCCGTAAAGCTGGTAAGATTCGTCTTTCCTTTGAGGTTTATCATCCCTTCTTCCACAAGAAGGTTCTCCACATCAAACTTCACTTTCCCGGCATCCAGTGCAAATGCCAAAATATGCACAGGCTCGAAGGTGACCGGCATGATATCGGCATGCAGGGACTTGAGCAGGATTTTTTTAGGAATAAAAGGGTTCATCTTCTGCGGTTTCGTTCTGTTACCCTCTTTTGCTCTCTCTTCTTCGACTGCAGCTTCCGGCTTGCTGTCTGTACTGCTTTCATTGCTCTTTGGCAGGAACAGCGCCTTCAGTACCAGGGTATCGAGCCTGCTCATATTGACCCTGTTCAGGGTAGCTGTATCACTTTTCAGGCTCCCCTCTATATCGATCCTGCCTGCATCACTTTTAAGCTCAAGCGCATAACGATCGATGCTGAATGCACCTTCTCTCTTTTTCAGGAGCTTTACAATATCCGCACTCAGGCCCTCAACCGTTATTTTAAGATTCTCTATCGTTGCGGCAGAATATCTTCCGGGCTTCAGTGCTGCGCTGAAATAGTGTACATCTGCTTCTTTCGGGATCAGAGGGTTGGAGTGTTCCCTTGTTGTTTTCAGTCGAGTTTCGGAAGGAGCTTTGGCTGCCGTTCTGCCCTCCTGCAACAGAAACATCTTCTGCAGTATCTCCGGATCTGTCTCATCGAGAGTCAATCTCTTGAGTGTTACCTTTCCCTCTTTCAAACCTGCATGCAGTTTCAGTTTTGTTACATTGGTATCCAGCTGCAGTTTCAGATCACCTGCCTCCACTTTATCGGCAGAGTAGAGAAGATCTTCAGCATCCAGAAGCGTTTTTTCTATCCTGATCCCCTGTTCGACAAAAGGATTTAGCGTGACATGTACCCTGCCTGCTGTCACTGCAAACGGAAACGGCGAAGCACTAGCTTGCTCCCCGTTTTTACGAAACGATGCGACCAGCGCCCTGAGTGTATCGATATCAACCTCTTCAGCGCTGACCTCATTGATGGAAAGACGCTTATAGAGAATACCTGAAGGGTTCCATAAAAACCGGATCTCCCTGACAAGAGGTCTGTCGGCATACTTAATCCCCTTTATCCTTACACCGGTAAAAATATTCCCGGAGATATCTTCATAAGTGATATGATACCCGGGAGCAAAGGTGTCTGCTGCTTTTTTGATAACAGATGAAGAGTTTCCGGCGACCACTACAGCCGTTATCAGGATAACGAAGAGAAGTAGTGATCCGTAAAAAAACTTCTTCAAAATGACTGTCCTACCTGAAATGAGACACCGTAGAAAGAGGGATCGTCCACATTGAAACCGATATCAAGCTTGAAAGGACCCACCGGTGTCATATAGCGTATACCCACCCCTGCAGAAGTGATGATCTCTCCGGAAAAATCATAACTCCCTGCTGTCAGCATCGTATTGTCCGTGAAGAGTGCTGCAGAGAGATCGCCCCAGAGAGGATAGTCCATTTCAAAAGAGAGGTTCACCATACTCATTGCACCACTGACAAGATACTCTGTGGGTGAAACGATCACCCCCAGCTCACGATATCCGTAGGCACGGTTGGAGTAGGCCCCGCCGCCAAAGAACTTTTTCGACTCAGGGATACCGTGGGGGGACTCCTCCTGCATATCGATCGAACCGATCTTTCCGACCGCTGCCATGGTCAGGTCCGATACGCTGTAGACACCGCGTGCCTCAAAGAGTGTCTTCAGATAAAGACTTGAATCAGCATCAGCCGGGATCCCGTACTCCGTATAGGCAGAGAGATAATACCCCTCTCTGGGATTGAGCCTGGAATCTCTTGCATCATAGACAATGCTGAAATAGGGATAGAGAAGAAGGAAGGTATCGTATGCATCATCCGGCAAACGCCTCACTCCATTATTCACTTCCGAGATATCTATCGCTTCATATGAGAGGCCGCCGCTCAGTGTGAGCTTATCACTCTCATGTTTCAGAAAGGCTTTCATAAAGCTTTTTCTCTCACGAAAACCTTCAAACTCCAGATTTGAATATCCTGTACTTATACCCAGATCGATACCGAAACCATCAAGATCGAGCAGGAGCGGTTTGTAAAAATCGACGATCCCCAGCTGTTCCAGTGCAGACCAGGAACCCCTGATGCCCAACTGTTGCGCATTTCCAAAAAAGTTGTGTTTGACAAAAGTACCGTGAACCCGTGAACCGACATAGGTATCGTACCCGGCACCTGCTTCAACATGATACGGTTTGCTCATCTCCTGTACCGTAATATCCACAGGTACGACATTATAGAACTTTCTATCGATACTGATCAGTACCGAATCAAATGAGTGAAGCCCGTAGATCGCTGCGTAACTGCTCTGTACCGCTTTTGTACTGAAGCGTGATCCTTTCTTGGCACTCACCCGGCTGCTGACGATCTTTTCATCGATACGCTTCAGCCCTTTGACCGTCACATCACCGAAGGTACAGAGACCGCCTTTATTCAGTAAAAAACGTATATCGACCCTGTGCTCTTCAAGGTCGACAAAGGCTTTACTGTCAAGGTCATAACTGCAGTATCCCTCTTTGAGCAGCGCCTCTGTGATCCGGCTTTTAAGGGTGATGAATTTTTTGCTGCGGAATCTTTCCCCTTTTTCAAATGTTACCAGACCGGAGATATCAAAATCGCTGCTGATGTTGATATCTCTGACCCTGACAGGCTTCCCCTCTTCTATCTTTACATTCACGACTGAAGCACTCTCTTTTATCTCGAACCGTGCATCATAGTACCCTTCCGAATCATAAAAACTGCGCAGGGCCAAAGGAAGTGTCGGAACAAGCCTCTGGCGTATCGTCGCTTTCTTCTCTTTCCAGAATTGAAAGAAACCGGGGTACTCGATGCTCAATGCCTCATAGAGATCAGAGAGTTCGAATGCCTTGACCCCTTTGATAGATATCTTTTTGACAGAGAGTACACTCTTCCGGGAACTGTTCGTCTCCACACCCTCTCCCTCCGTGACGTTCCCGTCAGCCAAAAGGAGAGTACAAAGAAGCAGAAGTAAAAACAAGTGTTTCAAAACCATTAGCCTTTCTCTTAAAACACCTATTGTAGCGTAAAAAGTTATCCCAGAAGATCTCTGACGCTCTGCCGGGGGTCTTTCCCCTTTTCGATCATCGCATAGACCTCTGAGGCAATAGGGAGGTAGATACCTTTTTTCTCTGCGATCTTCTGCAGGGCTTTTGAGGTCCCCACTCCTTCTGCCACTTCGCCCAGCTCTTTGAGGATCTCATCCATCTTCTTCCCTTTTGCAAGACCGAGTCCTACACGGTAGTTACGGGAGAGAGTTGAGCTTGCCGTCAGGAAAAGATCGCCGGCACCGCCCAGAGAGAGAAACGTTTCGCTGTGCGCACCGAATGCCTCTCCAAAGCGTGTCATCTCCACCAGACCGCGCGAGATAAGTGCAGCCCTGGCATTGTTGCCCAGCCCCAAGCCGTCACAGACACCACTGGCGATCGCAATGACATTCTTGTATGCACCCGAAACCTCTGCACCTATGATATCATCACTTATATACCCTTTGATATAGTTAGGGAGTGCATCGGAAAAAGTCCGTGCCAGTTCCAGGTTAACAGAACTAATCATCAATGCAGTAGGCAGAGACTGAACCACTTCCGCAGCGAAAGAGGGTCCGGAGATATAGGCAAGTCTCTGCTGGGGAACGAACTCCCCGTAGATATCATTGAGAAATGCTCCTGTAGCGGTCTCTATCCCTTTGGCTGCGACCAGTATCTTCTGTCCTCTATCCTCAAAATACTTCTCAAGCCAGCTTCTGACGAACTGTGCAGGGATCGCCATGACCTGATACTCTCTTGAAAGCGCCTCATCCAGAGAGACAAAATTTTCGATCTCTCTGGGTGTTCTGGAGTGTATTACTACATCATTCTTCTGCGAAAAGGCATGATACAATGCCTGTCCCCACTTGCCTGCCCCAATAACTGCCATCTTCATGACGTATGCTCCTTTTTATCTTGATCACCTCTATCAGGTTCTTTCCTTCCTATGATCTTCTTAAAGATACGCAGCTTCTCCATCTCTCCCATACAGACGATGATATCACCGCTGTCAAGCTGGTGTTCATGTCCTGCTGTGACAAATTCAAAGCCTCTGCCAAGTTCCATATCGACCATACCTACCAGCAAAACATCATAAGAGGAGAAATTCACCTCTTCAAGTTTCCTGCCGTTAAGGAATGACCCTTCCGGGATCTCCATCTCCATGAAACTGATCCCCTCTTTGCTCATAATAAAATCTTTCATCAGCTGTGTGGTGATGGGACGTTTAAGAATATTATGGATACGGTTGGCACTCACTTCATAAAGATCGATCACCTTTTTTGCACCGGCCAGCTTGAGTTTGCCGGTCGTATGGATGGAGTCGGAGATCGCCACGATATAGAGGTCGGGGAACAGCGAGGTCAAAGAGAGTGTAATAAAGACATTATAGTGTTCATCATCCATCACACAGACCAGTTTATCGTAACTTTCCGGATCGAGCGCAACAAGCTCCTCATCTTTACTCATATCTATCAGAACACTCTCCTTGAAACCATCCTCAAGCGCATTCTGATAGAATGTTTCATTCTGCTCTGCTACTTTAAGCACATATCCGTCTTCAAGCAGTCCTTTGGCAATATATTTTCCATGGTGCCCGTATCCGAATAGAAGGATCTTTTTTGACGGCATCACCCCACTCCTCTGTTTCTCTCTCTAAAATGATCCAGACTGATCTTTCTGCCAATGACCAAAAGCACATCATGTGCCTCCAGACGGGTCTCTTTGGGTGGATTAAAGAAGAATTCGCCCTTTCGGTGAATACCAAGAAAGAGCAGTTTGAACTCCCTGAATGCCAGATCCTCTACCGTTTTTTCCACCAGGGAACCATAGGCATTCATATGGATCTCATAGATCTGTGCCGACTCTTTCCCGGTCAATACGGCATGCAGTGCTTTATACATCGTAGGCTGGGTAATCGCGATATGGATCATATTGTTGACCACTTCATGCGGCAGTAAAATGTGGTTCGCGCCGGCATATTCGAACTTTCTGACCATATTCTGGTGACTGGCTCTGGCGATCACCTGGATCTTTTTTGAAATAGATTTTGCCGTGAGCGTAATATAGATATTCTCCACATCACTGGCTGTCAGACACAGCAGTGTGATCTTTGCATATTCCGTATTGAAACGTTTGAGTACTTCAGTGCGGCTAGCATCTTCATGGATCACATCAAACCCGTCTTTCCTTGCCTCTTCCACACGCTCACGATCTTTTTCCAAAATAATGTAGCCGTTCTTCGCAGGATCACCCTGCCGCAGGAACATTTTCGTCATCTGTCCGTAACCGCAAATGACCAGGAACGACTCACTCTTGTTGATCCGTTCAATAGTTCGCATCTCTTTGACCTCATTGAGCCTTTCAGAGAAAGCGGAGACAATCACCGAAGTCGCAAAGGAGATCATCGCTATTCCGCTGATAATAATGATCATCGAAATACTTCTTCCTTCCGGAGTAACAGGCGAAATATCACCGAACCCTACTGTCGAGATGGTTACGAGAGACCAGTAGAGCGCATCAAAGAGCGAATTGATATTCGGATTGACCTTCTCTTCGAGAACATAGATGGCGATCCCGGCGGTAATCACAATGAATGCGAGCAGAAAAAGAAGTGTATAGAGCTCGAACTGTTTGTTTCTCAATACCTCTACAAACTGATTGATACTCCTGGCATAACGCAGCAGCTTCAATACCCTGAAGAGTACAAAGATGCGCAGCACTCTGATCGGTCTGTATGCGGGAAAGATCGCCAGCAGATCGATGATCGCCGATGGGGTGAGCATATATCTGAACTTCTCCAGCAGTACTTTCCTGAGAGGTCTTGCTATTTTAAAAGGTTTGTCAAGAAACTTCGAATCGTAGTATTCGCTCAATACCGCTTCTGAGAGATCATTGTGTACCCATAGACGCAACAGATACTCAATAGCAAAGACCACAGAGACGAAATAGATGTCATAGTAGTCCAGCCATACAGGTACCGGATGCTTCACTTCATAGACCAGAATGAATACAGAGGTAACTATGAGAAAGATAATGGTCAGATCAAAATACTTCTTCTTTTCATTGTTTGGGTTGTTGAGAATGTCGCGTATAGCGGACTTTGTCTTCCGGTAACGCCTGGAGCTGTGTAAAAAACGGGCAATGGAGAGTATCGTATCGTTCATTTCCCGTTTCTCCTTTAAGGCAGGTTATGCAAGCCGCTGTTTAAGCAACTCGTTCACCTTGGCAGGATTGGCCGAACCTTTGCTTGCCTTCATCGTCTGTCCGACAAAGAAGCCGAAAAGCTTCTCTTTTCCTGCTTTGTATTGTTCAACTTTCTCCTCATTTGCAGCCAGTATCTCATCGATGAGTGCCAAGATCGCACCGTCATCGCTTACCTGTGCCAGACCAAGTTCATCAATGATCGCATCAACATCACGACTCTCATTCTCCATCATATAGTCCAGTACCTCTTTGGCACCTTTCCCGGAGATGGTATCATCTGCGATCTTTGAGACCAGAGTCCCCAGCGTCTTTGCATCTACCGGTGATGCTTCGATTGAAAGACCGGCTTTGTTCAAACGCCCGAGCAGTTCCGAGGTTAACCAGGTCACTGCTGTCTTGGCAACCGCACCGTGTGAGAGCATCTCTTCGAAATAGTATGCCATCTCTTTGACAGATGTGATGACAAGGGCATCATCTCTTTTGATACCAAGCTCTTCAACATAACGCTTCACTTTTTCATCAGGCATCTCAGGGATCTTTTTCGCCTCTTCGATCATCTCCTCTGTCACGATAAGCGGTCTGAGGTCAGGGTCAGGGAAGTAACGGTAGTCTGCCGCTTCCTCTTTCCCTCTCATTGATCTGGTCACCCCTTCGGCTACATTCCAGAGTCTTGTCTCCTGTACGACCTCCTGGTCATAGACCCCATCCTCATATGCTTCTATCTGTCTTTGCACCTCATATGCGATCGCCTGTGCCACAAAACGGAAAGAGTTGATATTTTTGATCTCTACTCTGGTGCCGTACTCCTCCTGTCCTTTGGGACGGATCGAGACATTCACATCACATCTGAACGACCCCTCCTGCATATTTGCATCGGAGATATCAAGATAGCGTACAGTAGCATGGAGCTTTTTCAGGTAGGCAACCGCTTCATCCGAACTTCTCATATCCGGAGCAGAGACGATCTCGATAAGCGGTGTCCCTGCACGGTTGAGATCGACTTTGGAGTGGTCTCCCTCATGCATGTTCTTTCCTGCATCTGCCTCCAGGTGCGCCTGGGTGATCCCTACACGCTTTTGAGACCCGTCTTCCAGATCGATGTAGAGCTCCCCGTTCTGTACGATCGCTTTGGTAAGCTGTGTGATCTGGTACGCGGAAGGACTGTCCGGATAAAAGTAGGATTTTCTGTCAAATGTCGAATCATGGTTGACTGTTGCATTGAGTGCATAGCCCAGTCTCATCGCCTTCATAGCCGCTTCCTTGTTCACCACAGGCAAAGCTCCCGGAAGTGCAAGGCAGGTTGGACAGGTATTGCTGTTCTGGTGCTCGGCAAATGAGGTTGGACAAGAGCAGAAGAGTTTGGTTTTCGTGTTGAGTTGAACGTGAACTTCAAGACCGATAACGGTTTCAAACATAGTGATTTTCCTTCAAAACGTAGGTGTTAAATTAGAAGATATTATAGCGTTTTGGTTATTTGATGCAGTTTAGGAAGAGTTAAGAGTTAAGAGTTAAGAGTTAAGAACGATCATGCAGCAAACCTTTCCTAATTCTTAACCCTCTTTCTGATCTGCAAGCTTTTCAAGCAGTTTCGTCTGCTTCTTCAGTTCTGACAGTTTCTCTTTGTCAGTGATGAAATACTCCAGCGCAAGTACACCCAGCAGACCGGGCGTTGCTCCTATCAGTGCAGAGATAACGGCAAAGAGAATACTGCTTTCGTAAAAAGAGAGAAAAGAGGTCAGTGCGCCTATAAGCATAACGGCCCAGGCAACACCTAAAAGAAAATTGATCACAAAACCAAGTGTTCTGTTCTCAAACCGCATCAGCGTTACACAGCACCCATAGTGTCGGCTGCAGGGTTTGGTGCTGTTTCATGCTCTTCATCGATCGCTACAGCACCTGCAAGGTAAACGTAGATAAGGATCATGAAAACGAATGTCTGAAGCAGCGCAGAGAATGTAAGCAGGAGATATGCCGGAAGCGGTGCAATGAATGGGACCAGCATCAAGAGTACCCACAGGAAAAGGTCATCCCCTTTAATGTTACCGAACAAACGGAAACTGAGAGAGATGATTCTTGAAATATGTGAAACGATCTCGATCGGGAACATCAAAGGCGCAAGAAGTTTTACCGGCCCTGCAAAGTGTGCAAAGTAGTGTACCACACCCTGCTTTCTGATACCTTCATAGTTGTAGTAGAAGAATACCATCAATGCCAAAGGCAGTGTAATATTGATGTTGGAGGTCGGGGATTCAAAACCGGGAATAATACCGATCACGTTCGAAACAAAAATGAAAAGCCCTACTGCCGCAACAAGCGGAAGGTACTTTCTTGCCAACTCTTCACCGATCACATCTTTACCCATAGCAACCACACCGCCAAGGTAAGCTTCCATTACATTCTGTGCACCTGTCGGTACAGCTCTTAGACTTTTTGTCGCTGATTTTGCAATGAACAGAATAATTCCCGCCACCAGTACAAGGTGGGCAACGAACAGCATCTGTCCATGTCCGAAAATCACGCCTAGGTAAGTAAATACACCTTCCATAAAACATCCTCTTGTTATAATTTGCTGTATTTTACATAAAAAGCACTAAATTACGGGTTAATTTTAATGAATAGATAGAATTTTTTCCTGTCCGATACGATAGAGCGCAAAGTCGTACTTCACAGGATCTTCCCGGTCCCATCTTCTGAATACTTCTGTCAGTTCGGTCACTGCTTTCATATCGTAACTTTTCCGTTTCAGAAGCTTCAGCTTTTTTGCTACTGTGAAGGTATGTGTATCAAGCGGCATCAGCAGATCCCTCTTTTTGATCTTTGACCACAGTCCCATATCCAGTGCATCGTCACGGACCATCCAGCGCAGATACATCATGTAACGTTTGTATGTTCCGGCTGAAGCCGGGTTTTTGGGGATTTTTCCGGTAAGAAAATCGTAACCGTAGGAGGTATGCGGGTAAACGCGCCTCAATGTCCCGATAAAGTGCCACAGACCATCGAGAATATTCCCCTCTTTTCTGTATCCCTCATAAAAAAGATCTTCAACGCTCTCTACCTCTTTCAAACGCTTGAGTGCTATAAAAAGTGCTGCAACATCTTCAGGTTTTTGAAAGCGGTAGTAGTGTTTCTGCAATGAGACAGAGATCTCCTCTTCACTTGCATCCAGAAGTGCAAAATCAAGACTCTCCAGGAATTTGACGATCTGCCCGGCATTGCCATAGGCGAAAAGCGCACAGATCAATGCGACGGATTCATCTTTCCAGCGTGAAGCAACAAAGAGCGGATCGGGTTTCTCATAAGAGAGTTCCGAAAGATCGTTACGCCTGGCTGCTTCTGTTTCAAGCATGCTTCTCACATCAGAAAGTTTCAGTTTTCTTCTCCTGTTCAATACCTGGAAAGGCGTTTTGAAAAGCCCGCGGACCGGTAAGAGAACCAGCTTTGATACCTGAGATCCTCTCTAGTCTCTAGAATGTAAAGTGCTCTCCCAGATAGTACCTGCGGACATTTTCATCATTGGCGATCTCGTCACTGCTGCCCGAAGCAAGCATCTCCCCGCTTCGCATCACATAGGCACGGTTACATATTCCCAGTGTTTCACGCACGTTGTGATCTGTGATCAGTATACCCATATCCAGCTCCACCAGTTGGCGAATGATATTTTGAATGTCAAGTACGGCAATAGGATCGACACCGGCGAAAGGTTCATCAAGCAGCAGGAATTTCGGCTCTCCCACCAGTGCCCGTGCGATCTCCACACGCCGTCGCTCACCTCCGCTCAGGCGAATACCCATGCGTGCACGTATCGGTTCTATATTGAAGATCTCCAAAAGTTTCTCAATACGGGGCTGAACCGTCTCTTCAGGCAGGCGCAGTGCTTCTGCGGCAATAAGCAGATTCTCCTCTACCGTCAGGTCCTTGAAGATACTCGACTCCTGGGGAAGATATCCTATCCCCATCTGTGCACGTCTGCTCAGAGGCAGTGCTGTAATGTTCTCCCCGTCCAGGAACACCTCTCCTTCAGTCACTCCGGTCAATCCGCATACCATATAGAAAGAAGTGGTCTTACCTGCACCGTTCGGCCCCAACAGGCCGACGATCTCTTTGCTTTTTACCTTGAGTGAGATATCATGGACGATCTTGGTCTTTTTGATGGTTTTGGAGAGACTTCTGGCTTCAAGTGTGTGCATTAGGTTTCTATCCTGTATATTCTTCTCTGATCATGGGGAGTGATCTCTACAATGGCCACATTATAACCAACCCCTTCTAAGAATGCTTTGAGTGCATCGCTTCCCCACTCGACCATATGCCATCCCGGCTTCTCAAACTCTTCAAAAAGCCCCATCTGCATGAACTCCTCATGCTCCAGACGGTAAAGATCGTAGTGGCAGAGGTCTTCACCGTAACAGTGCTGCAAAGAGAAGGTCGGAGAGGTCACTTCCCCTTCCACACCCCTGGCTTTGGCTATGGCCTGGGTCAGCGTGGTCTTGCCCGCAGCAAGATCTCCTCTGAGGAATACGATCGCATTGGCAGGAAGTGTCTCTTCCAGGTAACTGACTACTTTGTCAAGTTCCGACAGGGATGCTCTTATCTCTTTACTCATTTTGTTCCTACTTATGAATATCTGCAGAGGTCTCCCTTGTGGGTACCCTACCTGAGTTTTTGGCTTGTTTCAGCCATTCTTATTCTTGTTGATGTATGTAGGGGCAGGTTTTATGCCTGCCCCGGTCGGCACAAGACCGATCCCCTACGCGATCACCAATGACTGGCTCACATCCGCCACCTTCTGCAGATGCGCTGCAGCTTTACCGCTGGCTATGGCATCTTTTGCCTTTTCTACCGCTTCCTGAATGTCCCGTACACTGCCATCGGCAAAAAGCGCATAGGCAGCATTAAGCAGAACAATGTCACGTTTCGGGCCCTGCTCCACACCGGAGAGGATCTCTCTGGTGATCTGTGCATTATGTTGCGCATCCCCTCCGAGTATCTCCTCTTTGGGCGCTTTTGAGAAGCCAAAGGCAGCAGGGTCTATCTCCCCTTCCAGAATGCGTCCGTTCTCTACATAGGCAAAAGAGCTGCTGCATGCCAGGGAGATCTCATCCATCCCGTCATGGCTGCTGACCACGAATGCACGCTCTGTATCAAGTTCCAGAAGCGCTTCAGCCATGCGTTTTATAAAGTCCGGATCGAACACGCCAAGCAGATATTTTCCTGCTCCGGCAGGGTTGGTAAGCGGTCCCAGAATATTGAAGATGGTACGGTGCTCTATCGACTTTCTCACCGGCATGATATGTTTCATGGCAGGATGATGGTTCATGGCAAAGATAAATGCGAAACCTGTCTCTTCAAGCATTCTGATCTGTGCCTCCACAGGAAGGTTCAGATTGATACCCAGTGCTTCCAGCACATCTGCTGAACCCGAATTGGAAGTAATGGAACGGTTCCCGTGCTTGGCTACCACACACCCCATGGAAGCAAGCAGGAGGGAAACGGTGGTAGAGATGTTGAACGAACCGCTTCTGTCTCCGCCCGTACCGACTACATCGATCGCTTTTGCTCTGAGTTCATCAGAGAGAGGAAGCTTTACAGAGTGCTCGCGCATCACCGAAGCCGCTGCGGCGATATCTTCTCCGCTCTCTCCTTTTTCATAAAGGTCAATGAGGAACTGACGCGCCTCTGTTTCTTCCATCTCGTTGTTAAACAGTCTTTCGAATTGTTCTTTGATGTTCATTCTTCCTCACTCTCACTATCACTCTCCACCATCACTATCACTAGCTACTATCACTGTATGCGAAAGAACTCTCAAAGTTCTTTCACATACTCCTCTTTCTGACTCTTCGGGATCGTCTTGGTCATCGGTATCTGAAGCACCTCATACGATCTCGGTCCTTTCAGATACTCGATCGTGATCCTGTCTCCGACCTTCACATCCTTCGAAGCCTTTGCCTTTTGCCCGTTGACATAGACCACCCCGCTCTTGAGCATATCGGTCGCAATGGTCCTGCGCTTGACCACATTCACCGCACTGAGCCATTTATCTACACGCATCACTTCTCCTTTCATCGAAAGTGATAGTAGATAGTGATAAAAATTTTATACACCCCCTACCAACTGTCACTATCACTCCCCACTATCACTATCACTAAAAACTATCACTCCCCACTATCACTATCACTATCACTATCAACTATCACTAAGCAAAGCGTCTCTATCACTGTGCCACACGCATCCTGAACGCTGAACGCTCAACGCTGAATCCAGCGCGAAGCGCCCTCTATCACTCGCAACTACCACTACACTTTTCACTGCTTGAAAAGTGCTTCCGCTTCCTTCGCACCTGTCAGCCCTTTCAGGGTCAGCTGCCCGTCCATCAGGTACTTTTCCGCCTTCAGCTGCTTGAAGATCTGCTTTGCCTCTTTCATATTGTACATACCTGTTGCCACCAGCATCACCTGGATATCTTTCAGTGTCTCATCAGGCTTTTTGTTCATAATACCAAGAAGCGTCACCTTCTTCAGAATATCTATATCATCTGCATTCATATGTGTCCCTTCTTACTGTTTGAACTTTGCTTCAGCCTCTTTGGCCCTGGCATGCCCCTTCATCGTCAGGTTGCCCATGGAGTTAATAAGCCCTTCACGTTTGAGCTCTTTCACAAGCTTTTTTGCTTCACTCTGCGAGTAGCTGCCAGAGTCGATCAGCATCCCGATAACATCATCCAGCCCTTCACCTTTATGCTTTTTGAGTATACCAAGGAGGGTGACCTGTTTTAAAAGCTTTTTATCTTCATCGTTCATATTTAATCTCCGTATGGGAAGATATTATCTTTCTCAAGGGTCGACACAAGATCGACCCCTACATGTTAATGGAGGTCGGCATTAAGCTTTACTTCACGCGTACTTCTGCGTGCAATGGTCTCACCGGTCAGTGAGTTCTGTCTGTAGTGGATACCGTTGAGCCCCTGGAGCTCTTCTCCCTTGAAAGTTGTTTTCTCTTCAAGTTCTGCATCCGGATTCGCTGCTTTGATCTTCTCCAGCTCTTCAGGTGAGATCTTGATCTTCGTTCCTGCAAGGATCGTTACACCCGCATCCACAATACATCCGTCACCTACCGGCAGACCTGTTACCGAGTTGGCACCAAGCAGGGTATTCTCTCCGATGCTGATAGGATTGCCGTCCGTTCCGGAAAGGACACCGAGGATACTCGCACCCCCTCCGACATCCGAACCGCTGCCCACGATCGCCGAAGATGAGATACGTCCTTCAACCATGACCGGTCCGAGCGTTCCGGCATTGAAGTTGATGTAGGAGGCTCCCGGCATCACTGTCGTACCGGCTGCAAGCTGTGCTCCCATACGTACTTTGGATGCATCAAGGATACGCGTATTGTCATCAGGAATGATGTGCTGAAGGAATCTCGGGAACTTGTCTACAGAGTCGACTGCCGGATAGGTACCGTTCAGTTTCATCTCGATCTCATTTTCTCGCAGCCACTCCAGTTCATACGGTGTGTTGCCTACCCATGCCACATTGGAGAGAATACCGAATGCACCGTTGAGATTGACTTTTCTAAGCTCTGCTTTTCTCAGAGAAAGAGCATAAAGCTTGAGATAGACCGCTTCTACACTCTGAGGTGCCGCATCTTCAAAAAGGAATACAATGCGGTAGTCTTTACCAATATCTTCCATGTTTGCCAGTGCTTTGATCACCTGCACATTTCTGTGTGCATCACCTGTCGCTTCTGCTGCATAGGGTGCAAATGCAGCCATCGCATTGGCTACAAAGTTGTCATTGATAGTCGCTACAAACTCACTGCCGCTGAAATCAACATCACACTTAGCCTCCTGAAGTGCCTTGATGAATACTGCTGCCGAACCGAAGTTCTCTTTCCAGTTGATCAGGGGGAAGCTTGCCTGAAGTACTTTCTCCGCATTCTTCTGTCCTCTGTCCACTCTGGCAATACCAAATGCAACCGGCTCTCTGTACCCCTTCTGTGAAGTCGTCTCCGCTACCAGTTTTTTAAACTCTTCTGTTGATGTCAATGTCTCTATTGCCATATAAAATACTCCTGAATATAATGATAAAAATGATGGGTGATTATACTCGTTTTTATTTAAAATAGTGTAAAATCCGCGCATGAAACACTTACGAGGCTATACCAGAAGGTACTTTTCCCTTGCCATCATCGCCATGTACTCGACACTGCA
Source organism: Sulfurovum indicum (assembly GCF_014931715.1). Classification (NCBI taxonomy): domain Bacteria; kingdom Pseudomonadati; phylum Campylobacterota; class Epsilonproteobacteria; order Campylobacterales; family Sulfurovaceae; genus Sulfurovum; species Sulfurovum indicum. Next base: position 796,162 of record NZ_CP063164.1, on the reverse strand, counting down.
CAGACTCTGCCGTCTTGACAGCAGCTATCAGTACCACAAACTGGCATACTCCCCCCTGCCTCGCAAAACCGCTCCGCCGGTTCTCTCTGCATAAATTCATCTGAACCGTTTCTCTCGTTCCCGCGCTCTCCGTAGGAATGCGTACTTTAAGGGCACCTCTAATATATATTGGATTTGGATCTATAATGTATCTATGCATTCCCATGCAGAGTATGGGAACGAGTAAAATATTCAAGCTGTTCCCATGAGTAACCCGGTAATGCATAGATAACTTTATTACCGCGTTACACATGGGAACACGAAGACCAATCATTAAAACAAAACAGGAAAACAGACATGAAAAAAAACATTACACTCAGCCTGATACCGGCTCTGCTTTTAACCACACACACATTCGCACAGGAAGATCTCGGAGAGATCATTGTCACCACAGCTACACAAACGGCACAGAGTCTTGATGAAGTCACTTCCAACGTCGATGTGATCACAGCAGAGGAGATCGAAGCCCGAGGCTATACCACTGTAGCACAGGTACTTGGCTCTATTGCCGGTGTATCCTATGTGAGCAACGGCGGCATCGGGAAAAGCACTTCTCTTTTCCTTCGCGGTATGAGCAGCAAGTATACCCTCGTACTCATCGACGGCGTACGCTACAATGATCCGACATCTCTTGGCGGTGCACCCTTTGCCGATCTGATGATCGATGACATTGCACAGATCGAAGTGGTCAAAGGGGCACAGTCCGGTATATGGGGAGCAGATGCCAGTGCCGGTGTGATCAATATTATCACCAAAAAGGCACAACCGGGTACACACGCCTCTGCACACATCGAACGCGGAAGTTTCAATACCTGGAAATACGGTGCCACACTCTCTACTGCAGCTGAGAACTACTACCTCAAACTCAGCTACAACATTGTCGATACGGACGGATTTACCACGGTAGCTCCTTATGGTGAAGATATCGACCAGTATGAAGACGATGAGTATAGAAACAAAACACTGAACATACAGGCCGGCTTCAGCTTCAATGCAGCCAACAAGGTGGACCTCCTGCATACACGCATAGAGGGGAAAGGTGATGCGGATCCTTTTGATTTCTCTACCTACTCTTTCAACCCCGATGGTGACTACAGACTCGAAAGTACCTACAAGTTCACAAAAATGAACTTCAACCACATTGACAGCTTCAACGAGCTCAATATATACGCACAACGCTCCGACTTCAGCCGTACCTACCCAGATGCGACATACAGCCAGCACTTTGACGGCAGCATCGATGAGTTCGGGGTCAACTCCAAAATCGGTTACGGAACAAAGGACTTCATACTTGTCGGTCTTGATACAAAAGAGTACAGCCATGAGAACAGCCTGAACAAATCTTATGATTCTACCGGTTTTTTTGCAACCAATACCAATACCCTTGAGGGTGTAATGGGCGGAACGACCATACTGACCGAGTCTCTACGCTACGACAGATACAGTGACTTTGACAATGAAATAACCGGAAAGATAGGTATCAAACATATCCATGAACATATTCAGGGACTGGTCACCTCATTCAATTACGGTACAGCCTACAATGTACCTACTATGTACAACCTCTATGATCCGTTCAGCGGTAATGCAGACTTGACACCTGAAAGTATCAAGAGTTATGATGTCACTGTGGCATATAAAGATTTCAAAGTGACATACTTTAACAATAAGATCGATGATATGATCCAGTATGTAAGCCAGTATGATGCAAACGGAAACTGGATCGGTGGAGGTTATGAGAATATAGCCGGAACTTCAAAGATCGACGGTATCGAACTTGCCTATGAAAAAGAGATCTTTGACGGTATACTGTTCAACACCAACTATACACGACTCATCAGCGCGGAGGACAATGACGGAAAAGCACTGGCAAGACGTGCAAAAGAGACCTTCAACCTTGCTGTAGACTACTACGGTATTGAAAAACTGCACATCGGGGCAGATGCCCAATACATCGGAGAACGTTATGACCGGGCAGACAATCAGGGTGCCCAGACAGGAAAATATACTCTATTCAATGTGACAGCGGACTATCAGGTCACAGAGAACGTTCAGGTTTATGGTAAAATCGAGAATCTCGGTGACAAATACTACCAAACTGTTTATGGCTATGCAACAAGCCCCAGAGCCTTCTACATCGGGGTAAGAGGAAAAATCTAGATAGACCGTAAAGCGCAGGCAGCCAGGAGCAGAGAGTCAAATTACAGGGGCAGGTCTTATACCTTCCTTTTAAAGGGGTACATATGAAATTTTGGATGGTGTTACTTTCACTTGCTTTTTCTGCCTTCGCGCAGGAGCGCATTGTTACCCTCTCACCTGCCATCAACGAGATCGTCTATGCCCTTGGAGCGGGCAATCAGGTCGTGGGCAACACCACTTACGCCACCTACCCGGAGGCTTCCGGGAGTGTTCCTAAAGTAGGCGGCTATTTCTCCCCTGATCTTGAAAAGATCATTGCACTCAGACCGACACTGGTCATCATGCAGCAGAACAATGCAAAACTGGCCCAAAAACTGCAAAAGCTCGGCATCAGGACCCGGATCATCCGAATCGACAGACTGCCGCATATCACAGAAGCTGTTTTAGCGCTTGGAAGAGTACTGCAAAAGGAGGAGAGAGCCAACAACATTGTAGCCGATATCGACCGTGCGCTGAAAGAGACCAAGGGTATCGTTTCGGACAGAAAGATACTGATTGTCATAGGGCATAACACACAACTGGTCAAGCAGATCTTTGTCGCAGGACAGAATCTTTACCTTGATGACATCATCAATGCTTCGGGCAATACCAATGCCCTGCACTCAAACCGCAAAGGACAGCCCATACTCAACCGGGAAAACATCATTGCTGCCAACCCCGACATTGTTATTCTGCTTGCACACGGGATGAAAGCACGGGGAGTGACAAAGCAAGAGCTTATCGATCCATGGCTGAAACTGCCTGTTACCGCAGCCCGGAACAGAGACATTTACATCATTGACAAGGAGTACGCGGGCATTCCCAGTGACCGTCTTGTACTTTTTCTCAATGATTTCAAAGCGATCCTCCATGCCGCTGCAGATCAGTAACTATACCGACGCCATCCTCAGCGGGATCTCTTTCTCATTGGAAAAAGGGAAACACCTTGTCATTCTTGGTGCCAACGGGGTAGGAAAGAGCACCCTTGCCAAAGTCCTTTGCGGACTTATACCTTCCGAAGCAGTACGTGTTGACGATATCATTCCCTCCAAAGTCTATGGAGAGAAACGAGCCGGGATCATCAACTATATCCCTCCCAAACTGGAGATCTACGATAGCTATCTTCCGGTAGAGGATTTCCTGGCACTTTCGCATTTTAACCGAAACCTGACCATCGATGCGGTACTGGAGCGTGTAGGCATTGCACACCTTAAAGGCAAACCGTGCAGACTGCTCAGCTCAGGGGAATCACAACTGCTTCTGACCGCTTCCGCCCTCCTGCACGGGGCAGACTATACGATCTTCGACGAACCTACTGCCAACCTCGACCCTGTCCGTATGCGCTTGCTTTTTGCACTGCTCAAAGAGGAGAGAACCCTGCCAAGCAAGCTCATCATTACCCACAACCTCGATCTGGCCTACCGTTTGGGATTTGATATTCTCTATCTGCATGAGGGAGAGGTGGCATTTCACGGCAGAAGCAGTGAGTTCTTTGAACAGTCGCATCTTGACCGGCTCTATGACGGTGCCGTTCGGAACATCGGCACACATGTGGTGACAGCACTATGAAAAAAATACTTTTTTTAAGCTCGCTCCTGCTGCTGATATCCGCACCTTTTTTCGGACAGATCGACCTCCCTCTGAATAAACTTGCCGATGGTGCGAGTATGGAGCATCAGGTCTTTTTCGAGATACGCCTTCCCCGTGTACTGCTGGCCTTTTTTGCAGGAGGGATCCTCTCACTCGGCGGGCTCATCTTTCAAGTGGTCTTCCGCAATCCCATGAGTACCCCCTTCACACTGGGGGTTGCCTCTGGCGCAACACTCTTTACCGCCATCGCCATCATACTCGGCCTGGGCACGTTCAGCCCCTTCTTTGCTTTTGCCGGTGCGATGCTGACGGTCATTATCCTCTTTGCCATTGCCGCAAGGTTTAAAGGCTATGATCCCAACACCCTGCTGCTGGTGGGTATTGCCCTTTCATTCTTCTATGCCGCTGCACTGATGGTTATGTACTATATCTCCTCGCTTCAGGAGAGTTACGAGATCATGCGTTTTACGATGGGGAGTCTGGACACAGTCGGTTTTAAAGAGATTCTCACGCTTGTTTTCACATCCCTCGTTCTGCTGCCGGGCATCTATCGGTACCGCCATACACTCAAACTGCTGCTTGTCTCTTATGAGTTCGCTTACCTCAAAGGGATCAATGTCAAAAAGAGCAGCTATATGCTGCTTTTCCTCGTTTCGTTCGCCGTAGGGGTTGCAGTGAGCATAACCGGTCCTATCGGATTTGTAGGGCTCATCATTCCCCATATTGTCAAAGAGCTCTACCGTCAGAGTGCCGACACGCTTATTTTGCAGGTATTTTTCTACGGTGGTCTCTTTCTGGTGCTCTCCGATCTCATAGCGCGTAATCTCGGTACGGCATCAGATATCCCCATTGGTGTGGTGACCTCCTTTATCGGGGCACCCTTCTTTATCTATCTTTTGCTTGCAAGAAGGTCCTCATGACGGCCTTGCAGTTCCAACAGCTCAGCCTGTACTATCAAAATAAAGGAAGGTCATGAAACGTTTCTCTTTCCAGGATGCCCGAACGCTCGAAGCAGTCATCAGGGCCAGACGTGATGTCAGAGGCAATCTCTTTACCAGCGAAGCGGTCAGCCGCGAAGAGATCGACACCATCCTTGAAGCTGCCATGCATGCGCCGTCGGTAGGTTATTCACAGCCATGGAAATTTGTCGTCATCCGAGACAGCAAGATCCGGGATGCCGTCTATGAGAACTTTAAACGAACCTACAAAAAGAGTAAAAAAAAGTTCAAACACCGCCCTTTGTACAAAAAACTGAAACTTGAAGCACTGAAAGAGACTTCTGTGCATATTGCTGTTTTCTACCACCACCAGGGAGGAAGTATCCTCGGACAGACATCCCAGCCGGACACCGGACGCTACAGTGTCGCAGCTGCCATACAGAATATGTGGCTGATGGCACGTGCCATGAATATCGGTATCGGCTGGGTCAGCATCCTCAGTCCCGGAAAAGTACGCAGACTGCTCGGACTGGGAGAAGCCTATGAGCTTGTCGGCTACCTCTGTGTCGGCAAGGTCAAAAGATTTCTCAATGAACCGGAACTCAAGACCAAAAAGTGGCAGGAAGCGAAAAAAAAGAGACAAACCGTTCTGCACATAGAGAGCTCCGGACAAAGAGGATCGCACAGTGCCATTGAGGTCATTACAGGAGACAAAAGCTCTCTTCAGCCCCTCATAGACAAAAAAGCCACCTTTATGCTCGCTCTGAGCAATACCGCAACAGCGAAGATCAAAGGCATCTCCCAGGCAGGACTGCCGGGACTGATGCACCTGACCCCCACGCTCGATGCAGAGTTTCTCTCACGCGGAAAACTCAAAAGCCTCAAAAAACTGCCTGAAACCCAAAAAGGTATCCCCACCCCTGCTCTTATCAGCCGGGCAGTCCATCTGCTGCACCCCTTCGGACGCATAGAAGCACTCGATCTTGGGCTCAAAACCCCTCCCAGGTTCAAAGGCAGACTGCACCGCTTTGGCATTGCTCCAAGCAAAAGCATCGCCAAAGGCGCGGGTATCGATGCCAAAGCGGTCTTTGAAAAGGGCTATGCCTTCGGAGAGAGCTACCGACTTCGGGATGACTACCTCATTCTCGGTGAATCCGTCCCCTCCGGTACCACTACCGCCGCGACAGCGGCACTGGCTTTGGGCTACGATGCCAAAGCGCTTTTCTCTTCAAGCTTCAAAGAGGTACCCGACACCATACGGGAGAAGACCATTACCAAAGCGCTTACCAATGCAAAAGGCAGCACCGATATCTTTGATATCCTGGGCTCTGTATCTGACAACATGCTCCTCTTCAATGCCGGATTTATACTGGGTGTCAACGGACGTTTCCCTGTTATACTTGCAGGCGGTACCCAGATGGCAGCCGTACTGCTTGTAGCCAACTCCGTCATAAAAGCGCTGCGAAACAACAGATACCGGCACTCTGTACCCCATATGCAGCATGCCTCATTCGGGCATATCATGCTTTGCACCACCAAATGGGTAGCCAAAGACAGGAACTCTGACATCAAAGCCCTGCTGGAGATGCTGGAGTTCCCTGTCAACGCCTACTATGCGGACTTTGACTTCTCATTGAGCCATCATCCTGCCTTGAAGCTGTATGACAAGGGTGAGGCCAAGGAGGGTGTTGGAGCCGGCGGAGCTTTGATGTACGGGTTCCTGAACGGATTAACACACGAAGAGATCACCCGGCAGACAGAGGGGTTCCTGGTATGAAAGTTCTCTATTACGGCGGTCAGAAATCCGGTAAAAGCCGGGTAGCTGAGCAAAAAGCACTTGCGCTTGCAGGCAGTCGAAAACCCTGCTACATCGCTACCTACGACAACAGCTATGGCGACAGTGAAATGGCTGAGCGTATCACAAAACACCAGCTGCAGAGAAAGGAGTCTTTTACGACCATCGAAGAGAGCGTCAGGCTTGACGAGGTCATCAAAGGTGACGGTACCTACCTCATCGACTGCATGAGTATGTGGATACTCAATACACTCCATGAGAGCGAAGAGACGATATCTGCCCGGATAAATGCTTTGGCAAAGCTGGAGGCGAACATTGTTTTTGTACTTAACGATGTGGGCTCCGGGGTGATCCCCATGGATGCACAGAGCCGAAAATATGTAGACAGATCGGGCACTACAGGACAGAGGCTGGCAGCGCTCTGCGACGAGGTCTACGAGGTAAAACTTGGACTGGAGAGAAGGTTAAAATAATGCATAACATCTCTATTTTCGGCACCTCCAGCGATGCGGGTAAAAGTACCGTTACATGGCTTGTCGGGCGGCTGCTGCAGGAAGCCGGCTGCAGCGTTGCCCCCTTCAAGGCCCAAAATGTCTCCAACAACGCTCATGTAGCAGATGACGGCAGCGAAATTGCCATAGCACAGTACTTTCAGGCAAAAGCGCTCAGCGTACCCACCTCCTGGCACAACAACCCCGTACTGCTCAAATCGGGACGCGGTTCATCTGCCTCGCTCATTGTTGGCGGCAAAACGGCAGCCTCCAAAGATGTCAGAGAGTACTACCGCGATCTTGATACGCTCAAACCCATTGTCCAGGAGGCATTTGAGTACCTGGATGCGCGTTACGATGTGGTCATTGCAGAAGGTGCGGGCAGTCCGGTAGAGCTGAACCTGATGGACAAGGATCTCTCCAATATCTTCATCGCAACCCGCTTCAATACCCGTATCATTCTTGTAGCAGACATCGAAAAAGGCGGGGTTTTTGCTTCTGTTTACGGCGTTTACCACCTGCTTCCGGAACAACTCAGAGAGAATGTCGCCGGGGTTATCATCAACAAGTTCAGAGGTGATCTGAGCCTCTTTGACAAAGGCATAGAGATCATCGAAAATGAATTCGGCATCCCTGTACTGGGTGTACTTCCCTACACTCCTTTCAACCTTGGGTTCGAGGACTCGCAAAGCCTGATGAACTATACACAGGAGTGCAGCAGAGCCCTGCGGCGCATTGCCGTCATCGCCTACCCTGCGATGAGTAACTACACCGACTTTGAACCACTGCTGGCCAATCCCGATATCTGCCTGGAGTTCATCAGAACCAATGTGGATCTCTCAGGATTTGAATGTATCATCCTGCCCGGCTCCAAGCTTGTGATGCAGGATCTGACATGGCTTAAAGAGAGAGGTCTCTTCGCCCAGCTTCAACAACACTACAGGGAGGGCAGGATCAACCTTGTCGGAATCTGCGGCGGCTACCAGATGATGTTCGAGCGCATCGTGGATGAGCACTGCATAGAGGTGCAAAAGCCTGCTTCCGCGGCAGCGCTCGGCTTCATAGAGGGAGAGATACACTTCCAAAAAGAGAAGATACTGAAGCGGAACGGAGAAAAGTATGAGATACACCATGGTACTTCTGCCGCCTACCCTTCCGAATACAGGAACGGTAAAGTCTACGGTACCTTTTCACACGGACTTTTTGCAGATGCGTGGTTTAAGCACTACGAGAGAGAGACCATTGAGAGGTTTGTAAAAAAGATGAAGAGGCATCTGGATGCAGAGAGGATCATACAAAGTGTACGCTGAAACCGCTCTCATCGCCTACCTTGTTGACCGCACCGTCGGCGAATTCCGCTTTGTCCGCCATCCGGTCGTGCTGATGGGTGACTACATCAAATGGTTTGAAAAACACTTTTATAAAGAGAGTGTCATCCGGGGTGCATGGCTTGGCATATCTCTCATTTCAATAGTCGCGGCAATCTCCTATCTTCTCCAATCCCTTCTCCTCTCTCTTGGCAGCCACTACCCGACACTCATCACTTCGATCCTTATGGGCACAATAGGATCGACCTCCATCGCCTCCAAAATGCTCTTCGATTCTGTCAAGGGCGTCATTGACGACCCTCAGAGCATCCGCTATCTTGTCAGCCGAGATACAGGATCTCTCAACCGTTCCGATATCAACAAAGCGGCCATTGAAACCTATGCCGAAAATCTCTCGGACGGTGTCGTTGCGCCACTCTTCTACCTGCTGCTCTTTGGACTGCCCGGTGCATTTGTCTATAAGGCCGTCAACACCCTCGACTCTATGGTGGGGTACAGAAATGAGAGGTATGAGAGGTTCGGCAAATTTGCTGCAAGGCTCGATGATGCGGCAAACTACATACCTGCCCGCATTACGGCTGTTATGATCACAGTATTGGGCGGTGCGTTGGCAGAGGCACCCGGCCTCCTCTTTAAAGTATTCCGCCAGGGAAGAGATCACGACAGTCCGAATGCAGGATACCCGATCTCGGCTATGGCCTTCTCTCTGGGCATACGGGTGGGAGGAGCCGCCTCCTATTTTGGAAAAATAAGACCCAAACCCTGTTTTGGAGAGGGGAGAGAGACCATCACGACTGAAGATATCCGCCATGCACTCTCCTTTCAACAACGATTCGATATCTTTTTTATTCTACTCTTAGGAGCGCTCATATGGGTATAAGAACCTCCATAACACACGCTGAACTGCCCAAGAGATACCGGCGTTACCGGCTCATTCCCACCGAGAACGGCGTGATGGCGACCGTCTATCTTTTGGACGATCTCTATGTGCTGAAACTTTTTGAAAAAGAGACGCCTCTATCGATGATAGAGAATGAGACCGATCTGCTTTCAGGCATCAGCGGTCTGCCTCTTCCCAGGGTAGTAGAGAGGTTTCTCCTCAAAGGCCGCCAGGCTATTGTCTACACACAGATAGCCGGAGAGAGCATAGATAAGCCGACTCTCCGGCATATCAGTCAGATCGCTCTTTTTCTCAAAGCATTTCATGCACAAAGCCAAAACATCAAGATATCCTGCACCAAGAGGTTTCAGAGGCAAGAGCTTGAAGCGCTGATCGCAGAGACCGGGTACCCTCTCCTGCTTCAGCACTTCAAAGAGAGTGACCTGGTCCTGAAAAAAGATGGGATCATCCACGGAGACCTCTTCCCTGACAACTGCAAGTTCACAGAGGGCAGACTGAGCGGTGTCTATGATCTCTCCGATATATGCCTGGGGGATTTCCATTTCGATCTGGCAGTTGTCGCTGCAGGCTGGTGTTTTGAAGGAGCATCGCTTAACGAAGAGAAGACAGAGACGCTTTTGGAATACTACGGCTCCGGAATGGATGCGTTTGCATTCAGAGCCTACATCAGGTATGCACTGCTCTATTATGCCGCTGTACGATATGCCGGAGGGCGTGACTATCGTATCCTGTTAAAGAGACTGGAGCGTATGATATGAGAGAGAACGGACACGGAGGAGATATCTACCGGTTCGCACAGGAGAATGGATGCAGGGTAGATGAAGTCATCGACCTCTCCTCCAATATCAATTTCATCAAACCGGAGCTCGATATCGATTTCAACAGTATCGATACGGCACCCTATCCCGACTACAGCGCACTGCAGAGTGACATTGCGGCGCTTTACGGTGTGGATGTTTCCAATATCGAACTTTTCAACGGTGCGACTTCAGCCATCTATGCGCTTTACAGACTGCTCGGTCTGAAACATACCACCCTCTATGCGCCACTCTACCTGGAGTACCAGAAAGCTGCAAAGGCCCATGGATATGCCATCGATCACATTCACCGCTTCGAAGATCTCTATGCAGAGGTCCGGCCCAGGTCACTGGTAGTCTTCGTCAACCCTTCTACTCCGGACGGAAGCTGCTACCTCCTGAAGGAACTCATGGAGCGCTGGAGGGAGAAGGAGTGTACCGTTCTGATAGATGAGTCGTTCCTGGACTTTGCTGCTGCCGGCTCTGCGCTTTCCCATCTGAAAAGCTGCAGACGGCTCTATGTTCTCAAGTCCATGACAAAGTTCTACGCTGCCGCAGGTATCCGTATAGGCGCGCTTATCTCCTCAGCAGAAAATATAGAGGAGATCCACCGCAGAGAACCCCTCTGGAAGCTCTCACGGTTTGACAGCCTCTATCTGCAGTCGGCACTCAGGGACAGCACATTTGCACAGAGGTCACAAAGCGCAAACGAAGCGCACAGGGAGTACCTGGTCCGTATGCTGGAAGCGCATCCTGCCATAGAGAAAGTATTTCCCTCCTGTGCCAACTTTGTTATGGTAAAATTGAGGCAGATGAGTGCAGCGGCCTTCCAGTCAAAGCTTACCCCGTACAGGATCATGGTGCGCGACTGTTCGAACTTCGAATTTCTCGATGAGCGCTATCTGAGGATAGCAGTCAAAGATATGCAGGCACTGCTGAGACTGAAGGAGGCCTTGTGCGAAATCTCTATTTAGGTTTAAAATTTGCTTTCTCCTACTTTTCCATACTGCCTGTACGGTTTAAAAGCAGTGATGACCTGGCTTCAAAGGAGGTACTGGGGGCGATGCTTCTCTTCTTCCCGCTTGTGGGCATCGTCCTGGGTCTTCTGACCGTCGGACTCTTTCATCTGCTTGAAACACTCGGATGGTACGGGACTGTACTCTCTGCCGCAGCCTATATGGTCTTTTACGGCTTTATACACACCGAAGCGGTCATCGATGTAGCAGATGCCCTCTATGCCTCCCATTCCGGAAAAGATGCCTATGAGGTCATCAAAGATCCTGCCGCAGGGGCGATGGGAGTGCTCTGGGGCATCACTGTTGTACTGCTCAAGGGCTCCGGTACTGTTTTTTTGCTGATGCACCATCTTTTTGCCGAGTTCATTGCCATACTGACGGTCAGCCGCATGGCGCTCCTGGTGCTTTTTTACACGCAGAGATTCAGATCTTCATTTCTGACACAGCTCAAGCATGCCCTCACCTCTGCCTATCTATGGTCTGCACTTATACTCTTTACACTGGCCGGTCTCCTGACAGCAGGCATGCACTTTATTGTTCTGCTTTTCATGGGGCTTCTGCTCTCTTATCTCACAGCTGCCGCCATAAAGCGGAAACTCGGTTTTATCAACGGTGATGTCATTGGCACAACGCTGGAGAGTACGGAGACAGTACTTTTTGCTGCAGGAGCCCTGCTGTGGCTCTGACCCTTCTGCGCCATGCTGCGCTGCACCCAAGAGACCAGGGACGGTATAACGGATGGACCGACCTCTCCATCGAGCCCTCCCTTTTTAAAAAAGAGAAGATCTCTCTGCTGCAGAGACAGAAGTTCGATCTTGTCTACAGTTCCGATCTGGTACGCTGTACACAGACACTTGAGCTGATGGGCATAAAGGAGTACTCCATTGAGAAGAGGCTTCGAGAAGTGCGCTTCAAAGCCCATATAGAGGGAAAGAGTTTCGATGAGATCTGCCGTCTTCAGGACTATGATGCTTCACTTTTAAAAGAGGAGGAGAGATGGCACGCCTATGTCTGTGCTGAGAGTGCATCTGCTTTTGAACGGCGTATCAGGCATTTTATGGCAGAATTGCCTCACGATAAAGAGATACTCATCTGTTCCCATGCCGGAACACTGCAAAAAATACTCTATCTGCTTGGTCTTTCAAAAGCAAAGATAGACTATCTCGAATTTATAAGGATCGAACGTGGGTTACAGCAGCTGGTTTAGACAACATGGAGAGAAGCATCGGAAGATCATGGAGAAGCTTACGCATATGAGTGATGAAGAGGTCATAGCGTATTTCCGTTTTGAAAATATGGTCATACACGAACCGGACTTCTGTCCTCTCTACAAAGAGAACCGGAAATGCCATGAGACAGATCTGCTCAACTGCTATCTCTGCGCCTGTCCCAACTTCAGGTTCGACGACTCGGGCTTCAGGGAAAGAGAGGGCAAAACGCTCTACAGCTACTGCAGTATCGATTCAGAGGATGGAAGTGTATTTGAAAGCAAAGAGGCGCTGCATCAGAACTGTTCGGCCTGCACGGTCCCTCATCATGAAGCCTACATCAGAAAACATTTTAAGAGAGACTGGTTTGCCATCATGAAGAGGGTCCCTCCCAAATCCTGATCGGGGGAGAGCCACCCGGCTCTCCCCGTCACGTACGCATCAGTTGTCCAGGTACTTCAGTGTCACAAACGGCGAAGCGACCTTGCTGATCGTCTCGAACGGTGCCGTGAAGTTGTCCGATGCGATCTTAAACTCTTTCCAGTTGTTTGGCTGCACATAGACAATGTCATTGGGTCTGAGCATCAGACTGGCATAGGTCATCGTGTCAAAGTGTGTCAGGTCCACACGTCTGATATGCATACCGTGCGTATCGTTGGAGAGAATGATCACATTGTCCCGTACAGCAGAGTCTGTCAGGTCTCCCGCATGTGCCAGGGCCTCAAAGAGCGTCATCTTCTCTTTGTCCAGTTCTATCACACCCGGCTTCCTGACCTCTCCGAGTACCAAAATACGTTTATTGAGCACTTCCAGGTAGACCGAAGGGGTGTTCAGGTACTTTTTGTAGCGCTTTGTGATCCTGTCCGCAGCCTGTGTCTGGCTCAAGCCTGCTACTTTTACCTTTCCGATAAGAGGAAGTGTGATGTTCCCTGCCGTATCTACAAGTATCCCTTTACTGGTCATTCTCTGTCCAAGTTCACCTGCGCTTACCATGTTTTCCTGATTCGGGTCTTTGTAGAGTACAACCGCCAGTCTGTCCTGCGGCAGAATACGGTACTCTATGCTCCTATCGGTGACTTTGTGGTTTTCGACCGCATGTTCTGTCTGCAGCAGTCTGTAGTCAGAGTCGCTTCCGCACCCTGCGAGCAAAAAAGCCAAAAGAACCGCTGCTATACTTTTTCCCGTCAACATATTCCAACTCCTTGTTTTTGTTTTTTTATGATATCACAAATCAAATGAATTCTTATCAGAGGGTATCATTTTTGATCGTATTATGTTCAAAGATCTTGCGGTAGGCTTCAGAATGAAAGACCTCATGGAGTGTATCAACATGCTTTTGATGGTGTACGTCCGAACCAAGAAAGTCTATCATCCCCGCTTCGCTCAGATAGTTCGCCAGATACTTTGCACTCTTGCCGTAGTGTCCGCCAAAGGAGTTCAGGTTTACCTGAAAATGTACCCCCAGCTCTTTAAAGCGCCGGTACTCCTTTTCGGGTTCTCTGATGTAGCGGCAGCGTTCCGGATGCGCCATCATCGGCTCATACCCTGCTTCTCCGATGGCAAAGATCATCTCCTCCATTTGAAGCGGTTTGGAGATATAGGAGCTTTCAAAAAGCACATACTTCCCCGCTATCGTCAGTATCTGCTCTTTTTTCATCTCGTCATAGAAGTGCTCATCGAGGTAGTACTCTGCTGCTGCCTCGATATGCAGGGCAATGCCCTCTTTGGCAGCTGCACTTCTCAAGGCTTCAAGCCCGGTGAGTATACTCTCGGCGCTGTTGGGGTAACTGTCGGACATGATGTGGGGTGTGGTAATGACCTTTTCATAGCCAAGCGCCTCAAGCCCGCGCAGCAGCTTCAGGCTCTCCTCCATACTTTGGGAGCCGTCATCGATGCCGGGTATCAGGTGCGAATGGATGTCCACCCGAAGTTGGGGCCCGCACCTGCTCTTCTTTTTCCCTTTTCTGAAAAAGGAGAAGATCATTTACTCTCTTCCTCATAGTAACCGTACCCATAGCCATAACCGTATCCGTACCCGTGTTTGTCGATCTTCACATCATTGAGCAGTATGCCCAGACCGTGTATCTCTCTCAGGACAGAGAGTTCATTGATGCTCTGTACAAACCCTTTTTTCGAATACCCGGTACGCAGTATATAGATGCTGGTATCTGCCATATGCATCAGGGTCCTCGCATCGGTGACCAGCCCTATGGGCGGTGTATCGAGTATGATCACATCGTAGGCTTCGCGCAGTTTTTCAATGACCTTCTCCATCAGTTCACTCTGAATGAGTTCACTCGGGTTTGGCGGTACGGGACCTGATGTAATGACATCGAGGTTCTCATATTCTGTCTTCTGTATGACACTTCCAAGGGTAGTACTGCCTGAAAGCAGCGTGCTCATTCCCTGCTGGTTGGAGAGGCCGAACTTCTCATGCAGTGTCGGTTTACGCATATCGAGATTCAGGACGATCGCCTTTTTGTTGGCGATGCTCATGATCGCCGCGAGGTTGACACAGACGGTCGTCTTCCCTTCGCCGCTGATGGTCGATGTTACGGCGATGACATGGGAGCGGTCCTTGCGTACCATGAACTGCAGGTTGGTACGCAGGTTCCTGAACGACTCGGCAACAGCTGATTTGGGCGAGATGAGTACTTTGAGCTTGTTATTGTCCTCTTTCATATGCGGGATGAACCCCAGAATCGGCGCTTTCGTCAGATGCTTGATATCCTCTTCGGTCTTGATCCTGTCATCCAGGAAGTTTCTCAGGAAGGCAAGGGCGATCCCCGCTACCAGCCCCAAGATCAGTCCGACAAGCACAATAAGCTTGCGCTTTGGCTTGACCGGTTTTTCCGGGAGCAGTGCCGTATCGATGATCCTGTTCCTGCTGACGGTAGAGGCTTTGATGATCGCCGTTTCCGAACGTTTCTCCAGCAGGTAGGAGTAGATCTTCTCATTGACGGCAAACTTGCGCTGCAGCTGCCCGTACATTCTCTCATCCGCGGGGAGTACATTCAGGCTCTTCTGGTACTTGGCAATGGACTTTTCAAGCAGCTGCTTCTTCTCATTCATACTGCTTCTGAGGTTATCGATCGTCTCGATGATGTTCTTTTTCAGATAGGCGATCTGCTTGCGCAGCTTGATCACACCCGGGTACATCTCCGTATAGTCCTCACGAAGGATCTTCTTCTTCAAGATCGCCTCCTGGAGTGCCTTGACCTGCTCGGCCAGTGCAGCATTCCCGCTGCCTATGCCTACCACAGAGAGTGATTCGAGGTGTTTCCCTTTTTTGATCTTTTTGTAGAGGCTGTTGAGCAGTTCACTCTCCATGGAGATCTCCTCAAGCTTCGCTTCCGCCTCGCTCATCTGCCGGATGATGATCTCCGCCTTGGAGCTGAGACTAACGGTATTGGTGCCTTTCTTGAACTCTTCTATCTTCACTGCGGAGCTTTTGAGGTTCTCCGTGATCTTCTTGAGCTGTTTGTCAATGAAGTCGAGTTTGCGTGTCGCCTCTTTGGTCTTCTTCTCTATACTCTGCTGTATATAGGCCTCGGCCAGTGCATTGGTATACTCCTGTGCACGCAGAGGTACATTGTCCTCATAGGAGATCTTCAGTATCGTGGAGAACTTGGAGGTCTGTGTCACCCCAACCTTTCCCACCGGCAGGTTCTCTTCGTAGACAACAAAGTGGTAGGATTCATCTGTAAGCGGAGCATTGCGCACGACATTGAGGTGAAAGTGTTCGGTGACGATCTCTTTTCCGTACGGCAGGACCTTGTCGTATCTCCACTCCCTCCCCTTCTCATCTTCGGCTCCCTCTACAACAAGGCGGTAGCTTTTCTCATCGACGCCGTAAAGGGTGAAAGGCACCTCAAACCCCTTCAGCATCCCTACCTGGAACGGGGAGGCTTTATAGAGTTCTATCTCTCTAAAGTTACGTGTCGTAAAGTAGCGGTGGCTGAAGTCGACCTTCTCCAGCGCTTTTTTGGCAAGAAAGCGGGACTTGATAATCTCGATCTCCGTATCGGGGGTCATCACACCCGGATCCATCGCCATACTCAAAATGTCATTGCTGCCGTATCCGCGCTTCTGCAGTCCCACTTCTACAGTAGAGGATGCCTGATAAACATTAGGTTTAAAGTAGGCGATATATGCACTGGCAGCACCAAAGAGCAGGACAAAGAAGAGGATCATCACTTTATAGCGGTATATGGTACGAAAGAGCTCTTTGATGTCTATCTCATCTTCGTCGATAGGATGTTCATTACTCATAAATATAAATACCCTTATATGTTCAGTTTAGTGTTATAAAAAGTTTAGATTGTTATTGTATGTTAACACGGTTTTAGACAAAAACTGCTCCAAGAGCAGGTTCATCCCCCCAGGCAGGCTTTAGCCTTCTATGCCTAGAAGCTGTATGTCACACCGACAGTAACGGCATCCGCATCCGCCTTGGATGCCCCGTCGTAGAAACCGTCCATATCGTTTCCGAGAGAAGTATAGTCAGTAAAGAGAGAGAGGTCTTCCATAATCAGATAACTCATGCCGACCCCCCATTGGAACCCGGTATCGTCCACATCTATATTGATGCCGTTCACACCATTCAGAGTCACATTCCCAAAGCCAAGGAGCGCATAGATACTGAACGACTCATCGAGAGGATACTGCGGTTTGACAAAAAGGCTCCAGCCCTCCATCTCTACACGGTCCTCCTGGGAAACTGAAGTCGTATATCTGCCTTCCAGTGCCATATAGGTGTTGAAGTTGTACCCTGCCTGCAGCGTAACATTCCCCAGCCTGTCCTGCCCATCCTGGCCGCTGAAAAGATCCATTGAAACAGAAGCGTCACGTGCGCTGAGCGCACTCAAAGCAAGTCCGGCATAAAAGCCGCTCTCATCTGCAGGCTCATCTATGACTACAGGTAAAGCCACTGCAGGCTCTACCTCTTTACTGTTTAGCATATCTCCGCCGGCAACTGCAAAACTGCTCCACGCTGCTACTGCCAATGCAGCAAATACTCTCTTTTTCATTCCTCATCCTTTTTTAAAGATTTAATAGTTGATTATATCTTTATCTCTCTTAAGGACCAAGAAATAGACACCGTTTTTTAAATGCCAAACAACCCTTTCTACAAAAGCACCTTCATATATAACTGATACGGAGCATCCCACCATCACCATCACTCCCCACCATCACTATCACTACCAACTAGCAACTATCACTACCACTATCCACTACCACTATCCACTATCACTCACCGCTATCACTACCAACTATCACTACCAACTATCACTTCCCTTTATCACTCTCTACCATCACCATCACTACCAACTACCAACTATCAACTGTCACTACCACTATCACTATCCACTATCCACTATCCACTATCCACTATCACTAATCACTATACTGCTATAATACCCTATGCCAAATAATACAAAGCCTTCTATCAACCAACAACTAAAAAAACTCAACATTGCCCCAACAGGAAATGCCCTTGGGGTGCACTCGGAACTGATCTTCAACGAGATCAAGTTTCTCATCGCCTGCTGCCAGACAGATCCCTCAGAAGAAGACACAGAGTTCATCCTTTCTTACCTCTCCACACCATCACTATCACTATCCACTATCACTTCCATGGCATCCCGCCATGGCATTCTACCATTGGTCTACAAAACCATCAAAAACCTATCGCAAAGCGATTCTCTCAACGCTCAACGCTCAACGCTCAACACTTTTCTCTCTGAGCTTAAGCCATACTATATGTCAATAGTTCAAAGAAATATGTTAATGACAAGCGAACTTATTAAAATTATGGATTTACTCAGAAAGAATTCCATCGAAGCCCTTGCCTTCAAAGGCCCTGCACTGGCACAGATGGTGTATGAAGATATTACACTGCGGCAGTATAGCGATCTAGATGTACTCACAAGAAAAGAAAATATATACAAAATCGATTCCCTTCTAAAAGCCTATGGGTATAAACGCTTATTAACACTCACACCTATTCAAGAGAAAGTCTGGATCAAATACGCACACGATATGGGGTTCATTCACAAACAAAAAGGTGTACATTTTGAAATGCACTGGTCATTTTTGGATGAAGACTATCCTATGCAGGTAAACCTTGAAAATTTTTGGAAAGAGACCCAAACAGTGAAACTAAACGGTCATGATATCTCTACTTTTTCAAATGAAAACTTACTCTATTACCTCTGTATACACGGTTCAAAGCATCTTTGGGAACGGGTAGAATGGATCAAAGATATCGATCTGCTGATACGGAAACATAAGGTCAACTGGGAGATTATCATTCAAAAGGCAAAAGAAAACAATTTTGAGAAAATGGTCTATCTTGGACTTTCACTAAGTGTCTTTTTGTTTCATACACCATTACCAAAAAGTATCCATAATGAGATCGTACAGTATCCGCAGGTCGAACCACTTTCAGAATTTGTTCTGCAAAGCTGGAAAACTCCAAAAAGTACTTTTGCCAAAACTGCTGCCATGCTCAAACTTTTTCCCGGCACAAAAGAGCAAATAAAATACTTACACAAGGTCATACTTAAACCCTCATTCAATGAATACTGGCATATCGATCTTCCCAAAGAGTTTTCTTGGGCCTATTATCTTGTCAGACCCTATCTGCTGATCAAAAAATATTTCATTACTTAAAAAGTAACTGACCGCTAGTTACCAATCTCTAATCACCTGCAAAATAACATTGAGCATTTTCTCTGCCAATCTTTTTCTATCAAAATCCTGAGCTAGCATCTCACAGCCTTTTTCTAACTTTTTATATCTTTTTTTATCACGTAGCTCTGTCAGTTTTTTAATAAAATCTTCTTCATTCTCTGGTTCAAAACAAATTCCTGCATCATATTTTTCTATAATCTCCTGTGCCTGTCCTTCTACACCCAGCAATGTCGGTTTTTGCATAGCAGAAGCTTCAAATATTTTAGAAGGGATAACTGTCTTGAAATTATCTTCTTTTTTCAATGGTGCAAGAGAAACATCTACAATTGAGAGATACTTTGGCACTTCTTCTTTGGAAACCGGTGCCAAAAAGGTAATATTGTTTAGTTTGAGTTCTTTTACCAAATCCACTATCATACTTTTCATTGCTCCATCTCCTATAAAAAGAAAATGAATATTCTCATCTTTGATGTTTGCGATAGACCGAACAATGAAATCCAAACTGTGAGCCATTCCATGTGTCCCGATATACCCGACAATAAATTTATCTTCCAATTCCAACTCTTTCAGTAATGAAATATCTTTATCTCTTGGAGAAAACATTTCCATATTTGAACCATTTGTAACTACTTCTATTTTGTAAGCATCTATGCCACGGTTTATGAGATTGGTTTTAAAAGCATCTGTTACAGGCACGACTTTATCAGCATCCCGGTAAAGTCCGAGTTCTATTTTCTCCAAAATATCAATGATTTTTCCCTGTTCCATTGCTCCAACAGTTTTAATGGACTCAGGCCAGAGATCACGTAATTCAAATATCCATGGTTTTCTTTGTATCTTAGAAAGAGCCCAGGCTGTCCATGTAGTAAAGAACTGTGGTGAGGTAGCAACTATGACATCATATTTTTGAAAAAGTCCGACCCAAAATGCCATAAACGCAAAACTAACATAGTCAAAGACTCTTTTTGCAAATCCGCTGTTGGAAGTAATGTAACTCCAGACACGTATCACTTCTATACCATCCATATTTTCTTTTTGATACAGTCTATTCTTATATCTATCATAAACTTTCCCATGAGGGAAATTAGGTGCACATGTAATGACAGTTACTTCTACTCCTTTTTTTATCCATTCCTGGCAATGTTCATATGTTCTTGTTGCAGGCGCATTCACTTCTGGTGGAAAGTTGTCGGTTATAAATAATATTTTATTGTTCATAGTCGTATCTCTATCTCCAACTCTTTTTCAAATTCTATCTCAACTACTTTAGCATCAACAAGCTTGTTGAACTCAGGAGCGTATTTATAATTTTGAATTTTGAATTTTGAATTTTGAATTCGTTCATGTATCATCTCTTCCGTTACACTGGGATGAAAATGAAGCCTGACAACCGCTTTTACGGGTTTGTTCAGGGTATCTTTTATAACGATCTTATCCTCTTCAAACTGCCACTCTCTCGTATGGATTATGCCAAACTTCTTCTGGTAGCCGTCATGACTTGCAACGATCCTATTGTCACTCTCTTGTTCTATAGTAACGTAAGCACGATCAGCCACTCTAAAGCCGGCCCAGACTTCACTACTGTTGCTGTCCAGAATCTCAACGGTATTATGTGCAGATGTAGCACGTTCTTCTGTTCGTCTTGCATTGGTTTCATAAGTTGAGAGTCCGGTATCAACAATCAACGGCTTACCATTTATCTGTAATTCAAAATTAAATGTATCAGCGTGAGCATGCCCTGGAATATAGTCTGGACCGATGGGACCAACATCGATGGTCATTTCATAATTTTGCTTTGTTATCTTTCGGTAACCACTTTCGTTTAGTTGAGGGTTGACGGTTGATGGTTGATGGTCAATACCAAGTAATTTTGCATAATAATTAAGTTGTTCTGTAGTGGGAGCGATATCGTAAGTACTGTCATTAAACAACGGGATCTCCCCATTTTCAAAGGTTATGGCGTTCAGCCATCCCAACATTTTCACAGCTTTAGCCACCAAAAACTCTATCAACAATCGACTATCAACCATCCACTGATTGTTCTGAAGAAGGTTCAAACAATCCAAAACTCTAAACAGTATGATCTGATGATACATAGGGCTTAGTTCGAAATGTGCTCCGTCATCGAGTATTTGTTCTTCCAATTCCGCAAGTAATATCTCTTTGGCTTTTACGTAAAATTTTTTATCCTGAAAGTAGTAGGCAGCAAAAAACAGAGAAAAACCATTTTCAAGTAGATGGTTCCCCAGAAGATGGTACTCTAGATTATCCAACAGTATCATATACTGGGCATAAAGACTGTCGTCTATCTTTTGATCCCGGATGTTATGCTGGGTAAGGAACTTTATCCAATTAATACCACGAAGTGAGATGGGGAAGGGTTCCAGTCCATCTTTGACCAAAGTAGATTGATCTATAAACTCATAGATCAGTGCTACACCTCTCTCTTTGTTCATATCATCTTGCTGCAAATAGTCAAAATATGTAAGATTATAAGTCCAAAGTTTCCCATACTCCGAAAAATTCCAGTCTATATTATGTTCAAAAGTATGAGAAAGATTTAAAAAAGTAAACCTTTTCTCCTCAATCGAACTATAGCTTGGTATTGATTGTTCCATTATCAATGCTGCCGAATTCGCAGGTATTGCCAACGGGTACTGAAATCCTCTAAAATTTCTCCATCGTCTTCGTGTGAAATAATACAATCTATAAAAAACCTGAATACTCTTTAGGTATTTAACGGTATTAAAGAGTCTTATAAACTTTTTCATTAAACTTGTTCTACATTCCCTCTTCTAATCGATTCCAAGATCTTAAATGTCGTCTTCGTCGTATTATAGATGCTCTCAAATGGTATCGCCGGTCTCCCATTCTGTACAGATTCTTTAAAGGCTTTGAACTCTCCCATGAAACCTTTGTCTTGATTAGCACTTTTAATCTTCTCTTTCTTTCCGCCACTGTAGATGATGAGTTCTCTGAAGTCTGTCATCTGCATGCTCACTCCATTGCAAAAAGCCTCTATATGCTCTTTGGGCATAGAGGTATCGCCATAGGCATAGTAGGAAATGATCGCGGTGCTTCCATTTGCATATTTCAACGTGATGTTGACGTTGTCCTCATCAGGGATAGACTGGTCATCTTTTTGTACCGTTGCGGCATACACAGACACCACTTCGGAATCTACAAGGTAAGAGCAGGTATCGATGAAGTGACACACTTCACCGATGATGCGCCCACCGCCGATGGTCCTGTCCTGTATCCAGATATCTTTAGGAATGATCCCGGCATTAACACGGTAGTTAATGGAGGCCGGTCCGTTAAGTTTGACTTTCATCTTCTCTACCATTGGTGAGAAACGTCGGTTAAAGCCCACCTGCAAGATGGATTTTCCGTTATATGCTTCTTTAATGGCTTCAAGCTCCTCTTCATAGATGCAGAGTGGTTTCTCTACAAAACAATGTTTTTGGTTCTCCATAGCTTTGATGACTTTTAGGGCGTGGTCATTGTGTTGTGTTGTCACAAAGACAGAGTTGATCTCAGTGTTTTTAAAGATCTCGTCACTGTCTGTCGTGATGTACTTAAAGTCATACTTCTTACCTGTCCCTTGGGCGCTAACTCCTGTAGCTGTACAAAGACCAACCAGTTCATAGCCACCGACTTTTTGCATATTCGGTAAGATGACAGATTTGGTAAAGTTCCCCGCACCGATAAGCCCAACATTGACTTTGTCAGCACTCACAGCCTTGTCACTGCGCTGAACGATCTTGTGTTCGTCGAGGTTGATGTCCTTTTTATACTTCAAGACAATACCGAGGTACTTCTCCTGTATCTTGCCTTCGAGCAGATCGTAAGCGGTCATGGCATCATCGAAGCCGTAACTATGGGTGATGAGCTCTTTAGGGGTGATCTTCCCCTCTTCTATGAGTCCCAAAAAGGCTTCAAAGTTACGCTGTTCTGTCCAGCGTACCAGGTCAAAGGGGTAATCATGTCCTTTCTCTTCATACTCAGGGTCATAACGTCCCGGTCCATAGGCCATAGACAAACGCAGGTCGATCTCTTTTTTGTAGTAGTCGTTACGAGGAATGTCCATTCCTACCATACCAAGGAACACGACTCTACCACGCATACGAGAGATCTCAGCTGCATCGATGACAGGTTGGTTAGATGATGTCGAAGCCGCGATGATGACTGCATCTACTCCATGTCCGTTAGAAAATTCATTGGCTTTGGCTATGAGATCTCCTGCATGACAAGTCTCGTCAGCACCCAATTTTTTAGCCAATGCTATCTTGTCTGGGTCAACATCAGAACCGATGACTTTACAGCCGTTGGCTTTAAGAAGCTGAACAGTAAGTTGTCCAAGCAGTCCAAGTCCTATAACCGCCACTCTCTCACCAAGTTTTGGTTCTGTCTGGCGCACACCTTGAAGTGCAATAGCCCCTACAGTGACAAACGAAGCATCGATGTCATCCACTTCGTCAGGTATTTTGACCATCAGGTTCTTAGGCACATAATTGATCTCAGCATGGTTTGCATACCCAGCACCACCACAAGCAACTCTGTCACCTACATTGAGTCCACTCATGTTAGAACCGACTTCTATCACTTGACCGGCAGCAGAGTACCCAAGAGGTATTGGTGTATCGAGTTTAGTAAACACTTTTTCAAGTGTGTTTTTAACACCCTCTTTTTTCATCTTGTCCACAACTTGTTTTACAAGGTCAGGTCTATCTTTAGCTTTTGCCAACATCGACTTCTTAGCAAAGTCCACCAACATCTTCTCTGTACCTGCACTCACTAGACTCACTGTTGTTTGCACCAAGGCACCATTTTCCTGGCAGATCGGAGCGGGGACATCAAAAAGTCCAAGTTCTCCTGTTTTAAAGCTTTGTATTAGTTGTTTCATTCTATTCCCTTGTAATTTTCATTTATTAGTTTTTCTTTTTCATCATGCTTCGGATAATTAATCAAAACAGCTTTATACTTCCCTTTAAACACAAACAAGCTTCCCGCAGCAACACTGATAATTCCATGCCGTTTTATTACCTGTCCCATATCATCCAACGAACCGGCTCCACCAAGTACGGTCATGGGTACTGTAACGATCTCTTTGACTTTGTCGATAATGTTAAAATCATAACCTTTCATTATGCCGTCATTATCTACAGAGTTTATTACAATCTCTCCAATACCTAACGCTTCCAACTCTTTAGTAAATTTCACCGGGTCAATCCCTGTTTTCCTTGTTGCGTTATGAGTCACAACTTCATATCCGCCAAACATCTTCTTTTTAACATCGAGGACTACAACAACACTTTGTGTTCCTACTTTTTGTGCCAACTCTTTTACTATAGATGGATTATCGATTACTGCAGAGCTGATAGCTATCTTTTCCACACCAAGGCTAAATATCTTTTCAGCTTGCTCGGCAGTTTTTATCCCTCCTCCATAACACAAAGGCATCCTACACTCAACGGCAAGGTTTTCTATCATCTTATAGTCGGGTTCACACCCCTCTACTGTTGCGTCGATGTCCAAGACCATCAGTTCATCAACCTCTTTTTCATTAAATATCTTCACTGCATTGATAGGATCACCGACATATTTGCCCTCTTTAAACTTAATGGTTTTAACAAGCCCTTTATTGTGCACCAAAAGGCATGGAATGATTCTTGGATAAAGCATTAGAGTTCTCCAAAGTTTTTAAGTAATGTAATACCATTTTTATGGCTTTTCTCTGGATGCGGTTGAATCCCGTAAATATTGTCTTGATGCACCATGCTTGTAAATGTTTCACTGTAGCTTGCTGTGGCAGCGACTACATTCTCATTCTTACATTCTATAAAATACGAATGTAAAAAATAGAACCGTGCTTCTGTATCCAGATCCTTCAAAAGTGCATTATCTTTTACTATTTTAATACTGTTCCATCCCATATGAGGAAGCGGTGTTGTTTTTGTCAGTTTTGACTCATCAAACTTTCTAACATGAGCATCTATCCAACCTAACCCCTCGAGTTCTCCTTCGTCACTTGACTTTGCCAACATTTGAAGACCGACACAAATACCAAGAACAGGCAGTTTTTTGTCCAACACAAGTTTATCCAGTTTTTCCCTCATACCTGAACCATTAAGACTTTGCATCACATGGTCAAACGACCCGACTCCGGGTAAGATGATCTTGGTTGCATCTTCCAGATCATCTTCGGATTTTGCCACTTTAAAAGGGATATTCAAGTTTTTATAAATATTGGCAAATGCTTTAATATTTCCTACTCCATAGTCAACGATCGCTATCATCGCTTTCCTCCACGCTCCAGACCCAACATTCGCATTACTTTCGCACCTATATCATATATCGCCATCTGATTTCTATAATCTTTATAGGTTTTATTAGGTGCATCCATATAGCTTTGCAATTCATTGACAGTGATCCCCAGCTTGGTAGCGATATATTCGAAATCCTGATTAATGGTCTCTTCATCATAGGCAGGATTTTTCAACTTTACCAATGCTTCTTCTCTTGTCATCTGTCCGGTAACGATTAGGCTGGAGTACTGGACTTTTCTCGTGTCGTAGCCAAATTTTTTCGGCAGCCAGTACGATTCGTAAAATTTGGTAAACCGTGATTCAAAATGCTTTTGTGCGTAACGCTGATAACCAAAATTATCCACTAGAAACTGTGTTGCTTCTTCTTTATGGTAAGGCATATAGTCAAGCGGTCTTATGAGTTTGATCTTCTTGATATACGGCAGATATACTTTATGCCAAAGTATGTTTGTCACCGGAAAATTCTTTAATGGACGCGTACCAAATTTTTTATGTATGTCCCGCAGCTGAATGGAGTCTGACTGATAGTACATCCATTCCAAAGGGTTTCGGATGCATTCAGTAGAGTAGTTTCCACCCGTCAATATATATTTGACATCGTACTGCTCGGCAAACTTGTACATGGTAGCAAAAAAAGCATGGTCCTGAGGTGTGTCAGTGTTCGATACCCCTGCTTTAAAGTATGCTAACTGAAGATCTTTCATCTCTTCCCAATCTATCACTTCCGTATAAAGATCCAGGTCCAGCTTATCGACTATCCGTTCTATGTTATGTACGGCAGTGTCAGAGTTCCACCCCGCATCGACATGAAAGACCAATGGTCTTAAGCCCAATTTTTCTGTAGCCAGGTACACAAGGTAAGAGCTGTCTATTCCCCCACTCATCCCGATGATACAGTCAAAGTCTTTGCCTTCACCCTCTTTTTTAATGTTCTCGGCAATTTTTGTTATCTCTTTCCAACCCTCTTCATTCGGATGCCAATTTGGCTGGATCTCATGGTAAAACGTCTGGCAGTGATCGCACATTCCGTTCTCATCAAAAATTATTTTACTGTCGGTCGTATCCATTACACAGTTTGTACATATTTGGTATTTTCTTTCACTCATTTTCTCTCCCCATTTTAATATAAAAGCTCAATAGCTTTCCTCATTGTTCTTTTTTCATCAAACATTTCCATAGCTTCTTCTGATGGAACATATGGTCTTTTCGATATGCTATTGGCATATTTTATTGCATTGTCAAACCAATTGTTATCCTCCAAATCAACAATAAATACTCTTTTTTTCATACACACTGGTAAAATATCTATCCAGGGATTATATGTAACGGCAACACACGCCCCTGAGAAAATAGATTCATATACACTTCTTGGTGATGAATCACTTTTAGGAATGGAAATAACCAACTTTGCAGAAGCAAGCAATTTATACATATCCTCTTTCCCCAGCCTCCCCAGATCTTTATCGTCAGTTTGAAATAAAGCATCTATTTCATTTCTATATATTTGATCTTGAAAAGGGTATATAAAAGTTATCGGATACATAGTATTACTGCTGTTTCTTGCCTCTAATATATTTTTTATTCTATATAGTTCTGTCATGCCCCGAATGGAACATACTATATTCTTATTCTTGTTTTCAATTCTATACTTAGCTATATTTTGAATGTCTATTCCATTTTGAATAATCATCGCATCTTTTCCACTTAACTCTTTAATACCATCTTTCATTGACTGGGAATCAATAGTAATAAACTTGGCTGCATTTAATGCCT
The DNA here is from genome assembly GCF_014931715.1 of Sulfurovum indicum. Taxonomy (NCBI): domain Bacteria; kingdom Pseudomonadati; phylum Campylobacterota; class Epsilonproteobacteria; order Campylobacterales; family Sulfurovaceae; genus Sulfurovum; species Sulfurovum indicum. The sequence continues at coordinate 769,083 of NZ_CP063164.1, read as the reverse complement.
TTGTTGCAAAATACTTGTAAAGTTTTGACCTTTTCGGTCTAACCAAAACTTCACTACCCTGTGGCGTACCTATGAACTCAACACCTGCAAGCCAGCAAAGAAACATATAATACATTGGTTGCGCATGATAGACAGAATCAGGATGCTTTTTTGCATACCGTTTTAGTAAAAACACCTGAATTGGCAATACAATAAGCTTAAATATATTTCTCCAAAGATCACCTTTCCTGCTCTGTATCCGAAAGAGAAACCAGTCAATAATGAACAGTTTTTTAACTGTATCATCAGGAGTGACCAGGATATCAAACCCTTCACCACCGATCAAATCGGTCAATAATATCACTCTACGCTCCGAAACCAAAGCCTTTACGGTTCTATACCAATCCATTACATGGTAATCCCTGGCGCCTCCGACTATCACTATATCCTTCATCATATCCGTTTCCCTATCAACCGAGCCGGGTTGCCTGCTACAATACTATAAGGCTCTACTGACTTTGTAACGACACTCCCCGCACCGACAACAGCTCCTTTACCAATGGTTATACCAGTCAATATAATGCTTCCAGCACCAATCCATACATCATCTTCTATTGTAATTGGTCCTTGCTTTCCTTCTCCCTGAGTATCCATAGGAACATCTATCTGTGAAATTTCATGATTACCACCTATTATCATTACTCTCTGGGCTATCATCACATGGTCTCCAATTTGAATAGGGCTTCTTCCTGACTTTGAAGTAGAAATAATTACATCTCTTCCTATTGCCGTATTATTTCCAAAACTAATAAATTGACTTGGATATATCAAACAATTTGTTCCAACAATAAAACTACTTCCGTATTTTAACTTTTTAAAATCATCACTAGCTCTGACTAATCGATAGAACCTCACTACCTTCCTTAACAGGTCATGAATTTGCATTAATAATTCCTTTAGAGTATAAATCTTTTTTGGAATATCGGTATCTATTTTTTACCAACGAGAACCCAAGTCCAATAAACAACCAATACATAGGTAAAATATAAGATACTTGGAACATACCCTGAATAAACATGGAGATGAAAATCAGTATAAAAAGGGTTGGTAAATCATCAAGTTCTTTTTCTCTCTTAATCTGATGAAGTCTATAAAATAGAAAATATATCAAATATAGATATAACAACAAACCTATAAAACCATATTCGACAAGCATCGACATATAATCACTGTGTAAGCCTAAATCATAATTAAGAACTGTAATATAGGCATCAGGTATCTTGCGTATATAGTGATGATGATATGCTCTGTATTCCGATGCTCCAACTCCGGTAAAGTATGTATCTTTTCCTAACAAGAGCCCACTTTTCCAAATATCAATACGTCCGGACCCTCCACTGCTTTCAATATTTTCCGAAGTGAAACGATTCATGAGCTTATTTAAATCTAACGTCTCCATAGCTGCATTAAAAGGCAAAACAAATGCCAGAATCAGCATACCCGCGGCAGACAATCGAAAAAGCATACGTCTGCTGTTTTGAAGCAAAAAATAACTTCCGGCAATGAGCAAGCCAATTAAAGCCCCTCTTGAACCAGTGAAAAAAATTGCTATAAGCATGACCGGTAGAAGGCCCAGCCACCATTTTGAAAATGATTTTTTCCCCACAAAATACAAGAGAATCAAAATACCCATTACTATTGCCTCTGCTGCCTGATTCGGGTTTTTGAAAAACCCGCCCAGCCTTTCAAAACTATGCAATACAAATGCATTGTAGATGATATAAAAAGAATTTATCATAATCGAAATAAAAAAGAAAACTAATATTTTTTTTATTTCATCAGTTTTTAATTCCAATTGCTTTAAGATCAAAAAGGTCAAATAACCAAATAGAATCAGCTGTATATCATTTATTGCATAACCAATAATACCTTCATCAAAAAAATAATAACGTACAAATGCCATTATAAACCCATATAAAAAGAGCACTAAAAGCAAAAGATCGATTTTATCAAATTTGACAACTTTTCTTTTGTTCATAAATAAAAATATCATAAACAGTGGCATCTGCATAAAAAATATAATGCGATATGGTTTTAATGGACTGTCAAAACTGAATAACACTACATACAAATATTCCAATGGAACAAAAAAAGCATATAAGCAGAGCAAATAGAAAAGCATTTTTCTCATCGGGTCAGAAGCACCTTTTTTATTTTTCCTGCAAGCTTAATGCCTCCATGCATTAAAAAAACATATACTGCCCTCACAAGACTAAAATACTTTTTATTAATCTCATACACCTGAAAAACACCGGCAAACCCGCTTGAGGAGCCATCTTTGCGAAACTTTGCCAAAGGGACATCTATCATTACCATCTCAACTCTGTTTGACATAAGTCTTGCAAAATACTCATAATCTCCTGAAATTGAAAAATCGGTACTGTATAATCCATATTTTTTATAAATCCTTGTCGGGACATACCATCCTGGATGATTAAAAACTTGAAAGTATTTTGTAAATCCCTGATCATCCCATATAGCTATTGATTTGCCATCTACATCCATAATTTCAAGATAACTGCTGATAAAAAATTCTCGATCTTTTGTATGATCATTGTAAACTTGAACGGCTTTTGAGACTGAACCCTCCGTCAGAAGGTCATCTGCATTGATCAGTTTTATAATGTCACCGGTACAAAGTGAAATACCTTTATTCATGGCATCATAAATACCTTTATCAGGTTCACTAATCCAATAGTCTATAACTTCATCATACTTTTTAATAATATCAAGGGTAGTATCTTTTGAAGCACCGTCAACTATAATGTATTCAACATTATCATAAGACTGGCCAATAACACTCTTAATGGTTTCTTCCAAGTATTTCTCACCATTATAAACAACTGTAACTACGCTGACAAGAGGCAGATCAGGCTTTGACTGCTTATAATAACCCTTCTTTCTCAATCCACCTTCATCAAATTTATTACCAGTACTTTTAATGAACAAACTTGTCTTATACAAATCACTTCCTATCTTTAAAATATCAGGTTTTTCTTTGAGTACACGTTTTGTAGTAGAATATTTTTGATTTACATTACTCATTACAATATAGATATATCTGCTTCATATCTCCTCCTCTAGAGTCTTTCTTAAATCATTTAATTGTTCTTTTACTATTTGTTCAATTGCTGATGAAATAGATAAAGGTTCATACCCAATTTCACATTTTATTTTTTTATTATCAAGTATCAAGTTTTGTGGGCGAGGTACAAGGCTTTTAAAATAATTTGAATCACATGCCTTAATCACTCCATTATCTTTATGCATAGCTTTAGCTATCATTTTCCCTAATTCATAACGACTAACTATTTCATTACCCGCTAAATTAAAATCTCCTTGAGAATCGCAATCTATTAATTCTCCCATAATTTTTATACAATCATCCAAAAAAAGCAAATTTGAAAATACATCATTTACCAACATAATTGACAAGTTTTGATATAACTTCCTGATTATAAATGTTGCCGGATTTACTCGTTGAAATGATTGTTGCACTCCAATAATTGGTGCTGGTCTTAAAATCAAATAATCATCAAATTTTTGTTTAATATATTGATCTGCTTCAACTTTCAGTTTACCGTAGAAATGCAAAGGCATTGGTATAGATTCTTCATTATATAAATTAGCTGATCCCGAATAAATACTAGCCGATGAAAAAAATATATACTTTGCCTTATATCCGATCTCTCTCAATAATTTCACAACTTCAAAATTTATTTCTTTGGCTATTTCCTTATTCAACTCGCAAAAATCTATCGAACCAATACCAATACAATTTATGACTATATCAGGTTTTACTTCGTTAATAATCATACTCAGTTTTTCTTTACTCAAACTATTCAATTCATATACATTTAACATTTTTAAATCAGGTAATTTTCGACAAGTTCCATAAAGATCATACCGGTGTTGATACATTGTGTAAAACCTATAACCAATATTACTAGTTACCCCCAGAATTAAAACTTTTTTCATCCGGAATGAACTCCTTCACCTTTAAAATCATAGCTATACTTATGAAATATAGCCAATATTTTATCGAGCTGTTTTTTTGAACTATATAGTTCCAATCCAAGCATACGACATGAACGGGACATTTCGTCATATTGAACCTTATTCATATTTAAAAGAGCAGCCATACCGTCACAAAAGTCATCAATATTTTTTATTTCTGCCAAGTATCCTGTTTTATTATTAATGACAAGATCACAAGCGACCCCTGTTTTAAAAGCAACTACTGGAGTGCCACACATAATTGCTTCATTAATCATCATTGGTCCCGAATCATCAATAGAAGGAGAAACAAATATATCAGCTAATTGATATGCTTCAGCTAATTTTTCTTCACCGTTTAAATATCCTAAATTAACATGCTCGAATCCAGATATTCGGCTAATATCAATATTGTTAATATTGCCTATTGAAACAAGAATGATCTCTTCTATATTTACTTTGGAACTCTTCTTTAACTGTTGGAAGGCATCAAATAGAAAGTTCATTCCTTTTCTATAATCATTAAAATTCATTGCTCCAAATAAAATAATTTTTTTATCTGCACTTAAATTATATTTTTTCCTTAAAGCAGTTTTATTAATAGGTTGAAATATATTTTCATCTACATCTATAATCAACCTTTCAATTGGGACATCTTTAAAAAGTGATGATTGTTTGGCTTGCTTTTTTGTCCAGCTTGATATTGTCATACCAACAATCTTTGACTTGTCAATATATTTCTTTTTATGCTTCCAATTTTTTTCAGACAATTTCCAATATTTTGATTTGATGGCCTTACAATTTTTACAGTTGTGAAAGTACCCTTGACATTCCAGTGCATAATGGCATCCGCCTGTCATTGGAGCCATATCTAAAAAGTACCAAAATATTGGAACATTATATTCTTTATGAAGTTTATATATAAACTTCATATTAATAAAACGAGAAACCCAATAAATCACAATTACATCTGGTTTCATGGCTACATTTTTCTTGAACTTTTCAATAGAATTTAACGAATAATGACCTCTATCAATAAATGAATACGAACTATCAAGTAGTTTATCTTCAAAAAATCTAAATATTTTACGTTTTAGCTTATGTAACAGACTAGGTCTAATTTCAATTATTGCATCATCTTTAATAGTTTTTCTTTCAACACAGAACAATGTATTATGACCAGCATCTTTCAAATGTTTATGTACTTTGTAAGCTGCATATCCAGCTCCGCCATCATCATATGAACTTAAATGGAGTATATTCATTCTTTCTTCTCATTTTCCAAATGTAAAAATTTAACCCAATCTTCTAAAGCATTCTCAAAATCTCGAGCAAAGTAGTGATGGCAGAGGCATACAGCGTGATCTATGCTTCGATATTTTGTCACATAGTCATTGGCATAGACATTATCAAAATATTTTTTGCACTTCTCTTTATTAGGAAGATGGGGTTTTATTACGTTAATCACTATACTTCCCAAAATACCATTCAATAGTCTTAACTATACCCGTATCAAAATTCTCATCTGCTTTCCAGCCAAGCTCATTTTCAATTTTTGTAGCATCAATGGCATAGCGGCGGTCATGGCCAGCTCTGTCTTCTACAAAAGTGATGAGACTTTTGTACGTGATTAGTGATTGGTTATTAGTAATTAGTGAAGGATTTTTTTGTGGTGGAACTTTCTCGTCCAATATGGTACAGATGGTATCTGCGATCTGCAGGTTAGTTCTTTCATTTCTTCCACCTATGTTGTAAACCTCACCTTTTTTTCCGGTATGGTAGACAAGGTCGACACCTTTGCAGTGGTCAAGAACATAGAGCCAGTCTCGGATGTTCTTGCCGTCACCGTAGATGGGTATGGGCTCACCTGCCAGTGCCTTTCTGATGATGGTCGGAATGAGCTTTTCATCGTGTTGTTTGGGGCCGTAGTTATTAGAGCAGTTGGTGATGACGCAGTTCATTCCATACGTCTCCACATAGCTTCGCACGATCATATCGCTGCCTGCTTTGGATGCACTGTATGGCGAGTTTGGTGCATAAGGGGTCTCTTCAGTAAAAAGGCCTGTTTCGTCAAGGGTGCCGTAGACTTCATCTGTTGAGATATGATGAAAACGAGGAGTGTTTTCATCAGTTGATGGTTGATAGTTGATGGTTGATAGTTTTTGAATGTATTTATCTTTGTATTTAAATGGCTTCTCCATCCAGTGTTTATAGGCGACATCCAAAAGTGTGAAGGTACCATTGACATTGGTCTCTATGAAAACCCCAGGGGTTTTAATGGAGTTGTCAACATGAGACTCTGCTGCAAAATGAATGACACCTTGAATATCGTACTCATTAAAGATGAACTCTACAAGTTCTCTGTTGCAGATATCTCCTTTTATAAATTTGTATCTTGGATTATTCTCAACTTCTTTCAGATTGTCCAAGTTACCGGCATAGGTCAGCAGGTCTAGATTGAGCAGGTTGTACTCAGCGTATTTGTCGAGAAAATACGGTACAAAGTTACTTCCAATGAACCCGGCACAACCAGTTACAAGTATCGTTATATTGTCGTTCTTGAACATTACATACTTTCCTCGGCTATCTCAAGCAGGTATTGACCATATCCGGTTTTTTTAAGCGGCTCTGCCAGTTTCAAGATCTGCTCTTTATTGATCCATCCGTTTCTAAAGGCTATCTCTTCTATACATGCCACTTTGTAGCCTTGTCTATGCTCTATGGTCTGCACAAACTGGCTTGCATCCATTAAAGAGTCATGTGTTCCTGTATCGAGCCATGCAAATCCTCGGCCAAGAAGCTCCACATTGAGTGCACCTCTTTTAAGATACGCTTCATTAATAGATGTTATTTCCAGCTCACCACGGTATGAAGGCTGCACATTTTTGGCAATTTCTACCACATCATTATCATAAAAGTAAAGTCCGGTAACGGCAAAGTTTGATTTTGGATTTTTAGGTTTTTCTTCAATGCTAATGACTTTTTTATCTGTATCAAACTCAACCACACCAAAGCGTTCAGGGTCTTTTACCCGATAACCAAACACAGTAGCTCCATTCTTTTGTGCAGCAGCTTTTTTAAGAATAGGAGTAAATCCCTGACCATAATAGATGTTGTCACCCAAGACTAAAGCTACACGGTCATTACCTATAAACTCTTCACCCAAAATAAATGCCTGTGCCAAACCATCAGGAGAAGGTTGCTCAATATAACTAAAAGACATTCCAATATCACTGCCATTCCCTAAAAGTTCTTTAAATCGCGATAAATCATGGGGAGTTGAAATTATAAGTATATCTTTAATTCCAGCCAACATAAGCACTGATAATGGGTAATAGATCATTGGCTTGTCATAGATAGGGAGCAATTGTTTTGACACACTTTTGGTAATAGGATAAAGCCGTGTTCCACTTCCTCCTGCCAATATGATACCTTTCATTTTAATCCTTCAATAATTTTATAAAATTGTTCCATTTGAGATTTTTCTGTATGATTTTTCAATGTAACTTTTCTACAGTTCTGTGAAACTGTTTGATATTCTGAAGGTTCCAAGTCAATAATTGTTATGCCTTTAGCTAGGTCATACTTATCTTTGAAACATGCCAAATATTCTGTATAAGCCGTTTTAACAAGATCAAGTGCAGCATCTGCTCCACCAAAATCCAACGCACTAAAATATATAATATTAAATTTTTGCTTCATTTGATCTACTTTTTTCCAATCTCATTGATAAATAATACCCATTCATCTATGGGTCTATTGAATGGCTTTGCAAAATGATTAACAAATTTTCCAATTGCTTTTTGTCTTTCAGAATCATTCCACCATTCATCTATATTATCATATGCAGACTTGATAGAATCTGCTGCCTGGAATGCATCAAAAAACAAAACACCGGCATCTTCAAGAAGTTTATAATATTTTTTTGCTTCAGGATCAAGTGTAAATAGTTTATTGCTCCCAATGATAATCATGGGAATTTTTAACCGAAAACATTCCAAAGTAGATGTTCCTCCAAAATGGTCAATAATCAGAAGTTTGTGTTTTTGAGCCTGTATCATCAATGGTTCTGAGACATCGGCAAAATGTATATCTTTATTTCTATCAAGCCATCTTTCTTTTAGTTGCCATCCAAAATCGTCAGGATACAACCTTACACTTATCTTTTCTTTCAGCTTGGGAGAAAGATTATTGTAAAGATTTGCTTGATGCTCAAAGTATTTGATATACCTGCTTCCAAAAACTATAGTACCTATAAATGCAACATATTTAGAATCAGCTGATGTGACCCACAAGATATTCTCATTTTTATTAAAGTTCTGTTTCTCAAGTCCAATCAAACGAGACGGTGGCATAGGAATGGTTGTCTCATCCTTTTTCCAACCCCATGTTATATAATAATCCGTCAGGGATTGCTCAAAGACCTCTCCAACACTGATATATTCCACTTCACCGTATGTCCCCCCATGCTGCATTCCATATAGTACCGAACCCCTTTCAGCACACTCTGCCGCCCAGATGGAGAAAGCAGTCTCCCAAAGAAAACCAATCCCCGTTATAATTGCTTTTGGTACATTGTATTCTATATTCATCAAAGCTTTATTACGAATATTTGAAAAACCTTCGATAAAATCAGTTGGCATATCATTTACTAACGTTTTCAGTATAATATTTTCAAATTCATTTTCACTGTTATCACTATTCATAGAAAAGATTTGATTTCTCAAATCATAATTCATAGTGATATTTTGTTCTATGCTATCCATAGAAAATATTGGCCAACATTTGAATTTCGTTCCAAAAACAATTTTCAACAAACTCCTGTTATTAAACAGTGAAACATAGAGGGAAACTTGGCTTTTCTTACCTCTATTCATAAATTTTTGTATTTGTTCAACTACGAAATGTTTAAAGTTTTTTTGATTACCTCTTTGGATTTTTTCAGCATCTTTGATAATAGAAAAAGAGTATGGTTTTGAAATTATCGTTTTATGATCTAATTCACTTAATATCTGTGTAAAAAGCTGCAAATTGAGTGTGTCGCTTTCTCTAACTGCCTGGACAAAGTGAAATGCATTATCAGATGTACAGAATGACTCCTGCGCAAGCGTACATACCACAATATGTGGATGAGCCTTCAAGGTATATTTCAATCGCACATATTTATCGTACATTGTATCAACATAAGTTCTTAAAAAATATCCTATAATCCTTCTCCAGTAAAGAGTATTTTTCTCTAAGCCATGAATCTCGTTTAAAGATAAAGTAAGTTTTTGCAATACATTCTCATATGTAGCATTTGTAAATTCTATTGAATCGTTTAATTGTTTTTCATCTTCCCAAAACTCCGGTAAAACTACTCTCTCTGGTGAATAATATTTACTGGTATATGAACACACTTCCTCCCCCAAAAAGACTATCTCTTTAGATGTATCCCAAAATGACTCATCAGATGTTAAAGCAAGAAACAATTCTCTACCGTCATGCATATTAGCTACTTTGCTTCTCATACGGTATGTCCATATTTGGAAGATAACGATGCTATCAGTTTTGCTTTATGCGCTTTCTCAAAAATAAAAACATAACTGAAACCATACAGCAATACCAACAAAACCATAAATACAGCTATTAAGCCCACCCAACTATCAATATCATTAAAATAACCACTTAATGGATAAAGCAACAGTCCTAAAAATAAAAGGGGGATTTGTGTCTCAATAAATATTTTTTTAAAATAAAGCAATCTAGATAAATTGAGATCTGGCAATATATAGACATATACTAACGGTACACTAAATGCTCCTGCTAAAAGCGTTCCCAGGATCACTCCCGACAGCCCATAATAGTTAACAAGAAGCACACTCAGAAAAACATTTGATATTCCACTAAATATCGCAATAAGCCCTGTTTTTTTAGACTTTCCTATACCAGTATATACCTGCCCTAAAAATGCATTAGATTGCCAGAAAAGTTGAAACAATACAGAAACCTGTACAAGCCAAACATATTCTGTATACTCATCCCCTACCCATAAACGTATAAATGGCTCTGCCAAATAATAACAAATAATTACTATAGGAACAAAAAGAAGATTATGATATTTTGAACCATACAATACAAAAAAGTCTACAGTATCTTGATTATTCCTTGCTTTTGTCTCTGCTACAGCCGGCATAACAGCCGATGCTGCCAACCCTGAAACTTGTTGGATCAATAAAAAAAGAAAAAACACAATTGTGTAGGTAGCAATTGCAGAAACAGAAACCATACTTGCCAAAATAAACTGGTCTGATTGATATTCCAATACAACAGCGATCTGTCCCAGCATAATCCAACCACTAAATGCAAAAATCATCTGAAATGTTTTTATACTGACTGTACTCATCTCAAATCTCCAAAAACTCATATGTTTTGTCAACAGCTGATACTGCCAGAAAAAGAGAATGATTTTATCAGCATTAAATGCCAAGAATATATATTCTAAAGGAGTATCCATTAAGGCTAATAAAATAGCTAAAGCAACAGAAAAAATTCTTCCTATACCAATAGTTAAATTGAGTACAGAAAACTTCTGTATACCTCTAAAGGCCCCTTCCATTGCTATTTTAGGCCATGCAAACAGTGCTAAAACTCCTGCTAACATAAAAATATTTTTGGCAACATCATAATTTTCTTCTGAAATATTAAATAGTTTCAGACCATCAAAAAGCACAATTAAAACAACACTGGATAACACAATTAATCCAATAAAGAAATAGAAAAACAGTGAAGTATTTATGATACTTTTGACTCTTTCAAGGTTATGTTTTGCAGTGTATTCAGCCACAAATTTAGTTAATCCTTGTGAAATACCCAAATCCAATACACTAAAATAGCCAACTAATACATTTGCAAAAAGAATAATTCCAAATCCTTCGCTACCTACATTGTTAATCAATACCGGAATTGCTATAAGGTTTAGAAGAATTTGTACTAATTTCAGTACATAGTTTGAAAACGTATTTGAAATGATTTTTTTTAACATCAGTCTATATCTCTCCATGAAAGGGGAGTTCCCATTGATCTATTAGTAGAAAACTTCTTCCCCAAAACCTCTTTTAAATGCTTGGGATGTAATCCATAACCCGGTCTGACGGAGCGAATATTCTTTCCGTTAATCACATCACCAACTTTAATATCTTCTGTAATATAAAGGCTTCGTGAGAATTGTCGACTTTTCCTCTTTTTATCGGTCATACTGTAATCAACTTTACCCAGGAGTTTTTCAGTATTTCTAACTGCTTTTACCATCTCGGAAAACTCTTTTTTATCCAATGAGAAATCAGCATCCGCTCCACCAATAGATCTGTCTAAAATAAAATGCTTTTCTATAACTTTCGCTCCCAGCGTTGTCGCAACAATAGGGGCCGTTGTACCAAGCGTATGGTCGGAAAAACCACTAATTACACCAAAGGTTTCAGCTAAATTTGGAATGGTTAAAAGGTTGGCATCTTCTAAAGAAGCTGGATAGGCAGATGTACATTTTAGCAAAATAATATCTTCATTATCTTCACTTCTACAGATATCCACGGCATCCTGGATTTCATCTATCGTTGCAATACCTGTGGAGATGATCATCACTCTTCCTTTTGATGCTGCGTGACGGATGAGCTCATAGTCAGTGATCTCGAAAGAAGCTATTTTGTAAGCAGATGGATTAAATTGTTCCAGGAAATCTACAGCAGTTTTGTCAAAAGGTGAAGAGAAAATATCGATACCAATCTCTCTGGCATATCTAAAAAGCTCTTTATGCCACTCCCATGGCAAATATGCCTCTTTATAAAGATCATAAAGCTTTTTATCATCCCAAAGCGTACCGCCTTTTATAATAAAATCTTCTTTATCGCTATCCAGTGTCAAAGTATCTGCTGTATAGGTCTGGAGCTTGATCGCATTGGCCCCTATGTCTTTGGCTGCTTTGATTGTTTCTTTTGCGATATTGATATCACCACCATGATTTGCACTAAGTTCTGCAATAATGAATACTCCATCACTATTTAGCTCAAAGTTACCTATTTTCATTTTTCAACTCCATTACAATTACATTTCTACGATTGATGGTTTTACTATTTATCTTACTAAAATTATACTGTTCATAAAGCTGTATAGCACGATAATTATCTTCAAATACTTCAGAGAACAATCTATCAATCTTAAGTACAGAAAATGCATAATTCAAGATAGCCTTCATTAGAATACGACCCACACCTTTTATAGTCGGGTTTGAATAGACACCAAACTCACTATGCCCGTTTTCAAGGTCTATTTTGGTAAAGTCTATCACACCGATTGGTTTTAAATTACACTTTACCAAAAAATAGAGTCTATCTTTACGTTCTTTTAGAGATTCAATGTATTCCAAATGATCATTTAACTCTATGATATCCTGTGTAAACATCCACCTACGAATTCTTTCATGATTTCTCCACTCCAAAATCATTTTCTTCTCTTCCTGTGACAGATCGATAAAATTTACCAATGCAACTTTTAACTCATCTATTTGTTCACTGATTTTCTGACTTAGTTGTGTGTGGTCAAAGTGTTCAAGTGCAGCAAAATTATTTTCTTTTAAATATTCATACATAAACCTTTGATTCTCAGCCGTCTTGATAGCAATGAATGGTACACCTAAGTAAAAGATCTCATTGATCGTTACACTGGGGGTCACAATGGTAAAATCTGCTTTATTCATCAATTTAGCTATTTGTTTAGTATTGATATGCAGTGTTATGTTTGATTTATCAGCAACATAGGCTTTAAGTTCAGCCAAATGTCGGTTTGCCGTTGTAGTAATAACATGCATATGTATATTCGAAAACTCTCGAAGGAGTTCAAGGATATCGATATTAATATTTGTATGATCTATTCCACCCATAGCAACAAATACATTCAACTTTCCCCTGTTAATGTTATTTTGTCGTCCTTTTACTTTCTCTACTCTAAACTCTTCACGAAGCAGCGTAAATTTGGCTCCACATCTAAGCTCACAGTTTTCCGGTATCAATCCTTGATATTTTGTTTCATCTGCATAGATATTGTGATTGAGTAAAATATCACAGTAGTGTTTTTCGTAGGTATCATCCAATACCATAATTTTTAATGTTGGATTTTTAACTTTTAATTCTTTTTCAAAGTTGTAGTCAATTCCATAGTGATCGATCACTATCATATCACTAGCATGCTTCTTTACAAGAGCATCCAACTCTTCTATATCATTAGATTTCAATATCTCAATGGCATAACCTTTATCTTTTATCTTATGGCTAATATTCCCCGGAAAATTCTGTGTTGCAAAAACAATATTAGCATTAGGGTACTGTTCTATCAATACCAGATCACGCATAATATGACCAGTACCAATAAAAGATGATGAATCTGCTCTAACCAATATATTCATTGTCTATGTCAACCTTGAAAATCCACTATGGCAAACAGGTGTTTCTAAATGTGTTTCAATATCATTTGCATTAATATACCCCGCCAATGTACTAAAAACTTCATTTACAGCCTTCAAATATCTTTGTACATCATCTTCTTTCTGTGCATAAGATGCATAAAAAGCAGTCGTTGCCAAAAAGCCCTTTTCCAACATCAACTTTGTAAAGAGAGTCTTTAATAGAATCGCTTTTTCATGGTTAAAACCAAAATGTCCTAAAGGATAGATGCCATCTACATAAATATCCAAACCATGTATCCTCGCAGCTTCGATCCAACCTTCTTGAACTTTTTTTCCCATCTTCCCAAGGTGTTCAACAACATTATTTTTTTGTAATGCACGAATAGTAGCCAGTGATGATACAAAGCCTATACGGTCAGTCCAATAAGTACTGCTGATAAATGTATCTTGAGCAGCATCCATAACCTCTTTTTTCCCAAGAATTACCCCCATAGGAAAACCATTGCTGATTGCCTTTCCAAATACTGCGATGTCTGGCTGAATTCCCAAGATAAGATGTGCACCACCTACATTCAAGCGCCAACCAGCAGTTATCTCATCTACAATAAGAACAACATCATTATCTTTTGTCTTTTTGTGGATAACATCAATAAAATCTTTGTCAGGATAAACATTGCGTAACGGCTCCATTACTACTGCTGCTATATTGTCTTTATGCTCTTCATATAAAGCTAAAAAACTATCAACGTCATTATATTTAAAAGGGAAAGATGTACCTTTAAGTCCGCGAGGAACACCACGGGGGGAAAGTCCGGGAATCAGATGTCCATCCAATGCTTCATCATCAGCAAGATTAGCAGCAAGATACCAATCATGCCAGCCATGATAGCCACAAAAAAGAACTACATCTTTTTGTGTCTTAGCCCTGGCAATTCTAACAGCAATAGCCATAGACTCACCACCGCTTCTTGCATATCTGACTTCATCAGCCCATGGATGCAGGTCACATAGCAGCTCAGCCAACTCTACTTCTTCAGGAGCATTCAGTGTTGTCATGTTTCCACTATCAATTGCATTTTTAACAGCAGTATTTACTGTTTCCTCTGCATAACCAAGTATACAACTACCTATACCCATATAGCTCATATCAGTATATTGGTTGTTATCTAAATCCCATATTTGACAGCCTTTTGCTTTACTATAATATGCTGGCCACAAATCTGGTAAGAACATCTCTGGTCGTTTTGATAGTAGTTGTGTCCCACCAGGTATCAACTTCTTCGCTTTGTTATATAGTTCTTGTGATTTACCCATTAAACATCCTTTTATATTTTATCTTTTTCTAAAGACTTTAAATAACCCTCATTACGATTAATTGTACTATTAATCTCTGTAATACTTGGATTATTTTCAATATATGCAACTACATCAGTAAAATTAAAGTCATTAGATCCAAAATAATTGTATATTTTTTCAATGACAGTAAAATCGGTAGGTTCATCTACAGTAAGTCTCCATTCTGGATGAATAGATTCTAGTTGTAAGTCTGCTGTTTTAAACAATCCACTGTCTCTTATATAAGGCGTAACATGTTCTTTCTCTGAAAGTTTTTTTGCACCAAAATAAGCTTTTTTTAGGGCTTCAAATGTAAATACTTCTACATCAAAACCATCAGGATAAATAGGATTGACACAATTAGCCATATAATCAAATTCAGATTCTAAAAATGCATTTATTAACTCATCAATAATAACTGCATCATGTACAGGGCAGTCACCGGTAAGTCGAACAACAATATCATTTGTATTTAACTTCAACGCTTCTGTGCATTTATAAAATCGTTCCAAAACATTATCTTTTGAACCTCTAAAAACAGAAAAACCATATTCAGACACAATGCTTGCCAACTCATCATCACTAGTCTCTTCACTTGTCAACAGGACTAATTTATCGATCATACTTGATCTCTTTACACGTATTAGCTCTTGAATGATCATTGGTTTATCCAGAAGTGTTTTCAAGACTTTTTTGGGTAGGCGTGTAGAATCTGTTCTGGCTTGTAAAAAAGCTACAATTTTTCTTTCCATTACAATCTCCACTGGCCGGGATTTGTTATAAACCCAGAAATATCTGAAAATGAATCATAAATCATATTTAATGTCGCCTGATCTATAGTTAGAAGGTTGTTATAGCTTCTTATATTTTCTTTAGCCTGCTCTAACGTATCACATCCAAACAAGATGATTGCATCTGTAGCAATGCTATCAACATACGCCAATGCAAATTCAGAAACAGAAAGATTGAGGTTTGAACGTATAGTATGCATTTCTTTCAAGTAAGGGCCTGCTTCAGCGAGGTTTCCCGTCAATTGATCAATATCCATAAAAAACAATCCTTGAAGAAAAACCGAACGGATAAATATTAATTTATTTGCTTCTTTTGCTCTTTTAAACCAGTTATCCCTAATAGCTCTCTGATCAAATAGGTTAAAAGGTAGTTGTATAATATCAACAGTTGAGTTTTCAATTGCTTTATCAAATTCATCAGATGTATAAATTGAAACTCCAAAATAACGGATTAATTCTTGTTCTTGCAGTAAGGTTACTGTTGCATCTTTCTTTTTATCCCAACTATATAACAGGTCGCCATCATGTAAAAGAAGGCCAAATAACTTGTCTGTTTTTAGTCGTTTTAATGACCCACTAACTATTTCTACTATATTATCAGTGAATAAATCTGATTTTACTTTTGAAACTAGATTGACTGTACTTTTCTCTGCTATCGCATGCCCCAAGACCTCTTCGCTATTACCATATGCAACTGCCGTATCAAAACAGTTTATACCCTCATTTACAAGATAAGCAATGATGTCATCTGCCATATCCTGTGTTGGCTTTCCCACAATATTTGATATACCATAATCAAGACCCAACTGAACAGTACCAAAACTTAGTTTTGACAACTTCTGCCCTTTAAAATCAATTTTTTTCATTTAATACCTCAAACAAAGTGTCAATCACATAAGATTGTTCTCCATCACTCATCTTTGGATACATCGGTAATGAAAAGCACTCTTCATAATATTTATCCATCATAGGGGTAGACTCACCACCATAACCTAGCCCTCTATAATAAGGCTGTTTGTTGATAGGGATATAGTGAAGTTGTATACCGATGTTTTTTTCTCTAAGTTTATTAAAGAGTGCTACTTTATCGATATTCTGTTTAGAGAAGTCTACCTGAACAACGTAGAGGTGGTAAGATGACTTTCCATCATAGGTGTAGAGTGGTTTGATGTTGGTGTTTTGAAAGGCTTTATCGTAGGTCTTAGCGATCTCTATACGTCTTGCTATAAAACGGTCCAATTTTTTGAGTTGAGAGAGGCCGAGTGCACACTGTATATCTGTGATACGATAATTAACCCCTAAGTCACGCATCTCATACTCCCATGGTTTCATTTCCGGAGTTTTGACCATACCATGTGTACGAAGCATGAGTAGTTTTTCATAGATCTCTAGCGAATTTGTAGTGATGGCACCGCCTTCACCCGTTGTCATATGTTTAACGGGGTGAAATGAAAGAATAGATACATCACTATTGGTACAGGATGCTGCTTTAATATCACCATCTTTTGCACCGATGGCATGCGCACAGTCTTCAAGGACTTTAACCTTGAATGTCTCTCTAAGGTGTTTCAACTTTTTTTGGTCAATCATTTTTCCGCTAAATGCCACAGGATAAATAGCTTTGATTAAAGGATCTTCTTTAAGTGCTTTTTCGCACAAATCAAGATCAATATTGCCATCTTCTGCGATATCGACAAAAATAGGTTTGGCACCTGAATAAAGAATAGCATTGGATGTGGCGAGAAAAGAATTAGGTGTCGTCAACACCTTATCACCTTCGTTCAAAAGAACTATTGAGGCAAGATGCAGTGCTGCCGTACCGTTTGAAACTGCTACACAATATTTAGCTCCGCAATATTCTGCTAAAGCACATTCAAATGCTTTGACCTTCGGACCTGTTGTCAAATAGTTAGAATGCAGTGTTTCAACTACTGCATCAATATCATCCTGCTCGATCCATTGCTTGCCGTAAGGTATGAAATTCATTAGAGATACTCTTGTGCCATTTCAAGGAATTTATCGTGGCTAAGCCATTCTGTGTTGTTACCAGAGTTGTATTCAAATCCTTGTTCTACCGGTTTGCCTTGTTCACCTAATCTATTTTCTAGATAAGATGTTTTAAATGCAAATGTAATAGTTGGTTGAATCACATAATGATCATCAAACTCCAATGTCAAGTGACTGTCATCAGCAGGACACATGATCTCATGCAATTTTTCACCAGGGCGAATACCTATTATCTTCTGAGGTAAATCAGGTGCCATCGCTTTGGCAAGCTCTGTCATATTCATGGATGGGATCTTCGGTACGAAAATTTCTCCCCCCTGCATTCGTTCAAAGTTCTTAAGAACGAAGTTGACCCCCTCTTCAAGAGTAATCATGAAACGTGTCATATCTGCATGGGTAATGGGCAACTCTGTAGCCCCCTCTTTAATAAGTTTTGAGAAGAAAGGAATCACTGAACCACGGCTTCCTATAACATTACCATAACGTACAGCAGCAAATCTTGTTTTCTTTTTACCAACCATGTTATTGGCTGCTACAAAGAGCTTGTCTGATGCTAGTTTGGTTGAGCCATAAAGATTAATAGGATTTGCTGCTTTGTCTGTAGAAAGAGCAATAACCTTATCAACTTCATTGGTAATTGCAGCCTTAATAACATTTTCTGCACCATGTATATTTGTTTTAATACATTCCATTGGATTATATTCTGCAGCAGGAACTTGTTTCATAGCAGCAGCATGAATCACATAATCAACACCATTCATCGCCTCTTTAAGTCGCTCTCCATCTCTAACATCACCAATAAAGTATCGCATACATGAATCATTGTATGTTTGTTGCATTTCAAACTGTTTCAATTCATCTCTAGAAAAGATAATGATTTTATTTGGTTTATAGTTTGCCAATAGTACATCTGTATATTTTTTACCAAAACTGCCTGTCCCACCTGTGATAAGTATATTTTTATTATTAAACATTTTTTCCCTTTTTATTTTGAATTCCACAAAAGTCTAAATCAGTTTCTATATCTAATGCTTTAAACTGTTTATGAGCAACCAAAAAAGTCACAATATCAGCTTTTTCTATAGCTTCATTATATTCAATTATTTCAAACTCTTTATAGCTTTTTATATTAGGTTCAACCGCAAGTACATTAAGACCATCAGCAATAAGTCTTCTTGTAATATAAAGTGCTGGAGACTCTCTAAGGTCATCAATGTCCGGTTTAAATGCAAGTCCCATACAGGCAACCTTTGCTTTTCGTCCATTCTGGTTTTCAAACTTAAGTGCTGCATTTTTAATCTTCTCTATTACCCACTCCGTTTTATACGTGTTAACTTCTCTAGCTGTGCGGATCATCTTCGCATCTTTACCTCCAGCATGAACGATAAACCAAGGGTCAACCGCAATACAATGACCACCAACACCTGCTCCCGGTTGTAAAATATTCACTCTTGGGTGTCGATTTGCGAGAGCAATAAGTTCCCATACATCGATATTAAACTTATCACAAAGAATAGAGAGCTCATTAGCAAAAGCAATGTTGGTATCGCGAAAAGAATTCTCCGTTAACTTTGCCATCTCCGCAGTTTTCGCATCAGTCTCTAAAACCTCTCCACAAACAAATGTTTTGTAAAATGCTGCGGCTGCTTTGGTCGCTTCTATCGTTATACCACCTACTATACGATCATTTTCTACTAGTTCACGCATAATATACCCTGGTAATACTCGTTCAGGACAGTGTGCAACATACAGTTTAGATGTATCAACACCCTCTTTTTTTAAAACTTCTTCAACTTTATCGGTTGTACCTACTGGAGAAGTCGACTCCAAGATAATAATATTTTCCTCTTTGACATAAGGTGCTATAGCTTCTGTAGCAGAAACTACATAGTCAATGTTGGGAACATAACCTTCATGAAAAGGTGTAGGCACAGCAATAATAAAAACATCCGCCTCAGTCGGTTTCAGATCTGCTTTTAGCTTACCACTTTTTACTGCTGCCTGGACAAAAGTATCTAACTCAGGCTCAACAATATGAATTTCTCCCCGGTTGATAGTATCTACTGTACTTTGTACAATATCCACACCATGAACATTATAACCACGATTTGCTAAAAGTGCAGCCGTAGGGAGACCGATATAACCAAGACCAATTACACAAACCATTTTGCTTTGTTTCATTCTCTTCCTTTGATAAATTGTACTATTTTATAACATGCATCTCCATCTCCATATGGATTATGTGCTTTTGACATTTTTTCGTATGCCTGTTGGCTCTCTATTAATTCTTGTGCTTCATTTATAATCAATTGGATATCTGTACCCACCAGTTTAACCGTACCTGCCTCCAGTGCTTCTGGACGTTCTGTAGTATCACGCATGACAAGGACCGGTTTACCAAGACTTGGTGCTTCTTCCTGTACACCACCACTGTCAGTAATAATTAAGTATGATCTATTCATCATATAGATAAACTGCTCATATTGCAAGGGCTCAATGAGATGAACATTTTCTATGTTACTAAGCAGTTCTTTTACCGGATTTTGAACATTGGGGTTTAGGTGAACAGGGTAGACGATATGTATATCAGGGTTGTTTTCTGCAATAGTTTTGAGTGCCTTGCAGATATTGATAAAGCCTTGACCGTGGTTCTCTCTTCTATGTCCGGTGACTAAAATCATTTTATGGTTTTGAGGTGAATCGAAATTCGTAATTGGTAATTGATAGTTTGAAGGTAAAAGCTTGTTGATGGAAGAGATGATCTCTTTTTCCAGTTCAATATTAGTTCTAATCTTCTCTAGTGCCAAAAAGAGAGCATCAATAACAGTATTGCCCGTAATCTCAATAGTATTTTCTTTGACATTCTCTTTGAGAAGGTTTGCTTTACTTATTTCTGTAGGAGCAAAATGGTAGGCTGTGATCTGTGTAGTAAGCTGACGATTCGCTTCTTCAGGCCATGGAGAGTAGATATCTCCTGTTCTAAGCCCTGCTTCAATATGTGCTACTTTGATCTGCTGATAAAAAGCTGCCAAGGATGCTGCAAAAGTCGTTGATGTATCACCATGCACAAAAATAACATTAGGTTGGAAGTCACTCAGAACATCTTTCATACCCAGAAGAACACTGGAGGTCACATCGTAAAGATCCTGTCCAGGCTTCATAATATCAAGATCATAATCAGGTATGATATTAAACAACGCTAAGACCTGATCAAGCATCTCTCTATGCTGGGCAGTTACACATACTTTTATATCAAAAATATTCGTATGTTTCTGGAATTCTTTAACGAGTGGTGCCATTTTTATGGCTTCTGGACGAGTCCCAAAGACGATTAATATTTTTTGCATTTAATTACTTTCCTTATACCACTGATATATCTTCTCAATCCCTTCTTGAAGCTCCACTTTGTGATGCCAACCTAAAGAATGAAGCTTGGAAACATCCGTAAGCTTCTTCATCGTCCCATCCGGTTTGTCGATATTAAAGTAGAGTTCACCCTTAAAACAAATAAAATCTTTTATCATGTAGGCTAATTCTTTGATACTCACATCTATTCCAGTTCCGATGTTGATGTGCGTGTTACGCACTTCAGTGATAGTGGATAGTGATAGTGGTTTTGTTACTGCTTCGCAGGATTTTCCATCTGTTGACGGTAGTGTTTGGTGTTGGGTGTTGAATTGATTTTTTAAAATATCGTCGAAGTTAATCTTCTCCATGAGGAAGACGCAGGCGTCGGCCATATCGGTCGAGTATAGAAATTCGCGTTTCGGGGAACCCGAACCCCAGATTTCTATACTAATGTTGAATGTTGCACCTAAAGGCATTTCCGTTGGGCAATGTTGAGTGTTGAATTGTTTCTTTATGCCATACTTTTCAAGTATTTTAATGATCTCTTCATTCGAAGCTGATCCATCAGTACCTTCTATAGGTAACTTATTTAAATCTTTTCTGATTGTATCCCAGTTGTTTTCTTCCAGGGCTTTGCCTAGATGTATTTTGCGGATCAAAGCGGGTAAAACATGAGACTTTTCTAAATCAAAATTATCATTGGGACCGTAGAGGTTTGTAGGCATGACAGAGATGAAGTTCGTCCCATACTGCAGATTATAGCTTTCGCACATCTTGATGCCCGCTATTTTTGCAATGGCATAGGGTTCATTAGTGTATTCAAGCGTATCGGTCAACAGACAGTCTTCCGGCATAGGCTGCGGGGCATTTTTGGGGTAGATACAGGTTGAGCCCAGGAACATCAGCTTCTTTACACCATTTAAGTAACTCTGATGAATGATGTTGTTCTGTATCTGCAGATTCTCATAGATGAAATCCGCACGATAGGTATTGTTGGCAACAATACCGCCGACCTTTGCTGCAGCTAAGAAAACAAATTCTGGTTTTTCTCTTTCAAAAAACTCTTTGACTGCTTGAGCATCAAGCAAGTCGAGTTTTTCGGCATGTGGCGTGTAGCGTGTAGCATGTAGGGGACGGGTATGGTAATTGGTAATCAGGTTAGTATATCCTTTTTCACTGAGATTTTTCAAAATTGCACTTCCAACCAGGCCACTACCACCTGCTACAAAGATTTTAGAATCTTTTTTCATTTTAATTACTCTCTTTATATGATTTTTTAAGACCATTCAACATTTTGGAAATATCATTAAGCTCTTTCACCCATTTCAAGCCCATACTCTTTTCAATATAGCCTATTTCGATACCAATATAAACCTGGGTGATTAGTTCAGCAGTCGAGCCTCGCGCAATCTCTATAAAACGTACTTTCTCTTTAGCCGAATCTTTTTCCAGTCCTTCAGCAATATTGCTGGCAATCGAAAGGGAGCTTCTTGTAATTTGATCTTTGAAACCATAATCTTTTAATTCCGCAAAGTTTTTATAGACTTCTACACTCAATCGACAACTCCGTTTCCAGACATCAAGGTTCTCACACTGCATACACTTTTACTCCTACTCATTTACACACTATATTCTATCTACGAGCTACATGCTGAACACTGCGCTTCGCGCTTATTCAAAGTAATTCATTATCGTATATCCACCATCTTGAAGATACTGGTCTTTTGTCATGAGTTTTAGGTCTGACTGCATCATGTCATTGACAAGCTCTTCTAGTTTGTATTCGCGTTTCCAGCCAAGTTTTTTCTCTGCTTTACTTGGATCACCGATAAGCAGGTCTACCTCAGTAGGACGGAAGTAGCGCGGATCGACGGCAACAACCTCTTTTCCAAGAAGATTAGTGATAGTGGATGGTGATAGTAATAGTGATTTGGCTCTCTCTTGGTTAACCGATTTAACAATACCGACTTCATCAACACCTTCACCTTTGAATTCCAATTCTATACCGCAGTAGGAAAATGCCATTTTGACAAAATCACGTACCGTTGTCGTCACACCTGTTGCGATGACCCAGTCTTCGGGCTCATCTGCCTGGAGGATCAGCCACATCATCTTCACATAGTCCTTGGCATGGCCCCAGTCACGTTTGGCGTCGAGGTTGCCCAGATAGAGTTTGTCCTGGAGTCCCAAAGCGATCTTTGAAGCTGCCCTGGTGATCTTTCTGGTCACGAAGGTCTCACCCCGTACCGGAGACTCATGATTGAATAAAATACCGTTACAGGCGAACATGTTGTAGGCTTCACGGTAATTCACAGTGATCCAGTAGGCATACATCTTGGCTACAGCATAAGGGGAACGCGGATAGAAGGGTGTAGTCTCACTTTGTGGTACCTCCTGCACCTTTCCGTAAAGCTCGGAAGTAGAAGCCTGGTAGATACGTGTCTTTTCTTCAAGCCCCAACAGTCTGACCGCTTCGAGAATACGAAGGGTTCCCGTACCGTCGGCATTGGCGACATACTCCGGTGTCTCAAATGAAACGGCAACATGGCTCATGGCGGCAAGGTTGTAGATCTCATCAGGCTGCACCTCCTGTATGATACGCGTCAGGTTCATGGAGTCGGTCATATCTCCATAGTGCAAAATAAGATGGCGGTTCTCAACATGAGGATCTTCATAGAGATGGTCGATACGGTCGGTATTAAAGAGTGATGCCCTTCTTTTGATACCGTGGACAATGTATCCTTTTTTAAGTAGAAACTCTGACAGATAGGATCCGTCCTGGCCAGTAATTCCGGTGATCAATGCCACCTTTGGTTCATTTGGGTTTTGTCCTCGTTCCTGCGGGATTGTCGCTTCGCTAGGATGGGTTTTGGATGTTGAATTTTGAGTTTCTTTATTCATTGACTGTTTTCCTGTATTTGTATTAATTACGTGTTACGTGCAAAGAACTACGTGTGACGATTTTTTCTCTTCGTACTTTTTGAAGGCTAGATAGCATTGAGAGCATAGTTTCTGACTCTTCTATCCATTTTCTGCCTTCTGATCTATCGATATACGTTTGTGTTGCAAATTCTGCTGCTGAACCTTTTGCTATATCGAGAAGCCTGACCTGTTCCTTTGGAGACTCTTTCTTCATGCCTTTAGCAATATTATTTGGAATAGAAAGCCCGGTACGCGTGATCTGGTCTTTAAAGCCAAAATATTTACACTCCTTAAAAGCTTTATAGACATCAGAAGAAAATCTAGCACTCTTCTTCCAAACATCCAATTTCTCACATTTCATCTTTCATTCCTTTGTCGTAACACGCAGCCCTTAGCTCATACCCCTTAACACTATGCTCTCTTAAAGTCATCCTCCATCCGAACGATGTCATCTTCCCCCACATACTCACCTACCTGTGCCTCTATCATTACCAGCGGAATCTTCCCGACATTCTCAAGGCGGTGTATCTCTCCGATGGGAATATAGGTGGATTCGTTGGCCCTGACGGCATACGTTTCCGTTCCCTGGGTTACTATGGCCGTACCACTTACAACAACCCAGTGTTCTGAACGGTGATAGTGTTTTTGCAAAGAGAGACGTTTCCCGGGTTTAACAACGATACGTTTGACCTTGTAGCCATTTGATTCATCGAGTATGGTATAGGTACCCCATGGTCTGTGTGCAGTCACATGAATGTTTGGCAGTTCAGAGTTTCTCTCTTTAAGCGTTTTAACAACCTCCTTGACCTTTTGGGAAGATCCTTTTTTTGAGATGAGCAAGGCATCTGCAGTGTCGATGATGATAAGGTCATCTACATCGACAACGGCAACTTGTTTCTCCGAAATGATCAAATTACCTGTTGCATGATTGGTAATTGGTAATTGGTCATTAGCCTTATGTTCTTTTTTCGAATCACTAAGCACTAATGACGAATTACTATTTTCATCTTTCGGCAATTCTTCGTAAAGTGCATCGAAGCTTCCAAGATCGCTCCAGTCAATGTCTGCGGGAACGACCTTTACCCTGTCGCTTTTTTCCATGACAGCATAATCGATCGACTCGGATGGAATATTCATCATCTCTTCATGATGAATACGTATTACGGCCTCTTGTTTAGCATTTTGGAATGCTTTTAATGATGCTGTATAGATCTCCGGGGCGTATTTTTCCAGCTCTTCCAAAAAGATACCTGCTTTGAAGCAGAACATTCCGCTGTTCCAGAAGAATTTAGTGATAGTGGATTGTGATAGTGATTGATCCTCTTGGTTCTTATTAATATATTGCTGTGCCGTTTGTTGATCCGGTTTTTCATGAAAATGAATAACATCCATCCCACTATCACTATCACTCTCAACTATCACTGAAGCAATCGCCTCAATATACCCAAACCCTGTTTCCGGATATTGCGGAGTAATACCGAATGTTACAAGGTTGTCCTTTTCTGCAAGATACTTTGCTTTTTCTACAGCTTCAAGATAGGCTTTTTCATCTTTGATGAGATGATCTGACGGAGTGACAAGGAGTGTCTCTTCAGGATCAAGTGCCAAACAGGCCAATGCGATGGCAGGAGCTGTATTGCGCCCGACGGGCTCCAAAAGATATTGTGTTGAATGCCGAGTATTGGATGTTGAGTTATGAGTAAGCTCTTCAAGTTGGTCTACTGCTAAAAAATACTGCTCAGCATTGGATACGATGAATTGACTGTCGCAGACTTTCTCGTTACGAATAACAGTCTTTTGGAAAAGAGACTCTTCCTCAAAAAGTTTAACAAACTGCTTCGGCATCAGCGTACGACTGAGCGGCCACAAACGTGTACCGTTTCCTCCGCATAGAATGATATTGGTCATCTGCTACAATCTCCACGTAGGATCTTTAATGATCCCCTTGATGTCTATGAGCACCGGTTCACCTGTACTGACAGTCTCATACTGGCTTCTATCGAGCTCTTTAAACACTTTATGTCCTACAGCGACAATGACTGCATCATACTTTTTATCTCTTTTAAACGGATCTGTGATGAACGTGAAATTCTTCTGATCTACCTCTTTCTCTTCGATCCACGGATCGTAAGCATCGATGCGGCAGCCATAGTCGTGCAACTCATCGATAATGTCAAAAACTTTGGAGTTTCTGATATCCGGACAATCCTCTTTAAAGGTGAGACCCATGACCAGTACATTGGCATTTTTGATCTTCTTGTCATGACTTATCATCTCTTTGATGGTACGCTCAGCAATATATTTGCTCATGCCGTTGTTGATCTGTCTCGCCCCCAAAATAAGGTTTGGCTTGTAGCCAAGCTCCTGTGCTTTGTGTGTCAGGTAGTAAGGATCCACACCGATGCAGTGACCGCCTACCAGACCGGGAGTGAGTTTGATGAAATTCCATTTGGTCGCTGCCGCCTCTATGACCTCCATGGTATCGATGCCCATCGTATCGAAAATGAGTGCCAGTTCGTTGATCAGGGCGATGTTGACATCTCTCTGGGTGTTTTCAATGACCTTTGACGCCTCTGCCACCTTGATGGAGGAAGCAAGATGGGTTCCTGCCGTAATAATGCTTGCATAAAGATCATCCACTACCTTGGCGATCTCAGGCGTAGAACCAGCAGTGACTTTGAGGATCTTTGTAACCGTATGCTCCTTGTCACCCGGGTTGATACGTTCAGGACTGTATCCACAGTAGAACCCTTTGAGTTCAGTAGATAGTGGATAGTGGATAGTGGATAGTGTTTCGGTACTGATATATTTGAGGCCGGAGACCTTTTCGAGTACAGGAACACAAACCTCTTCTGTTACGCCTGGATAGACCGTCGATTCATAGATGACGATATCGTCTTTTTTTAGCACCTTTCCTACACTTTCGGAAGCTTTGATAAGCGGTGTAAGGTCGGGACGATTGGAACTGTCTATAGGAGTGGGAACCGTCACGATGTAGATGTTGCAGTCTGCTATCTCATCCAGATCGGTAGTGAACTTCATACCATTTTCCAATGCTTCTTTCATCTGAGTGTCATCAAGCTCCAGCGTACGATCATACCCTCTGTTCAGTTCTTCAATCCGTTCCCCGTTAATATCAAAACCAACAACCTCATACTTTTCACTGAATGCATGCGCCAACGGCAGACCGACATAGCCAAGGCCGATGATAGCGATCTTGTGATCGGTAGATGAGTGGATGGAAGAATGTGTCAATGGGTTATCTGGCATTGTTTGTACCTTTTATTTTGAGATGTTTGATAAAGTTCAAAAGTTTTTTTCTTATTATTTCAATTTGTTTTAGTATTTTATCGGAATGTTCTCTGTTTACAAAATCTAATTCACAGGCAATAATCGTTTGTGTTTCGATTTCTGAAAGAGAACCCAAAGAGATATAACAGAACTGGATAAACTCTTTTAAACTGTTTCGTGCTGACCCCTCTGCTATATTACTTGGAACTGAAACGGAAGCCCGTCTTAACTGATTTGTCAAACCATACTGTTCCTGCGGTGGGAACATCTCAGTTAACATATATATATCTTTCACAAGGGCAATAGAAAGTTTCCAAACATCAAGATCTTTATGCGTCACCATTCAATATCTCCTCCTTATTCATACATCCACACATCCACACATTCACTCATCTTCCCATTTACCCACTTCAGCACTTCCTCTTCTGGCGTCTGATCATGGCTCCGAGTGAAAGGTAAAGCAGTACGAGATTAAGAATGAAGAGGATCAGGAGATAGCCTTCGTCCATCTCTTTGTCAAGCTGCAGTCCTGTGATGGAGTAGATGGCCTGGAGTATGCCCAGGAAGAGTACTGTTCTTCGTGTATCTTCGGCAAAAAAGTGTCTCAGTATATGGTGCATATGACATCTGTCCGCAGAGAAGACCGGACGTCCGCTGAGCTTGCGGCGGATCATAACGATGAGCGTATCGAGAATGGGCAGTGCCGCGATGAAGAGGACGCTGACCGTGGGCAGATACTCCAGCGACCTGATCGCCAGCAGAGAGATGACAAATCCCAGGGTCAGAGAACCGCTGTCTCCCATGAAAATGGAGGCAGGATGCCAGTTGAAAACCAGAAATGCCAAAAGTGCAGCGATGAATGCCATTGAAAGGATCATCATGAAGGTGTCATCGTGCTGATACCCCACGATAAAGAATGTTCCCAGTATCACGATGCTCACTGTCGCTGCCAGACCGTCCAGACCGTCTATAAGGTTAAGCGCATTGGTGAAACCCGCAACGGCGAACAGTGTGAAAGAGAGGGAAAACCAGCCAAAAGCAACAGGCTGACCGAAAAAAGTACCGATATCATCAATCACCAGACCGTCAAAAGAGAGAAAAAGCGTACTGACAATAAGGACAATGAACTTGGTGCGGGGAGAGGCGTCGCGGTGGTCATCGAGTATACCGATGAGAAAAACAAGAAAAACAGCCAGCAGACTCCAAGTATGCGCGGCCAGACTCTCAAAATGAAAGAGCGGCAGTACAACGGCAACCGCCAGGTAAAACCCTATACCCGCACCACAGGGAGTATGGCTGACATGGCTGCTCCTGCCGTTTGGAACATCGATCAGCCCTACCTTTGGCGCATAGTGTCTGACCACTCTTATCAGTACAAGGGAGAGGAGAAAGATCAATACAAACTCTATATACATAAACTCTTTCCCCCCCCAGGATAAATAAAACCAATTGCGATCTTGGCTAATATTGTATTATACCATACCGATCAACTGTACAACATTATATAGTGCTCAAAAAAAGAGCATTCTGCTGTCACTTCAATCTGTCACTGCAATAGCCGTCCGGATTTTGGCTCTGCCACCGCCAGCTGTCCCGGCACATCTCTTCGATGCCCTTTTTGGCCTCCCACCCTAGGACCTCTTTTGCATAAGTCGGATCGGCATAACATTTGGCGATGTCACCGCTTCTTCTCGGGGCAATGACATAGGGGATCTTTCTGCCGGAAACCTTTTCAAACGCTTTGACCATGTCGAGTACGGAGTACCCCTGCCCGGTACCGAGATTGACGGTGAGCACACCATCGGTCTGCGGGAGCTTCTCCAGTGCTTTCACATGTCCTGCGGCAAGATCGACCACATGGATGTAGTCTCTGACCCCTGTACCGTCATGGGTATCGTAGTCATCTCCGAAGACACTCAGTTTCTCCCGTTTGCCTACCGCCGTCTGGGAGATGAAGGGCATAAGATTGTTGGGGATGCCGTTGGGGTCTTCACCGATGCGGCCGGAGGTATGTGCGCCTACCGGGTTGAAGTAGCGAAGCAGTACGATCTTCCATTCAGGATCAGAAATATAGAGGTCTCTGAGGATCTCTTCTACAAAGAGTTTGCTTCGGCCGTAAGGGTTGGTCGCCGAAAGGGGAAAGTCTTCTCTGATAGGCGTCGTCTGCGGGTCGCCGTAGACCGTGGCCGAAGAGCTGAAGACAATGGACTTGCAGCCATGCTCTGCCATGGCCTCGCACAGAACGACAGTACCGCAGACATTGTTCTCATAGTAGCGAAGCGGATCTTCTACCGACTCCCCTACCGCCTTGAGTCCTGCGAAATGAATGACCGTATCGATCGTATGCTCTGCAAATACGCGCGCCAGATCATCACGGCTGCGGATGTCGCCCTCTACCGTGACAAGCTCTTTTCCCGTGATCTCCTCTACCCTTCTTATGCTCTCGGGAGAAGCGTTGCAGAAGTTGTCAAAGACCACAACCTCATACCCCTCCTCAAGCAGTTCCACACAGGTGTGTGACCCGATGTACCCTGCTCCGCCCGTTACCAGAACTTTCAATACGCAATCCCCCCCTTTTTAGAAATTATCTCTCTGGTTAATATTATAGCATTTTAGTGTTTAGTGATAGAGGGGGGGTTAGTGATAGTGATAGTGATAGTTGATAGTGATAGTGATAGAGACGCTTCGCTTAGTGATAGTGATAGAGGCGCTTTGCGCAGAGTTCAGCGTTAAGCGTTCAGCGTTCAGGATGTGTGTGGCGCAGTGATAGTGATAGAGACGCTTCGCTTAGTGATAGTGATAGTGATAGTGATAGAGGCGCTTTGCGCAGGGTTAAGCGTTCAGCGTTCAGGATGTGTGTGGTGCAGTGATAGTGATAGTGGGGGTTTTTAGTGATAGTGATAGTGATAGTGATAGTTTTTAGTGATAGTTTTTAGTGATAGAGACGTTTCGCTTAGTGATAGTTTTTAGTGTTTTTTTTGGAAGTGGCTCCGGCACCAGGATTCGAACCTGGGACCAAATGATTAACAGTCATCTACTCTACCGCTGAGCTATGCCGGAATGGTTAAAAAAGAACAAAACCTGAATTTGTGGCTCCGGCACCAGGATTCGAACCTGGGACCAAATGATTAACAGTCATCTACTCTACCGCTGAGCTATGCCGGATCAGTCAAATGCACAAGTTTTGTGGAGTGAGATTATAGAGAAAAAGTCCTTTAAAGTCAAGGATTTTTCAGGCTTTTTTGTAAAAAATCACGCCATTTGAATCAACCGGTATGATTTTCCCTTCATTTTTCAATGTTTCAAACCTTTCTCGGCTTGCATCATCCAGCAGAACTTCTACATCTTCCTGCGTCAATGGACGCTTGGAGAGGGTCTGGAGTATCTCATCGCTGCCATAGTCTGAAGGGGCCGCCTCTGCCTTTTTGCGTGAAGCGATGTAGACTGGAAGCGAGGCATCGAACTGACGGCTGACGGCAAGAAGCTCCCCATAGCTTAGCGGCTTGACATCAAAAGCAGGCGGACGGTCAATGGTACCGATGTCGATGCGTGCAGGCTGGAGTTTGAGCAGATAGTCATTAAGCTGCGCTGTCTCCTCTTTGGAATCGTTAAGCCCCTTGACCATCAGGATCTCGATAACAAGAGGCCCTTTGTAACGCTCTTTGAACAGCAGCATCCCCGCTTTGATCTTCTCCACATCGATACCGCTGTGGGAACGGTCAAGTTTTTTCAGACACTTCTGTGTTGCACAGTCAAGCGAGAGCTTCACCTCGTCAAGCTTCAAAAGCGCTTCCTGCACGTCAGGGTCATCGATGGTCGAAGCATTGGAGAGAATGAGGGTTTTGGTAGTACCCTTGATCTTGTTGATCTCGTCAATAAGTTCATTCAGATGCGGATAGAGTGTCGGCTCACCGTTTGCTGTGATGGTCAGTACGTCGATATCCTGATGCTCCCTCAAGCCCTCTTTGACGGCATTAACGATCTGCGAAACAGGCAGGACTTCATCCTGCCCTGCCATCGTCTTTGCCGCATCAAGCTCACAGTAGAGACAGTCAAAGTTGCACTGCTTTTTGGAAGGACTCAGGTCGATCCCGAGTGATTTGCCGAAACGGCGGGAGGAGATTGGTCCGAAGATCACCGGAGGTGAGGGTTCAGCGTTAAGCGTTAGGCGTTCAGAATTATTTGGCATAACTTCTCTTTAATGTATTTAACATTCGTAGAATCTCATTGAGTTCTTTTATCCGGAAGAGTGATAGTGATAGTGATAGTGGATGGTGGGAGTGATGGTGATAGTGATAGTTGTGGTGATAATTATTGATAGAGGTATTCATCGGTTTTCTTTATTTTTTAATGAATTGATAAGTCCGTTTAACATTCTTCTTATTTCATTGATCTCTTTGAAATACACATCTAAATCATTAAAAAAGCCAACGTTTTTACCAATGATCAATTGTGTCTCAAGTTCTGAAGCTGAGCCTAATGATATATAAAGAAACTGAATAAATTCTTTAGTTGTATTCCTTCCACTTCCTTCTGCAATATTAGAGGGAATAGAAACAGCACACCTTTTGATTTGATCAGATAGCGCAAAAAGCTCTTCTTTTGGCAAACATTTTACCAGTTGATAAATATCAGTCACAAGTTCAATAGATCGCTGCCAAACAACCAACTCTTTATAGTCCATCTATAACCCCACCACCACTATCACTTCCTTCTATCACTAAAAACTATCACTAAGCGTAGCGTCTCTATCACTATCACTATCACTATCACTAAGCGTAGCGTCTCTATCACTGTGCAAGAGCTTAGCTCTTTGCACTTACTCTCTGGCATTCCTTAACGAAATGTATCGCATTCTCTACCGGTACATCGGGGAGTATGCCGTGTCCGAGGTTGAAGATGTGTCTTTTGCCTCCCATGATATTCTGAATGGCTTCTACGCACTCCGTGGTAGCTTCTTTGGAATAGAGGCGGCATGGCTCCATGTTGCCCTGGAGAACATACTTCTCTCCGAGCTTCTCTTTTGCCATTGCCATCGGTGTCCCCCAGTCGATGCCGAGCACATCGAAGTTACCGTAGATTCCGCCGCGTTCGATGAACGCTGCAATGCCTTTGGGGAACATGATGACCGGGATATGCGGGTACTTCTCTTTGAGATACTCTGCAATCTCCACCATGTACTTCCAGCTGAACTCATCGTATTTGCCCGGTTCGATCGCTGCTGCCCAGCTGTCGAAGATCTGTACGACATCGACACCGGAGAGGATCTGCTTCTCCATATAGTACTTGACCACTTCGGTCACTTTTTCAAGGATGTTGTGCAGGAGTTCCGGGTTGGAGTACATCATCTTTTTACAGATGTTGTAGGTCTTTGTCCCCTGGCCTTCGATCATATAGGTCGCCAGAGTCCACGGTGCGCCGGTAAATCCGATAAGGGCTTTTTCATCACCTCTTTCATCAAGCTGCTTTCTAAGCAGTTTGATAGTGTCATAGACATAGGTCAGCCTATCTGCCGCTTCTTCTCCGCCGATGAGCCTGTCCAGATCTTCCTGTGTGGCAATAGGATCGGAGAACTTCGGTCCTTCACCTTTGACAAAGCTCAGATCCATTCCCATCTCATCGGGAATGACAAGGATGTCGCTGAAGAGGATCGCAGCATCCACTCCGACAATATCGAGCGGCTGTATGGTCACCTCTGCTGCTTTCTCTGGATCGTGACAGAGAGAGAGGAAATCACCTGCATCTGCTCTTACTGCCATATACTCGGGCAGATAGCGTCCTGCCTGTCTCATCATCCATACCGGTGTATAGGGGGTCTCTTTGCCCAAACAGGCATCTACAAATATTTTACTCATTATTTTCCTTCATTTTCACAAATAATATCATTTTGGAGATCAAAGCTCTGACTCCCGCTTATTCACAGACCTGGCAGGGAGCCTGGTATATGTTTCAAAAGATCCGATCAGTGCTTTCCAACTTTACCGAGGAAATAGAGTCCTACCGAGACCGCTGTGATCGAAAGTGCCAGATAGAGCAGCTCCAGCGGCTGCGTGTACTCTGCCAAACCTACTTTTTTGAAAAAACCGACCACCAGTACCATTACAATGACCTTGGAGATCTTGTCTTTGAGCTGATCGAGCGAATGGATGGCAAGAATCTTGTTCTTTCTCTCTTCCATTTTGGCTACATCGATCTCAGAGATGAAGAGCTCATAGATACCGAATGAGAAGAGCAGCATCACCACACCGATCAGATAGAGGTCGACCGCACCGATCACCTCTCCTACGACCTTCTCGTGAAACTTGTCAGGATGAAGATGGTTCGCATAGACATCGATGACATAGGCGGCAATATTGTAGATATCAAAACTTGCCACGATAAAGAGCACAGTGGCTCCGATCAGACCGAATACCACAGCGGATATGACCATAAAACGTGTTGCCCAGAGGCTTCCCTCAAATGACTCTTCCAACCACTTCATCAGATATTCTCCTGCAGTTTGATCCACTTCTGTGCGATACGTACGGCATTGGTCGCCGCACCTACTCTAACCTGGTCTGCCACACCCCACATATGAAGGATGTTCTCCGCAAAGATATCTTTTCTGATACGTCCGACATAGGTATAGTCCGTATCGGTGGAGATGATCGGCATAGGGTATTGATGCGTCTCAAGGTCATCGACGACCTTGACATTCTCAAAGTTATCCAGCGCTTCTCTCGCTTCTGCAACACTCACATCGACTCCCTCTTTAAAGGTAACGGTGATGGACTCGGAGTGGGATCTGAGTACAGGCACACGCACACAGGTCGCACTTACGGCAAAATCGGTATGCATGATCTTGTTGGTCTCGTTGACCATCTTCATCTCCTCTTTGGTGTAGCCGTTCGGCTGCGGCGTATCGATTTGGGGAATGACATTGAGCGCAATCTTGTGCGCAAAGGCCTTTACCTCACTCTCATCCAGTTTGAAGGCAAAAAAGTCCTGCATCTGTCTGACAAGCTCTTCCATACCTGCTTTCCCGGCTCCCGAGACCGCCTGATAGGTACTGACATCTACACGTTTGATACCGTAAAGGTCATGCAGAGGCTTGAGCAGCTGTACCATCTGAATGGTCGAACAGTTTGGGTTTGCAATGATACCGGTATCTTCCCACAGCTCAATGTCCTCAGGGTTCACTTCCGGTACGACAAGAGGGACATCCGGGTCCATTCTGAAGTGGGAGGTGTTGTCGATGACCACAGCCCCCGCTTCTACCGCATATTTGGCATAGTGCGCAGAGATACTCCCGCCGGCACTGAAAAAAGCGATATCGATATCGCGTCCTTCGAACACACTTTCGGTCAGCTCTTCGATCTTATAGGTATTTCCCTGGCACTCCACCTCTATCCCTGCACTGTTGGCACTTGCCAGAGGCAAAAGATCATTGATGGGGAACTTCACCTCTTCAAGGACTCTGAAAAGTTCTTCCCCTACGGCACCTGAGGCACCGACTACTGCAATATTGTATTTCTTCATTATAGCAATCCTAAACTGTTGTCATTATTGTTGTTTTCACTACTGCTCTTGGCAGCTTCCTCTCCACCTTCGCTCTGCGCTTCGCTTGTTGCTTCAGGCTTCTCTTCTTTCTGGCATTTTGCCATACTTACTACAGTATCCTTTTTGTCAACCGAGACTATCTTGACACCTGAGGTGTTACGTCCGGCTTTTCGTATCTGCTCCATATCCACACGGATCATTTTGCCTACAGAGGTCAGACACATCAGGTCTTTGTCCTCTTCGACCTTTACGACACCGACCACATCACCGGTCTTCGATGTCAGTTTCATGGAAATGACCCCTTTGCCCGCACGGTTCTGCTCACGGTATTCACTGGCAGTGGTACGTTTTCCCAGACCTTTTTCGGAGAGCATGAGCAGCTCTTCATCTTCACTTTCAATGGTCGTTGCACCGCAGACATAGTCACCGTCGATCTTGAACTTGATGGCTGTCACACCGCGTGAAACACGCCCGATCTCTCTGGCATCCTCCACTTTGAAACGAATACACAGACCCTTTTTCGTCGCCACAAAGAGCCACTTGGTCTGAGGTGTGACTATCTCCGTTCCGACGATCGCATCATCCTCATCGAGGTTGATCGCCCTGACACCGCTGCTTCTGATATTGGAGTACTCAGAGAGGTTCGTACGCTTGACGATACCGTTTTTGGTGAAGAAGACCAGACTCTTCTCATCAGAGAAGTCCGTTGTCGGAATAATCGCCATGATCTTCTCATTGGGCTGGAGATTGATCAGGTTGACCACTGCTTTCCCCTTGGCCGTACGGGACCCTTCCGGAATGCGGTAGACTTTGAGCCAGTAGAGCTGTCCTCTGTCAGTGACGAACATCAGTGTATCGTGTGTATTGGATGTAAAGAAGCTCTCTATGAAATCGTCATCGTATGTCGTGACAGCTGTTTTCCCCTTGCCGCCTCTATGCTGCTTTTCGTACATCTTCACAGGTACACGCTTGATATAGCCTCTATGGGTAATGGTGACGACCATCGGCTCATTTGGAATAAGGTCTTCAATGTCGATATCGTCATAGTCATCAACAATTTCAGTACGTCTTGGCGTTGTGTACTTCTCACCGATCTCGACCAGCTCTTCGCGGATAATGGCATTGATCTTTGATTCGGACTTGAGAATACTTTCGAGCTCGGCGATCGTCTTCAACAGCTGGGCAAGTTCATTTTCGATCTTTTCGATCTCAAGACCTGTCAGACGTCTCAGACGCATCTCCAGGATCGCTTTTGCCTGGATCTCGGAGAGTTTGAAACGCTCCATGAGGTTGTTTCTGGCATCTTCGTCATCTTCTGAAGCACGGATGATCCTGATGACCTCATCGATATTGTCGACCGCGATCTTGAGACCTTCCAGAATATGCGCTCTGGCCCTGGCTTTCTCAAGGTCGAAGATGGTACGTCTGATGACCACCGTTTTTCTATGATTGAGGAAAAGATCGAAAAGCTCCATCAGGTTGAAGACTTTGGGCTCTTTGTTGTTAATCGCAAGCATGATGATACCGAAGGTCACCTGCATCTGCGTGGACTTAAAGAGATTGTTGAGTACGATCTCGCTCATCGCATCACGCTTGAGCTCGAGTACGACCCTGATACCTTCACGGTCCGATTCATCACGGATCTCACTGATCCCCTCGATGTGCTTGTCACGTACCAGCTGTGCGATATTCTCAATAAGTCTTGCTTTGTTCACCTGGAAGGGAAGTTCATCAATGATGATGACCTCTTTGTTCCCCTTCTGTTCGATGTGTGTTTTGGCACGTACTTTGATACGCCCGCGTCCGGTAGTATAGGCATCGGTGATCCCCTTGCGGCCGAAGATGATACCGCCGGTAGGGAAGTCCGGTCCATGTACGACCTTCATGAGATCTTCGACCGTTACTTCAGGGTTGTCGATGCGCATTACCAGTGCCTCGACCAGTTCATCCAGACGATGAGGCGGAATATTTGTCGCCATACCGACGGCGATACCGCTTGAACCGTTCAGCAGAAGATTGGGTACACGGGAGGGTAGCACATCGGGTTCTACCATCGAGTCATCGTAGTTGGGTACATAGTCGACCGTATCTTTCTCGATATCGCTCAGGAGCTCTTCTGCTATTCTAGTCATACGCGCTTCGGTATAACGCATTGCTGCGGCATTGTCACCGTCGATAGAACCGAAGTTCCCCTGTCCGTCTATCAGCGGTGCCTGCATGGAGAAATCCTGCGCCATACGCACCAAAGCATCATACACGGCATTGTCACCGTGTGGGTGATACTTACCGATCACATCCCCGACGATACGCGCGGATTTCTTGTAGGGTGCACGATGCGAAAGGTTCAGATCGTTCATTGCGTACAGGATACGTCTGTGAACCGGTTTGAGCCCGTCACGTGCATCGGGAAGCGCCCTACCGATGATGACACTCATGGAGTAGTCAAGGTAGCTAGTCTTGATACTGTCCTCTATCAATACCTCTTCGGTATTCTGACCATCTTCAAACAAATCAGCCATTCTTTTCCTTTTTAAATTAAAAATTGATAGATTTTATCCAAATTTGTGTTAATAAAAGGGTAAAAACGGCTTAAATCGGCATTTAAAGCCGTTTAAATGGATATTTTTGATTTTTCGCTATTTTTGGTTAACATAATATTTTGGAGGGAAGAGCGCTTTGCGCTCAGTGATAGTGGGGAGTGATAGTGATAGTGGGCGCTTTGCGCAGTGGGAGTGGGGAGTGATAGTGATAGGAAGCGCTTCGCGCTCATAGAATTCAGCATTCTCAATTCACCATTATCAATTCACCATTCACCATTCACCATTCTCAATTCTCATCCGAGCATAGCGACAATCCCGCAGGAACGAGGACCATTCACCATTCTCAATTATCCATTCTCCATTCCCTAAGCGCCATTCCCTAAGCGCGAAGCGCTCTCCCCCCCCTATCACTATCACTATCACTAAAAACTATCACTATCACTATCACTAAGCAAAGCGTAGCGTAGCGTCACTCTGTCATCATCGTGTAGGGGCGTTTGAGCTGCTCGGTCATTTTGTGCAGGCTTACCGCCCTGCCTTCACGTACGAACTCACGGCCGTCAAGAAAGACGATCATCGTCGGTACAGAGAAGACCTGAAAGTGTGCCGAGATCTCCGGGTTTTCGTGTGCATCAAGATAGATCTGTCTGATGAGAGGGAACTCTTTGTCAAAAAGCTCTTTGAACTTGGGTCTGAGGGCATGGCAGACGTTGCAGCTCTCTCCTGAGAAGTAGAGGAGTACGCCTACCTCTTCTCTAATGGTTTGTTGCAGTTGTTCCAATGTCATAATTTATTCCTCAATAATAAGTTTACCCAATAGACTTTCTCCAGGGTCTACAGAAAAATAGAAGCATCGCATCCCAAACGGGGGGGCTCTTCCTCTTAAATCACAATGCTATAAACAAAGAACAGCGCCCCATCGTTTCACGCCCAAAAGTCTCCATCAGCCTCTCATGGTCAAGTTTGACATAACGGTGGATCTTTCGGTACAGATGTTTGATATCTTCCTTATAAGAGAGTGCATAGAAGTCCCGCTCGAGCTTCTCGAGGTCTAAAATGTTCTGCCTGCATCGCTTTCTTTGGGTACGGTTAAGTGTCAGCGTGGCACGTTCCTGTGAGAGTCTCTGTTTAATATGGTGTAAACGTACAAAAAACTGTTTCAGCTCATTTTCCAGTTCATAGTCACTGCACATATCGATAGATGAGAGATAGTACATGGCAGACTCCTTTCAGTACAAAAGTTCTCTCTCATTATAAAGAGAGAAAACTTAAAAGAAAATCTTTAGGAGGAGCAGCTCAGCTTGTTGTTCTTGAACTGCTCTGGCGTGGCTCCTGCCCAGCGTTCGAACTCCGGATGCTCGGCAAACGGCTCCTGTGCTATTTTGAAAAGTGCGTCCACCAGAGAGAAACTGCCCTCTTTTGCCGCATCGATCGCCTCCTGAAGCATATAGTTCTTGAGCACGTACTTAGGATTTGTTCTGAGCATTTGGCGCTCTCTCTCCACCTGTGAAGAGGTATTGCTCTTGAGCCTCTCATCATACAGGTCGAGCCAGTCATTCATCGGTGTATGGTAGAGTCCCAGCTCCAACACGCTTTTTCTCTCTCCGTTATAGCGGCTTAGGGTTCTGAAGAAAAGCGTATAGTCGATATGCAGTCCCTGAAGCGTACCCAGCAGATGCCGGACCAGCTCAAGGTCGTTCTCTTCCTGTCTGTCCAGGCCCAGTTTTCTTCCCATCAGACGGAGATAATGTTCACTATAGAGTCTGCCGTAACCGGCTATGACCTCTTCCATCTTCTCCATAGGGATCATCGGAGAGAGTGCAGCCATCAGGGCACGGAGGTTCCACTCGGCAACATCGGGCTGTGAACCGAAACTGTAGCGTCCATAGGTATCGGTATGGTTACAGATATATCCGAAATCATAATCATCGAGAAAAGCATAGGGACCATAGTCAATGGTGAGTCCGGCAATGGACATATTGTCGGTGTTCATTACCCCGTGGTTGAAACCGACCGACTGCCACTGTGCCAAAAGCTTTGCAGTCCTCTCTACCACTTCGGCAAAGAAGAGAATGTATCTGTCAGCTTTCTCTTGCAAATGCGGGTAACTCTCGGCAATAGTATACTCCACCAGCGCCTCAAGCTCTTTGAACTTCTTCTTGTGGGCAAAATACTCGAATGTACCAAAACGTACCCAGCTGGGACTGACACGCAGTACGATGGCACCTTTTTCCCACTCTTCTCTGTATACCGAATGCTCCGAACCGATCACGGCAAGCGCTCTTGTCGTTTCGATACCCAGTCCGTGCATCGCTTCGCTCATGAGGTACTCGCGGATGGAGGAACGCACTACGGCACGTCCGTCACCCGAACGGGAGTACTTCGTCGGCCCTGCACCCTTCAGCTGAAGATGCCAGCCCTTCAGTGTTCCGATATTGATGGCACGGCCATCCCCCAGGCGCGGTACAAAATGCCCGAACTGGTGTCCGGCATAACACATGGCAAAGGTATCACTCCCCTCCGGATGGTACTCGCCATTGACGAATGCTGTAAAATCATCGGTGTAGAGCTCATCTTTATCGATATCGAGCAGTTTGGCTACAGCCTCATTGGCATGAATAAGAAATGGCGCGTTCAGCGGTGCAGGCTTTACCCGGTCATGACATTCGGCTGGCAGATCGAGATAGGGATTGGTCAGTTTCAGTTCTTTCAGTTTCATGTGATGATACTATCTTCTCTTTCTTAAAAGTTCCTGCAGGTAGAAAATGCAGGGGCGATCCCTTGTTGTTACCCGGACGGGAAGGGTACCCACAAGGGGCACCCCTACGCTTTAACAGAAGAAAATTGTACTCACAAGAGGCATCCTGCGCTTTACATAAGGGCACCTCTAATAACCCCATATGCTCATAACATTGCCGGCTTTGTTCTAGGCAAGGCACACTTTACAGACCTAGCCGTAGCTAAGTCGAAAAAGTGTAACGCCGCATAGGGCAAAGCCGGCATTGCCCAAAGGGTGGGCTTTGCAGACGCGATCTTTCACAAGATGCTTCCATCCTCTTAGCTTTGGCTAGGACTTGAAAGCCTCTTGCAAAATCTCACATCTGCAAAACCCATTATGGGCGTATGGGGTTATTAGAGGTGCCCATAAACAAAATCTTTTGTCAAAAAGCATACCGAGATGATTCATCATTTACTATGCATTATTAATTGATTTCGGAGTATAATACGCACAATAAAACCAACCAAGGATAACTTATGGGTAGAGCATTCGAATACCGAAAAGCAGCAAAAATGAAACGATGGGGGACTATGTCCCGTCTGTTCCCAAAACTGGGAAAGGTGATCACAATGGCAGCCAAAGAGGGCGGGAGCCCTGATCCGGAGATGAACTCCAAGCTCCGTACTGCGATCCTGAATGCCAAAGCGCAGAACATGCCCAAAGACAACATCGAGGCAGCCATCAAAAGGGCTTTCAGCAAGGATGCGGCGGACATCAAAGAGATCACATATGATGTCAAGGCACCTTACGGAGTACAGATGATCGTAGAGTGCGCAACCGACAACAATACCAGAACGGTCGCCAATGTCAAAGCGATCCTCAACCGTAACAAGGCAGAGATGCTCACTTCAGGCTCTCTCAACTTCATGTTCACACGCAAAGCGGTTTTTGTGATCGACAAAACAGAAGATATGGATGTGGAAGAGCTGGAACTTGAACTGATCGACTATGGTCTTGAGGAGGTAGAAGAGGATGTTGAACCGCAGGAGAACGGTGAGGACAAAGCGATCCTGAGGATCTACGGTGACTTCACCTCATTCGGTGAACTGAGCAAAGCATTCGAAGAGAGAGGCATCGAACCCAAGAAATCAACACTGGAGTACATTGCCAATACCCCGATAGAGCTCAATGATGAACAACTCGAAGAGATAGAGGCGCTCATTGACAAGCTTGAAGAGGATGATGATGTGCAGACGGTCTATACAAATATCAATTAACTTTGTCTTACTTTCTCAAGCCTTGATCCTTGGCACTTACTCCTCTAAAACAGGCTCCGGCCTGTTTTAGTTTTTCCCGTACTTCTCTACAAAATCTTCGTAATTCCCTTCAAAGTCGATCATACTGCCGTCTTCGTTGAGTTTAATAATACGGTTGGCAAAGGCATCAATGAGTTCACGGTCATGGGAGACACAGATGACACCGCCTTCATAACGGTGCAGCGCTTCACCGAGAGCGACGATCGCTTCAAGGTCCAGGTGGTTGTTGGGTTCATCCATGACCAGGAAGTTGGCACTGTCCATCATCATCTTGCTCATCATGACACGGTGCTTCTCTCCTCCTGAACAGGCATCGACCTTCTTCTTCTGCTCTTCCCCGGAGAAGAGCATACGTCCCAGTGTCTTTCTAATGTCATCGATATGCCATTTGGGATCAAAACCCTGGATCCACTGCGGAAGTTCAATATCGCCGTTGACCACATCAGTGGTGTTCTGCGGGAAGTAACTGGTGGTAATGGTCTGTCCCCAGTTGAACTTTCCACTGTCAGGCTCCAAACTTCCCATAAGTATCTCAAGCAGTGTGGTCTTTCCTACACCGTTAGCCCCGATAAGCGCGATCTTGTCTCCTTTGTTGACCTTGAATGTGATATTCTCCAGCACCTTCTCCTCACCGTAGCTCTTGGAGAGATCTTCGACCTCAAGCACTTCATTCCCTATCTCACGGTGCGGTCTGAACATAATGGAAGGATCTCGGCGTGAGGAGAGCTTGATCTCCCCTACATCAAGCTTCTCAAGCTGCTTCTGTCTGGAAGTCGCCTGTTTGGCTTTGGAAGCATTGGCGGAGAACCTAGCGATGAATTTCTCAAGCTCCTCTTTCTCTTTGAGCGCTTTGCTTCTATCTGCCTCCGCCTGCTTTGCCATAAGATTGGCTGCGATGTACCACTCATCGTAATTGCCCGTGAACTCACGGATGGTCTGAAAATCAAGATCGAGAATATGTGTCACCACCCCGTTAAGGAAGTGTCTGTCGTGGGAGATAACGACCAGTGTCCCCTCATGACGCTTGAGCTCTTGCTCAAGCCATGCAATGGTCTCCATGTCGAGGTTGTTGGTAGGCTCGTCCAGCAGCAGTACATCAGGTTTGAGAAAGAGTACCTGAGCAAGCAGGATCTTGAACTTGTCCCCACCGGTGAGTGAGCTCATCAGATCATTATGCTGCTCTACCGGGAATCCCAGAGTAGTCAGCAGCTTTTCTATTTTGACATCACTCTCATAGGTCGGGTCCTCATCGGCACAGATCATCTCAAGTTCTGCCAGACGATTGTTGACCTCATCACTCTCGAAGTCTCCCTCCATATAGAGCTTCTCCTTCTCCTTTTGGGCATCGTAAAGCTTCTTGTTCCCGTAAAGCACGGCATCTTTGAGCGTAAAGTCCTCAAAAGCATACTGGTTCTGGCTGAGCATTCCAAGCTTGAGTCCGGGCTGAAGCTGTACTTCACCGTCACTCGGTTCGATCTCTCCGGCCAGGATCTTCATAAAAGTTGACTTCCCCGCTCCGTTGGCACCTATAAGTCCATAGCGTTTTCCTGCATCAAGCGTAACATTGATCTTGTCGAAAAGCACTCTCTTTCCGTAACGTTGTGTTAAATTGACTGTACTTAGCACATTCTATCCTTAGGTTGTAAATATCTATCCGTTAAATAATAACGGCATTTTAGCATAATGTGTTGAAAGTGCTGAAATGACGAAAAAATTAGCTATTTTATGTATAATTCCATAAAATCAGAAAAGGGAGCATGATCTATAATGAAAAGAAGAGATTTTTTCAAAAAAGCTGTCACCATTGCCGGAAGTGCCGCTATAGGCGGAACAGCGACCGAGGCTGCGCAAACCGTACATCCTGCTGAGAACCGGAGTGTATCAGATATTGCCTTTCCTCAGAAACGGCCGCTGATCACCTACTCGGACAGACC
This sequence comes from Sulfurovum indicum, assembly GCF_014931715.1. Lineage (NCBI taxonomy): Bacteria > Pseudomonadati > Campylobacterota > Epsilonproteobacteria > Campylobacterales > Sulfurovaceae > Sulfurovum > Sulfurovum indicum. The sequence goes on along the minus strand of NZ_CP063164.1, from coordinate 725,870 downwards.
GCCGCTCCTTGAAACTCCCAGAGAGGCTTTCGCTTCCTCCATCACTCCCAACGATCTCTTCTTCGTACGATGGCATATGCCGATGATCCCCACCTATATCAACCCCAATGCCTTCTCTATCTCCGTCAACGGTCTGGTGGATAAAGAGCTGAAGCTCTCGCTCAAAGCCCTGAAAACAGAGTTTGAACCGGTAGAACTGACCGCTGTGCTTCAGTGCGGCGGCAACAGCCGCAGCGCTTTCAAACCGACTACAGGCGGTATACAGTGGGGGATCGGTGCGATGGGGTGTGCCAGATGGAAAGGTGCCAGACTCAAAGATGTGCTGCATAGAGCAGGTCTGGGAAAAGAGGCCGAATGGATCAGCTTCAACGGACTGGAGAAACCTGTCTACAACAAGACAGACGGTTTCATCAGGGCGCTGGAGCTTAAAGATCTGCATGATGAGATCATCATAGCCTATGAGATGAACGGAGAGGACCTTCCCTATCTCAACGGTTTTCCCGTAAGGCTGATCCTTCCGGGGTTCTACTCGGACAGCTGGATCAAGATGCTCTGCAATATCACGGTCAGCAGAGAGAAACCCAGGTTACATTTTATGGACCATGCCTACCGTATTGCAGACAATGCATGCGAATGTGAAACACCGGACGATCTTGCACCCAAAACCAAACCTATCGAAGAGATGAATGTCAACTCTGTCATCGGCTACCCGACAAGCGGCACAAAGGTCAGAAAAGATGCGGAACTCATCGTAAGAGGTGTGGCGTTTGACGGCGGCCACGGTATCAGTAAAGTGGAGATCTCCGTCGACGGCGGTACATCATGGCAGGAAGCAGCGCTGGATGACGGTAAAGAGGGAAGGTACGCCTACCGTGCATTCTCCCATCCGCTGAAACCTGCACAAAGCGGCACGCTGACCATCCTCTGCAGGGCAACCAACACCAAAGGTGAGAAGCAGCCCTTTGCCCATGAGATCAAATGGAACCGGGGCGGCTACAAATACAACGGCATCGATGAAGTGCACGTGGAGGTGCTGGCATGATACAGAGATTCAAAAGAGCCCTGCTCATACTGTGTCTGACAGGTACAGCACTTTTCGCAGCGACAGAGAACAGAGGTATTTCCATCCCTTATGTGGCCTTTCCTATGAAAGAGGGAAAGGGAATGTACTCCACCAAAGGGAAGTGCAATATGTGCCACTCCTGGGGATACACGATCAACCAGGGTCCGCAATCCAAAAAGTTCTGGCATGAAAAGGTGATCAAGATGATCACAGTTTTCCATGCACCGATCAAACCTGAAGATATCGATGAAGTGGTAGAGTATCTGTATGAGAATTATGGGAACGGGAAGGAAGAATAACGTTGCATGTTGAATGTTGACGGAATCTATGCATTCCCACGCAAAGCATGGAAACAAGAAGAGATCAACTATCCAAAAGTTCGATAACCTTCTCGATCGGTCGCCCGATCGCAGCTTTTCCGTCTTTGATGACGACCGGTCTCTCTATGAGCTTTGGATTTTCCGCCATCGCTTCGATGAGCTTCTCTTCATCTTCCACATCCTGCAGTCCCAACTCTTTATAGAGCGCCTCTTTGGTACGCATCAGTCCGCGCGCCGGAATACCGAGCATTTTCAGGACCTCTTTGATCTCCTCTTTGCCCGGCGGTGTATCAAGGTATCTGACCACTTCTGCCTCTATGCCTTTTTCTTCCAGCAGATTTGCCGCATTTCTCGACTTGGAACATCTCGGATTGTGCCAGATGGTTACTTTGCTCATTGTATTATCCTTCATTTTTTTTCGAAGTTTACATTACTGTTACTTTAATATAGTGCCAAAAACCGGGGAAGTGTCACTTTTTGGCATCCAAAAGTGCTTCAAACACTTCAAGATCGACCGCTGTATATGCCAGGAATCCCTGATAGGTGTTACAGTGTATATCCTGCAGATATGCCAATATCTCACTGCTTTCCACCCCCTCTGCGAGGACTTCAAGGTTGAACTTCTGTCCTATCGCCACAACCGCTTCAATGATCATCTCATCATCATCGTTCATATCCCGGACAAAAGACTGGTCTATCTTGATCACATCTACCGGAAGCTCCTTAAGATGGGACAGCGAAGAGTGTCCTGTTCCAAAATCATCTATAGAGAACGTAAATCCGAAACTTTTCAGTTCACGGATCTTTCGTATGGCATCATCGATATTTCTCATGATACCGCTCTCTGTGATCTCAAGCTCGAACCACTCCGGCTTCACATCGTGTTTTTTGACGGCCATCATCAATTTTTCAACAAAACGGGGTTCGAGAAAGTGCACTGTACTGATATTGATGGAGACATGCTTCAAAGGAAATCTTCCCATCTTTCGGATCATTGACCTGATATCACTGAAAATACGGTCGAATATCCACTCTTCAAGCTTTATGATGATACCGCTCTCCTCTGCCAACGGTATGAATGCATCCGGCATCACGAAACCTTTTTGAGGATGATTCCAGCGTATAAGCGCCTCTGCACCTATGATCTCATTGCTCTCTACATCCAGCTGCGGCTGATAATACATGACGAACTCATCGTTCCTGATAGCACTATGAATATCATTCTCGAGCATCAGCTGCTCTTCGACCTCCACCCCCATACTCTCTTCATAGAACTGCAGACTGCCGCCTTTTGTCTTTTTGGCTTCATACATTGCTGTTTCAACCTGTTTTAACAGATCAAAGGCGGTTTTCTTGGTATCCGCAAAGAGGATCGCTCCTATGGAGAAACTCAGATGATGCTCGTTCCCTGAGACCTTCAGCGCCTGGGAAAAACGCCGGTCTATCTTCGAGGCATACTTCTGCACCGTTTTTTCCGCCTCTGCCTTGCTGTTTCCTGCCAGCGGGATCAGAAGAACGAATTTGTCACCGGTAACCCGAGCCAGTGTTTCATGCCCCTCCAGTACCTCTTCCAAGGTATATGCGATCTGCTTGATCACTTTGTCCCCTGTTTCATGACCGAACATAGTATTGGTCTTCTTGAAATTGTCCACATCAAGAAAGAGCAGTGCACCGTAGTTTTTTACCATTCTCTTTGCTTCGATCAGATTTTTTAGTTTGTCCATAAGCAGTGTACGGTTTGGAATATTCGTCAACATGTCATAATAGGCATTGCGCATCATCTTCTCCTGTGCCGCTACTTCACCGGTGATATCATTGACGATCGCTATCCCTCCTGCCACCTCTCCGTCACGGTTGAGCATCGGTACCGTTGAAAGATCGACATAGAGATTCTCCCTATTTGCAGAGTTTATCTTGAAAGGACCGCGATATCTTCCTGTTCTTCCCGAAAAGACACTCTCATGTGCCGTAATGATCTTGCTCTCATCGAGATTCCCGTAAAGCGTGACCCCCGTGAGATCCTTTTTGTTCTCTACTTCATTCATTTTCACGAACTCGACATTGACATCCTGAAGTCTCAATGCATCATTGTAGTAGTAGATCCCTATCGGTGCACGTTCAAAAAGGGAGAAAAAACGTTCTTTGAGTTTGTCATGAGATGCTTTGATATCGATGAAGTGCTGCTTCTCCTCCAGAGATTTGTTGATCACTTTTCCGTAATAGTTCGCTACCGGTATAAGGATAAGTACCAGAGACATTACACTGTAGGCAAGATAGATATCTCCTTCCGGGGAAAAAAGACGCCACAGGAGCGGTCCGTACATTACAAGGACGTAGCTCAGGAGCAGATCGCTTTTTGTCGCGAGTACTCCCAGAGCCGAAAAGCCGATCGCAAACAGAAAGAGGACCAGTATCATCTGATTGATCAGACTTGTTTCAGGAAAGAGTAAAAATGCACTGCTCCCCCAGATGATCCCGCTGAGCAGTACGTTCGTATAGTAACGGTCACGCCAGAGACGTATATCTCTCAACTTATTCTTCTCATTCTCTTTTTTAAACAGGGTGTAGTGGTAAAAGCGGTAAAAGAACATAACAATATTCAGAAGAAGCCAGACAGCAATAGAGTACATATCGACAACGGTCAGCTGCATGGCACACAGAAGCAGTGCTCCCAGCAGGTGACCTATAAGCAGTACAGGTAGAGAGATATAGTAAAAGCTTAATTTATCATACTCGACCCGCTCTTTTAATGTAATGGAGGTATCATCCATTTTATCCCTCCCTTTTTTACGGAAGCTCTCATCCAGCCTGATCGTCTACGGGCTGCACAGATAACTTTTAATATTCACAGCAGAGATCAGCTTCCATTATATCATATTCATAAAAATTAATATAACATACGCTGCAGGAGAGGAAAAGGATCCCTGGTCAGACCCTTCTTACAGGTATAGGTTCATACTGCATTTGCCCCGATAGTCACCTCTCTTATGCTGGGTAACGATCTTTCTGTCAACACCGGTGACCAGCTCGGTATTTTTATCATCATAATCGATATTGAAGAGCAGATAGCGTATGGCATTGAGCCTTGCGCGTTTTTTATCGTTGGCATCAAGTTCACACCAGGGTGCATGTTCGGTTCCTGTGAGCCTGAACATCTTGTCTCTCAGTTTTTCATAAAGGGGGTAGGCTTCATGTGATCTGTAGTCCAGTTCGGAAAGTTTCCAGCTTTTCAGCGGATCTTTCTCTCTCTGTTCAAGCCTGCCTGCCTGTGTCTCAAAGGTAATGTTCAGATAGAACTTGAAAAAGAGGATCCCGTCATCGGTAAGCATCTCCTCTACTCCGTTGACCTGCCGGTAGAAGTGCTCATGCTGCTCCTGTGTACAAAAACCGAAAACCTGTTCGATCCCGGCACGGTTATACCATGAACGGTCAAAGAAAACGATCTCGCCGGCATTGGGTATCTGCTTGATATGCCGTTGAAAATACCACTGCCCCGTCTCTTTTGAGTTTGGCTTTGGAAGTGCAACAGAACGGGCCTTTCGGGGATTCAGATAGGAGTTGAATACCTTGATCGTCGAACTCTTGCCTGCAGTATCCATCCCTTCGAAGATCACCAGCAGGCGCTTTTTATTGTCAATGACCCACTTTTGGAGTTTGACCAGTTCGTACTGAAGTCTGTGACTCTCCTTTTCATAAAAGTCTTTTTTAAGCTCTCCGTTTTTTTTGAAAACTTTGGAGTATTTCTTTTGATACTCGGGAAGATCTGTCGTAAAACAGGCCTGCTGTCCTTTCATTCGCCTCCTCCCTTCTCTTTTGGATTGCGCTGCTGCAGCTGCGATGAGAACCGCTCCTCTGTTTCCAGCTTCATAAGAAGTCTGGCATTGCTGATATGCAGCTTGTTATTCTCGTCGTTGAGTGTATCAAAACGCTCTTTGAGACTCTTGTGCTCGGCAAGCAGTCTCTCATATATATTTTCTGCATTTTCCAGCTGTGTCTTCGTCTGGCTCAGCCTGCTTTGCGTCTGCGCAAGCTCTTTTTGTGTCCGGGCCAGTATCTCTTCCCTCTCAGAGAGCCGTTTTTTCGTTTCGCCAAACTGCTGAAGCGCCTGTTCATTCTGGGCATTTTTGATCTTGAGCTCCTGCAGCTCCTCTTCCAGCTGCACTATACGCTTCTCTTTATCCATGTTGTCTATCCGTATGTTTATAAAGCGGTCCCGGTAGGTCTTTACCCTCATACTTGCCACAAGCACCACAAGTACTACAAAAAGCAGCACAACCACAGCAATAGCGCTGCTGAGCATCAACATCGGATCACTGTTTATCTTCTCTATGATCTCATTCACACGTTATCCTCTTATGACATCGTAACTTGCGGGATAGTTACATTTCATCACCTCTGCAGGGAGTACGCCTTTTCCGTAACGCATCCCTGTAAAAAGTATCTGCACTTTGTTATCGAGGTCATCATAGTACGCCACACTCTGCAGGCGGCCTTTGCTGTCCAGCCTGATCGTATATCTTTTTCCTGCATACTCTGTGACATAGATATCATCTTTATAGGGTTTTGCCTCTTTGATGATCTGTGTCAGGTCAAATCCTTTGTTGATACGGTATGCTGATGTCTGTTCCAGATCATGGTCTACCACAAGAACCTCTTTACCGTCTGTACAGACCTCTTTTTTTGTCGGTTTCAGATAGGTCCATTTCAAAAAGTTCTCATGGGAAAATGCCACTTTCCCGCTGTAGCGTATCACTTTGTTCTTCGGATTGGTAATGGTCTGGGCAAACCCGGCCGTAAAGTGTTCGGGGAGGATGATGTCTCCTGCGAACAGACCACTGATGATCATCAGTCCTGTTAATAATCTCATACTTTTTTCCTTATATACATATTATAAATATACCCTAAAGCCACTTGAAAGGGGTTTAGAGGCTCCATAACAATATAATAAAAAAGTGGACAGGATGTGAAGTCTGCAGGCATAACGGTTTATTAATCACTTTTTAGATAAAATAATCCCAATTTATTCAGCAAGGCAAGACAACAATGATAAAAAGTCTACTCAAAGTTTTTGGCACACAGAATGACAGGATCGTCAAAAACTACCTCAAAAAAGTAAAAAACATCAATGCCCTCGAAAGTAAATATGAATCTATGAGCGATGATGAGCTCAAAGAGGCATTCAATCTCCTCAAAGCTGCGGTCAACAGCGGTGACAAGAGTCTGGATGACGTACTTTACGACTCCTTCGCCATTACACGTGAAGCGAGCAGACGTACTCTGGGCATGAGGCACTATGATGTGCAGATGGTAGGAGGTATGGTACTGCATGACGGGAACATCGCAGAGATGAAGACCGGTGAAGGGAAGACCCTTGTAGCCACCCTTGCTGTAGTACTCAATGCCATGACAGGGAAAGGGGTGCATGTTGTTACGGTCAACGACTACCTTGCCAAACGTGACTCCGAAGAGATGGGAGTACTTTACGAATTTCTCGGCTACTCTGTAGGATGCATTACAACTGATATCCATGATGAGACGGAGCGTAAAGCACAATACGATGCGGACATCACCTACGGGACCAACAACGAGTACGGCTTTGATTACCTGCGCGACAATATGAAGGTGCGAGCCGAAGAGAAGGTACAACGCGAACACAACTATGCCATCGTCGATGAAGTCGACTCCATTCTTATTGATGAGGCAAGAACACCTCTGATCATCTCCGGTCCTACCCAGCGTGACCACAACCATTATGCCAAAGCCAATGAGATCGCCAAGCAGATGATACGCGGTGAGAAGATAGAGACGAAGCCGGGTGAAGATGAGAAGACAACCGGTGACTTTATCGTAGATGAGAAGAACAGAACGATCATAATGACAGAACAGGGGCTGCAGAAAGCACAGGACCTCTTCGAAGTGGAGAACCTCTACTCTCTTGAAAATGCAGCCCTTTCACACCACCTTGACCAGGCACTCAAAGCACACCATCTTTTCGAAAAAGATGTAGACTATGTGGTACAGAACGGTGAGATCATCATTGTTGATGAATTCACAGGAAGGCTCAGTGAGGGGAGACGTTACTCCGAAGGACTGCACCAGGCGCTTGAGGCAAAAGAGGGTGTAGAGATACAGGAAGAGTCACAGACACTTGCCGAGATCACCTACCAGAACTACTTCAGACTCTATGAGAAGCTGGCCGGTATGACTGGTACGGCACAGACCGAAGCAACCGAGTTTGCACAGATCTACGGTCTTGATGTCATCTCCATCCCCACCAACGTACCTGTTCAGCGTATCGACAAGAACGACCTGATCTATAATACGGAAAAAGAGAAACTTGATGCAGTGGTACGCAAGGTCAGAGAGTACCATGCCAAAGGGCAACCGGTCCTTATCGGTACCGCATCGATCGAGAAGTCGGAAATGATCCATGAGAGACTCAAAAAAGAGAAGATCCCGCATAACGTTCTCAATGCAAAGAACCACTTCCAGGAAGCAGAGATCATCAAAAATGCCGGACAGAAAGGTGCAGTGACCGTTGCGACCAACATGGCCGGACGCGGGGTCGACATCAAGATCGATGATGAAGTACGGGCACTCGGCGGTCTTGCCATTCTGGGTACAGAGAGACATGAATCACGCCGTATCGACAACCAGCTCAGAGGACGTTCCGGCCGTCAGGGAGACCCGGGTGAGAGTCAGTTCTTCCTCAGTCTCGATGACAACCTGCTGCGCATCTTCGGAGGAGAGAAGATCAGGAACATTATGAACCGTCTCGGTGTGGAAGAGGGAGAGTATATAGACTCCAAGATCGTGACGCGTTCTGTCGAGAAAGCACAGAAAAAAGTAGAGAACCAGCACTACGAAGCACGTAAGCATATTCTGGAGTATGATGACGTTGCCAACCACCAGCGTAAAGCGATCTATACTTTCAGGAACCAGCTGCTTGACCCTGAGTTCGATATCGGTGCGAAGATCAAAGAGAACCGTGCAGAGTATGTACAGCACCTGCTTGAAGAAGCGGATATCATTGACGGTATGCCAAAAGAGGACTATAACCTTGAAAAACTGGCAGCCCTTATCAAAGAGGAACTGCTGGTCAATGTCGATCCTGAACACTTCAAAGAGAAGGAAGCGGAAGAGATCGGAGAGATGCTCCTGAGTATGATGGAGAACCTCTATGAAGAGAAGATGAGCCCGCTTGAGCCTGAACAGCGTCAAGAGATCGAACGTATCCTCTATCTCCAGGTACTCGATCCCCAGTGGAGAGACCACCTCTATGAGATGGATGTGCTCAAGACCGGTATCGGTCTCAGAGGCTACAACCAGAAAGACCCTCTGACCGAATACAAACAGGACAGCTATAAACTCTTTACCGACCTTGTACAACGCATCAAGTACGAAGCTGTCAAGACACTGCATCTGGTACAGTTTGACTTCACTACCCCGGAAGAGGAAGAGGCGGCCATCGAGCAGATCCGTGAAGAGCTGGAGAGTGAAGTAGCCGACACAGTGCTTAACCAGTCTTACGAGGAAGGCGTGATCGCGGAGGACTCTCCCCGACGACAGCCTATCACTGCTACGAAGAAACCCAAAAGAAATGACCCCTGTCCTTGCGGATCGGGTAAAAAATACAAGAACTGCTGTGGGAAGAGCGGCCCCAAAAAAGGACTGTTGGCATAATGTCCAAACCACTCACCCCGCTGAACAAGACCTTTGTCCGGCGGATCATCAGACATTACCTCAAATACGATAAAGAAAACCCTTTTATCTTCATCTCTGCTGTTTTGGCATTTCTCGGTATCGCAGCAGGTGTCATGGTGCTGATGATCGCTATGGGGATCATGAACGGTACCCAGAAGGAGTTCAAGAAACGGCTCTTTGTCATGAACTACCCGCTTACCATACTCCCTGTGATGGAGGATGCTATCAGTGATACGCTCATCAACTCCCTTTCCAGAGAATTTCCCCATTTGAAATTCAGCCCCTACTATACTACCCAGGTCATTACAAAAAATGCCGGTGCCGTGCAGGGTTCACTGCTTTACGGAGTGGATTTTGAAAAAGAAAGTGAGATCAACCCCGTCTTCAGAGAGGCAAAAAGCTCAGGCAGCAACAAATTCAGAGTGGTTATCGGTGATTCACTCTCATATGAGATGGATGCTCCCAAAGGCAACAAGGTAACACTCTACTTCTCTGAACAGCAGGCGATCGGTTTTGGTACAATGCCGCTCCAGAAACGCTTCATTGTAGACGGTGTTTTTGACTCGGGGCTCAAAGCCTACGACAAGGCGATCATGTATACCACACTCGAAGCATTCGAAAAACTGCTCAAACGAAAAAGAGGCTATTATGACGGTCTGCATATCTTCACAAAGAACCCTGAAAAAGATATAGAAGCAATACGGAAAGTACTGCCGGAGAATGTGGTCATTGAAGGATGGTGGCAGCAGAACGGCAACTTCTTCTCTGCTATGGAGATGGAGAAGAAGGCGCTGTTTCTTGTGCTGCTGCTCATCATACTTGTCGCTTCACTCAATATCATCTCTTCTTTGCTCATGACAGTTATGAGCAGACGCAGTGAAATAGCCCTCATGCGGACACTCGGTGCCGCACAGGAGGAGATACGCAGTATCTTCTTCAATCTCGGGCTGATCATCGGGGTTGCAGGTATCGTGACGGGAACACTGCTCGGCGGATTTGGTATCTGGCTTTTGAAGACTTTCGACATTATCTCCATGCCTGCAGATGTCTACGGTACCAGTAAACTGCCCGTAGACCTTACCATGAGTGATTTCGGATTCATTATTTTGGGAACCTCTGTCATTATCCTTCTCTCCGCTCTCTATCCGGCTAAAAAAGCTGCTCAGACAGACCCTCTGACGGTACTTCGGAACGAATAGGTTCTGTAACGGAAGGGGTGGCGGGTGCAGTTTCTTCTTCCTTCTTCTCTTCAGACTGAACCGGCCTGATATGCTTTTGTCTCTTTGCAGGTACTGTCTCTGACTGAGGGCCGGAGACCTCTTCCTCTTTGCTGCCTTCTCCAAGCTGCACCGGTGCGGTAATGGTCCGTTTAATGATCTGCAGCGGAAGCGTAAGGATATCTTTTGCAACGGAAGTACTCACTTTAGGGTTCTCCAGTGTACCCGCAACTTCAAGCCCTACTGTCATACTGTTGTTTTCTCCCATGAGAATATAACCCAAAAGCGGTATCTTTCCCACGATCTTGCCAAGCTCCCTCACTGTCATGATAGCAAGCTTTACATCAATCTTCTTTGTCTTAAGATCTATCGCACCCTTTCCTGCCACTGTAGCAGTATTTCCTTTCAGATAGATCGAATCAAAAATGATCTTCTCTGGTGTCATCCTGTATTCTATCACCCCTTCCCTGATCTTGAAACCTCTGTCAGAGAAACCCGGACTGTTCAGAGTGGCCAATGCGGGTACAGTATTGATGAAGGCGAGTATGTTGCTGTAGGCTTTGAAATCACTCAAAATACCCCCCTCAATAATAATACGTCCTTTCATCTCTTTGTCAGGATCCCCCTCTACTTTTATGGAGTAGCGGCCGCTCTTCAAGCCCTTGAAGTTGATAAGCGGATGCAGCATCTTGTCTTTGACACGCAGTGCCTGCATAAAAAAATTCTTCCCTTTTCGTGAAAACTTTACAACATCTTTGTCAATAATTCCCATCGCTTTGATATCTCCGCTGGGAAGTATCTCTATATCATAACTGTCAGTCACAAGAGTATAGTCCCCGTAACGCAGCTGACTGTTCTCCCCGATGATCACTATTTTTTTCCTGGATAGGAATGTTGCTGTTTTATCCTCGTGAAACCTCTTTCGTTCTTTGAGTAGAAGTTCCAGATCAATATTGATATTTTTGAGTTCAACTTTGCCTTTTGCTACATTGATATGAAAACGTTTATTGAAAGCATAGAGATCGATCTCTCCGCTCCCTGTATTGACTGTTCCCTCTACAGGGATAGAGGTGTAGCAGAGATCTCCCTTCTCATAGAAAAAACAGAGCTCTTTCTTCAATTTACCGTTAAAACGGTAGGTTTTAAGATCTTTAGTGACAATATCGAGCTCTCCTCCTTCCCATCCCAGACTGTTTTGCTGCAGGAAAGGTACGATCCTGCCTATGTCCGTCAGCTCAATTTTCAACTCCTCGTTCTTTTTGACAACTCTGGTCTCCAGTGTGGGAAGGGTCAGTGTCAGGGGCTCTTTGTAAGAGAGTTTTAACGGTATTTTTTTTCTTTTTATCTGCAAGAACGGTCTTTTTCCTTCTCCAAGGGTGATCTTTTCGGCATTGAGTATCAGGTCTGCCGCTTTCTCTTTAACCTTGACCTTTCCGCTGACACTGCCTTCATACCACTTCTCTTCGATCTTGATATCGTTGAGTGAGAGCAGACCCTCCCGGTAGTGTATCTTCCCGCTTCGTACAGAGAGAGGAAGCCTGTCGATCGTCAGTACTCCCTTGTCAAGAATGACATCGACTTCTGCCTTGATCTTTCTCTCTCTTTTTTTGCCAAGAGGGATCTTAAGCAGGACTACCGCTTTGTTATTTTTGCCGGTATGTGTGACCGGTATGTTCAAATGATAGGCGCGAAGGATCTTCTGCACCGTTTCATCAAGCGGTGAGAGGGCATGGAGGTCGAGTATCAGAACCGGTGATTGCGGGCCAATTATATGCTTGATGACAACACCGGTACCGGAAAGGTCCCGTCCTTGATAGACCGGATCCTTCAGTACAAAATCAAGATCTCCTTTTTCATAGCTCAATACCATGCTTTCTGCATGTGCAGGAGGGATCTTCTCTTTATAGAATATCTCTACATCATCAAAACGTATTTTCCCTTTCAATGCACCAAGATCGATTTTTATATCCTGGTCTTTGACAGCCATTTTCCCTTTAATGTATTCGATCTTATACTGTTTGGCCTGTACCTTCTCAATGATCCATGACTCGATCACCGGATGCATCTTGAAACGCCTGATCAGAGGTTTAGGGTCGGTAAATATTCTGGTATTGAGCGCATAGATAATGTTCTGATCCTTCTTTACTGCCCTGAAGTGTCCTCTGATACCAAACGCATTGAACTTTCCTTCTGTCTCCAGTGCTTCTGTAAGAAGATCGTAACTCAGCTTTCCCGATATTGTTACCTTCTCTTTTTTCAGATAGAGCATCGGGACATCTGCGACCAGTTTCTGCCCTTTACGTTCTATCTTTCCTGCGATCTCATAGATATCACTGGTAATATAGAGTACATCATCAGCATAAAGAAGGGTAAGATGGTTGTTCTTGAAATTCACCTTTTCAAGCATGATCGTATCAAAGAAGGTCAAAAGGTGTTTGATCCGGTCAAAGGTCGTATCAACTCTGTCAAAGGAAGGGTTGGCCTTCTTCTTTGGCAGAGTGATCTCTCTGGCTTTAAGTATCAGTTTTTTATCGAGTTTGATGTATAATCCATCTATCTTGTAGCTTCCAATATCCAGCTTGTCGACCTGTATACCGTAGATAAGCCAAAAGAAGAGTGCAGCCAAAAGGACGATCAGCGCAATGAAAAAATCACGTACCACCTCATGGAGAACATGGATAGCATGGGCAGAGAATATTGCCATAGTCTTGATCATTTCACTCGCCTTTTATATTACACTGCCCGTGAAATCGACACAAACACTCTATATTCCACAAGGCTCTATCGGAGGTATTATATCACAGCTGGCTAAAAAGGGGTACAATGTCTCTGTGATCGACAGCTATATCCTGAGGCTCATAGGACAACCGCAGCAGGGGTGGATCTTCATTGGGAAGAAGAGCCTCAACCGTATTGATTTTCTCTATAAACTTACCAATGCAAAAGCAATGATCCATAAGGTCACGCTTATTCCCGGAGAGACTCTTGATATCTTCTTCGGGAATCTTGCAAAAACATTTAAACTGGATAAGGAGAAACTGTTCCAATACTACAAAGAGTACTCCACTTACCCCGAAGCGGGTATCTTTGCCGACACCTACTATGTCCCGGTGGGGATCAGAGAGAAACACCTTATACACTTTCTTGTCAGGGAGTCTGAGAAAAGATATGAAAGGCTGGCTGAGAAGATCTACGGGGTGTATGACAAAAAGCAGTGGGAAAAGATACTGACTGTTGCCTCTATCATCCAAAAAGAGGCTGCCAACGAAAAAGAGATGCCGCTGGTCGCATCAGTGATCTACAACCGTCTGAAAAAAGGGATGCGTCTGCAAATGGACGGAACGCTCAACTACGGGAAATTCTCCCATATCAAAGTCACTCCGGAACGTATCAGGGGCGATAAAAGTACTTTCAATACCTACAAATTCAAAGGACTTCCGCCCTCACCGATCGGTGCAGTCAGTTTTGCAGCCATCAAAGCGGCTGTCGCACCGGCAAAGACAAAGTACCTCTACTTCATGAAGAACAAAAAGGGAACACACGACTTTTCCACCAATTTCAAGGCACACCGTAAAAATATCAACAGATCAAAGAAAAAATAAAGGGCTTTTTCGACTTAGCTACGGCTAGGTCTGTAAAGTGTGCCTTGCCTAGAACAAAGCCGGCAATGTTATGAGCATATGGGGTTATTAGAGGTGCCCTAAACTCAGTGCCAAAAGAGCAACTGTACAATGTTCAGAATGAACATGAGAATGAACCCTGCTTTGTAGACCATCATTTCATGACGTTCGATAAATGACATACGCTTGTCAAAGTATGGCTGAACCTTCTCCGGATTCTCTATCTCATAGAGCATTTCGGAATAGTTACGGTAGCGTTTATCCGTATCGGTCTCAACAGCACGCAGTATCACGCTCTCAAGCCAGTGCGGTATCTTGGGATTGAGCCTGGTCGGATGTTTTGGGGTTTTATCGAACCCCGGTGTCTGAAACGGTTCTATCTCGCCATAGGGAAACTTTCGTGTCAATGCTTCATACAGTGTTACTCCAATGGCAAATATCTCGGTCTGTTCGGTCACCGGTGCCTGCATGAAACGTTCCGGTGCCAGATAAGAGGGGGTCCCGGCACGTGTTATCCCGGAGTATGCCTCGGTAATGCTGCCAAAGTCGACCATCTTGAAAACAGTCTTCGATTTACGCCTGGTGACAATGATGTTTTCAGGCTTGATATCTCCGTGTACGAGGTTATGCTTGATAAGAAACTGCGACATCTTCAGCAGAAAATGTGCCAGCTCCACACTTAGATCGACCGTCAAAGGCTTTTTGGCAATATACTCCTTGAGTGATACCCCCTCAATAAAATTCATAATATAATAGCGGTGTGTCCTCTTTTTTGGCACAACTGCTTTAGGGAAAAAGCCCGCTTTCAGACGATTTGCCATCCAGACCTCTTTAACAAAAAGATCGAGCATTACCTCATCTTCGACTGCTTCAGGCGGAGCAAACTTGATGACATACTCCACCCCTTTTTTCTCACACAGCCATGTACGGTTGTTTTGTATCAGCGGCCTGAGAAGTCTGTAGCCGTCGATCTCTTCACCTTTTTGATACTCTTCCTGTATGATCAATGATGTCTGTTTAAGCTTGAGTCTCGGGTCGAGTTCTTTGATCTCGATAACAACTGCTGTCGTATCGTCCGGCAGATCATCATGATGTTTTTTACTCGCTTTTTTGACAAGGAATGACGCTCCTACCTTGATCCCCTCGGAGATCTCCCGATCAGTGAGTTCATTATAGAGCCCGTCAGTGCAGAGCAGTATACGATCTCCTGCCCGAAGGTTGTTCTCAAAGTAGTATGCTTCTACCTGCTCTTCAAGTCCGATGGCGGAGGTAAGCACATTTTCCATTCCCTCCTCGTCCATTGCATGATCAGATGAGAGCTGGGTAAGATCATCTTCACGTAAAAGATAGATACGGCTGTCGCCTACATTGGCACCATAGAGTCTGTCACCTTCGATAACCACCAGTGTCAGTGTCGTTACCAGCTCCTCGCGTTCATACTGTTCCATCGACTCAAGGTAAAGTATGCGATTGATATTCCCGATAAAGTGGCGGATGGACTTTTCCATACTCCAGCTTCGAGGACGGTTCTTGAGTGACTGTACCAGGAACTGTGTCGTACGTTTGGCTGCTTCGGCTCCATGCGTGGCAGAACCTACCCCGTCACACACTACCGCTACGGTGATATTCTCCATCACCTTCACTTCAAAGAAATCATCTCCCTTCAGCTGCGTACCCTTGGCAAGGGTCAAGCCTGACGTTTCAATATTTTGCTTGGACATGGATACTGCCTTCTATTTTACTGGATCTATTATAGCATTTGCTTTTTGAAGTGGTTGACATACAGACATTGTAAAAAGATAAAAAACAGACCGCAGGGGGCAACTCCTTACGGCTTGATTTTACTTACCAAACGTGAAGTGGTGGGCAATGTAACCACAAAGGTCAATCCTGCGTATCCGACATACGCAGGAGAATCGGGAAATCATTTCGACTATATCATTCCCCCGGCACTCGCACCCCATGTGGTTCTCCATCGTGTCTTGACGAAACTGAGTCCGGCGATGGCAACAAGTACAACCCCTGCAAAGATGAGGAATCCTGCCATGTAGCCGTCAAAGGCACCCTTTGACCATCCGAGTGTTTTGATGAGTGCTGTACCACCGAGTCCACCGGCACATCCAACAATACCTGTCATAATACCGATATCTTTGCCGAAACGCTGAGGAACCAGCTGGAAGACCGCACCGTTCGCCATACCGAGACTTGCCATAATGAAAAAGAGCACTGCAATGGCCACAAAGAACGGCAGTTCTATCAGTGCAAGTATCGCTGCCAGCACCGCCACGGACCCGTAGAAGAAATAGAGGGCTTTCACACCTCCGATCCTGTCGGCAATGTTACCGCCCACAGGCCTGAGTACCGCACCTGCAAAAATAGTCAAGGCACCAAAGTATCCGGCAATGACCTTGACGTTCGGCTCATCAAGCACATCAAGACCGAAGGCTGCCATATCTGCCTGATAGGTATTCATCAGATAGACTTTCATATATCCTGCAAATCCTACAAAACCGCCGAATGAGATGGCATAGAAAAGATTGAACCACCATGTATCTTTGTCACGAAGCAGTTTAAAGTAGTCAGAAACCTTTTTCGGTCTTGCCTTGTAAACAGTCTCAGGGGCATTCTTGGCCAGGAAAAGATAGGCAATGAAGACGACGATCGCCATAGCGGCACCTACACCGAACACAGCTTCCCATCCCCACTTCTCTGCGATCTTTGGTGCAAAGAGGAAGTCGAGTACGACACCTATATTCCCTGCTCCTGCAATACCAAGCACAACCCCCTGGAGTTTTGGCGGATACCATTGTCCTGCCTGTGGCAGTGCTACGGCAAACGATGCCCCGGCAAAACCAAGTCCGAGAGCAACAACAAGCAACTGGTTATAGGTAATGGACTCACCCTGCATATAGGCCAAAAGCAGTGAAGCGATCACAATAGCCTGAGCGATCAGTGCAGTCAGTTTCGGTCCCAGTTTATCTACTCCAAAGCCAAGCACAATACGCAAAATCGCTCCAGAGAGGATAGGAAGAGAAAGGAGCGTCGCCTTCTGTCCTGCCGTGATGATCTCTCCGTGTGCAGCCAATGCTTCGGTGATCTCCGTTGAGAGTGGTCCGAGCATCGTCCAGACCATAAAACTCATATCGAAATACAAAAAAGCCATAAAGAGAGTCGGAAAGTGCCCCTCCCCTTTAAGTGCTTTAAACCCTGCCATCTTTTCTCCTTTAAAATAAATGATAAAAGAATTATACAGGAAAGTTATCTCTATGATTATCAGAACAGTGATTAATTTTTAATCAATAGGTATAGTGCTTTAAAAGGAGTACTAGCGATACTATATGTATAAACGGCATATTCAATTGATTATTTTTTAATCACATACTGTGACTCTATCTTTTTACACTTTTGATATAATAAAACAATGAATCACAGGAGCAGAGTAAATACAATGGAAGCATTAGCAAAGGCGTATGAAGCCAGAAGCAAAAAGATCAATAAGGTTGAAACCATAAAAGCCCTCAAAGATCCCATGGAGGTCTATGAAAGACTCGATGAGATCGCACAGGCAGGGTATGCAGAGCTGAGCAAAGAGGACTCTTCCTATTTTTTAAAGTGTTTCGGTCTTTTTGACAAAGGTGAAGACTTTATGCTGCGTGTACGTATTCCCGGAGGGCAGCTCAGCTTCGAGCAGGCTGTACGTATCGGGGAAGTAGCAAAAGAGTTCGGGAACGATTATATCGATATTACAACACGTATGCAGGTCGAACTGCGTTATCTTAGGATCGAAGATATTGCCAAAGTTCTCAGAGCGCTCAAAGAGGTAGGGATCTCCACTTTCCAGACAGGAGTAGACAACCCCCGCAATATCGTCACTGACCCGCTTGACGGGATCGCCTATGACAATATTATCGAATCGATGCCTATTCTGAAACAGCTGCAGGAGATCATCGGTGAAAACCCGGAGTGGATCTCCGTACTGCCGCGTAAATTCAATACCGGTATTCTCGGAAGTATGAGCAACTCCTGTAACATCTTCGGACACGACTGCAACTTCGTGCTGGCGAACAGTGAGGGGAACTTTGGATTCAATGTCTACCTGGGTGCCCGTGTCGGCATACAGGCCAAAGATGCCGATCTTTTCGTAATGCCCGAAGAGGTACCTGCCTTTTTTACTGCACTGCTTAGCGTCTTTAAAAAGTATGGCTACCGTGACAACCGCAACAAGAACCGCCTCCACTTCCTGCTTCAGGATGTAGGTATTCCTGCGTTCGTTGAAGCGGTCAAAAAGGAAGCGGGAATGGAGTTCTCCCAGGGCGGCAGAACCCTGGTGCAGTCGCAGAACATCGCCCTTGGCGCCAACAAGGTGCTGCTTAAGAACGGTGCCTATGCCTACAAAATCATAGTACCTTCAGGGATATTCAGCGGTACCGATATGATCGCAGCTGCAGAAACGGCAAAGAGATACGGCAGCGGCGACATCCGCCTGACTTACGATCAGAACCTCTATATTATCAATATCGGAACAGAGAACCTTGATGCTTTTGAAAAAAGCGAACTGATCGGGAAATATGCCGTATACAACAACCTCTATTTTCAGGATATGATCGCCTGTGCCGGGACGCAGACCTGTAGTTACGGCGTCATTCCCAACAAACCCGATGCGATCGAAATGGCACACTTTCTCAACAGCGAAGTACCCATTGACGGTGCACAGGTACGTATGAACTGGTCAGCCTGTCCCAAAGGATGCGGGGTACACGGCATTGCCGATATCGGGTTTGAAGGATGCAAGGCCAAGGATGCAGAAGGCAACAGAGTGGACGGTGTACACCTCTTCCTGGGAGGAAAGATCACCCGTGGGGCCAAAGAGGCACACATTTTACACAAAGCACTTCCCATAGAAGAGGCGAAATACCATGTAAAGTATCTGCTCAAAACCTATGCCGACCATAAAATGCGCGGTGAGACTTTCGAAGCGTTCGAGACACGTTTTTTCAACAAAAACTACAGTTATCAGGCTATCTCGTTCTTTACCAAGATCAACTATATTATGCGTGACAGGCTGGGACTGGATGTCATGTTCGAACTTGACAAAGAGCCTGCAAGCGGAAGAAGGGAGGAGTATGAGCTCTTTACTTTCGGATTGAAACTCTTCAAACTTCTGACAGGTGAGAAACGTTTTGAGGCAGTAAACGGACTGGCGCCTACACTGGCACGTCCAAGAAAGATCAAGCGTGATGAAGTAAGCAGACTCAACCCTGATGTACCGCCAAAACTCTCGGAAGTGATCTACAATATGACCCACGAGAACAAGAGTGAACGTGCACAGGTATTCTCCGAACTGCTGGTGGCACTCAAAGAGGTGTGAACACCTCTTTGAAGCGTTCAGCGTTCAGCGCTGAGCGTTCATAATGTTTTTGTGTTACTTTTGCACTTTTCGTGCAGGTTGTGCAGACACCCGCATTTGCAAAGCAAGGTGCCGGAATAACCGCCCGCACGATTGCAAAAGTAACGATTTTTGCCTACTTTTTCTAAAAAAGCAGGAAGAAACCACCAACCTTCAAAAAAAGTTTATATTGCAAGACTATAATGAGAGATATGAAGAAAGGAAACAAACCAAATGGCTGTTGAACCATTAAGCAAACACACACCATTAGAGAGCTTCATCAACCACAAGAACGAAACCGGCATGCAGTGCGGCAACTACACCATCGACATCCCCGAACTCAAGCCCGGAGAGCAGTACCGCTTCCACTTCGATGCTACCGCCTGTGTAGGATGTCACTGCTGTGAAGTGGCCTGTAACGAACAGAACGGAAATGATGCAGATATCAAGTGGCGGCGTGTGGGTGAAATGGAGACGGGAACCTTCCCCGATACTCTCCAGCTCTTCAACTCTATGAGCTGCAACCACTGTATCGACCCCGAATGTCTGCGCGGCTGTCCTACAGAAAGTTACATCAAACTGGATAACGGGATCGTATGGCATGACGATCCGAGCTGTATCGGATGTCAGTACTGTACCTGGAACTGCCCCTATGAAGTACCGGTATTCAATCCCGACAGAGGTATCGTTACCAAATGTCATATGTGTGTGGACAAGCTTGAAGCAGGACAGACTCCTGCCTGTGTTCAGGCATGTCCGGGCGGTGCCATCGAGATAGAGGCTGTCAATGTTGAGAAGTGGCTTGCCGAAGATATGGCAAAAGAGGGCGTTGCTCCCCATCTACCTGATATTGAGATAACCAAACCTACCACTCGCTATACACTGCCGGATATCCCCAAGGGAGCAGAGATACGTCCGGCTGATGAGCATCTGCTCAAACCGGCACATGCGGAGTTGCCGCTGGTATTTATGACCGTATTGACACAAGTCTCTCTGGGAGCGTTCCTTGCACTCTTTTTCGGACAACTGCTCTATACTTTCGGGTTCAACCTTCCCAAGCCGAATACAGCAATGGCTCTCCTGGCAGTCATACCCTCAATGATAGGACTGCCTCTTTCTGCACTGCATCTTGGACGACCCGGTATGGCGATCATGGCTATGAAGAACTGGAGAACCTCATGGCTCAGCCGTGAAGCGATCGCACTGGGAGCCTTCACCGGCCTGGCAACACTGGTAGCCCTCTTCTACTTTCTCGATGCAGAAGGCTTCGGACTGCTGCTGCTTGAGGCACTCACACTTGCTGTGGGTATCTACGGCATCTATGCCCAGTCGATGATCTACCGTATCAAAGCGCGTCCAAGCTGGAACCGTAAAAGCACTACCAAGCGTTTCTTCGGTTCCGGCTATGTCGGCTTTTTGCTCATCGCTTCGGTGCTGCTTCTCAGCAACGGTTCCCAGGGTGCCATGGTACTGCTTGCCATTACACTGCTTGCAGGTATGGGGCAGGCACTGGTCATCCTTGAAGAGGTAATGTTCTACAGACATCTGGATAAAGAAGATCCGCTCTACTACCAGTACAACCGAAGCCGAATCCTGCTTCAGGAACATTTCGGTAAAGTAAAGAAGTACCGGGTTTACTCGTTGGCCCTGTTCGCACTGGCCATGCCTCTGTTTGCCATCCTCTTTACGGCCAGCGGAATGACCGGACCGGCAGTAGCAACACTGATCATCGCAGCCATAGGCGCATTCACCAGTGAACTTGCAGGACGGTACCTCTTCTACAGGACAGTGGTACCGCTTGGATTGGCTGGGAATTTCTTTGCAGGAAATCAGAGACATTGATGCACAGATATTGGGTACCCGCAAGGTTAAGCAACATATAAACTTTAATGCAGGGGCAACCCTTGTGGCTGCCCTCAATACCAAGGAAAACAAATGAGTTTAATAGACAAAGCAAAAAACTTTTTAGGCCTAGACATCAAAGAGGAGAAATACGCCCTCGTAGACGACCCCATCTTCGGCAAGGTCGCCAAAGCCAAAGCTCCGGACAAATGGGTACGCTCCACCTGCGGCTACTGTGGTGTGGGATGCGGTATGTACATCGGTGTCAAAAACGGTGAAGCGGTCTACTCCAAAGGGGATCCGCTTCACCCGGTCAATATGGGTACACTCTGCCCCAAAGGACTGAGCGAACACCAGATGGTACGTGCGGACAACCGTGTGGCAACGCCACTGCTTCGCAGGGATGGAGAGCTGCAGCCTGCATCATGGAATGAGGTCTTTACCCATACAAGCAACACATTCAAGCGTATCCAGGAACAGCATGGCAAAGGTGCTGTTGCCGTAGTCTCTACCGGACAGCTGCTGACAGAGGAGTTCTATGCATTGGGGAAATTCGTACAGCTTGGACTCGGGACCAACAATTATGACGGCAATACCACACTCTGTATGGCCAGTGCCGTCATGGGGTACAAGCAGAGCTTCGGAAGTGACGGACCGGTCGGCTGCTATGAGGACTTTGAAAAAGCCGATGTCATTATGCTCATCGGTGCCAACATTGCAGACAACCACCCTATCCTCAAGCTTCATATTGCAAAAAACAAAAAAACACGGGGCAGAAAACCGACCATTATCGTCATTGACCCCCGAAAGTCCAAAACCTCCCAGATGGCAGATATCTTCGTACCGCTCAAGCCGCGTTCGGACCTGGCCCTTATCAACGGGCTGTGCTATATCATCATGGAACAGGGGTGGGAGGATGAGAAGTTCATCAGGGAACGTACCAACGGCTACAAAGCGTTTAGAAAACATATCATGGCGAACTATCCTCCCCAGGAGGTCGCCAATATTACAGGGATCGATGTCAAGGAGCTCTACAACCTTGCACGTATCTATGCCAATGCCGATGCAGCCATGAGTGCATGGACGATGGGAGTCAACCAGAGCTCCATCGGTACCGATACCGTCTCAGCTATCTGCAACCTCGCACTCATTACCGGCAACCTCGGCAGGGAAGGTGCCGCACCGATGTCGATCACCGGACAGTGTAATGCAATGGGTACAAGAGAGTTTGGCTTTACCTCATCGATCCCTGGCTACCGTAATTATGCCTCAGAGAGTGACCGCAGAGAGTTCGCGAACATCATCGGTGTACCCGAAGAGCTCATCCCGACCAAACGCGGCTACGCCTATCCGCAGATCATCGATGCGATCAACCGCGGGGAGATCAAAGCTCTTTGGGTCGTTGCAACCAACCCGCTGGTAAGCTATCCGGATCAGAACGGATTGCGTGAAGCACTTAAAAAGCTTGATCTGCTGGTCGTTCAGGATGCCTTCATGTCCGATACGGCACAAATTGCCGATGTGGTCTTTGCCGCAGCGACATGGAGTGAAAAAGAGGGGTGTTATACCAACTCTGAGAGACGCTGCAACTATGCCAAAAAAGCAATCGAACCGCTGGGAGAGAGCAAAGCGGACTTCTACATCGTCAAAGAGTTCTCTACCTATTTTGAAGGAAAACATGACCTGCTCTTTAAAGAGCTGCACACACCGCGTGACGCTTTTGAAGAGATCCAACGTGTCAGTAAAGGAAGGCTTTGTGACTACAGCGGTATGAGCTATGAACTCATGGAAGAACTTGGAGGTATCCAGTGGCCGTGTAATGAAAAAGCGCCTAAAGGTACCAAACGTCTCTACGGTGAAGATATGCCATGTCCCACACCTGACGGTAAAGCACAGCTGCTGCCTGTAGAGTGGGTACCTCTGAGTGAAATGAGCTGTAGAGAGCTTCCTCTGATCCTCAATACAGGAAGAACCGTTGAGCAGTTCCATACCCGTACCAAAACCGGTACTATCGGTATCCTGGATAACCTGGCTCCTGAAGCCTGGGTCGACCTGAATCCAAAAGATGCTGCCAGGCTGAAGGTCAAAAGCGGCGACCGCATCGCCCTTTCAGGTAACCGAGGACGTGTAGAGAATGTTATTGTCAAGGTAAGTGCAACTGTCAGGGAGGGCAATATCTTTGTACCGTTCCACTTCAATGAGCAGCTTATTAACAATATTACCATTCCGGAGTTTGACCCGAAGTCCTTCGAGCCGAACTATAAACAGTGTGCCGTGCAGCTTCACTCGGAAGCAGTACCCGAAGGTATCGTCTATGAGGAGATGGAGATATCCGGCTATCTTGAAGGAGTCAAAGTCTATCAAGAAGAGATACCTGAAGAGAACAAAGTAAAAGCAGCTTCTGAACAATAATGTACCTTCATGCTATCATTATCGGGAAGGAAGCCCGGAAACCCCTGCACTATGTTAAGAGTGTTCAGGCAGTTGCAGGCAGAGGACTTGAGGGGGACCGCTACTTTTACGGCAGGGGGACATTCAACAAGCCACAACTCTCCCAGAGTGTGCGGGAGGTCTCTATACTCCCCTACGACTCACTGAGCCAATGCAATGAACGCGTAGATGCAAAGCTTGATTTTTTGGATCTACGGCGTAATCTTGTCATTGGCAATTTTGATTATGAAGCGGTGAAAGAACGGGAGTTCAACATCGGCAGTGCTACCTTCAGGATCGTGCGTACCTGCCCGCCATGCCGTTATCTCTCAAGACTTTTGGGCCAAGATATGATGGATGGGCTCAAATATATCGGCGGATACAGGGCAACAATCATAAGGTCCGGCAGACTCACGGTGGGAGATAATCTTGTTGTGCTATAATTGCACTCATTTAAACCTGAAGGCTTCCAAACGTGCAAGAGACAACTGTTAAAACACAAAAATTCATCCTAAAACTCTTTCCTGAGATCATGGTCAAAGGATCTTCAGCCAAAAAGCAGATGGTAGCACAGCTCTACCAGAACCTTCAGACACTGCTCAAACCGCTGAATGAGAGACTTGCGATCAAAAAGTTCTCTGACAAAATCGAAGTGGTCACTCCCATTGAAACTGTTGATAAAGTCAGAGAAGTACTATTGAACACACCGGGTATTGAACAGGTACTTGAAGCGTTACAGTTTGACAAAATGGAGACCCTTGAGGAGATCAAGGCAAAAGTAGCCGAAACTGTTGCAGATGAGATCACAGACAAAACGTTTGTCGTACGCGCCAAACGTACCGGAAGCCACCCTTTCAACTCCTCGGAGATGGAACGTGTCATCGGTGGTTATACGCTGGCACATACAGATGCCAAAGGGGTAGACCTTCATAATCCTGAAGTGACCGTCCGTATTGAACTCATCAACAACCAGCTGAATATCATTACCCAGAGACATGAGGGGCTGAGTGGTTTTCCCATAGGAACACAGGGTGCAATCCTTTCGCTTATGTCGGGAGGGTTTGACTCGACCGTAGCCAGCTACCTGACGATGAAACGTGGTATCAAAACCCACTTCATATTCTTCAATCTCGGCGGGATCGCTCATGAAATCGGGGTTAAGCAGGTAGCATGGTACCTATGGAACAAATTCGGTGCTTCACACCGTGTCAAGTTCGTCTCGGTACCTTTTGAGGATGTTGTTGCTGAGATCTTCCGCTCCACCCATGAGAGCTACATGGGTGTGACGCTCAAACGCCTGATGCTGATGGCTGCAGAGAAGATCGCAGATGAGATGGAGATAGATGCGCTTGTTACCGGTGAGAGCGTTGCCCAGGTATCCAGCCAGACACTGCGCAACCTTGCCCTTATCGACCAGTCAACCGATAAGCTGGTACTACGCCCTCTGGCTACTGTGAACAAGCCGGAGATCATTCGTATTGCAACACAGATCGGAACACGCCGTTTTGCCGAGAATATGCCCGAGTACTGCGGTGTGATCTCCAAAAATCCGATCACACACGGTTCATTCAGGAGAATGGAAAAAGAAGCCAAACGCTTTGACTATGAAGTGCTGAACCGGGCAGTTGAAGTATCAAAGAGCATTTATGTCGATGAGATTGTAGAAGATATTACCGAGCATGCTCCCATAGAGATCGTTAAGGAACTTGATCCGGACAGACATATTGTCATCGATATCCGTGCCGAAGAGAACTCTATTGAGACGGAGTGTGAAACACTCAAGATCCCCTTCTACCGGCTAAAGAGCGAATTCAAAAAACTGCCAAAAGAGAAAGAGTACCTGCTCTACTGTGACAAAGGGGTTATGAGCCAGCTGCATGCACAGTATCTCAAAGATGCCGAGGGTGTAGAGAACCTGAAGGTATACAGACCAGATTAGACACAAAACCTCTGCAGATCATTGAGGTCAAAAAGCAGAAGGTTTTCATCCTGCATACCAAGCAGTTCATTGGAAAAACCGTCTTTTGAAAACAAGGCATAGATATCTGCACGTATGCCTGACTGTTCGGCTTTGGCTCTAAGCTTGTTCAATTCGTTTTTACACACTTTTCTATCTTTATACTTGCACTCTCCCAGTATCAGTTTTTTGTTGCTTGTGACTGCCAGAATGTCAAACTCACTATACTGATTCCAATAGCTTCCATGACTTAAAAGCGGTGTTGTAGCGGCATAATATTCTACCAGAAGATCATCACACAACTGCTCATAGACAAGTGTTCGCAAACGTTCATAATTACTTTTAAAATTTTCAAGAAATGTATTACCTTTTCCCTGGAGAAGATCTTCTTTATAGTAGGTCACAAAACCAAACCAGAAACGCAGGAACGGCATTACAAAACGCAGTTTGTCCTGTATGCGGTAGTGCCGCAGTTCTTTTTTGAGCTTGTGTTTTGGATGTGTTTTAAGCGGCTGCTCACGGCTCAGTTCTATACGAAGTACCCCCAAAGAGACCAGCTCATCAATAATACGTTCTCCCACTCCTTCACTGAGTCTTGCTTTACGCAGTACGGAGTAGTACTTTCCGTCCCCTCTGGCAACCGCCGTTAATACTTCACGATAGGGAGACTCCAACAGATAGGATGGGGAGACCATCTGCTGAAAAGCCGTGAAGTTATGTACGAAGTTGGATTCCACCATCGCCGTTACACTCTCAAAAAAATCCAATTCGATATGCTCCTCTATCCCACCCAGAATAGAAAAGTATTCGATCGCACACTCCAGCGGCAGGTAGGGGTGACAATTGCAAAACCTGTTAAATGCCTCTTTTATGGTTCTTACCTTGCATCTTTAAAAATATAAGGGTACCTCTAATAACCCCATATGCTCATAACATTGCCGGCTTTGTTCTAGGCAAGGCACACTTTACAGACCTAGCCGTAGCTAAGTCGAAAAAGTGTAACGCCGCATAGGGCAAAGCCGGCATTGCCCAAAGGGTGGGCTTTGCAGACGCGATCTTTCACAAGATGCTTCCATCGTCTTAGCTTTGGCTAGGACTTGAAAGCCTCTTGCAAAATCTCACATCTGCAAAACCCATTATGGGCGTATGGGGTTATTAGAGGTGCCCATAAGGAAGCTCATCTGACAATGCATCAACAATACACTCAACCCAAATGGCATCCTCCACCGCTGCAAGAGCAGAGCAGTTTTTACTGGATTTGTGTCGCGCAGGAGTATTGTCAGATGAACTTCCATGCATCCATAGTTTAACATAAGTTTGATATAATACTTTTAATACTCAACTGATTATTTTTTAATCAAAAGCTGGAATATCCTATGGAATCATTTTATACAAAATCAGAGCAGGTACAGCAGATCATCAAAGGATTGAACCTGACCAAGACGCTTTATGTCTCTTCCATCATTATCGGCCAGCCTCATATCGGGAAAAAGAGACTGGTTACCCATCTCTTTCCCGATACTCCCGTCGTTTCCGGTGCAGATCAGGAGGCAGTCGAATCGATGATGGCCGCTTCTGATGAACTGATCATTACCGATTTTGAAAAACTTCCGAACAAAGAATCCCTCGACTTTGACAACAAGCGTATTATTGCAACTGCCAATTACATCGGCAACCAGCAGACTATTGACGCTCTCTTTGCCTTCATCTATATGATGCCGTCATTAAAAGAACGCCCCGAAGATGTTCTTTTTCTTAAAAAAGCGTTTTTAAAAGAGGCATGCAATATCCTTATGACCGATATCTCTCAATTTACTGCAGCGCAGCTTCCTACTGACCTGACAGGCAACAGTAAAACCCTCAAAAGGTCGATCTTCCACTACCTTATAAGCCGGACCATGGGAAAAGCGGAGATACAGGAAGCGATCTACAACTATCTGCTGCAACACCTGGAAGGTAACAACGGATACAAAGAACATCTCGATCTGTATGAAGTACCACTGATCAGATCCGGGCTGAAGAAGTACGGATCCCAACTCAAGCTCTCACAGATTCTTGGAATTAATCGCAATACATTGAGAAAAAAGATCCATGAACACGCTATCGATTGATTTTCGTCCTTTTGTAGAGTGGGACAACAACCCTTTTATTCTCTTCGATCCCAAAGGTAAGATACTCTATCTCAACAACAGTGCGGAGATCCTTTTGGGATATGTCTCCAAAAAGGAGCTCTTTGATCTGGCACTGGCCTATGCACCGCAAAACTTCGGCTACAAAACTACCGCGCTTTCCCTAAGATATGAAGTATTCAACTTCTATTCCATAACTGTCGGCTATGAGAATGAGGAACAGCTCTCCATACGTTTTTACAATGCACCACGCATCCGGAACAGTATACCAGTGGAGAAAGAGAAGCTTTCAATGACAGATATCAACCTGCTGCTTGAAGCCAACATTGCTCTTTTCAAGACGAAAAATCCCAATCAACTTCAGCTTCTGACAGATCCTGACCTGCCACAGCTTAAAATTGACCAGAACCGCTTCTCCAAGCTCTTGAGAAAAGTACTCGAGTCTTTCCGCTCATCAGACTCCATCCAGATCGCGCTCAAACTGCTTGTGGGGGAACATGTGATCATCGACAACCAAAAAACAGCGATAGCACAACTCTCCGTCAGTGCCAACGGACGTTATACAGATGCAGACAAGGAGATCGTATCCCTCTCCGAACAGTGCAACATCAGCTGTAACCTGCAAGAGTTCATTGTCAAACTTGAGATCCCTCTTATTCAATAGATTGATTAAAAATTAATCATAAACCTGTGCAAAAGTTTTTTCCCACATGTTATGATACTCTGGTATTAACATATTAAAAGGAAATAACATGAAGTTGAAACTTTTCGCTCTTATGGCAGCACTGCTGCCTATTGCTGCTTTTGCAGAAGACAAACTTGATACCGGGGATACAGCCTGGATGATGATCTCCACAGCGCTCGTACTCCTCATGACACCTGCGGGACTTGCCCTCTTCTATGCAGGTATGACACGAAGCAAAAACGCACTCAACACCTATGCTATGGTGATGGGGGCATTCGTACTCGCTTTTGTAGTATGGATCATTGCAGGATACTCTATTGCATTCGGTACGGCTGAAAGTGCCGGTATTCAGAAATTTATCGGCGGTCTTGGCAATGTACTTCTAAGTGAAACCAAGTGGACTGACCTGAGCGGTACATACCCGACTTATGTATTTGTTGCGTTCCAGGGTACTTTTGCTGCGATCACTGTAGCGATCGCTTCGGGTTCAGTGATCGGCCGTATGAAGTTCTCGACATGGATGGTCATTGTTGCTCTCTGGGGTCTGGTTGTATATGCGCCTATCACACATATGGTATGGGGTGGAGACGGTGCCCTTCTTTTTGATGCAGGTGCTCTTGACTTTGCGGGTGGTACAGTTGTACACATGAACGGTGGTCTGGCCGGTCTGGTACTTGCAATCCTTGTAGGCAAAAGAGCCGGTTATCCAAAGGTCGCTATGAAGCCTTTCAGTATTATCTTCACTGCTGCAGGTGCAGCACTGCTTTGGTTCGGGTGGTACGGATTTAACGGCGGTTCTGCATTTGGTGCAAATGCTATTGCGGGTCTTGCTGTACTGACAACTACGGTTGCAACTGCTGCTGCAGGTGTAACATGGTTGCTGATCGAGTGGGTGGTATTCAAAAAACCGACACTGCTTGGTATTGCATCAGGAATCATTGCGGGACTGGTTGCTATTACACCGGCAGCAGGTTTTGTAAGTGTCGGCGGGGCATTCATCATCGGGATCTTCGGATCGGTCATTGCCTTCTTCGGTGTTGTAACACTCAAGAAAAAACTGGGCTACGATGACTCGCTTGATGCCTTTGGTATCCACTTCCTTGCAGGTCTCTGGGGTGCACTGGCAACAGGTCTTCTTGCTCTTAATGACAAAGATCTTCTCTGGGACGGTCCGCTGAAAGAGAGCGGAGACAGAATGGGACAGTTCATGGTACAGATAGAATCCGTTCTCGTAGTCGGTATCTGGACACTTATCGGTACAGTCGTGGTCTACTATATTGCAAGTGCTCTGACAGGCGGTGCAAGAGTAACTGCTGAGAGTGAAGAGATGGGTCTTGACGAATCGGTACATGGAGAAAAAGGAATGAACCTTTAACGGTTCTTCCCTGACAATACAGGAATAAAGGATATACAAATGAAAAAGATCGAAGCAATCATTAAACCATTCAAACTGGATGATGTCAAAGAGGCTCTTGTTGAAGCGGGTATCGAAGGTATGACAGTTTCAGAAGTCAAAGGGTACGGAAGACAGCAGGGGCACTCTGAGCTCTACAGAGGTGCCGAATATGTCGTAGAATTCATCCCCAAGATAAAACTGGAGATCGTGGTCAGTACTGATGAATACCTCAATAAAGCACTCGAAGCGATCAAGTCATCTGCCAAGACAGGCAAGATCGGTGACGGTAAGATCTTTGTATCGGAGATCGAAAAAACCATCCGTATCAGAACAGATGAAGAAGACGAAGAGGCACTCTGATTCAGATATGCGGCAAGAGAGGAGAGAGAAACCAAATCTCTTTTACTCTCTGTATACTGCAAAAGTATGCTTTTCTCATAATTGCCTAAAAAATAATCAATATTAACGATTAAACAAAATAATTTCTCTCCTTACTGATGACTTATTCATCAATCTTTACTACTTTTTACTCTCAGGAACTGATACACTTATATTATTATAATATTAATATCAGGAGTCTCTTATGGAAATCCATTATGTCATTGACACGTTTTTCAGTATTTTTGCCATGACACTTATCATTTTAATGGTGCCAGGCTTTGCTATGCTTGAAGCAGGGCTTGTCAGAACCAAGAACGTCACTGCGGTATTGACAGTCAATACCATGATCTATGCCGTTGCATCGATGGCCTTTTTGCTTATAGGCTACACCTATGCTTTCGGAAGCTGGGACCATCAGGAGAGCATCAACAAATATGCTTTCTTCCTTTTCCAGATGGCCTTTGTCGGCAAGGTCATCAACATCATGAGCGGTGGAGTGAGTGAACGTTCCCGTATCATTCCGCTGGTGATCTTTACTGTGATCGTAGGTGCCTTCCTTTATCCCACTATTGTCAATATCACCTGGGGAGCAAACTTTCTCTCCGGTACCTTTCTTGACATCTCAGAGATGCACGATCTTGCCGGATCAACTGTAATCCACTCTACCGGAGGGTGGGCACTTGTGGCTGCCATTCTCATCATGGGACCAAGACGCGGACGGTATAAAAAGAGTGGTGCCGTACAGGTCATACCAGCTTCCAATATCCCGCTGGTTGTATTGGGTGCTTTTCTGCTGTGGATCGGATGGTTCGGCTTCAACGGCGGTTCAGTCGGTGCCATCTCAAGCAAAGAGAATGCCGATGCTGTAGCCCTCACCATTATGAATACCAATACTGCCGGACTTGCAGGTGCCATTGCGGCCTGGCTGCTTACCTACTTCCGTTACAAAAAGTTCGATATCACTATGATACTGAACGGTGCATTGGGCGGACTGGTTGCCATTACCGCTGCACCGGATCTTTATGATATTCATACTCCTATCCTCATCGGTGCGATCGGTGCAGCACTGGTTGTACTCTTTGTACCGATCTTTGACAAACTTAAAATGGACGATCCCGTCGGTGCACTCTCGGTACACCTTGTCAACGGTATCTGGGGAACACTTGCAGTAGGTATCTTCACCGATGTCAGCTTTTTAACACAACTAAAAGGTGTGGTAGTCGTAGGTGCTATTGTTTTTCCACTATCATTTGCTATAATCTATAGTATCAACAAGGTTTTCAGACTGCGCGCAGAAGATGAAGAACAGCTCGAAGGTATTGATTCCATCGAATGCGGTATGGAAGCCTACCCAGAATTTAAACGTAGTATTTAAGGAGCTATCGTATGAAAAAAATAGAAGCGATCATCAAACCATTTAAGCTCGACGATGTCAAAGAGGCACTGGTCGAAGCGGGAATCGAAGGTATGACCATCAGCGAGGTAAAAGGATACGGAAGACAACAGGGACACTCGGAGCTCTACAGAGGTGCAGAGTACGTGGTCGAATTCATTCCCAAAGTCAAGCTCGAGATCGTCGTCAGCAATGACGAGTACCTCAACAAAGCACTTGAAGCGATCAAGACCTCTGCCAAGACAGGCAAGATCGGTGACGGCAAGATCTTTGTATCGGAGATCGAAAAAACCATTCGTATCAGAACAGATGAAGAGGATGAAGATGCCTTGTAGCGTTAAGTGCTGAGCACTTAGCGTTCTCTGAACGCCTTTATTTTTTCTTCACAGGCTTTTATTTTCCACACTACTTCACCTACTCCAAAATCCCGTTCTATTTGAGTAATACCAAGCTGTTTCAATCTATGCAGGATTTTGTCTATGCTGCTGTAATCTGTGGTAAACTCATATATGATCTCTCTCTCATAAGGAGTCGTGCTGGCTGCTTTCAAGGCATCTTTAACTGCTTTGGCATAAGCTCTTGCCATACCCCCCGTTCCCAGTTTGATACCGCCAAAGTAACGCACAATAAGTACGGCACAGTTGATCATCGCTTCACCGCGAAGCACATTAAGTGCGGGGACACCCGCGCAGCCTTTCGGCTCTCCGTCATCTGAACTGTTCTCCACGACCTGCTCAAATGTATTCAGGTATCGAAGCGCATAGACCACATGGTTGGCTTTGGGATGCCGAGCCTTTAACTCCTCCTGCATCCCTTCAAATTCTGTATAGGGAAGAAGATAGGCTATGAATTTGGAACGGTTCACTTCTGTGACCGTCTCAACGGTCCGTTCAACTGTCTGCACGGAGAGCCTCCAGTTTTCGGTAAACGCTGTACACTATCAGTCCTGCAGCGATACCGATCATATCTGCTGCAACATCCATCCAGTCGGCACAACGGTTGGGAGTAAAAGACTGGGAGAGTTCTATGAATACCGCATACCCTGACAGGTAGACAACACTTTTCCACCATTGTATACGATAGGAGAGCATCAGCAGCAGGCTCAAAAGAGAAAAAGCCATAAAATGCAATATTTTATCCGACAGTTCACCAACAGCAGGCGCCGTATCCTGCGGTACGATCGCAGCAATATAGCTAAAGATCAGAGCACCCCAGAAACTACACTTTATCAGGAGCCTATACTGTGCAGGCATCAACTCTGTCCACGATCAGCTGAACAAATTTTTCATCATCATTCATACATTTGGCAACCACAAAATCCTCATACTTCAACTTCTCTGCAATCTCTCTATGTTCTATATCAAGTTCAAACACCGTTTCTGAATTGTCAATGGTAAACGCCAATGGATAGATAAGTACTTTCCGATGTGTCGGGTTTCGCAGTACATCTGCCAGATTCGGCTCCAGCCAGGCAGAAGATCCTACTTTGGACTGATAGACCAGTTTAATATCATGAAATACAATCTCTTTGGAAGCAAGATAGGTCTTGATCGCAGAAACATTTCCCTCTATCTGGTTCTGATAGGGATCACCGGCTTTAATGATACTCATAGGCAGGCCATGGGCAGAAAGAAGCAGATCATACTCTCTTGTCTCTCTGCCTTTCATTGCCTCCATGATCTTTTCACAACATATTTCGATGTAATCATAATCATCATAGTAGGGATCTATCACTGTGATCTTCGGTGCATATCCCATTGCAGCACAACGCTGTTCTATATCTTCTACGGATGAGAGTGTTGTTGTTGTAGAGTATTGCGGATACATAGGAAAAAGTATCAGCTCTTCTACCCCTTCTCTTTGACACCGGTAGAGTGCTTCATCTGCAAAAGGCGGTACGTAACGCATTGCTGCGTAGACAGGCAGAGAGAGTCTCTCTCTAAGCTTTGTAACGAGTTGTGCCGTCAAATCCGGAAGCGGAGACTTTCCTCCCAAAAGACGATAGTTCTCTTTTACATCCTCCAGACGCTTGGAGATAATAATATTGGCAATAAACTTTCGCATATACGGGTTCATAGGCAGGATATTCCTGTCAGCAAACATATTACGAAGAAAAAGCTCTACCTCTCCGATATTGTTGGGTCCGCCCATATTAAGTAGCAGCAGTGCCTTGTTCATACCTGTTCCATTCTTGATTAAAGTCTTGTATTTTAGCATAGAGAGTGTAAAATCATACCTAATTCAACATAAAAGGTTTTATTATGATCATTATCCCCGCACGTATCGGTTCAAGCCGCTTTCCAAATAAAGTACTCGCAGATATAGGCGGCGTACCGATGGTTGTAAGAACAGCTATGACTGTACAGGATATTGACAGTGTCATCATTGCCACAGACTCCCAAGAGGTCATCGAGATTGCAGCAGAACATGATATTCAGGCTGTAATGACCTCCTCTTCCCATCAAAGCGGTACAGATCGTATCTATGAAGCAGCAGTCAAACTTTCTCTTAAAGAAGATGAGATCATCATCAACGTTCAGGGAGATGAACCCTTTATAGAGTCGGAGGTTGTACAGGCTATCTATGATCTGACCGAAAAGAACAAAGAGAAGGAACAGATCATGATGAACTCCTGTTACAAGTTCATCAGCAATCCCGAAGCAGACGATCCAAATATCGTCAAGGTCGTTACAGACAGTAAGGATATCGCACTCTACTTTTCACGTGCAAAGGTACCCTATCCAAGAGATCACCACTTTGACAGATACAAAGGACATTTGGGAATTTACGGATTTACAGTCAGGTCACTGCAAAAATTCTGTGCACTCTCTCCTGCACCACTGGAAGAGATTGAAAAACTGGAGCAGTTACGTGCGCTCTACCATGGCTATGAGGTTGCTATGACAGAGGTCCGTACGGAGAGTTTTGGCATAGATACACCAGAGGATCTGGAGAAGGCGATCAGGCACCACAGACTCTGAAGATCAAACATAAAACACAATAAACCCGAGTGCAGACAGAAAGAGGTTTTTCTGTCACACACGCTGCATGCTATCCTTTAACAGCTTTCCCGAGATCCCACATCGGCATAAAGATACCCAGTGCCATCAAAAGTACCAAACCTGCAATAAAAAACAGCATGATCGGCTCAATATAGGCAGCCAGGTTGTCTATCAGATCCTGGAACTGCATATCATAATATTGGGTAACTTTTTCCAGCATGGCATCCAGCTGACCTCCTGCTTCACCCGCTTTGATCATCTGCAGAAGCATATTCTCATATAAACCGGTGATGGCAAATGCATCTGCAAGGTTCATACCCCGTCCGATATTGGCATTGACCGTCAAAAGCTGCTCTTTGATCGCCAGGTTATCGACCATACCGACTGCTGTTTCCAAAGCTTCGGAAACAGGAACACCCGATTTAACCAGCTCTCCGAAGACAAGATTGTATTTATGCATCGTCGAAAGAAAGATCGCTTTATTGATCAGATAGAACCTGGGATGTATCAGAATTTTATCTATCTGGTATTTGAACTCCTCATTATTTTGATATAAAAACTTCAACATGACAAGGGATGCTATGATCGCTATAAGAATATATCCACCATAGTTGCTGAATGCCCACTCCAGTTTCAAAAGTATCTGTGTCGGCAGAGGCAGTTCTGTTTTGAATTTGTCAAAAATATCTTTGAATTTCGGTACGACTACCATAATAAGTATCGTAAAAGCTATAGCCATTGCCACCAAAGTGATCAGTGGGGTCCTGATCGCTTTTTTGAACTTTGCTGTATTGTCACGAATATTTTCAAGTATGTCGGCAAGCTTATGGTATGATTCGGAAATATTACCGGTACGCTCACCCAGTTTTGTCATGGCCAATGCCACATGCCCGAACTCATTCGTATAAGGCTCCATTGCATCTGACATACTGTGTCCGGCATTGATATCGTTATTGATCTTCGTGTAGATCTCTTTAAGCCTTTCATTATGCGTATTGTCAGCCACATCCTCCAGAGTATCATTGATAGCAATACCTGCATCCGTCATAACAGCGATCTGTCGGATCGTAGAGATCTTGTCATTGATAGGTACCTTTGTTCTAAAGAGCTTTTTCAAACCTGCAAAGAGGGCTGAAAAAGTCTCTCCCAGAGGGGCAGAGGTCTCTTCTGCTTTTACAACCACAACATTTGTCGGAAATTTATATTTTGCCTGTTTTATTGCAGCCATCTTTGAGTCTGCTTTCAAAAGCTCCTGACGTCTCTTTCCACGCTCCATGACTGTTACATTAAAATATTTCATCACTATAGTCTCGCTACTCTGTAAATTTCTTCAATCGTTGTTTTGCCTGCCAATGCCTTATGGACACCATCTTCAAACATACTGATAAACCCCTCTTCTACTGCCTGCTTCGTCATCTCTTCTTTTGAAGCATTACGCGCGATCATTCGAGAGAATGTCTCACTGATAGTCAAAACTTCCGAAATCATCTCCCGTCCTTTGTAACCACTGTGGCCACACTCTTTACACCCCTCTCCTTTAAAGAAAACAGGGTTCTCCGGAAGATACTGTCTGACATCCTGTAAAAGTTTTTCCGGCAATACCGTCTCTCTTTTACAATGTGTACATATCTTTCGGACAAGTCTTTGTGCCTGGATAGCCACCAATGCCCCGCTGACAAGGTACTCTTCGATCCCCATATCAAGGATCCTCGTTACTGCAGAGATCGCATCGTTTGTGTGAAGGGTTGAAAGAACCAGGTGCCCTGTCAATGCTGCCTGGATAGCAATACGCAGTGTCTCCTTGTCTCTGATCTCACCGATCATGATCTTATCCGGATCCTGTCTCAAAATCGATCTCAGAGCATCTGCAAATCCCAAACCGACATGCGGCCGCACCTGTACCTGCTGCAGTCCGCTCATCTGATACTCTACAGGATCTTCAACCGTAATGATCTTGTCTTTTACATCCTTGATCGCATTGAGGGCTCCGTAAAGTGTCGTTGTTTTACCTGAACCTGTAGGCCCGGTGACAAGAACGATCCCGTATGGTACTTTGATCGCCTGTGAAAAACGATCATAACAGAATTTGCTCATTCCTGCATCTTCCAGTCTGATCATTGCTTTTGTTTTGTCAAGAATTCTCAGTACGATCGACTCTCCATAGATCGTTGGAAGCGTAGATACCCTGAAGTCAAAATCCCTGTTGGCTATAGAGGCGGAAAATCTTCCATCCTGCGGTTTTCGTTTTTCAGCGATATCCAGATTTGAAAGCAGTTTCATTCTTGAAGAGAGTGGATTGAAAATATCCTTATCGAAAGTAAAACTCTGTCTTAACATGCCATCCACACGTTCACGTACGACACAGCTTTTCTCAGTTGCTTCAATATGGATATCACTTGCACCTATATAGATCGCTGACTTCAATATGATATCGATCAGCTTCAATACAGCAGATGAATTTTCATTATCTTCATCAATATTGCCTTCCTGACTCAGATCCTGTCTGATATCCTGAATAAGCCCTTTAACACTCTCATTTATCTCAAGACGCTGCAGATGCTGACGGATCTGACTCGGTTTTGCAATAGCCATTTTAATCGGTTTTTTGGGAAAGAGACGCTGTATCGCATCATGTGCTCCCATATCCAGAGGGTCTTCAAATGCAATCAAAATATTGAGATCTGTCTCTTCGATAGGTATTACATTATATCTGATCAGCTGCTTGTAGGGGATTTCGGAGAAGAGTCTCATATCGATCTCATGTTCATCCAGGTCAATATACTCGACATGCAGCTCTTTGGCAACTTCTTTCAAGATCGGAACAATATCAATACCTTCTATCTTCTCGAGATGGGAGAGTGTGATCACTCCTTGTCTTATTTTCTTGACAAGAAAATTCTCAACTACACTCAGATCGATCATCTTCTCTGCAATAAGATTTGCAAAAGAGATTTTTTTAGGAGGTCTGCTTTTTACCAGTGTCGAAATAGCCTCTTTTGTAATAAGACCTTCATCCAACATCATCTCGATCAGTTTTACCATTCTCCGCCCTCCTTTTATCTAATTAGTATACCACGCTATCATCGCAATTTGGCTAAATGCTATCTGATCATACCTTTTTTTATCTTCTCCAGAAGTACTTTAGCTTCGATCGAGTTTGTTTTCTTGACATATCTGTTCAAAATTCTTATTGCTTCATTTTTTTGTCCCCGCCTCACTTTCGCTTTTGCAAAGATCAGCCAACTCTCTTCTATATTCTCATTGATCTTATTGGTCTGAAGCGCCCAGTACTCCGCTTTCTTGTAGTTACCCTTACTGTAATATGCTCTTGCAAGAAAAAGAGAATCGTCTGTATCATGCCCGAGTCGGAATCTTTTTTCAATCTCTTTAAAAGCTTCAGGGCTTGAAGCTGTTTCAATCACTTCAATATGCAGTTTTTTGCGAGGGGGTTTTGAAGAGACCAAAGCAGTACGCTCTTGCATATCTGTTTCATTGATACTCTCACCAGAACCGGTATCCATAGGTGCATCTACCGTTTCTTCTCTATCCTGTTCTTCAAGCTTTGTTAATGCTTTGTCCCTGAAAACAGGCTGACTCTGCTGCAGCGTGGATGGTGTGGTAGTAACCTGATTTTTCATATTGGTATCCTGAAGTTTTAACATACCGCTATTCCTTGCAAGGATAAGCGCCAAAACAACTGTTATAAGCAGAAGAAGTATGATCCAGGGTATCTTTTTTTTACGGTTATACCGTTTCCAATCCTCTTCAAGTGCTTTGATGTTATACATTGATATACCCCAGTTTCAGCGCAGCCATCTCTATGATACGTTTGGGTACCTGTTGGTAGTTGATCTTTGAAGGTTCATGCCTGTCATAATATTCACAAATCTCAAAAATGGTGAACATCATCTTGTTACACTCCCTGTAGTTACCCTGTGTAAACTTATGGATAAGTTTCATATGCTTCTCTTTGATACTGTTGGCAGTTTCAAAAAGATTTTTTTTCAAAAGCTTTTTATGTATATAGGCTGCCTGCTCCGGCAGAGTTGCATTTTGAAGCTCGATCACTTCCCATATTCTTGACTGGAAATGCTCCTTTGCCACAAGGTCTTCATCATCTGTCTTATGTAAAGAGACAATGAATTTTACTGCCCTGCTGTCTGAGAGAAGCCGTATCTTCTCCATCATCTCCGAACCATACATCTGTGCTTCATCCAGAAGAATAATGATCTCTCTTTCCCCCCGCAGGTCCTTACAGTAGTTTACCAGCGCAGAGAAGTTCACTTCAGTGTTTTGCGGTAACGATTTTTTTGTCAATACTTTAAAGACTTTATGAAAAAACTCCTTTTCATTGGTCGCCGGTGTATCAAAGTAGTGGATCTCTCGTTTGTGTTTGAGTTTATTATGGAGACGATTGAGAAGAATACTCTTCCCTGTACCGGGACGGCCAAAGAGAAGGATCATCTTCAAAGGCTTATCAATGCTGTGTTCAAGCTGTTGATAAGCAGTCAGAGAAGAGTCCAGTTCAATATAATCATCAAGATCAACTGAATCTATAAATACGTTCTTGGCAGCTTCATACCTACTTTTCATTAACTTTTGTATATCCTAAATCTTTAAGAGAAACAGATTTGCTGTTTTTAACAATATGCGGCGTAATAA
The DNA here is from genome assembly GCF_014931715.1 of Sulfurovum indicum. NCBI lineage: Bacteria > Pseudomonadati > Campylobacterota > Epsilonproteobacteria > Campylobacterales > Sulfurovaceae > Sulfurovum > Sulfurovum indicum. The sequence continues at coordinate 686,683 of NZ_CP063164.1, read as the reverse complement.
TCAGTACCAGCTCCTCTACGGTCTCAATTTTTGTTTCTTGTTTGAATAGATACTCTAAAACCGGGATATCTCCAAGTATCGGCACCTTGTTTGCTTCAAATCCAGTTTTTGACGTAATAAGACCGCCAAGGATCGCATGTTCCCCGTCTTTTACTTTTACGACTGATGCGATTTGTCTTCTGATAAGATCCGGCGGGATCTGTCTTATTGTATTATCCTTGCCAACTGGATTTACTGTTTCCGAAATAGAAGGGTTTATCTTCAGTGTGATCATTCCGTTTGCATCGATCTCAGGCGTGATATCAAGCAGGATCCCGGCAAAAACGGAATCGACCGTTTCTCCTTCGGCTGTATTCTGATTATTGCCTGTTCCAAGGGCACTGGTTGACTTGATCTTGTAGAACAACTCTTTACCCACACTGATCAATGCAGGCTGGTTGTTCAGTGTCATAACACGAGGACTTGAGATCGCTTTTACATCCCCCTGTGTTCCCAGGAACTTGACTACCTCCTGCACAGATGCATGTCCGGTAATACTCACAACACTGGCGGATGTCGGATCAGTATTCGGTGCAAAAGTTGCTTCAGTAATCCCCTGAATAGCATCAAATGTGTAAGATGCCACATTGTTCTGTGCCATTTGCAGCGAGTCTACCGTAAAATTCTGCAGGCTGTAGAGTTGAGACCAGTCCACCCCACTCGTACGGCTGTCATCAAAGGTGACTGACAGAATACGTACATCGATCAATACCTGCTGCTTGATCTGCTTGCTTAAAGTATGGATATATCTTGCCACTCTGTTGATCTGCCTTGCTGTACCAGTGACTGTGATCATACCCGCTTCCGGATTTACGATCGGAGCCAAAGGATTATACTCCCATACTCTGCCGTCAGGACCGGTCCAGGTATCACCAGTGCGTGTATAGTGTGTACTCCCGTCTGCCGCACCTATAAGGATACGCTGTATCTCCGTCTCCACTGTTTTCCAGAACTGGAATTCATCACTACTTTCAATTGAAATACCGGTCTTTGAAAGACTATTTTGCGTACTGCCACTATTTATTGTATTTGAACCTCTGACTCCGCCTGTAGAGCTCTGTGGACTGGCAATAGTAACATTTGCATTACTCTTTCCAATTCTCTGACCGGAAATATAATGGATACGGAATGTCCTTGTAATGAGATAGGAGATATTCAGTTTATTCCCTGCAAGCGTATAATGAAGGTCATTATCCTTGAGAATCGTATCCAGAAAACCTTTCAGAGTAGCGTTCTTCAGCTTTACATAGTAAAGCTTCTTCTTCATTCTTTTCCGTGCCGCCTCATCTTTGACAACCACCGTCATGGCACATGTATCTGCAAGATTTTCAATCACATCTCCGATTGTCAGTTGACTGTCAATGGTAACCGAGAAGAGTTTGCTTGAACACTCATCTGCAACGGCAGTATTGGTCAGCCCTATTGCCATCATTATGGCAAAAACGAACTGTATCCCCTTGTTTTTTACTCTTTTCATCCTATTCCCTTTCTTCTAGTATGATAATTTTTTTCTTTGGCTTGCCAAGAAACAACTTTTTTATGGTGTTTCTGTTTCTCAATACCACACCTTTTTTACCGATATATTTTACTGTATAGCCAAGGATCACATCACCCACTTTTTTCCAGCCGTCATTGATAAAGGCTTTCCCTCCCATTATTGCGTGCAGTGACAGCTTTACATCTTCCTCTCTCGGCTCAGGTACAATCACAACTGTAGTATTCTCTTCCTGTTCAATACGTACGAACGGCTCTTTTGTCTGTTCCAGCTTGTCAAGACTGATGCCTTCACGTTTCAGATGTATTTTCTGGATCATATTTTCTATCTTTTGAACAGACAAATCAGCATAGACGGCGGTCAGACAAAAAAATATGATTGTTAATAACTTTTTCATTAGCGATTGATCCCCCATACTGAGATATTGATATCTGCTACGATCTTGGATGAGTTTTCATCCATATACAACTCTGTACCGTAAATATCTGTAACCAGCACATTCTGTTCCAGTTCATTCATGAACTTGACAATATTCTTGTACTCCCCTTTGCAGCCAATACCTACTTCAAGTACATGTCCGAAACTCCCGGAACTGTTCACATACTTGTTGCTTATATATTCCAGGTCTACATTCTGCACTTCCGCTTTATCTGTGATAGAGTTCAGGAAGATAGACCAGTTCTTCTGGTTAAAAAGCATATCTGAAAGCTTGTTAAGGTTTGAGTCAATAAAGGTGATCTTCTCTTTTGTTTTGGCAATACGTTTCTTCTTGTTGGCAATATCCTGAGTATACTTTTTCACATAATAGTCTTTATCTCCATTGACTGTGATACTGCGCATATAAAGCCTGTTATCTTTAATGCTTTTTTCAACAGATTTTTTTGCCACTTCACTCTTTTTGTGCAGCTGCTCGGTATATGGCAGGAGATAATCATAGGCAAGATAGGTAATAAAACCTGCGATCCCCAGAATGATCAACCACTTTTCACTCTCTTTTTTCGGAGCAAAATAAGCATCCAGCTCTTCTAATTTATCCTCTAAAAACTTCATCTTAATTCAACCTTTAACAAACCTTTGTAATGCTCACTGCCCGGCTCTTTCTCGATCAATTCGATATTGATCTCTTTAATCTCATCAAAATGTGTCTCAGAGATATACTTGATCAACTCCGTAAGCTTCCTGTCATCAGAACTGACAAGCGACATCCAGATGGTATCTTCCTTGGTAAAGATCCTGTCAACATGTACATTAAATCTGTTCAGCTCTTCGGCTATCGTATAAAAAAGTTCAGATTTAAGATGATAATCGACTTTCTCCTTGTAGACAGACTGCAGTGTTTTTGTTTTTTCACTATAGAGTTTGGCCAGACGTGCCAACTCTTTATCAAGTTGACTGATCTGCTTTTTTTTCTCACTCAGGATCTTTTTATATTTGTTTGTCTCTGCTGTCAAGACCTCATTTTGTTTACTTAATGCAAATGTCTTTGCATCATTTGCATAGGAACTCATCAGGTGATAAAGCGGATACGCAAGCCCAATCGAAATAGCGGCGAAGGTCGCAATAATGAACTGACCGCTTGCCCTCTTGACAAATGCCGGCGGTCTGGGGAAGACTGTGAGATTCAATACGATGCTTTCGTCTTCGATATACTCCATTGAAGTCAGCAGCATCAAGTATTGAAGCTGATCAGTATACCACTCTTCATTATTGACATTGTAATCAAAATTGAAATCTGCAGAAGGAAGTCCAAGATAGTTATGACTGTATTCATCTATCCCTACAATCGGTCCCTGTGCGCTGCCGATATACATATGGTCAACAGTTTCAAGCTGAAAGGCTCTTTTTGTATAGATAATTATGTCATTGATCGTAATAAAGACTTCACCGAAAATTTTCATGAAGTTCTGCTGGTATTTACTGTCTGTCGCTTTCAGTCCCTCTGTCTCCAAAATAGAAAAGAATTCACTTTTATCGACCTGCTCGCCCTCTATTTCACAAAACTTCTCGTAGATCTGTTCCAGAGAGAACTCTATAGACTTTGAATAAATATACTCGCCATTCTTGTAAAAACAGATGAAGGCATCATACTTTGTAAAGTATACAAAACAGTGTGTTCCACTGTCATTCAGGATCTCTTTTTCATAAAGGACTTTATATAAAAGAGGAACCGGTACAATAAGATCCAGATATTTCGTTTCCTCTTTGATGGGCAGATAAAGCTGGTTGAGTACTTCCGATTCCGCGACAAAGAGATGGAATTCTCTCTCTTCATTGCTGCTTTCAGCTTCTATAGAAGAGATGATATACTCTTGTGCCTGATCCAATCCCAACTCTTCATAGGCTTTGATCTCAAGAATATCTTGAAGATCCTCTTCAGGGATACTTCGACTCACACTTATTGTGGTGGTAATAAAATCTTTATTACTCAGATATGAGGTGATAAAATTTGCGGTATTATAGGTCAGTTTTTTCAAAGGCTGGAACTTGTCCCCTTTGAATATGTAGTTCTTCCCCGTATATGCGTTCAGCGTAACAAAATTCTTTATAGCCGACTTTGATTCTGGTAGTCCATTCTTTTTCAAAAACATCTCTAAACTTCCTTCTTTGTTGACCAATTATATATGTTATAATATTAAAACTATCTTACAATATAGTAAAAAAATTATAACTATTCTTAATTGTCAACTATTTGACCCAAAGGGTTTAGATCAACTTTTTTGCAATCAATATCTTTATACAATATAACCAAATTCTTCCAGGCTTTCTCTATTTTTGCTCCAGCCTTTTTTAACAGAGACATGAAGATCAAGAAATATCTTCTTGCCGGCGAAACGCTCCATCTGTTCACGTGCAAGCTTTCCGACACGCTTGATCCCCGCACCTTTCTGCCCTACGATCATACCTTTTTGGGTCTCCTTCTCCACTACGATCGTTGCATAGACTTTGTCTATATGATCCTCCTCATAGATCTTATCGATGATCACATCGCTTTCATAAGGGATTTCATCACTCATGTTTTCAAAGATCGATTCACGTATCAACTCCTTGTAGATATCACGGATATTGTCAGTGGTCAGGATCTCCGGATCAAATAGCCAGGGAGATTCAGGCAAATGCCTGGTGATCTCATCAAGCAGCTGCTCCTTTCCTACCTTTTTATTTACAGAGAAGGGAATAATCGCTTCAAATTTATCCTGATACTTCTGATACTCTCCAAGCTTCTTTAGAATATCCCCCTGTTTTACATGGTCGATCTTGGTCAGCACTATCATATGTTTGGTCCCCTTGGCCTCATTGAGTGCCAGAAACTTTTCATACTCTGTCAGCTTGTCCGTCACAGGTGCCAAAAAAATGATCAGGTCACTGTCTCCCATCGCTTTGAGCGCTTCATCCAGCATGAACTGGTTAAGCAGACGCTCTTTCTCATGGATGCCGGGTGTATCCACAAAGATGATCTGTGCATTTTTATGCATCACAATGATATTCATACGCTTACGTGTGGCTTGCGCTTTTTTTGAGACCATGGCAAGTTTCTCACCTACAATATAATTAAGCAGCGTACTCTTCCCTGCATTGGGTCGTCCAACTACTGCCACAAATCCTGCCCTGGTATCTTCTTTTCCCTGATTAAACATTTTTCTCCATTACTCCCATCTCCATCATTTTCACTATAATATATAACGTGTCATATCCTCATCTTCGACAACACTGCCTATCTTCTCATCGACCATAGCCTTGGTAATCCTGATCGTTTCTCCATTATGCATATCAGCTTCAAAACTGATCTCTTCGATGATTTTTTCCATGACTGTATGCAGACGTCTGGCTCCTATGTCTTCCGTTTTTTCGTTGGCAAGCAGAGAATAGTGTGCAATGGCACGGAGTGCCTCCTCTTCAAATACCAGGTCTACACCCTCTACTGCCAAAAGTGCCTGATACTGTTTAACGAGTGAGTTTTTGGGCTCTGTCAAGATACGGTACAGTGTCTCTTCATTAAGACTCTCAAGCTCCACCCTCAGAGGAAAACGTCCCTGAAGTTCAGGAATCAAGTCACTCGGCTTGCTCAGGTGAAATGCCCCTGCTGCAATAAAAAGAATATGATCCGTTCTGATCATTCCAAGTTTGGTATTGACCGTTGATCCTTCAACGATAGGAAGCAGATCTCTCTGTACTCCCTCTTTGCTTGGATCCTGTCTGTTATGGGAACCTGCTGCCACAGCGATTTTGTCTACTTCATCAAGGAAAACGATACCGCCTTTCTCTACCTTTTCTCTGGCCAGTTCTTTAAGCTGTTCCTCATCCAGAAGCACTTCACTTGCTTCCTGTTCCAGGATCTTCCTGGCCTCTGCAACAGTTACCTCTTTTTCAGGTCCCTTTTTTCCCATACCGCCAAGTACTTTGACGATGGACTCCTGTACCTGTATCATTTGCGGAGGAAGCCCCTCTTCAGGAAAGTCCGCTTTATTTGGGATGTTTACCTTGACCTTGAGATGATCCAGTTCTCCTTTGGCAAACTTCTCCTGCATTCTGGCAAAAGATGCATCGTACTCTGCCTGCTTCTGTTCACTGGCACCGGCAGGAAGAGGCGGAAGGAGTTTTTCAATGATCTTATTCTCAATATAGTTGGCGATCTTCTCTTTGTTCTTCTCATTCTCCGACTCACGTACAATGTTCATTGCTGTAACCGCCAGATCACGGATCATCGATTCTACATCACGTCCGACAAAGCCCACTTCCGTATATTTGCTCGCTTCAACTTTTATGAAAGGCAGCTGCATCATTTTTGCCAGACGGCGTGCGATCTCTGTTTTACCTACACCGGTACTTCCGATCATCAGAATGTTCTTAGGAGTGACATCCTGCTGCATCTGGGGGGTAAGCTGCATACGTCTGTAACGGTTGCGCAGCGCTACAGCGATTGTTTTTTTGGCATCATGCTGTCCGATCACATACTTGTCAAGGTGCGACACGATCTCTTTTGGTGTTAAATTATCCAAACATTTCTCCTATAATTCTGTTATTCAAGGCCTTCATACCACTCCTCCCACTGTTTTACAGAAAAGAGTTATGATGAGATATCAGTAAATCAGCCTTTCTTTTTTCTTTAGGGCACCTCTAATAACCCCATATGCTCATAACATTGCCGGCTTTGTTCTAGGCAAGGCACACTTTACAGACCTAGCCGTAGCTAAGTCGAAAAAGTGTAACGCCGCATAGAGCAAAGCCGGCATTGCCCAAAGGGTGGGCTTTGCAGACGCGATCTTTCACAAGAGGCTTCCATCGTCTTGGCTTTGGCCAGGACTTGAAAGCCTCTTGCAAAATCTCACATCTGCAAAACCCATTATGGGCGTATGGGGTTATTAGAAGTGCCCTTTACTAAAAAACTTTTGCTACCACAAACCGATTTACAATTCCAGTATTTTTATATTCGTATTGGTATAGATACACAACTCTCCGGCGATCTGCAAAGACTCCTCTACCAGATCTCGTGGTTCAAGGTTTGCATGCTTATCCAATGCCCTTGCCGCCGATATCGCATAATTTCCGCCGCTTCCAATGGCAGCGATCCTGCCATCCTGTGGTTCTACCACATCACCGGTTCCGGAAAGGATGAAAATATGCTCTTTGTTCAGAACGATCATCATCGCCTCAAGCTGACGCAGATGCTTGTCTTTCCGCCATGCTTTGGAAAAGGCGATCACTGATTTGAAAAGGTCTCCTCTCTTCTCATTCAAAAATCCCTCGAACATATCGAACAGATTAAAAGCGTCTGCCGTACTGCCTGCGAATCCTGCCAGTATCTTGCCTTCATACAAAGTACGTATCTTTGTCGCATTGCTCTTAAGTACCGTATCACCGAATGTGACCTGTCCGTCACCGCCGATAACAGCTTTCCCGTCAGCTTTGTAACCCAGTATCGTAGTTGCTTCAAACATCAGACACCTACTACTTCTACTTTCAACATTGCATGAATGCCATGTCCCAACTTGGCATCGACTTCATGAATACCGGTGGACTTGAGCGCTTTTTTAAGGTTAATGTGCTTTTTATCAAGCTCAATCCCAAGCTGTTCCCTGACTGCTGCCGCAATGTCAGCATTGCCTACAGAACCTTTGATCCCGACCGGTGCTGCCTGTTTCTCAATTTTGATCGTTGCTTCTTCCAGCTCTTTCTTCTCCGCCTCAAGACGTGCAAGTTCCTCTTTGAGTTCCTGTTCCTTACGTGCCTGTTCTGCTTTCCAGTTCTCCACCACCTCTGGAGTTGCAAGTTTGGCCAGTCCTTTGTTGATCAGAAAATTCTGTCCGTATCCGTCTTTTACTTCCTTGATCTCTCCGGCTTTTCCCAGTGATTTAACATCTTTGATCAATAGTACTTTCATATTTTCACTATCCTTTAGGGTTATACTTGTTAAAATTATTAATATTTTAGCTAAAGTTTATTAATACTAAGGGCACATCCGACAGTACTGTACAGAGATAACATGCTGCTAGAGGTACCCTTAACAGTCGATGTGCTACAATCACACAAATTAATTTCTAAATGGATAAAGCAACATGTTTCAAACCTTTCAACTAGAGAACTTAGACACTTTTCCCCAGCAACTCGAAACGCTTCTCAATGCACAGCGCAAAAAGATCGATGAGATCACAAAAACGAGTGAAACCGGATATGGCAGTATACTCAAACCGCTTCAGGATCTCGATGAGGAGTTAAATCTCTTTTTTACTCCTCTCTCCCATCTTAACTCGGTCATGAACTCCGAAGAGACACAAAAAGCATATGAAGCATCACTTCCTCTGCTCTCCAAATTCAGTTCGGAGATGGCACAGAATGTTCCTCTATTCAGAAAAATCGAGCAGATACGAACAGATGATCCCCAGCAGCAGACTGTTGTCAAATATGATGTAAGGGACTTTAGACTCTCCGGGATCGATCTGCCCGAAAAAGAGAAAAAACGGCTTGAAGAGATCTCCCTTCAACTCTCCGAACTCTCCAACGCTTTCTCACAGAACCTGCTCAATGCAACCAATGCCTATGAACTGATCATTGAAGATGAAAAAGATGTCAAAGGCATGCCCCAAACAGATATTGAAGCTGCCAGAACAGAGATCGACGGCAAAACGGTCTATAGGTTCACCCTCCAGATCCCAAGCTACCTTGCCTATATGACCTATGGCCCCAACCGCAGATACAGAGAAGCTCTCTCCAAAGCTTACAGCACCAGAGCTCCCGAAAATGCAGAGGTGATCGACAGGATCCTTGCACTGAAACAGGAAAAAGCAAAAATACTCGGCTTTGAGAACTATGCTCAGTATGCACTCGAGACAAGGGATGCCGCAAACCAGGAAGAGGTACTGGAGTTTCTTGATATACTCGCCGATGCAGCGCTGCCGCAAGCCAGAGAGGAACTTGAGGAGCTCAAAACTTTTGCCAGAGAGTGTGACGGTATCGAAGAGCTTGCCGGATATGATATTGCCTACTACTCCGAAAAACTCAAAAAAGAGAAATTCGATTTTGATGACACCATGACAAAGCCCTACTTCGAACAGCAAAAAGTACTTCAGGGACTGCTCGATGTCGTTTCGGAACTTTTTGGTGTAGAGTTCAGGCCCGCAGATGTTCCGACATGGCATATGTGCGTCAAACCTTTTGACATATACGAAGAGGGGAGGCTCTCAGGACGTATCTACTTCGACCTTGAAGCACGTAAAGAGAAACGTGGCGGCGCATGGATGGCTGACTGGGAGACACACTTCATCGACAGTGAGGGGAAAAAACATCTTGCATCAGCCTTTGTCGTATGCAACTTTGCACCTGCTTCCGAAACCACCCCTTCTTTACTGCGCCATGATGATGTCGTCACTCTTTTTCATGAAATGGGACATGCCATCCATCACCTTTTTGGAAAATGCAAGGAGCGTTCGATCTCCGGTATCAACGGTGTTGCCTGGGATGTAGTGGAGTTCCCTTCCCAGTTCCTTGAGAATTTTGCCTACGAAGCTGCTATTCTCAAACGCTTTGGTTTCCATTATGAAACTGGGGAGCCCATCTCTGAAGAACTTATGGCAAAGATCAAAGAGACAAAGAACTTTCAGGCCGCTCTTGGTATTCTGCGTCAGGTTGAGTTCTCGCTTTTTGACTTCAAGCTGCATCAAAAGCTCTATCAGGGTGAAGAGGTCCAGGCACTCCTTGACAAGATCAGAGAGAAGACTGCTCTGCTCAAACCGCCGAGCTATAACAAGTTCCAGCATGGCTTCTCCCATATCTTTGCAGGCGGATATGCTGCAGGGTATTACTCTTACAAGTGGGCAGAGGTACTCAGTGCCGATGCTTTCTTTGAGTGTCTCGATGAGCAGGAAGGTTTTAACAAAGAGCGTGCCAAGGGATACAAAGAGATCATTCTTGCCAACGGCGGAGCCAAAGAGATGAGTGAACTTTACCGGGAGTGGCTGGGCCGCAAACCTGAGGTAGAGAGCCTTATAAAACTATACGAAATCGCATAGCGTACGTAAATACGTACCTATAGAGGAGAGATATGAAAGAGTACAGTTATCTGATTTTAACCATTCTCGCACTCTTTGGCATTATCCTGGCAGGTGCCTATTTCAGCCCTACCTTTGAAGAGCAGAAAAGCTTTTTGGAGCTTTTCTATCTCAGTGGTGCACTGCTCTTCATTTTTTCTGCACTGGTGATCTTCGCTACCATAGGTTTTGGCTCTTTTGCAATCTATGGCGCTGTTTTTTTAGCTGCAGTGATGGGTATATACGGCATAGAAGGAGCTCTCCTGATAACAGGCATGACCTATTTTGTCTGGGGTTCCATCTTTGCCATGCAGGTACTTCTTTTTTACCACCATCTTAAAAGTGCAACACAGTGGTTCAAAGAACGTTATACATTCAACTCTTTCAAGTATGAATACTATATATTCTATCCGATGTTGTGGATTGCCTATCTCTTTTTGGAGTTTATTCCGAGCATTCTATTTCGGGAAGATTTTTTAAGGTTCATCCCTTCCAAAATATTGAAAGAGATGAAAGAAGTCCTGGAGTGATCAGTACCGCATAAGTTGCAGTCCCTTGATCACTTAACCTTTACCAATAAGCTTTTTAAAGAACTGTTTTACTTTTTGACAGATGGTTGTTGAACCTGTCTCAATATGGCACACCTCTACCTCATCATAGTCACCTACCAGTGTTGCAATACGCTCCGGCTGTTTTTTCCCTTCGATGATAAAACGCAGTGCATTGAGACGAATAAACCCTTCTGCATCTTTCTGGTTATAAACCTCATCTGCTTCGAAAGTTGAGTGCTCTTCAGAGTAGAGGGAATTCTCAGACTTACGTCCTACAACCATTACATTCCCTTTGTAAAGCTTGAGCCTGACCTCACCGTTTACCTGTTCCTGTGTCGCATCTATGGCCGCCTGCATCATCCTGCGTTCAGGAGACCACCAAAGACCATTATAGATCAGTTTGGCATATTTTGGCATCATCTCATCTTTGGCATGTGCCTCTTCTCTGTCAAGCGTGATCGACTCGATAGCACGGTGTGCTTTAAGCATAATGGTTCCGCCCGGTGTCTCGTAACACCCGCGTGCTTTCATGCCGACCATACGGTTCTCAACAATATCAATGCGTCCGATCCCGTGTTTCTTTCCATATGTGTTGAGGCTCTCAAGGATCGTGGCCGGAGTCATCTCTTCACCGTTGATCGCCACAGGATCTCCCTCTTTGTAGGTGATAGTAATGTATTCAGGCTCATCCGGTGCTTCCTCCGGAGAGACAGACCAGAGCCACATATCCTCTTCCGGCTCATTGTACGGATTCTCCAGCCACTCACCCTCATAAGAGATGTGAAGCAGGTTCGCATCCATCGAGTAAGGCTTCGGTTTACCTTTACCGTCAATGTCGATACCATGGTTCTTTGCATACTCAAGCAGCTTTGTTCTGGAGTTAAGGTCCCACTCTCTCCATGGTGCGATCACCGCAATATCGGGATCAAGTGCAAGATAACCAAGCTCAAAACGTACCTGGTCATTTCCTTTTCCTGTCGCCCCGTGACTGACCGCATCAGCCCCTGTCTCTTTTGCGATCTCTATCTGTTTTTTGGCAATGAGCGGTCTGGCGATGGAAGTACCCAAAAGATACTCTCCTTCATAGATCGCATTGGCTCTGAACATTGGGAAGACGAAATCTTTTACGAACTCTTCTCTAAGATCCAAGATGAAGATGTTCTCAGGTTTGATCCCCATATCCAACGCTTTTTGACGTGCAGGTTCTACCTCTTCACCCTGTCCAAGGTCGGCGGTAAAAGTCACCACTTCACATTCGTATTCATCTTGCAGCCACTTAAGGATAATACTTGTATCAAGCCCACCCGAATAAGCCAGTACAGCCTTTTTGATCTTTCTTTTTGCCATGTTTCAGCCTTGTTAAAAAATAATATTGTCGCGATTTTACCATAATGTTGGTTAAGGTCATCTCTAACACTGCATAAAGCCGTATTTCTTCATAATGATCTCAAGTACAGGCTTTTTATATGCCCCTGTATGCCGAAATATCTCATTGCCTTCAGCATCAAAAAAGATCTGTGTCGGCATCTCTTTGAGTTTGTAGATATCACGGCTTATGATCCGTTCTTTCTGTCCGTCAACAGCATAGATCTGATACTCCGGATGCTCTTCCAGAATCTGGGCAAATACTTTAGACATAGCAAGACAACTGTAACAGTGGCTCATGCCAAATGCCAAAATGGTAGGGTGTCCATTTCCGATATTGTGTTTGATATCGGCATATCGACTGACCGGAAGCGGCTTTTTTTCCGACATTTGCACTCCTTTAAGTGGTGATTTGGTGATTATACAAATCCTATCTTAAAAACTTTTGCTATAATCAGACTTATCAAAAATGCAAGGAAGTTTCATGTTGTTGGGTGTAAACATCGACCATATTGCTGTTTTAAGAGAAGCCAGAAAAGTAGCCGATCCCGATCCCCTCGATGCACTTGGCATATGTAAACGTGCCGGGGCGGACCAGATCACCATTCATCTGCGTGAGGACAGACGGCATATGCAGGACTCCGATGCCAAAAGCATCATTGAACTCTCTGCCCTTCCTGTGAACCTTGAGTGTGCTATCGCACCGGCCATGATCGATATTGCCTGCGAACTAAGACCCCATCGCGTTACACTGGTACCTGAAAAACGTGAAGAGGTTACCACTGAAGGCGGCCTTGCGGTAACAGGAGAGCAGTCCAGACTCAAAGAGGCGATCAGACGTTTACAGAAAGAGGAGATAGAGGTCTCTCTTTTTATCGATCCTGCCCTGGATGCTGTCAGAGCCTCCATTGATCTTGGTGTTGAGTGGATCGAGTTCCATACAGGCAGGTATGCCAACATTCATGCAATGCTCTACTCCAACCTTGCCAAAACACACCACTCGATCAAAGAACTTGAACTCTCACGCAAAATACTGAAACAGATGCTCGATGATGAACTGCGTAACCTCCGTCTGCTCAGCTGTGACGCTATGGAACTTGGTTTGAGAGTCGCCGCAGGTCACGGACTCAATATGCAAAATGTCAAAGCCATTGTAGAGATAGAGACCATCGAAGAACTCAACATAGGACAAAGCATCATTGCACGCTCTGTCTATACAGGACTGGAACAGGCGATTGTAGATATGAAAGCACTGTTGATACGATAGTGTCAAGTGACAATTTCACAGTTAAACTTAAACTATCAAGAATTTTGCTCAAAACGCAAATTGTCCTAAGAAGTTTCCTGCTACAGGCAGCTTTTTGACAACGTATCAGTTCTTCGCATTTTCTTTTTTCTTTGGTTCGTTTCTTTTTTTCTTTACTGCATGAACAAAGAAAAAAGAAATGAACATAAAACCATTATACTGAAAACAAAGGTTGTGTTATGGAAAAACAAAAAGTAGCCATCAGCATTGGAGACCTCAACGGTATCGGTATCCAACTCGCATTGGAAAACCATAAAAAGGTTTCCCAAATAGCAGAACCTATCTACTGTATCGACAGCATCATGCTTGAACAGGCAGCTGAAAAACTAAATATCCCTGTACCAAATCACTTTAGAACAGTAGAAGAGATTGCTCCCTCCTTTGAGATCAAACCAGGCAAAGTCACCAAAGAAAGCGGGGCATATGCCTATGCTTCATTCCTCAAAGCCGTACAGATGGCAAAAGCAAAAAAGGTCGATGCCATCTGCACCCTGCCCATTCACAAAAAAGCATGGGAACTTGCCGGCGTACACTACAAAGGACACACCGATGCCTTACGCGATTTTTTTAAGTGCGATGCCATCATGATGCTCGGCTGCCCCAAAATGTATGTAGCTCTTTACACTGAGCATATTCCGCTAAAAGAGGTAGCCGGCAGCATTGACGAAGAGAAGCTGACACAGTTTTTGATAGACTTTTACCATACCGCCAAACCCGCAACAAGCGTTGCAGTACTCGGACTTAACCCACATGCAGGAGATGACGGTGTACTCGGCGATGAAGAGAAGATGATCACTCAAGCAATTAACAATGCCAATCAATTTCTCAGCACTCAATGCTCAGCGCTCAATGCTCCGTTTGAAGGTCCCATGGTACCCGATGTTGCCTTTACCCCTAACACAAGAAAATACTACACCCACTATATTGCCATGTACCATGACCAGGGACTGGCACCGCTGAAGGCACTCTACTTCGATGAAGGGATCAACATCAGTCTGAATCTACCGATCCTGCGTACTTCTGTCGATCACGGTACGGCATTTGATATTGCCTACAAGAGAGCAAAACTGAATCACTTGAGTTACTTCAATGCGATTCAATATATTGTGGGCGTGTAGTGTACAGCACGCTTTTCAGTACACTTCACCTTCTCAAAAAACTTTGGAAAAGTTACATGTCATTACGCTTTTTCTTTTTAAAGCATACCAAAACCATTCACTTGCTAAAACACTTTTCCTTTTAGCAAAAGAGACTCGGCTCCGCTTCATCATGCACGATTTCACACTCTTCGTTCATCATTGAACACAGCTTTTCCTGACAGCAGTTACAGAGGAATCGGTAGTTTTGCATATCATAGTGGATCGTATCTCCCTCATGAAGGTCAGCATAACATTCACCGCAGACATTGGTCACACGAAGCAATATCTCTTTTGTTGCCACCTGAGTTACAAAACAGGCATTACTACTCATTTCTCCCCTCCAGTTCATCTATTATTTTTTTCGCTTCGTCTATTGTATTATCCAGTTCATACGCTTTTTTATAATTAACCAATGCATCATCCTTCAGTCCGATATCATACAGTGTATTGGCATAATTGAAATAGTGCGGTGCATACTCCGGATCAAGCTCTATCGCTTTTCTATGATGTATCTGCGCAGTCCCATCCTCTCCAAGCTTATGCAATACATTGGCAAGAGAGTCATGTGCAATATCATCATCCGGATCCAAAGAGAGGATCTTTTCATAAACCTTTTTGGCTTCTTCATACTCTCTGTCTTCCAAATAGAGATATCCCTCTCTTCGAAGTGCTTCAATATTGTTCTCATCAATGATCAGTGCGCTCTGTACAGCTTTTCTGGCCTCAAGAAGATCACCTTTTTCTATGGCTTCATCTGTCATTTGGATAAGCTGCTCAATACGGGATACCGGCTGTTGCGTTTTGGAAAAAGTTTTGTCCGGACGGTTGATACCACCTATCTGCTCATCAGGCAACTTGGCTTCAAAATCCACACCGCGTTTAGGGTAGCTTCCTGAAAAAAGTTGTTTGAAAAAGAGGTAAAAAACACCTCCTGCAATAATAAGTAGGAAAAGTTGAAACGTTGTCATATATACTCCAAAAGTTTATGTCGAATAATAGGATAATCAACCTTAAAGCCAAAGAAATTTGGCTATGATACCAAAAACAATCAAAGGATCATTATGGGCTATAAAATAGAACTGGATAGAGAAAAGCTGCAAAAAGAATTAACACCGCTTGAATATAATGTCTGTCTGAACCACGGTACGGAACCGCCTTTCCAAAATGAGTTCTGGGATCACAAGGCCGAAGGGGTCTACAGCTGTAAATGCTGTCAGACCCCCCTCTTCTCTTCAGAGAGCAAGTTTGATTCCGGTACAGGATGGCCAAGCTACTTCAAGCCGATCTGTGATGATGTCATCGAAGAGATAGAGGACCACTCTCATGGTATGACCAGAGTCGAAGTAAGATGTTCTGCCTGCGGATCACACCTTGGACACGTCTTTCCGGACGGTCCTGCTCCAACCTACCTAAGATACTGCATCAACTCTGCTTCTCTTGATTTTAAAGAGAAAGAACAGTAACATTTGGTGTGCATGAATGCACACCCGGCGTGAAGCTGAACTTTTCAAAAAAAACCGCTTTTGTACAAAATACGTTTTTTAGGCTCGGCTGCTCTGTATCTGTCTGGCAATTCGCCCTGCCTCTTCATCCATTTCTTCCCTTGTACTGAAGATGAAACTGTGCTGTTTCTCTTCACCAAGATGCACAAAAATAGCAAAACCTACCACTTCAACCTTCCCTTTTGACTCTACCTCAAGCCATTCAAGACTTACCTGTGTCGTTTCATCTTTATACCCTGTTTTTACTACCGCTGCAGGATAGAGCTGTGTGATCTCTTTGGTATCGAACTCTTTGTCTTGTATTCTTATTTTCATAGTATGATTATAGTATAATCGTATTAAATTATAAAAGGATGAAATATGGGTTTAAAAGAGAGAATCAAAAATGACATCAAGGAAGCCATGCGGACCAAAGAGAAAGCAAAAAGAGATACGCTTAGAAATCTGCAGGCCGCCATCAAACAGATCGAAGTCGATGAAAGACGTGAACTCAGCGACAGTGATATTGAAGCAGTTTTAATGAAATATGCCAAACAGCGTGAAGATGCCAAGAGACAGTTTGCAGATGCAGGGCGAGAGGACTTGGTGGAGAAAGAAGAGGCTGAACTTGCCATCGTCAAAAACTACCTGCCTGAACCGCTCAGTGATGAAGAACTTGAAACTATTTTAAAAGATGTTATCAACCAAACAGGTGCCCAGAGTATGCAAGATATGGGTAAAGTGATGGGTGCAGGAAAAGCAAAAGTAGGAAACCGTGCTGACGGTGGACGTATTAACCAGGTGGTCAAAAAACTCTTGAGCTAGATCTCAGTGTATTGTTCCCTGACGGCACCAACTCATTTCAAAGATAAAAAACAGTGCTGCAGGAGCACAGTCTCCTACGCAATATTATTTTTCGGTATCTGAGTCTGCCAAAGGACCGAATTTCACTTCTCTGATCGCCGCAGTGATATCATCCTGCCTCATAAAGTGTTCACCTACAAGGAATGCATCCGCTCCCATTTTTGATATCTCTACAACTGTTTCATGATCATTGATGCCGCTTTCAGCTACAATGATCTTGTTATTTGGGATAAGCGGAATAAGCTTTTCTGTCAAACGCATATCCATTTCAAAAGTTTCAAGATCTCTATGGTTGATACCGACAATGGTTGCTCCTGCAAACATAGCTTTAATGAGGTCTGTCCTGTCATGGATCTCTACAAGTACTTCCAGGCCCAAATGCAGAGCATACTCATAAAGTTCTTTCAGCTCTTTGCGCGAAAGTGCTTTGGCAATGAGCAGAATGTAGTCTGCTCCGAATGCCAATGCTTCAACGATCTGATACTTGTCAATAATAAAATCTTTTCGAAGCAGAGGGATAGCTACATAACGGCGTACCATCCCAAGGTACTCTTTGTCTCCCTGAAAAAAATGTGGTTCTGTCAGAATGGAGAGAGAGTCTGCTCCACCTTTCTCATAAGCCTGTGCGATCGCTACAGGGTCAAAGTCTTCACGTATCACCCCTTTACTCGGACTTGCTTTTTTAACCTCTGCAATAATACGGTACGGATTGTCAGGTGTTGCACGCAGGGCAGACTGTACATCTTTTGGTACAAAAGGATTGAATGCCAGTGAACGCCCCAGCCACTCTACCGGGTAATCTACCTTACGCTTCTCCAGATCCTCTCTGGTCTTTTTGATAATTTCATCTAAAATCTGAGCCATGATCTCTTCTCTTTAAAAATTTTTACCGCATTATACCTTAACGCTGAACGCTGAACGCTGAACGCTCTACTTGCACTTTTGTATCATCTTCCAATGCTCAACGATCTCAGGCTCTTTTAAACCTTCCTGTTCAACAACCCGCTGCATCAGTTCATATGCTTTACCACACTCTTTCTCTTTATAGTATCCCCAGGCAAGCGAATCAAGATAATAGCTATTGTCCGGCTGCTGTTCAAGTGCATTTTTAAGGATCTTCATCCCTTTTTGAATATCAATATCTTTATCGATCAGCGTGTATCCGTAATAGTTCAGATAAATACTGTCATCTACCCCCAAAGAGATCGCTTTGTCAAATGTTTTGACAACTTTATCGATCATTGCCTTGTCATTTTTATCTTTGGCCTGTTCATAGTACAAGATCCCCATTTCAGCCAACCATTTCGGATCGTTCTCTTCTTTGTATAGTTTCTGTGCCAGCTTCAATGCCTTGGAGAAGATTTTTTTCGTTTTATAGAGTTGATAAAGCGTCTTCAGTCCTGCCTGATTCTTTTCCAAAAATGCAATGGCGCCATCAATATCGCCTTTGAAAGCATAGGCTTTGATGATCTTGTCCAGGTACTCTTCACTCTTCTCATTCTCGTAGAGTGCCAAATAAACAGCAAGCACACCATCCACATCATTCTCTTTCACATAAAGTGCCAAAAGCTTGAAATAGACTGCATTGCTGTTTACTGCATTCATACGTCTGTGTGTCTCCAGAAGCTGTATTGCCCTTTTGCGTTCAGCAGTATACTCATCCATAATAGTCACCATCCGCAACAAAATTTCCTCATTGAAAGATGTCTCATAGGCACGCTGCAAAAGTGCAACAGCCTTTTTAAACTCACCGGAATAGAGATAGGGGTTGGATGCCAGATCAAGATCAGCCGCTTTACCGGAACGCTCTATAAGGTATGCGGCTTCATTTTTAGCCTCATTGATCTGCTGGTTGGTAAGATAGAGAGGAATAAGCAGACGTTTGACCTCCAGCATATCCGGATGTTCCTTGTCAAAGCGTTTCAACCTTGCAATACTCTCCGGAATATGTGTTCTGCCAAGCAGTGCAGAAGCCATCTCTCTGAAGAGATACTCTTTTTCATCAGTCATATCATAAAGTTTTCCAAAAACCTGACGACTGTTCTCATAGGCTTTATACTCCGTATAGAGCAGCCCTCTCATGATCAGCTCATCTTCACTGATCATACGCAGTTCTTTGGCCTGAACCATACTTGCACTGACAACAAAAACAGTAACAAATATCAGGACTATACGATACCAGGACACTCTTTTCTTACCTCATCTTCATCATTTCTAAACTGTTCCCAGAAGGGGAAGGTACGACACTGTAGAGGCCGTACCGGATAGATTGTGCACCGTTTTTTCTCTTCATCGAAAAAGATACAGGCAAAATTGTCAGGTGCCAGCTGCTTTTCAACAAGAGAGTAGCGATGTTTTACTTTTTTCAGATACATTGTAGCAAATTCTTCCACTGAAAGGTTAACAAAGGCTGCCATGTTGATGATCTCATCATACTTTGTCCAAATGTATCCGCTCTCCCCCGTACAGCAGTGCCCTCCACACTCTTCACAGGCAGAGGAATCAAACTTGTAACTGTACCCTTCTTTTTCCATCAGTGCATTTTGCATTCTGTTCCTTTTTTCACTACAGGGCACCTCTAGTAACCCCATATGCTCATAACATTGCCGGCTTTGTTCTAGGCAAGGCACACTTTACAGACCTAGCCGTAGCTAAGTCGAAAAAGTGTAACGCCGCATAGGGCAAAGCCGGCATTGCCCAAAGGGTGGGCTTTGCAGACGCGATCTTTCACAAGATGCTTCCATCGTCTTAGCTTTGGCTAGGACTTGAAAGCCTCTTGCAAAATCTCACATCTGCAAAACCCATTATGGGCGTATGGGGTTATTAGAGGTGCCCTACAACAATAAAAGCTTTGCCAAGCACAGCATACCAAAACGCTTCACACTTCGCTTGCTGTAAAGCAACACTACTCCTCACTAAAAAGTTCCCCTTTGATACTGTGGGTATTCGCCCTTTTAAATACCTCTGCTGCCTTAGGCAGATAGTTGCTCTTCTCATCGAACACTACAAAAGGCGGCAAAACCTGTGTCATCGTTTTGGAGTTGTTCCGCGCTGCGATCATCACCAGCTTTGACTCCCTGTCTATTTTGGAATGGACAAACTGTATCTTCTCCGGGTTGATACCGTACTCTTTCAGATACTGCATCAACAGATCTATCTGTTTGGCATCATAACAAAAAATGAACCATCCCTTCGGCTTGAGAAATGTCTTCACCCGCCTGATGAACAATTCCATTGGCAGATGGTGCGCATACCGTGCAATATTCAGATGTGTATCTTCACTTTGGGTCACACGGGGGTCATAGAAGGGAGGGTTTGAGACAATAAAGTCAAACCGCTCTTCTGTCTGCAACGATGTAAAATCTCCCAGGTAAGGAGTAACGTCAAGACCGTTAAGTGCAAAATTGTGTCTGGCATAGGCAAGCATCTTCTCCTGTTTATCTATAATACTTGTCTCTATCTTAAAATCACGTGTTAACAGCAGTGAAATGATTCCAACCCCGCATCCTACATCAAGCAGTTTCCCTTTAGGTCGGAACTCTGAAATAAAATCATAAAGAAAGATAGAATCACTGTTATAACAGTATCCCGATGTAGGCTGATAAAGAAACACCTGTACTCCTGAAAGGAAAAATATAGCAATTTTACAATATTTTCTGTATAATCGCGATGATGAATAAAGAATTAAAACTGTTAAACCCAAATATCAACAGAACGCAAAATGAGTAAATCCCGTATTACTACACTAACACTGAATTTGCTTCGGCAGCAGGCTCATGCAGCCGACTATATCAAAGGGGGAGTATCATGAATGAAGACTTGGATCTGCTGAACCCTCCCTCTACAGACTTTTCCATGCTCGATTATGAGTGTGCCTATCTGCCTGAACGCAGTGTTCGCATGCATTACAAGTATGTCCAAAATGCTTCCAGGACCTTTGCGACTGCCGTCATTGCCAGAGGATGGAGACGCTTTGGAAAGTACTTCTTCCACCCTGTCTGTAATGGATGTGACGAATGCAAAAGCATCCGTATCGATGTGGAGAACTACAAATTCAGCAAATCGCAGAGAAAAACGATCAGACGTAATGAACAGACCCAGATCATTGTCCAAAAGCCAACACTGACCCAGGCACATCTTGATCTCTATAACAAATACCATGCCTATAAACATGAAAAAGACGGTTGGTCACACCGAAATATTTCGCAAAGAGAGTACCATGAGAATTTTGTAGATGGAGCACATGACTTTGGTAAAGAGGTACTCTATATCATCGATGGCAAACTGATCGGTGTAGACCTCATTGATATCCTTGATGACGGCATCAGTGCCATCTACTTCTTCTATGACCCCGATTATGCACATCTTTCACTCGGAACCTATTCCCTCCTCTACCAGATCAAACTGGCTGGTATTCTGGAACTTCCCTACATCTATCTTGGTTACTGGGTTGAAGGGTGCAAAGCCTTTGCCTATAAACCGAAATTCCAACCTCAGGAGATCCTGGATGGATTTCCGCATATTACAGAACAGCCTTTATGGGAGAAATGGAACAGTGGAAGTGAAAAATTAAAAATTAAAAATTAAAAATTAAAAATTAAAAATTAAAAATTAAAAGGCTTTGCTCTGCAAAGCTTTCCAAAACTATTCACTATTCTCTCTTCACTCTTCACTAAGCTGAAGGCTCCGCCTTCAGCTTCCTCGCCCATTTCAAAAATAACCGGTCCGGATCAACTCTTTTATCCATCTCTTTGCCCTCAACGATCAACTCACTCAGCCACTTCGCCATCAACGGTGCAAAGACAAAACCCCGACCGCCAAGACCGTTGAGTATATATAGATGATCCCTATGTTTTATCTCCGGCTTTGCACCTCTTACAATAGCCGGACAGCTCTCAAACATAAAATGTACATCTATCACTTTTCCTACAAGCGGAAAGTAGTCTTTGGAGCCTGAACGCATCCCGCAAAAGGTCTCTTTGAGCTTAAAGTCACTTGTATCTACCATCCAAGAAGCTTTCTCTTCCAGACTCTGCAGCGGTTTTCCGTCACAAACCATACAGGGATCTTTGACCTTGACATGTGTTGCGCCAAGTTTTACAATACCATTGATATTGGCAGAGACAGAGATGCTTTTGTGCATACTGACCTCCAGTTTTGATTTGGTACAGTAGTCCCCGCGCGAACCCCAGGTACCCTTTACACCCATATATCGCATATCAAAAAGATCGTTCTGGTATCCTGTTGAGAGAACGATGCTCTGAGCGTTCAGTATTGAGCCCTGAGCACTGAAAAGAGTCCAGCAGTCATCATGATATTTCAGTTGAGCAACATCAAACTGTCTAAAAAGCACATGCTCAAGAATGGCATTACAAAGCTCCGGTGCATCACATACACCTGCCTCAGGAAAAAGAAAACTCTCCGCTGCATCATCAATACCCAGTGACAGCAATTCATCTTTGGTAACCCAACGATACTTTGAAAAGTTGAATGCTTCATAGATATGGAATTTCCGGGCATCTTCATCATCTTTGGGAATGCGGATCACACCAGTCTGATGGAAGTAGTCAGGAAAATATTCAAGGTAGAACTCTTTGGCAAATGTAAAAGCCTCATTTGTCAAAGCCTGAAGCGGACCTCCCTTGCCGATCTTGGGAGAGACAAATGCTCCTGCAGCACCGGAACCGCCGGCAGCAGCCGTACCGCTGCGGTCGACCAGCAGAACCTTCTGTCCCTTTTGATGCAAAGCAAGAGCCGTACAGCACCCTGCAATCCCTGCACCAACAACAATCGTATCATACATGTGATCTCCATCTGATAATACACTAAACTCCTCTGGCTTATAAAGAACCGGTAAAGTGTGTTTTCCCGTGATTATAACCAATAAGGGCTAAGTACAGAGTCTGTTTTTTTCATATATGCCTGCCAATCTTCTCTTTCCTCTCCATTCCTGTATTCTTTCAAAATCAGAACCTTCCATCATGTTTGTCTAAACTTCCGGTAAAATTCTATTTTATTTTATTATGATACAGATAATTTAATGATATTTGTATACTATACTGTAGGATCTTATATTATACAGGATCTATTCAAAAGCGGAGTTTTTCAATCATGCACACATTTGAATGGGATGAGAGCTTAAGTGTCGGTGTAGCTGCAATTGATGAAGACCATAAAGAACTTATCTCTATAATAAATACCCTTTTGGAAGCCATCAGAAACCACGAAAGTCCCCAGATACTCAAAGAGATTTTCGACTGGCTTGACCAGTATGTTACCACCCATTTTGCACGTGAAGAAGTTTTGATGAAAAAACATCGGTTTCCTGAACTGGAAGAGCATATCCGTCTTCACAGGGAATTTCAAAACAAACTTCCAAAGCTTAAAGAGCAGTTCTTCTCTGCAGATTCACATGAGACTGCACTTAACATCTACCAGTTTCTGGCTGACTGGCTTGTCAACCACATTATTAAAGAAGACTTGAAATATACCAAATATATACACAGTGAAACATTACATAAGAAAAGATCACTATTTCAGAAACTCATTCACAAACTCTCCCGGCATATTACAATACGCATGCGGCTTTGGGCACTTACATCCATTCCGATCTTTGTAATTCTAATACTTGTGTTCAGTATGATAAAAGAGCACTATGATGACTATCTGGCAAACAGAAAAGTCTACAACAGCAGTCAGACCTTCATAAGCATGAACAGGCTGACCAATGCTCTTCAGCTCGAACGTGGATTGAGTATTGCCTACAGTTTTAAAAGAAATAGCAATTTAAAAAATGATCTCATTACACAACAGCACCTTGTCCAACAATATTATGAGAAGTATACCGGGCAGATCAAAGAACTCTATTCTCCCCAAAAGTATAGAAAACTGATTCAAAATATAGATACTCAATACAGCCGTATCAAAAAGTGCCGTCAGAACACAGATCAAAACAAGTGCAGCATACATCACATCCTCAATACCTATACTCTTATGATCCACCAGCTTTTGAATCAGGAAGAGCATCTTTCAAAAAACGTTGCGGACAAAATGCTTCGTTCCTCTTTAATCTCACTTGCTTCACTGCTCTATCAGAAAGAACAGATGGGTCTGAAACGTGCTATCGGTACAATACTGCTTCAAAAACCAAAACAGACATGGTTCAAAAGAGAATTCATCACACTTGACGAGCAGGAGAAGTTCTTTCGAAAAGTTTTTCTGCAACAGGCCGACGAAATCCAGAAAAAGGAATTTTTCTCACTTCTTAATAAAGAGCCTGCCCAACTCTCCCGGCAATATACAGAAGCGATCATTAAACAGATCATCGAAGGCAGAGAGGCAGGCATTGCAAGCAAAGAGTGGTTTAAAACCATGACAGAGAGTATTGAGCTTTTTAAAGTATTTATCGATAGAGAGGTCAAACATATACAGGAGTATACACGCAGAAAAACGGAAGCATTCACTACAGTACCTCTTCTGTGGATAGGGGTATTGGTTCTGCTTGGTATTCTTTTTACCTACTTTATTCTTTTACTTGAAAAAAGCATCTACGATCCCATCAAGAAACTCAGCGACCTGCTTATCGCTCTCTCAAAAGGAGAGAGGAATATCCACTTTTTCCGGAAACACACAAAAGATGAATTCGGACTTCTTCAGGATGCCTATGAAGCCCTTAGGATCGAACTGCTCAAAAGTGACAGACAGGAGATCAAGATCCATGCACACCAGCAAAAGGCGGAGAATCTCGAGAACATAGCCTTTTACGATCCGCTTACAGGCGCACTCAACAGACGAAAGTTCGAAGATATAAGCAACTATGAACTGCTTCGCTCAAAGCATAACAGCAGGCCATTGTCTCTTCTTATTATTGATGCAGATTATTTTAAAAGCATTAATGACAACTATGGTCATGCCAATGGCGATATTGTACTGCAAAAACTTGTTACTGTCTGTAAAAAACATATGCGCAGTCTCGACCATATTTTCCGTTTTGGCGGAGAAGAATTTATCATACTGCTTCCCGAAACAGATATCAATACAGCTGCCGAATATGCGCAAAGACTTTGCAAAATCATTGCCTCAGAAGAGATAGTTCTTGAGGGGTATACGATAAAACTGACTGTCAGCATAGGAGTATCGGCTCTGCAAACTGATACCGATACAAAAATTGAAGATGTTCTTAAACGTGCAGACAATGCACTCTACAAGGCTAAAAACGAAGGAAGGAACAGGGTGATCACAGAGCTGTAAAAGCCCAAAGTGTTTATATCGTGATCTCTTTGATATCTGCAATATCCCTGAAAGTCTTATAGATCGAACCGATGGTATGCAGTCTGTTCTTCTTCAATGCTTCATTTTCACTATTAACCAATACATCATCAAAGTATGCATCCAGCTCTCGCTTGAGACCGAAAAGTGCTTCCAGTTTGGTCTTGTAATCAGGAAAGTTCTGGTTAGCCACTTTCTCATAGGCAGTATAGAGTGTTACTTCCGCATCCTCTTTAAAAAGTGAAATATCAATACTCAGATCACCTTCAAGATCAATATCTTTGGAGATATTCGCCACTCGTTTAAAGGTAGAGAACTGCTCTTTAAATGTATCTGAGGAAACAATATCATTTAATGCTGCTACCTTTTTTGCGATCTCATTGATATCTCTCTCTCCACTTGCCAGTACAGCCGCGATCACTGACGGATTGGCATCGAGTGATTTATTGATACGCTCGATGATGAACTCTTTGAGTACCTCTGTATCAAACTGGGTATAGTCACCTTTGAGCAACTCTATCACATCATCAATATTGAACGCGACATCATAATTTGTCACAATACGCACGATCCCGTTCACTGCACGTCTGAGCGCAAACGGATCTTTGGAACCTGTTGGTATCTTTCCAACCGAAAAGAGCCCCAGAAGCGTATCAAGCTTAATACTCATCGCTACGATGGAGGAGAAGAGGGAAGAGGGAAGTTCCGCCCCCTCACCTACGGGCATATACTGTTCTTTTATCGCATTATATACCAGCGGGTCTTCACCCAGTGCTTTGGCATAATAGTACCCCATAAGTCCCTGAAGTTCCGTAAATTCATACACCATCTCACTCATCAGGTCTGCTTTTGAAAGTTCTACAGCCCGATCCATCAGCTTTTCAAGTTCAGCCGTACTTTTACCGGTCTCTGCTTCAAGTTGATCCATATAAAGAGCCAAAAGCCGGATGGCAATATTCTTTTCACGTTTGATCTTGTCTGCCAGAGTTCCCAGCCCGTCAATGAACTGTACCTTTTCAAGCCCCTCTGTGCTCAATCCTCTTTTAAGGTCATTACGGTAGAAAAAGAGTCCGTCAGAAAGTCTTGGTTTGAGTACACGTTCATTTCCCGCGATCACTTTGCTGTAGTCATCCGTATAAGCATTGCTCACTACCACGAACTTATTGGTGATCTTGCCGTTATTGAAAACTGGAAAGTAGCGCTGGTGCTCTTTCATCGATGTAATGATCACTTCGGGCGGCAGTTCCAAAAAGAGTTCATCAAAACTTCCTATCAGTGCTTTTGGATTTTCAGTAATCGCAACTACTTCTGCCAATAATGTGTTATCTCTTTCGATAACAATATCATACTGCTCCTCAAGTGCATCAAATTCAGTAAGGATCAATGCCTCCCTATCTTTAGGCTCCAGCATCACTGCGCCCTCTTTCAAAATACGTGAATACTCCTCAATAGCCGGTACCTCCACCGCATCATGGGTAACCATACGGTGCACATAGGTTCTGGTGCCGGATACTACTCCAAAAAGCTGCACCGGTACAGAAGTCTCACCCAGACGTACCTGAAGCCATCTGACAGGACGGATAAATTCATCACTTCTGCTCCCCCAGCGCATCATTTTTCCAAATGCCATGGCATTGATCCATTTCTCCAGCATCTCCTGCAGCAATGAAGCAGTCTCTGCACCCTTCTCCTCTTTTTTAAAATAGAGTACTTCCATATTACCTTTTGGTGCCCGTCCCAGTTCAGAAAAGTCTACACCACACTTTCTTGCAAAGCCCAGACCTGCCTGTGTAGGTTCTCCATCCTTTATGGCAACACCGACTGGAGGCCCCATCAGTTCAATGGTACTGTCTTCCTGCTTCAGCGGCATAGCCTCATGCATCAGGACCAGTCTTCGTGGGGTATAAATGAATGTGAAGTCAGAATTCAACTTATACGCTTCAAGGATCTTTTTCCATGAAGATTCGATATTCTTTACAATTTTAAGCAGCGGAACAGCAGGCAGCTCTTCTACCCCTATCTCTATCAGTAGCGGTTGTGTCATAACAGATTTGTCCTATGGATATGAAATAATAGGCTGTATTTTAGCCAAATGTTGGTAAATGGGTGGTTAGTCGTTTGATCCTTAAGCCCCGTTCCTATGCTTGCTTGAAACATCATCCTGAGGTTTGCCCGACAGATGGGTCTGTATGTAAGTTTATACGTATGCCGCGGGAAGCAGTGAGACCGGCAGGAGATTACTCTTTTTTTGCCTTGTCTGATATATAGTCATCTTCATAGTCGTCTACAAGGTCTTTTCGTCTCTGCTCCTCATCAAATTTGGAACGAAAGTTATTTCTTATGATCACAAAGGTCATGTATGAAAAAAGAAAAGCTACGATGATATAGAGAATGTCACCAAAAGACATTATCCCTCCTTTAGGCTGTTGGGGATCGTAATCTTCTCAAAGCCTTCATAGTTCTGGCGTACTGCATCATAAAGTACCACACCGACACTGACACCAAGGTTGAGACTTCTGCCTTGTGGTCCCATAGGAATAGTAATGCACTGCCGGGGATGCTCAAGCAGTACACGTTCATCGATCCCTTTTGTCTCTGAACCAAAAAGGATGTAATCCCCTTTTTTAAAAGGTGCATTGAAGTATAGATTGTCTGTTTTGGTAGTTGCCATGTAGGTATGCTCATCGATCGGATGGGCATTCAGGAAGTCATCAAAGCTCTCCCAAACGACAAGATCAAGCAGTCTCCAGTAGTCAAGCCCTGCCCGTTTGACCGCTTTGTCATCAATATCAAACCCAAGCGGTTTGACAAGGTGCAGTGTTGCACCAAGGTTCACACAGAGACGTCCGATAGTACCGGTGTTTTGAGGAATTTGAGGCTCTACTAATACGATATTAAACATTATGAACCCATTAAAAGACTATCGTTTTATTGCCATTGACAAAAACACGGTCGTTCAATACCAGGTTCAAAGCACGGGAAAGCACGACCTTCTCTACATCACGTCCTGCACGCTGCATGTCCTTCCAGTCAAAACGGTGATTGACAGGAATGACATCCTGTGCAATGATCGGTCCTTCATCAAGATCATCTGTCACAAAATGTGCCGTTGCTCCAATGATTTTCACACCTCTCTCATATGCCTGTTTATACGGATTCGCACCAATGAATGCAGGGAGGAAGGAGTGGTGGATGTTAATGATCTGCTGTGGATAGGCAGCAACAAATGACGGGGTTAAAATACGCATATATTTAGCCAGTACTATATAGTCAAAGTCGTGTTTATTGATCTTCTCCATTACTTTGGCTTCATGTGCTTCTCTGCTTAGCCCTTCAGCAGGTACATAAAAGAAAGGAATATCGAAACGCCCGACCAGATCGCGCAGTGTCTCATGGTTGGCAATAACACACTCAATGGTCGCACCAAGCTCTCCTGCCGCATGACGTATGAGAATGTCACCCAGTGCATGCGACTCTTTGGTTGCCAGGATGACCACCTTTTTATCTTTGGGTACGATCACTCTGATGTGTGCCTCTTTAGGTGCCACTTCTCTAAGTGCAGCATCGAGCTCATTGATCTCAAATTTTCCGGTCACCACAGTACGCATAAAGAACTTCTCATTCTCTTTGTCAACAAATTCACGGTTTGAGTCTATATTCAGATCTCTGTCATAAAAAACCCTGGAGATCTTATAGACCAACCCCTTGGCATCATGACAGTCGATCAGTACACGCGCTTTGGTTTCCATTTGGTACCCTATTGTTCATTTTTCAGTGTATCTACACACCTGTATGTCAGTAAAAAGCGGAGTCAGTGCACCGCATATTCAACTCTTCGTATTAATGCTTCACTAAATTTATCGACTTGCATAGTCAGCGATAATGCTTCCCATCTCGGCACAGCTGACAATCTCTTTAGCATCGTAATCACCGATATCACCGGTTCTGTATCCTTCTGCGAGTGCTTTTTTAATCGCTTCATCTATTCTCTCTGCTGCTTCCGTTTCACCCAGTGCATAACGCAGCATCATACTCGCACTGGAGATGGTCGCTAACGGATTGGCGATACCCTGCCCTGCAATATCCGGTGCCGAACCATGGATCGGTTCAAAAAGTCCAACCCCTTTACCGGTACTGGCACTTGGAAGAAGTCCGATGGAGCCACTGAGCATACTTGCCGCATCTGAGAGGATATCTCCAAAGATATTTCCTGTCAATATCACATCAAACTGCTTAGGATCACGGATCAGCTGCATTGCTGCATTGTCCACATACATATGGCTCAATTCCACTTCAGGGTAGTCTTTGGCAACCTCTTCTACAATCTCTCTCCAGAACTGACTGACTTCAAGTACATTCGCTTTATCGACAGAACAGATACGTTTGTTACGCTTCATAGCGATATCAAATGCAACTATCGCAATACGTCTTACCTCTTCTTTGGTATAGACCATCGTATTGTACGCTTTCTCCTCCTGAAGCTCTCTTGGCTGACCGAAATAGATCCCCCCTGTCAACTCACGGACAACCATAATATCTACCCCCTGGATCACTTCGGGCTTCAGGCTGGAAGCATTGACCAGTTCATCATAGACCATTGCGGGTCTGAGGTTTGCAAAGGTTCCCATTTCCTTACGCAGTCCGAGAAGTCCTGTCTCAGGACGCAAATGACGCTCCAGATTGTCCCACTTTGGCCCACCTATAGCCCCAAAAAGTACGGCATCACACTTCTTGACCCCCTGAATGGTCTCGTCAGGAAGAGGTACACCTGTCTCATCAATAGCAGCGCCACCCAGAAGCATCTCATCATATTTGAGATTGAATCCCTGTGTAACTGAAACGGCATCCAGTACTTTCAGTGCTTCATCAACGATCTCCGGACCGATCCCGTCCCCTTTAATAACACCGATTCTGTAACTTTTCATCATTTTGCTCCTGCTTCAAGTTCTTTTTTGGCAAAATTGATAAGTCCGCCTGCGTCAACCAGTTCCTGCATGAATTCCGGGATAGGTGTGAACTTATAGGTTTTCGCCTGTGTAACATTAATAACCTCACCTGCATCCATATCGATACGTACAGTGTCACCCTCATTGATCTCATTTGCCTCTTTGAGCTCAAAAATAGGCAGTCCCATATTAAATGCATTTCTATAGAATATACGTGCGAATGACTGTGCGATGACAGCATTGATCCCTGCAGCTTTCAATGCAATCGGTGCATGCTCACGGCTTGAACCGCATCCAAAGTTCTCACCTGCAACAATAATGTCCCCTTCACTCATTTTTGATACAAATTCAGGATCTGCATCTTCCATGACATGTTTCGCCAGTTCCGATGGCTCACTGGTATTGAGATAACGTGCAGCGATAATAAGGTCTGTATCAATATTATCACCGAATTTCCAAACTTTTCCTTGCAAAGTTCATCCTTTGATCCGGGATCTCCCCGTTAAAAATTTTCGCGATTATAGCCAAAAAAATGGAAATTAACAAATTTTACACCCAGAACAAAGAAAATTTCGGTATAATCCACCTTAATTATCTCTTAAAGAGATTTCCTCCTAAACATCAAAGCATCTAAAGGGTTTTAATGGCAGTAAAAGACAGTATGAAAAATATAGAAGCACTATTCAACTCCAAGAAAAAGGGGGATGTGGTTACCTTTGAGAACATCTCCAAAGAGTTCAACAAAGCCCCTACTGCCGCCCAGGCAAAGAAGATCCACAAACTGGCAGAAGATGCAAAGGTAAAGATTGTTTCTGCTTCAGAATATGCCAAACAGCTGACAGATAAAGAGACCAAACGCAGAGAAGATGCACGCAAAAGGGGTGCTGAAGGTGAGATAGAGGACGAGTTTGATCTTCATAAGGAAAAAGAGCTTCTTGAGTGGAGTCGTTCAGACTCTCCTGTACGTATGTATCTGCGAGAAATGGGGAAGATCCCGCTTTTGACCAAGGAAGAAGAGGTCGAACTGAGCAAGCAGATCGAAGAGGGTGAAGAGATCATCATTGATGCGATCTGTTCGGTTCCTTACCTGATCGACTATATTCTCAACTACAAAGAGCCTCTGCTTAACCGCGAACGACGTGTAAAAGAACTTTTTAAAAGTTTTGAAGATGAAAAAGGCGACAACGACAAAGAAGAAACGGAAGAGACGGAAAGTGAAGAAGATACACTGGAAACACCAAAAAACGATAAACGTGTCAAACATGTCGTTGAAAGCTTCAAACGCCTTGAAAAAGCCAAGAAAGAGTGGATGAAGGCACGAGAAGGACTGGATGATGTTCTTGAGAACGAGACAGATCCGGTCAAGGTTATCCATGAGCGTTTAAAGATCGCCTTCAAAAAAGAACAGCTCAAAGCAGCACTGCTTGACCTTGGACCGACTTCCAAGCTCATCAATGAACTGGTCAAAGCGATGGAAACTGCGCTCAAGAGCGATGACAGTTTCGACAAAGAACTCAAACGTCTGGAGTACAAACTCCCGCTTTTCAATGATACGCTCAGAGAAAATCACCAGAAGATCCTCGACAATATCATTAATATGGATAAAGAGGATATCATCGATGCTGTTCCTGAAACCACTATGGTCAGCACCTATGTCGAGATCAAGAAACTCTTCGAGACAAGAGAGGCAAGCAAAGGCGGATTCGATCTTAGTGAGGAGAAACTGCAGGAGATCCTCAACCAGATCCGGCAGGGTAAGGCCAAAAGCGAGAAAGCAAAAACACGAATGGCAAAATCCAACCTCAGACTGGTGGTCTCTATTGCCAAACGTTATACCAACCGCGGTCTGCCCTTCCTTGACCTTATCCAGGAGGGGAATATCGGTCTGATGAAAGCAGTCGACAAATTCGAATATGAGAAAGGGTACAAGTTCTCCACTTATGCGACATGGTGGATCCGTCAGGCTATCTCAAGAGCCATCGCTGATCAGGCACGGACCATCCGTATCCCGATCCATATGATCGAAACGATCAACCGTATCAACAAGATCATCAGAAAGTACCTTCAGGAGACAGGAAAGGAACCTGATCTGGACACTATTGCCAAAGAGGTAGGGCTCTCTGTAGATAAGGTCAAGAATGTTATCAAGATCACCAAAGAACCAGTCTCTCTTGAAACCCCTGTAGGGGATGAGGATGACGGTAGATTCGGGGATTTCATCGAAGACAAGACAACACTCAGTCCGACAGACGTCGTACTCAAAGATGACCTTAACAACCAGATAGACGAGGTACTTGACCAACTCAACGAGAGAGAAAAAGCGGTTATACGTATGCGTTTCGGTCTTTTGGAAGATGAGAGTGACAGAACGCTTGAGGAGATTGGTAAAGAGCTCAATGTCACACGTGAGAGGGTCCGACAGATCGAATCTTCCGCAATAAAGAAACTCAAACATCCAAAAGTCGGACGTAAACTTAAAAACTATATCGAAGAGTAGTTCTTTTCATTCTATAATATGTCATACCGGCCTTGCTTCAGAGTCCCTAAAACTTTAAAACAATTTTTGCATCCAAAGGGACTCTGAAATACCATAGGGGTTGCAGATCCGGGTTGACGCTTCCAAGCAGGAGAAGCCAGATCATGTCTGAACCACATTTCTTTACCCTCATCATCGGAACCGAAATACTCAACCGAAGAAGAGAAGACAAACATTTTGACTTTGTAAGCAGCACCCTTGCAAAAAAAGGGCATAAACTCTCAGGTTCCTTCATCATCGAAGATGACCCTGCTCTCATTGTTCAAACCATCAAGTTCATTGCTTCTCAACCAAATCCCGTACTCTTCAGTTTTGGGGGTATCGGTTCGACACCGGACGATCATACAAGAAAATGTGCCGCCATAGCACTGCGTGACGGAAAGCTCTATGAACACCCGCAGGCCAAAAAAATCATCGAAGAGACTTTAAAAGAGCGAGCCTACCCTCATCCTGTCAAGATGGCACAACTTCCCAAAAATGCTACTCTTCTGAAGAATCCTGTCAACCAAATGCCTGCATTTGCTCTGGATAAGCGTTTCTTTTTTATGCCCGGTTTTCCCGAAATGAGTCACCCGATGGTAGAAAAGATAGTTGAAGATATCCTCCCCTTCGCGAACCCGTTCTATCGCTATACACTGACAGCACACTGCAGAGAAAATGAGTTCATCGAGCTTATGGAACAGATGCCAAAAGAGATAGAGGTCTCCTCTCTTCCAAAACTGCATGATGAGGGGTGGAGAGTCACTCTTTCTGTCGCCTCACGGGACAAAGCACTTGCACAGACAACATTTAAACGTTACACTGCCCTGCTTGAATGCAGAGAGATCCCCTACTCCCTTACTGATGAATAATGTCCCGTTATATACGTACCCTTCAACATCCTGTCATTGCCAGACTCTCACTTATACAACTTATCTCCTACTTCGGTACCTGGTTTTCACAGGTCGCAATCTTCTCAATGCTGGTGGAGTTCAAAGCAGATGCTGTTCTCATCGCTATCACAGCTGCAACTGCAATGCTTCCTGCAGTAGTACTGGCTCCGATCATCGGTATTGTTATCGATCGTATCCCTTTTAAAAGACTTATGACCACCCTTTTGATCATTGAGATTGCAATGACCACAAGCTTTACACTGATCAACTCCATCTCTCTGATCTGGATCTTACTGCTGCTTATATTTATACGCTCTGCTGCCAGCTCTATGCTTTTTTCTGCCGAAATGTCACTTTTTCCTAAAATAATTGAGGGAGATATGCTCAAAAACACCAACGAGATCCATTCAATCATCTGGTCCTTCACATATGCGGCGGGAATGGCAGCAGGCGGAGTAGTCACCTATTATCTCGGATACGATACTGCATTTCTTATTGATGCTTTTCTGTATACTATTGCACTCTTTATTCTTTTGGGTTTGAAGCTCGACCTGGAGATACATGAACCTAAGCAGACTCATATTCAAATGCTCAAGAGCGGTTTTGCCTATCTAAAAGGCAATCAAAAGATCCTGCACCTTATCTTTCTCCATGCATCACTTGGTCTGACCAGCTTCGATGCTCTGGTTACCCTTCTTGCAGACTTTCAGTACAAAGAACTTATTGCTGTTCCCCTTGCCATCGGGTGGATCAATGCGATACGGGCAACAGCTCTGATGATCGGTCCATTTTTCATCGGGAGATGGATCAATACGCAAAACCTGCACTACTTTTTCATACTTGAAGGAGCTGCCATCATTGTCTGGAGCCAGGTACAGTTTGACTTCTATTGGGCTCTGGTGGCGCTCTTTGGTGTAGGGTTCTTCACTTCCACACTCTGGTCACAGACTTATCTGATGCTCCAGGAAGAGACAGAAAAGGACTTCATGGGACGTGTTATCTCTTATAATGACATGTTCTTTATGCTCTCCAATATTATTACGGCACTCTTTATCGGCTATACCTCAAAATGGGGTCTTACGCTGGAAGAGATCACCTTTCTGCTCGGTATCGGTTTTATAGCTGCAGCGATCTATTACCTTTGGTTCAGGAAAAAGTATCTCTAACCTGTTTCCAGAAACCTACAAATTCTTTTCAATCAAAGCAAGAACCTCTTTTATTTCATCCGAAGAGAGTTTTCCATACTTTTTATAGATAAGCTTTCCTTTTTTATCAAGCACTAAAATGTCTGAATTGTCATCAGCAAGCCCCCACTGCTTAACCAATACTTTGTTTTTGTCCTTGACATAGAGAGTGTCGGGAAACTCCTTCTGTTTCTTTTTCAACAATGCCTCGATGATCATATTGGGTTTCCATGTTGCAGCAAGATTCACTACAGCAACAGAACCGTATTTTGTTCTGCTGAAGTGACGCTTTTTCAATGCCTGTGTCAATGCCTTGTTCAGATCCTTTTCATCAGGATCTACATAAAAAAGAACGTATACCTTCCCTTTCAACATGGATGAATTCCAGACTGTACCATCTGTTTTTCCCCCATCTCTGCCTCCAATATTTACCTCTACAGGTACCTTTCCAATTTCAACAGCCGATGCGCTCAATAAAACGCATGCCAACCCTATAATCAGTTTTTTCATTTCTTATACTCCTATATTATTTTACATATCATAGCAAAGCTTGATGAAGTATTTATGAATTTTATGCTACTATCTGCTAACAAAATTTCTGAGGATCTACGATCTTCAATGCAAGGAGATATCTTATGGATATTACTAAAATCGGACCGGGTGAATGTCCCGATGCAGTCAAAGCAATCATCGAAGTACCGCTTAACTCGAACATCAAATATGAGATCGATAAAGATTCGGGTGCTGTGGAGGTAGACAGAGTACTATACTCAGCAATGCACTACCCTGCAAACTACGGATTTGTTGCAAACACACTTTCTGATGACGGTGACCCCGCAGATGTACTCGTACTCTGCGATTATCCGCTTCAGGCAGGTTCATACATCAAATGCAGACTTGTCGGTGTGTTAATGACAGAAGATGAGTCTGGCGGAGACGAGAAACTGCTTGCAGTACCAACAGAAAAGATCGATCCTACCTATGCAAAGATCCAGGACCTTGCAGATGTACCTGAGCATACACTCAACCGTATCAAGAACTTCTTTGAAACATACAAAATGCTTGAGCCTAACAAATGGGTAAAAGTAAGCGGGTTCAAAGACAAAGCCGCTGCAGCAGAGATCCTTGAGAAAGCGATCAAGAACTACAAATAAGTCGCAGGCAGCAAATGGTACATAGCGTACCTGCCTTGCTTTCTTAACCTACTGCTTATACTTTGCAGCATATTCCGGGTTAAATTCCAAGTTCCTTTTCCCGATTATCCAAATAACGGTTCACACCTTTAACGATCCCCTCTGCAATGCGTTCCTGATAGTCAGAAGTAAAAAGCCTCTCTCTTTCCTTGGAATTGGTAATGTATCCTACTTCTACAAGAATGGAAGGGCGGCTTGCACCGACAAGTACATAGAACGGGGCAGGACGGACACCACCGTTCTTTACATCAGAATATCTTGACTTCACTCTTGCCATAATGTTCTTTTGGACATCTATAGCCAGTTTATTGGACTCTACGATCTTAGGACCGTTGAGTACCGCATCGATAATCACACTCCTGCTCAGTTCGTCCGCACCCTGCAGTACTGCAGCATTCTCTCTTGCTGCAATACGCTGAGACTTCTCATCCCTTGTCTTTTGAAGGAAGTAGGTCTCAATTCCCTCTACTATTTCAAAACGGCTCTTATCTGCAATGGCATTGGCATGAATGGAGATGAAGACATCAGCATCTTTTTTATCGGCAATCTGTGTACGCTGTCCCAATGTCAAAAAGCGGTCACTTCCTCTTGTCATATAGACCTGGTACCCTTCACTTCTGAACTCGTTTCGCAATTTATGTACCAGCTGAAGTACCAGGTCCTTTTCCTGTTTTCCTTCACACTGTGCACCACAGTCGTGTCCTCCGTGTCCTGCATCGACCACTACAAGCCGGGAAGAACGGTCCGGTCCCATACAGGCAGTCAGTATTAAAAGCCCAAATATTGATAAAAGGTATTTTAGAGACTTCATCTAAAGTTCAATCTCTCTTTTTCGGTTATTGAGGTAGTTCTGTACCCCTTCTGCGATCCCTTTTGCAATAAGTTCCTGATAGCGGGATGTAAAAAGACGCTTGCGCTCCTTTGGATGTGAGATATACCCTACCTCTATCAGAATAGAAGGTCGGCTGGCTCCTACCAGTACCCAGAATGGTGCATGTCTTACACCACCGTCTCTTACTCCTCTGTAATGGGCTCTTAGATTTGCCATCATACGGCGCTGAACATCAATGGCCAGTTTGTTCGATTCAATAATCTTCGGTCCGTTAAGTACAGAATCGATGATCACCTTTTTACTCAAAGAGCTGCCTGCACCCTTCAGTACCGCCTTGTTCTCACGTGCGGCAATACGCTGGGACTTGGCATCTCTGGTCTTTTGAAGGAAAAAAGTCTCGACTCCATGTATCTTGTTCCGTTTACGCTTCGGAACAGAGTTTGCATGAATAGAAATAAATACCTTTGCATCTTTACGGTCCGCAATTCGGGTACGCTGTGGCAATTTGAGGAACTTGTCTGTTCGTCGTGTCATATAGACCCTGTATCCACGCTTTTTCAACTGTTTTTCCAAACGCTTTGCGATCTGAAGTACCAGGTCCTTCTCTCGCTTTCTTCCGGCAATCGCTCCTGTATCGTGCCCGCCATGCCCTGCATCTATCACAATCAGTTCTCCACTCCCTTTTTGATAGATATTTTTGGAAGTATCAATCACATAGGGTTTTGGTTTCACAGCTTTTTTAGAGCTCCATTTCTTTTTCCCATACGTTTTTTTCACCACTGTTTTCGGTTTTGAAGACTTTTTGGCTTTGTAATGTTTTTTACTTACCTTGAATGGCGGAAGCGGGATATGATAGGAGTTGTAGGCAAACAGCGGACGGTACGGTGTACATCCATATGCCCGTTCCGTTTCCATTACGATACGGACCGTATTGCGTTTATACTGGGAGATACGGATAGAGTGACAGCGTGATGTACGAAGATATTTCCCTACCCGGCTGTTTTTTAGACGGACATCCGGTATATCAAAGACTTCACGATAGGGATTCTTCAGACTGAAGTGATGAATATCGCTTTTATTATAACCTTTGTTAAAATGGAGACGCAGCTCCTCTTTTTTGATCTCGACTTTCTCCAGGATCGTTACAGAAGCAAAGAGCATTACTGTGCTGCAGAACCATAGAAAAAGAAGAACCAAACCTCTCACGCTACTTCTCTTCTCCGTTCATCAGTTTATCCATCAGCTCTTTAACCGTTATAATCTCTTTAAGACGGTAGCCGTTGGCTCCTGTAAAAAAGAGCCCTGTCTCTGCGATCCCGTCATAGGCATCAGTAAGCCTGTCTGCGATACAGTAACCTACTATCTTTGCCTCTTCTCCGCGATGACACGGTGTTACACAGTTCGAAATACACGCTACTTTCGGAGCTGTTCCCTCTTCTATACGTTTGTGCAACTCTGTTTTAACACCGCGTGCAGGGTATCCTACCGGTGACTTGAAGAGTTTAATGTCATCTTCTGTAGCATTGATAATGATATTCTTCATCACATCTGAAGCATCACACTCCACAGTACCGATAAAACGTGTACCAAGCTGTACACCTCTGGCACCAAGTTCCATCATCCGTATAATGTCGTTATGATCCCACACTCCACCGGCAGCAATAACCGGAATATCACCCCAGTTCTTCGCCTCTTCCACTACAGGTGGCAAGATCGCTTCAAGCTGGTTCTCCGGCATGAAGCACTCTTCATATTTGAATCCCTGATGTCCTCCGCTGAGCGGTCCCTCGACAATCACTGCATCAGGTAGTCTGTCATGTGTTTTTTTCCATCGTCTACAGAGAATACGCAACGCTTTTGCCGTAGAGACAATAGGTACCAGTGCTACATCAGGATAGTCTTTTGCTGCTTCAGGCATTGTAAGAGGAAGTCCAGCTCCGGTAATAATAATATTGGCACCGGCTTTACAGGCATCCTGAACCACTCTGTCATACTCACTTTGAGCATAAAGGATATTTGCTGCAAGCGGTCTGTCACCACAGATCTCTCTGGCATTGTCAAAAATATGTTTTAATGCCCTGTAAGAGTAGAAGTTGATCGCTTCAAGCGGTCTGTGTTCTCTCCCCGCCATTTCTGCCTCATCCAGATAGGCTCTGTTTTTGTACACACCTGTACCTACTGCAGAGACTACACCAAGCCCTCCCTCTTTGGAAACAGAGCCTGCCAGCTGGTCCCAAGAGATACCTACTCCCATACCTCCCTGTATGATCGGCTTTTCTATCGTATATTTTCCGATCTTTAATGGTTTAAATGTCATACTCCAACCTTCACTTTTGCAAATTTTCGTTTTCCAACCTGTAAAATATACTCTCCGGTATCCAGATTGAGCTTCTCGTCACCTACCTTCTCCTGATCAATACGTACCGCACCTTGTTTAATGTCCCTACGTGCCTGTGAAGTCGAAGGCTCTATCCCCGCATCTACCAATGCCTTACAGATCCAGATACCCTCTTCTACTTCTACTTCAGGTATATCATCGGGAAGTTTATTGGCCTTGAATACATTATCAAACTCCTCTTTGGCAGCCTTTGCCGCTTCCTCATCATAAAAACGTGTCACCAGCTCAAGAGCAAGATTTTCTTTGGCAGCTTTGGGATGAAGTTTCCCTGTTTTTACATCTTCTTTCATCTGTGCGATCTCTTCAAGAGACTTTTCACTCAGCAGTTCATAGTAACGCCACATCAACTCATCAGAAATAGAGAGTGTTTTTGCATAGATCTCTTTAGGCACTTCCGTGATACCAATATAGTTGTTCAGTGACTTGCTCATTTTCTGAACACCGTCAAGGCCTTCAAGGATAGGCATCATCAGTACTGCCTGTTCCTTGCCTATTTCATAGGCACGCTGCAAAAACCGCCCCATCAGCAGATTGAATTTCTGGTCTGTCCCGCCAATCTCTATATCACTCTGAAGCTCAACGGAATCGTATCCCTGAAGCAATGGATATATAAATTCGGAAATAGAGATGCTTTTCCCGGCTTTGTAGCGTTTTTCAAAGTCATCACGCTCAAGCATACGCGCCACATTGAAGGTTGTTGTCAAAGAGACCATACCTGAAGCTCCCAGTGCTTCAAGCCATGTCGAGTTGAAGACCACATCTGTCCTGCTCTTGTCAAGAATATTGAAAACCTGGTCCTGATAGGTTTGTGCATTTTCAAGAATCGTAGTCCTGTCA
Organism: Sulfurovum indicum; assembly: GCF_014931715.1. NCBI lineage: Bacteria > Pseudomonadati > Campylobacterota > Epsilonproteobacteria > Campylobacterales > Sulfurovaceae > Sulfurovum > Sulfurovum indicum. Next base: position 646,855 of record NZ_CP063164.1, on the reverse strand, counting down.
AGTACTTTACGTGTCTCACTCTTTCCTGTAGGATCACCGATCATGGCAGTAAAGTCACCGATGAGCAGCTGTACCCGTCCTCCATGTTTTTGGAAGATACGCAGCTTCTGAAGCAGTACGGTATGTCCAAGATGCAGATCGGCTCCGGTAGGATCAAATCCTGCTTTGACCGTATAGGTCTCCCCTGTTTCGTAAAACTTTTTCACCAATGTTTCGATACGTTCCATATCGATGATCTCGGCCGTTCCCCTACGGATCTCTTCTAACGCTTGATTAACTGACATTTTTTCCTTTCTTCCTCATTCAGAACAGTTTCAGAATGACATTACTTATTTGTTATATGCATCATCCAGACTGATCATCTCGATCAGTTTGAACTGTTGTGCGATCTTCTCTTCCAGTACACTCTTTCTTGATTCGGCACTTTCAACTTCAATCCGGCAATACTCAGCACTCTCTGAATTTTTAATACCCAGTTCGATACTGATGACATTCATATCCAGCGAAGAGAGTCTGGCAAGCAGATCCGCCAATACGCCTTTTTGGTTCTGCAAGCTTATAATAAGCCTGTAGCGGGAGAGTTTAGTGCCGCTCCAGCTTACAAAGATCATCGGTTCTGCATTGAGAATTTTCGCATAGGCTTTCTTGCACAATTTATGATGTATAATAGCCTTACTGTCCTTATAAAATGCAACAATTTTGTCCCCAACTTTCGGATGACAGCAATAATCAAACTCTACACCGTCCAACGGCTTGTTGGTAAAAAACTTAAAATGCTCGATCTTTTTGGGTTGAGGCTTCTTGTAACCTTTTTTCAGAAGCTCCCAGAAACGTACCTCTTTCGCACCGATGTAGACTGCAAGTTTACGGATGGTCTCTTTGAAAAAATCCAGTTGTGTAGGAAGTTTATGAATCGATTCTGCAAGTCCCATAGCTTCTATACGTCTTTTTATAGCATCAACACTTTGGTCAAAAAGTGTCGCGAGAATATTATAGGCAGAGAAGGTATCTGTCTCTTTAAGCCTTGCACGACAGTGGCTTCGTATTCCCTCTTTGGCCTTGGATGTTTTCACAGCATCCTGCCAGGAACAGTGAAGATGCGGCATATCATCTTTAATGATCCTGACGATGTCACCATTCTTCAGTACCGTAAGCAGAGAGGATTTCTGTTTGTTGACCAGTGCACCTGTGGCATTGGCACCTACTTCCGAGTGAATGGCATAGGCAAAATCAAGTACAACCGACCCTTTGGGAAGCGTATAATAATCCCCTTTGGGAGAGAACACCGTAATATCTTCAGAAAAAAGGTCACTCTTTGCCAATTCATAGAACTCTTCGACCGATTCATTCTGATAAGAAAGACTCTCCAGCCACTGGAGATTGACACTGTTGCTTCCCTCTTTGTATTTCCAGTGTGCAGCAACTCCGTATTCAGCCAGACGGTGCATTTGTGCAGTACGTATCTGTGCCTCCACTATTCCCTCTTCATTGAAGAGTGTCGTATGGATGGTTTTATAGCCGTTCTCTTTGGGAACAGCTATATAGTCCTTGAAACGTGAGATCAGCGGTGTAAAGTTCAGATGCATCAATCCAAGTACTTTGTAGCACTCCAGCGGTTCATTGACAATAATACGGATCGCCAGCAGATCAAGTACCTCTTCAATACTCACTCCTTTGCGGTGCATTTTGAGATAGATGGAGTAGTAATGCTTCACCCGTCCTATGATCTCAAAATGCATGCCCTCAAAGCCGTTCTTCTCCATCAGTGTCCTGACTTTCTGAATAAAAGCATTCAGTTTGAACTGAAGATTCTGTGCATTGGCTTTGATATAGGTATCAATCTTGGCATAATCATCGGGGTAGATATAGTAAAAACTCAGATCTTCCAGATGATTTTTCAAGCGTGATATTCCCAGTCTATGGGCGATCGGCGAGTACACCACCAGTGTCTCTTCAGCAATACGTTTTTGTTTATGGAGCGGCAGGGCATCCAAAGTAAGCATATTATGCAGCCTGTCACAAAGTTTAATGACCAAAACACGTATATCTTTAATCGATGCGATAAGCATCTTACGGAAAGTCAATGCCGAAGAGATAAGCCTGTCATCAGAACCGGACGGGGCCAGTTCTTCATCCCTTATCTCCACGATCTTGGTGAGTCCTTCAACCATATGGGTCACATCCTCGCCAAACTCATGTTCAAGATCTTCAAGATCAATATCCGTATCTTCCACCACATCATGCAGCAGTGCTGCCTGCACCATTGTCTCATCAGCGGAGATGGAGGCAGTGATCACGGCAACAAGAATGGGATGTACGATATAGGGTTCACCGCTTTTTCGCTTTTGTCCGTCATGAGCGGTCATAGCGACATCAAGCGCTTTGGTGGTCTGGGAAGAAGGAGAGGGAAGTTGTTCCCACAGAAGGGCTGTCGCCTCTTCTATCGTATGTATCTCTTTAACTTTAGCGAGAAACGCATCCAAAAGGAGTTATCCCTCAAGACTTACTATAAGCTTGCCTTCTGCGATCTCCTGCAGAGCAATGTCAGTGTGCTTCACCATTTTAGGGTCCACATCTATAAGCGGCTTGGCGCCGCCTGCGATCTCTTCTGCTCTTTTTCCTACGGCATTTGCCAAGAGATATTTATCATAGTCCACTTTCTCAAGTGCTTTTGCAGTTAATTGTTCGGTTCTCATTTTTATTCCTTCATTTTAAAATTCTTTGACAGATCACTCATTTCTGAAAAACTTGCCTGTGATATCGCGAATGATACTCGTTTTTATGCAACCGCTCCGGTTTCAAAGCCGCCAACGAGAAAAGTTATCTTACGCTTTATACTTTTCATCATTTGCATTATGCCGGAGGGTTGTAAAACAAACCTCTTTGACCGGCTATTTGACAATAGAACAAAGACTCATATCGCCTTTGATGATTGCCAACAGATTACCTTTTTCAAACATATTGCACACAACGATCGGCAAGTTATTCTCTTTTGCCAGGGCAATAGAGGTATCATCCATCACCCTGATATGATCATTGAGTGCCTGGTCGTACGTCAATGCCTCAAGTTTGACCGCATCATCAAACTTCGCAGGATCTTTGTCATATACCCCATCAACCTTTGTCGCCTTGATAAGAAGGTCCGCTTCGATCTCGGAAGCTCTCAGTGTCGCAGCAGTATCGGTCGTAAAGTAGGGATTTCCGGTACCTCCTGCAAATATGACGACTCTTCCCTTTTCAAGGTGTCTTCTCGCACGTCTGACAATGAACGCTTCACCGATCTCATGCATATCGATCGCAGACTGCAAGCGTGCTTCGAGCCCTGCATGCTCAAGTGCTTCCTGAATCGCTACGCCGTTGATAACTGTGGCAAGCATTCCCATATAGTCACCTGAGGTTCTTTTGATAATTCCATCCGCAGCAGCAGTCACGCCGCGAATAATATTTCCCCCGCCGACAACAATACCGACTTCAACACCGTTATCGACAAGCTCTTTGATCTCGCCTGCGATATAGTTGAGGATCTTTGTGTCGATCCCGTAGCCTTCTTTGCCGGCCAATGCTTCACCGGAAAACTTTACCAATACTCTTTTTACCACAGCTAAGCCCCTTATATAATTTCGCGATTATACCCAAATATTGGTTAGGAGGGGTTTAAGGAGCGCAGTTATTACACTTAAATACGAATGAGTTTAAGCGGATTGATATGCTTTGAATTCTTGGTCGCCTGGAATACCAGCTTGCTTTTTACTTTTCCGACCACATACCCTTTTCTGATCTTCGTGCCGACACGGATGGTTGGTGCGATCTTGGAAAGACCGGCATAAACTGTATGCATTTTGCCGCTATGTGCGACCACAACCACTTTCCCAAGCATACTGGATTTACCCGCAAAAACAACCTTTCCATTGAGTACATTCTTTACTTTGGCAGGGGATGACGGCGCCTGAAGTGTAATCGACTCATTAAATATTTTAATCTTGTAGATGGGGTCGACATAGGTACCGAACTTCTTGATCACCCTCGCTCCTGCGATCGGAGAGATCGTCTTTCCTCCCCGGTAGCGGTAAACTGCCTCTTTTTTGTAAGAGGAGTTGATATTACGCACTTTCTGGCTCTCTTTGGCAATCTTTTTTCTCTCCGATTCCGCCTCTTTTGCTGCCATACGCGCTCTCTTGCGTGCCTCTTCTGTCTTGGCACGCTTAAGCGCTTCCAGTGCCTTTCGTTCTTTCTCTTTCGCCTTGGCTTTGGCAAGCCTGAGTTTTCGCTTACGCTCTTTCTCCAAACGCAATGCCTCTTTACGTGCAGCCGCTCTCTTGCGTGCCTCTTCAACCTCCTTCTTGTGTAAAATGTTCAGCTTTGCCAATGTTGTACGCAAAGCATTCTGTTTATCAACAATCTTCTGGAGTTTTGCAGTATATTTCTCCTCATCTGCCTCAAGTTTTTTTAGCAGTTTCTCTTTCTGCTTCTTCTTCTGTGCATAGCTTTCACGCTTTTTGATGATACGTGCAAGCTGATTCCTGGTCTTGTTGCGCCGATACTTTGTATCCTCTTTCTTCTTCTTCAGTATACTGATCTCTTTTTTCAACGCTGCAAGCATCTTGGTATTCTGTACTTTGTAGACCCGATAAACCTCCTGGTCAATAATCGACTTCTTTGTCGGCTCATGCGCCTTCTCCATTGCAAAGATCACTGAAAAACGTTCAGAGAGCAGAGAGATGAACTGTTTGCGCTTCTTTTCAAGCTCCCGACCTGTCCTTGCCAACTCATTTTCAGAATACTTCAACTCCTTTTTCAAACGATGATAGGAAGCTTCTGTGACATTCTGGTCTTTGGCAAGCAGATCTATTTTCTTTTCCAGATAGGTGATCTCCTTTTCAGCTGCCTTGATATCTTTAGCGATCTTGTCAAGGCGGCGTGATGCCTGTTTCTGTTCTTTCTGAACCTTGCTCAAATGCTTTTTGGAAACAGAGATCTTTTTGGTAGTTGAACTGGCTCCGCAGACCAGTGAAGCAGCAAGAAAAAGATAGAGGATCAGTGCTCTCACTCCTGTACTCCCCTGGAACTGAAAACAACACTGTAGACTGCAATAATCACAAGTAAAAGGGCTGCCGCAAGTAAAATAGCCATATCGGTCAACCTGAAAAGCTCATCCTGTTTTTGCATCATCAGATCGATACCGCTTTGTGCTGCCCAGACAAATTTTACATAAAAGAAGATCGCTGAAGTAAAAAGTGTCGCAATAAACGCATCAAAAATTGCTATTTTAAAGAGTACCCCTGAACGCAGCATCAGCGGTGCACCGAATATCTCCATCACCTGCATACGCTCTTTATGTGCATACTTCCAGATCTCCATCTGCTTGATTATGAGGAAAAGGCTGACGACTCCCATAAAGCCGATAAAGACCTTCAAAAGGAACTTGATGAAGGAAAAGAGCCTGTAGGCCGAACTGTAACTGCTGCCAAAAGTCTCAACACGCTTTATATTCGGATCTTTTTCAAGGTCATTTTTTATCTTTTCGATCTCTTTTGTACCCAGATAACTGTCCAAGCCGACATTATAAAAATACGGAAGCAGCGCAAGAATCTCTTTTTTACTCTCTTTGCTGACCCCCTGGGCTACTTCCGAAACGATATTCTCCCGTTTGATCGCCTCAGAGCCGGCAATGTGTTCATTAAGGGCTTTAAGCCTGGAGAGCTCCACAGGTTTTTGGGTTACAACAAGCATCGTATATCCCTCTTTAAGTCCTTTCTCATACGAGTCTGTCGTACGGTCAAACACAAGATAGAACTCGATCCCAAGCAGTATTGCCATCAATGGCAAAATAAACATCAAATGATTTTTAATGAACTTCATACACACCCTTGCTCTCGATAATAAAGTGACGATACGGCAGTGAGAAGATCGTCGGGATCTTGTGTGTAACCACCAGTACAGTAGTCTCAAGCTGCTGACAGGCATTCTCCATCAGATCCCAGATCACATTGGAAGAGTAATCATCAAGATTCCCTGTAGGTTCATCAGCCAGAATAACCACCGGGTTCTTCGCCAAAGCTCTGGCTACTCCTACACGCTGTTGTTCACCACCGCTTAGTTCCAAAGGGAACTTCTCGGCATGCTCAGCCAACTTTACATGTTTAAGCAGTCTGTGTGCCTGGGTGTTCTGCACATCGATAGAGTATCCTGCGATCATCAGCGGAAGTACAACATTCTTTGCTACAGTCCATTCATTAATAAGCTTATAGTCCTGAAAAATGATCCCCAGGTGGGTACGCAGCTCCTGCAGTTTGCGTGCCTTGACGCTGGCAAGATCAACCCCTCCTACCACCAGACTTCCCTCTTTTGGTCTGATCTGTCCGTAAAGTGCCTTCAACAATGTCGATTTACCTGAACCGCTGGGACCTGTGATAAAAACAAAATCCCCTTTTCCAATACTGAAGTTTGCATTTTTAATGATCTCTTTTCTACCATTGTCATACGCCAAAGTCAGATTCTTCGCACTAATTACATTTGACATTATTGAGCAACTCCGTTATTTTTTGATGGGCTTTGTGGTTTACACTGGTCTTAACCGGTGGAGAGACAAAGTACCGGCATCCTTCCTCTTCAAGCAAAATATACTTATGTTCAGGCCGATCAAAACTGCCGAATGAGCACTTGATAAGCATCTTGCTTCCACCGATCCTGTAGAGACGTTCAATATGTACGAAATAGTCTTCAAATACCAATGTTTTTGCAGGCAGACATGTTTCAACCCCTTTGCTGTATTTTACATTGTTAAAGTTAAAGTCAATCAGGACTTCTCTGGGTGCTGACATCTCTTTAGATGTTACGTAAACGTCATAAATGTCTTTCTCCTGCCTGAGCCAGCGTGCTTCATATTTGCTGGTGACCTCCAGTGCTTCATTTTTACGTACCTCCAGCTCTATTTTGGGAGCAGCAAAGAAAGTCTCCAGTGCATACCAGAAGTAGTTATTACTGTCTGTACGAAGTTCCAGCCGCCCTTCCTTATGAAGAACTCGCATGGATTCATTGAGAAAACTGGGACTGATCACACGCCGGTGCGGCTTTTTGTCCCATGGTACAGGGAAATGCACAAAGATCTGATCCAGAAGATTGGAGGGAAGCATCTCCAGAAAAAGCCTTGCATCATAGTTGACCACCCAGATATTCTCCAGGCCCTGCAGTTCGATCTGTTTAAGTACCTGCTGTGCTGACGGTGTATGGATCTCAAGTCCTATAAAAAGTGTATCCGGGTTTTTCTTCGCCTGGTAGAGCAAATGTCTCCCTGATCCAAACCCTACCTCAACAGAGACCTTTTCTTTAGGGAAAGCAATATTTTCAAAATCCTCTATCTTCTTCTCATATGCAGAGGCAAACAGTGTCTCTTTATGCTGTGCAATATTGGATGCGATGATCTCAAGCTCAAGCTCTTTTGCCACCTGTGCCAATGCTTCTTTAAGCAGGTTGACCCTTAGCGGCCTGGTTACTTTGTCATACTTGATAAGTACATTGCTCCCAGCAGGTTTGACCTGAAGCAGGAACTCTTTTCCTTCCACTTCCACCCCCCAAAGTTCATCACCCCGGTTAAGTGCTGTTGCACGGAATGTCAATAGACTGCTTTGTGGGATTTTTTCTTCAACAATGGCGGTATCGAACGGTTTGACTTTAATGTGAGGCATAGCTTCCTGCTTATTGGAAATTTCTTACACACCTAAAACCTGAAACCCCTCTTTCAAACACTTCGGATCAAGCTTCTTTTCGATCTCGTCTTCTTCAAAATATTTTGTCAGATAGGTTTGCATATCGTCAAAAAGCGGGGCAACAAACTCCATCTGTTTCCCCGTCACAGGATGAGTCAGATAGAGCAGATAGGCATGCAGATAAACTCTTGGAATTTTATCTCTTTTGCTCTTAAAGCCATATAAATCATCTCCCAGTATATGGCGTCCCAGTGTGTTCAGATGTACCCGTATCTGATGGGTACGTCCGGTAAAGAGTTTGGCAGAGACCAGCTCAATATCATACTGTGATGCCAAAAGCTTTTTAAAAGCTGTTTTTGCCTCTTTCCCGTGTGGTACGACATCCATTTTCAAACGGTTCTTCGGATTACGTCCTATAGGTTTGTCCACAGTGACATCATCTTTCAGCGGATGATCGATCAATGCAAGATAATAGCGTCCCATACTCTTCTCCTGCAACTGTTCACTGAGTTTCATATGCACCCTGTTGTCTTTGGCAACCACCAAAGCGCCTGTCGTCTCTTTGTCGATACGGTGTACGATCCCGTGACGCTCTTCTCCGGAAATGGTGGAGAGAGAAATACCCTTTTGGACCAGCCAGTCAACCAGTGTCGGCTCCTTCACCGAAGGAGCCGGATGTACGACAAGCCCCGAAGGCTTGTTGATCACCAGAAGATATTCATCCTCATAGAGGACTTCAACATCAAAATCAACCTCTACAGGCTCACGCTTTTCAGCCTTTTTGAACACGTAGGCTATCTCATCACCCTCTTCCACTTTGAAACTGGTTTTTCTCACAGTTCTGCCATTAACAGATACAAGCCCTTCTTTAATAAGTTTTTCAATCTGGTTACGGCTGATATCCAAAGTATCAGAGAGTATTTTATCTATTCTTCCGGCTTTTAAAACAGTCTGTTTTTCATTACTCATTACTCATTACTCATTACAATATCATCCCTCTCCCAGCGTTTGGGATCCAGGAACGTATCGTCATGGATATGCTTGAAGGACGCTTTGATCATCTTGAACATCTCTTTATTCTCTTTTTCCATTTGGGCCAACCATGCTTTGGTAGAGGCTCTGGCATGAGGCATCTTGACATCTTTCAGCATAGCAGGACAGGCTTCATCACCAATAACCTGCAGGTTGTTCTCGGTAGCAAAATCCCTCAGTTGTCTTTCTCTCACCTGGATGAGTGGACGGATCAGATGAAAACCTTTACCCGTTTTATAAATAGGTGCAAGGCTTCTAAGTGTTCCGTTGTAGAACATATTCATGAAGAAACTCTCCACTGCATCATCAAAATGATGCCCCAATGCCACTTTGGTAAATCCACCTTCCTGGGCAAAACTGTAGAGTGCCCCACGCCGCATACGTGAAAAGTATGAACAGAATGAAGAATTTTCCCTTATGGTATCGTGAGAGATCTCATAAATATTGGTATCGTACACCGTATGTTTGATACCATACTCTTTACAGTGTGCTGCCAGATAGTCATAGTGCTCATCCGGCATACCGTACTTGATCGTACAGGCTTCAAACTCGAAATTGAACGGTGCATGTCTTTGAATATGTTTGAGTGCATGAACCAAAGCCAGAGAATCCTTTCCTCCGCTCAGTCCTACCAGAACTTTATCTCCTTCACCGATAAGCCTGAACTCTACATTGGTCTTGCCTATGACCTTGAGGAGTTTTCGGCTCATTGGAATACTGTTTGTCTCTTCTCGTCTTCTATCTTCCACAATTCTCTCTTTTTCGGCGCGTGACTATACACCCGCATCAATACATCTCTTATGAAATATCTTCAATTTCCTCTACCATAGAGAGGATAAAGCCTGCTGAAACTTTTGCTGAACTCTCAAGGAATTCATCGAAGTTGAAACTCGCATCCATATCTGCGCTGTCTGAGATGGCACGCAGAATAAAGCACGGTACATTCAATGCATCACAGACCACTGCCACACTGGCACCCTCCATCTCAAGTGCATCTGCTTTGAATGTCTCTCCGATCCACTTTTTTCTCTCAGGGTCTGCAACGAACTGATCACCGGTTGCAATGACCCCCTCTTTAAGAGTAATCCCTTTTTTTTCTGCAACTGTTTTAGCAATCTGACGTAAATGCTTATCGGTTTTGACACAAACCTCTCCCTCCGGTACATATCCGTAGGGATGGCCAAAAGCAGTTATATCAAGATCGTGCTGACAAAGGCCTTCTGCAATAATAAGATCACCGATCTTGAGCTCTTCTGAGATTGCACCTGCAACCCCGGAAAAAAGCAGAATATCACAATCAAATTTTTCGATAAGTATCGTGGCAGTCAATGCAGCAAAGACCTTTCCGATCTTTGAATAGGCAACAACTACCTCTTTCCCTTTATATATTCCCTCATAATAGGTATTTGACGCATATAACGAAGAACTTACATTCTCGAGCTGGCCGATCAAAGGTTCGATCTCTTCGGGCATTGCACCCATAATAGCTATTTTCATTTCAATCCTAGTTTATCTGTTCCGCACACATCCAAGTGCAGTAATTTAGCTTAGTTTGCCTATCTCTTCCAATGCATTTGCCAGAGACTGCATATCTGAAACCACAAAATGTGGTTTCTTGGTCGCTTTTCTGTTCAGCCCTTTGAGCACACCGCCGTGACCGAATTCAACATAACAGTCCACCTCTTCATCAAATTTTGCTATAGACTGTTTATAGAGGACAGGAGAGACCAGCTGTTTGGGCAACAGTTCCAGTGCTTCTTCTTTTGTAGAGTACTTTTCAGCTGTCACATTGGAGATCACCGGTGCTGTAAACTCATCCCTAAGTACTTCTTTAAGTTTTTCAGATAACGGTACAGTCGCACTCTCCAACAGAGGACAGTGGGAAGCTACCGACATATTGAGCAGCATTGCCCTTCTGGCTTTTGCCTCTTTTAGAACAGGTTCCAGTTTTTGCAGATCCGGTTTAATACCGGCGATCACGATCTGTCCTTCGGCATTATAGTTTACCGGCCATACCTGCAACCCTGCTTCTCTCTGTTCTTCACAGATATTCTCTACGGTCTTGTCATCCAACCCCAATGAGACCAGCATTCCGACATCCTGACCTTCACATGCCTGCGCCATCAGCTTGCCACGCAGATTAACCAGCTCGACCGCATCAAGCGGATCGATCGCACCTACGGCCGTAAGTGCCGAGAATTCACCCAAAGAGTGCCCCAGTGCGAACACTGGTTTAATTGGCATTTCGTTCTCAAAAAGCTTATGCGCGATCGATGAGACAAGCAAAATAGCAGGTTGCGTGAACTCTGTCTTCTCAAGTTGATCATTCTCTTTAAAAAGCAATGTCTCAAAATCGATACCCGTTCGTTCACTTGCATCTGTGATCATCTGTTTTGCGATCTCTGAATTGTTAAAAAAATCCTCTCCCATACCTACTGCCTGGGAACCTTGTCCGGGAAATAAAAATGCACACTTGATTGACATATTGAAGTCCTTTGTTTCAAAGCGTGACTGCACAGATATTGCACAGTAGCTTTAGTAAAATTAGTTTAGACATTTTACCATTTTTAAATAAATCCGATACCAGAAGGGAGATAAGATGGAACAAAAATATATCTGTACAGTATGTGAATATATCTATGATCCCGCAATTGGGGATCCCGACAGCGGTATTCCTCCGGGGACACCATTCAAAGAACTTCCTGAAGACTGGGAATGCCCGGACTGTGGTGTTTCAAAAGAAGATTTTGAACCTTATGAGGAGTGATTGCCGGTTATTTTATCAGCTGTGAGATCCTTTTCACCACACCCTCTCCATTGATCAGTTCTATCTTCTTGTCTTCAACGAACCTATAGCACTCTTTGGTAAATTCACTGGTAGTAACAATAAATGCTTTATCGACTTTATATTCATACATAAGTCCATACATCTCTCTGATCACTTTAATGGTCACTCTGGCATCTTCATACTTTTTACATTGTACGATTGCGGACATACGCCACTTTTTCATCCAGAGATCGACACCGCCATCTGCACCCTTTCCGGCATTTTCTGTCACCTTCCATCCCTCTTCCTCAAAAAGCAGTTTAGATAGATACTCAAATTCACTCCAGGTAAGTTTTTTAAGTTTTTTGACCGTTCTGTACCGCTTCAAGTAACGTTTGGATGGGGATAAGGCAAAGAAATACACAATTCTCCATAGCAAGAGAATAGAAAAAAGAAAGAGTATTCCAATAGAATATATTTGGGTGTCTGTATAGATCTGCATAAAAGATTATAGTCCAATTTTTCAACTGAACAACAGAAATATGTCAAATTGACATACTCCTAAAGCCGTTACTTTCGTTTCTTCAGATAACTTCTGATCTCACTCAGCAGTTTTGTCAATTCCACATGGTATTTACCGGTATAGACAGGGAGCATATCCAGATTGTCATAGACAAAAAGCAGGCTGATCTTTTCTGCAAGCTGTGCAATACGCTCAGCTCCGATAAGGTTGGCATTTTTCTCCAGATCGATCGCAAACTCCTTGATCTGCCATGCCGCTTTGCTTTTTGCAATATCTCTGAAGTAGACATCAGAGTGATCGAACGTCTCTATAAATTTTTCAAGCTCTTTTGCATAATCAACGCCTGCTTTTTTCATCTTCTTCTCACCTGCTGCAACATTCAACACCTGGACCGTATCTTGCTTCCTGGCAGGAGAAAGCACACTGGGTTTCAACTCAGATTTGACCTTCTCCATACTCACATAAGCCTCTTCACTCTTTTTAAAAGCATCTATGATATATTTTTCCATATTGATAATCGGTTTTTCCGGTTCTCTTTTGATCTTTCTCTCTTTGACATCCTCTTCAAAAAGCGAGATGATCAATTCATAGATACTCTCTTGCATCACAGGCTTGACAAGATATGCAGAAAGATATTTCTTGTTCATTACTTTCGCATTATCGGCATCCTGAAGGATCACCAACTTGAGGTCATGCTTTTGTTGCACCTTCTGTACCAGTTCCTCTATACCTTCGGTCAACAAAGAATCTTCCAATACAAAAAGATCATAGTGTGCCAGGTTGCTGCCTCTTTCTTTATATGCTTGCGCACCTACATCAACTTCGTAAAGGAAATATTTGAACATTTTCTGAAGACTTTCTGAAATGATTTTGCTTTTGCAAATAAGCAATACATTCTTCCCAAGCATTCCAATATCCGGCAGACGGTAATAACGTCTGTTCCCAAGATCTTGCAGTTTAAACGGGACAGAGATAGAGATCCGTTCAGTCTCTTCTGCATAGGAAGCTGTTGCATCAAGTCTATCCAGCAACGGTTTCAGACGTGCATCAAAAAAACTAAGAGCCTTTTCCCGGCTAATGCCAGTATTATCTATGGCAAAAGTGATGAACTCTTCGTAGAGAAAATCTTTGGGGGCATATAAAGAGAGTATCACTTCATGTTTGTGTGTATTTTGAAATACAAACATCAGAAGCTGTGTTAGAATATGGGTAACGGATGCTGCATCACCACGCAACTCTTTGGGGATCGTCGAATCAATATCATAGACCAGCTCTATTTTTTCCTCTTCTCTTACTTGTTCAAGAGCAGAGTAGATCGTCATCAGGACCATATTGATATCAAAAAACTTCTCTACTTCTTTCATCTTTTTCTCCCCTCTGCGCACGATAGTTCCAGTTCAATATACTCTATCTTAACACAAAACCTATAATAGTCACGTTTCAATATATTATACTGATGGTAAAAAAGGAAGAAAGGTGAGAATAACTTTCCCCTTCCGGCATGAAGGGGAGAAAAAAAGAATTAGTGACAGCCGCACCCTGAACCGCAGCTTTCACTTCCATGGCCGCCACCGACCTGACCGGTTGCAGCTTCATCTGCTGTTGCTTCTCTTGAAGAGAGAACTGTAACAGAGAACATTAGGTCTTTCCCCGCCAAAGGGTGGTTAAAATCGATCGTCACTTCTTTGTCATTGAACGATTTTACAACAACCTGAACAGTTTGTCCATTTTCACCCTGTCCGTAAAGTGTCATACCTTCCTGAAGATCCACACCCTCGAACTGCTCGATCGGAAGTACCTGTACTGCTTCAGGATTCACCTCACCGTATGCATCTGCAGCTTTTACAAGAATATCGGCACTCTCGCCTTCATTCATGCCTACCAATGCATTCTCAAGACCGGGAATGATCTGTCCTTTGCCCATTACGAACTCAAGTGGCTGTGCACCTTTGTTGGAGTCTACGATCTCTGTAGTACCCGCTTCTTTTACTTCGTACTCAATTCCTACTACACTGTTTTCTTTTTCAATTGCCATGTATTTTTCCTAATATTTAGATTTGTGACATTCTATCTAAGCAAACTTAATGAACTATTATTGCCGTATCTGCCCACTTCCGTAAATCTTGAATTTGTAGGTCGTCAAGCCTTCAATCCCCATAGGCCCTCTTGCATGCAGCTTGTTGGTACTGATACCTACCTCAGCCCCAAATCCGAATGCACCGCCATCCGTGAAACGTGTTGAGGCATTGACATAGACTGCCGCAGCATCAATAGCATTAAGAAACCTCTCTGCTGTTGTAATGTTCTCTGTAATGATCGCTTCAGAGTGTCCCGATCCAAAACGGAGGATATGATCGATTGCTCCTTCGACACCATCAACCACACGGATATTCAAAATATTTGCAAGATACTCCGTGTCATAATCTTGCTCCGTTGCTCTCTCTACATCAATACTTTTACGTGTTTCATCACACCCTTTGAGTTGTGTATGAGCACTGTCAAATACCTCTTTCAGCTGAGGCAGCACTTCTTCTGCTATCACCCTGTCCACAAGCAGTGTCTCCATAGCATTACAGACTCCGGGACGCTGTACTTTGGCATTGAGTGCAATAGCAATGGCATTCTCAATATTTGCATCTGCATCAATATAGGTATGACACTGTCCTTTATCGTGTTTGACTACCGGTACGGTCGCATTCTCACTAACATACCGAATAAGCCCTTCCCCACCACGCGGTACAATAAGATCTACATATCGATCCATCTTTATCAACTTGGAAACACCCTCACGTGATGCATCCGGAAGAAGTGAAATAAGCGCCTGGGGCAGACCATTTGCTTTAAGTACACTTTGCAATACTTTTGCAATAGCCACATTGGAATGCTGTGCCTCCTTTCCTCCTTTGAGTACGCACACATTGGAACTTTTAAAAGAGAGTGCTGCTGCATCTGAGGTGACATTTGGTCTTGACTCATATATGATTCCGATCACACCTATAGGAATGGAAACCTTCTCAATCTTGAGTCCGTCCTCAGTCAACCATCCGTCCAGTACACGTCCGACAGGATCTTTTAATGCAGCGATCTCCTCGATCGCTACTGCCATTGCTTCGATACGTGTTTCATCCAGAAACAACCTCTCTTTCAGTGCAGGAGTCAGGTCATTCTTGTCCGCATCAGCCATATCAAGCGCATTTGCATTAAGGATCTCTCTGCTTTGCATACGCAGTGCTTTGGCCATTTCCCGCAGTACACGGTTCTTTTGAGCACCGTTCAGCTGCGCCAATACTCTGCTAGATGCTTTCGCCTCTTGTAAAAATACTTCCATGAAACATATCCTCATAAAATAGTTGCCGTATTATACCAAATATATTTCACTTGGATGAAGAGATGATTACCTATAACCAATCAGCATAAATGCATTTATGCTATAATCACTTTAATTCAAAATCAAAGTGAGGCATTGATGCAAACCATCACATTTATTGGTAACGGAAACATGGCTAAGAGTATTGCCCAGGGGCTTAAAGGCAAATACAATATCGAAGTGGTCGGACGCAATATGGAAAGACTTGATGCTTTTGAGGCAGCACTGGGAAAAAAGGTAGAGAAATTCCCTCTGGATGATTTTGATATTACAGACAAGACTATCCTGCTGTGTGTAAAGCCGGGGAATCTGGAAAGTGTCGCAAAACAGCTGAAAGGAAAAGCCAAACTGCTTCTCTCTGTACTTGCAGGCGTACCTGTTGAGAAACTTAAGAAAAAGATCAAAAGCAAAGCAGTGGTAAGAGCAATGCCGAACCTGGCTGCGTCAGCAGGTGCTTCCATGACAACCCTTACAGGTGATGCAGAGCATAGAGAAGAGGCTGAAGTGCTTATGCGCAGTGCAGGCAGTGTTTTATGGCTGGAGAGCGAAAAAGAGATCGATATTGCAACGGCATTGGCAGGTTCAGGCCCTGCCTATCTTGCACTTATAGCAGAAGCACTTGCAGACGGTGCGGTCAATCAGGGACTTAAACGGGAAGATGCTATGCTGGTAATGCGGGGGCTCTTTGCCGGATTTGGTAAACTCATTCAGGAAATGCATCCTGCCTTGCTGAAAGACAGTGTTATGTCCCCAGGTGGCACTACTGCTGCCGGATACAGTACTTTGGAGAAAGGCAGGGTTCGGGCAAGTTGTATGGAAGCTGTAGAGAAAGCCTATAAAAAAGCGGTTGATCTTTCCTCCTGAGCATTTTCCATTGCTTATCTATCCAGGTAGATACGTCTGAGATCCTCTTTGGCAAAAGGCATATAGCTATGTCGGGTGATCACAACCGGCATACCGTACCGTGACCACTTGTAGATGACCGGAACATCTTTGGGATCAACATGGATACATCCATGCGACATCCAGTCAACACTTCCTTTATGCAAGGCATGCCCTCCCTTTGTAAACTTCATCATATAATCCATATTGTTCACTCCGCTCTCATCAGGGTAGAGTGTCGACATATGGTGACGCTTCTTCTGGATAATGCTAAAAACCCCTGAAGGACTTCTGAATTGAGGGGCACCCGAAGTGACTGCCCCGCTCCACCACACCGTACCATCTCTGTCTACTGCATAAAAACGTCCGTCACTTCCCTCTTCCCGTACCGAAACCAAAATAAAGTCCTTCCCGCTCAGGTCAACCAGCCGTTCTTTCCCGCTTTGAAGATGAATGACCTGAAAAAGTGTTTTGGACACAGGTACCACTTCATGTTTAAGCGGTACAGGAGGCGCATCCGGATCATACTCTACCTCTGCCAATAAAAAGAGGGGCAACAGGAGCAACCAGGGCAAAGAACGTAGACAATGCAGCATCTATATCCTTTTCAGTTTCTCTTTGGCAATGGCAGAGGATTTTTTATCGGGATAGTTATCAATAACATTGTTATAAAAGACTTTTGCCTGCTCTTTCTCCCCGGTCTTGTCGAGTGAGACAGCCGTATGCAGAAGCAGTACATCCATATAGCTTGCCCGATCATACAGGCTGGCACTCTTTTTGTAGTAGAAGATCGCATCTTGATACTTTCTGGTATAGTAGGCGATCTCCCCGAGATAATAATTGGAAGCTGCCGGCTTATATCCCTTTGATGAAGTAAGTATAAAACGTTTTGCGGCCTCTTCATAGCGTTTTTTGACAAAAAGTCTGACCCCTTCACTATAAAGTTTTGCCGGAGCTGTCCGTTCCAGTTCATTCTCGGCCCGCTGTTGCTTCTTCACACTTTTTTTCTTTTCTTTGGAAAGAGCCGCTTTTTCTCCATCCAAAATACGCTTAAGCTCTGTTTTGCTTACATAGCTCCTATTGATCTCATCGATCATTTTCCCAAGATCCCGGATAAGCTTCAAGGTTATATTGTTCTCTTCTGCTGAAGATATCCCCTTTCGCTTTGCCATTTTCAATTCAGCCACAGATGCACTCAAGCCTTCAATAAGAGAGGTCAGCCCGTCTATCCGTTCATTCTGTTCCATGACAACACGCTGCAATGCAATAATATTGTTGCGGTTCTGTATCGCAAGATCATCTGCATGTACCAAACCGCTTAACAATACCAGAAGAGCAGGCAGAAGAGATCTTTTTATATGCATCATATTTTACTTCGCCAGACGAAGATCAACTCTTCTGTTCTGTGCATAACACGCATCAGTAGGTTCGCTGCATGCAGGGTTGCTCTCTCCGTAACTGACAAGTACCATCCTCGAAGCCGGAACTCCCTGCATCAAGAGAGAATCTTTGACCGCCTTGGCACGCTTCAGTCCCAATGCATAGTTATATTCATCCGTCCCGAACTCATCACAGTTACCTTCTATCTTTATCTTTCGTCCAGCTTCTTTTTGTGCAACAGAGGCATTCTTCGCAATAGTATTCTCCATACTGGCTGTGATACTGTAAGAATCAAACTCAAAATAGAGGCTCTGGAAACCATCACTGCTGCTGTTTCGTACTGTACTGCCATATCGGCTCTCATCGATACTCACCGTATCGGTATCATAAATATTTCCACTTCCGCCAAGCCCCGGAACAGGTTGTCCACAACCGCTCAAAAGCAGAAGTGCAAGAGTTGCTGCGCCTATAACTGTTTTATTGATCATCTCTTTTCCTTTTTTATGCAATTACCAGTCAATTGCCTGAATCTTTCTTCCGTTTATCGGAAAGAGCAGGCTCTGTTTACTTTGAAGATTGATATATCCCACCGAAGATCCGCTTTCTGTCTGTTTGATGTAGAGTATTACAGAACCATCCGATGAAAAGCGGGGGAATTGGTTACTTCCTGTTGTAGTAAGGGGTCTTGTAACTGTACTGTTCGTTGACGTCAAGTATAGATTGAATGTATTATGCCCGAATGCACTGCTGCTCTCCCGGCTTGTATAGACAATCTTCTCTCCGTAAGCATCACAGGCATTGTTGTTGCGTCCGTGGTAAACTACCTGGGAAACAGCAGAACCTCTAATATCTTTCATAAAGATATTGGCATATCCCAAACGGTTGGAGACAAAGACCATTCGGCCCTCATCATCAACATACTTTCCATTTACATCAATGCCATTGAAATGTGTAATCTTGGTTTTTTCTCCTGTTGCCAGATTGAGTTCGTAAATATCAGGTTGTCCCTGAGGTGCCATAGTAAGCAGGAGTCTTCTTCCATCCATACTGACGTCCGAACAGACCATCATTCCTTCCGATGAGGCTACTTTGGACCTGGCACCATTATAAATATTCAACCGGTAAAGTGTCGGTATCAATCCCCTGTATGAGGTATAGTAAAAGCTTCTCTGGTTCCTGTCTGCCCACTTCGGAAAGAGGTTCAGTCCACCACGAATTATCGTTTTTTCATAAGTGAAAGTATAGTCGGCCAAGACTATTTCGCTGCGTTTTGGAGTCAGATAACGGGAAAAGACAACATATCTGTTGATCCAGTCGATACTTGGATATCTCAATACCTTGTTAATATCAGAGACTGCCTTATGTGCCAAAAAAGGCATTTTTGCTGCAGATGAGATAGCATAACTCTTTTTAAAAAATTCCTTGCCGTCAGATGCTGTGAGGAGTCTTATTGAGAGCTTTGTCCCCTGGGTCTGACTCATCGTATATTTGAGTACATACTCCTGGGATTTTAGTGCAGGGTCAATCACTCCACCGTCAAATACCCCCTTTCGGGGAGTCTCATCAACAAGAAAATGCCCGGAGATCTTAAAATCGGAGAGCAAAATATTGAAAAGCTGCTCATTGGGAAAAGCCGAACCGTCTTCCAGAGCGATACGTGTACGCTGTTCTACATCTTTTTCAATAGTCAATGTGGCATCTACAGCAGACAAGAAATTCAGTGTCACCAATACAAATAGAAGATATCGCAATTATAATCCTTTACACTCACTCATTTAAGAAAATTTTAGATTTTTACTATGCATTGTAACAAGGCGGAGTTGAAACCCCCATTAATAAATATGAAATAACCTGCTCCACCATAAATGAAGATAAAATCTTTCAAATCATATCTTTTAATTGTGGGAGAATTGTAACAAAAGAGTATTAATGAAAATCTTCTTATCAGGTCGTCAAAAACTTTCATCCTTTTATACCGGCTGAGTCAGAAGAATCCAAAATGGATAAAAGACTTCAGGGAGGTCACGCTCCAATCCCGCAGAAAAGTATTGTCATAAATCCAGATCACAATTACTGTTTTGCAGGAGTAAAGAGGTAATACTGATATACTCTTTCAAGTCTCATGTACTGATCTAAACAAAAAGAATACAAAAGAAGTACAGATACACTTTCCGCTGCAAGATATATTTCTTGTGCTATGTTCTATTGAATAAACAGATCAAATATTATGATCTATTTGTCTATTTGTTTTCAATAAAATGAAAAATACCCTCTTTTTGTTCCTTTTTGAGGCCTTTTAACATACCATTTAACCAGACTAATTTAAAATAAAGCTACATTTACACAAAGGAAGAATAGATGAAGAAACACTTAACCTGCTCAGCCATAGCAATCTCGGCATTACTGCTTACAACAACGATTCAGGCAAATGACAAAAAGACCGTCCATCATGAAACGCATACAAAGCACTGGGGGTATATGGGCAATACAGGACCACGCCACTGGAGTGAACTTGATGCAAAATACCATATGTGTTCTGAGGGGAAACAGCAATCCCCTATCAATATCATTCCAACCAAAGATACAGAGCTGAAACCATTGGATATTCACTATAAAGCAGGTTCTACAACTATTGTCAACAATGGACATACTGTACAGATCAATATTGACAAGGGAAGTCTCTTTAACATCGATGGAGTTACATATAAACTTAAACAGTTTCACTTCCATGTACCAAGCGAAAACAATATTAACGGAGATGCATTTCCTTTAGAAGCACACTTTGTACATGCAACAGATGACGGCAAACTGGCAGTTATTGCAGTCATGTTCAATGAAGGAGAGGCTAATCCCGTTTTGGACAAAGTATGGAAAAAACTGCCCACACTGAAAGTAGGGAAAGCTGTAAAATGCGGACTGAGTGCCGATGAGATCAAAGCTTTGATGCCAAAAGACAAAGAGTACTATAAATTCATGGGATCGCTTACAACTCCTCCATGCAGTGAAAATGTCAAGTGGCATGTATTCAAAACCCCTCTTAACGCTTCAAAAGAGCAGATCAATACATTTTTCAGCCTCTTTGGCTTCCCGAACAACAGACCTGTTCAGCCAACAAACGGTAGACTGATAGAAGAGTAGTCTTACACTTTTGTGACAACAACTCTGTTTTTTAATATTGAGTCACTGACTTCTTCAGTGACTCTAATTATTCAATACTTCTCTTAAAGCATCCTCAATCTCTTCAAACTCAAATGAAAATCCCTCCTGTATCAATCTCTCAGGGATCACATTCTGTCCTTCAGTCAAAACTGTCGCTCCTTCGGAAAAAAAGAGCTTCAATACAAATGCAGGCAAAGGGATCAATGTCGGCCGGTGCAGTATCCTTCCCAAAGTTTTCGTGAGGACCTTGTTGGTTACAGGGTTAGGTGATGTAAGATTGTAAACGCCTTCCATGTTCGTATGATCCAATACAAACAGATAGGCTCTGGCAAGATCGTTTATATGCACCCAACTGAAAGCTTCACTGCCGTCTCCTATTGTCCCTGCAATCCCCAATTTAAACGAGGGCAGCATTTTTTCAAGGGCTCCGCCATTTTTACCGAGTACGATACCGAAACGGAATATGACGACTCTTGTCATCTCCTGGGCCTTCATCGCCTCTGCTTCCCAGTCTTTACAGATCGTTGCCAAAAAGTTATTACCATAAGTATAGTTTGACTCACTCATGGGTCCTCCCGTTGCATATATACCCACTGCTGAAGTTGAGAAGAGTATCTTCGGTTTCTGCTTCAGCAATCGTATCGCTTCTACCACTTTTGCAGTCGTTTTTATACGGCTCTCATAGAGTACTTTTTTATAGGCTTCACTCCACCTGTGAATAACAGGAGCACCGGCAAGGTTGATCAGTACGGAAGCCCCTTCTATCATCTTCGCTATCTGAAGAGGTTCATTACGCATTTCCCTGCTGTTTAAAGCCACGATCTCATATCTGTTTTTTTGAAAAACGGTTTTCAGATAACTTCCGACAAAGCCGCTTGCTCCCACAATAGCTATTTTTTGCATAAAGACTCCTCATCGCTGTCCTTTTTTAACACGGACTACACTTTAATACCTTCTTCCACAATAGTATATATTTATGTAATTGATGTGTAAATAGAACAGACAGGATAAAAAGACCGTCTTGCAGCTATGCAAAACGTACCATATTCCGGCAGATCAACACGAAAGACTATACCGATACAGAACTGGAGCTTCACCATCTCACAGCTCTCTATCTCATTTGAAGAAAGTTTTGATAAAGCTCCTGAATTGCAATATCATTTGCGCAACTATCAATTAGGACCAAACCCTGAACGGTCTTAATAAATAATCTTTACTTTAAAAATAATTCCTTGTCAGGTTCCATCTCCTTGATCATATTGTATTTTGAGTAATCACCATCTTTTTTTGCCTGCTGTAACACTTTATTCAGTCTTCTTCTCCACTCATAACGCTCTTTTTGATACTGTTTACGAGCCTCTATCTTCTCTCTTCGTGTTGCAAAAAGTGCTTCTCGTTCAACATGTTCTGCTGCTGACCCTACTAAAGATGAGCCCTTCACTTCTTTTGGATCACTTTGATGTGCTTGAGAGTAACTATCATGGGACCCTTTCGGCGATATGTCACTCTTCGCTTTATTGGTCGGCCAAACAGCATGCATTATATTTTGTGGAATATATCTACCTTTTTTCTCCACCTGAGAAGTTGGCTTCAGCAAACCGTACAGTACTACGCCAACCCCTATAACCAAGATTACTACGACAGCTTTATATTTCAACCTCTACCTTTAAGATTAATAACTGCTATTATAACCATCAACACCGTCACAGTTCATATCTATACCATCGGTATCATTATCATCATTGGCATCAGGATAAATGGAAGCATTTGCATCATTACAGTCTCCATACCAATCCATTGTATAGTAACCATCTCTGTCTCTGTCTTCTCCAATATGTACCAGAGCAGGAGCATACCACCCGATATCAGATCCATTTGACCGTACTTCAATATAATAGGTTTTTTCACTACTACTGTCATTTCTAACTAATTCATATACCCCTGGTGTACCATTATTAATCTCTGTGTGGTTCTCATCATATACATACCACTCATAACTATTCAAGGTGTTTCCACTCATATATCCAGCATATTCAATTACATATGCTGCTGAATATGCAGGAATAGTCACTGTGTAAAAATCTGTATCTGACGTATTATGCAGTGTCCTCATTTGACTGAATATATCATTACGGTGCTGTACTTCCTCATAGGAACCCTGTGTTTCCGGCATTGGCTTTGCACTATTGAAGTCATCATCTTCTTCATAATTATCTGGTGTACCATTTGCAATTGCATCTACACCGGAACAGTCCTGGTCAATACCGTCACCTGCTATCTCAGTTGCAAAGGGATAAATAGTATCATTATTATCATTGCAGTCAAATGGTTCAGAGTATCCGTCATTATCTTCATCTATATGTACACGAACCCCTAACTCATATGAAGTGGCCTCTTCAACACTGTAAGAGCGCACCTTCAAATAAAAAGTTCCTGTATATGTTGCATTAAACTCTATAAAACTATCATAGTCTATATGATCATCATCACTATCCAGTTCATTTCCACTATCATCATACAGATAAAGATATGTATCACCAGTTTCATTCAGGTTTGTTGTAAACAAATCATACACAACTCCTGCCTCCAACTCTACCTTGACCCAGTCATAGTCACCTTGAGGGAAAATACTGCGCCCCTGTAACGGCTCACCGACAGTTATCGTTGATGCAGTTGACATGTTGTTGTCACCTGTTGCTCCTTCAAAGCTATCAGCTTCAGTCGGATAAGCCGGCACATAAGCAGACCCGAATGCATCTCCTGCTCCACTCTCCGAAGTGCTTCCCCCTGTTCCCAAACATCCACTTAAGGCTGTCATTGCCATACCCGATAGTGCGATCAATGCTATCTTTCTATATACTCTTCTCATCTCCAACTCCTTTTAAAACTTATACGAGATACCGATCGTCCATGTATCGGCATTCCAGCTGTCCAATGTACCTACATAGTCAAATCCTGTATCATCATACAAAGAGACATAGTCCATAAACACAGAGATACGTTCTGTTACGCTATAGCTTGTACCCAGTCCCCACTGGAGACCATCCTCATAGGCATCCCCGCCTCTGATATCACTCAGCTGAAGACCTCCGTATCCTAACAATGCATAAAGATTGAAATTGCCTATCGGATATATCGGTTTTAGATACAATCCCCAGCTTGAGAAATCATTATCCAGGGGTATGCCATTATATGTCCCCAGTGTAACGCCTTTATCATAATCCATATTAAAACCAAAACTGTAACGTCCTTCAACAGCTACATACGGGTTAAACTGATAACCTGCCTGGAACAGGAGTGTACTGCTGTCCCAGTTCTCCCTTGAGGTATCGTTATCGACATCAGCCTGTCCAAGGCCTACACCTACATAGAACCCTGTCAAAACCTCTGCCGGTACTTCCACTGCTGGTTCTGAAAGTACAATATTACCTCCTGCATACACAACTCCATTCAGTGCCAGAATCGACACT
This sequence comes from Sulfurovum indicum, assembly GCF_014931715.1. Lineage (NCBI taxonomy): Bacteria > Pseudomonadati > Campylobacterota > Epsilonproteobacteria > Campylobacterales > Sulfurovaceae > Sulfurovum > Sulfurovum indicum. The sequence continues at coordinate 622,569 of NZ_CP063164.1, read as the reverse complement.
AAAGACAATACTCCCTTTTTCATTTTCTCTCCTTTTATGTATAGTCAGTTTTACTACCTGATACATACTTGAACACCCCGCATTCCAAAAAGACACTGGAAGCCTTTTAAGCTGCATAACTGTAAAATATGTGTGATTTCTGAGCGGCCTGGCGATCTTGGGAAGACCCATGGCTTTCCGTCCCTGCCTCGCAACAGGTTTGGCTTTATTGCAGAAAATATGACAAAATATATCATATTTTGTTATTTTATACTATAAAACTTAAGAAACGTTTGACTTCTATGATCATCAGAGCCAGAACCAAACAGCAGACTAATAATGGTAAAGCAGGGAAACAACTCAATCTTTTGCAATAAATTCTGCTTCGAACAGATAAGTACGTTTTCCTTTATGAGGACCGAAGCCAAACTCCTGCAGCTGTTTCAGATAGTCACTCAATGCCTCGTTAAAAGCAGGATTGTTCGACTTTCGTTTGATGACAAATTCAAAATAGCCGCTTGGTCTTATTTTAAGATGTACTTTAACCTTCTCACCGGCAAAATCACTTTGTGCCGGCCACCCTTCAAGCATCTCCTGCACCTTTGCAAGATAGGCATCTTCCACACCGCTGTCCATCTCTTTTTGCACCTTCAGTGAATCACTGATATGCATACTCGCACTTGGGCGTTTTTCCCTTATTTCGAACAACTGCTTTTTGGGTTTACTTGAAACTGGCTTGCTGCTAACCTGGATAAGCGGTTTTCTTTTTTCTGTTTTAATATTGGCAAAAAGATCTTTGGGCCTCTTTTTGGGTCTGCTAAGGTTCTGCTCTTTTTTCTTTACAACCTTTTTGACAACCTTCTCTTTGATCACTTTTTTCTGTGTATGCTTTTTTTGTTTTGTGCTCTTTCTTTGCCTCTGAACTGTTTTGGATTTGGTTTGTTTCTTTTGTTTACTGACAACCCTCTTTTTCGGTGATGAAAGCGCTACTTGTATTCGATGCTCGTTTTTTTTGACATAATGCCTCTTCTCCCGTACCTCCCTCTGATTAAAATAAAAAATAAGCAAGCTTACCACTGAGAAGTAGATACCCACCGATGCTACTCCCCAGACTATCCTCAGTATTCTGTGCTTCATAGCGTAATAAGAGAGACCTTTTCAAAACCGGCAGCTTTAACACTTTTAAGCAGATACATCACATCTTTGTACTTCAAGCGCTCATCAGCACGGATATAGACTTCAGTATTCTTGTCGTAATCAACAGACTTGTTGACAAAATCGTCTGCGAACGTTGCGAGAGTGTACTTCTCTTTACCCATATATATCTTCTGGTTTTTATCCATACGTATAGTAAGCGTTTTTGGCTTTGTGACTTTAACAGTTTTGGAACCTTGCGGAAGATCGATCTGTTCCTGGAAAGTGATGGTAGGTGCAGTGATCATCAATATAGCCATCAGTACCAGCATGACATCCACCAGCGGAGTGATATTCAAATCCGGATTGTCATCCCATGAAAACATGGTCTACTCCTCTGTTGTTTGAGAGAGTATCACTTCTGACTGGGAAGCAAGAAGAGAAGAGAGCTCATAGGCTTTACGTTTCAGAATAAGATGAAAACTGTAGGCAAAGATCGCAACTGCAATCCCCGCTGCAGTTGCAATGAGTGCTTCAGAAATAGCTGGCGCAACTACTGTGAGCGAAGCCGAAGACTCTGCTCCAAGTTTGGAGAAAGTTTCCAAAATACCGATAACGGTTCCAAAAAGACCGATAAAGGGAGAGGTTGATGCAATGATAGAAAGCCAGGTCAAGCCTTTGGTTGAGACACGAATGGCATCTGAAGCAGCAGCATTAAGAATGGCTTTATTTGGTTTATTGACACGTGATAGATAAGTAAAAATAAGTGAGTTGTCGGCCACTGATTTTGACTGACCTGTATAGAGTGACTTAAGAGAACGCGCTTCCGAATTGATACGGGCAGAGATAATATAGTAGCGGTCAAGGAATATCCAGAAGGTAGCTATAAAATAGAGTGAAAGCACCAGCAGTACGAAAATGGTGATCGCACTGCTGTTGATGAAATAATCTAGAAGAGAACCCAACTTAAAGAGACTTTCCGATCTGTTCTACTTTACTTACCGCTGCTGCGATAACCGTGTTGGATGACTCAGCCTTTTTGAGAAGTTCTTTTGCCTCATTGAGTGCTTTGGCAAGGTCTGTATCTTCTCCGGAGAGTGCAACAGCACCGTCTACGATACAGGTTGTCTTCTCTTCGTCAACTTTGACATAACCGGAGTTGATGGCAACCGCTACTTCCTTGCCATCAGCTTTTACGATATCGATTACACCGGTATCAAGCAGTGAGACCAAGGTAGCATGTTTAGGAAGTACTCCAAACTCTCCTTCAGACCCCGGAAGTGTTACCTGACGAACATCGTTATCGAATATCACACCGTTTGGTGTGACGATTTCAAGCTTCATTAGTTCCATAGTTTTCCTTTAGTAAACCAAATAGTAAAAGCTCTACTGAAACATAGCTGGCTTCCCAAGCCGACCTCTTAGGTCGACTCGGTTCCAATGTAACTTTATGAGCTTTGCTTTTGAAGCGTCCTATTTAGAATTGATCTTATCGTTTTTCGCAATAGCCTCAGCCATATTTCCTACCATATAGAATGCTGCTTCATTCATATCATCATATTTACCTTCAAGAAGACCTTTGAATCCTTCAATGGTATCTTCCAATGTAACATATACACCTGGTGACCCCGTAAATACTTCTGCAACATGGAACGGCTGAGAAAGGAATTTTTCGATCTTTCTAGCTCTTTCAACCACAAGTTTGTCATCTTCGGAAAGTTCATCCATACCAAGGATTGCAATAATATCCTGAAGATCTTTATACTTCTGAAGTGTCTGCTGGACACCACGTGCAACTTCATAGTGCTCATCACCAATGATCTGAGGATCAAGCATTCTTGAAGTTGAATCCAATGGATCGACCGCAGGGTAAATACCTTTTTCAGCAATAGACCTGTTAAGTACAGTCGTTGCATCCAAGTGGGCAAATACAGATGCCGGTGCAGGATCGGTCAAGTCGTCCGCCGGTACATAAACAGCCTGAACGGAAGTAATAGAACCTTTGGTAGTCGATGTAATACGCTCTTGGAGTGCACCCATCTCACGGCTAAGTGTCGGCTGATAACCAACTGCTGAAGGAATACGTCCAAGAAGTGCAGACATCTCTGAACCAGACTGCGCAAAACGGAAGATGTTATCGATAAACATAAGAACATCAAGTCCCATCTCATCACGGAAGTATTCAGCCATAGTAAGACCTGTAAGAGCGATTCTGTTTCTTGCTCCCGGAGGTTCATTCATCTGACCGTAGCACAGAGCAACTTTGTCAAGAACGTTCGATTCTTTCATTTCGAAGTAAAGGTCGTTACCTTCACGTGTTCTTTCACCAACACCCGCAAATACAGAGTAACCGCTGTGTTTCATTGCAACGTTGTTGATAAGCTCCATGATAATAACTGTTTTACCAACTCCAGCCCCTCCGAAGAGTCCTACTTTACCACCTTTGGCATATGGAGCAAGAAGGTCTACAACCTTGATACCAGTTTCAAAGACTTCGGTTTTTGTACTCTGTTCTTCAAACGGAGGAGGATCTCTGTGGATTGACCAGTGCTCTTTTGCATCACACGGTCCGTTGTCATCGATCGGTTCACCGATCACGTTAAAAATACGTCCAAGTACCTCTTCACCTACAGGAACTTTGATCGGAGCACCAGTTGCTTTTACTTCCTGACCTCTTACAAGGCCTTCACTCATATCCATAGCAATGGTTCTTACTCTTTTGTCACCAAGCTGTGCTGCAACTTCCAGTACCAATCTCTGTTCTTTACCATCTACAACAAGTGTAGTTTCCAATGCTTCGTTAATTTCAGGAAGGTAGTCTGTAAAATCTACATCTACTACCGGACCCAAAACCTGAACTATTTTACCTGTCATTACTTCTCCTCTAATTATTTCATTGATTCCATACCACTGATGATCTCTATGAGTTCAGTCGTAATCGCTTCTTGTCTTGCTTTATTATAGGCAACGGTCAATGTTTTGACCATCTCTTTTGCATTTTTTGTCGCTGCATCCATTGCTTGCATACGTGCAGAGTGTTCTGCTGCAAGCGAATCGATAAGAGAGTAATACATTGTATACTCAACATAGCGTTTGACCAATGCATCAAGCAGAGTATCATCTTCATCAGGTTCCACCTCAAGCTCTGAAGCAGAAACTGTGTTTAACTCCAACTTGGACGGATCGACCGGAAGAACCTGATCTTCTCTGATCTCTTGTGTGATCATATTCACATATCCGTTGTGTACCATGATGATCTTGTCTGTCTCACCATTCAGATAAGCTTGTGAAACTTCAGAGATGAACTCAGCCGCCGTCGCATAATCAGGTGCAGCAGAGAGACCGACTATCTCATTGTTCAACTCTATATTATTGAACTTGAAGTAGTCAATACCTTTTCTTCCTACCGCTCTAAGACGTACTTTGACGTTTGCCGCTTTGTACTCAGCAATCAGCTGGTTGACTCTCTTGATAGTCTGTGCATTAAATCCACCGCAAAGACCTTTGTCTGCCGTTATGAAAACAATATCTACCGTTTGCGGTTTCTCTACCGCTCTAAAGTAGACATTGTCAAGATCATCAGTTGCCTTTTGCATCTTCTGCGCGATCTCATTGAGAAGTTCGGTCAGTTTTTCTGCGTAGACACGTGATCTTTTTGCAAGCTCTTCTGTTCTTCTCAGTTTCGCAGAAGAGACAAGTTTCATAGCGTTAGTGGTTTTCTGTGTATTCTTTACACTTCCGATCTTACGCTTAATCTCTTTTAAATTAGCCATGATAAGCCTTTCTTACGCTGCAAATGAAGCTTTGAAATCTTCGATCGCTTTTCTCAACTCTGCATCTGTCTCATCTGTGATCTTCTTGTCATTTCTGATCGCATCAAGAACATTCATATATTTTGCTTCCATAAATGGCATAAGTTCCGCCTCAAACTTCACTACTGATGATGCCGGGATATCATCAAGATATCCATTGGCACCGGCAAAGATGATCACAACCTGCTTCTCAATAGGTACTGGAGAGTATGGTCCCTGTTTAAGAACTTCAACCATTCTCTGACCTCTCTCAAGCTGTGCTCTTGTGTGATCATCAAGATCCGAAGCGAACTGTGCGAACGCCTGAAGCTCTCTAAACGATGCAAGGTCAAGTCTTAGTGTACCGGAAACCTGCTTTGTTGCTTTGATCTGCGCAGCACCACCAACACGTGAAACAGAAAGACCGACATTGATCGCAGGTCTGATACCTGAGTTAAAGAGATCGGTTTCAAGGAAGATCTGACCATCCGTAATAGAGATAACGTTTGTCGGAATATACGCGGCAACGTCACCTGCCTGTGTTTCAATAATCGGGAATGCCGTAATAGAACCGGCACCAAGATCATCGTTCAGTTTCGCAGCTCTCTCAAGCAGTCTTGAGTGTAGATAGAAAACATCTCCCGGGTATGCTTCACGGCCCGGAGGACGTCTAAGGATCAAAGACATTTCTCTGTATGCAACCGCATGCTTTGAAAGGTCATCATAGAAAATAACTGCATGTCTGCCGTTATCTCTGAAGTATTCAGCCATAGTGACACCCGCATATGGTGCAAGGAACTGCAGCGCAGAGGAGTCAGCAGCACCTGCATTGACTACGATAGTGTAATCCATTGCACCGTGCTCTTCAAGTTTTTTAACCGTTGCGGCAACTGTTGACTGCTTTTGACCGATAGCGACATAGATACATACAACATCCTGTCCTTTTTGGTTGATGATCGTATCGATCGCCAGAGTTGTCTTACCTGTCTGTCTGTCACCAATGATAAGTTCTCTTTGTCCTCGACCAACCGGTACAAGTGCGTCGATCGCTTTGATACCTGTTTGAAGTGGCTCATGTACGGACTTACGTGCCATGATCCCCGGTGCTTTCTCTTCAATGAACTTCTCTTCTGTTGCCTCTACAGCACCTTTTCCGTCAAGCGGCTCACCAAGCGGGTTGATTACTCTGCCCATCAGGCTGTCGCCTACCGGTATTTTCAGAAGGGTTCCGAGTCTTTTAACACTCATCCCCTCTTTGATTCCTGCACTGCTACCCAATACAACGACACCGACATTTGCCTCTTCAAGGTTAAGAACAAGTCCTTTTGCACCATTCTCGAACTCTACAACCTCTCCGGCCATAACATTGTTAAGACCGTAAACTGTTGTAATACCGTCTGCGATACCTACTACTTTTCCTACTTCGTTGATGTCTACATCAATCTCAAAGTTCTCTATTCTCTCTTTGATGATCGAACTTATCTCATCTGCTTGCAATTTTACTGCCACTGATACTCCTTTCTATTAATAGATAACTACAAAGATTTCTTAATGAAATCAATTAGCTGTTCTTTAACTCTCTGCTTGGAGAAGTTAACCTCAATTCCCAAATCATCCACTGAAACACGCATTCCGTCAAGATCTGTCTTTTCCTGCTTCAACTTGATCTTTGACCCTGTATAGCTGGTAAGTGTCTCTTCGAGTTTCTTCAACTCCTCTTTATCCAGTTTCTTGTTGCTTTTAAGTACACCTTCATACTTGTTAGATGCTTTTTGCAGGTCTGCATTGAGTACTTTCGCGATCGCAGGAATCAGATCAAGTCTTTTGTTCTCACCGAGGATCTTTATGAAGTTTACCAACACTTTGTCTGCCTCATCACCCAAAGCTGAGAGAATCATCTCAGTCTTCTTCTCTGCCGAAACGATCGGAGAAGTCAATGCTGTCATTACTTCATCGTTTGAAATGGCCTCTGTCAAGATATTCAGTATTTTTGAATCAGAAGCAACATCTTTACTTGCTGAAGAGAGGGCTGATGCATATCGTTTTGCGATTAACTCTTCCATACTTATGCCACCTTCTTAGAAATAATGTCGACCACTTTAGCCTGATCAAGCATAATGTCGTCAGTTGTAATGTTTTCACTCAATACTTCGTCGATCGCTTCTCTTGAGGCTTTACGTTCCTCAAGTGCAATCTTCTCAGCATACTGCTTCTCCATCACTTCCAACTCTTGAGCATTTGCTTCAGCGATCTTCTGAGCCAGTATAGCTGCCTCTTTTTTTGCATCTTCTATGATCTGCTCCGCTTTTTTCACACTTTCATCCAAACGAGCCTGAGCCTCTTTTTTCTCATCTTTGGCAGCCTGAAGCTTCTCTTCTATCTCTTTAAGCTGAGATGCGATCCCCTCTTTTCTTCCTACAAAGAAGTTCTTGATAGGATTGGCAAGAAGATACCAGAGCAGTGCCGCAAAGATCGTGAAGTTGATCACTCTCGGCCAGAAGTCACTCTCCCTTCCTGTCTGTGCGAAATAACGGCTCGCTTCCTCTCCATGTCCACTACTTGCCAAAAGAAGCGCAGGCAGGACAAGCAGAGATACCAGTAAAACTTTTTTCATATCCATCCTTCCTATAACTTGCTGAACTTAGCTTTGAGGCTCTCTTTGAAAAGAGGCATTTGGGAAAGAAGCTCATTTTTAAGATTCTCTTTCTCTGAAGCCAGCTTCTCAGTGAACTCTGCGTACGCCTTATCCAACTCGGCTTGTTTTGTTTCGACTTTACTTGCCGCCAAAGCTTTCTCTTCTTCAATGGCTTTCTGTCTGATCGCAGCAGCTTCACTCTTAGCCTTGCTAAGGTTCTCTTCCGCTTTGGCATTGAGTTCATCGCTGTTGCCGCTCAAGCCCTTTGCCGCTTCCAAATCTTTTGCAATGGAACGATCACGATCGTCCATGAATTTCAACAACGGTTGAAACAGCATACGATTTAAAACGACAAGAAGGGTCAGGAACAACGCCAGGACGAACAACATCAATGGTAAATGTATGTCAAGCATTCAAACTCCTCTAGTAATTTCGCAATATATTACCATCTTATATATGAGATAAGGGTTAATTTTTAACGATTTTTTAGGAATGTGAGAAAGTTTGCAACCTCTTGGGCATTTTCGAAATATATCTCTATACTTTTGGATTTGAGCTTATGTTTAAAGGGCAATACTGCCTCTATATCCTCGGCAGCGTTTTCAAGCAGTGAAGCCTTGGCTGGTGTTTTTGATACACTTTTGTGCTTGTTGTTCTTAACCAGTTTCTCTACATCACGAACACTCAGTTTCTGTCCTATAATTGAGTCAATAATGACCTTCTGTTTTTTTTCATCAAGTCCTACCAGTACTTTAGCATGTCCCTGCGATATTTTTCCATTGGCCAGTTGCTTTTTGGCATAGTCACTTAGTGATAGAAGTCGTATGGTATTGGTAATCTGTGAACGACTTTTATGCACAATCTCTGAGAGTTCATCATGCGTGATCTTATGTACTTCTATCAGTTCTGAATAAGAGTTTGCCAGCTCTATTGCATTAAGATTCTCACGCTGGATATTTTCTATAAGTGCCAATTCCCGCAGACGTAGTTCATCAATATTTACATTGGCAACGATAGCTTTAATCGTGGGGATTTTTGCCAGTTTGTGGGCACGAAGACGACGCTCTCCTGCGACAAGAAGATACCCTTCCCCTTTTTCGATCACTACAATGGGCTGGAGGAGACCGTGCTCTTTAATCGAACTGCTCAGCTCTTTGAGAGCTTTTTCGTCAAAGTGTTTACGCGGCTGGAAAGGGTTGGGTGAGATCGAATTGACCTCCAACTCTTCAACACGTGCCCCCTGTGCCTCCAGTTCAAAACTGTCGATACCGCTCAGATCCTTCTCGTATGCTTCCTCTACTTCAGAGAGAATATCTCCCAGTCCTCTACCAAGAGCCATGTATTAACCTCTTGCGATCACAGTAGCAAGATCTCTGTAGGCGAGTGAACCCTTTGAGCTCGTTGCATAGTCTGTTACAGGTTTTCCAAAGCTCGGGGACTCTGCGATTTTCACATTGCGTGGAACGACGATACACTCCTTGGAGTTCTTTTTAATATGAAAGAGCTTATCTTTAAAGTGATGGGAAAGGTCTGCCAATACCTGCTTGGAGAGGTTGTTCTGCTTGGAGTACATTGTCGGCAGAAAACCTTTGATCTTCAGTTTCGGGTTGATAGTCTTTTTCAAAAGGCTTACTGTATTTAAAAGTTGTGCCAGTCCTTCCAGTGCAAAGAACTCACACTGGATCGGAATGATAACAGAATCAGATGCGCTCAAGGCATTAATAGTGATCGGTCCCAATGCAGGAGGAGAGTCAATAATAATAAAATCATACTTTTTGGAGACCTCACTGATCTTCTCTTTGAGCACCAATTCCCGGTTTTTCTTTTTTGGATTATAGAACTCTTTTTCTATCCCGACCAGACCAATGTTCGACGGTGCAAGATCAAGCTTCTTTATCTGTGTCTTAAGTACAACTTCAGAAAGTTTTTTACTTCCGATAAGTACATGATAAATATTGTACTCATAGTCACTTCTGCTGAATCCCAGACTGGTCGTTGCATTTGATTGCGGATCTATATCAAGAAGCAGTACTTTTTTACCTTTTTCAGCCAATGAGGCTGCCAGGTTGACTGCAGTGGTTGTCTTTCCTACGCCACCTTTTTGGTTGGCTATGCTGATTATTTCACTCATCGTAAACTATATACCCTCTCCCCCTCGATAAGTAAAGAGCCATCCTCGCACAAAAGTGCTTCAGAAAGGCTCTTCCTGATGTTTTTTATATGTGCAAAAAACTTTCTATTCTGTTCAAATTCTACCTGATACTCACTAAAAACCTGCTTCCATTTTGGAAACTTATTAAGCTTTTCAAGGTACAGTTTGAGTAAAATATCAGGTGAAACATCGGACTGTAAGGCACTGTAGCCACTTTGTGTTTTCTTTAAATTAATCCCTATGCCGCATACTAAAATATCTTTTACTTTTTGAGTGATCGTACCACCGATTTTATTTTCATCTACATAAAGATCGTTAGGCCATTTAAGCCATACTTTTTCATTATAATCCAAGAGTATTTCTTTCATAAGAAAAGAAAAATATATGGAGGCTGAAGAGAGAGGAAGATCTTCAGGCAGATCTGCAATATGAAGAGCAATCGAAGCAAAAAAACTGCCTCTTTCTCCTTCCCAGCTGTTCTCTCTGCTTCCCACTCCTGCATACTGTTCTTCCGTGACTACTGCAGCAGGAGGCTGAAGCTTCTTTTCCCTGAGTGCCTCAACAAGATACTTTTGTGTTGAGGCAAGTTTTGGAAAAGAAAGGATATCAAAGTTTTCCATGTGACTGGTCAGATGAGGCGACTGCACAGCTTTACCCGGCGTCAGCATTGTATCTTGAGGGCCCTTCAAGATATTTCTCCATTCAACAGATGATCTCCAACTTTCAACCCCCTTCCCACACTGTAAGCTTTGGCGCTCATCGGTTTTTTGGAAACAGGCTGCAGCGTACCGATCTTCAAACTTCCTTTTCCACACCCTACGATCACTTCATCTCCTTCAAAAGACAAAATCTCAAAAGGGGTATGTGCTATATCTCTTTCCAGCAACGTCACATTGTCAAATTTCGTACCGTTGGCAGCAAAGATTCCGGGCCAGCCTTCAAATGCTCTGTATTTATTATAAACTTCCTCCGCATCGGAAAAGTCAACCTCTCCATCACTCTTTCGGATCTTCTTACAAAGTGTTGCTTTGGATCCATCCTGAGGTTGTGGTGTGATATTTTCAAAGTTTCTCAGTGTAGAGAGTGTCAGGGTACAGGCATCTTTGGTAAGCTGCTCCATCAGTGCATGCAGACGCATATCCCGGGGAATCTCAAAAATAATTTTTTCCAGTATTGGTCCCGTATCCAGCCCCTCTTCCATCAGCATAGAAGTGACTCCGGTCACTTTATCACCATTAAGTAGAGACTGTTGTACCGGTGATGCACCGCGATACTGTGGCAGCAATGAAGCATGCAGATTAATGCACGGAGCAATGTCAAGAATGGATCTGGGCAAAAGCTGGCCAAATGCAGCCACAACAATGAAGTCCGGTTTTACATGCCTGATCGCCTCTTCGATCCCCGCATCACTCAGGCGATTAGGCTGCAGTACTTCAATACTATGTTCCGTTGCCAACTCTTTTACCGGCGGTGGTGTCATAACCTTTTTACGTCCTACAGGTCTGTCAGGCTGTGTAATCACCAATATCACATCCATATCTTCAGACTGTATCAAAGTCCCTAGTATCTCTTGAGCATAATGGGGCGTACCCATATAGACAATTTTTTTATTCAAAACCATCCTTTCATTTATTGGGCGACTTGAACAGTGTACCGCCTTTATGTACTTTTTCCAACAGGAAAGATCTTGCATCACTAAGGTCAAATCCGCTTGCGAGGAACATCTCTCTGCCATGTTTCATCAAAAAGTCTGCCGATTGCAATTTAGTTACGATACCACCTGTGGCAAACTCATTGTTGGGTGTATGCTCAGCAGCAAGTTCCTCTGCACTGATATGAGTAACTACAGGACGCCGTACAGCATCACCGTAACAGTTCGGATCTTTATTATAGAATGCATCGATATCTGAGAGGATCACCAGCATCTGTGCATCAAAATAGTGTGTTACATGCGCAGAAAGCCTGTCGTTGTCACCAAAAACCAGCTCTTCGATACTCACTGTATCATTTTCATTAATAATAGGTACTACACCGTTTGCAAGCAGAGTATCGATCGCCACTTTGGCATATGCCGTTGCTTTGCGTGAGTCAAAAACATCTGCACTCAAAAGTATCTGGGAACAGAGAAAACCGAATTTTGCAAACTTCTCCTGATACATTTTCAACAGTAACGGCTGACCGATCGCAGCCAAAGCCTGCCTGTTTGCTACCGAACTTCTATCCAGTGGCAACAGTGTATATCCTGCTGCCACCGCACCGGAACTGACAAGTATCACTTCATAGTTATACTCTTTAAGCTCAGAGACAAACTTGACCAGTGCCATCATACGCTCTTTGACAATAGTACTGTTTTCTGTAAGGACATGAGAACCGACTTTAATAACCAGACGCACTATACTTCCTTGTTCTCTGCTTCAACATTTTTAATAAAGTCCCCCAAAGCATAACGTAATGCCTCTGTATTAATATGGGCAACGGAAGAGACTGGCATTACAAACAGAGGCTTTTTTTCAGGAAGCTTCACACCAAAGTCTGTCTTGAAACCATAACTGATATAGTCCATATCGGCATTATACTTTCCAAGTGTATCATTGGGAGTGAGATCAATATCTTTAAAAAATTGTTCTGTCAAGGTATTCACTTCATCCTGTGATAATGCATCGATCTTGGTTATGGCAACAGCATGCTTACGAGTTGCCAAAATCTCTGAATAGCGCTCCAGTTCCACCAAAAGTGTCTTATACTGATATTTCATCTCTCTATAGTTTGCTGCATCAATCATTAAAAGCAGCGTCTTGGTACGCTCAATATGTTTAAGAAACTCCAATCCCAACCCTCGTCCGTCACTCGCTCCTTCAATTATCCCCGGGATATCCGCCATCATAAAGGAATCATAATCACCAATGTGCACCACTCCAAGCTTTGGTGTCAATGTTGTGAATTCATAGTTGGCTACTTCCGGTCTTGCATTGGAAAGTGTTGAAATAAGCGTTGATTTACCCACATTCGGATACCCTACAAGCCCTACATCTGCAATAAGTTTCATCTCCAGTCTGACATGTTTGGTAATACCCGGAAGGCCTGGCTGGGCATAGGTAGGTCTTTGGTTCGTCGAGCTTTTAAAGTGCATATTGCCAAGACCACCCTTCCCGCCTTCAAGAAATTTTACCACTGTGCCCTCTTCCACCAGGTCAAGCAACTCTTCTCCTGTCTCCATATCGATCACTACTGTACCAGGGGGAACTGTAATGGTAACATCCTCACCTTTTCTTCCGTAACGTTTACGCCCTTCACCAGGACGACCATTCTCAGCTTTGATATGGTTTCTTCCCCGCAGTCCGGAGAGCGTGTCTGTGTTGTTGTCCACCTTAAAGAATACTGAACCGCCGCGACCCCCGTCACCTCCGTCCGGACCACCTTTTATCACAAATTTTTCTGTCCAGAACGAAATGGCACCTGCACCACCTTTACCGGAACTGATCGTCAGCTCTACACTGTCTACAAACATATATTTACCTTTATTTACTATAAAAAACCATCCTGTCATTTCAGATGGTAGAATGAATTACGGAATTATACCCAAATTCACACAGTTTTGATATAATTGACCAAGTGCTATATTCAAAAAAGAGAAAAGGAACAATCACTACAAAATGAAAATAATCACACTTTCAACACTTATTACAGGAGGGCTTATCCTCTTTTTACCTGCATGCAAATCCAATAATACTCCACACTATTTCGGTGGCTATACCTACAGTGGTGTCTCATTCGGAAAAGATCTCTCCGATATCTACAAAAAAGGTATCAGAGACGGATGCGAAACTGCCAAAGGAACCTATACAAAATCCCATAGACTCTTTAACCAAAATATAGATTATTATGAAGGATGGTTTCTGGGACGCAATAGATGCCGTCATCTACTCGTGATAGAGGAGCCGTATTGATTTCAGCTGCTTCAACACAACATTGTAAAAAAATTATGGAAAACAAGGAAGTATTACCAGTACACCTGAAGGTATACTGATAATTAGGATATTATGCAGGAATAACAGAAACTTTCTTTTGACTTCTGCTTCTATTCTCAAATTTAACTACACCTTCAACAAGTGCAAAGATAGTGTGGTCTTTACCCATACCAACACCATTTCCAGGATGAACTTTTGTTCCTCTTTGTCTGATGATAATATTACCTGGGATTACTTTCTCACCACCAAATTTTTTAACGCCTAGACGACGTCCGACGGAATCACGGTTGTTTTGGGTTGACCCTTGACCTTTCTTGTGTGCCATATCTTGCTCCTTCTATAAATACTTATGCGATTTTAGTAATTCTAACTCTTGTAAAGTCTCTTCTGAAACCTCTTTTGAGCTTTGAATCTTTTCTTCTTCTTTTCTTATAGATGATCACTTTCTTGTCTCTACCTTCGTTGATCACCTCACCTTTAACAACAGCACCTTCTACAAAAGGAGTACCTACTGTTAATTCACCGTTATCTACAGCAAGAACTTCTTTGAATTCTACTGCTGCTTTTGGCTCAAGACCCATGTTGTCAAAACAGATGATATCACCCTCTTGCACTTTGAATTGTTGGCCACTTGCTTTAATGATTGCGTACATTGCAAACCCTTTACTATCTGTATATTTTAAAAAGTTCGTGATTATACCCAATCAATGTTTAATATTTTTTTAAAGTATGTCACATTATCCAAAATCAACGTGTTTATCTGCAAATGCAATACACTCTATCTCAACCAAAGCATTTTTAGGAAGGGTCTTCACTGCTACTGTACTCCTTGCCGGCTTGTGGTCTCCAAAATAGTGTTCATATATCTCATTCACTTTGCTAAAATCATCCATATCAGCCAAATAGATGGTTGTTTTAATAACATGATCAAATCCTGAACCCGCTTCTTTCAGTACATAATAGAGATTTTTCAATACCTGCTTGGTCTGATACTCGATCCCCCGTGTTTCCATCGTACCGTCCGGCATCAAGGCGATCTGTCCCGATGTATATACCAGTCCGTTTGCTACGATCGCCTGAGAATAAGGGCCGATCGCTTCCGGTGCTTCATTTGTTGCTACAATTCTCATCATTTATCTTTCCTTTTCTATTTGGTGTTTCTTTCATAAAATATATATGAGGTGGAGTAGTCTGAGAACTCAAAATAGACCTTCTTCTCTCCCGGATCTGCCTTCCCGTTGAAATTCAGATCATCTACACCATATCCATAACGGTACGGTCTCATTTTTCCGTCATTTGTTCCATAGGCAGTTGAAACCTTATCGATCTTGATAAATTTATGTACCAGTTTGTCTCCTGCATACACATCAAGAACACCGTTTGTCCCTGTCCAGTTCTGCAGAGAACGGCTTAACGAGTTCTGTGTCTCCTGTGTACATCCGACAAAAGAAAAGGCCACAGCAGCTGAAAATAGTGCGATGCTCAGTTTCATAATCATGTCCTTTTAAATTTTTACAATTCTATCACTATTATGCTTTTGGCATTCCAAACTTCTGTGTAACAAGTTCACCCTCGTTATTAAAATAGAGGTAATAGAGCTTATCTTTCACAACAGGAAGCCCTGCAAGATAACGCAATGCAAAATTTGCCTGGAGTGATCCAATATGCATGACGATCGGTGCAGCAATGCCTCCAGGCTTGTGGTCAGAGATATTGAATACCTGAAAATTTGCTTCTTCAAAGAAGCAGACCTGGCCGTTGAACTCTTCCACACTGGCATAGATCCATGGTCTGCCGGTTGCTTTTGCATACCTGTCTATCTCAGAGCGTACCGGAAGATTGTCTGTTGCATCCAGAATCAGATCATAACTGTTTCCCATCTCTTTAAAATCATCAAAAGGCATATCGAAAGCCACAGCTTTGACAAAAGGATTTTTACGCTCCAGAAGCTTTGCAATGGTCTTGGCTTTATTCAGGCCTTCATCTTCAAGTGTAAAAGCGATCTGTCTATGGATATTATGATTGGAGACTGTATCAAAATCTACCAAGTGAATCTCACCGATTCCTGAAGTACCCAGTGCCATTGCCAGGGTAGAACCAAGTCCACCTGAACCAATGATAGCGATCTTCTTCTTTTGCAGACTCTTTTGTGTTGCCTCACCCCATAACTGTATCTGTCGGTTGAAATACTCTTCTTGTATCATACTTTCCTCTCCTGCTTATACTTCATGCTCATTAAGAGCTTTTTCAAACTGCCATGTTTTACGGTGTCCGATCACCTCTTTTTTATCGATCACTTCTACAAGCATCGACTCTTTGTCTTCCAGCATCATCTCAACTTCACCATCAGGAGAGACCAGCATCGTATCACCATAGAATTTCCACTTGACATTTTCATCGCTGTACTCACCCAAACGGTTGGCACGCAAAATAAAACACCCGTGCAAAAATGCTTTGGTCTTGATGATCTCGCGCCACCTGTTATGTGAACCGAATGTCGATGCCGTAGGAAGCAGGACCAGATCAATCTTCTTCTCCATTACTTTTTTCCAGAAAGGGTCGAAATGCATCTCAAACCCTGCCATCACCATGATCTTGAAACCTTTGAGCTTGAAGACCATAGGGTCTTTGAGTGGCTTAATGACATTAGAGAAAAATGCCTTTTCATTCCAATGTTCATAAGGTAACAGGATCTGCTGTTCATAATAACGTGTATTCTTCGGAGTGATTTTGACAATTGTTTTATAGTAACCGTCTTTTTTAACAAGAATGATCGGTGCCACAAAGACGATATTATATTTGACTGAAAGCTCCTTGAGCAATTCCAGGTGTTTTTTTGTTTGTGCCTTAACCATACTTTTGGAAATAGAGGCAAGTTCTTTATAAAAATGATTAAGTACATACTCTCCAAGCAGCATAACCTGTGCACCGCGTTCTGTCGCTTTTTTCAGATAGAATTCCAAACGTGTAGCATTCATACCCAGTGTAGGCAGCTGCAGTGCCGCTACTACCAGTTTCTTTGCCATTACAATTCACTTTCGTTTTGCTGGTTCGCCTGATCGATCAAGGAGATCTTCATCTTTGCCTCTTCAATCAGCTTTTCTGCCTCTTTGATATTTTTCAAACCTTCTTCATAAAGTTTTACTGACTCTTCAAGTGTGATCTCCGGGTCCATCAGTTTCTCAAGCAGCTGCTTGGAGTACGCCAATTTCTCTTCAAATGTTTCAGTTTTCATTCGTACACCTTAATGGTGCGTAAGTATGCACCCTACAAATAATATAAGCTTTCTAAAAGCAAGCATACCAAAATTATTCACTATTCATTATTAATTATGCCTTTCTTGCAAAGCAAGAGCACCTTACCATAAACCTTCACTTCAACACATCTTTGATGTGTTGATCAAATTTATCCAGTTCTACCAAAAATGCATCATGCCCATAACTGCTCTCTACTTCCAGGTAAGTATACTCTTGCCCATTACGTTCCAGCATTTTGGCAATATGTTCCATCTCTGAAGGGAAAAAAAGATAGTCTGAAGAGAAGCTGACCAGATGCACTCTTGCCTTGATACGGGAGACTGCATCATACAGAGAATCATACCCGCGGCTCAAGTTAAAGGTATTGATCGCTTTCACAATGTAAAGATAGGAAAGCGGATCAAAGATCGTAGAGAAGTTATTGGTATTATACTCCATATAGCGTTCTACTTCATAACGGCCGAAAAGTTCAAAAAGCCCATCATTACTCACATAGTTTCGTCCAAACTTCTCATCCATTGAATCGGGAGAAAGGTAGGAAATATGCCCCGCAATACGCCCGACCGCCAATCCGTCCAACCCTTCTTCTTTAAAATCATCTTTAGCATAATTCCCATGCTTGAATCTTGGATCCCGACGTATGGCTTCAACTGCCACTTTATTGAACGCTATTGTCCACGGTCGTGTAGCATACGTTGCTGCCAGCGAAATGATGTCATCTGCAAAGTTGGGATAATCCACAGCAAACTGCAGTGCCTGCATGCCACCCATAGAACCTCCGATGACAGCACGTACATGGTAGATACCAAGATCTGAGAGCAGATGCATCTGTGCACGGATCATATCTTTAATGGTCACAACAGGGAATTTAAGCCGGTACGGTTCCAGTGAGGGGTAACTCTCACTCATAGGACCTGTACTCCCAAAACATGAACCAATCACATTGGTACAGATCACAAAATATCTGGTCGTATCTATTGCTTTACCGTCTCCGATAAGTCCATCCCACCAGCCCGGTTTTCTGTCCCCTTCATACGTACCGGCCGCATGATGTGAACCACTGAGTGCATGACAGACAAGTATGACATTGGATTTCTCTTCATTAAGTTCACCGTAGGTCTCATAAGCGATCTCATACGGCTCCAAGATACGTCCGCTCTCAAGGTAAAGTGGTGAACTGAAATGTGCTGTTTTGGTTTCTATTTTCATACACGGCTTTTGTGATAGGATTTAAGTGCAACATTTTATCATATTTAAACTTGTAGGGTGCGTTTGCCAACGTATTTTTTGATGCTCAAAACAGATTATCTCTTTCTGCTGACGTGCAATTGTATGCAAATTTTTTTATGCAATACTTTGCAACACCCATCATACATCTTATTCTAATGCTTTTTTCAGATCTTCAATGAGATCCTGCGTATCTTCAAGCCCGATACTGAGCCTGATAAGTCCACCCGGTACACCTGCGTCGATAAGTTCCTGCGGTGAGAGCTGCTGATGTGTCGTACTTGCAGGGTGTGTAATGATCGATTTGCTGTCACCAATGTTGACTACGACCGAGAAGATCTCTGTAGCGTCTGCGATCTGCTGTGCTGTCTCTTTGCTTTCTACTTCAAAAGAGAGCAGTCCGCTTGCCATACCCTCTTTAAAATATTTTTCAATCAATCCATGCTGCGGAGAGCTTTTCAACCCCGGATAATTCACTTTTTTGACCTTCGGATGTAATTCAAGGAACTCTGCAATCTTTAAGGCTGAGGCGGAATGCTGTCTCATACGAAGCGGCAGATGCTCCAATCCCTGAATATGCAGCCATGAATTGAACGGACTTGGTGCACCGCCAAGATCACGAAGCAATGCCAGTCTTACTCTCAACGTAAACAAAGGAAGCGGAAGGTCACTGTAGACAAGCCCGTGATAGCTGGCATCAGGTTCATTGAAATGGTAGTAACGGTCGTTACCTTTAATCTTTTCTACCAGATCCTTGCGTTCAACAATGATCCCGCCTAATGCCAACCCCTGACCGGTTGTATATTTACTGGTACTGTGTACAGTCAGGTCAACACCATATGCAAGCGGCTTGCAAAGTACCGGTGTTGCCACCGTGTTGTCTACACATGTCAAAATACCATGTCTGTCTGCAACTGCTACAATCGCTTCAATGTCAGCCACATCAATACTCGGATTGGTGATACTTTCAAAAATGATCAGCTTCGTCTTTTCATCGAGAAGAGGTTCTATCTGGGATGGATCTGTCACATCAAAGTAACGTGTTTCAATCCCAAAACGTTTAATGGTATGCCCTGTCAATGTTGTCGTTCCGCCATACACCTGCTTTGCAACAACAATGTTGTCTCCGGCTTCAGCTACATTGGCAATGGCATAAAAGATCGCCGCCATCCCTGAAGCTGTACCGATCGCGGCAGCTCCTCCCTCAAGTGCAGCAAAACGCTTTTCGAATACATCTGTTGTAGGGTTCATCAAACGGGTATAGATATTGCCAAGCTCTTTGAGAGAGAATAGATTTGCTGCATGTTCCGTATCTCTGAACTCATACGCAGTACTCTGATAGATCGGTACCGCCATGGTTCCCTGTGCATCTTTTTCATATCCGGCATGGATCGCTAAGGTCTGTTCATGCATTCTAAGTTTCCTTAATTTAAAATATTTATATAAATTATAGCTTATGATTACTTGTATTCTATTTATATCTTTATATAGTATTATTGATACTCTTAAGGGTAATAGGTCTATGTATAATAAAACATACTTTACGCTTGCCTATAGATTTGATACAGTTCGAAAATTTTAATATAACTGCACTTTGGCGGGAAAGAGAGTTACACCTTAAAAGGTGCAACGAAAGAAAGTTTTTTAACCGTGATAGTTTGGTGACTCTTTTGTAATGGTAACGTCATGTACATGACTCTCCTTAAGTCCCGCTGCAGTGATCTCGACAAACTCCGCTTTCTCCCAGAATATCTTGATGCTCTCAGAACCGCAGTACCCCATAGAAGATCTAAGCCCACCGATCATCTGATGGATAACATCTGCGATCTTCCCACGATACGGTACACGCCCTTCGATCCCTTCCGGAACTAACTTATCTGCTGCTGTTCCCTCCTGAAAATATCTGTCGGTACTTCCTTTTGTCATCGCACCGATACTCCCCATCCCTCTATACTCTTTGAACTGACGACCGTTGTAGATGATCATCTCACCTGGTGCTTCATAGGTTCCGGCCAACGCAGATCCGAGCATGACCGAACTGGCACCTACTGCCAATGCTTTTGCTACATCCCCGGAGTATTTAATACCTCCGTCTGCAATAACAGGTACACCATACTGATGTGCAACCTGTGCCACTTCATCAATAGCAGAGATCTGAGGTACACCAACACCTGCAACAATACGTGTTGTACAGATAGAACCTGGTCCGATCCCTACTTTAACACCATCTGCACCTGCTTCAATAAGATCTTTCGCAGCTTCACCTGTAGCAATATTTCCGGCGATCACATCAACATCCAACTCTTTTTTGATAAGCTGTACTGTATCCATGATCCCCTGGGAGTGTCCATGCGCAGAATCAAGAACAATCACATCAACCCCCGCTTCTACCAATGCTTTGGCACGTTCAAGCTGTCCCACACCGATAGCCGCTGCTACCCTGAGACGTCCGAATTCATCTTTATTCGCATGAGGATACTGCTCTTTCTTTTCAATATCTTTGATAGTAATAAGACCTATCAGTTTTCCATCGTCATCTACGATTGGAAGCTTTTCGATCTTATGTTTTTGAAGTACCTTTGCCGCTTCTTCAAGAGTGGTACCTTTCTTAGCAGTAACCAACGGTGCAGGTGTCATAACCTCTTTTACCTTTAATGACATATCAGTAATAAAGCGCATGTCACGGTTGGTTATAATACCGATAAGTATCTGCGCATCATCAACCACAGGTACACCTGAGATCCTGTATTCGCCCATCAATGCATCTGCTTCAGCCACCGTTGCATCAGGACCGATGAAGATCGGATCTATAATGATCCCGCTCTCAGACTTTTTTACTTTTTTAACCTGAAGTGCCTGTGTGGCTACATCCATATTTTTATGGATCACACCGATCCCTCCAAGCCTTGCCATCGCGATCGCTGCTTTGAATTCTGTTACAGTATCCATTGCTGCTGAAACAATAGGAATATTAAGAGAAACCCTTTTGGTAAGTTGTGTTGTGACACTTACTTCTTTAGGCAATACAGTAGAGTGTTGTGGTACCAGTAATACATCTTCAAATGTCAATGCTCTTTTTTTGATTCTCATAATTTTCCTTTATTTATTTAGTATAGTTAACTGCTTTTTCCATACTTGCAGCACCGTTAAAAAGTGTTTTTTCATCAAAAGCTTTGGCAATAAGCTGAAGCCCAATCGGCATACCTTCACTGTTTTTTCCGACAGGGAGTGAAATACCCGGCAATCCTGCAAGGTTTACACCCAATGTATACATATCTGACTTATACATCTCAAGCGGATCATGCAGTGCACCTATCTTCGGTGCTACACTTGGTGCAACAGGCGAAAGAATAAGATCTGCATCTTCAAATATCTTGTTATACTCATCCCGTATGAGGTGTCTGACTTTTTGTGCTTTCACATAATAAGCATCATAATAACCTGATGAAAGCACAAAGTTCCCTAACAAAATACGTCTTTTAACCTCTTCTCCAAAACCTTCACTTCTTGTATTATAGAAAAGTTCTTCGGTTGTTTTGGACTCTGCCCGGGTGCCATAGCGTACACCGTCATAGCGTGCCAAGTTTGTCGCTGCTTCTGCTGTAGCCAAGATATAGTATGTAGCAATATCATATTTTGTATTACTCATCTCCCTGCGGACAATGGTATGTCCTGCCGCTTCCAGTTTTGCTACAGTATCGGCAAAAGCTTTTTGGATGTCGGCATCTGCCGCTTCTACATAGGAGTCTATCACTGCAATAGTCAACTTTACATCCGGGTTGAGATTGTTCGCGATATCTTCTATCTCAAAATCCGCAGAGGTAGAGTCTTTGTCATCATGCCCTTTAATTGCATCATAAAGAATAGCCGCATCCTCCACATTCTGTGTGATAGGTCCGATCTGATCAAGACTTGACGCATAGGAAGCAAGACCAAAACGGCTGACACGTCCATAAGTTGGTTTCATCCCGACACATCCGCAGTAGGCTGCAGGCTGCCTGATAGACCCTCCTGTATCGGATCCGAGAGCAGCAATAGCGATACCTCCCGCTACTGCTGCAGCCGATCCGCCGGAACTTCCTCCCGGAACCCTCTCTTCGCCGTACGGATTCTTCGTTGGTCCATAGCAGGAGCTCTCAGTGGTTGACCCCATCGCAAACTCATCCATATTTGCACGTCCAAAGGCCATCATTCCTTTAGCTTTCAAATTTTTAACTGCTGTTGCTTCATAAGGTGCGATATACCCTTGAAGGATCTTTGAACCCGAAGTGACAGACCAGTCTTTTACCTGAATATTGTCTTTAATAAGAATAGGTACGCCTTCACCCGAACTTTCAAAACCGACATACGCATTAAGACCGCTCTCTTTTGCCTTTGCCTCAAGCTCCTGTCGCAATATTGCCAACTCCTCAGCAGACTTTGTTAATGCTTCTTTTAATGTTATCACTGTTTATCCTTATTTAATATCGAACTTCTTTTTATAGTATGCAACAATAGCCAGACCAATTCCCACCAACCCAAAAACAAAAACGATCGAACCGATGATCACACTCAGTTGGACAGGTTGGGAGAGATCGAACATTATGCCTCTTCTCCAACAACACTTGCACAACGTTCACAGACACACTCTTCAGAACTGCTTGTAAATCTCCAGCATCTTGGACACTTCGCCGCTGTTGCCTTGTGAACAGTAAAGGTCTTGCCATCTACTTCGAAAGAAGCCACTTCATCTCCCTCACTGCTTGTTTTCACAGCCGAAACAACAAACCAGTCTTCAATATCTTTATCTTCACTGATTGGCAGTGCTTCTCTCTCTCCTGCTATTTCAAGCTCAAGTGTTGATTTGATGATCTTCTCCTTCTTGAGGGAATCGATCGCTTCGGAGAACTTCTCTCTGGCTTCAAGCAAAATCGCATCATTGAAACTTGCAGCTACTTCAGGAAGCGGTTCATAGACAAGATCAAACACATTCTCCATTCCCCCTTTGAAAATAGCCGGAGCATACTCCAGGATCTCATCTGCAGTATAGGTAAGTACCGGAGCTACCAACCCCAACATCGCCTTGGCAATAAGAAGCATCGTAGATTGTGTTGCACGTCTGACATCAGAGTTTTTTGCCTCACAATAAAGCCTGTCTTTGGTAATATCCATATAGATACCGCTCAACTCATTGGTAATGAAGTGATTGAGCGTTGCAAAACCTTTAAGAAAATCATTGCTGTCAAAACTCGTTTTAACCAAAGCAAAGACTTCTCTTGCTTTATTAAATATCCACCTATCCAGCTCTCCGTAAGCTTCCTGTGCCACTACAGTATCCAGGTCATTCACATTGGCAAGCAGAAACCTGAAAGTATTTCTTATCTTTCTGTACTGTTCTGCTGTCTGCTTCAATATACCGTCAGAGATCTTCAAATCCGTCTGATAATCTGAAAGTGCAACCCACAGCCTGAGTATCTCAGAGCCATACTGCCTGATAACTTTATCCGGAGCAACAACATTCCCTTTGGATTTGGACATCTTTTCACCCTTCTCATCGACAGTGAAACCATGGGTGATCAATGTCTCATATGGAGAGATCTGGTTGATTGCGCTGCTTAGAAGCAGTGAAGACTGGAACCACCCTCTGTGCTGGTCACTTCCTTCAATGTAAAGTGATGCCGGATAGTTTCCTGCATCATAATTACCCGAACTCAGTACCGAATTCCATGTCGAACCGCTGTCAAACCATACATCCAGAATATCTTCGATCTTCTCAAGCTCGTCAGGATTGTATCTGCTGCCTTCAGGCAAAAGCTCTGCGATGCTCATAGAGTACCATGCGTCTGCACCATATACATCAAAGAGTGATGCTACATGTTCAAGCACATCTTCATCAAAGATTACCTCTTTGGTACTCTTGACCCGGAAAAAGGCAATAGGTACACCCCAGCTTCTCTGACGGGAGATACACCAGTCCGGCCTTCCTTCAATCATAGGCTGCAGTCTGTTTTTAGCCGTAGCCGGATAGAACTCGACAGATTCAATGGCATTCAGTGCTGCGTCCCTTAAAGTCTTGTCAGAACCTTCCGCTTTATCGTCAATTGATATAAACCACTGATTGGTCGCTCTGTAGATGAGAGGCTTTTTCGTTCTCCAACAGTGAGGATAAGAGTGTGTGAACTTGCTGACTTTCAGTAAATTGTCTCCTAAAAGCTCAAGGATCGGCTCATTGGCTTTAAAAATATGCATTCCCACAAACTTTTCAGGCTCAGGCAGAAGGTTCAACCCTACGACCGATTCATCATAAAGTCCTTTCTCATTCACAGGCATAAGCACTTCAAGACCATATTTAAGCCCTACTTTATAGTCATCTTCACCATGCCCTGGCGCTGTGTGTACACACCCGGTACCACCATCCATCAATACATGTTCACCAAGAACTACTTTTGAAGGGCGGCCGTTCAGCGGGTTTATCGCCAGTAACCCTTCCATTTCTGTAGCAGCAATCTTCCGTGAAGCATGACCGCTGACAACTCCCTCTTCGATCATGGCATCATAACGTGCTTCTGCAACGATATGTCCGTCATCGGTAAGTACATACATCTCATCAGGATTAATGGAAATACCAGTATTGGCCGGCAGTGTCCAGGGTGTCGTCGTCCAAATAACCAGCCCGGCTTTTCCTTCAACCCCTACCCTCTCTTTTGCCGCATCGGAAAGCTCAAAATGTACGTAGATCGAGTAATCCTCTTTATCTTCATACTCAACCTCTGCATCTGCCAGTGCCGTCTGTGCTGCCCATGACCAGAAGATCGGCTTATGGCGCTCCACAAGCAATCCTCTCTTGGCTACTTCACACAAGGTCCTGTAAATATTCGCTTCAAACTTGAAATCCATAGTTACATAGGGGTTCTCCCAGTCAGCAATTACTCCAAGTGATTTAAAACCGTCTCTTTGAATATCAATGAACTTTGCTGCATGTTCTCTACAGAGTTCCCTGAATTGCTCGGTTGGCATTGCTTCCTTCTTGGACTTTCCGAGTTTCTCTTCAACTTTCTGTTCTATAGGCAGGCCGTGACAGTCCCAGCCTGGTGTCATACGAACTGCTTTCCCCTGAAAATAGTTATACTTCAGGATAATATCTTTAAGAATTTTGTTGAGAGCATGCCCGATGTGAATATCACCATTGGCATAAGGAGGACCATCATGAAGCGTAAATACAGGAGCACCTTCACGTTTGGTTTTCATCTGTTCATAAATGTTGGTATCAAACCAGTGCTTATACTTTTTTGGTTCATTCGCAGGAAGATTTCCACGCATCGGAAAGTCTGTTTTGGGGAGGAGAAGTGTCTCTTTATAATCCATAGTCGATAATACCTTTTTAGGGTCGCCCCTTTTATATTATCGTGTGATTATATCCAAATGTCTATTAGAGGCTACTTTTGGTACAATTTTATCATGAAGAAACTAAAGAAATCAGTAGAAAATATCATCAGAGAACTGGAAAAAAGAGAAGAGACGATCACATTTGCAGAAAGCTGTACAGGGGGAAGGATCGCTGCAGCTTTTACTGCGATCCCGGGTGCTTCAAACGTACTGAACGGTTCCTGTGTCACTTACTCAAATGAGATCAAACATCTCTGGCTTGGTGTTGAGGATGAAGTATTGGCAAACTATGGTGCTGTAAGCAGAGAGTGTGTCTCTCAGATGCTTGACGGTATTGTAAAAATGGCAAACGCAGACTATGCCATCGCCGTCTCCGGTATTGCCGGACCTGCTGGAGGAACTAAGTTCAAACCGGTAGGTACTGTCTATATAGGTGTTCTGACACCGGGAGAGAAAGAGATATACCACTGCATCTTTAAAGGGAACAGGGAATCGGTACAGGAGCAGTCTGTTCAGTATGCCGTTAAAAAACTTGCTGTAAAACTGAATATTTGAAAATTTTTTCGGTTTTTGTAAAAATCTCTTGACAATAAAGACGGTCTTGGCTATAATTCCGTCCACTTATTCAGAAAATCTGCATAAGTCGTGTGACCCGTTAGCTCAGTTGGTAGAGCAACTCCCTTTTAAGGAGTGGGCCCTAGGTTCGAATCCTAGACGGGTCACCACCATGTGTAATGTGCGGCGGTAGTTCAGTTGGTTAGAATACCTGCCTGTCACGCAGGGGGTCGCGAGTTCGAGTCTCGTCCGCCGCGCCATTCACACTTTTCGTCACTGTGACCCGTTAGCTCAGTTGGTAGAGCAACTCCCTTTTAAGGAGTGGGCCCTAGGTTCGAATCCTAGACGGGTCACCACCAAAACAATCACTTCGTTGGTCGCTTAGCTCAGTTGGTAGAGCGCTACCCTTACAAGGTAGATGTCACAAGTTCGAGTCTTGTAGCGACCACCATACAATATGTGACTGTTTGGATCTAGATGACCCTTTCATCTAGTGGCCAAGGATGCTACGTTTTCATCGTAGTCACAGAGGTTCAAATCCTCTAGGGGTCGCCATTTTCGGTCGCTTAGCTCAGTTGGTAGAGCGCTACCCTTACAAGGTAGATGTCACAAGTTCGAGTCTTGTAGCGACCACCATAACCTTTTTTAAAGAAAAAAAGGTAAAATACTTTTCAACCTTTTTAGGTTCAGGTGCGGCGGTAGTTCAGTTGGTTAGAATACCTGCCTGTCACGCAGGGGGTCGCGAGTTCGAGTCTCGTCCGCCGCGCCACTTCTTTTTTATAATCACAAATTCCAGATAATCATGCGGACATGGCGGAATTGGTAGACGCGCTAGATTCAGGTTCTAGTGGGAGCAATCCCGTGGAGGTTCGAGTCCTCTTGTCCGCACCAAAATGCAATTTTCTAAACCCTTATTGGATATCTGCTCTTTTTTATTATCATCCTTCTCTCTATAAAAACACAACTGCTATTTATACTTTTGCAGGAAATAGTTCAAGTCTTTATCCTCTTCTCCATCTCTTTCTTAGTACATGATACAAGGAAATCATCCTGACCACCAAAATAGTATGGCAAACAATTCTCATTTTCCTTTAAATAATTCAACAAAAAATACATTTTTAAAATTAGCAATAATCTCATCTATGTTATAATCCTTTTTTATTTCAAAAAAAAAGGATTTCCTATGAAACGCAGAGACCTTTTTAAAAGTTCACTCATTGCATTCTTGTCGCTCTCTTCCATGATGAAAGCAGAGCCTTCAAAAAACACCCAAATACCACAAACAAACAAAAAACCTTCAAAAGGTCCTCATATTGTAGTAGTAGGCGGGGGGTGGTCAGGACTCTCCTTTGCCAAACATGTCAAAGAGTATGTGCCACACGCAAATGTAACACTGGTTGAAAAACGTGATCACTTTGTATCCTGCCCTGCCAGCAATGCCTGGCTCTTTGATTTGGTTGACCTGGAGTTTTTAACTCACAGCTTTATTGATGCAGCGAATAACCATAACTACACCTACCTGCAAGCCGAAGCGACAGGACTCAATGCCAAAGAGAATATCCTCTCAACTACCAAAGGTGATCTGCACTATGACTACCTTGTTTTTGCTACAGGCATAGAGTATGACTATTACGTATGGAGCAAAGGCGATAATGCATTTGAAAAACGTATCCAACGAGAATATCCTCCGGCATTTATTCCCGGTTCAGAACATTTAACACTCAAACGAAAAATCAAACATTTTAAAGGCGGCAACTTTATCATCACCGTACCCAACGGAAACTATCGTTGTTTACCTGCTCCTTATGAGCGGGCCTGTCTGCTTGCTGACCATATTAAACGCAATAAAATAAAAGGCAAAGTAGTTATTCTTGATGCAAACAATACTGTAACTATCAAAGAAGAGGGCTTTCTTTCTGCTTTCAAAGAGCTATACAAGGAAGAACTTGTCTATATGCCCTCGACTACAATAGAGTCTATCGACTTAGATAAAAAAACTGTAGTGACTGAATTTGATGAAATACCTTTTGAAGATGCTGCTTTCTACCCGAATGTTCGTGCACCAAAGCTTCTTGAAAAACTTGGTCTGACCACCAAAACTCCCTACAACCGTATTGAAGCCAACCTCGATGTCTATACCTATCGCTTCAAAGGGCATGATAACATCTTCGGATGTGGAGACTTAAGACCTATGGGCTTTTCAAAGTCTGGTAATACCGCCTATACTGAAGGTGCCAATGTAGCTAAAATGGTTGCTGATGCCATCGGAAAAAACGCGATAAAATGGAAATCACCTATCACTTTTTGTGTATCACTGATTTCAATGAAGCCCCAACGTGAGATCTCTTTGCTTTCGGAATATACATATGGTTCCAAAGGAGAAACAAAGTTTGCCAAGACTATCTCAGATGAAGACTGGAGAGATAATACTCTTGGCAAACACAAGTCACAATTTACCTGGGCAAAATCTATGTACGACAATATGTTTTATACGTAATTTACAGAGGAAATCCGACAGGCATCAGATCAGCTTCATGCCTGTCTGACGTGCCAAAAGGTCTCTAATCGGTCAAGAACCGTAAGAAAACTGGTAAAAACTGCATGTAAACAGTTTTTTAAAAAAATAATATTTTTCATACTCTCACCAAGTATGGAGAATATACAGAGAAGATGCTAGTCTCTCAAACGGATCCTAACACTCTCTTCATGTGCTGTCAAGCCTTCTGTATTGGCGATTAAAGCACACTTCTCACCGATCTCATCCATTCCCTGCCTACTCATCATAATGATCGAAGATTTTTTCAGAAAGTTCTCTACACTCAGAGGAGAGTAGAATTTTGCCGTACCGCCTGTCGGAAGTGTATGGTTCGGTCCTGCAATATAGTCTCCAATAGGCTCCGGTGTATTCTCTCCAAGAAAAATGGCACCCGCATGTCTGATCTTCTCTAACAAAGTCATGGGATCTTTAGTCACTACCTCCAAGTGTTCCGGAGCAATCTCATTCATCAGCTCAATCGCTTCGTCCATATCTTTTGTAACAATGATCGCTCCACGCTCTTCTATGGATTTTCTTGCAATATCTTCCCGTGAAAGGGTATTGAGAAACTCCTCTACTTTATCGCTGACCTTGTTTGCCAACTCACTGTCGGTGGTAATAAGAATAGAACTTGCCATTTCGTCATGTTCTGCCTGCGAAAGAAGATCGATCGCAAGATAGTCCTCTTTGGCACTCTCATCTGCCAGAATACCGATCTCAGAAGGCCCTGCGATCATATCGATATTCACTTCACCATACACCAGTTTCTTGGCTGTTGCCACAAAGATATTTCCTGGTCCCGTGATCACATCAACTTTCGGGACAGTCTCGGTTCCATACGCCATTGCTCCTATCGCTGATGCACCTCCCACTTTGAATACATTGGTGACTTTACAAAGGTGGCATGCAGCAAGAAGCAGCTCATTGAGTTCATTATCAGGTGCCGGAGTACAGACTACGATCTCCTTTACACCCGCAACCTGTGCTGGAATCACATTCATCAAAAGAGAGCTTGGATAGGCTGCTTTTCCACCAGGAATATAAAGACCTGCTCGGTCTACGGCCGTTACTTTTTGTCCCAGGATAGTTCCGTTTTCTTCTTTGTCCATCCAGGTCTTTGGCATCAGTTTCTGATGATAAGCTTCAATACGCTCATAAGACAGATGCAAGGCTTCACGAAGTGCGGGGTCAATACGCTCGTATGCTTTTGCCATCTCTTCGACTGAGACCAGAAGGTCATCATCACTTTGCGGTTCCCATCTGTCAAAACGTGCAATCTGTGCTTTAAGTGCACTGTTTCCATCTGTCTGTATCTCTTTGAGCAATCCGGAAACAATTCCGGTTACTCCCTCTATATCCATCTTGCCACGTTCTAAAAGTTCATTGAAATTCGATTCAAATGTATCATCACTACTGTACAATATTTTCATTTTCTACCTTTTTTAATCAAAGCTTTCTAAAAGAAAGCATACCAAAACTATTCACTATTCATTATTAGGGCACCTTTAATAACCCCATATGCTCATAACATTGCCGGCTTTGTTCTAGGCAAGGCACACTTTACAGACCTAGCCGTAGCTAAGTCGAAAAAGTGTAACGCCGCATAGGGCAAAGCCGGCATTGCCCAAAGGGTGGGCTTTGCAGACGCGATCTTTCACAAGATGCTTCCATCGTCTTAGCTTTGGCTAGGACTTGAAAGCCTCTTGCAAAATCTCACATCTGCAAAACCCATTATGGGCGTATGGGGTTATTAGAGGTGCCCATTAATTATTCACTCATGACAGACGGGTATTTCCGCACATATCGTCGGAGCATGCTTTCATTGCCAAGCACTCCCCCCTGGTGGATATAAAGTGTCGGCTTGCTGTAAACTTCGGGATAGACTAACAGTGTCCGCCACCCCAAAGGATCATACAGCAGATCGAACAGGACGCCCGTTTGTTGTTGTAATTTTAGCCAAATTTCGTAATTTTCTCTATAGAGTTTGCCAAAATGGTGTTTTTTTTCCAAACACAAGATAGTCGGGTGGAATACTTTATCTTCTTCCAGCATTAAAAACTGTTCCTTCAAATAAGCTTTATTTCCAACACATGGCGTCGTGTATACAAGCGTTGAGCGTTGAGCATTGAGTGTTAAGAGGGATTTTTGGAGAAAAAGTGCCGTCGTCCCCGTACCCGATGGCAAAAATATATTAAGTTTTTCTATATTATTTTCTCTTTGCCAGGCTATGATCTCCTGGGCCAATATCTTAATGCCGTATACAGCTTCTTGTTGACGCCCCCCTTCTTCGATAAACAGTATATCCGGTTTCCCTTCGACCAGCTCAGCAACCGTTTTCTGAGCTGGTCGAAGCACCATGCCGTTTTGCAATGCTGCTCTATAGTTCCCATGCGGATTTTCTTGTAAATAGTCTGCGACATGATCCACATAGTACTCAAACACCCACCCCTTCATCTTTGCCAATACTGAGAGTGAGTACATAGCGTTGGACTGTGCTGAACCATAAGAGACCACCTTGTTAATATGCGGAAAACTATGTGTTAAAAAATAGTGAAATTTACGTGCTTTGTTCCCCGAAAAGTCAGCGTGTATCAAGTCATCACGTTTTAAATAGAACTGTTTATTTTCAAAAAAGATAGATTGAATAGGGGAAGGTAGATTCAGAGGCAACTTTGCTGCCTCTTCCAAACATTCGGTACTCAATGCCTCTTAATTGCGTCCTACGCAATTAAGGTCTTCAAATGCCTGTTCAAGCCTCTTGACCATAGAGAGCTCACCTTCTCTAAGCCATTTTCGAGGATCATAGTAGTTCTTGTTAGGTTTGTCTTCACCTTCTGGATTGCCGATCTGGCCTTGCAGGTAGTCATGGTAGTAAGCTGTGTATTGACGCACACCGTCCCAAAATGCCCATTGGGTATCAGTATCGATATTCATCTTCACAACACCATAACCAATAGCCTCACGGATATCCGAAAGCTCGGAACCTGAGCCACCATGAAAAACAAAGTCTACAGGCTTTTGACGTGTACTGAACTTCTCCTCAATGTACTTTTGAGAATTGTCCAGGATCTTTGGTGTCAACGTTACGTTACCCGGTTTATATACTCCGTGTACATTCCCGAACGATGCAGCAATAGTAAATTTATCAGAGACTTTCATCAGTTCTTCATAGGCATACGCAACCTCCTCAGGTTGTGTATAGAGTAGAGCGTTATCAATATTGGTATTGTCAACACCATCCTCTTCACCACCCGTTACTCCAAGCTCGATCTCCAGAGTCATTCCTATTTTACTCATACGTTCCAGGTACACTTTACAAGTAGCAATATTCTCTTCGATCGGTTCCTCCGAAAGATCAATCATATGCGACGAGTAGAGCGGCTTGCCATATCGTTCAAAATGGGTTTCACTTGCATCAAGCAGTGCATCGATCCATGGAAGCAGCTTTCTTGCTGCATGATCTGTATGAAGTACTACAGGTACACCATAAGCTTCAGCCATAGTATGTACATGCTGTGCACCGGAGATCGCTCCAAGAACAGCACCTTTTTCCGAAGGAATGCCTTTTCCCGCATAGTAGGCTGCACCGCCGTTACTGAACTGTACAATGACAGGAGAATTTACTTTTTTAGCTGCCTCCATAACAGCATTTACCGACGAGGTTCCTACCACGTTAACTGCAGGAATGGCAAATTCATTCTCTTTTGCAATCCTAAAGAGTGTTTGGAGATCATCTCCGGTAACTACACCCGCATTTACTGTATCTAACACTTTTGTAGACATATTCACTGCTTCCTTTACTTCAATGTGATCTTTGCTTTTTTTGTTAACTTCTCGATAAACTTCTCTTGTGCGATCTGCATCTTCAGACTCTTCTCAAGTTCCGTATACTCAGGAAGTTTTTTCTTGTTTTGAGATCTCTTGGCCATCTTTTTGATCTTTTCATAGCGTCTCTTTGCTTCTTCATCCGTTACACTTATCCGGGAGAGTTTTTTTTGCATCCAGTAGTTTGCCAGAGCCGTGTCCTGTTCCTCATTGGAAAGACCGTTTTTGGCTGCCAACGCGATCAATTTGGCAGGTGCGACCATCTGCAGCACTCTTTTTCTCTCCTTCTCAGGCAGAGTTGCCCAGGTCATCTTCCCGTTGGTTCTTATCTGCAATGCCTTGTTCACCTCATCAATAGTCAGTGCCATCATGCCGACATATCCTGCAATCGTATCTGAAGAGGGCTCGACTCTGATCTTGGCACCATTGAGCAGCTGTGCAACCACCTGTTGTTCGATG
Source organism: Sulfurovum indicum (assembly GCF_014931715.1). NCBI lineage: Bacteria > Pseudomonadati > Campylobacterota > Epsilonproteobacteria > Campylobacterales > Sulfurovaceae > Sulfurovum > Sulfurovum indicum. Next base: position 589,686 of record NZ_CP063164.1, on the reverse strand, counting down.
ATCTGCAGTTTAATACGGTCTTTGACTGCCTCAAAAGGAGGTATCTGCTGTAATGCACTTTGCGCTTTAGCCTGTGCCTTTATCTTCTCATAGGCTGCCCTGACCTGTTCATCAGGAACATTGGTTGCGGCAACTGATTTTTGCATCCAGACACGTGAGAGAACCGCATCCTTCTCTTCACTTGAGAGTTCCTTCTTTGCTTTTTCTGCCAAAAGCATAGGAAGAGCCAGCTCTTTAACAAGTGCCAAACGCTGTTTTTTGGGTAGTAGATCGAAATCTTTGATTTTGCCCTTTGTACGTTTGGAGAGATAGTTGTCTGCTTCTTTTTTTACAATTTCCATACCATTGACCGTAGCAATAACCGCTTTGGCAGAGCGCGTTTTCGGTTTCACCCGATCAGGCTTGCTGCCTAGACTGATCCCGTTTAAGTTGACCATGGCAGGTGTCTCTTCTTTTTTGTTCAGCATACCGGAAAGACTGTTCTTCAGTGCATCTGCAGATGCACTTTGGATCAACAGTCCGCTGCTAAGCCCTATCGCTACAACTATCTTTTTCATTCTTCCTCCCCTGTTTGCGATCTGGCTTATTTTTTCTCTCTCTTCGTCTCTTTGCTCATATCAACGATTTTTGCTTTACTTGTCAGCTCTTTTGCCATATCAGCGATCTTTTTGGCAAACTCCTGCTGCTTCAGTGTAGCAATGATCTTCTCTTTAACAACATCGTAGGCGACCGGCTTGGCTTTTGTTTTTTCCTCAAGATAGATCACATGATAACCAAACTGTGTTTTGACCGGTTTTGTTGTGATCTCTCCTACTTTCAGTGCCCATACTGCTTTAGAGAACTCCGGTACCATCTGCCCTTTTTTAAAGTTTCCGAGATCTCCGCCTTTTGGTCCTGAAGGGCCTGTAGATTTTGCTTTTGCCAACTCGATAAACTTCTTTTTGAGTGCCTCGCCTTTAAGTCCTTTAAGCTCTTTAATGATTGCCTCTGCATCTTCTTCTGTTTTTACAAGAATATGTCTGGCATGTACTGTTTCAGGCATCATGAATTTATCTTTGTTCTTCTCGTAGAAAGCTTTTGCCTCACTGTCGCTGACCACAGCACTGTCCATCTGCTTTTTCATCCACATATTGACCATAAGCTCATCAGCGATCTTTGCCATATTTCTTTTAAACTCAGGAGTCTTGTCAATCCCTTCTTTTTTCGCAAGTTCGGTAAAGAGTGCTTTTTCAATCAATGTCTTTTTCACCAATGCTTTCTGCTCAGGTGTCAACTGCGCATAATGTGCCTGAGGTGAAGTTGCATTTACGAAAGCCTCTGCATCCTGTTTAGTGATGTTCTTTCCGTTTACGGTAACAAGGATGTCTGATGCGACAACCGATGTTGCCATAACAGCAACTGCGATAAGTGAAGTTTTTGCAAGTTTTAACATTGTAACGATGTCCTTTTTGATTTAAAATTATAAGTGATAATAGTATATCTGTTCTAGTTAAACAATTCATTAACAAATACGCGTTATGCTAAGATTTTCTTAAGGAGTTGAGTCACTATGGCTAAAAAGGTAAAAAAAGCAACAAAAAAAGAGATTGAAGAGATCAAAGCACTCTTTTTGGAACACTACCCTGATTCGGTTACTGAGCTGGAATATAAAAACATATATGAGCTGCTCATTGCAGTGATGCTTTCGGCGCAATGTACCGACAAACGGGTTAACATCATCACACCAGCGCTCTTTGAACGCTACCCCGATCCTGTCAGCCTTGCCAACGCAGATCTGGACGAGGTCAAATCCTACATCAATACCTGTTCATTCTTCAACAACAAAGCAAAGAACCTCATCAAAATGGCACAGTCCGTCGTAGAGAATTACGGTGGAGAGATACCATTGGAGAGGGATGAACTGGTCAAACTTGCAGGTGTAGGGCAAAAAACCGCCAACGTGGTAATGATAGAATACACAGGTGCCAACCTGATGGCAGTCGACACACATGTCTACCGTGTAGCACACCGTTTGGGACTGTGTGATGCTCCCACTGCTCTCAAGTGCGAAGAGGAGCTGACAAGGAAGTTCAAAACCGATCTGCACCGTCTTCATCAGGCAATGGTCCTTTTTGGACGCTACAGATGCAAGGCTGTCAAACCTGAATGTGATGACTGTTTCCTGGCAGCACACTGTAAAACGAAAGAGAGTTTCAAGGTATAATACCCCTCTTCCTCCTCTTCATAAAACAACAAAAATTTCAGTAGGTTTGGCTATACCAAACGCTGCATAACGTCTTGATCCCATACCAGATATCAACATCGTCAGGATGTGTGACATGGTCACACCTACACATGATTAATACATTATGAGCAGGAGTAGTCGTTCCTTGACCCATCTTCTAAAGAGCCTGGATGATCCTCTCAAGCACTGAAAAAGTCTTCTCCACAGAATCAAGCTGTACCATCTCACGTGTTGAGTGCGGATAACGTATGGTCGGCCCGATAGAAGCGAACTTTATATGAGGATACTTCTGGGCGATCACTCCGCACTCAAGCCCGGCATGGATCGCCATCAGCCTGCTTTGACCGAACACCTCTTGCATCTTTTTGTCTACCAATTTTGTAAAGTCGGTAACCTCTGGTTTCCATGCGGGATACTTGTCTTCGACTTTTGCAGTCAACCCAAAAGTTTCAAACAGTTCTACCGTCTCCTGTGTCAGCTTCTCCAGTGCCTCCATATCCATTGCCCTGGCACTGGTCTCTACCTGCATACCTCCCTTTTCATCGGCCGATATAATGGCAAGATTAATACTCGTATGCGGAATACCAAATGATTTGTTCATTTGATGTACTCCATGCCTGAAGCAGTTTATCAGTTCGATGATCCGAGCTCCTTCTTTCAGGATATCCGGTGACTCATCTAAAACCCTTGCCGTCACCGCTTCTTCATTCGGCAACACTGTTTCACTCCGCACGATAGCCACGGCATTGGCAGGAATGGAGTTGCGACGCTCTCCGGCATAGAGACTGACAAGCTGTGTAACATTCTGCTTTGCCAAATACGCTCCCAGCACCTTAATGGCAGAGGGGATATTCTTATCGATGTCAACCCCGGAATGTCCACCCGAAAGCCCCCTGACCGCCACTTCATAACAGGCTCCTTTTCCTTCCGTATAGCTATCCTGCCTGAATGCCGTAATATCCGCTCCTCCTGCACACCCGATGTAGACTTCCGCCTCATCCTCACTGTCAAGATTGAGCATGTAGGAGGCCTTCAGATCAAAGGCAAGCTGGTTGGCACCGATAAGTCCTATCTCCTCATCGGAAGTGATAAGATACTCCAATACCTTTCCCTCCTCCATCAGCTGCATCATCATGGCTATCGCCATTGCATTATCTGCTCCCAAAGAGGCATCCTTGGCTTTCATCCAACCATCTTCCTCATAGGTCTCTATTTGAGGGGCTTTCCCCATACAGACCATATCGTAGTGTGCCTGCAGACAAAGTCTTGGTGTACCTTTATGGATGTAGATGTTCTTCACTTCATCTACTTCTGCCTCATACCCTCTCTCTTTGGCGAAACCAACCAAAAAATCACACAGCTTGTCTGCCTCTTTAGAGCAGTGCGGTATCTGAGTCAATGTTTTGAAATGTTCAATGATCTTTGACATTTTGTTCCTTTACATGGTGCGTTTAAAACGCATTCTACAGATATTTTTTTATGAACACATGGTTTTGTCACTTTTGCGCCAGGTTATGCAGGTACATACGCAACCACATTTCCGAAACAGATTGCCCCGGGTACCGTCCGCACAATTGAAAAAGTAACTATTGTTACCTACTTTTTCTAAAAAAGCAGGGATATCACCCCTTATTAAAAGTAAACCTTTGATATAACCAAAGAAGTATAATACAATCACATAAAATTAAGGATATCCTTGTGTGCCTTATCGTCACCATCCTGATGCTTGTCCTAAGTATCCAAAACCTCATCAACCACCAATGGAGTATCGGTATACTCCAGCTTGTCATCGCCATAGGCTTCACCATCATACTCGGGCGGAACATTCAGATGAGCCGCTGTGAAAGAACTGGAGAGTGCAGCGGGTGTACTTTACCTAACTGGTTGACAAGATGGTTCAGGAAAAGAGACAGTGATCATTGACAATAACAGAATTAAGGAGAAACCAATGGAACATTTTTTTACCTGTCCCTACTGCTGGGAACAGATTTCAATGATACTCGACCCATCTGAAGAGGAGAGTGAATATATCGAAGACTGCGAGGTCTGCTGTCGTCCTGTTGAACTCTCTTTTAGATTCTCAGATGATATCCTTGTCAGTTTTGAAGCAAGAAGAATGGAGGGAATTTAGAATCATGCGTAGAGAAATGTAAACCGATCCACCTTTTCTCCATTGACTTCTACTTTTTCAATAAACATCTCATAAGGACGTACCCATACGCCATAATCACCATAAAGTGCGCGATATACCACCAGCCACTCCTCTGTTTCCGAATGTCGTGCCGTCATAAATACCTCATACTCACAGCCTTTATAATGCCGGTAAATCCCTTTTTTGATCTCCATATTCCACCTTTTCTAAATATTCTAACATAAAAAACCCTTCAGTTATTCACAAACGCTTTTAAAGTACAATTGTCAAAACTGCATATATAAGGATTGACTATGGCTGAAAATATTTTCGATTGTCCGCTGCCTGATGAAAATGGATTTTTTGGAGAGTATGGAGGGGCCTTCATTCCACCGGAACTTCAAGTCATCATGAATGAGATCAGTAGTTCTTACGATGAAATAAGAAAAGACTCCGACTTCCTGAATGAACTGGCTGATCTCTATCAGCACTATGTAGGCCGTCCAAGTCCTCTTTTCCATGCCAAACATCTCTCTAAAAAGTATGGTGCCGCCATCTATTTTAAAAGAGAAGACCTCAACCATACCGGTGCACATAAGATCAATCATTGTCTGGGTGAAGCACTGCTTGCAAAAAAGATGGGGAAAAAGAAACTCATTGCAGAAACCGGTGCGGGACAGCATGGTGTCGCACTGGCAACAGCTGCCGCTTTGGTCGGGCTGGAGTGTGACATCTACATGGGTGAGGTCGATATGGAAAAAGAGCGTCCAAACGTCGTACGTATGCACATTCTGGGAGCAAAGGTTATTCCGGCAACCCATGGAAGACGGACACTCAAAGAGGCGGTCGACACAGCATTTGAAAACTATCTTAAAGACCCCGTCACACAGTTCTATGCCATCGGTTCGGTCGTAGGACCTCACCCCTTTCCGAAAATGGTACGTGACTTCCAGTCGATCGTCGGGGTGGAAGCTAAAGAGCAGTTTCAGCAGATAACAGGAAAACTGCCTGAGAATCTTGTTGCCAGTGTCGGTGGCGGTTCCAATGCCATGGGGCTCTTTACTGCATTCATCAATGATGAGTCCGTTGCCATGCATGGTGTGGAGCCTGCAGGACGCAGCCTGGAGATTCCTGGAGAGAATGCAGCAACTATGACGCTCGGCAAACCTGGTGTTATGCACGGATTTAAATCCTATATGCTTCAGGATAGTAATGGAGAACCTCAAGAGGTCTACTCTGTTGCCAGTGGGCTTGACTATCCATCGGTCGGTCCGCAGCATGCCTATCTCAAAGACATCGGCCGTGTCAACTACCACTACGTCTACGACCATGAAGCGATTGATGCCTTCTTCGAACTCTCAAGAGAAGAAGGGATCATACCGGCGATCGAATCAGCGCATGCTGTTGCCTATGCTCTGAAGCTGGCAAAAGAGAATAATAACGGCGGTACGATCCTTGTAAACCTTTCGGGACGCGGTGATAAAGATATTGACTTTGTTGTTGAGAATTACGGCGACAAGTATGGCATCAAGTAAACGGTCTTTTTCATTCCGTCCGGATACTTGCTACAAGCAAGTGATCTTTAAACTCGTTCCCATGCTTTGCGCAGGAACATATAGATGAGCACAGCATGCTATCGATTTGTGGGCATATTAGATTTGAAATATACGTTCCAACGTACAACGTGGGAACGATTGAAGCATATATTACACCATAGTGACGTGTTCAACATAGAGGCACCATGCAGAACCTCTCTTCCGGTTACACTGCATAGTAGGTTGCTTTAGGGTGATGCACCACCAAAGCTGTCGTACTCTGTTCAGGATGAATCTGAAAAGTTTCAGAAAGCTCGATACCGAACTCTTCAGGTTTAAGCAGATCAAAGATAATACGACTCTGTTCCAGATCGGGACAGGCCGGATAGCCGAATGAATAGCGTGCTCCCTGATATCGGTTCATGCGTACATCACGCAGAGTTGCTTTTTCATCCTCTTTCAAGATACCAAGATCCATACGTATCTGTTTGTGTACCACTTCTGCCAAAGCCTCGGCAAGTTCTACGGAAAAACCGTGAACCATATTATACTCCAGGTATTTTCCTGCATCGTAAAGCTCTTTTTCATATGCAGAAAACTTAGGCCCGGCACTCACACAGGTAATGGGAAGAACATCATGTCTTTCGTGCCTGAAGAAATCGCTGAGCGCACGGTAGGGTTTTCTTCTCTGTCTTGGAAAAGAGAAGGCATATTCTGCTCTGCCTACTACCTCTTTGAAGGCTTCACGGTTCGCATTGGCATCAATATTCCAGCCTTCACGTTCATCAAAGACCAGAAGTTCCTGGTCATTGCTTCGTACCGGATAATACCCATAAATGATCGTCGGATCAAAAAGGTCTTTTTGGATAAACTCTCTTTTCAGGCGCTCATAGGCAGGATAGACCGTTTCATCAAGCAGCTTCTGGTATTCTGCCTTGTCCATCCCTTTGCTTTTGTATCCCCAGTGCATCTTTATAACTGTTTTCTGATTAACCCAGTCAAAGATCATATCGAGATCAAGATCATCTTTTTGAAGCACTCTTCTGCCCCAGAACGGTGGAGTGGGAATATCTACAGCAGGCGGCATCTTTATCTCTTCGAAAGGAGGAATAACCACCTCTTTTTTCTCTTTCCTCTCCTCTCTTTTCACCATATCTCCTGCCAGACGCGTATCCAACCCGGCAGCTGGATCTTCATTGTACTTCTCTATGCGGCTCATTGCAATTACTCCGTCAAAAGCATCACGGCAGTAGAAGATCGGTCCTTTGTATACGGGGCGGCAGAAGTCATCGACAAAACTGCGTGTCAAAGCAGCACCTCCAAGCAACACAGGGATCTCAATTCCCATCTCAGCCATTGCTTCAAGATTATCTTTCATCACAGCAGTAGACTTGACCAGCAATCCACTCATACCGATAGCCTGAATAGACTTTTCCTTCATTACATCCAGATACTCCTGAAGTTCGGTTTTGATTCCGACATTAATCACCTTGAAACCATTGTTGGAGAGGATAATATCGACCAGATTCTTCCCAACATCATGTACATCCCCTTTGACCGTACCGATCACCAGTGTCGTATCAGTCTCTTTCTCCTGTTTGGTCAGATACGGATTAAGATAATCAACTGTTGCTTTCATAGTTTCTGCCGACTGGAGTACAAACGGCAACTGCATCTGTCCTGACCCAAAGAGTTCACCCACAACCTTCATCGCATCAATAAGAATTTCGTTGACAATCTTGTCCGGATGAATATCATGTCGTGCTTCTTCAACCAACGGGATCATGCGCTCTTTATCCCCGTCAAGCAGCAGTTTGGCGATCTTCTCTTCTATGTTCATTGCCTCATATGCTTCATCGGTGGACGAATCATCCAGTGTTTTGTCAGAAAAGTGTTCAATAAACTTGAAAAGTGAATTGTCATCAGGATGAAAGAGCAGTTCTTCACATATATCAATATCTTCCTGGCTCATCTTTGCCATAGGGACAATATGCTTGACATTGATGATAACCGAGGTCATCCCTGCCTGAATACAGTGATGAAGGAAAACAGAATTCAGGAAGATACGTGCATTTTTGTCCAAACCGAACGAAATATTGGAAAGCCCCAGCGTCGACCCCACTTCAGGATGACGCCTGTGCAGTTCCCTGATCGCCTCAAGAGTCTGAATAGCAGCATCACGGTACTCAAGATCTCCAGATCCTACCGTAAATGTGAGCATATCGAAAATAAGATTGCTTGGGTCGATACCGTGCCGGTTGACACAAAGATCATAAAGACGCTCGGCAACAGCCAATTTTGTATCTGTGGTCTTTGCCATTCCCGTTTCATCAATGGTCAGACAAACCAAAGCTGCTCCAAAACGTTTGGCAAGACGGCAGATGGCATCAAGTTTCTCTTCTCCATCCTCAAGGTTGACCGAATTGATAATAGGCTTTCCTCCAATGCACTTGAGTGCGGCCTCCATTGTTCCGACACGTGTGGCATCCGGCATCAACGGCAGAGGGATCTTTTGATTGTAAAGTGCCATCACCTCTTTCATATCTTTGGCACCGTCACGTCCGGCAAACTCCACGTTGACATCCAGACAGTGCGCTCCGTCACGTACCTGTGCCTGTCCCACCGTCAGTGTCCCCTCATAGTCTCCGGCAATAATGAGTTCTCTAAAGGCTTTGGACCCGGTTGCATTGCTCCGTTCACCTATGAGCAGCGGTGCAGGTTCCTGAAAAAGCTCGACTGTATTAAAGAGTGATGCAATACTTGGCTTGATACTTCCTGTAGGTTTTTTAGGTCTAATGGTCTCAACCGCTTTTTTCAGTGCATGAATATGCTGTGGTGTCGTTCCGCAGCATCCGCCCAGAAACCCCACACCGTCAAACGCTGTAAATTCCAACTGTTTTTGGGTAAATTCCTCCGGTCCCATCGGGTAGTAGGTGTATCCTCCCCGATTCTGAGGAAGTCCCGCATTGGCATGAACAGAAATAGGAATACTGCATAGTTCTGAAAGCACTTTGAGATGTTTTTTTACCTGGTCAGGTCCTGTCCCGCAGTTAAAGCCCAGCGAAAGAATATCGAACGGCTCCAAAATCGTTACAATTGTTGTTGCATCTGTTCCAATAAGCATAGAACCGCTTAATTCAATAGTGACCGAGACCATAACTGGCAATTTTATATTTCTCTCTTTATTCGCATCTTCACAGGCATGCAGTGCCGCTTTGATCTGCAGCGGGTCCTGACAGGTCTCAAGCAAAAAGAGATCACAGCCACCATCAATGAGCCCCAGAGCTACCTCCTTATACCCTTCATACATCTCATCATAGTGGATATGCCCCAAAGAGGGAAGTTTCGTTCCGGGACCGATGGAACCAAGTACAAATTTTGGAGCGTTTTCTGTACTGTATTCTTCACAGACACTCTTTACAAGCTGTGCACCTTTTTTCGAAAGTTCATAGGCACGTTCACCCATTTCATACTCATCGAGTACCCATGGCATCGTTCCGAAAGTATTGGTCTTAATGAGATCCGCCCCAGCCATTGCATATCGTTTATGGATGCGCCCTATCAGTTCGGGAGCAGTATCATTGAGCAGTTCATTACACCCCTCCTGCTCTTTACCTCTGTGGTCTATCCATGCCTCTTTGGGTACTTCAAGATCCTGTATCTGTGTACCCATGGCACCATCGATAACAAGTATACGCTCTTCTAAAAGATTTTTAATCGTTTCTGTGACAGGCAAAGTATTCCTTTTCTGGGTTTCTCCCCAAGAATATAATATGCAATTGTATCAAAGTATCGTTAAACTCTATATCTGTTGTTTTTAAGAGGTTAAAATGCTATAATTTTAACGCTAAAAAATAGACGTATGGAAAAAGTCAGACCTCTCTGCTGAGACAGGACAGCATGCTATAAATCTTTCGGGGACACCGAGTTTCCAACTACAGCATAGTTGCTTTTTTCCCTCTGCCAAATGCATAAAACAAGGATAATAAATGGGTAAATCAATCAAAAATATTATTACAGGCAAAGAGATCACCAAGCCTGATCCGATAGATGAAGAAGTGCCTTTTGACGGTGGGGTAATGATCACTGAAACCGATACAGCCGGTATCATCACTTACGCCAATCGCAAATTTAGAGAATTAACCGGCTACAGCAAAGAGGAGCTCATCGGTTCTCCACACAGTATCAATCGTCATCCGGATATGCCAAAAGCTGCATTTAAAGGAATGTGGGAAACTATCAAAAACGGTAACTATTGGGAAGGGTATGTCAAAAATATGACAAGCGAAGGCAAGTACTACCTTGTTGTTGTATGGATCAAACCAAAGTTGGATGAGGAAGGGAATATTGTGGGATATATAGCCGGACGTAAAATACCCGACAGAGACGCTATGGATAGAGCACTTGCACAGTACAAGACCATGAAAGCACAGGAAAAATAAATATTTAAATAACGAAACACTCTTTTTTAGAGTGCTTCTTTCGCTTTTTGAAGCGCATCGATCACTGCATCGATATTCGCTTTTGGAATATGCACCTTCCAGTCTGGCTCCTCTGCATTTGCCTGCAATGAGATACCGATACTTGCTACACTTTCACTTCCGGTACCGTAAGGCTCTTCTATCGTTGTAACCGTTATCTTTCCATCATTGCTGCTACTTAGGCCTATTTCTGATATTTCTGTTACTTTACCACTCATCTTTACTCCTGTTAAGTTGGATTTCAATCATTATAGCATAAAAGTTAACGGTTTTTTACCAAACGCATTAAAGCAGCCTGCATCTTACGCCACACTTTGATCTCAACGGCAGGGAAGCCTGCATAGGTTTTTCCGCCCTCAAGTGACTTTGTTACCCCGCCTTTCCCTGCAATAGTAGAAAAATCACCCACTTCAAGATGTCCTGCTGTCGCACTCTGTCCACCCATAACGACATTGCGGCCCAGCTTCGTTGAACCTGCCAGGCCAACCTGTGCCGCACAAAGTGTATGCTCACCAATATCACAGTTGTGTGCGATCTGAATGAGATTATCAAGCTTCGTACCTCTACGGATGACTGTCGAACCAAATACTGCTCTGTCAACCGTACAGTTCGCACCAATCTCCACATCATCTTCTACCACAACATTTCCGTTCTGATAGATCTTTACATGCTCTCCCTGCTTTGTATGTGCAAATCCATACCCATCACAACCGATTACAGTACCACTGTGTATGATACAGTTACGACCTATTTTGGTACCGTGGTAGAGTGTTACATTGGGATGCAAAATCGTATTTGAACCGACTGAGACATGGTCTCCAAGGTAGCACCCGGCCAGTATAGTCACATTTTCACCAAGCACGACACCACTGCCAAACCGTACGCTCTCATCAATATCACAGTCGCTTCCCATTTTGGGTGCTTCCGATACCGTAGAGAGGGTATGGGCAAAAAGTTTGGAGGCATATGCCAATTTCAGATAAGGCTCATCGGTAATGAGCGCAATGGTCGAAACAGGCAGCAGCTTTGCATGTTCAGAATCGATCAGTACTGCACCGGCTTTGGTTTTTGGAAGTTGGAAAGCATATTTGGCATCGTTAAAAAAACTGAGTTGGGAGGAAGAGGCTTCAGCGAGAGTGTGGATGCCGTCTATTTCTATATCATTGCCATTAAAGTCGAGATTGAGCGTTTTGCTGATCTGGGAGAGTGTGTAGGTCACAAAATGTCCTTTTTATAGGGGGTACCCGAAAGGGGTAGCCCGGCATTATAAAATTTTGTATGTTGTGCTTGTAGGAATAGGTTAGTCTCTATCGTTCAATAGCAACTACACCGCCACGTACGATCTCACATGGGTTGTAACGCTGTGCTGCTTCAATAAAGTGCTTGACACGTTTCGGCTCATCCGCTACCTGAGCAACAACCATCTCTTTGCCTACATTTACAATACCGCCGTTATATGCAGCAGCCAATGCAGCAATATCACTGAGATTCTCGGCTATAGGGAACTTGATAAGTACCATCTCTTTCTCAACCATCTCTTCATGCTCAATTACTTTATAGACAGGAATCAGCTTATGCAACTGCTTGGTGATCTGTTCCATAACCTTTGCATTTCCTTTGGTCTCAATCGTGATATGCGACATATCACTTTCAGGGATCGGTGCTACAGTTAAAGACTCAATATTGTATCCACGTCCTGCAAAGAGTGCAGTAACTCTTGCAAGTACAGAGCTTTCATTCATTACGACAACGGAGATTACACGTCTTTCATCGGTACTTTTTGCCATTACTTCTCCTCCCCGTCTTTTTCGATTTTAGGTGGTAGCATCATATTAAAGAGTGCCCCGCCTGCCGGTACCATCGGAAGTACGTTTTCAAAACGGTTAACTGCTACGTTCATGAAACATACTTTGTCTTGTTTGATAGCATCCTCAAGCGCTGCATCAAACTCCTCTTTGGTCGTAACATCATACCCGATACCGCCACATGCCTCGGCAAGTGCTTTCCAGTTTGGCTGGAATGTAAGATCCGTTTCGGAATAACGCTTCTCATAGAAGAAGGTCTGCCATTGACGTACCATTCCAAGGAAGTGGTTATTGAGTATCACATTGATGACCGGGATCTTGTACTCTGCTGCTGTCACAAGCTCCTGCATATTCATAAGAATCGAACCATCTCCGGTAATGTTTATAACTGTCTTTTCAGGATAGGCTTTCTTCGCACCGATCGCAGCAGGGAAACCAAATCCCATCGTTCCCAAACCACCTGAATTGATCCATTGTCTGGGTCTGTCAAACGGATAGTGCTGTGCCGCCCACATCTGATGCTGTCCAACATCTGAAGTGATGATCGCATCTTCACCAACCAACTCTCCCAGGCGTTCAATAACCCACTGCGGTTTAATGACCTCATCAGAATCCACATAGGCTTGGGGATGAAGTTCATCATAACGCTTCAAAATCTCTCTCCATGCCTGATAACGGTCAGGATTGACTCCGTCAAGCAACGGGATCATCTTCTCAAGCACCTGTGTTACATCACCAACGATCGGATAATCTACATCTACCAGTTTTGCGATGTTCGCCGGATCAATATCGACATGAATGATATCCGCATATTTGGCAAACTCGGAGAGTTTCCCCGTAACCCTGTCATCAAAACGTGCACCCAGAGAAATCACCAGATCTGTTTCACTCATTGCCATATTTGAAGCATAGTTCCCATGCATCCCAAGCATACCGAGAAGCAGTGGATTTTTTGCACCCATTACTCCTCTTGCCATTAAAGTTTCAACCACAGGGATCTGTGTCTTCTCAGCAAGCTGCCGAACCAGTTCGTAAGCATTGGAAAGTACCACGCCTCCACCAATATAAAGCAGTGGTTTTTTGGCTTTTTTGATAGCATCAACCGCTTTTTCGATCTGTCTGGCATTCCCTTTATAAGTCGGTTTGTAGCTTGGGATGTTCACTGACTCAGGATAGTCAAACTCACCAACCTCAACAGTGATATCTTTGGGGATATCTACCAGTATCGGTCCTGGTCTTCCGCTTCTTGCCAGATAAAATGCTTCTTTAAGAATACGCGGCAACTCTTCAAGTGAGCGTACCAGGAAATTGTGTTTGGTACATGGTCTTGAGATACCTACCGCATCGATCTCCTGAAATCCGTCCGTTCCGATAAGCGAAAGCGGTACCTGCCCGGAGATGACAACCATAGGAATAGAATCCATATACGCTGTTGCCAATCCGGTTACAGCATTGGTAAAGCCCGGTCCGGATGTCACCATTGCAACACCAACCTCGCCTGTCGCCCTGGCATAACCATCGGCTGCATGGACAGCCGCCTGCTCATGACGGGTAAGAATATGTTCAAAACCGTCCTGCTTGTAAATCTCATCATAAACGTGCATGATCGCACCGCCGGGATAACCAAAAACTGTTTTGATTCCCTCGGCGATGATCGCTTCACACACCATCTGTGCACCACTCATCTGCATGGTCAACACTCCATATTATATTATTTTTACTCCGATTATAGCAAAATAATATTAGAGGTGGGACTTACTGTATGCTGCACAAGAAACAAATACACCTATTCATTGATTGAAATCAGGAAAAAGTTACACTTATTTTACTACACTTTGTCTATGGATTTTACACAAGCAATAGAGATAGCCAAAGAGATCTGGTGGGTCGGTATGTATCTGCCCAATGATCCGTTCCAGTGTCACCCCTACTTCATTGAAAATGGAGAAAACTCCATTCTTATTGATCCCGGTTCCATGCTGGAATTCAATGCTGTTGTCCGAAAGATCAATACCATCAGCAATATGCACCATATCAAATATATCATTCTCCATCATCAGGACCCTGACCTCGCCGCAAGTGTCCCTGAAATGGAAAAGCTTATCAACAGAAGTGACCTGAAAGTAATCACACATTCCCGTATGGTACCGCTTGTCAAACACTACCTGATCCGCTCAGACTACTATGAAATAGACAAACATGATCATAGTCTGCAGTGCGGCGATCTGGAACTTAAGTTCATTACCACCCCCTACTGCCACTCACCTGGTGCTTTTGTCACCTATGAACCCAAAACCAAAACACTCTTTTCCGGAGATATTTTTGGAGGGATAGAAGAATCCTGGGAATTTTTTGCAGGAGACAACTATTTTGAAAAAGCCAAACAGTTCCATGCAGAATATATGCCAAGCCGCGATATCTTCAACTATGCACTCACCAAAATAGAAGCACTCGATATAGAGATGATAGCACCGCAACACGGTTCTATCATCAAAAAGAGACATATTCCTGCATTGATCGAACAGATGAAAGCACTCGAGTGCGGACTCTATATAGAAAAAGCGTACCGGCATGAACTGCTTTATACTATTGAAGCGCTGAAACAAAAAGATATGGCTCTGGAAGCATCAATGAATGCACTGAAAGAGAAGGAGGAGTTTCTCTTTCAGAAAGCAAAAATGGCAGATATAGGTGAGATGATAGGGAATATTGCCCACCAGTGGCGACAGCCTTTGGCAATCAGTAATACTATTCTTTCCATTCTAAAAGAGAAATCCCAAATGCAGATACTGGAGAGTACCGAACTCCTTGCAAAACTCGAAGAGATGGAGAACAATATTCAGTATATGTCAAAAACCATTGATGATTTTATGCGTTTTTATCATCCAGAAAAAAAGAAAACAATATTCAGTGTATCGGATGTGATAGAACATGCTTTGACCATTATGCACCCAATCCTGGAAAAAGCCGGTATCACACTTAATTTTGAATATCGTGACACTGCCTATGTAAAAGGGTATATGAATGAATACACCCAGGTCGTTATGGCCCTGCTTACCAATGCAAAAGATGCACTGGTTGAAAGAAAGACAGCCCATGCCGAAATTGATGTCACCCTCTCTAAAAATAATGGAAATATTACTTTGACCATTAGCGACAATGCAGGGGGGATCGAACCTGAGCATATGCAGCGGATCTTTGATCCCTACTTCACGACCAAACATAAATCTATGGGTACAGGTCTGGGACTCTATATCTCGAAAATGATCATAGAGAAAAATATGGGCGGCAGATTGGATGTTGAAAACCGTACAAAAGGTGCAGCCTTTCATATTATATTGGATCGAGTAGATGGAAACTGTTAAAATAGAGGACATTTCCATACTTATTGCAGAAGATGAAACAAAACTGCTGCATTCTATGATAGAGTACCTCCAGCTTTTCTTCACACATGTCTATGCTGCTGAAAATGGAAAAAGTGCTTATGAGCTTTATTTGACAAAAGGTCCTGATATAGTCATCGCAGATATCCATATGCCACTTTTAGATGGACTCTCATTGATCAAAAAGATCAGGGAAAAAGACCGGAAGACCAAGATCATCATCACCACTGCCCACTCGGAAAAAGACAAACTTTTGCAAGCAATAGAGTTGAATCTTGTGAAGTATCTGATCAAGCCCGTACAGAGCAATACCCTGAAAGAACTGCTTTTCACCCTTGTAGAAGAACTGAGAGAAGAACGCTCCCTTATTCCGATAAAAGAGGGATACTACTGGGACAAGATCAAAGGAAAACTCTTTCACGGAGAAAAAGAGATCCAACTGAAACCCAAAGAACAAAAGGTACTTGCTCTTCTCATTTCAAAAACGGATCAAACAGTTTCTGCTATCGATATTTATAACTGTATCTATGAAGACCAGCCTGAACGCGACTTCTCTTCTTATGCAGTCACTTCTCTTATTAAGCGTCTTCGCCAAAAGCTTCCAAAAGAGGTTTTAAAAAGTAGTTACGGTGCCGGATATATATTTATTACAAAATAATTTAAAAAAAAATTATTTTGACAAAATGTGACAAACTTTTCTACTATACTTCTTCGTAAGAGGTGGAATAAAACTACATATCCCCCCCCTTGTTAGAAAATAACACCTCTAAAATGACACTACACCGGTAGGCAAGTCTCCCAAGCTTGTAAACCTTAGACGCACTTTTTCTTGTCTATCTTCTTCTTTGATCTAACCGGTGTAGGAGTTATTTTGACAACTTTCCAGAGCAACACCTTCACGCAAACCGTCATCTACAACAATACACTCCTCTTTTTCCAACAGCACATACAAGTACCTGAAAATAAGAATACCGGCTGCTATAAGGTCGCTTCTGCCGACACCGACCATCTCTTCTCTCTTCTCAAACGGCATAGCAAGCAGCTTTTCCAAATAGAAAGCAAGTTCATCTTTTTTTAAAGTCGTACCGTTTATCTTCCCTGCATCATAGGTAGCATAACACTGTCCTAGCTTCATAGCTGCTAACGTTGTAGGGGTACCTGCTGTTGCAACAAATGTCTCTACATTTCCCTGTGTGGCATAGACTTCGGCTGCGAACATTTGCATAGGAAGCATCACCTGGGGTAAAGCAGTTTCTATGGCCTCAAGACTTTTATACTCCTGCGCTATGGTCACAATGCCTACCGGAAAACTTTTCATAAAGACACGGTTGTTGTAAATAAAAATAATCTCCGTCGACCCTCCGCCAATATCTGCAAGTACGAATTTCTCTGAAGCAAAACAGAGTTTTTGCAAACGATATTTTACCGCATTGAGTGTCAGTGCTGCCTCTCTCTCCCCGTCAATGATCTCAAACACAACACCCGTCTCTTTGGCAATACGATCCAAGACCTCTTTGGCATTCATGGCTCTGCGTACCGCTTCCGTTGTCACAGCTTTAACAGGCTGCCCCTGAAAATCGATGCAAGCCTGTGCCTCCTTGATTGCATAGATAACCCTGTCAACTGCTGTATGGTCAATAACTCCTGTCGATGCCAGTTTGTCAGCCGTTTTGACAATCTTCTCAAACTCAGCAGTTGCACGTTTGCTTTTGCAGTCATACTCCAGTACCCGCAATGTATTGGAGCCCAGGTCGATCGCTACCATACTGCCACCAGAGATCTATTCGCAAAAGCGGAGCCACTGCACTGCTTACATTCGCTCTTTACCCCAAGGGCACTTGTCACTTCGTTCCGGCACACTCTTCACTCCTCACGTTTCACTTTCTGAGCCCTGCGAAGGATCAGTGTTCTTCCCTGAATATAAATCCACCCTCATTGAGCCTCTTACGGATCAACTCCTGATGCTCCTCTCCTTTAGTCTCAAGAGCAACAGAAACGTGTGCATCACCAAACTCAAGGTCGATGGAGGTTCTGTCATAACCTATCTGTACAATATTTGCTCCCACTTCAGTAAGTATCTGTGTGAACGACTGCAATGCTCCGGGTTTATCAACCAGTGTAACCATCAGCTTCATTTTGCGTGCTGACTTCATCAACCCCTTTTCAATAATAAGTGAAAGCATCGTTACATCAATATTTCCACCACTGAGTACGATACCTACTTTGCTGCCTTTTGAAAGGTTTATCTTTCCATGCATAAGTGCTGCTACACCAACCGCACCGGCACCCTCAACCAATACTTTCTGTTTCTCCAGTAAAAAGAGGATCGCAGAAGCAATTTCATCTTCACAGACTCCCTCAAAAGTATCGACATATTTCAGGATATACTCCAAAGTAACCGGTGATGTATCCCGTACGGCAATACCGTCAGCAATAGTACGTACTGATGTTGTATCGATCGGTTTATGGGCTTTATAAGATTCTCTCATTGCCGGAGCACCCTCTGCAGAAACCGCTATGATCTTTGTCTCAGGATACAACGCTTTGGCAGCTACCGCCATCCCGGAGACAAGTCCTCCACCTCCTACCGGGACTACGATCGCATCCATGTCCGGCTCTGCTTCAAACATTTCCAGAGCAACCGTTCCCTGCCCTGCCATTACCTCTTCATCGGTAAACGGATGTACGAAGTCATACCCCTTCTCTTCACCGAATTTCACAGCATAGGCATACGCCTCATCGTAATTACTCCCCTGCAAGATAACATTGGCACCAAAAGCCCTGACTCCCTGCACCTTGGTCAATGGTGTGGATTCAGGCATTACAATGGTCGCCTCGATACCAAAATGGTTTGCCGCAAACGCGACACCTTGTGCATGGTTTCCCGCACTGGCAGCGACTACTCCGCCTTTTTGTCCGCTTTCAACCAGTGTAGCGATCTTGTTAAAGGCTCCTCGCAGTTTGAATGCTCCGGTACGTTGAAGGTTCTCTTTTTTAAGATAGACTTCATATCCGCTCATCTTACTTAAGATCGGGGCATAGGAGAATGGGGTATGGTGTACCACTCCTTCGAGTCTCTCATACGCACTTTTGATCTGCTTTAAGTCCAACATTATCTTTCCTAAGTATTATATAGGCAAAAGTATACCAAAATTAAGGATAAAGCATGGAATGTGAATTTCCGACAGTCAACAGCAACAGAGAGGAGATGAAAGAGATCTTTGAAAGTATTCAAACTATTGCTGTTCTTGGACTCTCTCCCGATCCGACCAAAGCCAGTCATCGTGTCGCGAAATATCTTCAGGAGGCAGGATACAGGATCGTGCCGGTCTATCCGAAGGAAGAGACAATACTCGGAGAAAAAGTCTATCGTTCTCTGGCAGAGATTCCGTTTGAAGTTGATATGGTAGATATCTTCAGAAAGCCGGCGGCTTTTGATGCTATTGCGGATGCCTGTATTCAACGAGGTGATGTAAAAGTCTTCTGGGGACAACTGGGACTTGTGAACAATGATGCGGCACAAAAGGCACAAGATGCCGGAATGAAAGTCGTTCAGAACTTCTGTACCATGGTGGAACACCGCAGCCTGATGTAAGTTCTTTTCTATTTTTTCTGCAAAAACACCCCACTCTCCACATGCCCCGTGTGCGGGAACTGGTCATAAATCGCTGCCTCGGCCACCTCATGGGTCTGTGTCAGGATCTCCAGATCACGAGCCAGTGTTTCCGGATTGCATGAAATATAGATAATGTTCTCAATATTTGAAATAAGCCCGATAGTTCCTTCGTCAAGCCCCGCACGCGGCGGGTCTACCAAAACCGTGGTAAAATCATAGCTTTTAAGGTCTATCCCTTTCAATCGGCTGAACTCACGGACTCCCTGCAGAGCTTCGGTCATCTCTTCAGACGCCAGCCTGGCAAAAACAATGTTATCTATCCCGTTAAGCTCACAGTTTTTCAGTGCCGCATGGATGGAACGTTTACTTATCTCGGTTGCCAGTACTTTGTCAAAATAACGTGACAGCGGAAGAGTAAAGTTACCCAAACCGCAATAGGCTTCCAAAAAATCTCCTTTGGCTATTTTCTTTGCTTGTCTGATCGCCCATTCGATCATCTTGACATTGACTGCAGGATTTGGCTGTGTAAAGCCGCTCTCATACTGTATATAGTGGAAATCTTTGTCGTCAATATGCAGTGTTTCGGTAACAAATTCATCGGAGAGGATCACCTTCTGCTTTCGGCTTCGCCCCATTATCTTGCAATCCAATGCCTTTTCAATCAGTTTAGCCTCATGACTCCATGTTTCATCAAGTTTCCTGTGATAGAGCATCGTAATAAGACACTCATCCGTTGTCGTGGCCAGGAACTCTACCGCAAACAGTTTCTTTTTCAAAACTTCAGAGGAGAGATTGATCTTCTCCAGAAGCGGCCACATTCGTTTGTCAATGGACTCGATCACTTTAGGGCACTCTTCTATGTTAACCGCCCCGTTCCTGTCAATATTTCCCATCGCATAGTCACACCTGTTACCTTCATGCCAAATACGGAATTCCGCCCTTGCCCTGTAATGGGAATCAGGAGAGCTGAATACTTCCAGCTCTCCCACAAAGAATGGTGCAAGAAGCCCCTTTACCCGGCTCACTTTGTGGGTCAACTGCGCCTCATAGTCTAATGCATACAAGCTACAAGAGCCACAGCTTCCAAAATGTTTACAATCCAAAATTAACACCTTTAATCACAATTCGATATAATCACAATAATACAATTATTAATGCAATTCTATCAAAAAGGTACCAAAAAATGTCCATAAGCGTTGTTATCCTTGCTGCAGGTATGGGAACAAGAATGAGATCGGCCAAACCAAAAGTCCTCCATGAGATCTCGGGAAAACCGATGCTCTTTCATGCCATCGATGCAGCATGCGAACTTTCAGACGATATCACTGTTGTCCTCCACCACCAGGCAGAACGCATTCAGGCAGTGATAGAGGAACACTATGAAAACATCCGTTTCCATATACAGGATGCTCAGCAGTTTCCCGGTACCGGCGGTGCAATGAAAGGAGTAGCAGTTCAGCATGCACGTACGCTGATCCTTAACGGAGATATGCCGCTTATTACCAAGGCATCACTTGAATCACTGACAGCCGGTAATGCCGACATTAACATGTCGGTGATCAAACTCTCGGATCCTTCCGGATATGGACGTGTCATCATCCAAAACGGAGAGGTTAAAGAGATTGTAGAACAAAAAGACTGTACTTCCGAACAATTAACGGTCAAAACAGTCAATGCAGGTATTTACGCAGTGAATACCACATTGTTAGAACGCTACATTCCGCAATTGAACAACGATAATGCCCAGTCGGAATACTACCTTACAGACATTGTCAAAATGGCTGTTGATGAAGGCAGGAGTGTGCATCCTGTCTATGTTCCGGAAGAGGAGTTCAAAGGAGTCAACTCCAAGCTCGACCTTGCCCTCGCCGAAGAGATCATGCAAAAACGCATCAAAGAATCATTGATGAGGGAAGGTATCATCATGCGACTGCCTGAAACCATCTACATCGACTCTCGTGCTACTTTTGAAGGAGAGTGTATTTTGGAGAATGGTGTCAGCATTCAGGGTGAAAGCAAACTGATCAACGCACATATTAAAGCAAACTCTGTTGTAGAAGAGGCGTATATTGAGAACTCCGATGTAGGTCCGATGGGACGCATCCGCCCCGGTTCGGTACTCAAAGATACTCATATCGGCAACTTTGTTGAAGTGAAAAAGTCAACGCTGACGGGCGTCAAAGCAGGACATCTTGCCTATCTCGGCGATGCTACCATTGATGAGGGCAGCAACATCGGTGCCGGGGTCATCACCTGTAACTATGACGGGAAGAACAAATACCAGACCAAAATCGGGAAAAATGTCTTTGTCGGTTCAGATACACAGCTCATTGCCCCAGTGGCTATTGAAGATGATGTAATGATCGCAGCAGGTACAACAGTAAACAAAAACGTAGAAAAAGGAGCACTTGCTATTTCAAGAGCCCCTATGAAAATAATCAAAAACTTCTTCTATAAATTTTTTCACACAGAGAGTGACAAGCACAAGGGAGCAAACTAATATGCAAATCAACTTAACAGGAAAATCCGTACTATTGGGTGTAACTGGCAGTATCTCAGCCTACAAAGCATGTGATCTGGCACGACTCTTCATCAAGGCAGGGGCTGATGTCCATGTAGTTATGAGTCCGAGTGCCGAACGTTTTGTCTCTGCACTTACCTTTGAAGCACTGACTAGAAACCCGGTCCTTACCGAACAGAGTGAAAGCTGGAGCTGTACTCTCAACCATATTGAACTAGGCAAACAATGCGATGTATTCCTTGTTGCACCGGCAACAGCGAATACACTCAATAAACTGAGTAAAGGGATCGCGGACAATATCCTCCTCCAAACAGCACTGGCCTTTGCGGGACCGATGCTGGTTGCACCTGCTGCCAACACACAAATGCTGAAGAACCATTACACGGTCGGCAGTCTGAAAATGCTAAAAGTCAACGACTACACTGTTATAGAACCACAGGAGAAACTGCTTGCCTGCGGTGATGTGGGCAATGGCGCACTGGCAGAAACGAGCGAGCTTTTCTTTGAAACAGCCAAAGTACTGCTCAAAGAACCGTTCTGGACAGACCGTCGGGTAGTTGTTACCGGAGGCGGTACCAGAGAAAAGATCGATGATGTACGTTATCTCTCCAACTACTCTTCAGGCAAAATGGCAAAAGCAATCGCTCTTTCACTCTACCTCAGAGGTGCGGATGTATGCTACCTGACCACCAAGGACAAAGAGGGACTGCCTTCTGCCATCTACACCATTGATGTCGAAGATGCACAAGAGATGTTGGAGTATACACAGGATGCCATTCGTGTTGCAAAAAAAGGTATCATGAGCAAAGCAAGCATGAACAGTGCCGATCCACGGATGCTCATACAGAAAACTCCTTTTCTATTTATGGTCGCGGCAGTGTCCGACTATAAACCCAAATACCCACAAAGTGGGAAACTGAAAAAATCTGATTTGGGAGAGACCTGGTCACCTGAGTTGACACAAACACCGGATATTCTCACTTCTCTGAACAAAGACGGTATCCGTACTGTAGCCTTCAAAGCGGAAATGGATGAAACAAACGGCCTGGAACATGCAAAATCACTCTTGATACAAAAAGAAGTTGATGCAGTCTGTTACAATCTTCTAAAAGATCGTCACAGTTTCGGCACGGACGAAAATGAAATAAGTTTTATCACCCAGGAAGAGACCATACCGCTTGGCAGCGCTGACAAACTAACACTTGCCCAAAAAATACTCAACGAAGCGGAAAAGCTTGCCAATGACTAAACATCTGCTCAAAAACCTGGCGATCATTATGGATGGGAACGGCAGATGGGCCCAGCAGAGAGGTTTGAACCGTACAAAAGGACATGAAAAAGGTGCAGAGACCATTCGTGATGTCACCACCTACTGTGCCAAGCATCCAAGTATTGAAACCGTCACTTTTTATGCCTTCAGCACAGAGAACTGGAAACGACCGAAACTTGAAATAGAGTTTCTTATGAAACTACTGGACCGCTACCTTCAAAAAGAGCTGAAAACCTATCAGAACCACAACATCCGGTTCAAGGCCATAGGGAATATAGAAGCCTTTTCGGACAAGCTTCAGGAACGTATCAAGATCACAGAAGAGGCTACAAAAAACAATACTGACCTGATTCATATTCTTGCACTCAACTATGGTGGCCGTGCAGAGATCACCTGTGCAGTCAACAAACTTATCAACGAAGGGAAAAAAAAGGTGACAGAACATGACATCTCTTCGGCACTGCAGACCCCCTACAGCAATATTGACCTTCTCATACGTACCAGTGGGGAGGAACGGATCTCAAACTATCTGCTCTGGCAGATCTCTTATGCTGAACTTTACTTTACAGAAACACTCTGGCCTGACTTTACCATACAAGAACTGGATGAGATCATTTCAGACTTTGAACAACGTACAAGAAAGTTTGGAGGATTGGCATAATGACTGAAACTACAGTAATTACATTTTCAATCTTTGCTTTTGGCATTATAGTCGGCTCTTTTTTAAATGTCGTGATCTATCGCATTCCCAAAGGTGAAAGTATCATCTTCCCCGCTTCAAAATGTCAAAGCTGCCAAACACCGCTGAAGTGGTATCACAACATTCCACTCTTCTCCTGGCTCTTTTTAAAAGGAAAATGCTCCTTCTGCAATGAACCGATCGCCAAGCAGTATCCAATAGTAGAACTGACTACGGGTATTATCTTTGTCATACTCTTTTTAAAACTGGGACTCGTATGGTATCTGCCGTTTGTCGCTGCCTCTTTTGCAGCCCTTTTTGCACTGGTGATGATAGATTTCAAATATATGGCTGTTCCGGATAATATTAACTTTGCTGCCTTACTTTTTGCTCTTATACAACCTGATTTTCTCCATGCGGTCATACATGCTGCCATTGCTGCAGGCGGACTCTACCTTATAGGTATACTCTCTTCGCTTCTGGCACGCAGACAGGCTATGGGTGGTGCAGATGTAATCGTTGCCGGAACAATGGGTGCACTGCTCGGCTTTCCAAACTTTTTTATCGCTATTTTTCTATCTGCCATCCTGGCAATCATTCCTGCCCTCATCTATCGTGAGAGAGGTGTTCCCTTCGTACCTTTTTTAGCAATGGCCACCTTTATTGTCTATCTTTATGATACAGAGGCGGCACAACTATTGGAGAGACTCATCTATGGTTAATGCCAGAAGTTATATCTCATCAAACTTTACCAAATCTTTTTTGACGATATTTCTGCCGTTCTTTCTTATCATTTCCCTGGTCTACCTGGTCAAGATCTCTGCATTGACCTCAAAGATACAGATCAGTTTTGTGGAGCTTCTGAGGCTTTTCAGCTACTCTGTACCGGATATTCTCTTCTATACACTACCTCTCTCTTTTATTGCTGCTCTGGCGAACATGCTTATCAAACTTTCAACAGATAATGAGCTTATTGCCCTGTATGCACTGGGATTGAATGCCAACAGGATCCTGCGGGGACTTTTTCTGGTGAGTCTTCTCTTTTCATTTTTGCTGCTGACTCTCTCTTTTCTGGCCATGCCAATGAGCAAACAGCTTTACAAATCGTTCAAGGAGGAGAAAAAAGCTGAAGCAAAACTCAATATCGTTCCAGGAAAACTTGGACAGAAATTTGGAGAATACTATGTCTACATCAAAGGTAAAGAGAATGAAACATTCCATGATCTTGTAATCTATAATCGTACCAATATGGATGAAGAGCAGTTTTTCGCTTCTAAAGACGGAAAACTTAACAAACACAATGGTCAAACCTCGCTACTCCTGAAAGATGGTTATGGATACACCTACTCCAAAGAGCGTTTGCAGCAGATCCAATATGCTACGCTCGAAGCTTTCGATACAACCAAGAAGAAACGTTTTCACTTTGAGGACATTGTTGCCTACTGGAGTAAAGCCTCTCATGACAAAGATATCATGCACCGTCTTCTCTTTTTCCTTTTTATCAGTCTAATCCCTCTCCTCTCAGTCTATCTGGTTGCAGCCTTTACCATGATCAATCCACGTTATCAGAGTAACCACTCTTTTATTGTCATCTTTGCCACAACACTCTTTTTATACCTTATTGCTTCTTCCCTGGATAAATGGGGAAATATCCCTCTGCTTATCATAGCCATACTGTTGACCCTTGGGGGAGGAGTAATCCTCTTTCAAAAACGTGTGGCAAGGTATTTTTAGATGCGCATAAAAGCGATCATAGCCTATGATGGCAGTGCCTTTTACGGCTTTCAAAGACAATCAACCACACCTTTAACAGTAACACATGCCATCGAAAAAGTACTGCAAAGTCTGCAGATAGAAACAACCATTATCGGCAGTGGACGTACAGACAGAGGGGTACATGCAACAGGTCAGGTAATCCACTTCGACCTTCCGGATTTCTGGACCGACCTCTCAAAGCTGCAAACAATACTTAACCGAAAACTTACTGCCATCTCCTTTAAGCATCTCAGTATCGTCACTGAAGACTTTCATGCAAGATTCTCAGCCAAAAAACGGCTTTATCGTTACCTCTTCAAAACAGATACACGCTCTGTTTTTGAAAGAAACTATCTCTCTTATTATCCATCCTCTTTTGATCCGATCCTCTTAGAAGAGACTCTCAGGTGTTTTGAAGGAGAGCATGACTTTCGTTATTTTCACAAAACCGGTTCTCCTACACATACAACAGTACGAACTATCTACAGAAGCAGATATTATACCCATGCCAATCTGCATATTATTACTTTTGAAGCGAATGGATTCTTACGTTCACAGGTACGGATGATGGTTGAGAGTGCTATGTTGGTTGCACGGGGCAAACTTGCCAAAGAAGAGCTGCAGCAGCAGATCGCACACAAAGTGCGATCAACAACCAAACTTGCCCCGCCTGAGGGACTCTATCTTGCAAAGATATTATATTAGTTATCCAATTACAATATAAACTGATCAAAAACTTTGATTGAACTTGACATCAAAAAAAGTTTTAAGATATCTTTACCTGTTAAGACCTTAGCTCTAATTTATAATTTTATATTTCAGTGATATTTCAAAGCGATACTATATAATTTTTAAAACTTTACCTGAAGGAAAAATAGAATGTTGAAACCTCTTCTCGCAGTACTGCTTACTATATTAAGTATCCAGGCGAACGATACAATGGAACAACTCTACATGAAAAACGGATGCAGTTCCTGTCACGGTATTTATGGAGAAGGTATCGGAGCTTCACCGCGGCTTCAGGGGCAGAGAGAAGATATTCTGCGCAAACGTCTAAAAGATCTGAAAAAAGGGAGAACACGAACTGCTTTCGGCACCATTATGATCTCTTTTGCCAAAGCACTGAGTGATAGCCAGATAGAAGAGATGTCAAAATATCTTGCCGCACTTAAAACAACAGTCAATGAGGAAAGATATGAAATAGAGTATGATCCCGCCGGTGACGGGGGATCTTAGAAAGGGATATTAATGGGTAGCCACTTCAGGCTCTTCTCTCTTTTGAGGGACAACTTCCACCTCAGGGGCTGAGGGGGCTACACTCTCTTTTACCTTATCTGCCTTTTCCTTCACTGCTTCAATAACTTCAGCACTCTTCTCTTCTGCAGCCTTTACTGCTTCCGTAGCACTCTCTTTGGCATTCTCAACTGCATCTGTTAAAGCCTCTTTGACTTCAGCAGCTTTCTCGACTGCTTTTTCCGATGTAGACTTCATCTCTTCCTTAAGCTCATCCAGCTCCTCTTGTGCATCAAAGAGCTCACTGTCAAGCTCCTGAACTCTCTCTACATTCGCACCATATTCGTAAACAAGTTCTCCTCCATCTTTACCCTGCTTGAGAATACCTGCAACAAATACAATAAGCACCAACAGATAGGTAGCTTTCATCAATCCTCTCTGTATCATTGCCGAAAGCAGTTTGAAGATAACAACCACACCTGAAGCCAGAACAAGATATGTACCTAAAAGCTTATGCTCTTTGAGCTCATCCTGTCCAGCCTGTGTCAATGCATCAAATGCCTCTTTTCCGTCAACCGTACCGGTAAGATAGGCTGCTACTGCGGCAACCATACCGATGAGCAGGAGTGTGAACGAGACTACACCGATCGCTCTTTTCTTTGCTATGAGGTTAATGATCTCAATGAGCAGAACAAGAACCGGTATAGCGATCGCAAAATGATCGATCGGAGGATGAAGCAGTGTCGGGACATCGAATGGCAGTTCGATTTGTGGTAATTTTAATGCTGGTAGTTCCATAGCTTTTCCTTAGTTATATATTTGAGTGCAAAGATTATAACACAAAATAATTTAGTTTTATCGCTTAAAACGGTTTAACAACAACCATGATAACGATAAAGATCATCAAAAGTGTCGGTACTTCATTATAGACCCTGAAATACTTTCCTGTCTTATAGTAGGGATTTTCTATCAGTATTTTACGTATCTTGTTAAGTGAGAAACTGTATGCGATCAAAAAAGCAAGAAAAAGCAGTTTAGCATGCATCCATCCTCCGCTTTGAAATATCCCGGGATTTAGATAGAGCATAGCTCCTCCGGAAATGATTGTCGCCCACATAGCCGGTACACCGATATAGTGGTATAGTTTATACTCCTGTACCTGTACCACTTCAGTAAATGCTCTGTTATCTGCATGTTCTCTGTGGTAGATGAAAAGCCTTGGCAGATAGAACAGTACTGCCATCCAGGAAGTAAAACTCATTACATGAAATGCCAAAATCCAAGTGTAATATGCCATTATTTTTCCTTTAAAACCTTAAAATCCCTGTGGCTGTAAACTACAAGCTGCAATGTTTTATAATACCCAAGATGGGCATAGCCTATCTTTAGTTTTGCGCCGTTTTTCGGAGTAAGTTTTCTATTTTTAAAATAGATAGGTATCTTTTTGCTATTGGTGTAA
Organism: Sulfurovum indicum; assembly: GCF_014931715.1. Lineage (NCBI taxonomy): Bacteria > Pseudomonadati > Campylobacterota > Epsilonproteobacteria > Campylobacterales > Sulfurovaceae > Sulfurovum > Sulfurovum indicum. The sequence goes on along the minus strand of NZ_CP063164.1, from coordinate 561,594 downwards.
AAATGACGGTTTTTGTACACCCCTTCGATGTTGCGCACTACTTCATTCTGTCTGCCGATAGACAGAGGCATGTAAAAAGGTGCAAGGTCTACCCTCCCTTTTTGGGAAAGCTTTACCATCGCTGTGATCTCCTTCAGTCCCATATAGGTACTTATCTCCTGCACTTTCAGGTCATACTTCTCTCCCTCTTTCATCCCCTGCAGCGCACCAAAAACAAAAATGCCCCTCTCTTTGGGTGACTGCTTAAGCACTGCATAGCGGCCGCGTTTTAACACTACGACGGCATCTTCAAGCACCATTGGCTGAGCCAGTTCTTCCACTTCATACAACTGCCCTATTCTTCCTGTAACACTCTTTTTTACTTCACTCTTTTTCGAAGGGAGATAGGGCTTGGTATCAAACACTGCTACGAGCGGCAGATGGTCGGAATAACCTTTTCCGGTATGCTTTCCTGCTTTCATCTGCCAGCTGTTGATATAACCTTTTTTCGTAAAGAGGTAGTCTCTTTTAAAGACCCTGAAAGAGTCATTGACATAGTCGATACCTTTACCATCGAACATCAAAGCAGGAAGCAAAATATGGTCCAATGTACTTTTGCGTCCGTAGAATTTATGGCTCCAGCGTTCTTTAAACGGTACTTCCAACCATAGATTATAGTGCTTTCCTTTTTCTGCTTTAAGTATCTGTGATTCTGATACCGCTTCATCACCTTCAACGGTATATAAAATATGGTTCAAACCTGTTCTGCCTCCTGTATCATTGAGCCGTTTTGGGAGGGTCAGATATGCATCATAATTGGTATTGAGATCACCTAAGATAATGTACTCTCTGTTTTTTGGCATCTCATCGATACGTTTTTTCAGTACCTTTGCATAAGCAATCCTCTTGCTCTCTTTCCCTTTCCTGCTTTTGGATTTCCAGTGGTTAACAAAAAGTGTCAGCAGTTCATCCTCTATCTCCACTTCTACTTCCAGTATATTACGCACTCCGGGAGTATAGTTTACCTGCAGTTCCTGCTTCCTTTTAATGGGAAAACGCGAAAGCAGTGCCACCTGTATCGTTGTATTATTCTTAGTTGTAATGGCACCGTACCGGTATTGGCACCCTACACGTTCCATCCGTTTTCTGAGAGCTTCAAAAACCTCTGTATTCTCCACTTCCTGCAAAGCGACAATATCAGCATCAAGATCGCACAATACTTCGGCCGTATGATTGAGTTTGATCTCCGCCATTTTTCTATTCCATCCATGTCTACCGGGGATATACTCATCATACTCCAGCCCCTGAAATACAGTATCAAAAAGATTTTCTACATTGTAAGTAGCCACCTTGAAAGGCTTTGCAAAAAGCAGCAAAGGAAGCAGTATCAGAATACTATAACGCAAAAACAATCTTTTACTTCACTTTGCTTTTTACAGAAGACAACAACTCAAGATACTCTTCAACCGTTCCGGTTCCTTCGACCATCTCCAGTACTCTTTTCCCGTCACTGCTGATAAAATAGAATGAAGGAGTACCCAAACGCTTCATTCCCAATGGCAGTTTTTCAACCAGAAGATTCTTTTTAACCAACACAAAGTCTTTGTTGAGTGCAGCTTTCACTTCCGGTTCAACCATCACATTACGATCCATCCAGATACATCCTCTACAGAAAGGAATAAAACCTTCGATCAAAATGATCTTTTTCTCTTTTTCAGCAATACGCAAGGCCTCATCGTAGCTGTATCGTTTCACACCGTGCTCAACCATCATCTTTTCAGCATACTCGTACATAAAGTCAGCCAATGCTTCCGTTTCATCCTCATCAACATTCACCGGTGGCATTTGCGGGAAAATGTGCCGTATCTCTTTTCGCTGTACACTTTTTTCTTTAGAAGGGTATTTCAGATAGTCGGCCAAAAACTCTTCTATCTCGAACTTCTGTCCCTCTGCATCGGTCGTTCGGTCTCCTACCTGGTCTTTGAGTCTGAAAGAGAGCTCTGTGAGTGTTGGCGCTTTGAGTTTCAGGACCGTGTTGTTCTGTTCATAGTTTTGATTCAGTTTTTTTTGTGGAATATAGTACGTATGACAGGAAGCACATTTATTCTCGAATACCTCCTCACCTGAGATCGCAAAAAGTATCGTATTGAACAATAGAATTGTTAAAATCACCACTTTTGTTTTCACGTTCACTCCTCTATTAACCTGATCATATCTTCGAGCAGCTCGATCTTACCGGCTTCAATCAATGCAGTCAGTGTCCGTTTGAAGTTTTTCTTGCTCAAACCAAAGCTTTTCTGTATTGCTTCAGCATCACTTTTATAAGTAAAGTACAATCTGCCGTCTGCCTCTTTGAGAAGCTTTAACACTCTCTCCTCTGCTTGTGTCAGCTTGGCCTGTTTTCCAATAGGCTGCAAGGACATATCAAGCTTTCCGTCTTTCCGTACGGCTTTGACATAACCCTTTTTTCTGTCTCCCACACGGATCTCCTCAAAAACCTCGTTGGAAAAGAGCATTCCTTCATACTTGTTATCGGCGATCACTTTGTACCCAAGCGGTGTTTTGGCAAGCACCAGCATCTCAAGCTGCTTGTTGGGGTGCAGCCCTTTAAGATCACGGTTAAAGTATTTCCCTATCTTCTGCGTACCGTAAAGTCTTCCCGTCTTCTCATCGAGACAGACACGCAAAATGTATTTTTTCCCGATATTAAAATACTCTTTCTGCTGTGAGAGCGGTACAAAGAGGTCTTTGGGTAGTCCCCAGTTGACGAATGCCCCGTAGCTTTTATAGTCCACCACTGTAAAATATCCATACTCCCCCAGCTTCGCATACGGCATTTTGGTCGTAGCTACCGGGCGATCCTCACTGTCGGTATAGACAAAGACATCCAGAAGAGATCCCATAGGCATCTTATCCTCCATGATGTAAACATTGGGAAGCAGTACCTCTTCATAGTCTTTGGCACTCAGATAGTATCCGTAGTCGGTATCCCGCTCTACTTTAAGGGTATTGATCTCGCCTATTTTAATAGTTGCATTTTGGGTTTTTGTTTCTTTCATGGGTTATTCCGTTCTTAAAGTTGTTTCGTGATCTTCTCACGATCTGGTTAGAAAATTATAGCGTAATTCTCAGGAGGTGCAAAAGCTATTTTGCAACCTCTTCAAGATGGTCGGCGAAATCCTGTGGTTTGATGAATCCGGTCAGACTCTTCTGTGGAAGGAAGTTATTATCTTTGTCAAAGAAGATGATATTCGGTGTCCCAAAAAGTTCAAATTTCTTCAAGAGTGCTTTCTCTTCATCTGTATTATCTGTGACATCCACTTTAATGAAAGTGAACTTCTTGAGCTGCTCCTGAACCTTCGGGTCCGGGAAAGTAATCTCTTCAAGCTCGGTACATGCAGTACAACTCTCTTTACCAAAGTCAACGACCACCGGTTTATCCGAAGATGCAACCTCCTTAAGCAGACGGTCGATACTGTAACCACGGTGGCTGTTCTTCTCTTCTGCTACGGTAACCGCACTGCCTTTAGAAGAGGTGAAACGCTCAAACGGCCTGAGCATCGAACTTGCACCGCTCAATGCACCAATAAAGAGAGAAGCCCCATAGAGCATCAATACGACTGCAAAGAGCTGGAAAAGCTTTTTGGCTCCCTTCTTTTTGTCACTGTCATCAAAGAGACCCATATAGAGTGCTGATCCCATGAAAAGCAGTGCCCAAAGTATCAGAGTAATACTGTCAGGCAGTATACGGCCAAGCATAAAGATGGCAAGGCCGAGCATCATCACACCGAAGACCTGCGAAATCACTGTCATCCAACCGCCAGGTTTCGGCATGAACTTCCCTGCCCCGATACCCACGAGAAGCAGTGGCATACCCATACCTATACTCATCACAAAAAGAGCCACACCGCCCAGTATGGCGTCTCCTGTATGAGAGATAAAAAGGACTGCACCTCCAAGCGGTGGTGCCACACATGGTCCAACAATCAGTGCAGAGAGCACACCCATCACAGCCGTACCGACAAAACCGCCTTTTTGTCCAGCTTCATCGCTGACACGACTGAGCTTACTCTGCCATGAAGCCGGAAGTCCCAGTTCATAGTAACCAAAGAGTGAGAAGGCCAAAGCCACAAACATTGCAGCAAAGACAGTAAGCACCCAGGGGTTCTGCATCGCTGTCTGGATATCTGCACCGACAAGACCGGCAACAACACCTACTACAGTATAGGTCAGTGCCATAGCAACCACATAAACAAGCGAAGTAAAAAAGGCTTTGGCAACGCTTGGTTTTTGATCACCCGACTGCGAAACAATAATCGAAGAGAGAATAGGGATCATAGGGAACACACATGGTGTAAGTGCCAGCAACAGACCGAAAATGAAAAAAAGCAGGATAATGAAAAGCGAGCTTTCACTTCCCAGGACATCAGCAATTTTAGCTGTATTCCCTTCCTGTGTCAAAGAGGAGATCTTGTCAAATATCCCCTGTTCAGCTCCCTTGAATTTAAATGATTTCCTGAACGGCTGATAACAGATACCTTTATCCGAACACCCCACGACTTCGATCTCAAGTGTATAGTCTCCTTTGACTTTTGAGGTGATCTCTTTTACAGGGATCTTCACTATAAGCTCTTTCTCGTACACCATGTCACCGTCAAATTCATGTGCCGGCGGCAGTACCGGTTTGAGTTCCACTTTCCGTGGAGCAATAATACGGTACTTCAAATCATCTTTATAGATATGTATCTTGTCCGCCAATGTCACCTTTGTCTCGATTACATCATCTTTTTGCACTGCGCTGATCTGAAACGCCTCTTCAGGCTGTAGAAACTTCTGCGTCTTTAATGCGCTTGTGAAACCTCCAAAAACCAAACTGTTAAAAAGTAGACTTACAATAAGTAACTTTTTTACCATATTCTGCATTTTTACTCTTTTGTGTTAAACTTTTAGTGTATTCTATTATACTATTCGTGTATAAGCTGTGTAATCTTACCAAAAATGAATTAATCATTTCATAATTGAAGAGAAAAACTAAAATGGTATGACTGAAAGGAATCCGAACTTGCAAAATCATCTCAAGAACGAACACTCTCCCTATCTGCAGCAACATGCTGACAATCCTGTCAACTGGTACCCATGGGGTGAAGAGGCATTTAAAAAGGCACAAAAAGAGCACAAACCCATTTTTCTAAGCATTGGCTACAGCTCATGTCACTGGTGCCATGTGATGGAACACGAATCATTTGAAAATGAAAATACTGCCAAGATCCTCAACAAATATTTCGTCTCCATCAAGGTCGACCGTGAAGAGCGTCCCGACATAGACAAACACTTTCAGGAAGTCTATCAGCTGATGAATGGAAGACCTGGCGGCTGGCCAACATCCATTTTTCTGACAGAAGATCTCAAACCTTTCTACTCGGCTACCTACATCCCCGACGAGCCGAAATACGGTATGATGAGTTTCTCCTCCTTGCTCGAAGTCATCGCTGACAAATATAAAAATGACCGGAACACTCTGGTCGAAGAAGCGGAAAAGATACTCAAACACCTTAATCCGAATAAAGACAAAATACAGGCGACCAAGCTTGACCACAGTATCGTAGGCAGAATTATCGATCAGGCAGGACAGCTCTTTGATCATACAGAAGGCGGATTCAACAAGGCTCCCAAATTCCCACAAGCCTCGACCCTTGACCTGCTTTTGGACCTCTACAGACTTACAAACGACAAAGATGCACTCAATATGGCACTATTTTCTCTCTCCTCTATGGCAAGAGGCGGACTTCGTGATCTTGTCGATGGCGGGTTCTGCCGTTATTCTACCGATAACGAGTGGCTGGTCCCGCATTTTGAAAAGATGACCTATGACAATGCACAGCTTAGTGCCGTCTACCTGAAAGCCTATCATGTTACACAGAACAACTTTTACAGAGAAGTGGCATTTGAGACAATAGACTTCATGCTTGAGAAGATGCAGGAGAAACACCTCTTCTACTCTGCCAGTGATGCAGACACGGAAGGCGAAGAGGGAAAATACTTTGTCTATACCTACGAAAAAGCACTGAAATCCTTTGCCAAAGCAGGTATTCCCTCCAAAATGCATGAAGTATTGGCAAAAGCACTGCATATCACCCCGGAAGGAAACTTTGAGGGTAAGAATATCATACGGGTGGATGATCCTACCAAAACTGACGAAATTCCTTATTACAAAGAGGCGATAGAAGCACTCAGAAAACATAGAGAAGAGAAACGGGTCTATCCCTTCATTGACAAAAAAGTGATTGTTTCATGGAATGCCATGATGATCACCTCTCTTTTCAAAGCAGCCCGTGTCGATGCAAAATACCTCAAACCAGCAATGAAGTCACTGGAAAAACTGCTTGAAAGTATGTATATAAATTCCCAGCTTTTCCACTCCACTCTCATTGGGAAAAAACCTAAGATTCATGCTTTTTTGGAAGATTATGCCTGTCTTGGAGAAGCGCTTATTGAAGCATATGAGAGCACACTTGATGAAACTTATCTCATTTTGGCACAAAAACTTGTCAATGCTGCCATTGAAAAATACTATGCACAGGGTCAATGGAAGTTCTCAAGAGGAGAGTTCGAGACCGATGCTGATATTTATGACAGCTCCTATCCTTCTTCTCTTGCAACTATGGTTGGTGTACTGCATTCCATCTCGTCTCTCATCGATACAGTTTACAAAAAGTTCGTCTTCAAGTCTCTGGAGATACACTCCTACGATGTCATGCGTCAACCCATATCTACACCCAAAATGAGCAAGATGGTCATTCGATATCTCTATGATGATATCATCATCAAAGCAAAAGAAGAAAAACTCAAAAACCATATCAGAGAGCTTGACAAGCTTCCCTATCCTTTTGCCTTTTTCAAGAACGATAACAACGATGGCTTCATGCTCTGCAACTCTTCTGCCTGTTTCGGACATGAGAAAGACCTTAAAGGTATCATAGATGTTTTGGAACGGAGACAGCAAAAGTAGATGAAAAAAACGCTTCTTCTCCTCTTTATGCTCTCTTTGCTAAAAGCAGAGGAGATGCAGCAGCGTATCCGTATGCTGATGGGCACCTACGTAACGGTAACCCTGCCTGCATCCAAAACCACGTTCATCTCCTCAATATTTGAACACATTGCACAGATAGAACACTCCCTCTCGACCTACGATGCTGACGCTGTGCTCTACAATCTTAATCAGCATCACAAAGTACCATACGATGCCCATCTTGCAGAAGCTCTCAGGCTCTCAAAACAGTACTATGCTGAAACTGGAGGCTACTTCGATGTCACCATCGGCTCGGTCACCAAAGGACTTTATCACTTCGGCGAACAGAAGACCTACTCACCCTCTTCTGCACAATTGCAGAAGGCCCTGCGCAACATAAAGGGTATTCACATTGGTAAAGAGGAACTGCGCAGTGATGAGGGGATTGTTATAGACCTTGGCGGTATAGGAAAAGGGTTTAGCGCAGATAAGGCAGCCGTATATCTGCTTGAACACAATGTCACCCGGGGCATCATCGCACTCAGCGGGGACATCCGCTGTCTTGGAAGCTGCGAAATCGCTTTGCAATCCCCTTTTTCCGAGCAGGCATTTGCCCTTGTCAGATCCAAAGTATCTGACCTCTCCGTCTCAACCAGTGGTACCTACCGACGCTATGCAGCCAAAAAAAGCGAACATCACCTTATCAATCCCAAAACAGCTTCGCAGGGGAAGGCCTTCATCTCCGTCTCCCTCTTTACCAGAGCGCACAATGCCAAAATAGATGCTTACGCCACAGCCGTATCTGTCATGCCAAAGCAAAAAGCCCTGGATTTTTTAAAAACACATAAAGAGATAGGTTTCATTGTCATTGATAGTGAAGGAAGGATATATTACGGAAACCTAAAAGGACTGCTTGAAGTCAAATGGCTCTCTTACAAAGAGAAGGCAACCATGCCAAGCAGCAGTAGAAACAAAAAGACAAACAGCACCAAAGCAACAATCTTGACCCACCCCGATACCACAAGCCCGGTCGATATGAGCAGGTAGGCAGCGATATCAAGCAGTGCAGCAGTAAAAAGAAGCATAGCAACTTTCAAAGAAAACTTTTGGGAGATCTTCGTGCTAAAAAGCATAAAGTGTGCCGTTACAAAGATCAACGTACCCATCGCAAAAAGATGGGGTGTGGCGATCTCGACAAACTGATACAGACTCTTTTGTACAGGTGCTGAGACGAGACTGTTCAGTGTCTGTACAATACTGCCGTTCTCACCAAGCCCCTGCCCAAGCAGAAAGAGCCATACTCCGCTAGCGAGGATCAAAAGGGTATAGAGCAGCATATAGCCGATGGGCAGACGATACAATGGATACTTTTTCATTTAAAAAATAGCTTTTTTAAGATCATCACCGCCACATAGGCAGCCTGGAGGTGCCACAATACAAATGCACCCAGCCATCCGTAGATCAGGAATTCACCCCAAAAATAGGCAGCCAGGAGCAGCAAAGGTGCGAACATCCCCGCAATAAACAAGCTTCGTACAATACGCTTTGGTCTGGTCTCTTTGGAAAAGAGCCTGATGTAGATAGAAGTAAGTATCATCAGTACAAAAAGCGTTATAAAGAGATCTATATGCACCTGAAGCAGCAGTGTCTCCAGTAAGATAGGTTCTTCAAAACTCTCCGCATAGCCATAGAGGGTATGAGAAACCGTTTCCATATCCAGTCCAACCACAAAAGCATGCAAAACAAGGTCAAGGCCCAAATAGAACAGTAAGGCTATGACCACTGCCGACATCAGTGTATGCAGCAGTGTTGAGGAAGCAGAATCTTTCGAGACTAGGAATTTCATAGCTTACTACTTGATCGCATACTTGAAAATGGCACGGGCAATACGCGCACCGTCAGAAATGTTTCGTGCAGAGAGTGTTGCTCCACTGATCGTTGGAATATCCTTTCCCATCTGCAGAGGTGCTGAGCCCGGCTTCTCTTTGAACTGTCCCATCCAGGTATTGTTGGGAATGAATTCAGGCGGTTCCTTGAAACCCATAATCTCGGCAAACTTCAATTTGCCTGTATTATCGAAGGCATAGAGTACGGTCGCTTTCTTCGTTCTTACCTTGCGGGCGATCAGTATGCCATATCCTACCGTCTTGTTCCCTCTTAGCAGACTGTAGTAGCGGTAGATCTTTGTCTCAACCTTCGCCCTTGCCTCCTGCTGTATCTTTTTAAAGATCGTTTTATCGAGTATAAGCTGTTTGGGTTCTATGAGATCCACCTTGGGAAAGCTGCCCTTGACAGCCTCTTCTACTTTTGTGTTGACCTTGGCAGAAAGCTGCAGGAAAACTCCCAGCAGCAAAAAGGTGATGATAGTTCTTTTCATAATACTCCGCTCCTAGAAGACAAATCCCAATCCAATAGAAAAGAGATCCTGGCTCTCATTATTTACTTCCTTCATGGCATAGTCAACTTTCAGTACAGCCTGATCTACCGGGAAGAAATTCATACCGATTGTAGTTGTTTTTGTCTTATACTTGTCTTCATTCAGTCCATCCACACTTGATTCGACCGGATTGAACTCTTCATACTGTATAAAGAAAGGCATTTTATATCCAATCTCTGTTACGGAACCTGCATCATATGAGAGGTTCACATAATAACCGCTTCCCTTCTCTGCTGCACCGCTGCCAAGCTTTTCAGCATTGTCAAGGTTTGTCTGCGTATATAGGCCATATACTCTGAACGGTCCGTTTTCATAGTTTGCATGTACATCAAACATCGTTGTTGTCAAACCGGAAATATCACTGGCATCATCTTTCAGATTCGATGCCTCCCCATAATAGACCGAAGCCCCCAAAAGCAAACCATTGATACCGGTATAATCAACTCTGCCGACAAATGCCGGATCGAACGGTGCTTTGGCATGAGACCCCTGTCTGCCATCCCTGATCCAACTTTTATCTGCACTGATCGTGTTGTCATTGTTCAGATTGAGTGCATTAACGACACCAGCCGTATACTCCAACCCGCTATCTCCAAATCTTCCATAAACCAAAGCACCATTCTCATGCCAGGTACTTGGCAGCAGATATTTCTCTACTTCTGGTCTCTGTACCGTATTGAACAATACAGGTTCATGTCTGAGGTTGATCAGTCCCATAGGTACAAGCACATGCCCCAGTCTGAAATTAACCTCCTCTTTCCAGAGAAAATCCAGATACATGAACTCCAAAACGACTTCACCTCCATCTTCTGCATTCGCACCATGTTCAAATTCAATTTCAGCATTCAAGATCACATTGTCACTGAATTTGTATCCAAAATAGGTAATAAACCTATAAACATCCGCATAGTCATCTTTCCCTTCCGGATTAGCATAGTACATTTCGCCATAACCGCCGATAGAGAGAGGATTTTTAGAAAAATAGACTTTAGAAGCTGCCGGTCCCATACCGTTATAGGTTTTTTGGGTATCTACCAGTGTAAAGCCTTCTGTCTGAGTGGCAAGTACCTCTTCGGTCAGCGTTTTATTCTTCTCTTCAAGTACAGCTACTCTCTCTTCCAGTGTCACTGCATTTGCTCCAGTTACCAAAATAGCCGCTATGTTCAATGTACTCATTGTTCTTTTCATGATATTTCCCTTTATTAATTTGATAATTATTATCTAAATCGTAATTTAGTGTGCAAACTTTATCATTCTTTTTCTTAAATAAAAATTAAAATGATAATAATTATTAAAATATGGTATTTCTAATATTTACTCTTTTGGTATAAATGCTGATTGCATATAGAATAATCAGATACATTTTTCTTCTTTACCTACTCTTCTCAATGACAATACCAACTTAAAACAGTTTGATACACATAATTATTGATTGGTTCACAACATAGAAAAAGAACCTTGTTTAAACAAAATATAAATCAGATTGCCAATGAACATAGCCCCTCAAAAGTAGTTGTCCGCCATCTCCTTAAAGAACGTGATAAAATAAAAAAGTTTTTTTATGAAAGAATAAAATAGAACTTATCCCACTGCCTCCTCTTCTAACTGGAAGTTCTCTTGGCTATAATTCTAGCCATGAAAGAAAGTCTAAAGATATTTTCCGGGGATCTGAAAAGCTCCTTTATGGACCTGCTTCCCATCATTATTGTTGTAGCACTGTTCCAGGGAGTGATCATCCGTGCTGTACCGGACAACCTGCTCTCGATTGTAATAGGGCTGACTATTGTTGCTATAGGACTGGCTCTCTTCATTCGTGGACTTGAACTGGGTATCTTTCCTGTCGGTGAAGGACTGGCTGTAGACTTTGCCCGCAAAGGATCGGTCTTCTGGCTCTTAACCTTTGCCTTTACTGTTGGCTTTGCTACAACAGTAGCAGAACCTGCACTGATTGCCATTGCCAACAAGGCAGCTGTGATCTCCCATGGACTTATCGATGCATTCTGGCTGCGTATGACCGTAGCACTCTCCGTTGGCTTTGCTATTGCCCTGGGGACACTTCGTATTCTTCTGGGACACCCTATCGCCTATTATATCATTGGCGGATATATCACGGTCGTTCTCATTACCTTTTTCGCTCCGGCTGAAATCATTGGACTGGCCTATGACAGTGGTGGGGTAACCACTTCTACCGTAACCGTTCCACTCGTAGCCGCATTGGGGATAGGTCTTGCCTCAAGCATCAAAGGACGAAACCCTGCTATCGATGGCTTTGGACTCATCGCTTTTGCTTCACTTACCCCTATGATATTTGTTCAAATCTATGGCATCATCGTCTATAACTTAGGAGACAGCAGTACTCTGATACCTGTTGTTACAGAAGTGGTAGAAAATACCAAAGCCGTTGCTACTGTATATACTTTTTCTGCGATGGATACCTTTATGGAACTCATTGGTGTTATCAAAGATGTCGCACCCATACTCATAGTGATATTCTTTTTTCAGTATATCATCATCAAAAAACCTGTGGCACACTTACACAAGATCACTGTGGGTATCATCATGGTGATCCTGGGACTTTACGCTTTCATTGTCGGTCTTGAAATGGGACTATTCCCTATTGGAGAGACGATCGCCTACCAATTGACCGATATGAAAAACAACCTGCTGATCTACCTATTTGCTTTTCTTATCGGCTTCTCTACAACCATGGCAGAACCCGCACTGCTTGCCATTGCCATCAAAGCAGAAGAGATCAGTGAAGGAAACATCAAGCAGAATATCCTTAGAATAGTAGTAGCATTTGGTGTTGCCATCGGTATAGGCCTGGGGGCCTACCGTATTGTTGCAGGAGATCCTATCCACTACTACATCATTGTAGGCTATATTTTCGTGATCTTCTTTACCTATCTGGCACCCAGTTATATCATCCCTATTGCTTATGACAGCGGCGGAGTAACAACCTCCACTGTTACAGTACCTTTGGTTGCAGCATTAGGGCTCGGATTGGCTGAGAATATCGATGGGAGAAACCCGCTCATTGACGGTTTCGGGCTCATCGCTTTTGCCTCTCTCTTCCCCATGCTGACAGTAATGGGTTATGGGATACATGCAGAATACTATAAAAACAAACAACTAAAACAGGAGGAATTGCCATGAAGTTCACCGCACTTGTTGCCGTCATTCAGGACAAAGACGAAGAGGCTGCCATAGAAATTGCCAAAGAGGCCGGTGCCGGATCAGTGACCATACTGCATGGCAAGACCATAGGACTCAAAGAAAAAAAAGTCTTTTTTGGTCTCACACTTGAAGAGAATGTCTCTGCCCTGCTTTTTGTCCTGCCACGCAAACTTACGATGAAAGTGATGCGTGCTTTACGCCAGGAGTTCGATCTGGACAACCATGAGAATAACGGGTTTACCTTTACCTTCCCTCTCAGTCATGTAACTGGATTGGACACAGAAGAACTCCATAAGTTTGAAGATGATATCAAAAGCATGATATAAAGGAGAATGAAATGTTGGTAAAAAAGGTAATGACCCCAAAAGAAAAACTGATAAGTGTATCCCCTATGGCAACCGTAAGAGAAGCTCTTAAATTAATGAGGAATCATAAAGTCCGCTCTGTCATTGTAGAAAAGACCTCACCTTCGGGTGCCTATGGTCTGGTAACGTTTAAAAATATCCTGCAAAGTATCGTTGCTGAAGACGGTGACATTGACCTGCTTAATGTCTATGACATTGCTACTACACCAGCTTTTTCCGTTTCCGCCGAACTTGACATCAAGTACGCAGCCAAAATGATGGTTACAAGCTCCATTAAACGTCTTCTGGTTATAGACAACAATGAACTTCTGGGTATCTTGACCATGACCGATATTATCGGTATCTTGATGGATAGTGTCGAATAATTGTCAGGGAAAATACAGTTTTGAATCTACTGTTTCATGAGTGGAAAAGTCAAAATAAAGGTACTTCCCACCCCTTTTTCAGACTTTAGATCAATTTTGATCTTATACTGTTTACAGATACCCAGTACAATATTGAGACCTATACCAAAACCGCCGCGCTCATTATTGGCACGTGTATAACGCTTGAAAATATCTTCCTGTACCGTTTTATCAATACCGATACCGGTATCAGATACTTTCAGTACTCTATTCCTGAGTGTTACAGTAATACTGTCTCCCACATCACTATACTTGATCGCATTGGAAAGCAGATTGTCAATCAGGCGTTCGGCAGAAGAGTGTGACATCCTCACCTCTGTAGGCTCCAGGTCGACTGAAACATGAAGATGCTTTGCCTCAATAAGTTCCCTGATATACCCTACCCTCTCTTCGATCACTTTGGCAAAACAAAAGGGTTCTGCTTTCTCCTCTTTCCCCTCTAACCTGTAGGTTAGCGAGCTATACATCATATTGAGACGTTTTGCACTTGCCTCCAAGCGCTTCTTCTTTTTCTCATCTATCCCTTTAAGTGATTGGATGGTCATCAAAATAGCTGATATCGGAGTGTTGAGCTCATGAGTAGTATCGGAGATAAACCGATCGAACGCTTCTATCTGCTCACGTACCGGACGCAGGAATAGACGTCCCAGAAAATACCCGACCACCCCCATCAGCAAAAAAGAGAACAATAGATAGCTTATAATTTTAATACGCAGCTGCTGAAAACTGCCAACTAACTCATTCTCTTTAAGAACAATATAGTGCACACCCATATGATCGCTCTTATCCTCTATTACCGTATAACAGCTATTATCTTTGACATAGAAATCTTTATCAAATCTATCAACCTCATCGATCTCTGAATAGATAGCATCTTGTTCTTTATCATAATAGCCTACATCAAAACGGCAGTGTTTCAGAGAGGCCAAAAAATTAAGCTTGTCAGCTTCATCCATCTCTTTTCCTTTCATTGCCTCCATCACGATCATGGAAGAGAGCATACGCCCCTGGTACATCATCTCAAACTTCATCGCACTCTTCATCGACGCACGGTTATTTTCGAAAAAAAGATACCCGATGATTGCCAACAAAACAAAGACTGAAATCAGATAAAGAGTTAGAAAACGGGAGAGTGACCTGCGTTCATATGATGTTAAAACGATAACCCTCTCCTTTGATGTTGTCAAAATACTCTTTATCAAACATCTTTCTCAGGTTTTTGATATAGGTACGGATGGTCGCATGGGTAGGGACATTTTCATCCTCCCATACATTTTCGATGATCTCGTCACAAGAGATAATCTTTCCCTGATTTTGTACAAAGTATTCCAATACCTGTGCCTCTTTCTGGCGCATCTCAATCACCTTCTCCCCAATATATATCTGATGTGCCTTGGGAATAAACCGCATACCGTTAAACTCTATCTCATCCTGAAGATAATTTGCTTTTGCTATATGTTCGATACGTACCTGCAGTTCTTCAAGATCAAAAGGCTTTTTCAGATAATCATCCGCACCCAACTCAAAGCCTTTTTTGAGGTCATTGATCCCAGCAAGTGAAGTAATATAAATAGCTGGGGTGGTATTACCGATATCACGAAGGTAAGAGAGTATCTCAAAGCCGTTTATACTCGGAACATTCACATCAAGCAACAATAGATCATAATGGCTGTTCCCAATCGCATCGAGTGCCTTTTCTCCATCATAAAAAGAGTTGACCTCATAACCGTTTTCAATAAGAAACTCTTCAATGATCTCCTGCAAGATCACATCATCTTCAAGCAATAATATTTTCAAAAATACTCCTTTTTATCATAAACCATCTGAATAACCCCAATGCTCTCAGCGGATTATGCAAAAAGCTCCAATATCATTGTAGCATAGCTCTGTGCAAAAGAGTACACATAGAGAAAGAGTGTACTTTGGCATAAAAAAAGTAATATATAATAAATTTTATTTTTATAAATCTATTGAACTTGTGGTAAAAAAGGTCGCTATTGTTATGAAAACATGTATAAACAGCGTCCTTTCTACTGTATTGCCACTGAGACCCCTTCGGCGGTGAGCCTATGCGACTGATCTTATTTCAGTCAGTTTTTTAAAAACTCTTTGCATTATTGAACTCTTCGATCTCACTCTCAACCATCGCATCGATCATACGTACATAAAGGTCATTAATAAGGTTTGGAGAGAGATCCAGATCAATAGCCTGTTGACGTACTCTGGAAATAACATCTTCAATTCTCTCTTCAGCTTTTACTTCAGTTACACTTGTTTTGAAATGGGCAATCTGTTTAATATAGTTATTGCGTTTTGCGATCAGTTTCACGATCTCTTCATCCACTTCATCAATCTTCTTTCTCGCTTCTGCAAGGGTATTGCATTTTTCTGTTTTCATTCTATGATCCTCATATAATTATTCATTTAGTTGTGAATATTATATCCTAAAAACTCTAATATGTTTTGGCTATAATTTTTACATGCAGCCAACAAGAAAATTACTCATTCCAAGAATCATCATATCGATTCTTGCAGCTCAGTCACTTAATGCCGGTACAGATATCTTACATACACATACCACCACAGAGCCGGAAGAAGCAGACAGAAAAGATATAATCTATCTTCCTTATCTCTTCTCTTCAGATTCTACAGGTTTTGCAGGTGGGGCAGGGGTTATCAAGAAAGGTCTTTTACAGCCGGAAACTACAGCTATCGCTACGCTTTTCTACGGTACGGAACAAGATATCATTACAAACAGTCAGCCTGATACTGCAAACTTTTCCGGTGGCTTTGCAGCCATTTTTGATTATCTCATCCCCGGTACTGATCGTCTTCTTTTCTCCGTTATGGGTATGAAAAGCCATTTACCAAAAGCACATTACTATCTATACGACCATTCGAACAATTCTGATAAAGAGAGTTATGTAGAGACATCCGGGGATGAAGACTTTATCTACGCTTCGCTTAAATACGTTCTTCCTATAGGAGAGGGAGAGGACAACCCTGATGGAGAGTATACGTTAAAAAATGGTTTTGCCGTTGGTCGACAAGGATACGGTGGAGGCAAACCCTTTATAACAGGAAGAACTTCGGTGGGAATGAGCGGTTTTTATGAACATCATACATTTGAGAACTATCTGCCAGACTCTCCCAGGTCATCAATCGGTTTGCAGAAGTGGGATACCAATGGTCTTCGTTTTTTTATGGAGCATGACAATACAGATTATGATCTGAATCCTTCAAGAGGTTATCAGTTCAAACTGCAATACTCCAAAGATTTTGGCTGGGGTGATTCTCAACAAAGTTGGGATTTCATGGAGTTCAAATACAACCACTATATAAATCTGCCACCCCTCTCATCCACACAACAAAATGTCTTTGCTATGAGCCTCTGGACAGGCTACTCTTTCTCCTGGGACAGAAACAGTGAATTCAGACCGGAAATTGCAGATCACCGTCCGCCTCCATGGGAAGGTGCAAAACTGGGAGGTATGTTCCGTATGCGAGGATACAGTACCGACCGCTTCTCTGACAAAACAGTACTCTATGGCACAGCTGAATATAGAGCCACTCTTAACTGGAACCCCTTTAAAAAAAACAAATATATCCCGGTAGCTGTTGACTGGTTACAGCTTGTAGGTTTTGTAGAAGTCGGCAGGGTCAATGACCACTATAATAGCTCTCTTTTCCAAAATATGAAACTTGATGCAGGTATCAGTCTGCGGGCCATGGCCGTACAGGTACCAGTCCGCATCGATATTGCCTATAGCGAAGAAGGTACAAATATCTGGTTGATGGTCTTCCAGCCATTTGATTTTTAATCCGAATATAGGGGTCAGTTACCACCTTAAAAATCCCTAAAAAAACATAACAATTCTACCAGTTTTTACCAAAAGAATGTATTCTATGCTTTTAGCTGTACTCCTGTGCTTATTTTGTAGCGGTTTTTATTATACACTTCGCCACTTTTATATAAAGAGTGTGCCACGACAATAAGTTTTCTTATCACTGCAATTTGTGCTTGTGTTGTGTGTTTACCATTGGCTTTAAGTCGCTCATAAAATGCTTTCATTTTTTCATTGTGCTTGGTTGAAGCCATCGCAGCCATAAAGAGTGTCCCACGATAGAGCCTGTTGCCTGCTTTTGAGATACGCGTTTGTCCTTTGATTGAAGTACCTGATTCTCTCATCACTGGGTCAAGTCCTGCAAGGGAGACAATTTGTCTTTGGTTGGCATGAGGATATTTGATAAACAGATGAAGCATCACAATACCTCCTATTTTACCTATACCGTCTATGGAGGTAATGGCATTATATTTTTCTTTGAGGTTTTTGCTTTTTTCTATGATGGCATAGACTTGTTCTATTATTTTGTCTTCACTTTTCTTTAGTGCTTTTATCTCTGCTTTGATAGTACGACAGAGTGTCTTACTTCCTTCTTTGGTACTAAGCGATTCCAAATGATTTGAAAGCTGTGTGCGCTGTTTGACCTTAAGTCTGTAATAAACCATAAACTCTTTTATCTCTTCAACCAAGGGATCTATGGTCGGTACTTTTATCTCATTTTCTTTTGCAACTACAATGGCTTCTGAAAGCACCCTTGCATCTATCTTGTCACTTTTGTTTCTCTGTGCAATAGCTTTGGCAAAGTTTCTGGCTTGTTTTGGGTTTGGCATATAAGCCATAATGCCTTTTTGGGCACAGAAACGGTACAGTAAAGCAGAGTAGCTTCCAGTGGATTCGAAGACAAACACCACCTTCTCTATCTCTTTTTTATAAAGTTTTTTAAGTTTGGAGTAGAGTGATTTGAATGCTTTGTCTGTATTTGCTATTTCTAAATCCAACTTTCCCAGCGGTACATACACATTGACGCTTGACTTGGAGATATCTAATCCGATAGAATACATTTGAGAGCCTTTAAAGTAATTTAGAGAGCTCGTTAGCACAGAGGACAACCTCTGTGTGAAAACTGTAGCATCAGCCACACATAACTTGACCTCGTAAAATACAATCTAGCATTTGCCAATTTTCTAAAGAAATGTTTAACTTTATAAAACTGCATTTACTGATTTTGTTACCACTCAAGCTTATAGTGCAACTATCTAACTGACCCTCAAGCTAGTTATGATTTATACGCATAACCGCTTCGGTGACATCCGATGTATTACACCCAACAAACTCTCATTTGTATGGTAGCTAAAATGCTACATTTTTATTATACGAGGTGACAATGACAATTCATTTCCTGCTCCTCTTCACCACACCACCCACAGCCTGTTGTGATATACCCAATACTTTAGCAATCATATGCTGAGAATACCCTTGTTTGTAAGCTTTGACCATCTGCTTGTTTCTCTCTTTTATTTCAATAATATTTCCAAACATATTCTCTAGTTTTCCATATTAGGTTTATTGTCACTATTGGATGTTCCTACCAATGAAGATACTGTTTTGAGTTCTTGGAGTTGTATACTATTACAGGATGCGTTAAAAAGGCTTCTATGCCTCTGTTGATAACATGATAAGTTCTATGCGCGCTCTTCTTGCCATGTTTACGGCTTGGTTGGAGTATAGCGTAGGCTTGATTAAGTTGTCATTGTCACCTCGTATAATAAAAATGTAGCATTTTAGCTACCATACAAATGAGAGTTTGTTGGGTGTAATACATCGGATGTCACCGAAGCGGTTATGCGTATAAATCATAACTAGCTTGAGGGTCAGTTAGATAGTTGCACTATAAGCTTGAGTGGTAACAAAATCAGTAAATGCAGTTTTATAAAGTTAAACATTTCTTTAGAAAATTGGCAAATGCTAGATTGTATTTTACGAGGTCAAGTTATGTGTGGCTGATGCTACAGTTTTCACACAGAGGTTGTCCTCTGTGCTAACGAGCTCTCTAAATTACTTTAAAGGCTCTCAAATGTATTCTATCGGATTAGATATCTCCAAGTCAAGCGTCAATGTGTATGTACCGCTGGGAAAGTTGGATTTAGAAATAGCAAATACAGACAAAGCATTCAAATCACTCTACTCCAAACTTAAAAAACTTTATAAAAAAGAGATAGAGAAGGTGGTGTTTGTCTTCGAATCCACTGGAAGCTACTCTGCTTTACTGTACCGTTTCTGTGCCCAAAAAGGCATTATGGCTTATATGCCAAACCCAAAACAAGCCAGAAACTTTGCCAAAGCTATTGCACAGAGAAACAAAAGTGACAAGATAGATGCAAGGGTGCTTTCAGAAGCCATTGTAGTTGCAAAAGAAAATGAGATAAAAGTACCGACCATAGATCCCTTGGTTGAAGAGATAAAAGAGTTTATGGTTTATTACAGACTTAAGGTCAAACAGCGCACACAGCTTTCAAATCATTTGGAATCGCTTAGTACCAAAGAAGGAAGTAAGACACTCTGTCGTACTATCAAAGCAGAGATAAAAGCACTAAAGAAAAGTGAAGACAAAATAATAGAACAAGTCTATGCCATCATAGAAAAAAGCAAAAACCTCAAAGAAAAATATAATGCCATTACCTCCATAGACGGTATAGGTAAAATAGGAGGTATTGTGATGCTTCATCTGTTTATCAAATATCCTCATGCCAACCAAAGACAAATTGTCTCCCTTGCAGGACTTGACCCAGTGATGAGAGAATCAGGTACTTCAATCAAAGGACAAACGCGTATCTCAAAAGCAGGCAACAGGCTCTATCGTGGGACACTCTTTATGGCTGCGATGGCTTCAACCAAGCACAATGAAAAAATGAAAGCATTTTATGAGCGACTTAAAGCCAATGGTAAACACACAACACAAGCACAAATTGCAGTGATAAGAAAACTTATTGTCGTGGCACACTCTTTATATAAAAGTGGCGAAGTGTATAATAAAAACCGCTACAAAATAAGCACAGGAGTACAGCTAAAAGCATAGAATACATTCTTTTGGTAAAAACTGGTAGAATTGTTATGTTTTTTTAGGGATTTTTAAGGTGGTAACTGACCCCTAAGCTCTAAGCTCTAGCAATAAAAACAGATGATTGGCTGTATGTCTGCGGAAATAGACACACTGTAGTATTCATGATATAAAAAAAGCCCGACTCCCTTTTGGGAAATCGGGCTTTTTCTTTGGAGGAAGTAATATAAACCAAATAAGACTATAGTTTTATACAGCAGTCTTACTCGACTTCTGCATCGATGACATCGTCATCATCTGCTTTCTTGCCTGCATCGGCACCACCGGCTGCCTGACCACCCTGCTCTTTGGCGTAAACCGCTTCAGCAAGCTTGTGAGACTTCTCGGTCAGTGCTTTAACCTTCTCATCGATCTGTTCTTTGGTCGCATTCTCATCTTTAAGAACCGTCTCAAGGTCAGCTATTGCTGCTTCGATGTTCGCTTTTTCACTTGCATCGAAATTATCTCCCAGATCAGCAAGCGACTTTCTTGTCTGATGGATCAATGCATCTGCCTGGTTCTTCGCTTCAACAACCGCTTTACGTTTTTCATCTTCGGCTTTATGTGCTTCTGCATCCTGAACCATTTTTTCGATCTCTTCATCTGAGAGTCCTGACGAACCGGTGATCTTGATCTCTTGAGACTTTCCTGTACCTTTATCTACCGCAGATACTGTCAGAATACCGTTGGCATCAATATCGAATGTTACTTCGATCTGTGGTACTCCTCTTGGTGCGGCCGGGATATCTCTAAGCTCGAACATTCCAAGAGATTTATTGTCTTTGGCAAACTCACGCTCACCCTGGAGTACATGAATGCTTACTGCCGGCTGATTGTCTTCCGCGGTAGAGAAGATCTGTGACTTCTTCGCAGGGATCGTTGTACCCTTCTCGATGACTTTAGTCGTCACACCACCCAATGTCTCGATACCGAGGCTTAATGGTGTAACATCAAGAAGAAGTACATCTTTCACATCACCTGCAAGGACACCACCCTGGATCGCTGCACCGATCGCAACAACCTCATCCGGATTCACTGACTTGTTCAGCTCTTTTCCAAAGTATGCTTTTACTTTCTCCTGTACCAATGGTACACGGGTAGAACCACCGACCATAACAATTTCTTTGACATCATTCTTGGTCAATCCTGCATCTTTGAGTACAGACTCAATCGTTGAAATCGTCTTTTCTACAAGATCAGCAATCAGTGACTCGAACTTCGCTCTTGTAATTTTGGTTACAAGGTGTTTCGGTCCACTTGCGTCTGCAGTAATAAACGGTAGGTTTATCTCAGTTTCTGTTGCGGATGAAAGCTCTTTTTTTGCTGCTTCTGCTGCATCCTTCACCCTTTGAAGTGCCATAACATCTGATTTAATATCAATACCTGTCTCGGCTTTAAACTCATTTGCTACAAAGTCGATAATACGGTTATCGAAATCATCCCCGCCAAGGAATGCATCACCGCCTGTTGCCAATACTTCAACAACACCGTCACCTGTTTCAAGTGCAGTAACATCAAATGTACCACCACCAAGGTCATAAACAACAATCTGCTCAGCATCTTTTTTGTCAAGACCATATGCCAATGCCGCTGATGTAGGCTCATTGATAATACGAAGCACATTTAGACCTGCAATCGTACCAGCCTCTTTTGTCGCCTTTCTCTGTGCATCATTAAAATATGCAGGCACAGTAATAACAGCATCAGTCACTGTCTCACCCAGATATGCTTCCGCATCCTCTTTCATCTTCATCAGTACTTTTGCAGAGATCTCCTGTGGTGTATAGGTTTTACCCGATACTTCAATTGCACATGCACCATTTCTATCTACGATTTGATAGGGCAGTCTCTCTTTTGCTTCTGCAGCCTTCTCCTCTTCACACATCAGTCCCATAATTCTTTTGATCGAATAGATCGTCTTTTCAGGGTTGGTCACTGCCTGTCTTTTTGCAGAATCCCCTACCAGAATTTCACCCTTGTCGGTGAATGCCACGATAGAAGGTGTAGTGTTTTTCCCTTCTTTATTCGCGATGATCGCTGCTTCTCCATTGACATACACTGCCATTGCAGAGTTTGTTGTTCCTAAGTCAATTCCTAATACTTTTGCCATTGCTCATCCTTTTTTTGATTGAAGTTAATTTCTTTTTATTTCTAATGTCAGTATACACTTTTTTTTCATTTGAGGATGCAACTTTAGTTGCATTCACTCAAGTTTATCAATGCTTTTTGCAAGATCTTGCAAAAATGCTTCAAGTCATTTAAAGACTTCTCATCTTCTTGACTCTGAACGTGTAACCATATATGCCAAAGTGGTATAAGATCCCCGCTTCACTTTCTATTTGCACGTAGAGACCATTGCCGGGCGGAGTACTCTGTCTTTTATAGTGTACCCTTTTTGCATTACCTGTACAACCTCTCCAGGCTGATGCGCATCACTCTCAACCTGCATAATAGCCTGATGTACCTCTGGATTAAACTCTCCTTCACACGGAATCTCTTTAATAGAGTTCTTTTCCAAAATCTTTTTGAGCTGCTCATATGTCAACTTCACTCCCTCTTTCATCCTTTCGAGTACTTCTGTACTGTTGGATTCATCTGCTCCTTCAATTGAAGCAAGGGCATTTTCAAAAGAGTCAATTACTGCCAGGATATCTTTAGCAAAACTCTCGTTTGCATAAGCTACAGCATTTGCTTTATCCTTTTCCAAACGTTTCTTTGCATTCTCAAAATCTGCATGTGCTCTAATATATTTATCTTTATACTCAGCCGCTTCCGCCTGAGCTGCTTCAAGCGGATCTGTCTCCTGACTCTTCTCATCATTCGAAGCTTCAGTCTCTTCAACCTGCTCTTCATTCTGAGTCTGTTCCAGATCTTTTTCTGCCTCTTGACTCATATCAGACCTCCTTTTTCCTAAAAACTTGCACCTGTTTATAAATGCTTGAAAGCATTATACAACATTGAGTGCCTGTTTGTCAAGTATATATTAAGTATATTATTGTAATAAAGTTTAGTTAATATGACTAAACTTTTAAAATTGGCTCCTGAACCTTCTGCTTATTTTGTCATTGTCCAATTAAAAAACAACAGGAACAACATTCTCACAGCCTGATTTGTCTAATGAACGAAAATACAAGCCTGTATCGGTTCAAAAAACTTTAGAATCATACAAAGTAGAAAGTTTTGGATTTAAATAAAAAATATTGGGAGTAAAAAGAGATTATTAAAAATTTATTGCATTCTGACCGCTAAGCGGTTGACGCTTAACGTTCAATTAAAGAAGAAAACCTAGTTACGGATGCCAAGCTCATCTTTGATTTTATGCCATCTTTCAAGATCAACCTTCTTAAGGTATCTCATAAGTCTTCTTCGCTGACCTACAAGTTTAAGAAGACCAAGTCTTGAAGAGTGGTCTTTTTTATTTGTTTTAAGATGTTCTGTCAAGTATTTGATTCTCTCTGTTAAAAGTGCAACCTGTACTTCTGTTGAACCTGTATCGTTTTCGCCTCTTGCGTATTTAGCAATAATTTCTGCTTTTTTCGCCTGATCTAAAGCCATAATGACCTCCTGATTGGTATAAATTGAATTCTCAAAAAATTTGAGTCCGAAATAGTAGCATAATAACCTTGTCTACAACTTAGAACACAATACCAATCAAACTATAATGTAAAGTAGAGTAAAATGGTCCTAATTGAAATGAAGGTACATAATAATGTTATTAACACGTGCAAGCGAATATGCCCTCCTATCCTTGGACACAATTCGCAAATCAGACAGACCTATCGGTGCAGAACAACTGGCCAATGAACTCAGTATCCCTAAAAGTTTTCTTGCCAAGATACTGCAAAGTTTGGCAAAAGAAGGTATTTTAGAGTCTCGAAAAGGTGCTCATGGAGGTTTTGTTCTGGCACAGGATGTAAATGAGATCACTGTTCACAGCATCATTCTTGCTGCAGAAGGAAAGGCACCGGCAGTCTTTGACTGTACGAGCTACTCACAAACTTGTCCTAACGGTGCGATAGGAAGCTGTGCAATCTCTCCGTTCCTTGCCAATTTTCAGACCAGAATCGATGATTTTCTTCATGGACTTACACTCGGAGACATCATATAAATGCACCAACAACATGTTTATCACCTTTCCCACATTGATCTTGACGGGTACGGATGCCAGTATCTGACAAACAAGTGTTTTAAAAATATAGACTCCTTCAATGCCAACTATGGGCCGGAAGTCACAGCACGACTTGAAGAGATCGTCAAGAAAATCGAACAGGACAAATTCGTTCAGGGAACCGAGATCGAACGTCTTATTCTTATAACCGATCTTAACCTGACTACAAAAGAAGGAAACTGGATCGAAAGAGAGGCTATACGTATTGGAGCAAAACTGCAACTTCTTGATCACCATGCCACAGGAGCCAATGCCGCAGAACGTTTTGCCTGGTATATCCTTGATACTACACGCTGTGCTACCCTCATCACTTACGACTGGCTTCAGCAGCACTATGGTTTTGACCCTGAAAATGAGTATGCTACTATCGTCAAAGCGATAAATGCCATCGATATCTGGAAGAACGAAGATGAACTTTTCGAATACGGAAAAGTGATGCTTGGCATGATCTCCGGTGCAAGGGAGATAAACCGTATTCTCTTTCCTGATGAAGATAGAGCTTTTAAACTCGCTATGATCGAAGCGGCCAAAGAGCGTATCGGTATGCATGAAGCACCTATCCGGCTCGATGATGACCTGCACCAGATCAAAAAGGCCTTTTTCAGGCAGCATGAGAACAGTACTAAAGACAATCTCGTTGCATTCTATGTCACAGACCTGCTGACCAAAGAGAAACAGCGCCTTACCATTTACTATAAAGACTATAAAGGTATTTTAGGCTACAACGTCGGCAATACTTCCATTATTGGAAATACTTTCCTCATCAACAATCCTGACTATGACTTCTATATGGATATTAACTTCAGAGGACACTTTTCACTGCGCAGCAACAATAAACTTGATGTATCTGCTATGGCTGCAGAAATAGGTAATGGCGGCGGGCACCCTAATGCAAGCGGCGGGAAAATAGAAGGTTACAAGGATTCTTTCGTATACAGTGATGTCCGTAAGTTCGTTCAGGAATATATAAATGAAAAGAGCACCGATAAATAATATATCATCATTCCGACCCTGATCCGGAATATTGATATACTAAATCTTTACTCTCGCTTCAAGTGCACGAGAAAGTGACATCATATCAATATTCTCCAACTCTACCCCGGTAGGGACGCCCTGTGCAATCTTTGAGAATTGTATATTAAGTCCTGTAAGTTTATCTTCTATATAAAGGATCATCGTATCGGTAGCAATGCTAGGAGGAAAGGCAAAGATGATCTCCTTAACACCGTTAACTGCATAAAAAAGATGGTCTTCATCAAGATCACATACTTCCGATATGACATAGTATATACCGTCAAAGTGGCAGCTCTCTTCAATAGTCAAAATATCTTTGGCACTCTGGACAATACAGAGTTTAGTCGTATCACGATAGGGATCAGAACAGATGGAACAGAGTTCATCTTCACTCATATTGTGGCATTTGCTGCACTTTTGGATACTGCCTACAGCATCTTCAAGTGCATGGGCAAGTTTAAGTGCGGCAAATCCATCTTCCATAACTGCATGATACGCCAGACGGATCGCCGTCTTTTTCCCTATAGAGGGTAAAGCACCAAATGCTTCTACCAGATTTTCAAACGCTTCTATTTTATGTGTTTTCATAATCCACGACTTTTGAGTATTCTACTACCTGCTTGATAAACTCGACTGCCTTTAGATGTTCAGGATGTACGGCATACGCTTCCAGTCCCTCTTTAGTCTCAAATGTAGTAATAATACTCAGGTCCATTGCCCTCTCTTCTTCAGAAAAATTCAATCCGACATCCATACTTCGCAGTGTCGGTACTGTACCGACAAGCCCCTCCAGTATCTGCTTTGCCCGGATCATATTCGGCTCTCTGTTCTTTTCTTTGAACTTAAACATCACAATGTGTACTACCATAGCTTTACTCCAGAATATTTATCCCGCATTATAACCAAATTATGGTAGAATTCGCCAAAACTATTCCCGAATTGAGGAGATACTGTAATGACCGAAATGGATTATTATGAAGTGCTTGAGGTCAGCAGAGACTGTACCGGTGCAGAGCTGAAAAAGGCCTATAGAAAACTGGCACTTAAATACCACCCGGACAGAAATCCGGATGACAAAGAGGCTGAAGAAAAATTCAAGATCATTAACGAAGCCTACCAGATACTTAGTGATGATGAAAAGCGTGCAGTCTATGACCGTTATGGAAAAGCCGGTCTGGAAGGCCAGGGAATGGGTGGCGGTTTTGGCAGTGCGAACATGGATGACATTATGGATATCTTTAACTCAATGTTTGGCGGTTCCGGAGGCTTTGGCGGCGGTTTCGGTCGAAGCAGACGGGATCCAGGTCAGAAATATGCACTGGATTTTGAGATTGAGTTGCCCCTGCAGTTCAATGAAGCGGTTTTCGGATGCGAAAAGAAGATAGACATCACTTACAAAACCTACTGTCGTGACTGTGAAGGAACCGGAGCAAAGGATGCCAAACTCAGTACATGTGACTACTGCGGCGGACAGGGCCAGGTCGTCATGCGCCAAGGCTTCATGACCTTTGCACAGGAGTGTCCCAAATGTCATGGTGTCGGGAAAAAGATAGAACAGAAATGTCCTACCTGTAAAGGCAAAGGCTATGAGAACAAAGAAGATACTGTAACCATCAAAGTCCCTGCCGGTGTTGACAGTGGGAATAGACTGCGTGTGCAAGGATACGGAAATGAAGCCAGAAACGGACAAAGAGGCGACCTTTACCTGACCTTCTATGTAGAAGAGGATGAACACTTCATCCGAAACGGCAATGATGTCTATATCGAGGTACCGGTATTCTTCACACAGGCGATTCTAGGTGCGACTATTACCATTCCTGCACTCCAGGGAGAACTTGAACTCGAACTTAAGCAAGGAACCAAGGACAAAGAACAGTTCATCTTTGATAATGAGGGAATTCCTGATGTACACAGCGGACGCAAAGGACGACTCATTGCTCAGATCAAAATGATCTTGCCTAAAAAGATCAACGAGGAGCAAAAAGAGCTGCTTGAAAAACTTCAGGAGAGCTACGGTGTAGAGAGCCACCCACATAAAAGTACTTTTGAGTCTGCTTTTGACCGTATCAAAAGCTGGTTCAAGAATTAGGCTTCTTTTCTGTATGTATGGACATGAGTCCATACATACTCCCCCTGTACTTCCCTCCCCCATCATCAATTATTCTCTTAATATTCTCATTGACTTTTTTACCCTATACTAGTAATAAGCATAGTCTTTAGTAGATACAAAGGATAATTATTTTCTATTAAGCTCAAAGAGGCTATAGTTGATATATAAAAATAATTATTTTGATCAATAATAAAAAGGAATTATCATGGGAAAAAGAGGAAATTCGATCATTAAAGGAATTGAGCTTGATGAGATCATTACGGTACTCAATAAAGCCTATGCAGATGAGTGGCTTGCTTACTATCAATACTTTATTGAAGCAAAAGTAATAAGAGGCATTATGAAAGATGCTGCCATAGCTGAGCTTACACAGCATGCAGCAGATGAACTGCGGCACGCCAATATGATAGCGGATCGTATTCTCCAACTGGGAGGAACACCATTACTGAGCCCCAAAGAGTGGTTTATACATGCAAACTGCGGCTATGAAGAACCTAAAGATTTTGATGTAGTAAGTATACTGGAAGACTCTATCAAAGGTGAGCAATGTGCTATTTCCATCTATTCCCAACTGGCAGAAATGACCAAAGATAAAGATATCGTTACTTATGACATCGTAAGTCAGATACTTGCTGATGAAGTAGAGCACGAAGAGGATTTACAAGCCTTACATGATGATATTACTGAGTTTATCACTGATATCAAGAAAAAGATAAACTAAACAAGGGAACCAGAATGAGACAATACGAAACATACAGATGCAATAAGTGTGGTAACGAAGTAGAAGTACAGAAAGTCGGAGGCGGCACTCTTGTCTGCTGTGGTGAAGAGATGGAGTGCATTACCTCCAACCTTACAGCTGTCAACCTGATGAAAGCTTTTGCCGGTGAAAGTCAGGCAAGGAACAAATATGAATTCTTTGCTAAAGTTGCCTATGAAGAAGGTCTGCATCGTATCGCAAAACATTTTCAGGAAGCTGCGGACAATGAAAAATACCATGCAATGGCAGAATACAAAGCCTATAACAAGCTGGTAAAAGATATAGAACTCGATACTACACAAAAAAATCTTATGTATGCGGCTGATGGTGAGCGCTACGAGCATGAAGAGATGTATCCGAACTTTGCTGCCATTGCCAAAGAAGAAGGCCTCAATGAGATTGCCAGGCTATTTAGAGCTATCAGTAAAGTAGAAGTGGAACATGAAGCAGAATATTTAGAACTGAAACGTATCCTTGAAGCAGAGGGTTTCTTTGAAAGCGTAAACAATGAAGAGTGGATCTGCGAAGTGTGCGGGCATGTTCACAGAGGGAAAAAACCACCCGAGAAATGTCCGTTATGTAAAGCAGACAAAGAGTACTTTAAAAAGAAATGCCAAGACTCAAGTCGCGGGGACTGTTAGAAATTTTGTGTCAATCCGATAGAATACTATATTCTAAAGGAAGGACACATGAACGAGGAGTTCGATATCAATGAAGCCATTGAGGCGATCAAGGCAGGCACACCCATAGACGGTAAAGACGGAGTACTTGCTCCGCTCATCAAACAGTTGACAGAAGCAGCTCTGGAGGCAGAGCTTGAAACACATCTGAGTAATGAGATCCGCAACCGTAAGAATGGCAGATCCTCCAAAACAATGAAAAGTTCTGTAGGCGAGTTCGATCTTGAAGTGCCCAGAGACCGTAACGGAACTTTCGAGCCCCAATTTGTTAAAAAACACCAAACCCATATGTCAGATCAGATAGAGCAGAAGATACTGGCACTCTATGCTCTTGGTAATTCTTATGCACAGATCAGTGAACATATTGAAGACTTCTATGGCGTACATTTTTCCAAAGCCACCATCAGTGCCGTAACAGATAAAGTGATTCCCTTGCTCAAAGAGTGGCAGCAAAGACCATTGGAGAAGGTCTATCCCTTCGTATGGCTTGATGCCATACACTACAAAATAAAAGAGAACGGAAAATATGTCTCTAAAGCCATCTATACAATTCTTGGCGTGAATCTCTCAGGCAGAAAAGAGATACTGGGCTTATATCTGTCAGAGAATGAAGGAGCCAACTTCTGGCTGCAGGTTCTAACCGATTTGAGCAACAGAGGCATAGAAGATATCCTCATTGCCTCCGTAGATGGATTAAAGGGCTTTCCTGAAGCCATTAATACCACTTTCCCACAAACAGAAGTCCAACTGTGCATCGTACATCAGATACGGAATTCTCTCAAATATGTCGCTTCTAAAAACCAGAAGGAGTTCATGAAAGATCTCAAACGGGTCTATCAGGCAATTTCTAAAGAGGCAGCGGAACTTGAACTTGACAGGCTCGAAGAGAAGTGGGGAGACAAGTATCCTATTGTCATCAATTCTTGGAGGAACAAGTGGGAGAACCTCTCTTACTACTTCAAATATCCGGAAGATATCAGGCGTATTATCTATACGACCAATATCATCGAATCGGTTCATAGACAGTTCAGAAAACTGACCAAGACCAAAGGAGCGTTTCCTAATGAAAACTCACTGCTGAAACTGTTATATATGGGGATTCAAAACGCCCAGAAGAAATGGACGATGCCTATGAGAAATTGGAGCCTCACCATCTCCCAGTTGGCTATCTTCTTTGAGGGAAGATTGGATAAGGCTCTGGAGTTGTGATATAATTCACTCAACTATCGGGTGACACAAAAGTCTGAACGGTCTCAAGTCGCGGCTAAGAGTACACTGTTTGATGTAGTATTATTTTAGTCGCAGATGTTTCAAAACTGGTGTCATCTACATTTTTATCATACGCGACAACATAAACTTCATCACCGCTTTGTAAATAATTGTTTTCACCAAACTCTGTATAGGCAGTAGCCCCAATGGAGATAAGTGCCTGTTTAGGATAATTACATGCTTTGAGATGCTCAGATATATTTTCCAATGGTCCAAAATCCTCTTGTGTATTCATCTTATCTATCAGCCAGGTTTTAAGCTTGGTATAGAAATAACTGTATCCCAGAAGCGGTGCATCTACTCCGTATGGATGTATAAGCCCGTCACGCTTGACAAACGAGCAGAGATGATAACTGTCCATGACCCCACCCTCCTCAAACTTGTCTATAGCTATCCATTTGTCACCTATGCCTTTAGAGTTGATCCCCCAAGACTTTTTCTCTGAGATCTTTTTTGCACCCTCTTTACGAATCGTACAATCATTGAAAGTAGTAAATTTTTGTGCGACCAGGTCTATCACATTTTTATCTTTATCATAAATGATATCAAAAAGTACTGCTATCTCCGGCTCAACCTGCGCATTTGCTTCATAGGCTGGAAGAGTAAGTGTGTCTGTTCCTATGGAGTAAACTCCCAAAAATGTATCCGTTTTGGGAAGATAGAAAGGGAATATACCCTTTGGTGCATCCGGTTCAACCGTAACTACATTTTCAAAATCTTTCAATTCCCCTGCCTGCTCCAAATGGTGTGCAAAATTCCCTGCTACACCTAAGCCGATGACACTTTTCAAGTCCATGTATACTCTTTTTTCTGGCATTATAACAAAAAATACACAGTAAATACACACTCTTACTTTATAGTAAATAAAAATCAAATAATAGAGATAATAATGGCAGACAAGAAAAAAGAGAATAAAAATATCATCTTCGTGACACTGTTTATCAGTGTCATGCTAATTTTTATGTTGGGGACCGTAGTCTATGTTACCAATCAGGTTGCAAACTGTTCAAGTGCAAAAAAAGCCAGAAAGGTATGTTACAGTATAGAGAAAAAAACTGAAATACAAAGAATAATTGTTTAAAGAATAATACCGAAGTAAACCAGATCACAAAAGCAATCTGATTGTAAAAGAACTAGTTACCGGCAACTGCGTCTTTGAGCGTTTTACCAAACTTGAACTTTGGTGCTGTATGTGCCGGCTTGGTATACGTTTTATCTGTACCAGGTACAGTACCGCTCTTCTCTGCCACTTCAGCTGTTGAGAAAGTTCCAAAACCTACAAGAGAAACCGACTCTTTTTTAGTCAATGCTTCAGTTACAGAATCAATGAATGCTTTTACTGCTCTCTCTGCTGCTGCTTTACTCTCAAATTCACCATTCTTTTGCACTAACTCAACAAATTCTGCTTTTGTCATTCTTCTTCCTTTAATATTAAGATGCAACTATTATAGCACACTTTGTTCTTAAAAAATCCTAAAATAACAGTAAATAGGCCCTAAATAAGGCACTTTAAGGTAGTTTTAGTAAAAAATATTTAAAAAATGCTTCTTTTATTACGTCAAGAATATCTGACCTGCCAATTTAAACAATGAAGCAATAAGGCCTTATAGAAAATAAATTGTGAAATAAGTATTTCTTTCTTTGTTGGGCTTTATAAAAATAAGGAGATTTGATAAGAATGGTGCGTCAGAGAGGATTTGAACCTCCACACCACTAGGGCACTACCCCCTCAAGGTAGCGTGTCTACCGTTCCACCACTGACGCATTTGAAGCTGATAGTTAGAAACTATCATTTTAAAAATGAGGGTTAACAAAAAGTTGTAGCGGAAGTATACCGCCACAACCTTAAAGTCTCTTTATATTAACCGATGAATGGGTTAGCGTAAAGAGCAATAAGCGCGATTACCAATGTATAGATAACCTGTGCTTCGATCATCGCAAGAGCAATGAACATTGTAGTCATCAGCTTACCGCCAAGACCAGGGTTTCTAGCTGTACCTGCAATTGTAGCAGCAGCAGTGTGTCCCATACCGATTGCACCACCAAGTGCAGCAAGACCAAGACCAACACCTGCAGCAACTACTGAGTAAGCTTTGATCATAGATTCACCTTCACCAGCGAATGCAACAGCACCAAGTGCCAAGAAAAGTAAGAAAAACTTTTTCATTTTATATCCTTATATTTAGTAGAGTTTAAGTCTCTTCGACTGTTTTTCAAAGTCCGTTCGGATTGCGTAAACAGTGACAACACTGCCAACCTATACATAAATGCATAGATTTCCCTACTTATCACTTCGTACAAACGGTGGAATTATATCCAAACATATTTTAACTTATGCTAAATATTCCGGTGTGGCAAGCTCGACCTTTTTGCCTCTCTGCTCCATTACCACCACATCTATCCCGTCACCCTCACTGTAGCGTTCATCAAGATTATCTACACGCTCTTTGGCAACTTTTGAAATATGCAGCAATGCATCAAAACCGTCAGGCATCTCAACAAAAACACCAAAGTCAACTACTTTTTTAACCTTGCCTCGATACGTTTTGCCTACTTCATAGCTCATCTGTTTGCGTACCGGTGCATCTGCGATCTTTTTAATGTGTTCTTTTGCTGCAGCAACTTTCTCCTTGTCATCCCCGGAGACTTTCACCCCTCCTGCATCCCGGTCAAGGTCAATACTTACTTCGAACTTCTCAATAATATCACGGATAGTTGCTCCTGCTTTCCCTATGATGTCACCAATCTTACTTGGATTGATCGTAAAGTGTTCCGTACTCGGCAGCGCTTCACTCTCAACAATATTCTTTTCAGCCTCTTCCATGATCTCCAGAATATGGTTCTTGCCTCTGTTTGCCTGGATAAGTGCTTCCTTAAGTACTGCAAGATCTATACCTCCCAGCTTGATATCCATCTGCAGTGCTGTAATACCGTTTTTAGTTCCTGCGATCTTGAAATCCATATCTCCGTCATGGTCTTCAAGTCCCATAATATCCGAAAGTACTGCATGACGTTTACCATCACTGACAAGCCCCATCGCAATACCTGCAACAAGATTGAGCATATCAACATCTGCGGAACGCAGGGCCAGCGATCCGCCACAGATCGTTGCCATAGAAGAGGAACCATTACTCTCCAGCACTTCAGAAACCAAACGGATAGTACCGTCATAGTTTAATGGTATAGCAGGTTCCAATGCTCTTTTGGCAAGATTTCCATGCCCCAGTTCTCTTCTTCCGGGTGCACCTATAAAAGAGGCTTCACCTACAGAGTAACCTGGAAAGTTGTAATGGACCATAAAGTTTTCTGTCTGTGTGCCTTTATGGGTAATAAGTTCAAACATCTGTGCATCTTTTTTATCCCCCAATGTCGCCGTTACCAAAACCTGTGTCTGGCCACGGGTGAAGAGGCAGGAACCATGCACAGAAGGGAGTATGTTCGTTTCAATACTGATCGGTCTGACTTCATCCAGTGCACGTCCGTCTGCACGGACACCTTTCTCAAGGATCATACTTCGGACTACTGTTTTTTTATAGCGCTCAAGTACTTTGGTTACAAGCCCTTTGTCAGCCTCTTTACCTTCTGAGTCAAGCGCCTCCATGATCTGGGCACGTACTTTTTTCAACTCTGTAGAACGTTCAGATTTTGCCATATGTGATATGGCTGCTTCCACCGCCTGAGCATAATTATTCTCTATAAAGCTGTAAAGTGACTCATCAATCTTCTCATCTGCCAATTCAAGCTGAAGGCTTTCTCTTACTATCGGGCCCAATGCTGTACTGTACACTTCGCTGGCCTTCTCTATTGCATCCTGTGCCAAAGCGATCGCTTCAACCAAAGCATCTTCATCAATCTCATTGCTCTCCTGATGCTCCATTATTAATGGTGTAGCTCCCATCATCGGATCAATCGTATCAACTTCTATATCATCAATAACCTCTGAAGCCATCGTACGCATTTCAATCATAAGTATATCTTTTCCAGAACCGACGACAAGCAGATCAAGAACACTTTCATCCTGCTGGGAAAGTGTCGGGTTCACAACCAATGCATCATCTATCTTTCCTATACGTACTGCTGCAATACTCTGTGTAACCGGTATATCAGACACAAAAAGTGCGGCTGAAGCTGCATGCAGTGCAGCGACCTGCATATCGACTTCATTGTCACTGCTTACTACCATGACCGAAATCGTTACAGGGTAGTGAAAGCCTGAAGGAAATAGTGGTCTCAGGGAGCGGTCAACAATACGTGATGTTAATGTCTCAAAATCGCCGGGCTTTGTTTCACGCTTAATGAAACCTCCCGGAATTTTTGCCGCGGCATATGCCTTTTCGATGTATTGTACTGTTAAAGGGAGGAAATCTTCTTCAACCGGTTTCTCATCAATAGCTACTGCAGCGATCAACACTGCTTTCCCCTGACGGTACATTACTGCACCGCTTGCCTGTTTGGCAACTTTATTACACTCATAGATTTCGTCAAGATGATTGACATTGACCTTTATGATCTCTTCTCTCATGGTTATCCGTTTCCTTTTATTCTGTTTGTTTTTTAAACTTCTCGTATGATTCAACAATCCGCAGTATCTCATCAAAATCCAAATGTCTGAAATTTTTATAATAGTATTCTATCGAAATATAGTCTTGTATCTTATGAGGGCAGAAAACACCGTCACATACAGCTATAAGGTTCTCATAGACAGCTCTGTCCAGAACCGGGGTCGCAATATATATATTCTTTGCCTCTCTGGCGATGACGGACTTAAGAGCCACCATCATCGTAAGTCCTGTCTCTATACATTCATCGGCAAGTATTACATACTTTCCTTTCAAAGAGAGAATATCCTTTCCTTTCCGATATTTATAGACATATCCAAGCACCTCTTCATCATATTTTCGCTGTGCTTCATTGTAAACAAAATCCTCATTGATATCAAAAGCATCTACCAGTACTTTATGAAGAACAACCTCTTCAGTCTCAGAAACCATTGCTATTGCTACTTCAGGATTATTAGGAGCCAAAACCGGCTCAGTGAGTAGTATATCCATCTGTGCATCCAGTGATTTTGCTATCTTGTCTGCAAAATAAACACCCCCTTCACTTACACCTATTACAACAGTTTCATTTTCACGCAACAATTCAAGCGGCAGTGTTTCTATCAGTTGTCTGGCAGCATCTTCACGATCTTCAAAGTAGTGACTATGGTCTGAATCGCCGGTCATGCTCAACTCCTGGAAATTGTCTGTTTATCTCTTCTTCATCAAAAGTATAACGAAACTCCTCTATATACTGCATCAAAAGTTTATAGGCACGGTTCAGTTGTTCCATCTTCTGGGCATCTCCTCCGATATCGGGATGATTCTTCTTTGCAAGGAACCGATACTGCTTTTTTATATCCTCTTTCGTAATAAGTTTAGGAAGCTCCAAAATATCCAGTGCCTCTTCAATAGTCTCAACAAGGTTATTCATTATC
Organism: Sulfurovum indicum; assembly: GCF_014931715.1. Classification (NCBI taxonomy): domain Bacteria; kingdom Pseudomonadati; phylum Campylobacterota; class Epsilonproteobacteria; order Campylobacterales; family Sulfurovaceae; genus Sulfurovum; species Sulfurovum indicum. The sequence continues at coordinate 525,804 of NZ_CP063164.1, read as the reverse complement.
TGTTTCCTGTTCCGATACTGGCAAATGGAATAAAGTTGAGCTGAAAGGTAAAACTGTACTCCTGGGTATAGGCACTCCCATCGGAAATAGTAGGTCTTGGCAGAACATCTGCTTGTATCTGTGCCATAACACTCCAGCAGTCCTGTTTATAGGCTGTCCCAAAACGCCACAGTTTACTGCTTGCCTCTTCCAGGTTATACGTCACTCCTCCGTTGAATGTAACCTGTTCATTGTAATCATATCGGAAATTGAAATTGATATCATTTGAAGTAACAGGCTGCCCTGGTTCGATCAACTGTTTTTTGAAAGTATGTCCTACACTGACATAATAGCCGCTCTCATTTAGCGTGATCCTGGTTGAAGACTCACTGATCTTGTTGAACTCATATGAATAATAGATATTGTTATAAAACTGCCAGTTTTTCCAGTTATACTGCATCTCATTGTTGATTTCTGACAGTTCATACACTCTATCAGTATAGTAACTTTGAGACAGGCGCTGAAAAAAAACAAGTTTCATAGTTTCATCATAAAAATACTGGTTAAGTGAAAAAACTGCCTGTTCTTCAGGTAATCCGACAGAAAAAAGATCTCTTAATCCATCATTTATCTGCCCTGAAGAGTCTTGGATCACTTCATCAAAATCTACAGGCCTTTGACTCTCTGATCCTGGTTTTATATATTCCAATGACGGCTGAAGTACATGAATGAACCCATTGTACTGCTTGACCAGATCAGTAAAAAGCTTTACTGTATGCACATTGCTGTTATATTGAAAATAATCATATACCAATGTATTGTCATTACCAAAAAAGAAACGCCCATAGTAGAGTGATTCTCCTAAAGAGAGAGAAATAAAATCATCAAAAAATGACATCGTAAACTCAATAGGAACATGAAGCTCTGCCTGGTTAAGCGTAGGACCGTCTCTTCTATCCAGATGCCTGGTCTGTATATCAAGCGAATAGGTCAGGTTGTCCCAGAAAAGACTTTTCAGATATTTGTGAAACTGCAATGCCGGCAGTGTCTGAAGTGTCTTATCATTATGCTCCAAACGCGTATCGATAAAATATTTTGCATATACTCCTCCATACCAGTCATCATTATAAAGGAAATAGTTTACTCTCGATTCCTGTAAAGGAAGCTGGCCAAAATGTTCTATGCTTGTTTTTTGAAGGTTGAGATAATCAATATCATTCAATAAAGTGATATTGGCATAAAGACCGTCAGTATAGTCATTTGAAAGATACGGAGTGAATACTCTGGAGGAGTCGTAAAGAAACTCCAAACCATAGTGTTTGTCTTCAGGCAGGTTGTTTTCCTCTACATAAGAGGATTTATCTTTGAAATATCCCATACGCAGTATTCCTGATGAGTAGGGAGAGTCAACAAAACGGTAAGTTGCATACATCCCGAAACTACGCTTTGTCCGTATCTGAGGGTTAAACTCCAGATCCATGCTGTCACTTATCGCCCAAAAGAGAGGCTGCTCATAAATCAATCCCTCATTTTCTGTATATCCCAGCAGTGGGAAAAGCAGTCCGGATGAACGCCGATTATCTGTAGAGAATGCCAGATACGGCGTATAAAAAACCGGTACCTCTCCAAAATAGACTCTGGCATCATAAATCTTCATATATTTGGCATCACTGTCATAACTGGAACGGGAAAAAAACATTTTCCATAATGGATCCTCGACCTCACAGCTGGAAAGCATGCTGGTACCAAAAGTATAGTTTCCATCCGTACGGTTCGCCTCACTGGTCAACAACCAGATATCATTTTCATTGGTAAAAAAGAGTTCTTTGAATAGAACATGATTCGTCTCGGTATCGATCTCCAGGTGCGAAGTGTGTTCTTTTGTACCCTGATAACCGATCATCTCCACATTACCGTCAACAACCAAACGATGTGTTACTTTATTATAATGGGCTTCATCTGCACGGATCACCGAGTCCTGATAGTAGATGACCACACCATCTTGAGCATGCAAGGTTGTTTTCGTCCCCTCTACATGTTTTGCTGTAACCTCTATATTCATTCTCTCTTCTGCACCATAAAGGGTCTCTATAGGGATCAGTACAAAAAAAGCAGAAAAGAGAAATCTAAGCATTTGTCACTACACAGTTGGAGAGTTTGTCATGCAGTGTCTGATGGAGCGGAGAGAAGAATGCGAACACAAACCCGATATAAAAAAACATTTCACTGATCAAACGTACCGATGCACGCCAAAAAGCCTGCGTAAAACTCGGTCTCATTCCACTATTCATTTCAACTACTCTGATCTTAAGCAGATACTTTCCGACCGTCATGCCGCTTTGCCAGACCAATATCGTATGATACAGCACTTTGATCGCAAGAACAATAACAATGTTATCCATAATGAACTGATTGATCATCATGACGGAAGCTTCATTCACTTCGGTGATTCCGGACATCAACGCCGACAACTGGGAAGAGAAAATGATCATTAAAAGAAGATTGATCACCATATCATCGATCATGAATGACCAGATCCGTTTTACGTTTGAAGCTACCTGCAATGAAGTCTCGTTCATACTGTCCCTTACAGTGCCTGATAGGCAATATCTGTACGACACTGCTTACCGGCAAAATGTACCTGACCCACCAGCATATAGGCGCGGTCTCTTGCCTCTTTTATACTGTCGCCAAGCCCTACACATACCAACACACGGCCACCGGTCGCATAGAGTTTTCCATCTTCTCCACGGCTTACTCCGGCATATGAGATATGGGTATTCTCCTGAACTTCCTCATGGTGAATATCATCGATGATGATCTCAGCTGCAGGAGAACTTTTATATGGGTAATCTTTGCTCGCCATTACCACACCAACAGCATACTTGTCAAGAAATTCGATCTTGATATTTTTTAGATCACCTGTTGCTGCCTTATAGAAAAGCTCTGAAGCAGGAGACTTGAGCAAAGGCATCAACTCTTCACATTCAGGGTCACCAAAACGTACATTGTATTCAAGAATAACAGGGTCTCCATTAACCACCATCACTCCGATAAAAAGTACACCGGTAAAAGGCATACCTTCCTCTTCCATCCCTTTCAGAGTCGGCTTGATAACACGTTCATCAAGTTTACGGTACAGTTCTTCATTTACTAACGGTGTCGGTGCATAAGCACCCATTCCGCCGGTATTTGGTCCTTCATCATTATCCAACAGTCTTTTATGGTCCTGTGCCGCAGGAAGGACCACATAATCCTTCCCATCACAAATAGCAAAAACAGAGAGTTCATATCCGTCCAGAAACTCTTCTACAACGATCGACGTTCCTGCCTCACCAAATGAATTTCCAGAAAGCATCTCACCGGCTGCTTTTTTTGCTTCATCATGACTTTTGGCAATAATAACCCCTTTACCGCCACACAGTCCGTCAGCTTTGACAACGATTGGAGCTTCAAGCGTATTGATGAACCTGTATGCCTCTTCCAAAGACGAGGTTTCAATATAACGTGCAGTAGGTACATTGTGACGTGCCAGAAAATTCTTCATAAATATTTTTGAACCCTCAAGCTGTGCTGCTTTGGCTGTAGGTCCGAAAATAGTCAATCCTCTGGATTTAAAGACATCGACGATCCCTTCGACCAAAGGTGCTTCCGGTCCAACAATGGTCAGATCAATATCATTTTCTTCAACAAAATCCGCCAAAGCATTAAAATCAGTAATCGAAAGGTTCTCTCCCAACTCATCTGTCGCACCGTTGCCCGGTGCGAAGTATATCTTCTCTACATTCTCATCTTTTTTCAATGCCAAACCGATAGAATACTCACGTCCCCCGCTGCCTATGATCAATATATCCATGTTTTTCTCCGGAAATCAATTTTTTTGTAGTATATGAATGTTTCAGTAGTCGTTGTGCTTGTGCGTAAGAGGTTTCGAAAAAATTAAAATCCTACACAGAAGTAGCCGTAATTTTTTCGGAAGCTCTTGCGTGCAATGACAATGACCAATGAACCCCAGATGGCCGTTCTGTACAAAGTCGGCCCTAAAAAGCCAACGGTGCAGGAGAGAGAAGCACTTTAGGGGACAGATCCTCGCCTTGAACAAGGCTCAAACGGAAATATCCGCACACCATACTTGCTACATGTCCCGCAAATACTAAATGTTGGACCCCATATTACAGTTGGTCGAACCATCCAGGTACGTTAATTATAGCCTATTTGGAGTTAGAAGAGAGTAAAATCTCCTCTGCTTTTTCAATACAGGAGGCAATAAGCGGCTCCTTGGCCACTGCATAACGTGCACCTTTGGGTAAATGAACTTTTGTCGCCTCTCCTATTACCACAGCCGTATAACTTGGGTCCCAGGAAAAATTCCTGAAAAAACAATGGATCGTCGAAGGTGAAGTAAAGATAATGACTGCATCTTTTTGCGGCATATCTTCTTTATCATACTTGACACATGTCGTCTCATAAATAATCTGTTCAAATAGTCTAATCCCCTGCTTTGCCAAAAATGTTTTAGCATCAAAAGAGACCTCATTGGGGCGGAGATAGAGTATTTTCCGCTCCCTGAAAAACATAGCGATATCCTGACTCAACACCTCACCATAAAAATGCTGAGGCTGATAGATCACTTCGCCGCCAAGATCCTCGATCTGTTTTTTGGTTGCATTGCCAATGGCAATAGAGGGGTATTCTTTCCATTTTTGATCAATCTGATCTGCTACTTTTACTGCCTGTTTTGAAGTAAACATCAGGGTGTCAATACCGGAAAAATCAATTGTTTCTGCCACAGTAGTGAACCCGATCATCGGTAGAAAAACAGTACCCTCCCTTTGTACCGGTGATAACAGGTAGATCATTCTTTTGGGCATCAATCTATGCTTTGTTTCAGATCAACCAATGGTTTGCCGTGCAACATTGCGATATTGACCTCTTCATCATCATAGGGGTCAAAATGCGGAGTGATCACCCATTTTTTGTTCCTGTCTAACGCCATGATCTTGTCTTCCACCTCATCAGCGATACGATGGGCTTCCAGGAGCAACATGTTGGGACGGAGCACCATATGAAACTCCACAAAATTCGTACTTCCGTCCGTACGTGTTTTCAACCAGTGGTAACTAGTCACTTCAGGATGCCGGGAGATAATCTCTCCGATCTTTGCCACCATCTTTCCGTCCAACGCTTTATCAAGCAGTATCTCCACCCCCTCTACAATGATCCCATAGGCAGAATAGATAATATAGAGACCGATTCCAAGACCGAAAACTGCATCAATACTGTCATATCCTGTTATATAGACCAGTCCAAGAGCTGCCAGTACCGCCGCATTGCTCCAAAGGTCTGTCTTATAGTGCAAAGCATCTGCTTTGATCACGATACTGTCAGTCTCTTTGGCAACTTTCAGTAGATAGTTCACCAGAATATACGTCACGGTAATCGATATTGCCATAGCAATAATAGAAGGCGTCAGCAATGTTGTCTCAGTACCCTTACGCAATTTCTCGATGGCTACATAAATAATGTAGATTCCCGACATCGTAATAATCGTTCCTTCGATCACTCCGGCAATCGCCTGGATCTTTCCTTTACCGTAATGATAGAATTCATTTGGCTCTTCTTCAGATTTTTTGATTGCAAAGAAGTTGAAAATAGAGACTGCCATATCAAGCAGTGAATCAATAGCAGAAGCCAGCACTGCTACTGAACCGCTGGCAATCCCAATAGCCAATTTAATAAAAACGAGCAGAGTCGCTACCGAAGTAGAAATAACAGTAGCTTTTTTTTGTGAAGACATAGGTGTTGTGTTCAAAGATAAATCCTCTTAAATAAAAGTGATTATAACACGGGAAAATTAAAGGGTACCCCCTAAAATGCCCGGGGAGGAGGAAGATCATTCCCCGAGACAGTATCAGATCGCTTTGGTAGCCAGCTTTGCAATACGGTGTGCAAAAGCTGTTTTATCTTTAGGTTCGATACCTTCTGAGAGTTTTGCTGTATCAAGCAACAGCCATGCCATATCGTCAAAGAGTGTATTATCTTCCACTTTTTCAAGTTTTTTGATCATTTCATGGTCAGGATTGATCTCAAGGATAAGCGGTATCTCTGGCATCTCCTGTCCCATCTGTGCGAACATGGCAGCCATACCCGCCATAGGATCGGAAGCGTCTTTGAGTACACAGGATGGGCTTTCTGTCAAACGGGTAGAGATCTTTACCTCTTTGATCTCATCACCCAGAGTCTTTTTAATCTTCTCTACAAGCGGCTTGAACTCCTCTTCTATCTCCTTTTTTTCCTCTTCGGTCTTGGAGTCAGGCGCCTCTATTGTCGTAATATCTTTCAGTGTCCACTCTTTGTAGGTACCGATCATTGGTGTAACAATACTGTCCACCTCCTGATCATCCATAATGAGCACTTCAATATTGGCTTTTTTATATGCTTCAAGCAGCGGAGAGTTTCTCAACACTTTTTCATCCTCACCGATGATATAATAGATCTCTTTCTTCTCACTGTCTCCGCGGGATATATAGTCTTCAAACGATACCAGTCCCTCCTGGCTTGAACTCTTGTAGCGTACAATCTCAAGCAGTGTCTCTTTATTCGTATAATCCGTATAGATCCCCTCTTTGATCACTCTGTTGTACTGAGAAACAAAACGGTCAAAGTCCTCTCCCTCAAGCTTTTTGACCGCATTCAGGATTCTCTTGACTGAAGTCTGTTTAATGTTCGCCAAAATTCTGTTTTCCTGCAAGATCTCACGGCTGACATTCAGCGGCAGATCCTCCGAATCGATAATACCGCGGACAAATCTCAAATACGGCGGTAACAGCTCTTTTTCATCATCGGTAATAAATACACGCTTTACATACAGTTTGACACCCGGCTGGTAGTCCGCCCTGTACATATCCATAGGCGCCGTTCTCGGAATGTAGAAGAGTGTCGTGAACTCATTGGCACCCTCTACTTTATTATGTAGATACAACAGTGGTTCTTCACTGTCATGGGAGATCGTTTTGTAAAACTCTACATAATCCTCTTTTTTCAACTCTGATTTCGGCAGAGTCCAAAGTGCTGTCGCTTCGTTGATCTGTTCGGATTTCTGTACTCTCTTCTCTTTTCTCTCATCTCCTTCACCCTCATACTCCACATCAGAGTAGTTGAGAACAATCGGATAGGCAATATGGTTGGAATATTTTTTGACAACCTCTTCGACACGCCATTTATCAAGAAACTCTTTTTCATCATCTTTGAGCTTCATGTAAATAACCGTACCATGGGACTCTTTGGTTACTGGTGTTACTTCATACTCACCGGTACCATCAGTACTGAATTTATAAGCCTGTTCCTCCCCAGCTTTTTTGGAGATAACATCCACATGCTCCGCTACCATGAAGACAGAGTAAAATCCTACCCCGAACTGGCCGATCAGATTTGAATCTTTTTTCGCATCTCCTGTAAGATTTTCCATGAAAGCTTTGGTACCGGACTTGGCAATTGTTCCAAGGTTCTCCATCAGATCCTCTTCATTCATCCCAATACCGTTGTCACCGATAGTCAACGAATTATCCTCTTTATCAAGCTTGATAAAAATTTTTCCTGACCACTCTTCTTCTTTAAACTGCTCCTCTGTCAATCTTAGGTAGTTGAACTTGTCGATTGCATCACTTGCATTTGAGACCAACTCTCTTAAAAAGATCTCTTTATTCGAATACAAAGAGTGTGTCATAAGCTTTAAGAGCTGTCCTATTTCTGTTTGAAACTGATGTTTTCCCATACTGTTTCTCCTCTGTCAGTGAATTTTTGGAGATTATAGTATATTTTTAAAAATATTTCAAGTTTTTTAGAAAGAATATTTAGTCTCATTGACTAAACTTATAAAAATCAGGTTGGTTTCTTTTATCATACAGAACATAACCTGGTACTGGTAGAACCGATATGAATATTAAAACAAAAGCGCAGCAAAGTGATAAGGGTTTCAGAAGCTCACTACTGTAAAGTATTTGACAGATCTGACAATTGCAAATATTTGGAAAATTGTTTCCGGTTGTTCTTTAACAGATGTTGCCGGGCAGCAACCCAGCCTTCAGTATTTTATTCTGCTTTGGCACAACCTGCGCTTTGTATATCTGTTTCAAGTCTTGCTTTTCTTTTGTATGCATCTTTCAGAATCTTTGACTTGCTGGTAGCTGTTGTGATCTCTGTTTTAGGTACAGCTAACATCATTTCATCGACATGCGCAGGATTCATCGATGATACTTTCTCAATAAACTGATTGGTCTGTATCAGTTTTTTTTCCAATGTTGTACACTCATCCTCCGTTGCCAAAAAACGTTCCGGTACTGATTGTCCACAGCCTGACAATGTAAACATACCCGCTACTCCAACTGTTGCCATGATCATCATTTTCTTCATTGCTTCCATCCTTTTTTAAATTCAGACATGAAAGATTATAGCAGAAGAAGAGTTAAGAGTTAAGAGTTAAGAGTTAAGAGTTAAGAGTTAAGAGTTAAGAACGATGCCACTTCAAACTTTAACTGAACTTAGAAGTGTTACACAACATCATGCGCAAAACGCATGAAGTATTTCCAAACCAAATGATCGGAATAGACTGTAACCATAAAGGCAACTTCAGTCAAAGATACAGTTAAAGCAGCACTTCTACTCCCATTCGATAGTTGCCGGCGGTTTTGATGATATATCATAAACCACACGGTTGATCCCGTCGATCTCGTTAATGATACGTCTGCTGATCCCTTCAAGAACATCATGCGGAATATGTGCAAAAGTTGCCGTCATACCGTCGACTGATTCTACCATACGTACACAGACAGTATTATCATAAGTTCTATTGTCACCCATTACACCTACTGACTGTACATTGAGAAGTACTGTAAATGCCTGCCATACTTTATCGTAATATCCTGTTGCTCTAAGCTCTTCTTGCATGATAGCATCAGATTCGCGAAGCAGTCTGAGTGCCTCTTCGTTTACCTCACCCATCACACGAATAGCCAGTCCCGGTCCAGGGAAAGGATGACGACCGATCATATGTTTTGGCAATCCCAGTTCAAGTCCGAGTTTGCGTACCTCATCTTTAAAAATTTCACGTAGAGGTTCAACCAATTCAAAGGTCATCCAGTCCGGAAGTCCTCCGACATTGTGGTGTGATTTGATTGTTTTGGAAGGCCCTTTGACTGAAACTGACTCAATAACGTCAGTATAGAGTGTTCCCTGTGCCAGGAATGAGACATCTGTATGTCTACTCGCCTCTTTATCAAACACTTCTATGAACTTCTCACCGATCGCCTTACGTTTCTGCTCAGGATCAGTTACTCCGGCAAGAACTTCCATAAACTCTTTTTTTGCATCAATGGTAATAAGAGGAATGTCAAGCAGTTTAAACATGTCCTGTACCTGTTCTGCTTCATCTTTACGCAACAAACCCTGATCGACAAAAACACAGATAAGCTGTTCTTTGGGCAATGCTTCATTCAGCATAGCAGCAACCACTGAAGAGTCTACGCCGCCACTTACGCCACACAGTACTTTTTTATCCCCTACCTGCTTACGGATCTGTGCTATCTTCTCTTTTGCAAAGCTTCCCATGTTCCATGTACTTTCACATCCACAGATATGCTTGGCGAAATTCTTGAGCATTCTGGTTCCTTCCACAGAGTGATGAACCTCCGGATGAAACTGAAAAGCATAGATATGTGCCGTCTCATTGGCAATAGCTGCATATGGAGAGTTTTCACTCGTTCCGATCACTTCAAAGCCTTCAGGAAGTCTCTCTGCCCTGTCCCCGTGACTCATCCAAACGATTGAATCCTGCTCCACATCTTTGAAGATCAAAGAGTTTTCATTTTCGATATGAAGCTTTGCCTTTCCGTACTCATGGTGATCTGCAGGAATAACTTCTCCACCGAAATGCTGCGTTATCAGCTGCATACCGTAACAGATGCCTAGTATCGGCAGCCCAAGATCCCAGATTGCATCATCCGGTTTATACGCATCCTCTGCATAAACTGATGCCGGACCTCCTGAGAGAATAATTCCCTGCGGTTTCTTCGCTTTGATATCTTCAATACTTTCACGATAGGGTACGACTTCTGTGTAGACACCGGACTCTCTGAGTTTTCTGGCAATAAGCTGCGTATACTGAGATCCGAAGTCCAAGACTACAATAGGTACGTTTTTCATCAATATATTCCTTCTATTTGTATAAATCAATCTTACGAAAAAAACTGATTGATACAAATTTTCCTACACTCATTTCTGCGTACACGCAGGAGTGATCAAAGGGCTGCCGAAACAGCCTGGCTAAGCTCCGATACCAAGTATAATAAACTGAACATACCAAATGCTTACCGATAAAAGATACCCGACTAAAACTGTCCATGCATACTTCATGTGCGAAGCAAAGGTATAGATACCGTGAAGTTTACCCATTACCCCTACACCTGCAGCCGAACCAAAGGATATAAGGCTTCCCCCTACTCCGGCGGTAAGCGTGACCAGCATCCACTGTGCATGTGTACTTACTCCCATATCAGGATTTGATTTAAGTACTGCAGACATGACCGGAACATTATCTACGATCGCGGAAAGAAACCCTACACCGATATTCACCGTTGTTGCACCGAACTGGGTATACAATGCTGTAAAATACTCCAAGAATCCAAGAAAGTGAAGCCCGCCTACGGCTGCCAGAATACCAAAGAAGAAAAGCAGTGTGTCATTCTCGATCTTTGCAATCCAGGAAAAAGGGTTCAGCTTCTGACAAACCAAACCGTCCGTATCAACTTCCACACTCAGTTTTGTATTAAGATAATAGGTATAAAGTTTCAGGATTGCCAGACCGAACATCATTCCCCACATTGCAGGCAGGTGCAATACCTGGTGGGAAATGACCGCCATACTGATGGTCAATGCAAAAAGTCCCATGATCTGTTTACCGCCAGGAAGAATCTCTGCTCTTTTCTCTTCCGCATTAAACGGTGGTTCACCATCCGGAATAAAACGGGAAAGTAAAAATGCTGTCACATACCATCCAAGAATAGATGCCGGAAACAGATAGAGGAAGTCAACAAACTCTCCTTTACCTGCTACCCACACCATAAGTGTCGTAATATCCCCAAATGGACTCCATGCACCACCTGCATTTGCTGCTACAACAATATTGATGGCTCCAGGTACAAGGAACTCCTTGTTCTCTTTATCGATCGTTATCAGAACCGTAGAAAGGATCAGCGCCGTCGTCAGGTTATCGGCTACCGGAGAGATGAAGAAAGCCAAAAGACCTGTGATCCAAAAAAGTTTTTTATAACTGTAGCCTTTTGAAACGAGATTGTACCGAAGTGCGGAAAAGACCCCCCGATCGATCATCGCTTCAATGTAGGTCATAGCAACATAGAGAAAGAAGAAGATACCCGCGATCTCTACAATAAGATGCTCAACCTCTTTTTCAAGATGATGTCCGTCCATTCCGTTAAGAGAAAAATAGAGCCCTATAAGCATAAATATACCGGTACCTGTTATCAGTGCCGGTTTTGCTTTATTGATATGGTATTTATCTTCTGTTGCAATAAAGTAATATCCTACAATAAATATAATAAGAGAGAGTATTCCTACCCAGGTAGTGGTCAAGTGTAGTTGGTCGTGCATTTTATTCCTTACTGTTTACGTTCCGGAAAGTAAAACTTAAATCCTCTCCAGCTACAAACCAGCAGCGTGCAAGAGAGAAGTGAAGCCCTTCTTTCCTTACCTTAGTTTTCTATGTAGTGTGAGCCCAAAGACTCTGTACGTGCCAATGCTGCCTCAACAATAGCTGAAGCAGTATTAAGACGCAACTGAAGCAGTCGTCCGATCTCCTGATTTTTCATATCATAGATCAGGTTCTTTGCCTCATGCAGGCCTTTGGTGCTCCTGATAATCCCTATATCCTCCCACATCACCTGACGTAGTTTCTGTTTATAGGTCTTATCGTTTTCTTTGTGCAGAATATTACCATAATCCTTCTCAAAAGTAGGTGTCTGCACTGCCTGATGTCCTTTCCCCAGAAGGTGTTCCACTGCACGCTGTGCAAAGACCACTCCTTCAAGCAGTGAGTTCGACGCAAGCCTGTTGGCACCATGTACTCCGGTACGTGCTGCCTCTCCGATCACATAGAGCCCTTCCATACCTGGAATGCATCCGTTGGTATCACATTTAATCCCCCCATTGGCATAGTGAAATGCCGGAGAGACCGAAATACGGTCCTGTGGGAAGTGATAGCCTATCGCCTCAAATGTATGCGTGATATTCGGGAAACGTTCATGAAACCACTTCTCTTCAAACATCGAGAAGTCAAGATAGACATTCTCACCGGTTCTACGTTTATAGTCAAAGATACCCCGTGCCACAATGTCACGACTTGCAAGCTCTCCGCGTTCATCATACTCAAAAAGGAAACGGTTTCCCTTCTCTCCCACCACATGTGCACCCTCACCGCGCAGTGCTTCTGTCAAAAGCAACTTTCTTGCATAAGGAGTATCAACAAAGACTGTCGGGTGGAACTGCATAAACTCCATATCAGCAAGCTCAATACCTTTTTCTACGCAGATCCCGTGAATATCAGCAGATACAGTCCTGGAATTTGTATTGTAGGCATACAGTGAGCCTATACCTCCTGACGCAATGATGACATCATCCGCATAGATAGTGGTCGGTTCATAATTGACTGTTGCCTTAACACCATAACAACGGCCATTGCGGATCAAAAGGTCGTAGACCAAAGTATTACGCTGCAGCTGGTGCTTGTTCTGTACCATTGCAAAATAGTGCATATAGCGTCCTGTTGCATCTCCTCCTGCATGAACAATACGCTCTACTGAATGTGCTGCCTCTTTTGTATAGAGAATATTGCCCTCACCATCTTTATCGAATTCCATCCCTGCTTTGATCATCTCTGCAGTAGTTTTCAAAGAAGTAGTGGAGAGTATTTCAACAGCCTCACGATCGTTATGGTAGGCACCGGCTGCCATAGTATCTTCAATGTGTACCGGAACATCCGCTTCATTTAACGCCGTTGCCATCCCCCCCTGGGCATAAAAAGTATTACACTCCCATGGAATATCTTTACATACTACCAATACTTTTTTGCTTGCAGGCAGTTTCATTGCAGCATACAGCCCTGCAATCCCGGCCCCTATGATCAGTACATCATACTTACTCAAAAAAGTTCCTTTTTTTAAAATGAGCAATGAGCAATGAGCAATTGATATACATTACTACTCAAAACCAAACATTTTTCATTTTAGTTTTTAATTTTTAATTTCTGATTCGGAATATCTGAATCAGGAACATAGACCGGATCTGTCTTATGGCCGCATCCTGCAAATACGATACAGCAAAGAGATGCTATAATTACCCTATGAAAAATGTGTCTATGATCTTGTCTCATCTTACCAACCAGCCTCAATTCAAATATTTAAAACAACAGGCATGCTACCAAAAATATATCTCACTTCTTGGCAGCAAATGGAAAAAAGCGATCGCATTTGTCTACATCAAAAACGAAACCCTTTTTGTTGCGGTCACGCATCCCGGTTTTAAAATGGAACTCAATTATAATAGAGATTTATTAAAAAGCGTATTAACACAGCTTGCATCCCTGGACACTGACTGTACAATGTTACAGGCAAAAAAGGTAGTGGTCTTCCATAGCAAATACCGTTCCATCATTCAGGAAGGTACTGCGGAAAAGAGTGTTCCCTACTATAGTGAACTTGCAAGCAGTGATTTCACCATAGAGAGTAAAGATCCCGATATCAAAGCACAATTTGAAAAGATCAAAACGACAATCAAATGCAATCAGTAATCCAGAATCTTCCTGATACTCCAGGAGTCTATCAGTACTTTGACAAAAAGAGAAAACTACTCTATGTAGGAAAAGCAAAAAACCTGAAGAAGCGTGTCAAAAACTATTGGCGTTTTACGCCCTCGCTTCATCCAAATCCGGCACAAAGTTCACGTATTCTAAAAATGCTTTCCGAAGCAGATCATCTTGACTATATTATAGTAGAGAATGAAGAAGATGCCCTTATTTTAGAGAACTCGCTCATTAAACAACTCAAACCAAAATACAATATTCTACTTCGCGATGACAAAACCTACCCCTATATCTATATTGATGAATCGGTCCCTTATCCTCGTTTTGAGATCACACGGAAAGTAGTCAGCGGCAGGCAGATCACCTATTACGGTCCGTTCCCTGCCGGAGGTCGGGCACTACTGGACGCTCTTTATGAAGTCTACCCTCTGGTACAGAAAAAATCGTGTCTTCGTGAGGGGAAAGCCTGCCTTTTCTATCAGATAAACAAATGTCTGGCTCCCTGTGAGTCGAAGGTAACACCGGAAGCTTACGGGAAGATTGTTTATGAAGCCAAAGAGGCTCTGGTTAAGCGTAAACCACTTACAGAAAAACTGCAGAAACGTATGGAACAACTTGCCATACAGGAACGTTTCGAAGAAGCAGCTGCCATGCGTGACAATATTGAAGCGATCAAAGCATTGAGCATCTCTTCCACAATAGATATCGCTAACAGTATCGATGTCGATATCTTTGCCATTCTGAATGGAGATGAACGAGGTGTCATCATCAAGCTCTTTATGCGTAACGGGAAAATCATCTCTTCTTCACACAGCTACTTCAGGCAGACACATATTTTTGATGAAAATGAAGCATATAAACAGGCTCTGTTGGAATTCTATACCATCGATACACCGCAAATCTCTAAAGAGATCCTCATAGCCCACCCTTTTGAAGATGCCAAACAAGTCGCACAGACACTCTCCAGCCGTTTTGAAAAAACGGTAAAAATCATCCATCCCAAACGCGGTACAAAAGCCAAACTGACATCACTTGCACTGCAAAACTGTCAAGAGCTTCTTCGCAGCCATAAGCCTGTTTCACTCATAGAACAGAAAATTGCTGATCTGCTGGACCTGGGAAGTATCCCATACCGTATAGAAACATTTGACAATTCACACATGATGGGCGCTGCTACTGTAGGAGGCATGGTCGTCTGGGATGAAGGTAAATGGGATAAACACAGCTACAGACGCTACATGCTTCATGCACATGATGAGACAGGACAGATGCGGGAGATGCTCAGCCGGCGTATCGCTGACTTTTCACAAAACCCGCCTCCGGACCTCTGGATCCTGGATGGAGGAAAGGCGAATTTGAACCTTGCCAACAAACTGCTTGATGAAGCACAGGTCAACCTGGATGTCATCGCAATCGCAAAAGAAAAACTCGATGCAAAAGCACATCGTGCGAAAGGTGCTGCAAAAGACCTTCTTTACACCAGTCATGGTCTTATAGAGCTAAAACCAAACGATACCAGACTGCACTGGATACAGCGGCAAAGAGATGAAGCGCACCGGTATGCTGTCACCTATCATCAACAACGCAAGCGAAAAGAAGATACTCAAATCTCTCTGCTTGATCAAAAAGGGATCGGTAAAGCTACTGTACAGAAACTCTTGAACTATTTTGGTACATTTGAAGCCATATATGCCGCTTCTTTTGATGAAATAGCTAAAGTGACAAATAAAAAAATTGCAAATATTATGGAAAATCATAATCAAGGTTGATACATTCCTCTCATTTTTGCTGCATATCCCTCCCAATTCATTCTCTTTTTAGTTAACTTATTATAAAGTTTATATAAATAATTTCCGGATAGAGGGTACCGGAGATTCTTAAAAGGGAGGAAGACCATGAAAAGACCTGATCCTTTAGATGAAGAGTTTAAGTTCTCGGAAGGTTTGATCGTCAGCTCAACCGATCTGAAAGGTATTATTACTTATGCCAACAGAAAATTCTGCGAAATAGCAGGCTATACAAAGTCTGAACTTACAGGGAAAAACCATAATATTGTACGACATCCGGATATGCCAAAAGCAGCCTTCAAAGAGCTGTGGGACACGATCCAGGCAGGAAAAGAGTGGACCGGAGTTGTAAAAAACCTTCGTAAAGACGGTAAGTACTACTGGGTTTTTTCCCATATCAGCCCGATCTTTAACAATGCCGGAGAGGTCACAGGCTATACGGCTGCCAGAAGACCCGCCTCTGAAAATGAGATCCGTGAGTGCACTCCCCTTTACAGAGAGATGCTTGAACAAGAAAACCAGTAAAAAGGAGTTACTTAGAACATGTACTACATTATAAACCAGGCCAATCAGATCCTCGCGATCGATCCTCAGCTTCTATCTCAAATCAAGATAGAGAGTGCTGATGAATTCTACAAAAAAGTAGCTCTTGGGGAAGTCATATTCGACACAGAGGAAAACGAAGTAAGTATCACAGTCGATGGAGACAAGAAGAGCTTTACAGCTAAAATCTCTCCGCTTGCCAGTATACTCGGAGATATAAAGCTGGTCTATCTCAAAGCAGGTAGAGAACAGAAAATATCTACGAACAATGACACTTTCTCAAACTTTGCTGTGCCGGATGAATCGCCGGTCAAAGAAGAGAAAGAAGAAGAGATATCTTTTGATGACACAACTCTGCTTGAGGTCACAAAGGAGGGAACAGAGAAAGAAGAGGCTGATATATCAACAGAAGAAGAGACCTTCTCCCTTGATGACACAACACTTTTTGAACTCAAAGAAGAACCAGAAGAAGAAAAGCCGGAAGCTGAAGTGTTCACAGAAGAAAAAGAGGAAAATGAACTCTTCGAACTTCTCCTTCCTTCAGATGCCGAGAATGCTATAGCACAAATAGACAGTACAGTCGAAGAGTCGACTGAAAAAGAGAATACCGCAGCGGAAATACCTGCAGACCAGAATGCGCCTATCTATATTGATATCGAACGTATTAGCGAGAAGATCGGTATCTCACCGGATGACTACAACCTCTTTCTCAATGAGTACATCGATACTGCTCTAACCCTGGAAAAAGCACTTCAAAGCCAGAATGAAAAGGAGAAAGAGGAGGCGCTCAATACACTTTCGCATCTCTCAAATGTCCTTCATCTACCGTTTGTGGGTGATATCATTGAGCAGATCAAACAGGCATCACTCACGGAGGTGAACACTAAAATCGAATCCTTCTTTGCAACCTTGGGGAGGTTGACCACTTCCCATTTCAAAGAAGAAAAAGCTTCTTCAGACGATACAGAAGAACGGGCAGCAGAGGGGGAAAGAGAACCTATTGACCTTAGTGATGTCAAGCCTATCTACTTTGACTTCCAGCTGGAAGAAGCAGCAAAAGACCTGAGTCTTCCTGTTGAATTAATTGAAGAATTCGTAAACGATTTCATTGTACAGGCACGTGAAGAGACAAAAAAAATGCTTGCAGCCTATGAAAAAGGGGACTTGGAAACAATTCAGAAGATCGGACACTTGCTTAAAGGAACCTCCAGCAACCTTCGCATCAATCCGCTTTCGGAAACACTCTATGAGATCCAATTCAATGAGGACATCGAAAGAGTTCCGGAGTTAATTAAAAACTACTGGGCACATTTTCTCTCTTTGGAAAACCAGATCAAAATTATCTCAAACAAATAAAAAGGAAATAGACAATGACCATACGTAACAGACTGAAACTGATTGCACTTGTACCAATTCTGCTTCTTCTCTTGCTGGCAAGTTACTTCTTCGTAACTTCATATATAAATTATGAGAAAGCCCAGGCGCTTAAGACAGCACTGAGCAACAATGCCTATTTGAGCAAGTCACTTGCAGAGGTAGGGAAAGAGCGTGGACTGACTGCACTATATATGGGCAGCGACCGCATAACATACAAGGACCTTGTTGAAAAACAGCGTATATCTACTGACAATGCAATGAGACAGCTGCGTGCAAAGATCGTAACAGATAAAGGCAATCTTATTCCTTTTTTACCCAACCTGCTTGGGGAAAATACCGATCTGAACAAACAACAGTACCAACTTCTGTTAAATAATATCAGCAAGCTTTCCAAAATTAGAAAAATCGCCGATACTCCAAACAGCGACTTTAAAAAGGTTTTCTTTGACGGCTATACAAAAACCCTCTCAACACCTATCATGCAAAACCTCCTTCAGCTCAACAATTTTGCACTCGACACAGAGATTGCCTCTCTTGTCTCAACACTCTCACAGCTCTATACTGTCAAAGAGAATGCCGGTCTTGAAAGAGGCTTTGTTTCCTACTATATGACAAAAAAAGCCTCTATGGCATTTGATGAGATCGCACTTTGGGATGAGTTCAAAACCAAGGCGAACATCTTTGATATTAAGCAGGTAACAAATCCTCAACTGCGCGCCGAACTGGAAAAAGTACTAAACAACAAAAAATCCAGAGAACTTCTTCAAGAGCTGGCAGAAACTTCTTCTGCGATCCAAACAGACGTTGACAACGGTGACTATGCAGAAGAAGCTATTGACTGGTTTGCACTCCAGACACAAAAAATATCTCTTTTCAGCAAAGCAGAGCTCATTGTCTCAAATGCGCTATGGCATAAAGCTGACACGTACCTCCAGAAACAGCTTTCCCTGCTTGCAATTGCCTCAGCGATCCTTCTTCTGAGTTTAATCCTTGCTTATCTCGGATACTCTACAGCACGCGACATCACAAGAAACATTCAGGAACTTGAAGATGTACTGAATAAAGCTGTTGCGGACATGAAAGAGAGTGACCAGTACCTCTCCGCAGATACTGCGCATATTGAAAATATCGAACTCGATACCCATGAAGGGACAAAAGAGGCCTACAAGTTCCTTGAAACACTGGTGGAGACAGCTAAGGAGGACAAACAGATTGCACTTCAGGCGAATGAAGCCAAATCTCTTTTCCTTGCAAACATGTCCCATGAGATCCGTACTCCACTTAACGGTATCGTCGGATTTACTGAAATCCTTCGAAGTACAGACCTGGATGCGGAACAGAGAGAATTCCTTAATATTATTGATAAAAGTTCCGAAAACCTGCTGAGTATTATCAACAATATTCTGGACCTCTCCAAGATCGAAAGCAACAAAATCGAAATAGAGAACATTGTATTTGACGCTGCTGAAGAGTTTGAAAGTGCCGTTGAGACCTATGCAGTAGGTGCTGCAGAAAAGAATATTGATCTCAATTTCTATATGGATCCTACTATCAGCCCCAAACTAAAAGGGGACCCAACCAAGATCAAAGAGATCATTATTAACCTTCTGAGCAATGCGATCAAGTTCACCAGTTACGGTGGAACGATTAATCTTAAAATAGAAAAAGTAAAAGAGGATGAGGGAACAACAAATCCAAGGATCAAGTTTTCAATTCAGGACAATGGTATCGGTATGACCAAAGATCAGCAGGAGCGTATCTTTGATGCCTTCTCCCAGGCAGATGTTTCAGTTACCAGAAAGTACGGCGGTACCGGCCTGGGTCTTACCATATCAAGCCAATTTGTTGAACTGATGGGTGGAAAACTTGAGCTTGAAAGTGCAAAAGACCACGGTACAACATTCTACTTCTCTATCCCGCTTGAAGAAGTTTCATCAACAGGTACCAACTACAATCAGGCCTTTACGGACATGACCATCTGTAAATATCAGGAAGATATTCCGACCGTACTTGACAACTACCTTGCCTCCTACTTCGAATATTTCGGTCCGGAAGTCAAACACTTTGAGTCAGTAGGTGAACTCAAAGAACTGAGTGATCTGGGTATCTGTAAAACATTCTGGCTCGATATCGACAAGACAAAACAGAATATCATTGATGCTGTAGCCAACGTCGACAAGTCGAAACTGATCATCATTGCCAATGTCACCAGCCGAAATAAAATTGAGGAGATGGGTGTAAGCCAGGATAATGTTATCTTTAAACCGGTTACATTAACAAAGCTTAAAGCAGTTCTTACCAGAACAGCTGCGACCACACCTGAGCTGGTAGAAAAAGCGCTTCAATCACAGGCAACACAGTTTGATGCAAAAGTCCTGGTGACCGAAGACAACATCATTAACCAGAAGCTGATCAAGCGTGTCCTTGAAGATCATGGTATTACCGTTGATATTGCAAATAATGGACTTGAAGCATTTGAAAAACGAAGAAACAACAACTATGACCTGCTCTTTATGGATATACAGATGCCGGTAATGGACGGTATAGAAGCAACCCATGAGATACTTGACTATGAAGAAGATGAAGAAGTTCCACACATACCTATTGTTGCCCTGACCGCCAATGCCCTTAAAGGTGACAGAGAACGTTTCCTTGCTGAAGGAATGGACGAGTATATCACCAAACCGATCGAAACCACTGAACTGCTTTATGTATTAAACAAATTTCTTTCAGACAAAGCAAAAAACAGCACTGAGGCAGCGGACAGATCAGCCGATGAAAGCATCTCTACTCCTGAACCTGAAATTGAAGAGATTCCGATAATAACTGAAGATGAGCCGATCAGTGTAGAAGAGGTTTCTCTGGATGAACTTATACTCAATGATTCAAACAAAAACAAAAAGATACTTATTGCCAAAAAATTCCTTCTGGAAAGAAGAATTCTTACCAAAGTTATTGAAAACTTAGGGTATGATTACGAAATTGTTGAAGATATGGATGAGCTGGAGGCCAAGCTGGCAACCGGCGACTACGACATACTCTTTAGCGATGCAGAGCTTATTACAGAGAATCTAAAAGCTCATAATAAAGATATAACTATCGTTACAGAGAGTAACGAAAAAAATGAAATTGAAACTATTATAAAATCACATAGAGGATAATAAATATGGGACTAAAAGTATTAGTTGTTGATGATGATATGATCAACAGAATGTTATTAAAGACACTGCTTAAAAAGAATACAAAAGTCACTGAGATCATTGAAGCAGAAAACGGCTCGGATGCTTTGAACAAGATGAAACAGGAACAGGGTATCGATATTATACTATTGGACATCATGATGCCTATCGTTGACGGTATAGAGTTCTTAAAGATATTCAGAGCAGATATGGCTAACGCTCATATTCCTGTCATAGTTCTCTCGACAGATGATACTCGCAAAACAGAGGTCTTCGACAATGGGGCAAATGACTTTATTAGAAAGCCTGTCAAGGAGGAGGCTCTCTTTGTCAAAATAGACCAGTGGTCAGACTAAGAGAGTTAAGAGTTAAGAGTTAAGAGTTAAGAGTTAAGAGTTAAGAGTTAAGAGTTAAGAGTTAAGAGTTAAGAGTTAAGAGTTAAGAAAGATCTCATATTTAATCTTCCTTGAACCTTAACCCTTTCTGCTTGACCTTTATTTAATCAAAGCTTCACGAAGCACTTCCTGTACATTCGACACCCCAATGATCTTGATGTTCTCTTTTACCTCTTCTGGAATATCATCGAGATCTCTCTCATAATTCTTCACAGGGATCAATGCTTTTTTTACCCCGGCCTTGTACGCAGCAATAAGCTTTTCTTTCAAGCCTCCGATCGGTAAGACTTTCCCTGTCAGTGTAACCTCTCCTGTCATCGCCACACGATTGTCTACTTTCTGGTTACTCAAAATAGAAGCAATCGCTGTTACCATGGTAATACCGGCACTCGGGCCGTCTTTTGGCGTTGCACCTTCAGGAACATGAATATGCAGGTCATACCGCTTATAGACCTCGCTCGCATCTACCTGAATATTTTCTTCATGCTCTTTGAGTGTATGGGGGATAGCAGAAGAGGGGATCTTAAGTTTTCTCTCATCAATAAGTATTTTTACAACAGAATGTGCAATACGTACAGATTCCTTCATAACATCTCCCAGACTGCCGGTCAGCTGCAGTCCGCCTTTTCCTTTGATCTTGATCGCTTCTATGGTAAGAACATCACCGCCTACTGCTGTCCATGCAAGTCCTGAAACCACACCAATCTGCGGTTTTTTATCGATGAGCGAGATCTCAAAGACTTTTTTATCAACAAATTTATCCAAATTCTTTCTTGTGACCTGTACCAGTTCTCTTGTTTTGTCTTCCAACAGCATACGTGCAGCTTTCCGCATCAAACCTGCAATACGACGTCTGAGATTACGGACTCCAGCCTCTCTGGTATACTCATCGATAAGTATACGCAGTGCTTTATCGGAGATATGGAACTCTCTGGCTTTGAGGGCATGTTTTTTCAACTCCTGCGGGATCAGATAACGTTTGGCAATTTCAAACTTCTCTTTTGGTGTATAGGAGTTCAATCCGATGAACTCCATACGGTCACGCAACGGTGCAGGAATACGTCCGACATCATTGGCCGTTGCAATGAAGATCGCTTTACTGAGATCTATGTTGAAGTTCAGATAGTAGTCTCTGTATTTGCTGTTCTGTTCAGGATCAAGTATCTCAAGCAGTGCCGCTGTCGGATCCCCTCTCATGCTGCGTCCTACTTTATCGATCTCATCAAGTACAATGACCGGATCCATACTCTTGGCCTCTATAAGCCCCTGTACCAAACGGCCCGGCATTGCACCCACATAGGTACGTCTGTGTCCGCGTAGTTCATTCACATCTTCCAGTCCACCCAGTGCAATACGCACCAAGGGTCTGGCAAGAGCATGTGCAATAGAGTTTGCCAAAGAAGTTTTTCCCACACCGGGAGGTCCTGCAAAACATAAGATCGCTCCACCGGTCTCTTTGGGCTTGATACCACGCAACATTGCCAATTCACGTACCGAAAAGAATTCCACTATACGCTCTTTGGGTTTCTCCAAAGAGTAGTGATCTTTGTCCAGTTCTCTGGAAACATCTTCTACAGAGAGGTTCTTTTTACTCAATTGTCCAAACGGCAGCTCCAATACCCACTCCAGATAACTCTGAAGCAGATTCGCATCGGCAGAATCAGGGTGCATACGGGCAAAGCGGTCAAGCTGTTTACTGATCTCTTTATAGGCATCCTCGCTCATTTCCGGTTTAAGCTGCTCTATCTTCTCCCTAAAGTTGGCGATCTCTTCTTCACGCTGCGTATCCATGCCCAGTTCATGCTGTATCTCTTTGAGCTGTTCTTTTAGAAAATACTCTTTGTTGGTCTGCTCAATCTTGCTGTGTACCTTACTTCGTATCTCCCGCTGTACTTTAGCAGATTCAATCTCAGAAGTGATCACATCTATAAGCCCCAAAAGACGCTTCTCGATATTTGGCTCGATATAGAGTGCATAAGCAACTTCTTTATCAAGTTTCAACATCGAAGAGACAAGATCGGCAATACGCTGCGGCTCATCATTCTCTTCAATCGTACGAACAAGATCGGCAGGGACATGGGAACTTAACGTTGAAAGCTTTTTGATCTTGTCTCGCAGTACATCCATCAAAGCATCCGTCCTGAGCTGATCATATGGTTCCAGTTTCACTACATCAATAACTGCTTTATTGATCTCCCCCGGTAACGGTTCGATAATCTCACCGCGTGCCAATCCCTGGAAGAGTATTTTTACTCTTCCGTCAGGAATATGTACTTTTCGCATAATAGAACCGATCACTCCAACCTTGTACATCGCATCGAAATCACGGCTTCCCTCTTTCCCGGCTACAGAAGAGGTTACAAAAAGCAAAGAGTTGTTCTCCATCGCATCGGTAGCTGCATCGATATCTTTCTGATTGGTCAGAAAGATCGGACTGATCATAAACGGATAGAGGAAAAGTTCATCCTCTACAACAATAGGCAGTTGGCTTGGAAATGCGTCATAATCACTGAGTTGCATGGTAAATCCTTTGGACTGTTAATAATAACGGTTTGCACTTCTGCGAAGTGCTTTTATTAATTCTGAAGAGAGTATAGCAGAGATAGGTTAAGAAAAATT
Organism: Sulfurovum indicum; assembly: GCF_014931715.1. NCBI lineage: Bacteria > Pseudomonadati > Campylobacterota > Epsilonproteobacteria > Campylobacterales > Sulfurovaceae > Sulfurovum > Sulfurovum indicum. The sequence continues at coordinate 502,055 of NZ_CP063164.1, read as the reverse complement.
AAATAAAAGCAAGGCCACTGTACCGTATTCCAACATTGTTACTTATTCATTTTGGTTAAAAGCATCTCCGCTTTTAATCGAAAATTTTCCCGATGATCCCTTTTTCAGGCGGGGTGATGTCGGCCATCTCGACCACGGAATTCTTATTCTTGTCACGGTAGATTTTCGCAGCCTTAGGCTTGTCTGTACGATCATAAAGTGCTGCAATGTTCTCATTCAGCAGATACTGTGCCATATGCAATCTTACCAACAGAGAGTTAACAAGCGGTCTGTATTCCGATCCCGGATATCGCAGCAGATATCTTTTTGCAGTATTGATACTATCCATGATCAGTTTTTGGTCTTTATAAACATCTTTCACACCGAGAAATGAAGCCTTGAGTTTCATAAATTCCATATATTCACGTCTCTCCTCATCGGCATACCGCTTGTTATACTCATCAAAATAGTAGTTAGCCAACAGATACTCTTCATTCTGCATATGTGCATGCGCAAGCATCATGATGGCTGTCGGCATCAGCGGTGAACGCATATGCTCACTCTTAAGCGAGATATAGTATTCGTCAGCTTTGTCCATATTCTGACTGCTGATACTGTCTGCAATACGCTTATACCAGTAGAGTGCCGGCTTATTGAACTCGGTTACCTCTTCATCACTCCCGCACCCCATCAATACAAAGACCATCGCCAGTCCTAACAAAAGACTCTTTTTTAACTGCATACCTTACCTCATTTTTTGTAATAATTGATTATATCATATCCCAAACTATGTAAAAAGTGTATTAGTAATACCTTCAGAGATGCCAACATAACAAAATTTGTCATTTGTTTGACAAATTGTTTCCAATATCAGCAAAAGATCCCATTTCTTACTTCTTACATTTTTGAAAACCTGAACTATTAATAATAGTTATTTTATATTCATTTTATAAAACCTGTGCTATCCTATGAGTATGAAGTACTCCTATGATGGAAAGCCAAACCCGTTGTGAAGCGGGGACGGAAAGCCACGGATCTGACACAGACAGCCGGGTTACCAACCATAGACATATAGCTAATGTTTGGCTCATCATTGTATGTACTGATAAAGTCTTACCCAAATAATAGATTGGGTTAATAAAGGTGTTATCATGGGAGATCTAATAAAACAATTTTTCAACCTGCTGCTCTTTCCATTGTCATTTCTTAAAAACAGAAAAGACCTTCTTTTTCTCTTGGCAGGGTTGTTCATCATTTCAAACAACAGCTGGGGATCGCCTGTGGGTCAAACTTCTGTAACAGGAGAAGAGCCAACGGCAACCGTCACCTCTCAAGATGAGCATGACGATGATGAGCATGACGATGAAGAGCATGACGATGAAGAGCATGACGATGACGAGCATGATGATGACGAGCATGACGATGACGAGCATGATGATGACGAGCATGATGATGAGCATGATGATGATTCTGATGCTCCTGAGTACCAAAACGAATATACCTGTGGTGTTTTTGGAAGTGTACTGGTCTCCTATACAGGTATAGATATGGTTCAAAATGATGTCTACAATGCCTGTGAGGTTTCAGTTAAAGACTACAATTTTGAAGAAAAAGTGGTCGGGAGCGCAACTGCTCCATCTGTTACCTGCTATGAAGATATGGGAAATACTCTTTGTGAATGTACAGGTGAACACTGCAGTAACGACAATACCTGTACCATTGTTCCAGAACCCACAAACCGTTATGAGCACGACTTTATCTCTACTACAGTAGATACAACTACTGAAACTGATGATGACATTACATTTACCGAACTGGAATACGGCAGTTATACATTTACAAACAACAGTAACGCTGGTGATGGGCAGACGATTACTTTTGATCCTCAATCTACATATAAAGACAACGACAGAAAAGTGATGCTTTTGGGTGATATTGTCAATGACGGAAACAATCAGAAAATGGTATTTAGCGAAGGGGACTACTATTTCAAATCATGGGATATGCAGGGAAACCAGATTGACATTGAAGTGGAAGGAGACGTACGTATCTTCATAGAAGGTGACCTTATTTATGACGGCAACCATGCCAATGCAGAAAACCCTGAAGATTCACTCTTTATTTATGTAGGAGGAGATGCTACCTTTGGAAGTAACGGCGGCGGGAACAGCTGGATCGGAACTTTTCTTTATGTAGAGGGAGATGCTGTAATACAAAACAGTGCAAATGCCGCTGACTTCTTTGGCAGTTTGGTTGTTGAAGGAGCTATTGATATTCAGGGTGAGAATATTAACTTCATCTATAATGATGCCGCAGACAGCATCGGATTTGGCGAGTGTAAACTCTGTTACGATCCGCCTCGCGGATCAAACGGGATAGACTTCTTTGCCTTAAACTTCTGTACTCCCTTTACTCCATGCGATATGTATGTACCTGTGCGTAATACTTCATCAACAGAACTCGATGATGTTAAAATCATAGAAACACAAAGTTCTCTTGCCTCATTTAGCTGGGGAAGTAATTACGAAGTTCTTGATCAGGATGGCAATGTAGTCCCCGATACCAGTGCAGGCTATAACAGTGAACTCTATCTTGACTTGCCTATGGACTTCAGTATAGGGTTGCAAAATGGCTATATCACCTATAATGCAGGAGACGACTACCCTACCTATGAACCGGATGAGCAGTATTATCAAATGCATAAAAAGATTAACTTCGGAATGAGTATTGGAGATTTCAGCCAACTAATCTATTTCGGACAGTATGTTGACGATGCCGGACGATACTACAACGTACAGCTTGATCCATGTACCGTTACATTGGAAACAAGTGAGCCTACCTATACCACAGGCCCTTTTGATGCCTGGGATACGTTTAGAGACATAAACGACAGAAATATTTCAACCAAAATTGCTGCACAGGCTTTCAATCTTACCATAGCCAGTATCAATGAAAGCAACAACGCGACAGAAACAAAAAACAATATAGATATCAAGTTTGCTCTTTATGACATCAATACAAATCGCTACATCTCTTCTTTGTACGACTTCAATGCCTCATCATCTGTAACAACAGAACAGAGCTTCAATATATCCAATGCGCATAAAAATGTTAAAGTCGTTTTTAAAGTATGTGCAGACTACAGCGGTACTGACTATACACTCTACCCATATGACGAGTGTGACAATACTGCATGTATACCAAATGACAAAAACACTTCCAACGACCCATGTCTAAGAGAGTTTTTCAGCAGTGATGCGTTTGCCATAAGACCCTATGCCTTCAGAGTCTTTGGAAAAAATGAATACAAAAGAGCAGGTGAAGAGTTCAACCTTACGATCAAAGCAGTGGATGAGAACAACTTCAACGTAACAAGCGGGACTGTCAATGATGTACAGGGAGTTGCAGATTACAATGAGAGTCTCAGCAGCCTGCAGGTAAGCTCATCTTTTTATGTCCCTACCGATGCGGAAACCCAACAGATGAACTTTGATGTCTATGGTACGAGCAATATAGACCGCAGCAAGGTTGCCTATTGCCCAAGTGCCGGTTCCTTCAGTATGAGTGGAGAAAACTTTGCAGATGGCGAGGTCAATGCCACACTCCAATTCTCGGAAACGGGTATCCTGACTGTCACCGTCTCGGAAATCAACGGAAGCGAATTTGCCCGTATTGATCTTGACGATACCAATGATTCCCAAAGATTTATCAGACCTGGAAGCGAGATCTACGATGAAAGCCATGTAGATAAAACAAATATTTTACTCTTCATTCCCTACCAGTTTGATACCGAAGCGGTATACGGCACTACCACCGGCCAAAACTGGCTCTATATTTCCAATGAAGTAAAAAATGCCAATAATACGTTTACTACCCCTCAAATGGCTGCCTATCTTAAATTTAAAATAACTGCTAAAAATAAAAATGGACAAACCGTTAGCAATTATACAAAAACCTGCTTCCCGGATACAGATGAAGCCAATGCACCGAGAGTAAACGACCTGAAGCTCAACAGTACTTTTGACCTCTTTTTGGACTTTACACTTGACAGCCAAAGAGATACAGCTATTTCTTTATATACCGAAGATAATGCATCAGGTGCTATATGGACACCTAACAAATCCCAAAATCTAACTTCCGGCAACAACCATGTACAAGAGTGGATAGGTCCTTTATTCTTTGGGAATGGAATAGGTGAGGCAACCGTATATTTCAATATTGACAGAAGTATGAATACTCCGATCAACCCTCTTGTTATGCGTGTAGCAGATGCCAACACTTCAACATCGTGGATGAACAATGCCGGTGCAACCAATATTTTCAACGGAGACACAGGCAACACAGTCGATCATAATATCAGCTATCTGTATGCAAGAGCCAAATCGTCCAAAGATTTTTATGACAATGTCACAACTGCCAGTTTCAACACACCGATCATGGTGCAGGTCTATTGTACTGCTGCGAACTGTCCTGATGTGGATACAGAGAATGGACAGACCAATGAGTATGAATGGTGGATTGCCACTTCCCACGACATGTCAAACGGAGACGGCAATATTACTTTGACAGTCAGCAGTGCAACCGGCAGTATTGCCCCTGCTTCTGTTTCTATCAACAGTGGCGACAACGGTATAGACAACAGCATTTTTGTTTCAGGTACAGCTCCCAATATCGTAGATATTGACTTTGATACAAGTACAAGCAGCTGGCTTATCTATAATAAAAATGACGACAGCATTCCATCGCCGTTCTACCGTGTTCACTTTATCGGAACAGGAGAATGGGCAGGCTATGGCAAAACCGGAAACGTCATGGAAACAAACGCCAGCTCCACTGTAAACAGAAGACTGGGATGGTAAATGGGCTATAGGTTACGAGATGCTGTTGCCATGATAGAGCTTATTTTTGCACTGCTTATTATGGCGATTGTGCTTATGTCGGCACCAAGGCTTATCAGCACTGCTACAAAGAGCTCCTTTGTTGCATTGCAGCAGGAGTCCATTAATGAAGCTGCCTCCCACATCAATATGATCATGGGATACCACTGGGATGAAAACACAACAGATGAGCGTTATCTGGACCCCATACTTACTGTTTCTGCTACTGGAGATACAAATCTTTCCTACAAAGTACAAAACAGTTGGCGCATAGGTACGCCAAAGGAGAGTTCCAGATCTTTCATACGTCAAGACGGAACAGGCAATATAGCTGCAACTGCACCTTCAAAACTGGGAATGGAAGCAGGAGAGCCTCCTGAAGATGATGTAGATGATTTTATAGGGGACTATACTCTGATAAACGAAGGAGTAACCACATCAGATGTTGCTGATAAAAATATCAATGTTGCCACCTCTGTCAGTTATGCGCTTGATTCCCCTTCCGGTACTACAGGACCATACGATACAACAGGCGGAGACAGACGAATTTCGTTCAATGATCTGACAGATACGAATGCCGGGAGTACTAATATAAAACATATCAGTGTCACACTTACAAGTACAAGCAATGTAAGCGAATTTGAGAAGTCCATTGTTCTTCATGCTTTTGTATGCAATATTGGTGCATACGAACTTGAGAAAAAGGCATTTTAATGTATTTAAAACCATCTGTACACAGACCGGCCTATACATTACTCGAACTTGTTTTTGCCATAGTTGTACTTGGGATTGTCTCCGGAATTGGTGCGGAAATCATTGCAAATGTATATGAAAGCTATATCATACAGCGCGCACAACACAGGGCATCACTTAAAACAGAGCTTGCATCCCTCCAGATAGCAAACCGGCTGCGATACGCCATTCCCGATACTATTTACCGTATCAAAAGCGATGATACACTCGAAAGTACCAACCTGCCTCTTTCCGGTACAGGAGACAGCTATAAGGGTATTCAATGGGTCGGTTATGACGGAGACAGTTTTGAGTCTATAGTCAGTAGTACAAACAGAAAATCCGGATGGAGCGGCTTTGCCGATGTAGAACATCCCAGTACTGATATCAGCCACATTAAAACACAGGGGTCAAGCCTGGACTTGACAGATACTATTATAAGCAACCTTTCTCCAAACGGAAAATCTATCGGAGATGCCTATATCTATTTTCCTTTAGATACAACCGCTTACCGAGTAGCATCAGATACAACCGGTGATATTATTCACCTGGCATCCTCTGCCAGTAAAACCGTCAAAGAGCATTACAAGCTGGCATGGAGCTCTTATGCATTGTCTGTAGAAAATAGGGATCTCTATCTCTATTATGATTTTCCGGCAACACCTGCTGCAAACAAAGGCAACACCAAACAGCTGCTTTTAAAAAATGTTTCTACATTCAAGTTCAAGGTAAGTGGCAGGACCATACGTTTCAAACTGTGTATCGATGAAGAGATCGGCGGGGACTACAATATCACCTCCTGCAAAGAAAAGGCTGTCTTCTAATGAACTCTATACGAAACAAAAAGGCATTTTCAATGATAACAGCTATTGTTGTGATTGTTCTTATGTCAACAGTAAGTGTATTTGTCTTGAATCTCTCTGCAACAATGACACGCGAAACCACTGCACAGTTTCAAAGGGAACAGGCAATGCTTTATGCCAAAAGCTATACAGAATATGCTATTATGGCTGTCATGACTAATGACAGAAGTGTTGCAGGGCAGTGTCTAAGCGATATTGACGGTACAATAGGAGATCCGGATAATGGTGCCGGATATAAAATCAATGTACGTATTGCCTACATTGGAAATACCGCAGAAATATCAAACTGTGCTGCTATACGTCAACTGGACACTACCGTGGTCACTCCGGGATCACCTTTGAATATCGTGGTTGATACCTATGTGAAGTACAAAGAGCCCGATCATCCAGATCCGGACAATGCAAAATATATTACGTACCACAAACGTACATTACAAAAGATTTAATGATGAAACACTATAGATCACACTCCGGATTTACAATGCTGGAACTGGTTTTTGTTATTGTTATTCTTGGTATACTTGCTGCACTTGCCATTCCAAGAATGGAAAGAGATCTTCGTCAGGAAGCAGCAGACAATATATTGTCTGCTATTCGATATACCCAACACCTGGCACTGATAGACAACAAACAGAGATTTGATATAAATAACTGGCAGCAGAGATTGTGGCTTATACGTTTTGAGAAGTATGGGAACAATATTATTTATAAAATCGGTTCCGATATGGATAACGGCGGAAATATAGACCAAATTGAATCAGCAATCGATCCGCTGACAGGCAAATACCTTCATACAAGTGACGCTGTAGAGGATGATGATGAGTCACCTAAAATATTTCTGACAAAAAAATACGGTATTACTGATGTTAGTTTCAATAACTGCAAGGGAACGCTGAATACCAGTGCAAAGCATATTGCTTTTGACAACAAAGGCAGACCGCATAGAGGTATACTGGATACCAGTAGTTCTGCCGGAGGAAGCAGCGGTGCAACAGATGACTATAAAACATATATTAAAAACGGTCAGTGCGAAATTACGTTCACCTCTTCCTCGTTCTCCGACATTAAAATTATCATTCTTGAGGAGACAGGCTTTGCCTACATTGACGGACAACCAAACTCATAACAGGTTATTGCCCTTTATTAAGCTTCTTAAGTTACAATTAAGTATAAAGAAAGGCAAAGCTTTCTTTATACTCCAACACTAAGGATCAATCATGAATAAAAGTATAACAGGACGACATTTCGAGCTGACTGATGCCATCAAAGCGTATGCAGAGGCACTATTGGATGGATTTAACAAATATAATCTTGATATCATATCCGGGAATGTAGTCATTTCAGCCGATGAAAAGAATGGGAAAAAAGGCTTTAGTGTAGAATTTTTGGTGAATCTCAAAGACAAAAACACCATTGTGATCACTGAACACAACAAAGATGTCTATGCAGCACTCGATCTTGGAGCAGAACGTGTCAAGAAAGCACTTAGACGTCATGCTGACAAGATCAAAAATCATAGGATCATGAGTTTTGCCGATCTTGGAGTTGAAGCAGAAGCTGTTACCGAGATCGAAACAGAGGATATAGAGATCGTACCAATGGACCTGGAGCTTCACAAGCCGCTTGACTTTGACGAAGCGATCGAAGCACTCAAAGCAGAGAAAAAACGCCAGTTCATCGTTTTTAATGACTATGACGGCAATATGCGTGTCATGTACAAAAGAGCCGATGGTAAATTCGGACTCTATTAATCAGAGCGTTCAGCGTTTAGCGCTGAGCGTTTTGAACTTACTTTTTACATACTTCTTCCAAATCTTAAATTTCCACCATATAAACAATCAATTTATCATCTGATACTGTATCATGTTCTATAACTGCCAACCGATATTACCGCACCAACTAAATACCTCAATCTTTGATGCTGCAATTTCGTTCACAGACAAGGCAGATTTTCGCAGGACTAGCCGGAGGCTAATTCAAGAAAATCTAACGCCGTATGTGGGCGAAAGTGCTGCACCCTTCGGGGAGAACGATACGAGACAACCTGCACGCAAAAAAATCTTTGAATTACCTACGGGTAGTCCTTCAGATTTTTTCACGCACATCTTGCCTCGTCTCGCTCTCTCAAAGTTTGGGGTATTTAGTTGGTGCGGTAATAAAATGAAAATCTTTCCAGATCATGAGACAATACACTCCAATCTGATCTTTGCTTGTTCAATGACATGCTCATCTTCGGCCATATCCAGCCACTTGAAGCGCTGTCCACTCTGAATAGTGCCATCTATAATATCACCGCTGTCTCTGAACTTCAAATCAAGTTTGGCAATATCAAAACCATTGGTCGTTTCACAGAACTTATAGAGTCGATCACTTTGTGGTGTATTAGAAAAGAGATAGCACCAGCTTTTCAATCCATTACGCCCTACCCTCCCTCTCAATTGATGCAGTGTTGCCAAACCAAGCCTTTCTGCGCCTACAATCACAATAAGGGTAAGTCTTGGTAAAGAGATACCTACTTCTACTACAGTTGTAGCAAGCAGTATATCTCCTTTTTCTCTAAACTCAAGCAATACATCCTCTTTTAACTTGTCTTTACCGTGTGTAACATAAACGTTCTCAAAACGCTCCTCCCAAAATCCCCTGCTCTCATCAAGTGACTGATAGGGTACCTCTGTACTCTCTTCCACAAGTGGATAGATAATGAGCACCTGGTGATTTTTGGAAACCTCATCTTTAATATGTCTCATAAGCTCAGGGAAGTCCTCTCTGCCTATCGTTTGAGTCAGTACTTCTCTCTCAAAAGGAGTCGTTGTAATAAGGGAGACATCAAGAAGCTCAGACTCCATCATGGCCTGTGTTCTTGGTATCGGTGTGGCAGAAAACTGAATATAGTGCGGTTTTCTCTCTTCTTTACTCACCAGAGTTTCAAGCATCTGCCTCTGCCTGGTACCGAAACGGTGCTGTTCATCCACCATTACAAGTGCTGCCTCAGGCAGATCCTCTTTGTAAAGCAGTGCATGTGTACCAATAATAAAATCTGCTTCCCGATAACTTCCGTCATCATACCCCTGTATTACCAGAGATACCCTGACACTTGCCGGCAGGTATTTACCTGCTTCTTCATAAAGCTGCAGTGCCAACAAAGAGGTTGGCGCCATTAAAATACTCTTGTATGGAAGTGCCATCATCACTGAAGCTAAAATAACCATCGTTTTTCCAGATCCTACATCCCCTACGACCATTCGTTTGGCAGCCTTGTCAGTACGTGCCAGATCTTCCCTTATATCAGCTATAACCTGCTGCTGTTGAGATGTAAGCATAAACGGCAAACTTTCAACAAAGGGAGCAGTGTCACCTTTCAATGCATACAGGGCAGGAAAGTCAACCCTTTTCCCTCTAAGCTTTTTCAGATGATTATAGGCCTCGACAAATTTCAGTATGCTGATGAACTCCGGTTTCAGACTACCGTTCTCATAGACATCCTCCATCTTATTGGGAAAATGGATCTGCATCAGGGCTGCCACCTCTTTCGAGTCCAGCCCTTCGGAAAAGAGATTTTTCTCGCTGATATAGCGTTCGATCAGTGAGCGTATCTCACTCTCTTTAAGTACAGTTTTGTATTTGGGAGTTACCATTCCCACCTTCTTGATGGAACGGGGCTGAGAGATCTGCAGATATCCCCTGTACTCTTCCAGCCTTCCCTGTATGACATGAGAGGTCCCGGCCTCAAAGAGCTTATAGTGGTAGGGTGTTGTACGAAAAAAAATGGAAGAGAGACGGCGGTTGTTGAAACGCGGCAGTATAAAATTGACACGCAGTTTACCGTTATTGACACTGCTCTCAATGACCTTTGCTTCCAGAGTGGCGGACTTGCCAATCTCCAGTACTTCAGAGAGTGAAGTGTCCCTATAGGAAGAGGGAACAATAAGTGCCAGATCAAGCAAAGAGTATATCTTTAGTTTTTTGAACAGCTGTTTCGCCTCTTCCATGTCTCACTCCGTTCGAAATGCATAACTCGGGAAATTAGTAATTCCAGTATATATTGTATTAAAATGCTTTCTTCTATGCAATGATTATAACGAAGGTGGGAGAGAAACAAAAGAAAAAATGTCATATTGTCATATTTTATCTGTAGGGGCAGCTCTTGTGATCGATCTTTAACCTATGAAAATATTTGAAGCTTCTGCTTAAAAGGGCAACCACAAGGGTTGCCCCTACAGATAGGTATATTATTTTTTCGTCACAATCGCAAACGAAAGATCTTTTAGTTCCGGATGAGATCGAATAAAGGTATTTATCTCCTCTAATGTTACGGACTCTATCTTTTGCAACTGCTCTTTACTGAAACCAAGTGGTCTCTCATAGTAATATTCATTATATGCCCGACTGAGTCTTTGGGAAAGTGTTTCTGTGCGCAGAGGTTCACTTCCTACCAAAAACTTTTTCGCCGCAGTCAGCTCTTCCTGTGTGATCCCTTTATCAACAAAGTCACTGACAACCTTCCTGACCAGTTCCACCGCTTCATCCTGGGTAGAGAGCTTGGTTTGCAGATAACCACTCAGATAAGATGCGTATTTCGCACGTCTCAGTGCTGCGTATGCCCCATATGTCAATCCACGCTTCACACGCAGTTCTTCCATAAGACGGCTTCCAAATCCTGCCCCGCCAAGCAGATACTCAGCGATCTTCGCTTTGTACTGCTCCTTCTCCTTGTAGGAGTAGTCAAACGGTGCTCCGAAATAGATATAGGCCTGCTGTGTCTCTTTCTCGACCAGTTTTGTCTCATTTTTGTCTGATGCTCTAAGCGATTCTATGGGTTCGGTCTGTACTTTGGGTAACAGAGGGAGGATCTCATCAAGGTATTTTTGTGCCTCCTCAAACGTAATATCGCCCCCCACTACAGCGATCATATTGTTATACCCCAAACGAGTCTTGACAAAATATTCAATCTCTTCCAGTGTCATTCCCTGTACACTCTTCAAGGTCCCGTTATACGGACGTGCCAGCGGTGTATCCTTAAAAAGAATCTGGCGAAGGGTCGTACCGGCTATATAGTCAAAATCACTCTCCTTTTGCTTAAGCCATCCAAGTTTCTGGCGTTTGACTTGTTCAAGCGCTTCCTGTGTAAAATTTGGATCCTTCAAAAGCTCTTTGAGTCTTTCTACACCATAAGCAAATTCACTCTTGAGTGCAGAGAGTTCAATGACAAAACTCTCACGTCCTACATGGGAGCCGAGCTCGATGGCATGTGCATCGAGCTTTTCAGCAAAACCGACTGCCCCATCCTTTTTCGTTCCCTCATTAAGAAGTTTTGCAGCCAGGTCCGCCTGTCCATCCTTGATGTTGCTTAAATGTCCTGCATTGGTAAAGACCAGCTGCATGGAGACGATAGGTACAAAGTTCCCAGTTTCAAAAATAACCGGTATATGTGCATCTTTATAATCTATTTTTGTAACGGTCTCTGCCATTAATAATCCTTGTAGTAAAAATATCATTGCGATGATATTTTTTAGTGAATAGTGAATAGTGAATAGTGAATAGTATCGGTTTGCATTTCGTTGAAATGCTTTCATTAAAATTACATTCATATTTACCTCCATATGATAAAAAACGGAACCACTGCACCGCATACATCAGCTATTCATTATTCACTATTAATGATTCATTTTGAGCGTTAATAGTAACGCTCAAGTATCTCATACGCCGTATTCCTCTTTGCCGGATTCTCACCAATATCTTTAATAAGGCGTATCATCTCTTCCTGGTTCATTTGGTTCTTTGCTCCTGCAGCTGAGACTACATTCTCTTCCATCATTGTAGAACCAAGATCATTCGCACCAAAAAGCAGCGCCATCTGCCCGATATAACTTCCCTGTGTCACCCATGAACTCTGAATATTGGGAACATTATCCAAAAAGAGTCTTGCTACTGCCAGATAGCGTAGATATTGATTGGAAGTTGTTTTGGTAATGGTCGGCAGTTCACGCTTAAGCTGTGTGTTATCACTCTGGTATGACCACATAATGAATGCTCTGAATCCGCCTGTCTCATCCTGAAGCTGACGTATATAATCCCAGTGCTCAACGATCTCCCGTGTGGTCTCTACTGTTCCATACATCATCGTTGCCGTCGACTTTATGCCCAGTTTATGTGCCTCTCTATGTACTTCAAGCCATGTATCTTTATCAAGTTTCTTGGGGGCAATAATATCACGTACCCTGTCTGAGAGTATCTCAGCACCAGCCCCGGGAATTGAACTGAGCCCTTTTGCTTTGAGACGGGCAAGTACTTCTGAAATGCCCAGGCTGGAACGACGGGCAATATAGTCTATCTCTATCGCCGAGAAACCGTGGATAGTTACCTGCGGATATTTGTTATGGATATGCTCCACCAGCTCTTCATACCACTCTATTTCAAGCTTGGGGTGTACTCCTCCCTGAAAAAGTATCTGTGTTCCGCCGATGGCAAGCAGCTCTTCGATCTTCTGATCGATCTCATCAAAAGAGAGAATATAGGCATCCTCTTTTTTCTCATGTGTATAGAAAGCACAGAACTTGCAGTCCACCCAGCAGATATTGGTATAGTTGATATTTCGGTCTACCACAAATGTGGTTACTTTTTTGGGATGCAGTTCACGCTTCTTCTCCAGTGCCATCCTGCCCAGAGTTTTCAAGTCTGCATTTTCTATAAGCTCTACTGCTTCGTCTATTGACATGCGTTTTGTCATATTTATTGTCACAGGAAAACTCCTTTGGAGTTTTTAATGATGAATAGTGAATGCTGAATGCTGAATGATATTGCTTTGCATTTTGGCAAAGTGTTTTTATCTGTTGTCATTTATATATCCTTTATAAAATCAAAGCGTTCTGGAAAACGCATACCTCAATTATTCATTATTCACCTGCTATTGGAAAACTTATTTTCCAATAGCATCCAGTACACCGTTAATAAATCTTGGAGACTTGTCATCCGCCAAAGCCTTGGCAAGTTCAACAGCTTCATTAATAATGATCGCCCTATCCGTTTTTGCGACAAGGATCTCATAAGCTCCCAGGCGCAAAATAGCTTTTTCTACTTTTCCAACGGCATCATAGTCCCACTCTTTGAGATGCTTTTTGATCTCTTCGTCAATTATTTCAAGATTTTCGATCGTTCCGTTAAAAAGCTGATGGGAAAATTCCCTTTGCTTGTTACGTATTTTATCCTCTTCGAGGATCTCATCGGAGAATTTGGCAATATTCTCATTACCTAGATCATATGCATAAAGCAGCCCTACTACCGCTGTTCGTGCCTGATGTCGTGTCGCCATCTTTTTCCTTTACGCCAGCTGTAAGCCGGCTAATTTCTAATTTCTAATTTCTAATTTTAATCCAGTTCCCCATAAAGGTTAATCAGTTCAATGAGTCCGATCATTGCTTCTGCACCCTTGTTCCCAGCTTTAGTTCCCGCTCTCTCGATCGCCTGTTCTATACTGTCAACAGTCAATACACCGAATGTTGCAGGTTTGCCGTGTTTAAGTGTGACATTCGCTACTCCCTTGGTCGCTTCTGCAGAAACATAGTCAAAGTGTGGTGTCGCACCCCGTATAACTGCACCCAAACAGCATACGGCATCATACTTGTCCGAAGCCAATGCTTTGTCAAGTGCAAACGGGATCTCAAAAGCACCCGGTACCAAAATAAGGTCAAGATCTTCCGGATTGCCGCCATGTCTTGCATAGGCATCTTTTGCACCTTCTACCAGCCTGTCTGTAATAAAGTGGTTAAAACGCGAATTGATGATCGCTACCTTTTTACTCTTGTCTACGGAGAGATTTCCTTCTACAATTTTCATTTGTGTCCTTCTTGTTTGTTTTCTATCACTATCACAAAAACATTACTCGACAATACCCCTGATCGCATCGATCTGTTCGATAAGGCTGTCCAGTTTTTGTAATTCTATCATATTTGGGCCATCACTCAAAGCAATACCTGGATCAAAGTGGGTTTCAAAGAAGAAACCATCCACTCCGACCGCCGCTGCTGCACGTGAAAGATACGGTACGAACGAGCTGTCTCCTCCGCTGCTTGCTCCCCCACTTGCAGGCATTTGTACAGAGTGTGTTGCATCAAATATGACCGGTGCAAACTCTCTCATCGTTACAAGTCCACGCATATCGACCACAAGGTTACCATACCCGAATGTTGTTCCTCTTTCAGTCAGCCAAACATTGTACTTTTTTGCATTTTCATAGCTTACTTCTCCGTCAAAACCTCTTGTTCTGAGCACTTTGGCTACAGAGTGTTCCATCGCTGCAGGTGCCAGAAACTGTCCCTTTTTGATGTTTACTACAGCCGAAGTGTTCGCCGCTGCCACCAACAGATCTGTCTGACGACATAAAAATGCAGGGATCTGCAGCACATCTGCTACTTCAGCTGCGGCTGCCGGCTGGGTATGATCATGTATATCGGTCAATATTCGGTACCCAAACTGATCCTTGACCTCCTGAAGCATCTTCAGGCCCTCATCCAGACCCGGACCTCTAAAACTCTCCAGTGAAGTACGATTGGCTTTGTCAAAACTTGCTTTGAAATAAAACTCTTTTGTACAGTCATCATGGTATTTGCCCAACTCTTCGGCAATACGCATCACATTGTCACGACTTTCCAGTACACATGGTCCAGCGATCAGTATCATGGTTATCCTTCTTTTTTCTCTTTTACCAAAGCTACAATAAGCCCCGATACAATAACAAAGATTATACCCAAAAATGTCCAAAAATCGGGTATAGGGTCTCCAAGCAGTATCCCAATGATAAGGGCAAAAACGATATTGGTATAACTGATCGTTCCCACGATCCCCGCTTTGGTCAGCTCATATGCTTTGGTCATCAGCAGTTGAGAAGCTGTTGCGAATACTCCTACAGCACTCACATAGACCCATTCTATGCCAACAGGCCAAACAAACGGAGCAAACATCCAGTCTAAACCTTCCGGTACTGTTACATAGGGAGTTACCAGCATCAAAATAAGCGGTGCAATACTTCCCACCCCCATAAAACTGAGAACAATGGTACGGGTATCATAGTATTCTCTAAGTTCACGGATGGAGGTATAGGCCAATGCTGCACCGATACCTGAGAATATTCCCAGCATATCATATTTGTCAAAACTGCCGCCTTCAGGCTGAGCAATAAGCACGATTCCCGCAAATCCTATAGCAATGGCCAGCAGCGCACTTTTATGCAACTTTTCACCCAAAAAAAGATACGCAAAGATCGCTACAAAAATAGGTGAGGTCTTGTTATACGTCACTGCCTCACCCAAAGGGATATAAGCCATGATGTAAAAATACGCCAAAAGTGCAGCAAATCCCATGGAACCTCTGAAAAGCAGTAACAGCGGCCTCCCACCTTTTTGTTTGAGAGGAATATGGTAGATAGAATAGCCTACCAGTACAACACCGAAAATGTTTCTGAAAAAAGTAACCTCTACCGGAGGAAGCGTCTGGGAAACCACTTTGGCAAATCCGCCCATCGCAGCAAAAGAGAGCGAAGCAAGCAGCATAAAAAGGATACCCCGGTCAAGATTTTTGATCTTTTCTTTCATTGGACCTTTAACTTTTAGTTTTTAATTTTAAGAGCGGAAGTGTAGCATAAATTCAAGAGATATCCATTAATGAAAGATCTTTTTTGTCTTACTTTCCTTTCAGTTTTTGTTTCAAAATAATTTTTCCCGCTTCAACGCCAGGCTGATCATAGGTATTGACATCGATAAGTTCTCCGACCAGTGAAGTGAGAAGTTCATAATAAAATATGAGAGACCCCATATTTGCTTCATCTGTTTTTGGAATAATAATAGCATCTATGGGAATATCTTTTTCATTAAGCAGTGCCTCCATAACAGAGTCACACTGCATATTGATCAACTTTTCGAACGGAAGACCATTGAGCGTATCAAGGGACTCAAGATGCAGGAGTGTGACATCCGGGATCGTAATGGTATCATTGAAATCCTCTATCTTAATGAATGTCACTGATTTATCTCTTGTCCCTTCCATAATAAGCTGTAAAAAGGAGTGTTGGTCTTTTGGCCCTATAAGTCCGATAGGTGTCAATCCGACGTGAAAGGCGGAGTGGCGCTGATGTTTTCCCAGACTCTCTCCCCACAGCTGCACATACCATTCGCAGAAATACTTGAGGGATTCCGAATAGGCAAAAAGACAGTTGATATGATATTGTGTATGGTATTTGGCATAGTATGCAGCTTTATTCAGAAGGGTATTCTGCATGTAACCTGCATTAAAAAAGCTCTCTTTGATCATTTTTGCCCCTTCAAGAAGAGCCTTTATATCTATACCACAGAGAGCAAGCGGAATAAGTCCTACTGTAGAAAGAACCGAAAAGCGTCCACCGACATTTTCCGGTAGATGCAGAACAGACGCATCGATGCTCCGGGCATACTGCTCTAACGGAGAACCTGGATCTGTGATGAACGTATAGGCATTCGGATCACTGTGAAGTGAATAGATATATTTATAAATGGAAAACGTTTCAATCGTTGTCCCAGACTTCGAAATAACCAGAAAGTGAGTATTTTCAAGGTCGATTTCTGAAAGCAATGTAGTAATATTGATCGGATCGGTACTCTCAAAAAAGTAGAGTTTTCTTTGAAGCTTTTTTACCGGCTTTATAAATTCATAGACGGCTTTTGCACCAAGAGAACTCCCTCCAATGCCGATCACTGCGATCGTTTCTACTGTTTTGGGAATTGTTTCTGTATAGGAAATGATCGGTTCTATATTCTGGTCAGGCAGGGCATAGTAACCAATTGTCTCTTGTTCTGCTTTAATTGCTTCAAATGCAGCTCTTTTTGTTTTTTCGGAGTCAGTAGTGAAAAAGATGCGGTTCTTCATGGTTATCCTTGAATTATGCATGTGCCAGATATTTCTTGGCACTCTCTATAAGATCGTTGACCTTCTCTTCATACTCTTTAGCCAATGACGCATCGGTTGACTCAAAACGGGTCACCAGTACCGGTGTCGTATTGGAAGCACGTACAAGTCCCCATCCGTTTTCAAAGTTAATGCGTACACCATCAACATCGATAATATTTTTTATAGCCGGAAAATCAGATGGAGGGTTTCGAAGCAGCATTTTCACCTGATCAATGATTGCAAACTTTTCCTCTTCCGTAGTTTCTATCTTAATCTCCTCAGTGGAAAAAACCTGCGGCAGCGCTTCGATCTCTTTATCCGGATCAATCCCTTCTGCAATGAGTTCAAGCATACGCAGCGTTGCATAAATGGCATCATCATAACCAAAATAACGATGTTTAAAGAAGATATGCCCACTTACTTCACAGGCAAGATCAGCATTGGTCTCTTTCATCTTGACCTTAAGATTTGAATGACCGGTCTTGTACATGATAGCTGTTGCTCCACGACGTTCAAGTTCATCATACATGACCTGGGAACACTTTACTTCGCCGATAACAGTAGGTTTTTCCATACCGAGAGCAAACAGCAGAGCCATCTGGTCACCTTTAATATTGTGCTTATGTGTCAGCACAGCAATACGGTCGGCATCTCCGTCATATGCAAAGGCAATATCTCCCTCTTTTTCCAAAGCTGTTTTGACATCAACAAGATTTTTCTCCACAGAGGGATCAGGATGATGGTTGGGGAAGGTACCGTCCGGTTCACAGTAAAGACCCCTATAATCCAGTTCAAGCGCATCAAATATTCTGGTGATCACCGTATCGGCCACACCATTACCGCAGTCAATGACGATCTTCGTTTTCAAACCTTTCAGGTGTGCAAACTCTTTGACCATAAAGTTAATATAAGGCGACTTTACATCGATATTGATCTTCACAGTATTATCGGGAATGACTCTTTTCTGATCAGCTGCGATCTCATCACCGAGACGATATATCTGTTCTCCAAAAAACGGTGCTCTGTCAATAGTGATCTTGAATCCATTATATTCGGAAGGATTATGGGAGCCTGTAATCATAATAGAAGCATCAGGGGATACTTCCAATGAGAAGTGGGAAGAGAGGAGTGCGACGTTGTCAGGATAAAGGCCCTTGATCTTTTGATAGTTGGAAAAATAGTTGACCGGAGTAGCAACCATACCCATATCAAGCACAATACACCCTGCAGCATTCAGCCCGGATGTAAGATAATCTCTCAGGATTGGGGAATGCGAGCGTGCATCATAACCGATAGATACGACCTTGTTCCCACCGATCTTTTCTCCTAAATAGTAACCGATAAGTTTAACTGATTCTTCATTGAGCTCTTTTTCAAAAATGCCACGGATGTCGTATTCCCTGAAGATAGATTTACTGATAGACATAAAAAACCCTTTATTCTTTATTAAAAACTTACCTTCAATCCGCCATACCAACTGTCATTGAAATTATAATTATATGTTTCATAGTCAGTATCAATATTACGATATCCACCATAGATATGGATGTTTGAAATCACCTCCATATCAGCTTCAAGACGGTACTCAAGGTAGTTGTCTGCATCAGAGAAAGAGAGTACCGAGGGTGCGTAGGCAACTTTAGCCTTTAAAGAAGTTGCGGGGATCTCTTCATCAAACGGAAGTCTAAGTGCCGCCTGTCCAAAGAGCGGAAGGGTAAAGTAACTGTCTGCAATAACAGATTCCAGACCAAAAGAAAAGGTCACCCCCCCTGCACTTTTAAGCGTATTGGAGGCACCAAATCCGACCTTGAACAGATTGTCATCATTTGTATGCAAGTAGTCAAGTCCCAAAAAATAGTTGGTACCGCTGCTATACCCGACAATGGAGTTAAGATTTATTGTTCCTTCAACTTCAACATCTTCACTGTTGATATTGAGTCCAATACCGTCTGCCTGAAGCAGTCCAGCCATTAAAAGTGTACCAATAATAATCTTTTTCATTTTCATTCCTTTCTGCCTGTTTTTAATATTTATTCATATAGTAACATGTAAATGAATAATTAAAAATTAAAAATTGAAAATTTGCAGAAAGTTTTTTGGAAGTACCGGGAAATAGTTTTGATCCATGGCAGAAAGAGACTAATCTACAGGCATATACTTTTTTTTCTTCTCATCCTCTTTTTTCTTTTGACGTGCTTTCTTTTTCTCTTCCATCATCACAGCATCACGCAACTCCTCTTCATTGTCAAAGCGTGCAGCATCAATAAATTTTGACTGATCATCAAACTGTCCTGTTCTTACTCCCCAAAGCAACGCAACCAGACCAGTTGCTCCAAGCAGTGTAGAGATACCGATCATTACAATAATGACGTTTTCGCTCATTCATTTCCTTTGGCATTTTTACAAGTCAGTACTTTTAACTCTCTTAATCTTAACACATTAAAACTAATATACTATGCTATTTAAACTTCAAAAACTTTATTCGCATCGAATTACCTACAACCACCAGTGAGCTGAGGCTCATAGAGAGTGCTGCAATTAACGGGTTGACAAACCCCGCCATGGCAAGCGGTACGGCAACCATATTGTAGAGCAGTGAAAAACCAAGGTTCTCCTTGACTGCACGATACGTACGTTTGGAGAGCCTGTAGGCTTCATAGATACTTTGCGGTTTCTCATCCATTAATACGACATCACTGACAGAAATAGCGATATCAGCACCGTTTCCCATGGCGATGGCAATATCTGATCTGGCAAGGGCGATCGTGTCATTGATACCGTCTCCTGCCATGACAATAACATGTCCCTCTTTTCGGAATTCATCTATCTTTTCGGCTTTCTCCTGAGGCAGTAACTTCGCATACACTTCATCTATTCCTACTGCACTTGCCACTTTTTTGGCACTCTCTTCATGATCACCGGTAAGCATGATCACCCTGATACCAAGTGCTTTGATATTTGCGACCGCCTCTTTTGCACCGTCTCTGACAGCATCATTCAATTCAAATTTTGCAACAAGTTTGCCATCAACCGCAAAGTAAAAGAGTGTATGCTCCGCTTTCTCATTACATGCTATACCAAAATCCTTCATAAAAGAGGCATTTCCACCTATAAGTTTCTCTCCTTTATAGCTGGCTTCAACCCCTTTTGCCTGGATCGTTTTTATACTTTCAAGTTGAAGCGGAGTCAATGTTACATCCTCTTTTTCCAGATAGTTTCTGATCCCGTTGGAGACAGGGTGGTTGGAGGTGGAGACAAGCGCATAAAGCAGACTTGCATCATACTCCAGATAAGCTTCTGCATGGATAACTGAAGGTTTACCCTCGGTGATCGTTCCTGTTTTATCCAGCGCGAGCAGATCACTTTTGGCCATAGTTTCAAGAAAGCCTGCCTCTTTGAAAAGAATATTGCGTTTGGCTGCTATACTGATACCTACCAGTGTCGCCATAGGCGTAGCCAGGCCCAAAGCACACGGGCAGGCAATGACAATAACCGAAATAGCGATAATAAGTGCCTGTTCAAATGCTCCTGTGAAGTACCACCATCCGGCAAATGTAAAGAGTGCAACAGCGAGGATAACAGCAGAAAAATATCCTGATACCAGATCGGCAAGCTGCTCAATATGCGGTTTTTTGGTAATGGACTCCTCCAAAAGTGATACAATGGAGTGCAACAGTGATGAAGATGCATCTTTTGTTGCTTTGTAACGCACAACAGAATCCAGACAGACCGATCCGCTTAAAATAGTGTCACCTTTTTGTTTAAAAAGCGGTTCGCTCTCTCCTGTCAGCGAACTTTCATCAAAAGATCCTTCTCCATAAGTGACCATACCGTCTATCACCACCTTTTCACCAGGTTTAAGCTCAATGATATCACCCAAAGAGATATTTTCAACACTGATCAGTGCTTTTTCACTGTTTTGTATAACAGTCACTTCGGTAGGAGTACTTCCCATAATGGAGTCAAGCGTATCGACTGCATGTTTTTTGCTTAGCACCTCAAGATATTTCCCTACCAGTACAAAGGTTATGATCATCGCTACCGAATCAAAGTAGACTTCTCCACGCTGTGCTACCATGGCATAAATAGAGTAGATATAAGCAGAGAGTGCACCGGAAGCAACCAGCGTATCCATATTGACAATCTTGTTCCTGTAACCATAGTAGGCGCCCCTGAAAAAGACCCAGCCGCTGTAAAAAAGTACAGGGGTTGCCAAAATAAACTCTGCCACATTGAGAATATCTTTAAAACGCTGCTCTATGCCGCTGAAGTATCCGGCATAATGGGCAATTGCTATCCACATGATATTCATCGAACCGAAAACAGCTACCAAAATACGTGAATAGTACTCTTTTCTGACCCTGACAGCCCGTTCTTCCTGAAGTTTCGGATCGTAGGGATAGGCATTGTAACCGATCGACCGGATGGTTTCAATAATTTTGGAAAGCCTGATCTCCTCTGGATCCCACACCACTTTAGCTTTGTTCGTACTGTAGTTGATCGTTGCTTCAATAATTCCGTCAGTTTTGTGCAGTACCTTTTCATTGAGCCAGACACAGGCAGCACAGTGAATGCCCTCGATAATAAGATTGATCTCGTAAAGCCCATCTTCATGCTCTTTAATATATTTGTTCTTAAATCCTTCGAGATCGAACTTTTCAAGATCATCACTTTTTTGTACTGCCGGTTGAAGTTTGGTATCGCCCAGTTTTTCATAGAAGGTATCCAGCCCCTCACTCTCAAGTAAATGATAAACTCCCTGACACCCTTTACAGCAGAAGTAAAGAGGTTGTCCCCCTTGCTCTTCAGTAATCATTACTGATTCGTCAAACTCAAGATGGCAATGGGTACAGGGGACCTGTGGCAAAATTTTTCCTTGGTTATTTGGTATAGTATTTTCTATTCTATTCGATAACAGACATTGGATTTTATCTAAATATGGGTAAAATCCTGCATGGAAAATGCACTCTCTCTTACTTTAATACTTGTATTTTTGGAGCTTTTTGAAGTGATGATACAGCGTGCCGATACGCTGTATGGAGTCATAGAACGTCTTTACGTATGGTACCGAAAAAGTATTTTTCTCTTCTTCCTGGTACATCCGGGGTTCTACTTCGTACTTTTTGTCGTCATTGCTACCGATATACTCAATGCCTATATGATCATCATCATTGCCATGAAAGTATTCGACCTTTTCTATAAAATAGAACTGATCAAAACACTCTTCATCAAACAGAATATTCCTTCCGATCTTGCTGCCATGTTGAAATGGAAGGTTCCCTCATGGTTCTTTTTAACGGGAGTAGTACTCTATCCGCCTTTACTCTATTATGCACTATTGTAGGATTTGTATCCGATACGGTCAAACCTGCCGTACCTTTCACCTGACATTCAATATTTTATTTATACCGACCCCTGGTCGATCATTGAATCTGCCACTTTTCTAAAACCAGAGATATTTGCACCTGAAACCAGATCTCCTTCACAGTCAAACTCTACAGAAGTTTCATAGGCAGTATCAAAGATGTTACGCATAATCTGACGTAACTTGATGTCAACTTCCTCAAAAGACCATTTAGCCATACTGGCATTCTGACTCATTTCAAGTTGGCTCGTGGTAACACCCCCGGCATTGGCAGCTTTACCTGGTCCGAACCATACGCCTTTCTCCTTCAGGTATTCCATTGCTTTGGGAGTGGTTGGCATATTGGCACCCTCATTGACAAGCATACAGCCGTGATCTACCAGTTTTTTGGCATCTTCAAGATTAAGTTCGTTTTGTGTAGCACTTGGAAAGGCGATATCGCATGGTATGTCCCAGACCATGTGCCTTCCGTCAGGATAGTGACTTACAGGGGTATAGACAGCATCTGGATGTACTTGTGCATAAACTTCAAGTGACTGATAATTGATCTCTTTGATCGCTTTGAGTGAATTAAGATCAATTCCGTTCTCATGGTAGATCGTTCCTTTACTGTCACTGCATGATACCGGAGTCGCTCCCATTTCATACAGTTTCTCTATAGTATAAATAGCCACATTTCCTGAACCCGACACACAACAACGCTTACCCTCAAGGGATTCGCCATATTTATTAAGTATGTTTTCTGCAAAATAGACCGAACCGTAACCTGTCGCTTCTTTCCTTGCATTGGAACCACCCCACTTAATATCCTTTCCGGTCAGAACACCTTCAAACTGCCGGGTGATCTTTTTGTATTGACCAAAGAGATAACCGATCTCTCGTGGACCTACACCGATATCTCCTGCGGGAATATCTTGTGTTTCACCGATATACGGATAGAGCTCTGTCATAAAAGCCTGACAGAAACGCATAATCTCATTGTCGCTTTTACCTTTGGGGTCAAAGTTGCTTCCTCCTTTGGCACCCCCTATCTGCAGGCCGGTCAGTGCATTTTTAAAGACCTGCTCAAAACCAAGAAATTTAACGATCCCCAGGTTGACGGTAGGGTGAAACCGCAATCCCCCCTTATAGGGGCCTATAGCCGAATTAAACTGTACTCTGTAGCCGAAGTTGGTCTTGATACGTCCATGATCGTCTACCCAGTTTACCTTGAAAATAATTGTCCGTTCAGGTACCGTGATACGCTCAAGAATATTGAAATAGTCATAACGTTCATCTTCTTTCAGCAGTGGCATCAGAGAGTAAAGGACTTCATGAGCTGCCTGGTAGAACTCTTTCTGACCTGGACTTTGACTCTCTATAGTATGGAGGACTTTTTTAATGTGGGCTTCAACAGACATAAGATCTTTCCTTCAAAAGGTTTTGTCAATTATAGTCCCAATTGCATTAAAAGCTCTAACAATAGGCAATATCCCAATGAAAGGCTCTTCTCCAGGTTTGACATTTCAGCAAAAAATGAATATAATAGTGCCACTACATAGCAGTTAAAATACTACTATATCTCCATTATTAATAATCACAGTAAAGCAAGAGGAATTATGAGCGACAGCAAAAAATCCAATGGCCATGCCAGTAAAAAAAACAGAACACATGTACCGGTCCAAGGGTACAAAATAGAAGATCTCCAACAAAAACCCCTTGATGAACTTGTTACTATCGCTAAAGATGTCGGTGTAGAGAACCCTAACGAATTCCAGCGAAAAGACCTCATTTTTGAAATTCTGAAGTCTCAAGTCAGCCAAGGCGGGTTCATCCTCTATACAGGTATTCTGGAAATCATGAATGACGGTTACGGATTTCTTCGTTCTATCGACGGGAATTTTGCCAACTCCAGCAATGATACCTACGTCAGCGGAACGCAGGTAAAACGTTTTGCCTTGAGAAACGGAGATATCGTTACCGGACAGGTACGTCCTCCAAAAGATCAGGAAAAATATTATGCTCTTTTAAAGATCGAAGCGATCAACTATCTTCCTCCTGAAAAATCCAAGCAGCGTCCGCTCTTTGACAACCTTACACCGCTGTATGCTTCCGAACAGCTTAGAATGGAGTACCATCCGATGAAAATGACCGGACGTGTACTCGACCTTTTCACTCCTATTGGAAAAGGACAACGTGCACTTATCGTTGCGCCGCCAAGAACGGGTAAGACAGAGCTTCTCAAAGAACTTGCACACGGAGTAACCCACAACAACCCTGATGCTTCTTTGATGGTACTGCTTGTCGATGAAAGACCGGAAGAGGTCACCGATATGCAGCGTTCGGTCAAAGGTGAGGTTTACGCTTCGACATTCGACCTTCCCGCACAAAACCATGTGCGTACAGCGGAAATGGTTATTGAAAAGGCAAAAAGGCGTGTGGAGATGGGCAAAGATGTTATTATTTTACTTGATTCCATTACCAGACTTGCACGTGCATACAACACAGTAACACCAAGTTCAGGTAAAGTACTTTCCGGTGGGGTCGATGCCAATGCATTGCATAAACCAAAACGCTTCTTTGGTGCAGCCAGAAATATTGAAGAGGGAGGTTCCCTTACCATCATTGCAACAGCACTCATAGAGACGGGAAGCCGTATGGACGAGGTGATCTTTGAAGAGTTCAAGGGTACCGGTAACTCCGAAGTGGTACTCAGCCGTCATGTAGCTGAACGCCGTATATACCCGGCCATAGATGTGACGAAATCCGGTACGCGTAAAGAAGAGCTCATGGTCGATCCGGAAACACTTCAAAAAGTCTGGGCACTCAGAAATGCCATGCAGAACATGGAAGAGGTAGAGGGTCTGAAATTCCTCTACTCCAAAATGATGAAGACCAAAAGTAATACGGAATTCTTGTCAATGATGAATGAAGGTGCCTGATCAAAGCAAAAGCTTTGATCAAATGAGGAATGAGGTATGAGGAATGAGGCACATAACTATGCTTTTCATACGAAAAGCTTTTTTTTAAAAAAAGAAGCATTGCACCACAATGCATACCAGAATAGTTCCTTCTTCATTCTTCATTTCTCTTTCGCACATGGGGCTACCCCATGAGAGTCGGCGTTTTCGACTCCGGTCTTGGCGGGCTTACAGTTGTCAAGTCTATTCTCAATCTTCTCAAAGGTACCGAACTTTTCTACATTGCTGATACCAAACACGCACCTTACGGAGAGAAAACTACAGAAGAGATCCTTCAATACTCTCTTGACATTACAGACTACTTTATTGAAAACCATCAGATCGATGCACTGGTGATTGCCTGTAATACTGCAACATCCGCCGCAATAACTGTCCTTAGAGAGACTTATCCTAGTCTGATCATCGTAGGAACAGAGCCGGGGATCAAACCGGCAATCAAACAGACACGAACGGGAAATGTTGGAGTTTTGGCAACACCTGCTACACTTAAAAGTGAAAAGTACCAGCAGCTTGTCAACAGACATGCCAAAAAGAAGGATGTCACACTCTTTGAACAGGCATGTCCCGGCTTGGTAGAGCAGATCGAAAAAGGAAAGAGCGATCATCATGAGACCGAGAAGATGTTGGAAAACTGGCTTCACCCTATGCGTGATACAGATGTCGATACAATTGTACTTGGCTGTACGCACTATCCGCTTGTCAGTAATCTCATAGAGAAGATCATGGAGCGCAGACTGACACTTATCCATACTGGAGATGCCATTGCAAAACGTCTTCTCTCCCTTGGACTGCAAAACGGTTATAGCAATAATGGACATCTTATCCTCAAGCTTTATACCACAGGAGATATTGACATGAAGTCTGTTCAATATCTTCTTGGATATACCTTTCCTATTGAAAATATTACACTTTAACTCTTATATTTAACGTTTTTACCTTCTCTTTAAGAAGAAATAATATTAATTATATTTTTAAATAAACGTAAAAATTTTTTATTATTTAAAAACACTAAAACTAATATCGACCTAAGGAAAATCGGACTAGAATTGTCCTATACAGTTATACTGTATTATAAAAAAGCCTTACTTTAAATGAATGGAATAGAGAGAATATCAACATCTTTCCCTGGTCTGCATAGATCACAGATTTACAGGTTAGACATAAAGGCTATGTATGTAATGAACCGGACATATCCTAACGTTTATCTTGGGCTTTTTATTTCAATATCAACAAAGGAGATAAATAAATGAACTTTAAAATATTCAGTACCCTGGCTGCTGCAAGCTGTTTACTTTATGCGAACAGTGTTGAAATAGTCAAAGGAGTACCCTACATCGAGGTAGAGTCCAACGGGAAAACCTACAGAATAGAACGCGAACAAAAACCTGATAGTTATCTTACCAATACCTTTGCACTTACGTCACGTCCTTCACCTCCGTTTTTCATCGAACCGTTCCAGGCTGCACCTGAAGTAGAGACTTACGGAGAGCTTGAGCTGCTCGACTTTATCAAACATAAAAAAGGGCTCTTCATTGATGCACGGCTGCCAAACTGGTATAAAAAATCAGCGATCCCT
Source organism: Sulfurovum indicum (assembly GCF_014931715.1). Classification (NCBI taxonomy): domain Bacteria; kingdom Pseudomonadati; phylum Campylobacterota; class Epsilonproteobacteria; order Campylobacterales; family Sulfurovaceae; genus Sulfurovum; species Sulfurovum indicum. Next base: position 474,789 of record NZ_CP063164.1, on the reverse strand, counting down.
ACAGCACAGAATATTCCCTTCAAAATCTTTTTAAGTGATACCCCCGAACGTGAAAGTATTTTAAAATCTTTGGGTGTTGCATATGACAAAAACGGCAATCTTGATTTCAGCCATGCAAAAACACTACTTTTTTACTGTAACGGTGCCTGGTGCGGGCAGTCTCCAACAGCGATCCATGCCTTGATGGAGATAGGATACCCGCAGGAAAAGATGAAATACTACAGAGGCGGAATGCAGGCATGGCAACTCCTCGGATTAACGACGATCGTACCTGAGGAGGATAAATAATGAAACTTTTACTAATGTTAACGGCAGGGGCTATAGTACTCTGTGCAGGAAAATATGACAAAGTAAAGATCACACCTGAAATCGCATATATCTATGTCTACCACAAAGGGAAAGCAGTAAAAATCCATCGTATTCAGGATACAAAGAACAAACTGACAGGAGAATATGCCAAAACCTATCGTCCCGGACAGGATATCCAGCCGATCAAAATGCAGAAGGATATCCAAACCATTGGTGAAGTGGAACTGTTGCATTTTCTCAAAGAGAAGGTCAATAGAAAAAAGGGACTTCTAGTTGACCTTCGCACAAAAAAGTACTATCAAAAAGAATCTATCCCCGGAGCTGTCAATATTCCGTTTGCTACAAAAAACAACCATGAAAAAATGGAAAAGATACTAAAAGTATTGGGAGCAAAGCGTTTGGCAGACGGCACACTTGACACAACCAATGCAAGAACGGTTGCATTTTACTGTCATGGTCTTTGGTGCGCCAAATCTTCAAAGTTCATTAAGGAGTTTCTCAAACTTGGGTATCCTGCAGAGAAAATCCTATATTACCGAGGAGGTTTCCAGATGTGGAAGATCCTTGGATTTACAACAGTATCAAATTAAAAGGATTAAAGAATGAAAAAACTGATAGAAAATTTGGCTGTAACGATGGTGGTAGTACTCTTTCTTCTTGTAGTCGCACTGGTTATTAAATACAATATGATCGAAGACAAAGCAGAAAAATATATGGAGTTTGCTATACCTGTTGAGGCACAGACTGCAAAAAAAGAGGAACAGACAAAAAGCTATCTCCAAAGTCTTGAATCTTACACTGATGTAGATGTCAAAGTCGATCCAACGAAAGAGACACATAAAAACACCGTAAAAGTGACTTCTGAACTGGCTGAAGATGAATTGGATAATGCTCTGAACACAGATGAAAAAAAGAGTTACCTAGAAAGTCTGGAGAGTTACAATGATAATGAAAATAATAGAGTCAAAACTGAAAAACTTGAAGATGTAGAACCTGAAAAAACAGAAAATAATGACGCTATCGGAGCGGAGCTCGATAGTATTCTTGGAGAGTAACAGAAAGATCAGAGAAGGCCTATTGCCTCTCTGACCTTTTCCATTTTTTCTGTGGCGATATCACCGGCCTTCTTTGCCCCCATAGCCAAAATATCGTGTACCTCATCCATATGATTTAGATAATACTCACGTCTCTCTCTGGCTTCTGCCAGCTCTTCCCAGATCAGCTCTTTTAAGTATTTTTTAAAGTGGCCATATCCCTCTTTACCACTTTTGTAACGTGCCTGAAGTTCTTTTTTTGCTTCTTCATCCAAAAATAGTGCTGCAAGATTGTAAATGTGACACCCTTCCCACTCAAGTGGCTCCCCCAACGGTGTAGAAGAAGAGACGATCTTATTGCATCGTTTCTGCAGAGGCTTTTCATCCATAAAGATCTCAATGGCATTACCATAGCTTTTACTCATCTTTTGACCATCAATACCGGGAATGGTCGCAACCTCATCCTGTACCATATGTTCAGGAAGCACAAAAAGCTCTCCATACTCATTATTGAACTTGATGGCAATGTCACGAGTCATCTCCACATGCTGGATCTGATCTTTCCCTACCGGCACTTTTTGGGTATCAAAAAGCAGAATATCCGCTGCCATCAGTACAGGATAACTGAAGAGTGCATGTGACGCAGGGATCCCCTTTGCCACCTTGTCTTTATAACTGTGTGCTCGTTCAAGCAGTCCCATCGGTGTAAACTTGGAAAGAATCCAGTAGAGTTCAAGTACCTGTGGTACTTGACTCTGTACCCAAAATGTTGTTTTTTTCGGATCAATACCTATTGCAAGATAGTCCACTGCTGCATCCAGTGTATACTGCCTGAGCATTTCAGCATCTTTGGAACTGGTCAATGAATGATAATTGGCAATGAAGGTAAAAAGTTCATGCTCTTCCTGCAATTCGATCATCGGTTTCATGGCACCAAAGTAATTTCCGATATGAAGTTTTCCTGAAGCCTGAATTCCTGTGAGTACACGCATAATCTCTCCTGCTGTAATTTGGAGAAATTATAGCAAGAGATTTAGTAATTAGTAATGAATAATGAATAATTTTATAAGCTTTTCTTTGAAAGGCTTCTATTTTTAAATAGAATCGGGGGCTTCACTCTCAACATACAGTTGAAACAGACTTTACATATTCGGGACTGAAGCTTCCTCTTCCAAGAACTTTAAAACCGGGTTTTGGTATAGGGTGCAATACTCCCTCACCATACCAAATCCTGGCACTATGTCAAGATAGAGTATCGTGTCAGGAAACAACACTCTACTCCTCCTCAAACCGTTCTCCGCGTTTACGGGCTACAATATCCAGTGGTACACCTTCAAAATCAAATTTGCTTCGGATATAATTGGCAAGATAACGTTTGTAGGAGAAGTGCAAGCCATCCGGACGGTTTGTAATGAGGGCTATCTTCGGCGGTTTGGTCTCATACTGGGTAGCGAACTTTATCTTGACCACCGCACCGTTATGTGACGGGACATGGTGACGGGTCATTGCTTCTCTGAGAATATCATTGAGTTTTGAGGTCGGAATACGCTGTTTATAACGCTCATAGATCGCTACGATCTGGTCAAGTATTTTATGGACACGCATTCCGGTTTTTGCGGAGATTGTGATCAGCGGTGCGTAATGCAGGAACTTAAGCTCGTCACGGATATCATCAACCGCCTCCTCATATGTCTTCTCTCCGCGGATATCCCATTTATTTATGACAATGAGCGCACCAAGTCTGAATTTCTCGATGAGTCCGGCAATACGCTCATCCAGTTCAGTCACACCGACAGTAGCGTCGATCATCAGCAGAGCGATATCAGCTTTTTCAAGCATTGCTTCGGTACGTCCCAGTGCATACTTCTCTATCCCTACGATCTTTCCACGTCTTCGAATACCGGCAGTGTCAACAAATGTTACCTTGTAGTCGTTGTATTCAATGCTCTCATCAATAGGGTCGATGGTGGTTCCCGCAACATCAGAAACAACTGAACGCTCCTCTCCAAGCAGTGCATTGAGAAGAGAACTCTTTCCTGTATTTACCCGTCCGATGATGGCAATACTGATCTCTTTGTCATCTTCCTCTACCGTACTGTTAATATCGGTAACAAACTCACCGAACGGATCATCCTCTTCAGCTGCTTCAAGTGCCAACTCCGGTTTCTCTTCTCTTTCAGGGATATAGCTTTCCAGCCACTTGTAAAAGTCATTGAAGTACCGGTTGTGGCTGACAGACATCGGGAAGGTAATATCGGCACCAAACTCCAGAAACTCCCAGTAGCGTTCTTCTTCTTTGTCATTGTCAATCTTGTTGACAACCAGTGCCAGAGGTTTATTCAACTGTTGAAGCTGATAAAAGAGTTCTCTGTCCTCTTCATCAGGAATACTTTTTCCATCTACCATATAGATGATCACATCTGCCATTTTAGCCGCTTTCATAGAAAACTCAGCTACTTTGGAAAAGAGTTCCGAGGAGTAGTCTATACCCCCTGTATCAATCACTTCGAAATCACGATTGCCTGAAATAGTCACAATACGCTTTTTGATATCTCTGGTAGTACCGGACACATCGGAAGTAATGGCATCTCTTTGTCTTGCCAATCTGTTGAAAAGTGAACTTTTCCCAACATTGGGACGTCCCAGAATAGCTACTTTTTTTAGGTTTTGTTCTTGCATGGATTAAAATCTTTCTGTATGCATTCCATCTCTGGAGAAATGGAACGAAGGTAAATAGTATTGTGCGTATTATAGCATATTATTTTAAGCAGGTGCACAGAGACTCATCGGACTGTATACCGAAAAAAGGCAGGAGGCACAACAGCCTATGGATTCGGAAGTGATTCAACATAAATACTTTGGGAAGGGAATGCAAAACCTGAACCGTTCTTTTCAACTATCTTCATGATCCTGATATGGATATCCTCTCTGGTTTCAAGGTATTTTTCCCAGTTCGCAGTAGCAGTAAAAGTATAGATGAAAATATTGAGTGAGGAGTCTCCAAAAGAGTCAAAATAGACCATAAGAGAATCTTTCTGTGAGATACCCTCATGTTCACGCAGCATCGTTTCAATATCATTCTTGATGTTTACGATCTGCTCGGAACTTGTGCCGTAAGTGAGTCCAATATGCATTTTGATACGGCGTATGCCGCGGCGCGAAAAATTTTCGATGGGTTGATTGGCAACCAGTTGATTGGGTACAGTAATAAGTGTCTTTTGGAAAGAGCGGATCTTGGTCGTACGCATCCCGACATCTTCAACCACCCCTTCCACACCGCCTACTTTCACCCACTCTCCGATACGAATAGACTTGTCTGCAAGCAAAGCGAATGAACCAAAAAGATTGGATGCAGTATCTTTGGCTGCCAATGCAAAAGCAAGACCACCCAGTCCTAAAGAGGCAATAAGTGCAGTCACATTAATACCCCATACCTGAAGAATGGCCGCCAACCCTATACCCCCGATGAAGATCTTCAAAATTGTCAGAATAAAGTTGCCCATCTCTTTTGAGAGGTCAGGGTTGAATTTTGAAGTTAAGCCATAAAGGAGCTCTCTCAACGCCTCGGTTACAGAAAGAATTGCCCAAAACAGTGTATAGATAAGCAGTGTATTAAGTACATTCTTTACAAAGTCCGTTTCCATAAAAACAAGAAGGAAGAAAAAATGCAGCCCTATCACAATAAAGCCAAAGCGCAAAGGATCTTTCAGTGCAGAGATAATACGGTCATCATAAAATGTATCTGAACGTTTGGCAACTCTTTGTAAAAATGACAACACAATATACGTAAAGAACTTGCGCAAAAGCAAAACAAAAAGAAAGACAAATACTGCCAAAACCAAATTGGCAAAGGGAATCCCAAAAACCGTCTGCTGAAAAAACTGACCGTATTTTGAAATATACAGAGGTGTCAGCAAATCCTGTATCTCCTGAGCCAACCCCATATCAAGGTCATCAATGACATTGAGTACCTGTGTCATATTCTGCTCCACACTTGTATTGGCATCCATAAAAGTTCCTTCACGTTTTCTTTGCGATATTATAGTAAAATATAACCCAATAAGGAACCTGGTACGATGAAACAACTATTTTTATGCATAATCTTTCTGCTGATACTCTCTCTACAAACCGCCGAGGCAAAAACACTGGAGGTGACCTATGCAGTGCGTTTTGGATTTTTGGGAAAACTCGGTATCGCCCATGCCAAACTCACTACCCGAAAACAACACTATCGTATAGATATAGAAGCCTATGCAACGGGATTTGCAAAAACACTCTCACGCAACAGACATGAAAAACATGTCAGTACAGGATATATCAGAAACGGGCGTTTCATGGCTGAAAGTTATGAAGTTATAAAAAGTTACGGGAGTAAATACCACTATAAACATTACCGTATCGACCATAGAAAGAAAAAAGTCTATAAGAGCTTTTACAGCAAGAAGGAGGGAAAAGTAACCAAAAAAGGAGAAGAAGTACTGGATTTTTTTGCTACTGATGATCTTCTGACTCTCTATTTCAACATCGGTCGCCTGATCGCCCATAAAAACAAACCGGGTCATTACCGTTTTCATGCTGTCGGTGCAGAACGGCAAAAGGGTTTGGTTGAAATAGTCCTGCCGGACAAAAAAGCATTAAAATATTACAAAGAAGCATTAGGAGAAGGACCGTACTGGTACCTTACAGCGATCATTCATCAAAAAATCTTTTCCAGCAACAGAGGAGAGCTGATGCTGGCGGTAGACAAGGATGGTATTACACAAAAAGCTGTACTGAAAGATCTTATCATGTTTGGCGACCTTGTTGCCGAACGCATTAAACAGGTACAGCATTAAGTACAAAGTCTATCACTTTTGCATCACTCATTTCACAAGGCTTGAGCATACCCCCTTTAACTGTTACATAGTAGTTCCCGCTGACCATATCGTTTCCGCCAAGCTCTTCTGCATAGATCTTGATGAGTCTCCCATCAAGCAGCGCCTCTTTACGAAGCAGATAACGTCTGTTTTTGTACGTTACATCATTGGCGCCATTAGGCAGCAGACATAGATATTTGTAAAATACTGTTTCATTCATGAACGCATTGTAGCAAAGTAAAACATACATCCGGCCAACTGCTTCAAACTATAATGTATATTCCATACCCCCTCTTTAAAACTTAACTTTTACTTTTATTATCACTGTCACTAATTACTTTTTTGTTATAATACTTCCAATCACAACGGAGCACAGTATGACAATAAGCAATATACAAGTTAACAACGACCGCTCCACCAAGGAGCTATCTTGATCACAAAATGTCTTTTCCCTGCAGCAGGATACGGTACACGTTTCCTCCCCGCGACCAAAGCAACTCCCAAAGAGATGCTTCCCGTTCTTACCAAACCATTGATCCAATACGGTGTAGAGGAAGCATTAGAGGCGGGTATCAATACTATGGCCGTAGTTACCGGACGGGGAAAACGTGCGATAGAAGACCATTTTGATATCTCTTATGAGCTGGAACACCAGATCAAAGGCACATCCAAAGAACCGCTTCTTGATGAGATCAGGTCATTGATCAGCCAATGTACTTTCTCCTATACCAGACAACTGCAGATGAAAGGTCTCGGCCATGCTATTCTCACAGGCGAAACCCTTATCGGCAATGAACCTTTTGCAGTTATCCTGGCAGATGACCTCTGTGAGAATAACGGAAATGATTCTGTACTGAAGCAAATGACAGAAGTATATGAAAAGTACCAATGCTCCATTGTGGCCATTGAAGAGGTTCCCATGGACCAAACCAACAAATACGGTGTCATTGCAGGCAAACTGGTTGACAATACGGACGATACCTACAGGGTCACGAACATGGTAGAAAAACCCGATCCAAAAGATGCCCCGACCAATATGGCGATCATCGGACGGTACATCCTTACGCCTGATATTTTTGACATTCTCAGAAATACCGAGCCGGGGAAAGGCGGTGAGATACAGATCACCGATGCCCTGCTTGAACAGGCAAAACAGGGTAAAGTGATCGCCTATAAATTTAAAGGAAGACGTTTTGACTGCGGTTCTGTAGAAGGGTTTGTAGAAGCTACGAACTACTTCTATGAAAAAACATTCCAATAGAACACTGTATCAGGGACTGTTTTTCTGTGCCAATTTTCTAAACTCCTCAGAGGTCTCCAAAAGTCTTTCATAGGTACCTCTGTTCTCTATTTTCCCCTCTTTGAATACAAGTATTTCATCAGCATCTTCAATAGTGGTAAGACGGTGTGCCACAATAAAAGTGATCATTTCGCTTTTTAGTCCTTCAAGTGCCTTTTTGATAGCCTGTTCACTTTTATTATCCAGTGCCGAGGTCGCTTCGTCAAGGATAAGTACATCCGGATCTTTATAGAGTGCACGTGCCAGAGCAATACGCTGGCGCTGCCCTCCGCTCAGGTTGGTCCCAAACTCATCAAGCACTGTTTCTATACCCTTGGGCAGTGCCTGGACAAAATCCCAGGCATATGCACGTTTAAGCGCAGTTATCACCCGCTCCTCTACTATCTCCTCTCCGTAGGCAACATTCTGGGCTATAGTATCCTGAAAAATAAAAATACGCTGGGTCACAAATGCGATCTTTTTATGCAGTGATTGCAGGGTATAGTCTTTGATATCATCACTGTTGACATAGATCGTCCCCGAAGTCGTATCATAAAAACGCACCAGAAGGTTTACCAGACTGCTCTTGCCTGCCCCGCTGTCCCCTACCAATGCATACACTTTCCCTTTGGCTGCATTGATATTGATATGTTCAAGTGCTGTTTTATCATCATATTTCAACGAAACATCCTCAAACCGGATAGAGTCTATATGCTCCAATACTTTAGAGCCAGAAACAATTTTGGACTGTGTCCGGAAAAGTTCGTCAATCCGTTCTGTCGCAGCAATGGCATCCTGCATCTTATTATGAATATTTGAGAACTTTTTTATGGGATCATAGAGCATAAAGAGCGCTGTCATAAATGCAAAGAAGCTTCCCACTGTCATCTCTCCATCGATCACTTCATTTGCCCCGATGTAGATCGCAACTGCGATCGCGACAGAACCGAAAAGCTCCAATACCGGGCTGACCAGAGCATTGGTCTTGCTCTGCTTCATGGTAAGCTTGAAGAAATTCATATTCTCATTACTGAACTTACGCGCTTCATATTGTTGGGACGAATTGGACTTGATGATCTCGATATTGTTGAATATCTCTGTAAGCCTGGAGGTAAGATCTGCCGCACTCTCCTGTGAGCGTCTTGAGTACTTTTTCATCTTCTTCGCCAGCATTTGCAATGGTAACAGTGCCAATGGCATCACTACCAGAAAATAAAAAGCCAATTTTGGATTCTGGTAGATCACATATCCTGTCAGTGATACGATCAGCATCGCATTGATCAATACACTCGGAATAAGCGTGGATACTACATTCCGGATACGTGCTATATCATTGGTTGTACGGCTTAGAAGCTCTCCGCTGCGCATTTTGTTCAGGTAAGCCATATCCTGATACATCAGGTGCATCGAAAGTTTATTGCGTATCTTGCGAATAATATCATTGCCTATATAGATCGTATAGTAGGTTTGCACATATTTACCTGCAGACTTGAGCAGGAATACCCCGATAATTGCCAAAGGGATCAAGGTAAGCATTTCCCTGTCTTTGTTGATGAACACCTCGTCCAATACAGGTTTGAGCAAGTGTGCCGAGCCTGTTGTACCGGCTGCCACTGCTATCATTCCAAATATAGCAAAAATAAATTCTCGTTTATACTCCTTCATATATGGGAAGAAATATTTAAATAGCTGTTTCACGTTCAAATTTTCCTTGAAACTATAATTAATTCTGTGATTATACCCTATATGCAATATAAAAAACATCAGAACAAATTAGGTTTCATATTATAAATGTTAAAATAGTATCTGCATAGTTAAGTTCTTTAATTGATGTAAAACTATTCCAGACCCAAAGGCATCTATGTCACACTGTAAAATAGCAATAGCAGGAACCGGTTATGTTGGTCTATCCAATGGTCTTTTACTGGCACAGCACAATGAAGTAGTGGCACTCGACATCATCCCTGAAAAGATAGAGATGCTTAACAACAAAGTCTCTCCCATAGAAGATGCCGAGATTGAGGCATATCTGCGTGAAAAGCCGTTGAACTTTAGAGCTACGCTTGAGAAAGAGGAAGCTTACTGTGCAGCAGATTTTGTCATTGTCTCCACCCCAACGGATTATGACCCTGAAACAAACTATTTCAATACACGGTCGGTTGAAGCCGTCATTGAAGATGTTCTAAATATCAACCCTGATGCAGTTATAGTCATAAAATCAACCGTTCCCGTTGGCTATACAAGATCCATCAAAGAGAAATTTGGCACAGAGAACATCATCTTCTCTCCGGAGTTCCTCAGAGAGGGTAAAGCACTGCATGACAACCTTTATCCCTCACGAATCATCGTAGGTGAAAAATCCGAACGTGCCGGGACTTTTGCAAAGCTATTGGCTGAAGGTGCCATTAAGAAAGATATACCCGTGCTCTTTACCGACAGTACCGAAGCAGAAGCCATCAAACTTTTTTCCAACACCTATCTTGCCATGAGAGTTGCTTTTTTCAATGAGCTTGACTCCTATGCAGAATCACACGGGCTGAATACCCGCCAGATTATTGAGGGAGTTGGACTGGACCCGCGTATCGGTTCACATTACAACAACCCTTCGTTTGGGTATGGCGGCTACTGCCTGCCAAAAGACACCAAACAGCTGCTTGCCAACTATCAGAATGTTCCAAGCAATATCATCCGTGCCATTGTCGATGCGAACAGCACGAGAAAAGACTTCATAGCAGACCAGATCATCAAAAAACTCCAGTCACGAATCACGGATCAGGAATCAGTATCTCCAAGCGGAACAGTCGGTATCTACCGTCTTGTCATGAAAGCTGGTTCAGACAACTTCAGAGCTTCTGCTATCCAGGGGATCATGAAACGTATCAAAGCAAAAGGGATACAGGTAGTTGTATATGAACCTGTATTGGAAGAAGATGAATTCTTCCATTCAAGAGTCATCAAAGACCTGGATGAGTTCAAGAAAGTATCAGATGTCATCGTGGCAAACAGACTTTCCGGGAAGTTAAAAGACGTTGAGAACAAAGTCTACACCAGAGATATATTTAACAGTGACAGTTAAGGAACGAAAAAAGTGAAAATCTTAGTAACAGGCACAGCTGGCTTCATTGGCTTTCATTTAGCCAAAAAGCTGCTGGAACGTGGCGATGAAGTGACAGGGCTTGATAATATCAATGACTATTATGATGTCAATTTAAAATATGGCCGCCTTAATGAACTTGGTATAGCCAGAGAAAATATAGAAGAGAACAGCTTTACTGTTTCAACCAAATACCCAAAGCATAAATTCATTAAACTTGATCTTTCGGACCGTGAAGGAATGGAAAAACTTTTTCAAGAAGAAAAGTTCGATGCAGTGATGCACCTGGCAGCACAGGCAGGTGTCCGCTACTCTTTGGAAAAACCCCATGCCTACATAGAGAGTAACATTGCAGGCTTTATGAATATCCTGGAAGGTTGTCGCCATAACGGTGTTAAGAATTTATCATACGCTTCAAGCTCATCAGTGTATGGATTGAACAGATCACAGCCCTTTAAGACCTCTAACCATACTGATCATCCTGTAAGCCTTTATGCTGCTACCAAAAAATCAAATGAGATGATGGCACACACCTATGCACACCTTTATGGTATTCAGACTACAGGACTGCGCTTTTTTACCGTCTATGGACCATGGGGGAGACCAGATATGGCACCTATGCTTTTTACAGACGCCATTTTAAATGACAGACCTATCAAAGTATTCAACCATGGGAAAATGAGCCGTGACTTTACCTATATTGACGACATTGTCAATGGCATTGTACAAGTCATAGATCATCCATCCGCTCCCGATCCGGACTGGAATGCCCAAAACCCTGCACCGGAAAGTTCATCAGCCCCATATCGCCTCTATAACATTGGAAACAATGCTCCTGTGGCTTTAATGGAGTTCATTGAAACACTGGAGAATGCCCTGGGGAAAAAAGCAGAGAAGAACTTTTTGCCAATGCAGGATGGAGATGTGGTTTCTACTTATGCTGATGTAAGCGGTCTGATGAAAGACTTTGACTATAGACCTGATACCAAACTTTCTGACGGGATCAGTAAGTTTGTGACATGGTATAGAACTTTTTATGAGGAATAACATATGAAAATTGATCAAGCACGCCTGACCCATCTCAAACAGCTCGAAGCTGAGTCCATCCATATCCTGCGTGAGGTGGCAGCAGAGTTCACCAATCCTGTAATGATGTACTCCGTAGGCAAAGACTCTTCGGTTATGCTCCATCTTGCCATGAAAGCCTTTGCTCCGGGCAAACCACCCTTTCCTATGCTTCATGTAGATACCCTTTGGAAATTCCGTGAGATGATCGAGTTCAGAGATCAGCGTGCCAAAGAGCTTGGCTTTGACCTTGTAGTCCACTCCAACCCCAAGGGGAAAGAGATGAATATCTCCCCTTTTGAACACGGTTCCAAAGTCCACACCGACATTATGAAAACAGAGGGGCTCAAACAGGCCCTCAATGCAGGCGGCTATGACGCCGTCATAGGAGGAGCAAGACGTGATGAGGAAAAGAGCCGTGCCAAAGAGAGGATCTTCTCCTTCAGAGACAAACACCACCGATGGGACCCAAAGAACCAGCGTCCAGAACTCTGGAATATCTATAACACCCGTATTGACAAAGGAGAAAGTGTCCGAGTCTTCCCTATCAGTAACTGGACCGAGCTTGATGTATGGCAGTACATTTACCTGGAAAGCATCCCCATTCCTTCCCTCTACTTCGCCAAAGAGCGTGATGTGGTAGAGTATGAAGGTACCAAAATAATGGTAGATGATGAAAGAATGCCTGAGGAACTTCGTAAAAAAGCGAAAAAAGAGATGGTACGCTTCAGAACCCTCGGATGCTACCCCCTCACCGGTGCTATCAACTCCACAGCCACCACGCTGCCTGAGATCATCCGTGAGATGCTGCTCTCGACAAGTTCTGAAAGAGAGGGACGTCTTATTGACAAGGACCAGGAAGGTGCAATGGAACTGAAAAAAATTGAAGGCTATTTTTAGTCGACAGCCATTAGTCAATGGTCGTTAGTATATTAAAGGAAAAAAATGAAGTGTGAAAGTTTAGATGTTTGGAAAAAATCAGCTGCATTAAGTGCAGATATCTATTTGAATTTATCTGAACTTAAAGATTATGGCTTTAGGGATCAATTAACTCGATCAGGACTTTCTATTCCCAGTAATATTGCAGAGGGGTTGGAACGTATATCTGATCAAGAAAAGATAAGATTTTTAGATATAGCCAGAGCTTCCCTTGCTGAAGCAAAAACACAAATTTATATAGGTATCAAAATATATTATATTCCTAAAGAAAAAGGTCAAACTTGGATTACAGAACTTGAAATAATCGGTAAAATGCTAAGTGCACTGATTAATTCCATTAAAAAGGATATGGAGTCATGAGAACAGAAGAAGAAACCAATATTACCAACGACCATCGACTATCAACCATCGACTCCGATATCATCGGTTATCTCAAAGAGCACGAGAACAAGGATATGCTCCGCTTCCTTACCTGCGGATCGGTCGATGATGGTAAGAGTACCCTGATCGGTCGTATGCTGTATGACTCAAAGATGATCTTTGATGACCAGCTTGCAGCCGTAAAAGGTGAGAGCAAAAAGTACGGTACGACAGGCGAGAAGATCGATATGGCTCTGCTTGTCGATGGTCTTCAAAGTGAACGAGAACAGGGAATCACCATTGATGTTGCCTACCGCTTCTTTGCTACAGAGAGGAGAAAGTTCATCATCGCAGACACTCCCGGTCATGAGCAGTACACACGAAATATGGTTACGGGTGCCTCCACCGCTGATGTCGCTATTATCCTCATCGATGCAAGAAAAGGTATCTTGACTCAGACAAGAAGACACAGCTACATCGTCAACCTGCTTGGTATCGAACATGTTATCGTCGCCATCAACAAGATGGACCTTGTAGATTTCAGTCAAGAGATATTCAATGAGATCAAAGCATCCTATAGTGAGCTGGCAGAAGAGCTTGGCATTAAATATACCTACTATCTCCCCCTCAGCGCTCTTGACGGAGACAATGTCGTCGACAAAAGTGAAAAAACACCATGGTATGAAGGAAAACCTTTACTTGAACTGCTCGATACGATGGATATCTCTCAAAAACAGCGTACAGAAGACTTCCGTTTTCCTGTACAGTATATCAACCGTCCCAACCTTGATTTCAGAGGTTTCTGTGGCACCATTGCTGCAGGCAGTGTCAAAGTAGGCGATGAAATCACAGTACTGCCTTCGGGAAAAACTACCAAAGTTAAAAATATCATCAATGCAGGCGATATCACCGAAGCAAACAGAGAAGTCGTCACAGAGGAAGCTTATGCTCCTATGGCCGTTACCATTACCACCGAGGATGAAGTGGATATCTCCAGAGGCAATATGATCGTCCATACCAAAAATCTCCCTAGAGTCTCCAACTCCCTCAAGGTCATGCTTGTTTGGATGGATGAGACCCCTATGGAGCCAGGTACTACCTACGATATCAAACGTGCCACCTCCGTCGTAACTGGGAATTTCGAACATATCAACTATAAAGTCGATGTCAATACCTATGAACGGGAACAGATCGGCAAACTAGGCCTCAATGATATCGCTTCATGCAAAATGGTACTGACACAGCCCATTGCAGCAGATGCCTACAAAGAGAACCGTCTGACCGGCTCCTTCATCGTCATCGACCGTATCACCAACAACACTGTCGGTGCCGGTATGATCATCGGTGTCAGCCGCAGGGAAGAGGATGTAAAAAAACTCTCTGCCCGTGAGTACACCGATGCAGAACGCGCACTGAACCAGTATATCAGAGAGAACTTTCCTGAGTGGGAGTGCAAGAAGTGTTGAGAGATTTAGTCAATAGCCAATGGTCGATGGTCGATGCTCAACCATACAATGCTTTTACAAAAATATTGTCATTTAACATGCAACATTCAACATTCAACATTCTTTCAAGGAACACCTAGTGTTCAGAGAAACAAATACCCGCTCTATTGTCAAAGGCATAAGCTGGAGGGTTGTAGCGACGACGACTACCATCATTATTGTCTATATCTTCTTCGGACGACTCGATCTTGCCATCGCTGCCGGGCTCATTGAGACTGTCCTGAAGGTCGTCCTCTACTGGGGGCATGAAAAGATCTGGCACAAGATCCATTGGGGGAAAAAGAAAATAGAACCCTTTAATCTCTGGTTTACCGGACTTCCTCTTTCGGGAAAGTCTACTATTGCTGACAAAGTCTATAAGGAGCTTGAAAAACTCCATATCCCCATAGAACGTATCGACTCCAAAGATATCAGAGAACTGGTACCCAACATAGGGTATAGCAGAGAGGACCGCAACCGCCATATGCTGCGTATCGCCCATCTGATCAAAACCCTGCAGAACAACTCTATTTCAACGGTTGCCTCTTTCGTTTCTCCCTACAGAGAATCACGCAAAGCCATCAGAGAGATGGTCAAGAACAATATCGTTGTCTATCTCAAGGCTGACATAGAGACCTGCAAACGCAGAGACTACAAAGGTGTCTATGAAAAAGCCCTCAGGGGTGAACTTGAGAACTTCTCAGGCATTAACGATGTCTATGAAGAGCCACAGCATGCCGAGATCGTGATCGATACGGACACCGTGAGTGCCGATGAGGCGGCCAGCCAGATTGTAAAATACGTGCGTAAACACTATGTCAAATAAGGAATTTTAAATGATGGATACTGAATGTTGAATGAAAATATTGTCTTCCACCCGCATCATGTCAATAAAGAAGAGCGTGCAGCAATCAAGGATCAAAAACCCTGTATCCTCTGGTTTACCGGTTTAAGCGGTTCAGGGAAGTCGACCATCGCCAATGCTGTCGAATCAGTGCTGCATAAACGCGGCAAACACACCTACCTGCTTGACGGAGACAATATCCGTATGGGACTGAACAAAGGACTTGGCTTCTCGGATGAGGACCGTATAGAGAATATCCGGCGTATCGGTGAGGTTGCAAAACTCTTTGTAGATGCGGGGATGATTGTGCTGACGGCATTCATCTCCCCGTTCCGAAATGAGCGCGATATGGTACGCAGCCTTGTAGAGAAAGGAGAGTTCATTGAAGTTTTTATCGATACTCCCCTGGAAGTATGTGAACAAAGAGACCCCAAAGGGCTTTACAAAAAAGCCCGTCAAGGAGAGATCCAAAACTTCACAGGCATAGACTCCCCTTACGAGGCTCCCCTAAAGCCGGAAATAGCTATTAAAAATGATAAAATATCTGTAGAAGAGGTCGTGCGACAAATCATAGACCATTTAGAAACCAAAGGATATCTGTATGCTTGATAAGATTGATCTGAACGAAGTCGTAGTCATTGCCAAAAAGGCAGGTGATGCTATCATGCAGATATATGAAAAAGACTTTCGTGTTGCGTATAAAGATGACAAATCTCCTCTCACAGAAGCAGACATAAAATCCAATGAGATCATCTGTACTGCACTGCAGGAGGCTTATCCTGATATCCCGTTGCTCTCAGAAGAGAACAAAGAAGTCCCCTATAAAGTTCGAAAAACGTGGGAGTACTATTGGTGTATCGATCCCATCGATGGAACCAAAGAGTTCATCAAGAAGAACGGAGAATTTACAGTCAACATCGCACTGATACATAAAGACACTCCTGTCCTTGGTGTGGTCTATGCCCCTGCACTTGGTGATATGTACAAAGCCAAAAAAGGCAGCGGTGCATTCAAGAATGAACAGAAATTACCACTAAAGGTCAACAAAACACCAGAAAAGACACTGAGAGTGGTGGCATCCAAATCCCACCTTTCTGAAGAAACGCAGACTTTTATAGATGCGCTTGAAGCAGAGTCCATAGAACAAGTCTCAAAGGGAAGTTCGCTCAAACTTTGTATGGTGGCTGAAGGTGTAGCAGACATTTACCCCAGATTGGCACCAACAATGGAGTGGGATACGGCTGCAGCTGATGCCATCGTCAGAGAAAGCGGAAAGATGACATACCAATACTATCCCAGCCTCCAAACACAAAACCGTGAGGCCCTTAGATATAATAAAAAGGATCTTTTAAATCCAATGTTTTTAGTAAAAAGCCATCAGTTAACTGTAGGAAATCTATGAAAAGAGTCTCTTGTCTTTACAAGAAACCATTTCTACTCCAAAGAATATAAAGAAGTTTACCCATACTAGGATTGTATATGCAAACAGAATCCAATAAAAAGTTCATACTTACCCGACAAACGGAATCTTGGCATGTAATTGATGATGTTATATGTAAATATTATATTCATGATATAAAAAAACCTATTATGGTAACATTTGCAAGTTTAAATAGTTTTTTAGATCAAACCGAAATTGAAAATGGTATTTCACCATGGGGTTATGATTTCGTTAAAAAACAGGGATTAAATATAATATCTTTTTCATCCATTAATAAAAATACATGGTATAGAAGCAACATATTATATCACTTCATGATGCAACTGTCTTCTGAATTGGAAGTATTTCCAGAACGGTTAGGATATGGCGGTAGTATGGGTGGATATGGAGTATCTTCTTATTGTAATATTTTAAAGTTGGATCGAATATTAATTATTAACCCTATTTCGACATTGAATAAAAGTTTGGTTCCTTGGGAATATAGATTTACACATGATAGAGAAAATCTGGACTGGGAGTCCGGAGAAGTATTTGACGGGGCACAGGCTCTTGCTTCAGGCTATATTATCTATGATCCCTTATTTGACCTGGATAAAAAGCATGCACAACGATATCAAAATTTAATACATTTAAAAGTACCTGGTGTGGGACACAGTATGCCAAAGCATTTACAAGAAATGAATATGTTGAAAAAAACATTAATATCATTTATTCACAACAGACTTGATCCATTTGATTTTCACAGTGATGCCAGAAAACGCAGAACAATACCACGCTACTATAAATGGCTGTTGAGTAAGGAAAATAAACACTTAACTAAAAAAAGAAAATATATTATATATATACACCGAACAAAGTACTATATCTTTACACACAGTAAAGTGTTGCTAAAAAGACTTTTGTCTTAGTATTAACGTTTTCTATTTATATTAAAGAATAAGTCTTTTTGAATACATTTATAGATACAATTTTAACTGATACGATCTAAATTTTCTATTATAAATATCAAAATAAAAACTCTATAAGGATTTAAAAATAAGTACATTAAACAAAGATCAAAAAATTGAAAATGCTATCTTTATTATAGGATGCGATAGAAGTGGAACAACTTTTCTCGGTTCTTTGATCGGTGCCCATTCCCAATGTATTGTTACTCCGGAAAGCCAATTTAAGACAGATTGTTATTCCGAAGAAGAGCAATCATTTTTTAATCCCCAAAAAACTTTTCAAAAGATTAAAGAAACAAAACGTTTTAAAATATGGGATGCTGATATTTCATTTACAGACACAGAGTATGATAAGATCAAAAACTACCCTGATCTAATATTAAAGATCGTAGAGAAATATAATATAAATAAACAACATAAAAAGTCAGTAAAATTCTGGGTCGATCACACTCCTATAAATGTAGAATATGTTGATCTTCTAAAAAGTTTTTATCCAAATGCAAAATTTTTACATATCATTAGAGATGGAAGAGGTGTTGCTGCTTCTTTTAAAAATGTTACGTGGGGACCTAAATCCATGTATGATATTGCCAATTTCTGGCTAACAAAACTGGCTTATGGCTTTGCATATGAACGTAAGTATCCACAAGACATCTTATCTGTTCGATATGAAGATATATTGGAAAATACTGAAAATACTATAAAAAAGATCACAGACTTCATCGGTATTGACTATGAACCAAATATGTTGGAAGCCAACGGGTTAATAGTACCAACTTACACAAAACATCAACATGAACTGGTTGGTCAAAAAGCGGACAAATCAAGAATAAAGGCATGGGCAAAAACATTGTCAGAAAGAGAAATCGAACTGTTTGAATACAAAACACGAAATATGTTGCACCTGCTTGGCTACCAGACCCTCTTTGCAAAACCAGGAAGAGAAAAGCGGCATGAGCGCATTACTTTTGTACTAACTCAAAAATATAAAAGATTCCTCAATAAATGGAAAAAACGTTTAAAACTATAATTTTAAACTTTGGGTGATCCAATGGTTCATACTTTTTTCATTAATGATTTTATTCCAAGTTTAAAGTAGTCGATTGCTTGTAAGTCATTTATTGATTGAAGTATATGAATAATGGCCTGATTTGCAGACTCTTCAGTCCATACATCCATTGAAGTATCACTATACATTGAAAAATCTTCGTCAAATATGTATTCCAATTTATTAATCTTAAATCTTTCATTCAATTTTTTATTACTCTCTTTATACCTTAAATAAAAATTTTTAGCCTCTTCTTTTGATGGCATAAGTTTACCATTATTGTCAAGATTTTGATTAATTATTTTCCTTAAATCATTTCTCATTCCTAAAGAAGACATCAAGTGGGAAACTTTAGTTTTTTCAAAACCATTTGAAACATTTTTTTTCATAGATGATGTAATATTTTTTATATTAAGTAAATTACAAAAATCTGAAACTATATCCCCTTTATAAAGTGTTTTTTTGTCAAAAACCCTAATGATAATATTATCATCTCCAAAAACATCACCCCAGTTAGAAATACGTTTGTTATAATCAAAATAATAATCAAGGTTTTTATTATACATCGGTATAGCAGTTGGCTCATTGCCATAAAAAAAGTTTGAAGGGGGACGACGCTTTTTAGAACGTTGTTGATAAAGAGATACAATTTGTTTATCTTGTCTTCTGATATATACTATGATAATGATTTCATCGAAAAACTTTGATAATTCTTCTTTGAATCTAAGTAGTTCCTGTTTATCAAATATCCAGCTAAAACATTCAGCAGACATAATAACATCGTTTGGAAGTTTAGCAAGATTTTGTGCTAAAACTTCAGGAGAAACTATACTTGCATCATTTTCTACATTACGTTTATTAATTTTTATCCAACAACAAGTATTGCCGTTTTTTATTACTCTATTCTTGGTATCTGTTGTAAAAAATGAAATATTCTCTTCTTCATTAAGTTTTAGACGATTATCAAATAACATTTGCTGTAATGATGTTGTCCCGGTTTTATGTTGGCCTGTATGAATATAAATTTTTTTCATTGTTGCTCCGGTTGGTTAGCTATTATTGATTTTACATATAGTAAAAAATTTTCGGATATCTCTCGTTTATCAAACTTTTCAATATATCTGTCTGTAATTTCCGGGTACCTCTCAAGTGCCAGATCTATTTTTTCTGCCAGATCATCCGGGTCATTAACTTTTGCCAGATACGGTTTAAGTTCACCTATCAATATTTCTCTTGGTCCCGTATCACAGTCTGTACTGACTACCGGTGTTTCCAATGCCAGACTTTCAACAATGACCCGGGGAAGACCTTCTCTTTGTGAACTCATAATGAGTATTTTTGCATTCTTGATAAAAGGATAAGGATTCGTAGTGAACGGATGAAAAATAATTCTGTTTCGTTGAATATTGAACTTTTCAATCAGATTCAGAATTTCTTCATTTTCCTCTGTACCCAGAAGCAACAGTTTGATATTCCTATCTTTTATTTTGGAAAAAGCTTCCAATAGGATATCCTGTCTTTTTCTTTTTATATCGCTTCCTATTTGTATGAGGTAATCTTCCTCCGGTACATTCGCTGCTTCATTGGCCAATTGAGGAATATTTTCCAGATCAAAAGGGTTATAGATAGTTTGAATTTTTTTGGGAGATAAAAAATGTAACAGATTTTTTTCAGTATCCTGCGAAATAGTAATTAGGTTTTGACCATCAAAAATTTTCTTATACAGGTATTCTCTTTTTTTATACCTTGTAAAGGAGTTCTTTTCGAGTACTTTTAGCTCCTGGGTAATATCAACTCTCATATAATAAATTTTAGGAATATTTATAAACCTCAATACTT
Organism: Sulfurovum indicum; assembly: GCF_014931715.1. Taxonomy (NCBI): domain Bacteria; kingdom Pseudomonadati; phylum Campylobacterota; class Epsilonproteobacteria; order Campylobacterales; family Sulfurovaceae; genus Sulfurovum; species Sulfurovum indicum. The sequence goes on along the minus strand of NZ_CP063164.1, from coordinate 454,250 downwards.
TTGCCGTTACTTCCATATGGGATACCACAATATCAATTTCTAATTCCTGCAATAATTTTCGCAGTTTTAATGATAATAAATAATCTCCGAGTATATCCAGCTTTTTATAGATTTTTTTATCTTCGCAGATAAAAAAAGTTTTAATACCTTCTACCTCATAACTTCTTTTATTCTCTAATAAAACAAGATAGTTTTCAACTTTGCCTTCTGTACTCTTAATAAGATCTGTGGTACTTTTTTGTCCTCCGCCCGGAAGCAGATCACATATAATATGTGCAACTTTTATTTTTCCCATAATGCTTCAAATTCCTTATAAATATACTCTTTATTAAACTTGTTAATACTCTCTTCATCTATCAAAATATTACTCTCCAATGCATGATCAATCTTCTGAGCCAAAGCTTTAGGATTGTTTACAGGAACAAGCCATTTGGACAGATCACCTGTCAGAATTTCCCTTGGACCTGTGGGACAATCTGTACTGACAACAGGAGTATTCAAGATAAGAGACTCAACTATTACCATACCAAACCCTTCATAATCTGATCCCATAATCATTAATTTGGCATTTTTCATATATTTATAGGGGTTCTGCTGAAAACCTAAAACAACCACCTTATCTTCCAAGTCCCGTTCTTGTATCATTTTAGTAAGCTTATCATCACTGTTCGCTAAAATCACAAGCTTTATATCATGTTCTATCATTTTAAAAGCGTCCAACATGACATCATATCTTTTCTGTTCCCTGAAAGCAGAAGGTGAGATGATATATTCATACCCTATCTCTATGGCTTCATTACCCTTGCTTTTTATCTCTTCAAAATCAAAAGGATTGTAAATGGTGGTTGCACTTTTATATTTGATATCTAATACATCAAAATCTTTTATAATATCATTTGCTACAGTAATGATATTTTCATTCTCATATAAAAATTTGTAAAGTTTTAATTTCTTTCTTGCTCTTTTTTTACTAAATTTTTCCAACTCCGCCTTGTAGGATATATGTATTACAAAATATTTATTGTGGTGTGCTAAAAGTTTAACGACTCTGTCTGCTCTTGGCAGATTGGAGATCACCAAATCAAACTTTCCTATTTTTTTCATTTTTGACTCTAAAATCTTAGCATATATGAAGTCTCCCAACCTCCCTAAAAACTTATAGGTATCTTTCCCGTTTGATAATGGTACTATAGGAAAGTCACAGTCATCCGTATTATATTTTTGTATATTGTCAAGTAAAAAAAGTGCTACTTCATGACCTTTTTCTCTGAACAGTTTTGCTTGTGTCAATGCTACTTTTTCTGCACCGCTTCCGGCCAGATTTGTAACTACTACCCCTATTCTTTTCATATAAACCCTTGTTTTAATCTTCCAAAAGATGTTTTATTTTATCATATACTTTTTCAGCAGGAGACTCTTTTAAACATACGGTTACTTCATCCGGTCTAATCAGCGGAATACCATCTATTTCAACGGAAATAACCATTTTATTTTTAATTAGCTTATCCATAAACTTCTTATAAATTCCTCTTGGGTGGGCATTATCTGTTCGAATCGTATATACAGGCTTCTTGCTCAAAACAGCTTCAGTGATCATCGAACCGCTGTCTTCAGTCACAAATACTCTCTCTGCAGCAGCAAGGAACATACCCATGACCTTTTCTGGTTTTTGATTATATAGAACATATTTTTTTATAGTATTTTTTTCCTGTTTAAAAATATCATAAAGTTTCTTTTCCATCTCGACGGTCGTTCTTCTTGAAGTAGTAACACAAAGTTTTGCTCTCTCTCTTTTTGCCAACGCAATCATACCTGCCATCATTTGTTCAATATCATCAGCAGAGAAAGGATAGTCTTTTGTCGGTCCTCCGATCAGAATACTCCAGATACGCTCTCTCTCATCAATACTGTTTTCACGTCTGAATAATTCGAGCTTGAGAGCATCAGTAGGCAATACCAGCGGTGCGACATCCACAATAATCTCATTATCATAATGGTTCTCATCCAGGGAAACAAGGTAGGTAAACAGTGTATGTTTCAAACCTCTTAGAGAACTACAGTAGATATTTGGACATTTCAAATACCTGCTTAGCATAACATTTAAAAACGAGGTTGCTCCACCCGTTGAAACAATAAGATCACAGTCTATTTTCTGAGGAATAACGCGACCTTTATAAAAAATATCTATAAAGAGCTTTCTTCCCTGCCAAATATTGCTTTGATTTAAAATATTTTTGATCAGACGCTTAAACAGGGAACTTCTTAATGTTGCATTCACTTCGATAAGATTGATATCTTGATGCTTTCTGATAGTCTCTACAATCCCTCTAGAAATATTTTCATGTCCCGGTTTTCCGTCAGTTATCAATAGAATATTTTTTGTCATGAGCTTTCTTCAATACTTTGATATAACGAGACAAGTTTTTGCGTAATGACTTCATAACCTTCATCATTTATATGGGTTTCGTCCAGATAGTACTTATCCATATTTTCCAAAAATTCGTTATAAATATCAAGTTTATAGCAATAATTATATTGTTTTGAAAGTTTATCAAGCACATCATTGTATTTGACGATTTCATCATTCCTAAATAATTGATGATTGGGTACTGTGTCAATTAATATCACAGTTTTTTTTGATACAGTCGATATGATCTGTTCAATATTTTTTTTATACTCCTCTATCCCAACTACATTTTGGGTACCAAGAAGGTCATTTAACTTTAGCGCTTTTGCAATTTTTTTATATTTCTTGACTATTTTACGAAATATCTTACGCAAAGGGTTATCCGGATAATAGAGAACGTAAGGTGCATACTTAAAGGTTTTCCAGGAATCTACCAGCCCATACTGTATAAGAACAATTTCACACTCTTTTGTATAGTGATCTTTGAAAAGATACTGCATTTCTCTTGTGGTTGACATAGTATAACCTGCATTCTTAACACTTTTTCCGATACATCCAGAAAAGCGTTCCGGATAGGAATTGTTTTTGAATTTTACATCTCCGGACATATTACAGTCACCCAAGGCTAAAACTTGTGCCATTTCATTTACCCTTCCATTATACTTTCACTATTTTACTATAAATGTGAAGAACGCTCTCCACCATTGCATCCAGAGTAAAATGCTTCTTTGCAAACTGAAAACTTTTTTCATATTGTGCTAAAACCTCCATATAGTGTTCCTGTAAAAAATATATCTTTGACCTAAGGCTTTCCAAATCATTAACGGGAACAACAAAAGAAGTCGGCAGTATCTTCTTCATATCTCCTACTTCCGTGGATAAAACCGGTACACCCAGCAGTAAAGCTTCAGCCATTACATAAGAGAAACCCTCCCGGTCAGAACTGATCACACAAATATCCGAGTTAATAATAATCTCCGGTACATCCCTTCTGAAACCTGCGAATCTCACTTTTTCCTCTATATTAAGTTCATTTACAAGCTTCTGAAGCTTATCCTTTTCACTTCCTTCTCCAACAATCAGAAGTTTCACATCCAGCTCTTTGACTGCTCTTATAAGTAAAGAAAAATTTTTAATACTCTCAAGTCTGCCTACGGCACAAATCACAAACCCATCATAAATACCAAACTGATCCAGATATGAAGGGTCTTTTTTTATATCCTGTAATGCAACACCATTATAAACCACACTTTTATGTCTGTTTTTCAGCCCTTGAAGCACCGTATGTGATACACCGATCACATGGTCAAACTTTTCAAAAGAGGAAAGTTTGCGCTTTTGGCTGTGAAGTGAGGCAACCAGTTTGATCTTCCCTGATAAAAAGGGCTTAATGGTTGCAATCATGTCCACTGCTTTATTGGCATGGGCGTGGAGGATCTGTGGTTCTATGATCTTGATCAGTCGGAATAGACAGAATAAAATAAAGATATTTTTACGTCCTTTGCTAAGATCAAGCGAATGAAAGACGATTTTTTCATCAAAACGTTCTCTATACTTCTCATGGGCGATCACATGAACTTCATGATAAGATACCAATCGGTTACACAGCTCCTCAAAGTGTTTTTCCAGACCACCCTCTTCATCCCCGGCCAAAACCTGGCATACTCTCATTTTTTCACCCCCCGTTTTCCGGTACGCAGCTTCAACCAAAAAACAAAAAAATGATCTTTACCACTCACTGTTATACGGGGTATCTCAAACGGGTCACATCTTTTTAGATCTGCAATGCCTGCCTTCGTAGTTACAGCATTGCTGTACCCGCATTCAGCAACGATCTTTTTGTCCTTCTCCCCATAAAGTCCAAAAGGATATGCAAAACTCCTGCAGAGTGTTTGAAATTGCATTTCGATCTGCTCTTTTGAGTGACAGATCTCTTTTTTGCTTTGTTTTTCATCCAGGCTGTTCAGATTGGCATGGGTCTGTGTATGGGCGCCAATCTCTATCAAACCGCTTGCCAGCAGCTCCCTGACCTCATCATCACTCAGTTTTGGCTCATCTTTAAGTCCGGCACCTTCATTCTTTGCTTTACGGTAGCCTGACCAGTCACGATTATGCCTGTCATTGACCAGGTAGATAGTTGCTTTGAAACCATACTTTTTCAGTATCGGCAAAGCATTGGTCAGGTTGTCTCTATATCCGTCATCAAAGGTGATCACCACACTTTTTTCAGGCAGGCTTCTTCGCTGTTCATATGCTTCATCCATAGTAAAAGAGTGCCATCCGTTTTCAGCCAAATAGCGAACCTGTACATCAAAGTCAACCGGTGAAACCCTCAGAGAATTGAACTTTTTGCCTTTAATCGGATCTCGTACCATATGATACATCAAGATACGCGGATAGCGGTAATCTACTGCCGGTTTCCACCATGCATAGCGGTAGGAGAAATATGCTGCCAAAATCATGACAATACCTAGAATTGACCACATCATTTGTGTACTGCCTTATAGACATTGAGAGTCTTATCTACCATCTGTGCCAATGAAAAATGTGTGGCAATATATCCATACCCGTCAAAAAAAAGCCTGCTTGCCAGAACAATATTCTCAGCCAGCCCCTTATGCTCTCCCACAGCATAGAAAAAACCGTTTTCGCCTTCTTTCACAATATCAAGCACCCCGCCATGCCCCGTAGCGACCACCGGTCTATTCATCGCAATAGCCTCTGCAACACTTCTGCCAAAGCTTTCTGGTTTTTTGGAACTGCTTACCACAACATCACTCAAGGCATATATCTCTGCCACGTTACTTTGACTTCCGGTAAAAACAATGTGTTCTTCCAAATGAAGCCTTTCTACCAGATCTTTCAGGGATTCAAAATAGCTCTCTTTATCTTCACGGACACCTCCAACGATCACTCCTGTAATATGCGGCATCTCTTTTTTTAAAAGAGCGATCGCTCTAATAAATGTTTCAAGGTCTTTAAGCTGTGTAATGCGTCCTACTGTTGTCACAATGAACTTCTCTTTCAGTCCATACTTTTGCTTGAAACTCTCCATAAAAACATGATCAGTCTTCTCAGGGTTGAATTTATCCAGGTCAATACCCCTTGGGATAATACTGATCTTCTCTTCAGGAGTATTGTAATGCTTCTGTATGTACTCCCTGATCGCACCGCTTACGCAAATTACTCTGTCACCTTTAGTCATGATAGCACTGTAGGCACTGACACTGTTAAAGCCGTGCACTGTCGTCACAAACGGTATTTTCAATGTACGGTTCGCCCAGTATGCCAGCCATGCGGGAACCCTGCTTCTGGCATGAATGATATCAGGCTGAACTCCTGTCAGTATTTTACGTAGGTTTATCATACGCAAAGGTGCAGTAAAAAGATTTTTGGAACAGATATCCGACACAATATGTTTCCCGCCATCTTTGTCTATCTGTGACGCCAGCTTTCCTCCGGCACTAACCACAACACTTTCATGCCCCAGCTTGACTAGCTCCCGGTTAAGCTCTACTACACCCCGTTCTACACCACCCTCATTGAGTTCCGGTAAAAGCTGTACGATCTTCACCATAGCGCCTTTGCCGCATATTTTGAGAAATCGATCTTTCTATTGGCTCTCTTGAAGCTGCTCCCAATGACAGCAAGGTACCCCTCTTGTTCCAAAGCATCTATGAAGCGGGTAAATTTATTCTCTTTTTGAGCTTCAAGCGGCAGCACAACTACATTGGCACTCCCGTAAGAGATCGCTTCGGAGATCATAGAAGTACTATCAGCTGTGAGGAATACTGTTTCACACTGATCAAGAAAATCCGGGATAGGATTGACCGGATTGTCAGAGTAGACCACCTCATAATCAAATTGATATTCCCTGATCAACGACTCTATTTCCTTGGGAGTTCTTGGTGAAGTGGTTACGGCAACCTCATATCCTTTAAACTCCTCTACAATCAGATCCAGCTGTTCTTTTAACCTCTTTCGGTTCATACGAAAAACCTTGTTCTCCCCGCCAATTACAACCCCGATAGCGTTCTTTGAAGCACGATAGATTCCCCGCGGTTCCACATAGGCAAAATTGGCAGGGAGTTCAATGATATTCTTCTCTTTTGGCGGTTTGTCATGGCTTTGTGCGAAGATCAGATCATAATCATACCGGTATCCTCTCGGCAGCATCATGGTCACAGACTTAGCACTGAACTGCTTTGCAAGTACTTTTAGCATATAATAGGTTCTTGACCCTGCTCCTATGACAAGATCGTAGTCATCATGTTCCAATTTTGGTTTTTGAAACAAAGAGTCTGTACACACCCCGACTTTATCCAAAAGATAACTTGCCCATTTACTCCAACGATATTTGGGAAGTACCTCTACTATCTCATACGATGTCTTCAAATATTCAGCCAATGCAACCGATTGGTTCAAGTGACCTGCCCGTCCATCACTGAGGATCAACACACAGCTCATCTGCGCCACCTGTTATGCATCCAGAACCACTGTGCCGGATACTTCCTGATGACAGACTCCATAACCTGGTTATATTGTTCCGTCATTGTTTCCAAAACACTCTCACTTGTCAGTGCTTCTTCTGATTCTATCGGCTCTTCGATAATGATCCGGTATTTCCCATCATCTATCCGGGCAATGAAAAAGGGTACAACCAAAGGATCAAGCTTCTGTTTCAAAAAGGCTATGGAAGTCGTTGTTCCCGCTTTTTGACCAAAAAAATCAACCATAACACTGTTCTGTTTTCCTACTTTCTGATCAATCAGGATCCCGACATTCCCTCCCTTTTTCAAACGCTTTACCATTGAGAGCATAGCTTTGCTCTTAAATGCCGAATCGTTACCGTATTTACGCCTGAAGGGAGTGGTAATATTGTCCTCGATCAGCTTATTGTTCCCTTCTCTGCCAATAACCAGCATCGGAAATCCGTGTTTTGCCAAAAAGTGTGCCAGCAACTCCCAGTTGGAGAAGTGCGCAGTCATAGCAATAATGCCTTTGGAACTGTGTTTTGCAAGACTCTCAAGTTTTTCAATCGTCTCTTCTCTATTGACAACGGCATTGTCAATATCGAATCTGTCTACGAACATAAGCAGTATCTCGGCCACCGTTTTTGAAAGTCCCACATAGACCTGTTTGGAGAGTTGTTCAATCTCCTTTTTTGACATTTGGGGAAAAGCAGAGCTCAGATTGGCAATCGTCAGTTTTCTTCGTTTACTGTCAAGATAATAGAGCAGCCACGCAAGCATTTTAAAAAATATATAAACAAAAGAGACAGGGGCTATTTTGGCCAAGCCCAAAAACAGTTTTACCAGCCAGTACTCTATCTTCTCTCTCATAAACATCCTAATGACAAATATATTGAACCCTTATTTTACCCAAATTGCCTAAAGGAGGATAACCCCTTTCAATTTAATTTGCTATAATCACGAAAATTAATAAGTAACGAGTAATGAATAGTGAGCAACCGAAAAGAGTATTATTTCACCCTGCTTTCTGAAAGGAATTTCAAATGATCGGCATTGTCGACTACAATATGGGCAACCTTGCCTCCGTTATCAACGCTTTCAAAAAAGTCGGGGCAGCTGCAGTACTGGAAAGCGACCCTGCAAAACTGGACCGGTATGACAAACTCATCCTTCCCGGCGTTGGAGCATTCGGTGATGCTATGGCACATTTACAGAGCAACGGCATGGATAAAGCCGTTAAAGCCTTTGCCGCATCGGGCAAGCCGCTGCTTGGCATCTGCCTTGGCATGCAACTGCTTTTTGAAAGCTCCGAAGAGTTTGGCACACACCAAGGACTTGGGCTTATCCCGGGAAAAATAGTTGCCTTTGAGGAAAAGAGTTTCGACCATCCGCTAAAAGTCCCGCACATGGGGTGGAACGAACTTTTCGTCCAAACCTCAACGCCCGATGCTAAGCGTTCAACACTTTTTGAAGGCTTGCCCGATGAATTCTACCTCTATTTTGTGCATAGTTACCATGCGGTATGCAACGATGCTTATGCCATCGGAAAAACCTATTACGGCTATGAGTTCGTCTCTGCCGTACAAAATGAGAACGTCTTTGGTATCCAACCACACCCGGAAAAGAGCCATGAGAATGGACTCAGGATCATTGAGAATTTTATAAAACTATAGGAAAAACCATGCAAAAAACAATAAAAGTATTGCAGAGCAATACATACCAACCCTCTTCACTCTTCACTCTTCACTCCTCACTTTATGACACAAGGAGTGCATCATGACCATACTGCCGGCTATAGACCTTAAAGACGGCAAAGCCGTACGACTCAGCAAAGGTTTGATGGATTCTGCCAAGATCTATTCTGATGAACCTTGGCAGGTCGCCAAACGTTTTGAAGAACTTGGAAGTGAATGGGTCCATCTCGTTGACCTCAACGGTGCCTTTGCCGGAAAACCGGAAAACCTTGAACAGATCAAAAAGATCCGCCAAAACTGCAACCTCAAACTTGAACTCGGCGGTGGTATCCGTGATGAAGAGACCATAAAGATGTATCTGGATCTTGGAATCGACAGACTGATACTTGGCTCCATCGCCGTTAAAGACCCAGATTTTGTCAAAGTGATGGCAGCCAAATATCCTATTGTTGTAGGCATTGATGCCATTGATGGAATGGTGGCCGTCGAGGGTTGGGCAGAAACTTCCGATATGAAAGCGACTGATCTTGCCAAAGAATTTGCAGATGCCGGAGTAGAAGCGATCATCTGCACCGATGTAGGCCGTGACGGAATGATGACCGGTGTAAATATCGACTTTACGCTTTCCGTCAAAAAGGCCTCAGGACTTGAGACGATCGCCAGCGGCGGACTCAAAGACATGAACGATATCAACGCGCTCCTTGATGCCGGAATCGACGGAACAATCGTAGGAAAAGCTTTTTACGAAGGAACACTCAATCTTGAAGAGGCATTTAAGGCAGTAGATGAAAAATAGATACTATGAACTGACCATTACTCTCAATGAACAATATGTCGATCTTATTGCCGACTTTATTATGAATATCTACGATGAGGGCGTAGAGTTCGGTACGGACAGGATTATTATCAGAAGCGAATCTGATTTAACTTTCGTTAAAGATGCACTGCTATCGTTGCAGCAGGATCTTGAGAGTGATATCCATATGGATTTTACATTGAAAGAGAAAGAGAATATCGATTGGATCAAAACCTATCAGGAGTCTATCCAGCCTATTGAAGCAGGAAAATTTTATATTTTTCCAAGCTGGCATGCACCCAAAGAGAACCTGATCAACATCAGAATCGACCCGGCACTGGCATTTGGTTCAGGACATCACGCTACGACCTTTTCCTGTCTTGAAGCGATCAGTGACTATATCAAGCCCTCTGATCATATCATAGATGTGGGATGCGGTTCAGGTATCCTGGGGCTTGCCTGCAAGAAGCTGGGAGCAACAGTCGAGCTTTGTGATACCGATCCAATCTCTGTTCAAAGCTGTAAAGAGAACTTCAGACTCAATGAAGAATCCTATGATAAACTCTGGGAAGGATCAGCAGATAAAGCTGAAGGCAAATATGATGTCGTTATTGCCAATATCATTGCAGATGTGTTAAGATTTATCGCAACCGATCTCAAAAAGGTCACCAAAAAAGACGGATTTTTGATACTTTCAGGTATTTTGGATAAAAAAGAGAAACTCGTACAAGACTCTTTTGGGGATCTTGTACTGGAAAAACGCATACTTAAGGATGAGTGGGTTACACTCATCTATAGAAAAAAGTGAAACAATTAATCGCTATAATTAGGTGAGAGTAGATTACCCTAGTCTATAAAGAAGGAAAACAATGGCTAACAACCAGAACAATAATAATCAAGACAATAACAACAAGAATTTTTTCAATGACAATCCGCTTTTGGCATTTGCTATATTCTCGATCGTCATTATACTGATCTTCAAATCATTCGTAGGAGACAGTGGCGGCAGCCTGAGCACAATGATGAATAATCAGAATATCTCTCTGACCAAACAGGTGAAGTACTCGGAGGTCAAGGAGAAGATCAAGCAGGGTGTTGTCAAAAGTGTCAAACTTACACCTGCAAGTGTCGAGGCGATCGCTGAAGAGAACGGACGGAAAATCCGTTATGTAGCCCAGAATGTCCCAACCTATGATGAGAAACTCATTCCGTTGCTTGAAGAGAAAAAGATCCCTTATGAAGGGGTCATAGGAAATGGTTTCATGTCAGAGCTATTCAGTATGCTGCTTCCTATCCTCATCTTCTTTGCTATCTGGATCTTCCTTGCAAAGAAAATGTCAAAAGGAATGGGTGGAGGCATTCTTGGTGCAGGAAAAGCGGACAAACTCATCAACTCCGAAAAACCGGACACCAGATTTGATGATGTTCAGGGAGTCGAGGAGGCTAAAGACGAAGTCAAAGAGATCGTTGATTTCCTTAAATTCCCTGAACGCTATATTGAACTTGGAGCAAAGATCCCCAAAGGTGTACTGCTTGTAGGCCCTCCGGGTACGGGGAAGACCCTACTGGCAAAAGCAGTTGCAGGTGAAGCCTCCGTACCTTTTTTCTCAGTAAGTGGCTCAGGGTTCATTGAAATGTTCGTCGGAGTCGGTGCCAGCCGTGTACGTGATCTTTTTGCCCAGGCAAAGAAAGAAGCACCCTCCATCATATTTATAGATGAGATCGATGCTATCGGTAAGTCAAGAGCTTCAGGCGGCCAGATCGGGGGGAACGATGAAAGAGAACAGACCCTCAACCAGCTCCTTGCCGAAATGGACGGTTTTGGTACCAATACACCTGTCATCGTTCTGGCTGCGACCAACCGACCTGAAACACTCGATGCCGCCCTGCTGCGTGCCGGCCGTTTCGACCGCCAGGTACTTGTAGACAAACCTGACTATGAAGGACGTCTAGCCATCCTTAAGGTCCACTCCAGAGATGTCAAACTTGCACCGAACGTTGACCTTGAAATCGTGGCTAAACAGACTGCAGGACTGGCCGGTGCGGACCTTGCCAATATTATTAACGAAGCCGCCCTGCTCGCCGGACGGCAAAATAAAAAACAGATCGACCAGGAAGACCTGCTTGAAGCGATCGAGCGTTCCTTTGTCGGACTGGAAAAGAAGAACCGTAAGATCAATGAGACAGAGAAGAAGATCGTTGCCTACCATGAGAGCGGACATGCACTGATGGCAGAGCTCAGCAAAGGTGCTACACGTGTAACCAAAGTTTCCATTATCCCAAGAGGACTTGGTGCTCTGGGCTACACTCTGCATCTCCCTGAAGACGAAGAGCGTTTCCTGAAACAAAAACATGAACTCCTGGCTGAAGTCGATGTACTGCTTGGCGGACGAGCTGCAGAAGAGCTCTTCATCGGTGAGATCTCTACCGGTGCAGGAAATGATCTTGACCGTGCCACTGCAATACTCAAAGATATGATCTCTGTCTATGGAATGACCGATGTTGCCGGACTGATGGTTCTCTCAAGAAGTCAGAACTCTTTCCTTGGCGGCGGGGCAGTAAGTACCGACTACAGTGAAAAGATGGCAGAACAGATGGATGAATATATCCGTTCTACACTCAATGAACGTTATGCCTATGTAAAAGAGACCCTGGAAACATACAGAGGGGCCATAGAGAATATGACAAAAGAACTTCTTGAAGCAGAAGTGATCGAAGGAAAAACTGTTCGCAAGATCATAGAGACCTATGAGAAAGAGCACGGTATGCCAAGCCGTCTTGCCCACCAGGAGAAGATAACCCAAACACAGAAAGAAAAAGAAGCGAAAGAACAAGAGATATCTGAAGAAGAAAACAGGGACGAAGAGGCATAGAGCTGCCTGCAGGTCAAGATAAAAAACACTCTGACCTGCAACATCTGCTTGACACAAACATCCAAATAGAGTATACTTCCCAAAAATCATAAAAGGAGAGATCATGAAAACGATCATTCGACAGCATACTATTTTCACACAAGACGATTCTCTCCTGCTGCTGCCTGTCATATAACACTGCTTAAGCAAAGCTCAAAAAGCGCTCTTGTCATGGAAGCTGCTTCTTCAGCAGTTACTCATACAACTGATTGCGTTTAGAGCTGAAAACCACAAATAACTTTTGCGTTTCTAAATTAACCACTATTTGGGTAAAATTAGACAATTTTCATACCGTTTGTCATCCTGAACTTGCACCATAAACATTTCTTGACAGTTATTCAGGTCAAGTTCCAAAATAAGATATACCGGTATGTATATATTATAAGGTAAACATAATGAGCAAAGAGACCATTAAAATATTTGACACAACACTAAGAGATGGTGAACAGAGCCCTGGCGCTTCTATGAACACTGAAGAGAAGATACAGATCGCTGCACAATTAGAGCGTTTGGGGGTAGACATCATTGAGGCGGGATTTGCCGCGGCAAGTCCCGGAGACTTCGATGCTATTGAGAAGATCGCACAGCGTGTGGAGAAGTCCACTGTCTGTTCTCTCGCACGTGCAGTGGATGCAGATGTCAAAGCAGCCGGAGAAGCCATTGCCAAGGCAAAGATGAAGCGTATTCATACCTTCATCGCCACCAGTCCCATTCATATGGAATACAAACTTAAAATGAAACCGGATGAAGTCATCAAACGTGCAGTACGTGCAGTTGAGTATGCTCGTACTTTTGTAGAAGATGTTGAGTTCAGCTGCGAAGATGCAGGACGTTCTGATATCTCTTTCATGAAAGAGATCAGTGATGCTGTCATTGAAGCAGGTGCAACGACAATCAATTTACCAGATACAGTAGGATTCAGACTCCCTTTTGAGATCGGTGCCATGGTCAAGGAGATGAGTGAATATGTCAGAGGACGGGCAATCATTTCCGTACACAATCACAATGATTTGGGCCTGGGTGTTGCCAACTCTCTTGAAGCTGTAGTCAACGGTGCCAGACAGGTAGAGTGCACCATTAACGGTCTGGGTGAAAGAGCCGGAAATGCCGCACTTGAAGAGATTGTAATGGCCTTAAAGGTAAGAAACGATGTTTTCAGTAATTTTGTGACCAACATCAATACCAAAGAGATCTATCCTACCAGCCGTTTGATCGCCAACATCACCGGAATAGAACCACAGCCGAACAAAGCTATTGTGGGGAAAAATGCTTTTGCACATGAGAGTGGGATACATCAGGACGGTGTTTTAAAACACAAAGAGACCTACGAGATCATCAGTCCCAAGGATATCGGACTTGACCTGAACGATACTTTGGTCTTAGGGAAACACTCAGGACGTGCTGCATTCAAAGACAAGTTGTCCAAACTTGGATTCACTCTTGAAGATGAGGCTCTTAACAGAGCCTTTGAACGTTTCAAGATCCTGGCAGACCGTAAAAAAGAGATCTGTGACGATGATATTCGTGCGCTTGTCACAAATGAAATGACTAAAGCAGCACAAGTCTTCGAAATCGTTTCACTCCAGTTAATGGATTGCAGTGAAGGGGTACCGAGCGCAGCAGTCAAGATCAGAAAAGGTGAAGATGAGACAATGGATGCAAGCATCGGCGGCGGTACGATTGATGCAGTATTCAAAGCAATAGACCGCATCACCGGCTATACAGGAAGGCTTGATGAATATAAGGTCAAATCTGTCAGTGAAGGGAAAGATGCCCTTGCCAATGTTACAGTCAAAGTCAGTTTCAATAATGAACCTGCTGTTATCGGTCACGGGCTTCATATTGATACGATGCTGGCAAGTGCCAGAGCCTATATTGGAGCACTCAACAGCTATTTGAGCATGGAAGGTAAATTGAAAGCCAGATATACAGATAGTTCTATAACGGTTTAATATGTAGGGGCATCCCTTGTGGCTGCCCTTATATTTAAAATATTTTATTGGGCACCCTCGAGGGTACCTCTACATATTTACATATACTTTTTCAAAACCTCTGGAATTGTAATCGATCCATCCTCATTCTGATAGTTCTCCATAATAGCTATTAACGTACGTCCCACGGCCAAAGCAGAACCGTTAAGGGTATGTACCAGTCTGTTCTTTTTTCCTTCTTTAAAGCGTATTTTTGCACGTCTTGCCTGAAAGTCTCTAGTGTTGGAGATTGAAGAGATTTCACGGTATTTGTTTTGCCCTGGCAACCATACTTCAAGATCAATCGTCTTTGCAGCAGAAAAACCGAGATCACCGCCACAAAGTTCAACAACTCTGTGCGGCAGTCCAAGGGCTGTCAGAATGTCCGAGGCGTTCTCTACCATCATTTCAAAAATCTCATCACTTTTATCTGGATGAGCAATAGCAACCATCTCTACCTTATCGAACTGATGCTGGCGGATCATCCCACGTGTATCACGCCCCGCACTACCCGCCTCTTTTCGAAAACATGGTGTATAACCTGTCATCAACACAGGCAGTTCACTCTCTTTTAATATTTCATCATTATACATATTGGTCAGTGGTACTTCAGCTGTAGGGATGAGATAGAGGTCTTCATCTTCTATCTTGAAGAGGTCATCTTCAAACTTTGGCAGTTGGCCCGTACCTTCAAGCATCTGCGCATTGTTCAGAAACGGCACACAAAGCTCTTCAAAGCCTTTTTCTCTATTGGTATCAAGAAAGAAGTTAATCAGTGCTCTTTCAAGTCTTGCCGCATCGCCTCGCAACACTGAGAATCTGCTTTTTGCCAGTTTGACTCCACGCTCAAAATCGATCCATCCGTTCTTTTCGGCCAACGCCCAGTGTTCGAGAGGCTGAAAATCAAACTCTCTTGGCTCCAGTACTCTGCGCAATTCAACATTGTCCTCTTCATCTATACCCTCAGGAACAGAATCATCAGGGAAGTTCGGTATGGCCAATGCCACATCATAAAGTGCCGTTTCAGCCTCTCTTGCCTTCTCTTGTAATGGAACCATCGCCTCTTTATTTGCATCAACTTTGGCTTTGAGTTCTGTAATATCTTTTCCCTCACGCTTGTACTGTCCAAAAAGCTTTGACATGCTGTTTTGCTCCGCTTTGGCCGCTTCTAATGCTGCATTTGCATCTTTTAAAGATGTAAAAAGTATTTGAAGTTTTTTAAGTGTGTCTGTATCTACACCCTTCTTTTTCAGTTTGGAACTTGCTTCATTAAAGTTGTTTTGCAGATATTTAAGATCGATCATAAGATATACCTAATAAGTAAAATATTTAAGGAATTATAGTAGAAAGTTTAAGAAGATATGGTTAAAGGAGTACAATTTTGTACTCCTTTAAATGTTTTAGAATCAGTATTCCCGGTAAATACCGCTTATACTTTTACTCCAGCTGATTTCACATTCTGTTGCCGTGCTTGAACTTAGGCCTGTTGAGATCTGTACTCTTATTTGCCCATTGGCATCAGTACTTAAATCATTTACAGCAGACTCATTCAGATCACAGGCTGCATCACTGCTTATAATACTTGACGGAACAATATCTAAACCAACCAGTAGTTCTTGAAAATTAGAGATACCCAATGTAAGTGTTACATTATGATCATTTCCATCATTAGGTACCAGTTCTGTTGTAGAGCTGAAGTCATCCCATCTTAATCCGGCAATTTTTGCTGCACCTGTACGGTTTACATCATATGCATTTGCACTAATGGTGACCGTATGCCCGGCAAGAACCGGATCAAAGGTAACTTCCAGTCGGACATTTCCGTCAGCATCTGTCACATACCCTGCATCCCTGCTTCTGACATCAACAGTTGCGATACCATAACCGTCTATATATCTGTTAGAATTACCTATAACATAGCTAAGAGAATTGGTAGTTGCTCCAGTATACTCTTCTGCCAGTTCCAGTTGATTGTCACTTATAACATTTGCAATACTCCAGTTTCCAAGATAAAGCTTATCCACACTGCTGGAATTTGGAACAATAGCCAATAGATCATTTGTGTCTACCGTACTGAAAACAGTTGGTGTGGCATCATCAAAAGTATCCGGTGTTCCTTGTGTAATCTGACCTGTTGTTGCGGCAGATTTTATCACTTTCGTACCGTTAATAATAGAAGGATGCAGCGTTATCCCCTCTCTTGCAGGGTTGTCATACTTGTCTACGGCATGAATCGTATAGTAGTTTTTATACAGTCCAGTGTTACCATCTATATCTGTTCCGACATAGACAAGTGACATAGCACTTACAGGTCCGGAAAGTATAGTGACCGGTACTAATGTATTAATAGTGACATTCTGGTCACCGTTAAAGATTGAAGCATTAACCTCTATGACTGCGGTACCCGAGAGTGTTTTTGTTTCTACCGCTATCGGTTGTGTTCCTGCATTGGCATATGTAGCAGTACTTGCACCGCTGCCAAATGTTAGCATATTTGTAAATATGCTTGTCAGGTTTACTTCATGCACATTTGAATCATCTATCACTCTTGTCTCATCACCCAGTTCATGTATCACTACTGTGATCTGATCCAGATTATCTACACTCAGCGAATCCGGTATGTGGACTGTAATTGCATAATCAATCCCGGGACCAGTCGCCTGATTATACTTTATATTAAGCTCTTTGGACAAGCTTTGATTCGTCTCTGTAATGGTAATATTTCTCTCACTCAATCCGCTTATAGAGGATGGGGCGGTATACACAATCACAGCTTTACCGCTTGCATCTGTTGTAATCGGTCCGGCTGGTGTAAAGTATCCGTAATCCGTATCATTATAAAAAGGCTGCTCTATAGTTACAGTACTGCTGATACCAACATTATCTGCATTGACAGTAATGATGGTGATGTTTTTCTCCTCTCCCGCTTCTGTAATAGTCACCGAATCAGGAACAACAAAAAGCTGCTCCACTATATTTATATTCTGTGCTTCATAGACAAGAAGCGTATTTGCTGTAACAGCCTGGTTCTCTTTATAGTAGAATGTTATATTTGTATCATTGACATCCTGAATACGTTCTGGCGAAGTATAGGTAAATCTTGCATATCCGTCAGTACCTACTACCGCTTCATATTGAGACAAAGTACCATATATAGGCTGAATAAATTCGGCTACCACCGTTTTTCCAACAGCAGGCAGGGTACTTGTAGCACCCGCCTCCTGTTTTGTCAGCGCTACCTTGATTGTATGAACCTGTGAAATATCCGTGACGGTTATATTTGCATCCGGATAAATCATATAGACAGCTGTATCCACATTAATAACAATATTTTGCTCTTTGCTGCTATTGTTCTCCATGCTTACTCTGATCGTAAAGCCATCCAGTACACTGATATCTTGAGGAGCAGTATAGGTAAATGCAACATGTCCCGTATCATCCACTATACCGCTGAAGCTGTTCATTGTACCTTTTGTTCCATCAAAGAAGTCTACAAGAACAACCTCACCTGCTGCCGGTCCATTACTGTCATTTTCCAGATATACGTCTATCGTTTGTTGCTGCCCCGGCTCAGAGATATTCATTTCATTGGAAAGTACTGTCAATGTATATCCTGAATAATCAACAACACTTCCAGGCACGGTATTGAAGTTAACCGTAGTGGTACTGTTAATGCTTGTATTGTTATCAAGTCTCAGAGTCACTGCTGTGCTGGTTCCTATAAGAGAGGTGATGTCTGACGGTGCCGTATAGTTGAACGCTACGTGTCCGTTGGCATCTGTGGTAGCCGTATAGCTGCTCATTGTTCCATTTCCGTCTGCAGTAAATGCATAATCTACAGTGACTGTTTCATTGGCAACCGGCTGATTATTATTCCCGACATAAGCATCTATGACCCTTGATACTCCACCTTCAGTAATATTAATCTCAGATGGTATAACCGTAAACGTATAATTACTGTAGTCTGTGCTGGTTCCTGACGGAGTATTAAAGTTGACTGTGGTTGTACTGTAAATACTGCTATTACCGTCAAGTCTCAATATTACAGCAGTACTGGTTCCTATAAGAGAGGTGATGTCTGACGGTGCCGTATAATTAAACGCTACATGTCCGTTTGCATCTGTAAACCCTTCATAGCTGTTTACTGTTCCGTTACCATCAGCAGTAAAGGTGTAATCAACTTTCACAAGTTCATTGGCAACCGGCTGATTATTATTCCCGACATAAACATCTATAACCCTTGATGCCCCTCCTTCTGTAATATTGATTTCAGATGGTATAGCCGTAAACGTATAATTAGTATAGTCAATACCGCTGTTATTGCTGTTCTGGTCAAAAATTAATTCAATATTTTGTTCTATACCTGGAACTATAGTTCCATTTTCATCTTTTAATACTGCTGTAATAGTTGCTGTAGTACCGTCTGCAGGCAAAGTACCCGGAGAGACATAATCAAATACAGCGATACCGTTTGCATCTGTTGCAACAGTATACGTTGTAGTTGTTTTGATACTTCCGTACACATTACTGAATGCTTTCAGCTCTACGGTTTCACCGGATGCTACAAAACCATCTTTGATCAGCTGCATACTGATCGTATAGTCTGTATTTGACGCTCCGATATTCAACGGTGTTGTTGCGTTAATAAAGGCATACCCGTTTTCTACAATTCCGGAAGAACCGGAATATGTATAGGTGAATGAAATATCTCCACTTGTTGTTTGACTATCTTTACTCACAGTCTGTATTGCGGTCAGAGAATACCCTGTCGGTGTACAATTTTGGTCAAAAGAACCATTGATCGTCAATATTTCCTGTGTATTTAATGCCCCGTCCAACACTAAAGGTATTGGTGCAAAACTTACACTGCCTACACTGACAGAACACTCACTTACAGCCAATGTAAAATTATTCAACTCTACATGATACGTACTATCCAGTTTCTTGGTAAATGGCAGAGATAAAGTAAAGTCAGTACCATTTGGCTGAAGAACTATTTCATTTTCCTGCATCTCCACCACAACCGTAGTTTCAGTTCCACTACTTGTACCACTTGTGCTTCCACATCCAGTCAATGCAAGAACAGACACAAATACAAATGTGAGGATCGCTACTATATTTTTTTTCATTAAAGGTCCTTTATAACTCTAGTAAATATAATTAATACCCATAACGAAACTTGCTATATGGTCTGTTCTGTCCGCATCAGTTAGAGAATAGCGGTAACTTACATCAACGCCAACGTTATCTGTTACTCTATAAAATAGTCCTGCCTGACCTCCATAAAGAAATCCGCTTTCATTAATATTTGTTGATTCATAGTTCATATACCCTATATTCAGTCCGATATAAGGCTGGAGGCCTTTCACATCTTTTTCAGTATTGTTAAACATGTTATCGACAGTGATCATAAATTTTTCATAGTTTTGATCATCATCTTTGCTATCAAAATAATCCAAAACCAATAGTGTACGCCATTCATTCATCTGTGCACCTATTCTTAAGCCGTACTCCACATCAGATCCGTCATGCTCCGGCTCACCAAATAGATAACCGTTAGTATCTGCCTGAATACTTGCTGCACCTATTTCAATACCGATGATCTTTTCACTGACTGAAAAATCTTTTGCATGCAAAGATGTACCCAAAACCATTGCAAAACATGAAACCATTACTTTTTTTAACATTCTAACTCCCTTGTTTATTACGAAGATTTTACATTTCTTTCGAATGTACTCCTTATAGAATACCATAAAAATTTTATTTTTTTGATTAAATATTTAAAAATATTGAAAAGTGTATATAGCATATAATCCACATAAATCAGAGGACTTTCATTTCACATACAGATACCTCCTGAAAACTCCCGGAAACCATAATAATAGAATAATTGGATATTAGACAAACCGGATAATATCTGCGATAGTGGAAGCATAATATTACATAGGAAAAATAGAGGCTTGTTTGTCAAAAACTATCAGGGTTTTTCAGAAAAAGAGTATAAACACAAATACAAACTTTAAAAACAGGTTAATCTGAAGTAACTCTTGTATGAAGGGGAATTAGTATGGTGTCAAGAGAGGGACTTGAACCCTCGACCTCCGGCTTATGAGACCAGCGCTCTAACCAGCTGAGCTACCTTGACAAGTCTTTGGAGGCCGTGATTTTAATCGATTATTTCTTAAAGTTTGGTTAAAAATGCTTAGCCAAGTGCTTTTTCTATTGCTTTTTGGTCAAATCCACAGATCCAACGACTTCCTATAAGCACTACCGGTACTCCACGACATCCATGACGTTCACAGTCCTGTGCGGCTTTGGCATCTTTTGTAATATCTATAGTCTTGAATCTATATCCGTTCTTTTTAAAGTATTCTTTTGCTACTGTACACCATTTACAGCTAGGAGAAGTAAAAAGTACGATCTTCTTTTGTTTCTTTTCCATCTATAGAACTCCTTATTGTCTAAACTTCAATTAATATTATAACACATTTATTCAAGAGGAAAAGAAAAGCTGTATCAAAAAATGTAGAAAGTTTTAGTGTATTTGACTAAATGTTATTGACATTTAGAAAAAAATGTTGTAAAATCGCGATACAAAATTAAACAACACGGAGGATTATAAGATGAACTTTAAACCACTTGGTGACAGACTTCTTGTAGAGAGAGTAGAAGAGGTGAACACTACAGCTAGTGGAATCATCATTCCAGACAACGCAAAAGAGAAACCGTCACAAGGTAAAGTATTGGCAATCGGAAGTGACGTAGAAGAGGTTCGCGTCGATGATATCGTTGTTTTTGGTAAATACTCTGGAACAGAATTAGCACTTGATGACAAAGAGTATCTGGTACTTGAACTCTCAGATGTATTGGGCGTAATAGGCTAAACCATTATTTTATTATAAAGACGATCAAAAGATTTAATACAAAAAAGTAAGGAGTCAAAAATGGCAAAAGAGATTCATTTTTCAGATCATGCAAGAAACGGATTGTTCGAAGGTGTAACAAAGTTGGCAGATGCCGTAAAAGTAACAATGGGACCAAGAGGTCGTAATGTACTTATCCAAAAAAGTTTCGGAGCACCTCACATTACCAAAGACGGTGTCTCAGTAGCCAGAGAGATAGAACTGACTGACACACTTGAGAATATGGGTGCACAACTGGTCAAAGAGGTTGCAAGCAACACTGCCGATGAAGCAGGTGACGGTACAACCACAGCGACAGTACTTGCATACTCTATCTTCAAAGAAGGGCTTAGAAATATCACAGCCGGAGCAAATCCAATCGAAGTGAAAAGAGGTATGGATAAAGCAAGTGCTGCGATCATCGAAGAGCTCAAGAATATCTCCAAAGAGGTTAAAGACAAGAAAGAGATCGCTCAGGTTGCAACAATTTCTGCAAACTCTGACGAGACCATCGGTAATCTTATTGCTGAAGCAATGGAGAAGGTAGGTAAAGACGGTGTTATCACAGTAGAAGAGGCGAAAGGGATCAATGACGACCTTGAAGTGGTAGAAGGTATGCAGTTTGACAGAGGATATCTCTCTCCATATTTCGTAACCAATTCTGAGAAGATGACATGTGAACTTGAAAATCCGCTCCTTCTCATTACTGACAGCAAAATTACTTCTCTTAAAGATCTGATCCCTGTACTTGAGCAGATTCAGCAAAGCGGAAGACCTTTGCTCATTATCGCTGATGATGTAGAAGGTGAAGCATTGGCAACACTTGTACTTAACAGACTCAAAGGTGTGCTTAACATTGCTGCTGTGAAAGCACCAGGATTTGGGGACAGAAAGAAAGAGATGCTCAAAGATATCGCTATCTTGACCGGTGGTAATGTCATCACTGAAGAGCTTGGACTCAGCCTTGACAAGGCAACACTGCAAGACCTTGGTCAAGCAGCACGTATCGTCATTGACAAAGACAATACTGTGATCGTTGACGGGAAAGGTGACTCATCCAGCGTCGAGGCAAGAGTAAACGAGATCCGAATCCAGATCGAAAACACAAGCAGTGAATATGACAAAGAAAAACTTCAGGAGAGACTGGCAAAACTCTCTGGCGGTGTAGCCGTTATCAAAGTAGGTGCGGCAACCGAAACTGAAATGAAAGAGAAAAAAGACAGAGTAGATGATGCTCTCTCTGCAACCAAAGCGGCTGTTGACGAAGGTATTGTTATCGGTGGTGGTGCTGCACTTATTAAAGCAGCCAAAGCAGTCAAGCTGGACCTTTGCGGTGATGAGGCTGTTGGTGCGGACATCATTCTCAGAGCAGTTTATGCACCAATGAAACAGATTGCTGAAAATGCAGGATTTGATGCAGGTGTAGTTGCTGACAAAATCGCCAACTCTGATGAGTCCAACCTTGGCTTTAACGCTGCAAGCGGTGAGTATGTTGATATGCTTGAAGCAGGTATCATTGACCCACTGAAAGTAGAAAGAGTCGCATTGCAGAATGCAACATCTGTAGCAAGCCTGCTATTAACAACAGAAGCAACAGTTTCCGATGTCAAAGAGAACCCGACACCGGCACCTGCAATGCCGGATATGGGCGGAATGGGCGGAATGCCTGGCATGATGTAAGATGCCTACATCAAACGTGAACTGTTTCACGTTTGTAGCATCAAAACCATCACATGAACAAGAAAGAGTTCTTGTTCATAGGTTTGAAACCGGAGGTGATATCTTAAAAAAACCTCCCTCTAGACTAAGAAAACCATAACACGAACGCAAACTGACATGCGTTTATAA
The DNA here is from genome assembly GCF_014931715.1 of Sulfurovum indicum. NCBI lineage: Bacteria > Pseudomonadati > Campylobacterota > Epsilonproteobacteria > Campylobacterales > Sulfurovaceae > Sulfurovum > Sulfurovum indicum. Next base: position 431,249 of record NZ_CP063164.1, on the reverse strand, counting down.
GGTTAAAAACCATTAACTCTTTTAACAGGTAAAAACTACTTCAGATTCAAAATGGATCTTTATCCACCTGCCTGCCTAGCAATCATTTACTTTACTGCCAGAACAAAACTATCTTCTTATCAGCTCCTGAAACTCATACGCCGGAAGAGGTTTTCCAAAATAGTACCCCTGCATATAATCACATTTATATGAGGTAATAAGATCAGCCATTTCTTGATTTTCAACTCCCTCTACAACAATTTTCATACCCAGACTATGCCCCAGGTCAATCATTGCTTTTATAATGCGCTGATCTTCTTTGTTCTCCATGATATGATCGGTCATGGTCTTATCAATCTTCAAGACATCTGCCGGGAACTTTTTCAAATAGGAAAAAGAGGTATAACCTGTACCAAAATCATCCAAAGCAATAGAGACACCAAGCTTTTTAAGCTCATGCAACTGTCTGTCAGTCTGTATTTCATTTTCCATTGCTGCACCTTCTGTAATCTCAAATTTAATAAGTTCAGGTGCAACCTGGTGCTCTGCCAGCATCTGAGAAACATTTTCAACAAACCCCTCTGTTTCAAGTTCAAGTAGAGACATATTAATAGAAACCTCTATCGATTTAAACCTGAATACCTCCCAACGTTTCTGTTGTTTGAGTACTTCTGAAAGAGCATAGCGTCCTAGATCAATAATAAATCCTGATTTTTCAAGTATCGGAATAAAGATATCAGGCGGAATATAACCATACTTCTCATGCTTCCAGCGTATCAATGCTTCTGCAGCAACAACCTCTTTGTCTTTGCTTCGAACAATTGGCTGATAGTAGATCTCAAACTCTGATTTTTCAATCGCTTCATGAATAGCATTGAAAAGCTCCAGTTCATCATACTTCTTTTCCAATACACTCTTCTTATAAAGATGAATATGTCCATATCCGCTTTTTTGTGCATGTGCAAGTGCTTTATAGGCACGATCCATCAGGTTCAATGTAGATCCACTATCGGGATAGATACTTATACCAACAGAGGCTGTCAGATGAAGCCTGACATCATTTATTCTATAGAATGAACTAAGCTCTCTTTGTATCTGTTTACTTAAATGGACTACTTCATCAACTGTGTCAATCACAGGGATACAGAGTAAAAAGCTGTTACTATAGGTATGATAAACATAAAATGAGGATTCTTTTGCCAGGTTTTCCAAATATTGGGAAAAATGAATTAGAATATTCTCACACTGCTCATATCCAATAATAGAACGGACTTGTGAAAAGTTGTCTATTTCAAATAATAACAGGGCCAGTTTTTTATTATGTAAATGTATCTTTGAAAAGAGTTTATTAAGATCTTCTAATGCCTGAAGCTGGTTAGGAAGTTTGGTCAGTTTATGACGATATATTACTTTATCCCGTTCATACTCTTTACTAAGATCATGAATAGCAATAATATTGCACCACTGCATATAAGGTTTCCCCATGGACGAACGGTCTACATAGAAATTTACCGGTATGCTTTGTTGTATATTCCATCCGACAGACAAACTTGATTGAGGAAAAGAGTGCATCTTTTCATTATCATTCTGTCGTACTTCCTGGATAAATCTGTCCAACGGAATCCACTCTTTTTTAATTTTTATTTTAGGCATTGGATCGAGTGCTTTATCTATATACTCTTTGGGTAAGGAGAGAAGCTTTTGTGCTGCTTGATTGGCATAATGTATTTTATTGTTATCTGAAAGAACAAGAATGGAAACTTCTGAAATATCAAATGCTTTTTTAAACATCTGCACTTCAGCTTCAATACGCTTTTTCAAGTCATTATGTCTCTTCTGGATAATCAGCAATATAATGACCATTCCGATCAGCCCGCCACACAATAACACTGTTTCTAATGAAAATTCCATATTTTACCTTGTTTTTTCAATCCTCATCAAGAATCAGTATCTTTTCACTCTTATTTATAACACTATTCATGTACAAAAGTAGTTTTCTCCATATCATATCTCTTTTTTACTTAAGCATATTGCTTCAATACGAGCAGAGATATCTTCCACTATAAATTTTTCATCTGCTTCGATCATCTCCAGGGTTACTGTTTTTCCATCCTTGGATACTTGTGCCCATCCTGTTTTACACTGTTGTCTTGGATCACTCAGCTTTATCTTTTCATACAAATACTCTACCTGCTGCATTTTATAGCGAAGCACAAGTGCCATGCTATTTTGGAACTCTACCTGCAGCTGAGGAACCTGTACACTATACAGATCCAGTCTATGTCGAACAGTTCGATTAAACTCCTCTTTCAGGCTGAGAAATGCCCTTTGTGTCTCCTGCAGTTTACGGGAGGGAGAACTTTGTATCAGTAATGTCTTACTATGTCTTAAAAGCTGCATTTTCTGATCGATCCTGTGCCTGACACTGCTTCCAAAACGTTCTGCCAATTCATCAAGCATATAAAGAACCTCATTACGATCGGGCAGTATCATCTCTATAGCTGCACTGGGAGTAGGTGCTCTCAGATCTGCCACATAATCAGAGATCAGTACATCCACCTCATGTCCTACCGCACTTACTACCGGAGTCTTCATAGCAAAGATCATATCTGCTACCACCTCTTCATTGAAAGCCCAAAGATCTTCTACTGATCCTCCCCCTCGTCCGACAACCACAACATCCGCACCTAGTCTATCGGCATATTTCAAACTTTTGACAATCTGCGGGGCAGCTGCTTCTCCCTGAACCAACGTATCGACTACGTATACTTCCACCATGGGCCATCGTTTTTCAATGATCTTAAGCATATCATGCAGTGCTGCACTCTCTTTGGCTGTTACCAAAGCTATTTTAAGGATCTGTTTGGGAATAGGTTTCTTTTTTTGTACATCAAAATAACCTTTTGCCTTCAACCTCTCTTTAAGCTGTTCAAAGGCCAATGCCAAAGCACCCTGACCATATGGTTCGATTCTGACGGTTTGGAACTGGTATTCCCCTCTTGGTGTGTAAACACTGACAGAACCTTCAACAACAATATGCATTCCCTTCTCGATACGAAACTTCATCTTGACTACAGAAGAACGCCACATGACACACTTGATGGAACTCTTGTCATCTTTGATACTAAAATAGAGATGACCGGAAGTATGATAAGTAACAGAAGCGATTTCACCTTCAACGAGAATATGCATAAAAGTCGCTTCCAGGAGAGATTTAATCTTTGTATTAAGCGATGAAACAGACATCATTTGCATGGTATTTTCCATGAAAATGAAATGAGGAATGAGGAATGAGGAATGAGGAATTGTTGTATGCTTTCCTTCCGGAAAGCGGCTGTATGAATAAAGGAATTGCGAAGCAAAGAAAACCGACACTCTTCACTGTTCACTGCTCACTCCTCATTAAATCTTCTGCGCCACCAAAAGCGTACTGATTCCCATTGAAAAGGATTTGGTATATTTCATCTCAAATCCGGCCTCCTCAAGCTCCTGGCTTAGCATTTCAGTTGTCAGGAACTCTTCAATAGAGTCGGGAAGATATTTGTAAGCTTCATAATTCTTTGAGATCAAACCACCAATACGCGGCAGTACTTTTTTCATTCCAAAATCTACTACTTTGTCTATCAACCCACTTCTATCCTGCTTTGTAAATTCAAGTATTACCACTATGCCGCCTGGTTTCAAAGCCCTATGGAACTCTTGCAGTGCTTCTACCCGGTCCACTACATTGCGAATTCCGTAAGAGATCGAGATGACATTGGTACTTTGGTTCCCTATGGGGAGTTCCTGCGCCTTTCCTTCAATAAAATTGGCAAAATCGACTTTCTTCTTTGCCACTTCAAGCATCCCTACTGATGGATCGATACCGACATACTTCTCTATCTCAATACCATTCTTCTGTGCCTGTTCTTTCCAATAGATCAGCAGGTCTCCGGTACCAGTTGCAACATCTGTAATCTGTTCAAGTTCTTTTTTCTTCAGTATCTCAAAAGCTTTATCACAGCCCTTTTTGCGCCATTGGATATCAATACCCATACTCAGCACCCTGTTGGCCAGGTCATAGGTCTCGGCAATGTTATCAAACATCTCTACGATCTTTTCCTGTTTCTGCTGTTTATCTGTCAGTTTTTCAATGCCCAACTTGTCTACTCCATATCATTATATCTGCATCTTTTTTATCCTGATGCAAAAATGCTAAATTCATGTCGATATTATAGGATAATTCATGCGTAGAGAGCTTAGGTGTTTGATATATCAGCATCCAATCGATATGATCTTTCAATGCTTTCAGCATCCTCTCTCCTCCTTCAACCAGTACAAAAGAGGGTTCTGTTAACCAGTCAAGTTCCTCTGTGACTGTTACAGAGCGTCTGTTTACCCCAAAAAGAGGTATGGTCTCATCAAATTTTTTCTTTTTGCTATAAATTGTTACATTTGGTGCTCTGCCTTGGGTAAAACGGCAATCGAGTATCGGTCTGTCAATACGTACGGTATTACCACCGATCATAAGAGTACTGCACACCTCCCGGAGCTGATGGACATGGTACAAAGATGCTTGTGAGCTTAGGTACCCTCCTCCAATACGTCCATTAGTGGTTTGTGCCAGTTTAAAAAGAACAAATGCACGTTTCTGCCAGATCAAAAAGGGCTCCAGCAAATCCCTGCACGCATCCTCAAGTACCCCTAAAGTGACGCTTTTGAGCATTTTCGCACCATTGTTGTGTCCTGTAATGGGATCTTTTAATCCTATAACCACACGCTTTGGCGAAAGTTTCTGTAACAAAGAGGCACAGGAGGGTGTTTTTCCTGTATGGGAACAGGGTTCCAAAGTCACATAGATCGTACATTCAGAAAAAAAATTTTTGGGAAGAGATAACAAAAAATCATGGGCCTTATGCGCATCAAACCTGTCAAAAACGATCCTCTTTGAAGAGAGTACTTCATACGCATAGAGCAAGGCAATTACTTCTGCATGCGAAGTGCCGGCTTTCTGATGTGCCTGAACAGCGAGGATACGGCCATTTTGTACAATAACTGCACCTACAGCAGGATTTGGATAAGTGAGAAGCTGATATTTCCACGCTTCATCCAGGGCAAGCCGCATAAATATTTCATCCAGGTTCATACGATCTTCCCTTCTTCAATGTTTTTATCTTCGCAGATCATACTTCTGCTTCTCACTTTCAGCAAGCTTTTGAAAGCACACTTTAGTTTCAAGCCAGCAGATAAAAAGCACTTCTTCTTTATGGATGCCTTTTATATTTTCTAATGCATATTACCACTCAAAATAGGTTTTTGCTGTACCTATATCACCATACTTTAAAGTGACATCACCCTCTTTGGTCCCAACCGTAAAACCTTCATCATCAGCCGACTTCATTACCCCTTTAAGGCGTTCCTTCCCGGGAATTTTGATCTTCACTTTTTCACCAATAGCATTTTGGAAATGTACCGGTTTAATCAGCTTTCTTTCAATACCTGGAGAGCTTACCTCCAAGCGGTAATGCCCATGCATAGGAGGATTGACATCGAGAAATGGAGAGAGTTCATTGGATATTTCTGCACAGAGATCAAGCTCTACACCACCTGTCTTAGTAATATAAACACGATAAATTGCCTCATCAAACTCTGTAACAACTTCTATATCATAAAGAGATGCACCGTTTGCCTCAACGATCTTGGCGATCTGCTCCTCAAGATTCATCACTCTCATCCTTTTTGCGTTGTGCGATCTGCTTGAAAAGCTCTTCCATCCGGCTCTGTTTTTCAAGCTGTTCATCAAATTCAAAGGTAAAACGCGGTGCCTTGAACCACCCTTCACTTTGCTTACAATGATTTTGGATGTAGCCTGCTACTGCACGCAACTGTTTAAGTGCTTCGCGCTGTTCCTGCTCTGTCAAAAAGGATTTGTCCAGATAGACCTTTGCATCGCTTCTTCCTTTAGAACAGACCACATCGGTCACTAACAATGAATTGATACGACTGTCATCCAATGTTGCCAATGCTTCAGGAATGATCTCTCTAAGCACCGATTCCGTGCGCTTACGCTTAATCTCTTCTTGTGTCATATTACAGCTTTACCTGTTCCTCAACATCTTTGAAGGTTTCAATTACATCACCTTCTTTTATATCATTAAAGTTCTCAAGCATAATACCACACTCATAACCATTCTTCACCTCTTTCGCATCTTCATTGAAGCGTTTAAGGGAAGAAATAGAGCTCTCATATACCACAACACCGTCACGGATGAGTCTTGCTTTGGAGTTACGTGTGATCACACCGTCAGTCACCTTACATCCGGCAATGGTTCCTACTTTACCCACAACAAAGGTTTCACGTACTTCCGCCTGACCCGTCACCTCTTCTTTGATCACAGGACTCATCAGACCGCCAAGCAATGCCTTCACATCATCAAGCAGATCATAAATAATACTGTAGGTACGGATCTCCACGCCCAGTTCTTTCGCTTTCTTCTTGACTGATCCTGTAGGTCTGACATTAAAACCGAGAATGACTGCATGTTCACTGGCATCTGCCAACGTTACGTCACTCTCTGTAACCCCACCTACACCTTCATGGATAATATTAACCTTGACCTCTTCATTTCTAAGCTTCTCCAAACTACCCTTGATCGCTTCAAGCGATCCTTGCACATCTGCTTTGATGATAACAGGAAGAGACTTGAGCTGACCTTCTGCGATAAGTGCTGACAGATCTTCCAATGATGCTTTCGTACTTTTTGAAAGCTGTTTTGCTCTTTCATACTCTGCACGTTTTTCAGCCAGTTCACGTGCTTCTTTTTCATTCTCCATTACTACCAGTGTTTCACCGGCACCCGGCACTTCATTCAATCCCACAATAGCTGCCGGTGTACTTGGACCGATCTCTTTGACATTGCTGCCATCATCGAGTTTAATTGCTCTGATACGTCCATATGTCGTACCAACAATCACATTATCCCCTACATGAAGCGTTCCGTTCTTGATAATCACATTGGCAACCGGGCCAAATCCTTTTTCCAATGAGCTCTCAACCACAACTGCTTTAGCTTCTCTGGTCGGATCAGCTTCAAGTTCCATCACTTCTGCCTGAAGAAGGATCGTTTCAAGAAGTTCATCGATCCCTTCACCGCTATGTGCAGAGACAGGAACGAACTCATACTCTCCACCCCAGTCTGCTGCCATTACATCGATCTCAGCAAGTTGTGCCTTGACGTTGTCCGGATTTGCATTTGGTTTATCAATCTTGTTGATCGCAACGATCATCGGCACACCTGCTGCTTTGGTATGTGCAATCGCTTCTTTGGTCTGCGGCATAACACCATCATCTGCTGCAACCACAATGATTACAATATCAGTTGCCTGTGCTCCGCGCGAACGCATCTCAGTAAAGGCTTCGTGCCCCGGAGTGTCAACGAAAGTTATCTTCTTGCCCTCTTTCTCTATCTGATAGGCTCCTACATGCTGTGTAATACCGCCAGCCTCTTTATCTGCCACTTTTGCAGAACGTATCCTGTCAAGCAATGAAGTCTTACCATGGTCAACGTGTCCCATAATGGTTATAACCGGCGGTCTCTCTTCAAGATTCTCATTTGGTTTGGCATCATACACCTGTACATAATCAAGTTCATCAAGCGGATTCATCGTGGTCACTTCCACCCCAAACTCTTCAGCAAGGATCTCGATCTCATCTTTTGAGAGGAAATCGTTTTTGGTTACCATCATTCCCAATGCAAAAAGTACCTTAATGACATCACCTGCTGTCTTGCCTATCTTTTCGGCAAACTCATAGACCCTCACATTCTCAGGGATTTCGACAGAAGTAATAACATCTGTACTTTCCTCTTTACTGTATTTCTTGCGCTTTCCGCCACGTTTGAGCGATCGCTTCTGCTGAGGACGGAACGGTTGTCTGCCTTTTGCAGGACCACCTGCTGCCAACTCTCTTTTTTTAGCCTCTTCTTTACGCTTCTGTTCCTGTCGCATCATCTCTTCATAGATATTCTTGTCAGAGAAATCAAGCAGTACAACCTCTTCTTCACCAAATCCGCTGTCAATGTCACCACTCATACTGTCATGGTTGAAAATATCGATCTTTTTTCCAGTCTCTTTTGCCTGAGCCGGTCCCTTTTTAACCTTTTTCCTGGAAGGTACAGATGCAGCTTCTCCCATCGATATCTTTGTTGCAGCCCGTACCGGTGCCGGTTTCGCTTTTCTTACGATCTTAATGCCTGAACGTGAAAGCGTTTTGCGTTTAGGCCGTTCACTTTCCTTTTGCTCTGCTTTTAAGGTTTCTGCTTCAGGTTCTGTTTTTTTACTGATCACAGAGATCCCCTTGCGCTTCTTTACCTCTTTTAATACAGTTTTCTCTACAGGTACTTCTTTTTCTTCTTTAGATTCGGCTACTCTCTCTTCAGGACTTTCGGTTTTTTCTTCTTTTTGTAAAGAACTCTCTTCGGCAACCGTTTCAATACTCTCTGTCTTCGGAACTTCCTCTTCCGTTTTCTCTGTCTCTTTTTTCTTTACAACAGTTATTTTTTTCTTCTCTTCAGATTTCCTGAACCCTTTTGGCAGGCTGCCGCTGATAGCATAGTCTACGAGTATACCGGCATTCTCCATACTGATCGTACTGTTTGGTGCCTTGACATCAAAGCCGAGCTCTTTTGCTTTTTCAATGAGCTCGCCATTTGACAACCCCGCTTCTTCTGCTACTTCTTGGATTTTTACTTTATCCATTATTTATTAACTCCTTCATTTAAATGCGACGTATCGCATGAGTTGACTGTTTGTGTCATCTCTCTCAACAATTTCACAAAATGTACTTCATCCTGTTTAAAACGTTTCACCAAGCCTCTGATCTTTTTTTCATTTTGACTGCAAATCTCACAGAGATAAAAACTCCTGCCTACTCCGTTATAGGCTATGATGTTATTACCTTCCTGCTTAAGTCTAATCAAAATGTTTTGAGGATGTCTGCTCCGGCAAGCGATGCACATTCGTATAGGCTGTGATTTTTTCATGCGTATTATACCCAAAAAGAGATTAAGAGCTCTGCTTAGCTCTTAACCATTACCCCATTGTTGTCCAAAGCAAGGGTAAAGACCCGGAACTGAGGAAAACGGGATTGCAGTGCACTATGGATCTTTTGGGCATCTTTTTCATACACAAGATTAAAAAATGTCGATCCCGATCCGGAAAGTGTGCTCATTACTGCACCATGTTTAAGAGCTGTTTTCTGTACTTCAAAAAGCTCCGGCATCATTTTCATACGACGCGCCTGATGTAACTTATCCTTTGATGCTATACGGAGCAGATCCCATGATTCACTCATAAAAAGTGCTGTCATATAGGCTGCCCGTGAAAGAGAATATACAGTCTCCTCCTTGCGGTACATTTTTGGAAGTACCGTACGTGACTTGGCTGTAGAGATAGTACGGTTTGGCACCACCACTACTGCATTGAGGTAATCCGGAAGCCGTCTCTTTTTACTGTAGACTCTGTCCCCTTCTACACATGCGACATTGAAACCGCCCATAACGGCAGGAGTAATATTGTCCGGATGATGCTCATAACGCAAAGCCTGGTTGAGTATTTCACGTTTATTATAGCGTACACCTGCTGTTGTATATGCTGCACTTAGTGCTGCGACAATTACTGCAGACGAGCTTCCAAGACCGCGTGAGATCGGTATGCGATTATGAAATTCAAACCTGAAATTGTCTGTACGGCCTGTCAAACGCTTATAGTTTTCATTAAAAATACTTAAAAAGAGGGTATTCTTTTTGATCTTCGGATTATCTGAACCCTCTCCATGTGTAGAGATGCTCAAAAATTTGGAGGGTTTGATAATGATCTCGTTTCTCAGATCGACTGCAAGACCAAGGGTATCAAAACCCGGTCCAAGGTTCGCCGATGTGGCTGGTACGCTTACAAACATAAATATCTTCTTCCGTTAAACAGCCGGCAACATATACTCAGGGGTTGATTCTTCATCTATTTCAAGATCATGAATACTGTGGGGCAGCATAAAACTGGTACTGACCGGCTCTTCAAATTTTTTTGTAATTATAGTCTCTTTTTCCTTGATAAAATAGAGGTTTCCGACCGCTTTGACAGGTTGGCCCCCATTTAAAGCAAAAGCACTGCACCCCAGGCAACGTATACCCTCTACTATCTCAATTGTTTTGAGCATAATGTAGGTCAGCTTGATTGCCATATACGATCCCGGTCCTCGTGTATAGACAATCTGTTTCACATGATATGTTTCAAGCAGCTCGGTGATCAAAGGGAGAAGAATCTCAGATGTTTTCAGCGTACTTTTCCGCTCGTCTATTAGAACCCCCTCTTCATACACCCCGATCTGGAGAGGTGAAGCTACGGAAAGGATCAGCAGTGTGATATCATGCGAAGCTTTTTGCAAAGGCTCTGCTTTGTAGGGCTTCCACAGCCACAAGTTCATAGTTCCTGCTGTCTGAGAGCAGTTTTGAGGTGAGTTTGTAGTTCAGGTCATGACTGCCGGCAAAAGAGTCATACTGAGCCAATATATTATGTCCTGTAACCATCATGTCTCCCATTGCATCAAGAATCTTATGTCTGGCAAATTCATTTTCAAAACGCAGACCTTCAGGGTTAAGTACTTTGTGGTCATCAAGCCCGATAGCATTTTGCAAACTGGCACCGAGTGCAAGATTCTGACTTTGCAAATATTGAATATCTTTGGCAAAACCAAATGTTCTTGCCCTTGCGATTTCATCGATAAAGCTGTGCGTACCAAAGCCAAAAGTATGGTCCTGTTCACCGATAACAGGGTGGTCAAACTTTATCTTAAAATCAAATCCGGCACTCTGACTTGGTGAGAGACGGACAAACTTTTCCCCCTCCTCTACCTCAACTACCTGTTTCACCCGTATTATCTTTTTAGGTGCTTCCTGCCGGGCAATACCTGCTTCATCCAAAAGCAGACAGAATGAAATGGCAGAACCATCCATGATCGGCATTTCATTGCCATTGACAACAACACGCAGATTGTCAATACCGTAAGCATATAATGCGGAGAGAAAATGCTCGATCGTAGAGATAAACCCCTTGTCACTTCCAATGACTGTTGCCATACGGGTATCGATAACCGATGCAGGAGAGAGAGGGATGGAAAAAGCCAGATCTTCACGATAAAAAACAATCCCGGCATCTACATCGAGCGGCTCAAGGCGCAACTTGATCGGCTCACCTTTATGCAGACCGATACCGATGACTTCAACCGGTTTTTTGATGGTTCGTTGCTGCATTACTCTCCTTTTCAAAATTTCATAATTATACTATAAAACATTACTAATTACAATCATACGCTTTTTATGTGAACTGTTTGTGAAGTACTTACCTGTTTTTTTGGGTTTTGTCTGTTTTCTTTGTAACTGCCGGGGAAATAATATTGTCCGCTTCTTTAAAAACATTGTCAATAAACTTCGTGATCCACTTTTGGTCAAACCACTCAACAGGACGTACCTCAATTCCCTGTATCACAATACCAAAGTGTAAATGGTCACCCAATGCAAGTCCTGTCATACCGGTCTTTGCTATAACTTGTCCCGCCTGCACCTCGTCACCCTCTTTGACCAAAAGCTGTGAACAGTGTCCATAAAGAGTGAAAAGCCCCAATCCGTGATCAATCATTGGCATATTCCCATAGATCCCGTTCTCATCAGCAAAGACCACTTTCCCCGGATTGGAAGAGACTATATCAGCCATCTTGGTACTTGCCAGGTCATATCCGACATGGTAGGATTCTGAGACAACATGATCCTTATCATTATAATAATAGTAACGATGGTCACCGTAGCTTGCCACTTTCTTACCATTCTTAAGCGGATAGAACTTCTTCATTTTCCAGGAGTCGATCAACTCGTCAGAAACATGTTCACTCAGCTTATGGATCAACGCTTCATTTTTCAGACGCATTGTCTCATTGATTACTTTGAGTTTTTCAAGCTTGTTATCAATATTTGCATATTCGGGATCACTGGATGCCAGATCAGTGATCTTCCCCTCTATGAATTTGTCAGTTGCATGAATTTTGGATACTTTATATTTTGGATTCCCGTGATAGAAAGGGATATGCGTTTCACGCCTGTTCCCTGCCAGGTCTGTTGCAACAATTTTCGCATCAAACCCCTCATCCGTAAACGGCCAGGCGATCAAGGCTGCATAGTAGCCTTCTTTTTTATAAGGCTGAGCCTTGAACTTATGTCTGTTCGCCATAATATACAAGGTATCAAGATTTTCATCTTCTGCCTGAAAGACAACCAATGCACTTCCCCCCTGATTGATCATACGGGAGTTGGCAATCACATTGACATTAGGACGTTTGGTGTCTATTTTAATATCAATAGTTTTACTGGCACTGTTCCCCTCAAACATATTCCACATACTGTTGTCTGTCACCGCTATCTTCAGACTGAAATGTTTGGACTTGTGATCCAGTACTTTGCTCTTTTTGGGGTACTTTACCAAAAGAGTCTGCTCTTTGGGATTCCCCTCTATTTGTCCCTGTCCTATAAGAACAGCTTTTTTACCATCACTCAGAATAAGTTTGTAACTTCCCAGACCGACATTGTCACTGAGCTGAATACGAATAGGAGATTTTCTGTCCCAAAAAAGTTGGTCAACACTCTCTATCATCGGTTTTTCTCTCTCAAACTCCGGTGCAGTATAGATGTAACCTATACCTACTGCTGCTCCTATCAGCAACAGTAGAAAAATCAATCCGCCTCTGCTTCTATTTCTCTTTGCCATCTATCAACCCTAATATGGAAATTTTCTCTAAAATTGTATCAATAATTTCTTGTGTTTGCATATGCACCAGAGTAAAGCCCGCTGCTACCTTGTGTCCTCCGCCTCCAAATGCTGCCGCAACTTTTGAAACATCAGCCCCTTTACTTCGCAAAGATATTCGTACACTGCCATCTGCCAGAGCGATGACCAGTACAGCTACCTCCACAGTTGCAAGAGAGCGTGCATAGTCGACAATTCCATCCATATCAGGCATTGTCGCTCCCGTTGCATCAATATCTTCAGGTGTGATCGTCAGCACTGCAATCTTCCCCTCAAAATAGAGCGTTAACGAGTGCAGTGCACGCTCCAACATACGTAAAGAAGCCAGTGAACGCCTCTGTGTGAAGTTGGCAGCAACCTCAGCAGGATCTACTCCAAGAGCAACCATTTCTGCGGCTACCTTGAAAACTTCATGGTTGACCGAAGAGGTAGTAAAATAGCGGGTATCGGAAAGCAATGCCGTATAAAAGCAGACTACACTTGAGGGGGTTGGGGTATAGATCTTTTCAAACAGACGATAAGCCACCTGGGAGGCAGATGCATACTCCGGGATCACTACATTGACCGTTCCATAGTATGTATTACTGAAGTGATGATCGATATTTATGATCTCACGTTCTGAGATTTCAAATCCGAAACGATCGATAGTACCACCATCACACGTAATGACCAGACTCTCATCAAAATCCATCCTGGGCTTGATTTTATTGAAAGAGGGAAGAAAATCGAGATAAAGAGGAATCTCCTTTGATGCATTGACAATCTCGATGCGTTTGTTTGTATATTGTTTCAAAAGGTTAAATATCCCCAGTCCCGTTCCAAGCGTATCCGGATCAGGATTCAGATGTGTCAAAATGGTGATGGCCCCTGCCGCTTGTATCTTTTGTGCAACCTGGTGAACGGGAAGGTCGATATTAAAACTGCTTTCCACTATTCTATCTTTCTACTCTATCTTCATGGAAAGATCGAGCCAGTTCGCCTGGTGAATGATCGATCCGGAGCTGATCGCGTCTACACCGGTCTGGGCTATCACTTTGATCGTATCAAGTGTCACATTACCGCTGGCTTCCAACAAAATATGGGGGTAGTTTGTATTTCTGAATTCAACCACCTCTGCAATCTCTTCAATGGACATATTATCACACATCACAATGTCCGCACCTGCTTTCATGGCACGCTTGACCATCTCCAGAGTCTCGCACTCGATCTCTACTTTGGAAGTAAAAGGGATCTTTTGACGTACTTCTGACATAAACGTATCCAGGTCATCGATGGTCTTAAGGTGTGTATCTTTAAGCATTAGACAGTCATCCAGCCCCATACGGTGATTGATCCCGCCACCACAGCGTACCGCATACTTCTCAAAAGCACGGAGCAAAGGACGAGTTTTACGCGTATCAAGCAGTTTTACCCCTGTTCCTTCAATCGCCTCGACATATCTGAATGTCAATGTTGCAATAGAGCTTGCATGCAATATAATATCAAGGATGGAACGCTCCAAAGAGAGAAGTATTTTGGAGTCGCCTGTTATAAATAGCAGTTTTTTCCCTGACTTGAACGATTCACCGTCTTTTACTTCCCAGATCAACGAAAGATCATACATCTTGGCCAAAACATCAACATACTCACGTCCGGCAAATACCCCGTCACTTTTGGCAACAACATACGCACGGACTTCCCTGCTTTTGCTGATACGGGTAAAAAGATCTCCCCGACCCACATCTTCAGCTACCACTGCTTTAACAAATTCTTCTTTTAACATACTTAATTCCTTGAATGGCGTGTTACGCTTTACCAATTGCTCCAATGTTTTCGCAGCACGCAGCATATATCACACTATTTAATTTCCAGCATTCTTTCCAGTGCCAGGTTGGCATATTTTACTGTATGCTCATCGATATGAATCTCATTCATCGGCTTGCCCTCTTCGATCGATTTAAGCGTATTGTAAAGATCTTCCAGTGTTGTCTCGTTCATCGTAGGGCACTCAGGTTTGGTGGAAGAGAGTACATATGTATTCTTCTGTCTCATGCGGTTGACAAGATTGTATTCTGTTCCAATGGCCACTTTCTGCTCCGGATCAAGTTCATTGACATACTTGATCAGTTGAGACGTCGAACCGACAAAGTCTGCTGCCTGTACTACACTTGGATCGCATTCAGGGTGCACAGCTATCTTGATATCCGGGTATTTGTTTCTGTAGAACGCAACATCATCCACCGTAAAGAGCTGATGAACAGAACAGAAGCCGTTGAAACAGATCACATCCGCCTCTTTGGGATCACACTCCCCCACACCAATCACACATGATTTCAGCCCCATACTGTTGGCAAAGTTCTGTCCCAGACACCTGTCAGGCACAAAAAGAATTTTTTTACCGCTTTCAAGCCCTTTTTCTATGATCTTATACGCATTGGAAGAGGTACAGACCAGCCCGCCCATTTCACCTACTTTCGCTTTGACCGTCGCATCGGAGTTAATATAGGTGATAGGCAGTATATCTTCTTTTGGGATCCCATGCTCGATCATATAGTTTACCGAGTCATCAAAAAAACTTCCATCGATCATCCGCGCCATTGCACAACAGGCGATCTTTGGCATCAATACACGCTTCTCAGGTGCGATCACTTTGACACTCTGCCCCATAAAACCAACACCACAGAAAACCACCCATGGGTTATTGTCAGCTTTACAACGGCGTGCCAACTCCAGGGAGTCTCCGATAATATCAGCCATCTCAAAAACCTCGTCGCGCTGATAATAGTGTGCGACAACCGTAACATCGAGTTCTCTCTTGAGTCTTTCTATTTCTGCTTTATAATCAATACTCATACCATATCCTTATAGAATCTGGCTATTTTAGCAAAATTCGGATAAAATTGCACTACCAAATTTTTTTCACGGATATGACATGGACATTTTCAATCAGAATATATTACTTTATCTCTCAGCTTATCTTCTTTCAGGTATTCCTTTCGGGTATCTTTTGGCTAAGCAGTTTGCCGGTGTTGACATCAAACATGCCGGAAGCGGAAATATTGGAGCTACCAACGTGCTGCGGGTAGTCAAAGAAAAAGACCCTGCACTGGCTAAAAAACTGGGTGCTGCAACACTCTTTCTTGATGCCATCAAAGGAATGGTCGTACTTTTTGCCGCAATGATGCTCGATGCACCGGAAAGTACACTCTGGACAATTGCCGTATTGGCTGTTGTTGGACACTGTTTCTCTGCATTTCTTGCATTTGAAGGAGGTAAAGGGGTTGCCACTGGATTTGGCGTCCTGCTTGTGATGATGCCAATCCCTTCCCTCATCGCCATTGGTGTCTGGCTTGGAGCAAGCAAAGGGTTGAAGATCTCTTCTCTCTCCTCTCTCATCGGACTTGCTGCACTGCTTGTCGCCTCCTATATTATTTATCCTGAAGTGCCGGGGATCGGCTCCCACTCGCCAATCTGGATTATTGCCATGATCATTTTTTATAAACATATCCCCAATATTATCCGTCTGATCAATAAAGAAGAGGGCAAAGTAGTATAAAATGACGATCCATATCGAAGCCCTTGCCTTTGATGCTATCATCGGACTGCTTGACTTTGAACAGGAGCGTCCGCAACGAGTAGTTGTAGATCTTAAAGCAGGTTATGACTATATACCTGGCGAATTCATCGATTATGCCGATCTTGCAACACTTATTATGGAAAAAGTAAAACAGGCACATTATAAACTGCTTGAGGATGCCCTTTTGGAGCTGGAAACACTGATTCTCTCTACCTACCCTCAGATCACCTCTCTATATTTGAAGATCAGTAAACCTGATATCCTGAACAACGGAACTGTTGCACTTAGTCACCAGTGGAATTACTGATCCTGTTTCACTCAACCGCTCATTCTCTTCAATTGGATTAAAAAAACTTTCAGAATGCTCCATTTTATGTTATAATTTAAACATAACTTAAAAAAAGGGTACACGAATGAGAATACTGATCATGGAAAATGATGTACAAATGAGTGATGCGCTCTCAAACCTTCTAAGTGAACACAACTATCAGTGTGATGTAGCTGAAAGTGTTGGTGATGCTAAATACTATCTTGATATCCGAAACTATGACCTCGTGCTCTTGGGATGGCCGGCAGGTACACCTTCAAGCAGCCTCAACGTCATTGGAGAGATCAAAAAAAATGCACATAAAACCTCTGTGATCGTAATCTCGGAACGTCTGGATAAAGAGAGTGAGATCGATGCACTCCGCTCTGGTGCAGATGACTTTATTCGTAAACCGATCGATGAAGAGATACTTCTTGTCCGTATCGAAGCAAAACTCCGCTTTGGAGCCTCAAATATCATTGAGATCGAAGAGCTGATCATCAATCCTGAAGAGGAGAAGATCATCTATCAGGGGAATGAAATCGAACTGAAAGGAAAACCTTTCGAAGTACTTACACATTTAGCGATGCATAAAGACCAGATAGTCTCAAAAGAACAGCTTCTTGATGCCATCTGGGAAGAGCCGGAACTTGTTACTCCCAATGTCATTGAAGTTGCGATCAACCAGATCCGACAAAAAATGGATAAACCACTTGACATCACCACTATTGAAACTGTACGTCGCCGAGGCTATCGTTTCTGCTTTCCCAAAAAAATTGGTTAATTCTTTCTCTTTCCCCCCCTAAGAACTGGGCACTTCTGCCCAGCATTTTCAAAAAAAACATATATTTGGCAGATGGAGTAATATTTTAAATAAAGCATAAGCTTTGTTGAGTTATAACACGTATAAATTAACTTAACCGAGGAAATTATGGCACTATTAATAACTGATGAATGTATTGCTTGTGACGCATGTAGAGAAGAGTGTCCGAATGAAGCCATTGAAGAGAATGATCCGGTCTATATTATTGATCCGGACAGATGTACTGAATGTGTAGGACACTTTGATGAACCACAGTGTATCGCTGTCTGTCCTGTAGACTGTATCATTTCCGATCCGGACAATGTAGAGAATATTGACGAACTGAAATTCAAATTTGAAAAACTCCAGGAAGAGGAGTAGTTTCTTCCATGGCAAAACGAACCGCGATCATCGATATCGGTTCGAATTCAGCCAGACTGGTCATTTTTGAGAAAACCAGCCGTTACGGATTTCATCTTATCTGTGAACAAAAATCCAAGGTTCGTATAGGTGAAGGTGCCTACGAACAGAATGGCTATCTTCAGCCTGCAGGCATCAGACGAGCTTTTCTTACACTTCAATCTTTTATGCATACCATAGAGAAATATCAAGCACACAAAACAATATGTGTTGCTACATCTGCACTGCGTGATGCACCAAACGGTGATATTTTTGTCAACTGGATCAAAAAAGAGCTTGGACTTTCCATCAAGATCATTGACGGAAAGAAAGAAGCAAACTACGGTGCTATTGCAACAAAAAACCTTCTGCCTGTCACGGATGCAGTCACCTTGGATATCGGTGGAGGATCCTCAGATATGGCCCTGATACAGAACGGACAGATTATTGATACCTATTCTCTGAATTTGGGTACGGTCAGACTTAAAGAACTCTTTTTTGATAAAGAGAACTCCCGTAAAGAGGCACACAGAAAAGCAAAAATATATATTGAAAATGCACTTGAGGATATTCCCGAACACTTTCACACTCCTCTGGTAATTGGTATTGGAGGTACTGCCAGGACTTTAAGCAAAGGAATTATGAAAAAAACAGATTACCCTCTTGATAAACTGCATGCATTCAGTTATGAGGTTGATGCATTCAAAGCCTACTTCAATGACATTACCTTCTCCAGTGCAAAAGGTTTAAAAAAATTCAACCTGAAGAAAAACCGCTACGATACTATTAGAGAAGGGACTCTGATCTGGAAGTCAATACTTAAACATCTTGGTGCCCAAAAAGTTATTACCAGTGCTGTAGGAGTAAGAGAAGGTGTATTTTTGGAACAGTCACTCAAACAGGATAATCTTACCTTTCCAAAAGGAATAAACCCTAGTATCACCTCCCTTCTTGACCGTTTCAAACCTTATGTCAACATTGAATCAAAAAAAAAGAACAAACGCAGGATAGGAACCAACCTCTATACGGTTCTACAGGTAGAAATACAAGACAAAAAATGCTATCAGCGTGAATTGCAATGGGCCTTGAAGCTCTCTAATATCGGAACAACCCTCACAATCTACAAATCACACCAACATGCCTTTTATATCGCACTACAGGAGCTTAATTACGGCTTTACACATCAAGAGATACTACTCGTCTCACTGCTGCTTAGAATGCATGGGAAGGAGCTGCTTCACAAACCGCTTTTCAAAAGTTTCGAGTCTTTCCTGCCCCCTAAACAGACCCTCCTCTGGCTTAGCTTCATCTATACACTTACCGTACTGCTGCATGAAGCTTCGAACAGTGCAACAATAACATTTGAATACGCTAACCGTACACTGCGTATCTTTTCTGACAAACCGCTCTATCTTGCAAAAGAGAAGATAAAAATGCTGGAAAAACCCATACCTCTTGCGGTGATCATCGAAGATGAAGAGAGGCTGCCGAAGTGTAAAGAACTTGGAATATAAGCAGGTAGCAGGTAGCAGGTAGCAGGTAGCAGGTAGCAATTATTTGCTACGCTTTCTTAATTGCTCCTTGCTACTTAGAATTTCGTTCCCATGGAGAATTCAAATACAGATGTTCTGTCATCTGCTTCCGGATCCAGCGCCTGTGCAAAAACAAGGTTAATAGGTCCGAACCCTGACTGCCACTCTATCACAGCACCGGCAGATGATCGTTGTATCTCATTGAAATCATCTTCACCTATCATCCCATAATCATAGAAAAATGCTAATCTCATCTTTGCTGCTTCGGAAAGAGGTATACTTGCCTCTATACTTGTAGAGAAGCGCTGTGTTCCTCCCATTCGGTCTCCGTTACTGTCCAAAGGTGAAAGTGAATAGGGGTCATAGCCTCTTACGCTTCCTATACCTCCCATAAAAAGTTTTTCACCAATTGGAAGTTTCTCTCCGTCACCGGAACTTATTGTGGTCAATCTCGCTTTAAGACGTAATATCAGATCATAATCGATCCAGTCACTTACCCCGTAATACAAACCAAGTTTTGCATTTGTTTTGATAAATGTCCCGTAACCATTCGGATAGACTGCCAATTCACTGGCATTCAGATCTCCGCTTAAACTGGCATATTCAACATTCACCGCTGCTATCATCCCCTCTCTTGGTGTATAATAGTCATCTGTATTATCAAACTTGATACTTGTCAAAAGAGAGGTTTTCTTGTATTGATCTGCATAAAGATAGGTATCGTAGATCGTTATATTCTCATCTTGGTTGATGGTGGACTTATTATCTACATACCCTATTCCTACCGATGCATAAAGATGTCTGAAGAACTGTCTTCCTAAACTTAAAGACCCTCCTAACTGATCCTGTGTATAATCTATATATTCATACTCTTTTTTATAAAGACTGAAGCCCAGACTGTACATACTGTCCCATATTTTGGGATTGGTGAAGGAAACATTGTAATTAACAGATATCTTTGAGATATCAAAACCAAAACTTGTATTTATGCCTGATCCAAAAATATTTTTATCCGAAATACTTGCATTGAGCATAAGTCCTTCATAACTTCCGTATCCGCCTCCTAAAGAGATCGTTCCTGTTGACGCTTCCTTAACTTTGACCAAAAGATCGATCTCATCTTCCGAGACTCTTTGGGTCTGAATATCTATATTTTCAAAGAACCCTGTTCTTCCCAATGCATTTTTACTGTCTTTTAGATCAGTCGCACTGTAAAGGTCTCCCGGTGCAAGATAGATATAACGGCGGATAACCCTGTCTTTGGTTGTATCATTTCCCGAAATCAATACATCATGAATACGTACTTTTTTACCCGGATGTACCACATACTGGAGGTTGACTACTTTTGCAGCTTCATCTTTACGCATCTGTGGAGAGACTTTCGTATAGGCATAACCAAGGTCACTTACCCTGTTTTTGATCATCTCTATATCTTGACGCATCTTTTTGATGTTGAAGACTCTTCCTTTTTTAAGCTTCAGTTCGGAAAGCAGCTCCTCTGTACTCACACCCTTGACATTCTGGGAAATAGTGATATCACCCACACGGTATTGCGGACCTTCTTTGATCTGGTAGTCAATCTCTGCCGTATAGGAGCTGTAATCCACACGCATCAACGGTTTACTGACTTCTGCATCAAGGTAACCGTATTGCATATAGGTCTCTTTCAGTCTGTAAGCATCGTATTCAAGCTGATCGACCTTCACCTCACCACTGTTGAGGAAAGGAATCCATCCCAGAAAGTCTTCCTCTTTATTGACGAGATCACGTTCCAGATCACTTTCACTTAAAGCTTTGGCACCTCTGAAATTGATCTTCTTGATCTTGATTTTTTCTCCCTTGTTGACATCGAAAACAATGGAAACAGCACTCTCTCCAACAGGTGTTTTTGTCACCTCGACCACAGAATCATAGTTCCCCTGGCTCTGTAGCCGCTCAATCAAAAGTTTCCTGGCTTTTTCTACACGCCTCTCATCATAAAGGTCACCTCTCTTCAAGCCGATACTCTTCAGCAGCTTCTCTCCCTCATCACCCGAACCGAACCCTTTGATCTCCACATTGGCTATTGCAGGTTTCTCTTTGAAGTGATAGATTAGTGTACGACCTTCTCTCTCTACCCATACATCTTCAAAATACCCCTGATTGAAAAAGTTGACAATAGACTGATTGATCTTTTCGATATTCATCTCATCACCGACTCGCAGACCGGCTACTTCGAGTGCTACTGAAGGAGAGAGGTGATGAAGTCCTTCAAATTTAATCTGTGAGATCTTTTGTGCAAGAAGAAGGGAGCCTATCAGCATCCATGAGAGTACAATTTTTTTGATCATAGAGTCACCTTGAAATAATTTGCATAAATTCTATCGTTTTTTCAATAAGAGGCATATGAAAAAATGCTATAATCCGTAAAACGGATACTAGACCGGTACTTACCGGATATCCATTCTAAAAAAGAGGGAAAACAATGGCAGTAAAGCAGATCGGGATTATCGGACTGGGACTGATGGGAGGTTCCCTCTCTCTCGCACTCAAAAAAACACCGACACCCTACTGTTTTATCGGACTTGACCATAATCCTGTACACTGTACCCAGGCACTTGAGCTTGGACTTGTTGACCAGATCGTTGATTCTCTCGATGCAATCAGTCACTGTGATATCATCTTTCTAACCATTCCCGTAGACGGTATCATTACAGTTGCACAACAGCTCAATCCAACCAATCCGGAATGTACTGTCATCGATCTTGGAAGTACCAAAGCAAAGATCTCTGAAGGCATTCCGCAGGAAAGACGTCACTTTTTCGTAACAGCACATCCAATGACAGGGACGGAAAAGTTCGGTCCGACTGCTGCACTTCCGGATCTTTATGAAGACAAGGTCGTGGTGCTCTGTGACCTTGAAAAAAGTGGAAAGCATCAGCAGGAGACAGCAAAACAGCTCTTTACCGAAATAGGAATGAAACTTGTCTTTATGGGCGCAAAAGAGCATGACAGACATGCAGCATTCATCTCCCATATGCCCCATGCTCTGAGCTATGCCCTTGCCAATGCTGTTATGAGACAGGAGGACCCTGAAAGCATCGTTGCCCTTGCAGGCGGGGGATTCAGAGACATGAGTCGTATTGCCAAATCTTCACCCAATATGTGGGAGGATATCTTCAGACAGAACAAAACCAACCTGATCGAAGCAATTGAGTTCTTTCAAAAAGAGTTGGCACAATGCAAAAGAATGGTTGAGAAAGAAGAGTGGGAAGCACTGAACCATTGGATGAAAGAAGCCAATACGCTGCATGATATCCTCTAAGCAACAGGTGATTTTATACAGATCCCCACTTTCCTGAACTCTCCGATTTCTTCAGCATTTACACACCCCTATACTTTTCTACCAATGCTCTGAGTTCTTTTTTGTCAATAACAACACTTTTATCACCGTTTTTTCTGGCATAGAGTCTGCGTACCATCATTTCCGCTTCAGGATCCTCACTCATATGCCCATAAAGTATCTTCAGTGCCTCTGATTCTTTAAAAGGACTTGGAGTATGCTTCCAGCGGACCAAACGCAACAGATACATGGTGACCATCCCTGCCAGAAATGCCAAAATGACCATCCACCAGGCAGTCTGTACAACTTCTGTTTTTTTTATCCCGGCACTCTCATTCGTCACTTTAGAGAGATTTAAATTAGTCTGTATCTCACCATTTTGATCCTTTTTCCCTGATGCTGTCTGCATAGCAGATGCACTATTTTTCATCGTTTCAATATGAATAGTGTATCCCGGTATCTTAAGCTGTCTGACCTCTTTTTTCTTCGGATCATAGGAAGTCAACTGACGCGCAGGGATCTCAAAATCATGATCTGATATAAAAACGAACTTCTTCACATAAGTACTTTTGAGCTTGTTGCCTATCACTTTGGTCGTTACTTCTGCATCATCACTGTAAACTGTTACCCCATCTATCTCATAATTGGGCATCTCATAGTCTTCCACACTGCCGTCACCTTCGATAGTCACCGTCAAATTGACAGGTTTATTCATCTTTGTTGTACTTTTGTCAATATGTGCTTCAATATGGAAGTCTCCTACCAGATCCGTATCCTGCGGTGCAGGCTTTACATCGATCTTCAAAGTATTGGAAGCAATCGACTTCCAGATTGTTCCGAAAAAACGTCCAAAGATATCCTGTCTGCTTGTATCAGCTATACCTATATTCGCTGCAGCAGGCTCTATGGTATAATGGCCCTCTTTCTGCGGTGTCAGGATATAGCGAAGTTCCGTAATACGGTGATCTCCTTGGACATAACGCTTCTCCTCTTCTACCTCCTTGACAAAAAACCCCTTGAAAGCAGGTCTGTTGTACTGCGGATTGTCAGAGAGCCTGACATCACTCCTTAAAGAGAAATAGACGGTAACAAGTAACGGTTCACCAACAATTACAGAGTGTTTGTCCGCCTTCATAGTCAATGAGAACTCTCCTGTACTCACGGAACTGGGGGCTGTAGACTTCACTACTTTTAGTGTAAGTGGCTCTGTTTGATACGTTTTTCCATCTATCTTCACCGTATAGGAGGGGATCTGCATATCTTTATTCGGTGTAAATGTCAAAATAAGGTTGGTTGTATGGGCAACCGTACTTTTACCGTTAATGATCTGTAATGAGGTTTGTTGTGTACGGCTTCTCCCCAGCACAGGAACATCTCCTATTGTCTTAATCTCAGGGAACTCTACACGGTCACCTTCAGCACTGATACGAAGTTGTACGGTATTGCCCTCTACCACTTCATTCTGTGAAAGTACTGCTTCTACGGATGCTGCCTGCAGAAGAGTGAATAGTGCATAATAAATCATAAATAGAGGGAGTATGCCTTTTTTCAAAAAGCTTTTATTAAATAGTTTGCTAAATAATTGTCTCATTTTCCATTCCTCATTCTTGGTTTTTCAACTACCATGGTCTGATCTCATTTCTCTCTTTTGGTTTTCCTGTACCCATCTGGTACATCATTGTCGGTGTTTTCTTCTGTCCCATCTTTTTGAGCAGGCGCTTCAGCTCTGCCTGTTTAATCTTCTCTTCTTTACTCATTTTTTTCTGCTCTTTAGGCTGCGAAGAAGCTTCATTCCCTTTTTTGTTCTGAGGTTTTTTCTCTTTTTGGGAGTCTGATTTATTCTTCTCTCCCTTTTTCTTTTCATCTTCTTTTTTCTTCTCACCCTTCTGTTTGTCATTCTGCTTCTTCTTGTTCTGATCTTTTTTATTCTTTTGGTCTTCATTCTGCTTGTGCTTTTGATTTTTATTCTTCTGCTGTTCGTTCTTTTTATGATCTTGATTCTTTTGATCTTTCTTCTTTTTTTGATCTTTGTTCTGTTTTTTTTGCTGCTGTTTCTTCTTCTGTTCCTGCTGTCTTTTTTTCTTCTTGGCAAGCTCAAGGTTAAATCGGGTATCTTTGTCCTCTTTAATCTTCAGAGCCTTCTCATACTCTTCTATGGCCTTATCCAGCTCATTTTTCATAAAATGAGCATTCCCCATATTGTGTAACCGCTGTGCTTCATCCACCCCTTCACCTTTGGCTTGCTCATAGGCTTTGAGTGCCGCATCATAGTTCTTCGACTTATAGTAGGCATTCCCCAGGTCATACTCCTTCTGAGGCACCTCTTTCTCCAGTTGGTTATAGAGTGCTGCACTTTTGGTATACTCTTTGGCTTCATATGCCTGTCTGGCTTCTTTTATAGTCTTGAAATCAGTAATGCCTGCCTGCAGACAAGTGAATAATGCATAATACATAATGCATAATACCGGTATGCTTTTTTTCAAAAAACTTCTATTGTCAAATATCATACCTCACCTCCTCTGCTCTTGTCTGCTTTCTCATCCCTGCTTCCAAATCGCGGCAGTGAACTCAGTCCAATGAGCAAAAAGAGAAGTCCAAGTGCCAGCGGGTAGTAGAAATACTCGCTTCGTTGTCTGATCTTCACCTCTCCCTGCTCCTGCATTTTATATTTGGCATGGATCACATCGGCAAGCTTTTTCATATCATCATTACCATTCCCCGCAACAACAAAGGCACCGCCGTTCTCTTTGGCAAGGATACCCAGCGTATCATTTCGCTGAGTAATCGCAATAGTGCCATCTTTGAGCTTCATCGGTTTCGCATCAGGCCCGATAACCGGTGCTCCCTGCCTGGTTCCCACAAGCACTACATAGAGATCTATATCGTTCGCCTTGAGAATATCTGAGAATCCTGCGATCGCCTCTTTGTCTCCACCGTCGGTAAAGAGTACAAGTATTTTCGGTTTTTTCTTCTCAAGCAGCGTTGCTGCCAGATCGCCGAGAGCCGAAAAATCAGTCGAGCCCATATTGATATAGGAATCATCGACCCCTTCAACCATCATCTTCAGTGTCTCTTTGTCACTGGAAAAGGGTGCCAGTACAAACGGAGAGTAGGCAAAAGCCACCACACCCACCTCATCACTCGG
The DNA here is from genome assembly GCF_014931715.1 of Sulfurovum indicum. Classification (NCBI taxonomy): domain Bacteria; kingdom Pseudomonadati; phylum Campylobacterota; class Epsilonproteobacteria; order Campylobacterales; family Sulfurovaceae; genus Sulfurovum; species Sulfurovum indicum. The sequence goes on along the minus strand of NZ_CP063164.1, from coordinate 405,379 downwards.
CATTGCGTCGAAAAATGACATCATCTTCTTTTTGGCAAATTCCAGACGGTTTGGATATACATCTTTACTGCGCATTGAACCGGAAATGTCCAGTGCACTCAACACCGTCAACCCCTGCACCGGTACTGTCTTTTCACCTTCATCTACCACAGGACGTGCCATGGCGACGATCATAAAGAAAATGCCGGTAAACAGAATGACATTGCGAAGACGCTGAGGCATACTTTCGTCTCCTGCACTCAGACGTTCAAGTACCTTGGCATCAAAAATACGAGAAAGACGCTCCTTATTGGTTGAGACCAACACCGCAAAGAGTACAAACGGTACGATCATGATCCAAAACAAATAGGGGTAAACAAACTCCATCAGTACACCTCCTTTCGGAGGTTAGTGAAGAGTGAAGAGTGAAGAGTGAAGAGTGTCAGTATGCGTTGCTGCGCAACGCCTTTATTCAATAAAGGCTTTTTACAAAAAAGCATACCACAATTTCTCATTCCCAATTCCTCATTTCTCATTTTATATCCCTCTTTGGTTTCTAAAGTAGATGAACAGCAGCAGGCTCATGATGGCCAGGAAAAGCGGATAGATATACAGGTAGGTATGCTCTACCACTTTTTTGTTGTTCAGCTTCGTTGCTTCAAGCTTATCGATCTCGTCATAGATCCTGCTCAGTGTCGTTGCGTCTCTTGCACCGAAGGCTTCACCTTTACCGGCTTTTGCCAAAGCTGTAAGATAAGATGCATCATAGTCTCTGGGACCGCCTATTCCAATGGCATAAAGCTTGATATCTCGCTTTTCAATCATACTTTTAACATCAGGGAAAGGCACTTTACTCATGTTGTCAATACCGTCTGTCAGTAAAATGACGATCTTGCTTTTGGCTTTACTTTTGCTCAAAAGGTTATATGCCTGTACCAATGCATCATTGATTGCCGTTCGTTTTCCTGCCATACCAAGCTTTTGCATTTTGGTAATACTGGTCAGAAACTCTTTCTCAAATGTCAATGGCGAAGCAATGAATGCCACATCGGCAAAGGTTACCATTCCGATACGGTCATTCTCTCTTTTTTTGATAAAGTCTGCTACAACCTCCTTGACTACATCGAACTTGTTCTTAAAGATATCACTGGGATCAAACCCTTGCTGACGCATCGAATCGGAACTGTCAATGACCAGTACGATATCACGTCCCTCTTTTTTAGAGTTGGAGTAACTCTTTGTAATCACCGGTGAGGCCAGTGCAGCTACTGCTGCAACGATCCCTATCCATTTCAGCCAGTTAAGCAGTCTGCTCTTATGACCATCGCTTCCGATCAGTGTAGCCACATGGGGAAAAAAGATTGCCCTGCTGCGCTCCCTGCACCACTTGGCACACAACATAAAAAGCAATATCACTAAAAATGCTAACGGATACTCAAAACTAAATTGACTCATCTGCCACCTGCACAAAAAGATTGAATTGGTTCAGCGTATCCTGATCGACTGCATCGACCTCTTTTTTATATTTGTATTTTTCCAGCATTGGCTCAAGCTGGGAAAAAAGCTCTTTCCTTCTCTCATCAGTTGCCAGAAGCCTTGCATAGTATGTCGCCTCATAAGCTGCCTTTTTACTCTCACTCCAGTCAATTGCTTTGAGTCTGGCAAGATACCCTTTGGCAAGATTAATCCTGCGGTTCTCCCACAGCTTTTTGAAAATAAAAAAGAGTATGGCGAGTACCAGCAGGATACCAAAACCGATCATCCCCCAATAGATATAAAAACTGCTGTCAGGGATCTTTAGTAACGGCTTGATATCCCGAAGCTGTGCAGTAATATTGGCCTCTGCAAGAGCCAATGTAGTGAAGAGCAGAGAGTGAAGCGTAAAAAGTCTTGGTATGCTTTGCTTCTCAAAGCGTTTCTCATTTCCCATTTCTAACTTCTCATTTCTCATTTTCTCATTCCCTTCATCAGTTTGATCACTGGATCATCATGAGTATATATCTTTGTAAAACGTATTCCCTGTTTCTTGAACTGTTCATAAAGTCTGTGATCATTTTTCAAAAGTGCTTTTTTGTAATTTTTAAGCGTACCAGTATCGATGTTACCTTCAAAACTCTGTTTGGTTTCCATATCGATCAGACGCAGATATCCCAGTTCACTCGGATCCTCTTCAAACCTGTCACGTACCATCACAGCAAAAACATCATGCTTCTTACTGAGCAGCTTCAGGTCTATCTCACCTACAAAATCGGAAATAATGAAAAGCAGCGCTTTCTTCTTCAGACGATTGTTCAGTATCTCTACCAAAGCCTGATAGTCCCCCACTTTCCCAAGCGGATCGAACTCAAGCACCTCTTCGATTGCTTTATGCACTGAGAAAAGCTTTTTACTCGGCTTGCTTAGTGTATAAAGCCTGTCTGCAAAAATCATGTGTGAAAACAAGTCAGCATTCCTGACAGCAGAGAATCCAAGTGTTGCCACTACTTCTGCCGCAATATCAGACTTCTGCTTCACTGTTCCAAAATACATCGACCCGCTCATCATCGTTACAACTACGACATTAAGCTCCCTCTCCTCTTTATAAACCTTGACAAAGGGCTTTCCAAGTTTAGCTGTTGTCTTCCAGTCGATTTTACGGACATCATCTCCGTAAACATACTCTCTTAGCTCGGCAAACTCAAAACCTTCACCCTGAAATAACGAGGCATTGTTACCCAGCATGTCTCCGTAAACCTGCTTCCGGGTTTTGAGTACTATCTTTTTTGCTACTTTATTCATCAGGACACCTCCGTTTGAGGTGAGTTAATGGTGAATAGTGAATAGTGAATAGTTTCGGTTTGCGTTGCAAGGCAACGCTTTTATTAACTATAGGCTTTTTGCAAAAAAGCATACCAAAATTCCTCATTCCTAATTCCTCATTCTTCATTTGATCTTTCTTGAAGATCACGGAATCGGCACCGCTGCCAGTATCTTCTCGATGATCTGATCCTGCGTTACATCTTCTGCCTGGGCCTCATAGCTCAGGATAATTCTGTGCCTGAGAACTTCTTTGGCAATATAGGCAATCTCAAGCGGTGATACATAATCCTGTCCTTTAAGGTAGGCAATGGCTCGGCTGGCTTTATACATATCGATACTCGCACGCGGAGACGCACCGAATTCAATAAATGCTTCAAGCTCTTCAAGACCATATGCCTTGGGATCACGTGTTGCTGCAACCAGTTCAATGATGTAACGCTCCACCTCTTCATCCATGTGGATATCCATCGCCTCTTTTCTGATACGCTCAAGATCCTCTTTGGACGCTACCTGCTCTATTTGTTCAAAAGAGTTGTTCGCCACACGTCTTGCGATCTCAAGCTCCTCCTCTTTGGTGTTGTAACCCACAACCACTTTCATCATGAAACGGTCAAGCTGTGCTTCAGGAAGCTCATAGGCACCCTCCTGCTCTACCGGGTTTTGTGTCGCCATAACAAGGAAGGGAAGATCGATCTTGAAAGTCTCATCTCCAATGGTTACCTGACGCTCCTGCATAACTTCAAGCAAGGCTGACTGTACTTTTGCAGGTGCACGGTTGATCTCATCCGCAAGCAGAAGATTGGTAAAGACAGGTCCCTGCTTGATCTTGAAGGCGTTATTGGAAGGGTCGTATATCTCAGTTCCAATAATGTCCGACGGAAGCAGATCGGGAGTGAACTGTACCCGTTTGAAGTTCAGCCCCAATGTCTTTGCCATCGCATTGACGGCTGTGGTCTTGGCAAGCCCGGGCACCCCCTCAAGCAGAATGTGTCCACGGCAAAGCAGCCCTGCAAGCAGCCCCTCTACCATCTTATCCTGTCCGACAAGGACTTTGGAAATCTCTTTTCTAATCTCTTGAATGGTTTGACTCAAGGTTCTCTCCTGAATGGTTTATTACCGTACCAATTAAATACCTCAATCTTTGATGCTGCAATTTCGTTCACAGACAAGGCAGATTTTCGCAGGACTAGCCGGAGGCTAATTCAAGAAAATCTAACGCCGTATGTGGGCGAAAGTGCGCACCCTTCGGGGAGAACGATACGAGACAACCTGCACGCAAAAAAATCTTTGAATTACCTACGGGTAGTCCTTCAGATTTTTTCACGCACATCTTGCCTCGTCTCGTTCTCTCAAAGTTTGAGGTATTTAATTGGTACGGTAATATTAACAGGAGTATACTTGAGTGAGGTTAACTAAAATTAAATGTTTTCACTGTTTTGCTTCAGATAGTTCATAGCGGTTGCAATAATGTCATCGTCATCCTTGCTTCGGGCTTTAAGCACAACACGCTCTTTACCTTCCTCTGCAAACTCCATAAAGACATTCTCTCCATAGGATGAAACCTTGGAAATCCCCTGCTGACGTGCAAGTACTTTCATGACCATCACATCAATGAACTGTCGTGTAACAGTATCCGGTTTGCCAAACCGGTCTGCAATCTCTGCTTCGATCTCATAGACTTCACCTGCACTCTCACAAAGAGAAAGACGACGATAAAGTTCAAGACGCAACCTATCCTCTTCGATAAGCTCTTCATTCAGATACGCCTGGATCGAAAGCTTCATATCGATCTGCTGGCTTACCTCCTTATCCTGTCCGCTTAATTCTTTAATAGCATCTTCAAGCATACGCAGGTAGAGGCTGTACCCTATCTGTTTAATATGGCCGCTTTGTGCCTCACCGATGATATTCCCTCCGCCGCGTATCTCAAGGTCATGAAAAGCAAGGACCGCACCGCTTCCAAGATCGGAGTGTGTCTCGAGTGCAAGCAGTCTTCGTTTGGCATTGTCTGTAAGACGCTCTTTGTCTGTCACCATGAAATAACAGTAGCCCTCTTTACCTCCACGTCCGACACGTCCACGCAGTTGATGCAGGTCGGCAATACCGAAACTGTCCGCCCCGTCAACGATCATCGTATTTGCATGTGGCATATGAATACCCGATTCGACAATGGAAGTAGAGAGCAGTACATCATACTCCCCATCCTCAAATTTCAGCATCTCATCTTCGGTCTCTTTTGCTGAAATCTTGGAATGGAGCACAGCAATACGAAGTTTTGGCAAGATATCAAGCAACTGTTTTTTCTTCTCTTCGATCCCTGCAATAGAGTTGAATACATAGAAGATCTGGCCACCACGGCGCAGTTCGCGCAAGATCGCCTCTTTAATCACTTTGTCATCATAACTTTTTACAAAGGTACGTACCCCCTGACGTTCAGTCGGAGGTGTAAGAATCTCTGAAAAGCTTTTGACCTGTGAGAGTGCCATATTGAGTGAGCGGGGAATAGGAGTCGCTGACATAGAAAGCAAATGCACATCAATACTCATCTCCTTGAGTGCCTCTTTCTGCTTGACCCCGAACTTATGCTCCTCATCGATCACCACCAGGGCAAGACTCTTAAACTTTGCCTTAAGCAGCGCATGGGTTCCCACCACCACATCGATACTGCCTTCAGCCAAACCTTTGAGTACGCTGTTTTTCTCTTTGGTCGTAGAGAAACGATCGAGTTTGGCTACGGAGATCTCTTCACCGTAAAAACGCTCCTTGAGACTTTTGTAGTGCTGTGCACTCAGCAGCGTGGTCGGTGCGATCATCATCGCCTGATAGCCGTTCTTTACTGCAACAAATATTCCGTTCATCGCAACTTCCGTCTTTCCAAAACCAACATCCGCTGAAAGCAGTCTGTCCATCATACGACCCGACTGCATATCTTCAAGCATTTCAAAGATTGCCCGTTCCTGATCTTCGGTATGTACAAATCCCGCTTTGGACATAAAGAGAGCATGCTCTTCAGGGGTTTTCAACACAATTCCCTTTTTGAGATGACGCTGTGCCGAAAGATTGATGATCTGGCTGGCGATTGCAAAGAGTTTCTCCTTGACCTTCTCTTTAAGCTTTTTGAAGCTTGCCTTGCCCATACGGTCAAGAACCGGAAGTGCCCCGCCTTCTGCTACATAGCGGTCGATGACCTCAAGATTGCTTACCGGAATGAGCAGCGTATCTTCATTCTGGTACATAATGGTTACAAACTCCGAAGTTGCCCCCAGGACTTCACGCTTTTCAATGCCCCGAAAGATCCCTACACCATGGTTCTCATGTACTACATAATCACCCGGTTTGAGCTCATCGAGAATAATTGTCGCTTTTTTGACCTTCTTTCGCTTAAAAGGTTTATTCAGTGAAAGAATAAGTCTCTCCTGTCCCAGGATATTGACTATACCATCCTGATAAACAAATTCAATATTCTCAAAAAAGCTTAATTGCGAACCGCGGACGATACTTTCATTCTTTGCCAGGATCGTGATCTGCTTCCCTTTATGAGATTCCAGTAGTTTATTTGGATCGACCACTTCAAGATCACGGTACTTTGTAGCCTCAGGAATAATTGGTAACAGGAAATGTTTACGCTCTACCATCGGTCTGTCAAGTTCGTAGATCTCCTGTAGCTCTTCATCAAGATTAGCTGTCAATATTGCGTCAAACATTTCAAAAGCATTTTGTGCAAGATCATCAAGATGCCATAGTCCAAGCGAATCTATATCTTTCACAAAAGTATCATAAGGACTGTGCTCACACCGATTTCTAAGCGCTTCATGTTCTTCTTTGTCCAATGCCAGAAATGCCGGTGTGATCTCCAGAGACTCCAACTCATCTCCAAGACGTTTTTGGGAGGTTTCATCATAATAGTGAATCGTCTCCACCTCTTCATCAAAGAGTGAAATACGATATGGTTTCTCACTGGTAATAGGATAAATATCAATAATATCCCCACGGAAAGAGACTTCACCCTTTTGTGCGGCAATATCTGTAAAGTGGTATCCCCACTGATAGAGTTTCTCCTTCAAGCCGGGAATATCAAGACTCTCCCCGAATTCAATCATCATACTCTCAAAAAATTCTGCTTTGGGGAAAGGAAGCAACAGTGTTCTTACCGGAGAGACAAGAAGTTTTTTTCTCTTACTTTTGGCATATCCTGCCAGCTGTATAAAGAGTGCCTGTACTTCTTCTGCGTAAGCGCGCAGATCCTCTCCCACACTCACACGGATATCAGGCAGAACAAAAGTATTGTACCCCAGAAGATTTGCTACATCTGAAATCTGCTTTGCCTCTTTATCATCTTTGCAGATTAGAAGGTGTTTACTGTCGGAGTGTTCCAGATACTCGTAAATATTGCTCTGATATACCAATGTTTTACCTTTTTTATCTATCTATTGCTGATCACTTTTGAAAACCAATACTCTTCAAAAATGCCTCTACCGTATAGAACGAACCAAATACCAGATAGTTCTCATTTGGATCTATCTCATAATTAAAAGATCCATACGGCACCCCTGCATGCTGTAATGCATGCTCGATCTTTTCAAGAGTTGCAGCCCGTTGCGAATCAACAAGTATGATCTCCACACGTTTCACTTTGGGTTTTAAAATGCGTAATACTGCTTCACAGTCTTTATCATCCAGTGAGTTATAAACAAGTACTGTCTCAGACTGCATCGACCTGACAATCGCTTGGGCAGCCAGCGGATTGTGTCCTACATCGATACGTATATTCTCTGTCAGAGGATAGAATCTTCCAAAGAGTTCAAGATCATAAAGATCATTGATATCATACGGAATACCCAATATCTCTAATGCTTGCAGTGCAACCATGGCATTATCAACAAGATACTCACCCCATCTCTTTTTCACAGCAATTTCATGCAACAGTGCCATCTTCTGAACGCTGAACGCTGAACGCTGAACACTAAAAAGCTCTGCTTTTTTCTCTCCGGCAATCTGTTGCGCAACTTTCACTGCCTCATCATAAGGCTGCGGTGCAAGCAGCACACTTTTTTGAATACTGCGAATCTTTGTAGCTGAGATCTCTTCAATAGTATCTCCCAAAAATGCCTGATGATCGATCCCGATAGGCGTTATGACACTCAACTCTTTGTCACAGACATTGGTCGCATCAAACTCTCCGCCAAGTCCCGCTTCAAGTACCATTAGATCACACTTTTCAAAAACGACAAATGACAAAAGCGTAGTATATTCAAAGTAGCTTAGCGCCTCACTCATCTCTTTACCAAGAATTGCATAGAGCTTTTGATGTGCTGCTTCCAGTAGCTCATCGGAGGCATCTTTGCCATTTAGCCATATTCGTTCATTGAACTTCAGAATATGCGGTGAAGTGTAGTGCCCGACAGAAAATGAGGAGTGGTTGTTGCCAGCCTGCAGCGACCCTTCATCATCCATCCCTTGCTTCCAGGCGAGGTAGGCAATCATACGGCCGGTTGAACCTTTGCCGTTGGTACCGACAAGATGCACGGTTTTGGGTCGTCTGATATGGGGTTTGAGTATGGCATAAGCATGATGCACCCGCTCATGGTCAATCTCTTTGTAGTAAAGCGGTTTTTCATCCAAAAATACATTTAGTGATGCCGAACACGCTATCGGTTTCTCATTACTCATTTACTATCCAGCATTCCCTTGGCACTTGCATAAGCCAGGAACTCATCCATCGCTTTTTCCAATCCTTTTCGGATCGCCTCGATCCTTAGTGTTGAAGAGCTTAGAGAACTTTCCTGAATATCTGATTCATGGATTGCAGAGATCGTTTTGCTCAGCTTTCCTTTTTTCGTCACCATATCAAAGCGTACATCTATATTGGCACGATATCGTGTCACATATCCGTCTGTATAGGTAAGTGGTGTAAAACTGCTCCCTGCATAGCTAATATAGATTCGGCTCTCAGCTGTCTCTTTTGATGCAACATGCCCTTTGAAACGGTTGTAGACAATACGGTTCATCTCATCCTTGAGAAAAGGAGCATTTTCCGGTTCAGCCCTGTCCACATTCACTTCCACATAAACGGTGTCGGCAAAAAGATTTTGAATCGCATGGGAAGAAGGTTTGTAACCGCAAGCGGTTAATAGCAGCAGTGCTGCCATTAAAGTGAAGAGTGGAGAGTGAAGAGTGGAGAGTGTCGGTTTGTTTTGCTGCGCAAAACCTTTATTTGATATATTCATGCTAATACTCCTCTATTCAATAAAAGCAAAACCTGCTTTTGCATACTTTCACTCCTCACTCTTCACTAACTTGGCTTGACTGCCAAGTTAACCAGCTTGTTCGGCACTACGATCTCTTTAACGATCTGCATTCCCTGCAACCACTTCTCTCCCGCCTCTTTGGCAGCAGCCAGTATCTCATCACTCGAAGCAGCTGGATCAACCTCGATCTCAGTTCGCTTCTTTCCTCCGATCATCACAACATAGAGAATGCTCTCCTGTATGAATACTTCATCCTTTACTTCCAGTTTGGCAGTAAGGTTCTCACGGTTAAAAAGCTGTTCACTGAGCTCTGTTGTCACATGCGGAATGATCGGTTCAAGCAGATTGAGCATAATATACATTCCCTCTGTCCAGACATCTCCATTCTCCTGTTTATCCAGCGCATTAAGTGCTTCCATACAGGCTGCAATCAGTGTATTGAAAGCAAACGTGTTTTCATAGACATCTGTTGATTTCTGTAATGCTTCATACACTTTGACACGTGCCAGCTTGCTTGCTTTGCTGAGTGCTCCGTGATCTATGTGTGGCAGAGTATTGCCTGTCACCCTTGACTTCCTGTCATAGAGTTTTTTAATAAATTTGAACGCTCCGTCTACGGCAGAATCATTCCACTCCAGCTCTTTTTGCGGCGGTGCAGCAAAGAGAATAAAGAGACGAGCCGTATCGGCACCGTACTTCTCTACCAGAGCATCCGGATCAACGGTGTTTCCTTTTGACTTGCTCATTTTGGCACCATCCATCAGCACCATTCCCTGGGTCAGTAGTCTGGTAAACGGTTCATCGATATCATGATAACCAAGATCACGCAATACTTTCGTAAAGAAACGTGCATAGAGCAGATGAAGGATCGCATGTTCGATCCCGCCGATATACTGATCAACTCCCAGCCAGTAATTCGCATCCTCTCTCTCTATACCTGTCTCTTCCCATTTTTTCGGATTGGTCGCATAACGGAACTGGTACCAGCTTGACTGCACAAAAGTATCAAGCGTATCTGTTTCTCGTTCTGCCTCTTTCCCACATTTTGGACACTTGCACTGTTTCCAAGTCGGATGATTATCAAGGGGGTTCCCTTCACCGGTAATCTCTATATCTTCAGGCAGAGCCACAGGAAGATTCTCTATCTTTTCCGGTACAAGTCCACAGGCATCACAATGTATAAACGGAATAGGTGCTCCCCAGTAACGCTGACGGCTTACCCCCCAGTTTCTCAATTTGTAGTTGGTGGTCCCTTTGCCTTTGCCTTCCTCTTCTATGTAATTGATGATAGCGACCTTCGCCTCTTCATTCTCTAGACAGGAGAAGCGATCACTCTCGATCAGTGCTCCGTTCCCGGTATACGGCAGTTCCTCTCCCCCTTCAATCACACGTTTGATCGGCAGGTCATATTTGGTTGCAAACTCATAGTCACGCTCATCGTGTGCAGGAACCGCCATGACCGCTCCACCGCCGTAGCTTGCCAATACAAAGTTCGCTGTCCAGACCGGAATCTCTTCCCCTGTCAACGGATGAATCACAGAGATACCAAGAGGATAGCCCTCCTTACCCTGCTGTGCACGTTCTACTTCGGTCATGTTGCTGATCTCTTTGATCTTTTCTGCAGTCTCATCCTCCAACAGTCCATTCTCGATCAGATATTTGGTGATTGGATGTTCCGCCGCCAGTGCAGAGTAGGTCACTCCGTAGATCGTATCGGGACGTGTTGTAAAGACAGTATAACCTTCAAAATGACCACCAAGTTTTGCTTTGCTCTCTTCAGTCAGTTCAAATACGAACTCAAGCCCCTGTGATTTCCCGATCCAGTTACGCTGCATTGTAATGACCTGGTGAGGCCACTTCCCTTCAAGCTGCTCCAGATCTTCAAGCAGTTCATCGGCATACTTGATGATATCAAGATAGTATCCCGGCATCTCTTTCAGCTCTACAGGGTTGTCACAACGCCAGCAGCATCCTTCCTCTACCTGTTCATTGGCAAGTACTGTATGACAGCTTTCACACCAGTTTACCGTGGTCGACTCACGGTAGAGAAGACCCTTTTCAAACATCTCGATAATGAATTTCTGCTCATGTTTTGTATAGAGTTCATCACAGGTGGCAAACTCCCGTGTTTTGGAAAAAGAGAGTCCCAGTGTACTCAGCTCTTTCCTCATATAGTCGATATTACTGTAAGTCCACTCCTTAGGGTGTCTTCCATGCTTGATTGCCGCATTCTCAGCAGGCATACCGAACGCATCCCAACCAATGGGGTGCAGTACATTAAAGTTCTGTTTTCTATAGTACCTGGCAAAAGCATCACCTATCGCATAATTACGTACATGTCCCATATGCAGACGGCCGCTTGGAAAAGGAAACATGCTCAAAATATACTTTTTCTTCTGTTCATGCGAATCACTCGGCTCGAATGCCTGTTCTTCATCCCATTTCTTTTGCCATTTGGCTTCAACCTCACTTGGATTGTAACTCATAGTTTCTCACTTATCGTATAGTTATTTAATTAGCAGGATTATAGCGAAGATGGGGTTAGAGATGAGTATATATAGCCGTCATTCCTGATTTGACCATATCATTACCGCGATGGGAATAGCCATAAAATTGTTTATACCAATCAAAAGTAAAAATAGAATACAATATAGCATTAAAAACGAGGAGTATATGTGTCATTGGCTTTAGCAAGAAAATATCGTCCCTCGACCTTTAATGACCTGATTGGACAAGAAGCAGTTTCACAGACACTCTCACTTGCGCTGGATAATCAGAGGCTCTCCCATGCCTACCTTTTCTCCGGGCTGAGGGGAAGCGGTAAAACCTCAACAGCACGTATTTTTGCCAAAGCCCTGCTCTGTGAAAAAGGTGCAAGTTCACAACCATGCGGGGAGTGCACACACTGTATCATGGCAGCAGAGAGTCGTCATATGGATATTATTGAGATGGATGCTGCCAGCAACCGTGGAATTGATGACATTAAAGACCTCATAGAACATACCAAGTACAAACCAAGTTCGGCACGTTTTAAGATATTCATCATTGATGAAGTGCATATGCTCACCAATCAGGCATTCAATGCTCTGCTCAAAACACTTGAAGAGCCGCCTGATTTTGTCAAATTCATTCTGGCAACAACCGACCCGCTTAAACTGCCGGCGACCATTCTGTCACGCACCCAGCATTTCCGCTTTAAAAAGATCCCTCAGCAGCTGGTCGAGAAACATCTTGAGCACATACTTAACCTTGAAAATATAGGATTTGAAAAAGAAGCCGTCGAGATTATCGCACGAACGGGGGCGGGAAGCCTCAGAGACTCTCTTACCCTTCTGGATCAGGCCATCGTCTACTCACAGAACTTTGTTGATGTTGCTACGGTAACAGGAATGCTGGGAATCATAGAGCCGACTCTTTTGGAGAAACTACTGGGCGATATCGTCCAAAAAAAGACCAGTGCTATTTTAGATTTCATTAGAGATACTGCTGACTATGAAGCAGAGATGATTCTTGATGAACTGACACTCTATCTCAAGAGTTTGCTGCTTGAAAAAAGCGGTAAACTCAGCCCAATGATCATAGAGCGTTTCTTTAGAACCATTGCCGAGTCGAAAAACCTTCTTTCCCTTGGAAGTGACGGTGAATTCGTACTTTCATTGACTCTTTTCAAAATGATGGAAGCACTTCAGATCAAAGATATAGATACTATGATCAAAGGCTTGGAAAGGGAACTTAAAGGGGTTGAGATAAGTGAAATCATGGTAACTACACCGACACCTGACCTTTCCGTTCCCAAAGAGGTAATCACAATCACAGAGGAGGAGATTCTCGCTCCCGTTGAAAGAGAAAGCCTTCAGAATTCAGGGTTCAGTGTTCAGGAAAACCAGACAAAGCAGCAAACTTCTACAAAGCAGGGTATCTCAGTACCTACGCAAAAACCGGAAACAAACAATGTATCAGTAGATCAAAGTGCTTCAGAGGCACTTCAGTCAGTTGTCTCCACTCCGACAGCCATTGTAAAAGAACAGAAAGAGACAGATAGTGCCGATTTATCAAAAATGGAAGAGCCTCCCACTTCTGCACAACCGCCTGTTACAGAAAAAAAAATGGAGATAAAAGAGGAACCACAGGCTCCTGTACACCCTCCTCAGAATCCTGAGCGTTTAACACTTAATACTCATCTTTTTGACAATCTTGTCAAAAAGATTTACGACCGTAACTATGATCTTGGAAGCTGTTTTGAGCGCAATATCACTTTTATAGATTTTACTGATAATACATTGACATGGGAGTCAACAGCCGAAGGAGCTGACAAAAAAATACTGATCAACCACTGGGGTCTGGTCAACATGTTTGTCAAAGAACTCTTCGGATTTGAAACAAAGATCAAAAATATCGCTAAAAAAAAAGCTGATACAGGCAACAGTGGGCAACTAACAGAAAGTGACGAAAAGCCAGACAATACTTCAAATAAAGTACTTACAGTAGCTGAGCACGGCAATACACCTGTGGGCACTGAAAAGGCTCCGGTCGTTCACAATGATACTGATACAGCATCCATGATTGAGGAAGTTGAAATGAAAAGCTCCTGTATCGCTCCTGAAGCAGGTGAAACAGAAGCGGCAAAAGAAAAAGATCCCTCAACACTTTTGGATGAGCCTATGATCAAAACAGCCATGGAACTCTTTAACCCCAAAAAAGTACGGATCAAGCGAAATACATAAATGATCAAGAAGAGAGAACAACTGCATTCTAAACTTTTCTTATATCCTAATTCTTAATCCCGAAATATGCATTAGGTGAACTTTGAGTGATTCTAATGCATATTTCGGATTAATATTTAAGCCTCTCTATCAATCCAGGCCGGAGTAGTTATCTTTGGTCTATCATCATAAACCTTCACTTTCTCCGCCTTGATACATCGCCCTTGATCATCAAGTTCAAATACTATCATCTGAAAGATTGCCTTACAGGTATCAGGAATATCATGGTGCCCTCCCAGACCGGTTAAAAAACGTTTCAAAGGAACCTCCTTATCCATACCAATCACACCATCCCTGCATCCGGTAAGTCCCACATCGGTCACATAACAGCAACCGTCTATAATCATAAGATCGTCACTTCCCACGTGGGTATGCGTGCCCATGAGCGCTGAAGTATCCTCTTTAAGCATATGTAACAGCGCATTTTTTTCAGAGCTTGCTTCTGCATGTATATCAATAATAATATGTTTGATCCCTTCTGCTTTCAAAGAAGCGACAACAGAGGTGATCATCGTAAAAGGATTATCTGCCATAGGCATTGTATAGTGTCCCATAACATTCAAAACTGCAACATCCTTACCCTTGATCCTGGTATGGAATATGCCTTTCCCTGGAGCAGCATCCGGATAGTTCATAGGACGGATGAGCGGATATGTTTCAAAAAGGCCGAAGATCTCTTTTTTATCAAAACTGTGATTGCCTCCGGTCATCATATCAATACCATAACCCAGCAGTTCTTCACAGTTCTTCTCTGTCAGACCGAAGCCATGGGAAGCATTCTCATAATTGGCAATGACAAAATCAAGGAAGTGTTCCTGACGGAGGCGTCGGAGGTGCTGCTTGATCATTAAACGGCCGGGTTTGCCTACAATATCCCCTATAAACCCTATCCGCATTACAAATCTCTTCTGAACGCTGCGCTCTTAGCGCTGAGCGCTCTCCCCTGCAAACGGAAGCAAAGCACTTGCCCAGGTGAGTCCGCCGCCAAAGGTATCAAGCAACATCAGATCTCCGGTTTTGAGACGTCCTGACTCATAAATGTCATTGATCGCCATTGGAATGGATGCTGCCGAAGTATTACCATACTTATGGACAGTTAAAACCACTTGATCTTCACGCATTTTCAATGCATCACCTACCGCTTTGATAATACGGTAATTTGCCTGATGTGGTATGAAGTAGGGAATATCATCTGACGCGATCCCATTCTTCTCCAAAATCTCTTTGACATCTTTGGTTAAGGTCTTTACGGCCAGTTTAAAGGTCTCATTTCCTTTCATCTGTACATACTGCAACCCCTCATCCAATACCTTCTGGCTGACAGGGTTAATGCTGCCGGGTGCCGGTGTTACAAGGAAGTCTGCGTAAGAACCGTCCGCACTTGCATGAATATCGATAAATGCTTCCTCTTTATTGTCTGTGGCGGAGATCACTGCTGCCCCGGCTCCATCACCGAAGAGGATGCATGTACCCCTGTCTGTATAGTCCACAATCGAAGAGAACTTTTCAGAACCGACCACCAGTACATTTTTTTTCATACCCGACTCTACAAAAGCTTTTGCGACTGAAAGTGCATAGACAAATCCACTGCATGCAGCTGAAATATCAAATGCCTGCACATTTTTGATACCCAGCTTATCAGATATGATGCATGCTGTTGAAGGCATATTGAAATAGTCAGGTGTTACTGTTGCACATACAACAAGATCTATATCATCACTGCTTAATCCGGCACGTTCTATTGCAGTCTTTGCCGCTTTCGCACCCATATCACTGGTATACTCATCCTCTGCAGCGATATGACGTTCTTTAATCCCGGTACGTTTTGTGATCCATTCATCGGTCGTATCTACCATCTTTTCAAGGTCTTCATTGGAAAGGATCTTTTCAGGGACATAAGCTCCGATAGACCGGAATGAAGCATAGGGAGGTGTAGTAGGTGACATCGTTATCCTTGAGCCGTAAATTCAGACTCTATTTTACCATAAGTTTCTAAGATTTGAGGAGAAAACGGAGAATAAAAGTATGATGCAAAAGGGCAAAAAGCCCCTTGTTTATGCATTTTCCGTAAGAAGTGTCTCGATCTCTTTGTTGACATCCGTTTGTGTAAAGCGTATTGCCTGAAAGATCGCGTTCTTGATTGCTTTTGCATTTGATGCACCATGGGAAATGATCGCACATCCGTTAATACCAAGCAGTGGAGCACCGCCGTATTCATCTTTGTCAACCTCTTTTTTCATATTGACAAACACCTTCTTTCGCATCATCAATGCACCGATCTTTGCAGGAAGGGATTTACGTATATACTGTTTCATCAGGGCAAAAACTGTGGTTACGACACCTTCACTTGTCTTGAGGAGAATGTTTCCGGTAAATCCGTCACATACCACCACATCGACATTACCGTTAAAAATGTCTTTCCCTTCTACATTTCCGACAAAACCTCGAAGACCTTTCAAAAGCTTGAATGCCTCCTTGGTGAGTGCATTGCCTTTAGTCTCTTCCGAACCGTTCGATAGCAGTCCGACACGCGGATTTTTTACATCCAGTGTCTTCTCTACATATGCTTCACCCATAGCACCGAACTCATAGAGATTCTGAGGTGTACAGTCTGTGACTGCACCAACATCCAGTACAAGCGTTTTGTTGTTTCCAAGACTTGGCATCAATGTCGCCAATGCCGGTTTGGAAATATGCGGCAAGCGCCCTATCCGAAGTGTTGCCAGAGTCATGGTCGCACCGCTGTGTCCGGCAGATACAACTGCATCAGCCTCTTTGTTGCGTACCAGTTCAACCGCTTTATAGATCGATGAGTCCTTACGCTTTAAGGCATTCGTTGCCTGATCCGCCATATCGATCACATCAGATGCTTCAACAATCTCTACTTTGTTAATGTAGTATTGGGGGAGGAGTGAAAGAATTTCTTCTTTGTCTCCCACCAAAACAGGAAGGAAACTTTTCTCTTCAAGTGCCTGGACAACACCTTCAATAATGGGTTCAGGACCAAAGTCCCCACCCATCGCGTCAATCGCAATCTTTATCATTCAGATTACGCTTTTGTTGTTTTGTACTCACCTGTAGTCATATTCATGTGGTGAGGCATTCTCCATGTTCCATCTGCATCTTTAACCGGCATTGGAAGTGTCAATTTGTAATGTGTTCTTCTTTTTGCTGCTCTTGTGTGGCTCACACGTCTCTTAGGTACTGCCATAGTTCATCCTTTTCTTCGTTGTTTTAATATTCTATTTCCAGTGTCTCTTCACTTCCGTCACAATTGTCACAGTAGTGGAATGCACCTTCGATCGCATTAATTTCGCTTTCAAGTATGTACGTTACATCGATAACGCCATCTAAAAACTCAATTATATCCAAATCATCTTTATCTTCAGATACCTGATCACTGAGCGTCAGCTTCAGCGGTGTTGTGATCTCCTGGTCAAATACTTGACCGCAGCGATCACATATAAGAGGAAGACTTCCCTCCATTTTGGCATTGAGCAAGACACGATGATAACCGCTCTTTTGTAGTGTTCCGGTCAGTTTCACACCCTGAACATCCAGTTCAACAGGCTTTGCTGTTGAACCTACTTTGTCAAAAAGAATTTTCAAAAACGTTCTTAATTAATGTATTTCTCTTTGGGCAAAAAAGAAACTGATCTCAACTGCTGCATTTTCCAAAGAGTCACTTCCGTGTACTGCATTTGCATCAATGCTGTCTGCAAAATCCGCTCTTATGGTTCCCGGTTCAGCTTCTTTAGGGTTTGTTGCTCCCATAAGCTCTCTGTTCTTTGCCATTGCATTTTCACCTTCAAGAACAGAAACCACAACCGGTCCCGAGATCATGAATTCTACAAGATCATTGAAGAAAGGACGATCTTTGTGAACCGCATAAAATGCTTCTGCATCTACTCTTGAGAGTCTAGTCTTTTTTGTTGCTGCAATTCTAAGTCCGGCTGCTTCAAAACGTGCAAGAATCTGCCCTACAACATTTTTTGCTACTGCATCTGGTTTGATAATTGATAGTGTTTGTTCCATACATATATTCCTAAGGGATAATTTACTTCACAGAGAAGTATTCGGGCGGAATTGTATCTAAATAGATATTAATTTTTGATTAAAAGGTGATTTTCTTGAAATATAGATAGGTCGGCCGGGAAGCCCCGACCGTAACGTAAAATGGAAATTAGTCCTCGATTACCGGCGTACCTTTTTCCCCTCTGTTTGGTGACGCAGGCATTCCTTCTACTGGATCATCCCACTGGATACATCCTTCAGTAGGACATGCTTCTGCACATGCCGGAACTTCAAAGTAATCTACACACTCAACACATTTGTCTGGGTATACGTAGTAGATCTCCTCACCTGTTGGGTTATCATCCTCATCAACGATCGCTTCTACTGGACATTCGTCAATACAAGCGGCACAGTTGATACAAGTATCTGTAATAATTACTGCCATTTGTTTCTCCTTTATGTAAGATGCTCAAACTATAGCAAAACTTATTTAAATTATTCTTTAATTATATCCCTAAATAGGTTCTAATCTCATCTACCCTATCCAATTTTTCCCAGCTGAAATCCTCTTCTTCTCTACCAAAGTGTCCATAGGCCGCTGTTTTTCGATAGATCGGACGTAACAGATCGAGAGAATCCATGATCCCTTTTGGTGTCAGGTCGAATAACTCTTTGACACATGCAATAATCTTTTCTTCCTCTATATTGGAAGTACCATGGGTATCGACATAAATAGAGACCGGCTCAGCTACACCGATTGCATAAGCGATCTGCAGTGTCGCTTTTTCACAGGCACCTGCAGCCACAAGATTTTTAGCCACGTGGCGTGCTGCATAGGCTGCAGAGCGGTCTACTTTTGTTGGATCCTTTCCTGAGAAAGCACCTCCACCATGCGGACATGACCCCCCATAGGTGTCAACTATAATCTTTCTTCCTGTCAAACCGGCATCACCCTGAGGACCACCGATAACAAAACGGCCTGTCGGATTAATATGGTAGGTGATCTCATCACTAAGCATATCATATGCTTCAAGTACAGGGGTAATAACCTCTTGGCGTACTGCCTTTTGCACCTGTGCCAGCGAGACATTGTCATGATGCTGGGTAGAGACAACGACCGTATCAACACCGACCGGTTTCCCATCAACATATTTTACTGAGACCTGTGCTTTTCCGTCGGGACGGAGAAAAGGAACAGTTCCGTTTTTTCTTACTTCAGCCAACTTGGCTGTGATCTTGTGTGCCAATGAGATAGGAAGAGGCATCAGTTCAGGTGTCTCTTTACAGGCATATCCGAACATCAGTCCCTGATCACCTGCACCAATCTCACCATCTGCCTGGTCAACTCCCTGATTGATATCCGGCGACTGTTCTCCAATTCCGTTCAATACACCGGCTGAGCGATAGTCAAACCCGTAAGATGCATCGGTATAACCGATATCTCTTACCACTTCACGTGCAATTTCCTGCATTGGCGCATATGCTGTTGTCTTTAATTCTCCTGCAATAACACAAAAACCATTGCTCAGTAACGTTTCACATGCCACTCTGGCATTGCGGTCCTCTTTAATGATGTAGTCCAGGATCGCATCTGAGATCTGGTCTGCCATCTTGTCAGGATGCCCTTCGGTTACTGACTCACTGGTAAAAATGTATTCGTTAGCCATTTTTAATCCTTTTAAATATTAAGTTCGTCCACTGTCACTGAACTTAATAAAAAGATAAACTATCACTTTATTAAGTTCAACACTTGAACCGGTGCATTAAAAATGCACCTTACAATCTTCTTTAGTTTTTAACTGTTAATTTTTTACCCGTTCGGCCAGTTGTTCAGGCAACAATCCAAGACTCTCTTCTACCAGCTTAGTATTCCCATGGGTAATGAAAGCGTCATCATACTCAAATGAAGTTAACGATATATCACTGATCCCTTTTCCGTTCAGAAATTCCAGAATCGCAGAACCTACACCTCCACGCTTTGCGGAGTCTGAGAAAACATACCATTGCTTATAACGTTTACTCAACGATTCAAGCATTGTTTCATCCAAGGGCTTGACAAAGCGAAGGTCAAGTATTGCCACCTTTTTCTCCAATAAAGCCGCAGTCTGTTCTGCTCTTCCTACACCGTTACCATACCCGATAAAAAGGATCTCCTCCCCTTCTTGAAGCAGTACAGACTTACCAAGTTCAAAAGCAGGGCACTGGCAATCCTCAGCGAGGAAGGATCCTCTTGGGTACCTGAAGGCACACGGATGATCATACTCTTTGGCAAACGCCATTGCCAGTTTCATTGTTGTTTCATTATACGGTGCTAAAAGCGTCATATTGGGGATAGCTCTCAGATAAGAGATATCAAAAACTCCCTGATGCGTCTCTCCGTCTTCTCCTACGATTCCTGCACGATCCAGAGCAAATGCCACACCCAAGTCCATCAAAGCAATATCATGGATCACCTGGTCATACCCTCTTTGCAAAAAAGTAGAATAGATGGCACAGAAAGGTTTAAATCCCTCTTTTGCCAATGGTCCCATGGAGGTTACTGCATGCTGCTCGGCAATGGCAACATCCCAAAAGCGTTCAGGATACTTCTCCATGGCGGCACTAAGTCCCGTACCGCTTGGCATTGCAGCAGTCACTCCTACGATCTTTTCATCTTCATCTGCCATAGAAACCAGTGTTTCCGAAAAAATCTGTGTCGCAGATTTGGCACTGCTTTTTTTATATGCTTTACCGGTTTCCGGATCAAATGCACCAACACCATGCCAATGCTCTTTGGTTCCCTCTGCGATCTCATATCCTTTACCTTTGGTTGTCTGGGCATGTATGATTACCGGCTTGCCAAACTGCTTTGCTACTTCCATCGTTTCAACCAGTGAAGAGATATCATGTCCGTCCACCGGACCAATATATTCTATACCCATCTCTTCAAAAAGAATACCTGGAGTGATCAGCTTAAAAGACTCTTCAAAGCGCTTAGCCATATAGGTCGCACCTTCGGGAAAATGGTCCAGTACCTTCTCCACTTTTCCCTTGAACTTCTGATAGAAAGAACCAGCCATCGTCTGTGACAGCAGTTTGGATATTGCACCGATCGGTTTGGCAATACTCATCTCATTGTCATTAAGAATGATCACCACAGGATACTTACGATCCCCCAATTCATTAAGTGCCTCATAGACCATCCCTGCACTCATACTTCCATCACCGATAAATGCTACCGGAATGCGCTCCTCTCCTTTGAGTGCGATCGCTTTGGCTGCTCCAACTGCCAATGAAATGGAAGTGGAACTGTGCCCTGCTACATAATAATCATATGAAGACTCTTTGGGTTTGGTATACCCGCTGATCCCTCCAAACTGACGTAATGTATCAAAAGTCTCCCATCGATCGGTCAGAAGTTTATGTGCGTAAGCCTGATGACTGACATCAAAAATAAACGGGTCTTTGTTTACATCAAAGACCTTGTGCATCGCTACAATCAGATCAGTTGCACCCATTGTTGAACTCAAGTGTCCGCCATTTTTACTTACCGTTGCAAGTATGCGGTCTCTTATCTTCTGTGCCAGTACTTCAAGCTCTTCAACCGTATAGTCTTTAATATCCATTATTTTCTCTCTATTGCTTAGTCATATAATACATCAATATCTTCTTGGCAAAGACAAGCTTCTCATCATCATACGAAAGCCCTAGCTCTTTTGCTGTCTCTTTCAATCGCTTTTTTGTTATTTTTTCCATAGTAACAGGTTTAACTTTAGCTTCGATGAAATCTTCCAGTACAAATGGTTCGGTCTTTACCTCACCTGCCTTGACCACCTCAACACGTTTCAAGCAATAACCTCTGCAAAATGTTTGAAGAAGATGTCGTTCTGACGCTCCGTTCCGATAGTAATCCGTACAGCATTCATTCCATAAGAGGCCAGGTTTCGGATGATCACCCCCCGCTTTAACAGCATATCAGAGATATCTGTAGAATTCATCGAATCCGGGAACAGATAGGTGATAAAGTTGGTATAACTGTCTATATATGTAAACCCATTCTCTCGGGCAAAGGTTTCATAACGCTTGATCTGCTCCTGATGCAGCGCAATGGATTCTTTTACGAAAGTATTATCTTTTGCCGCTTCGATCGCTGCAGCCAGTGAAAGTGTCGTGATGTTAAACGGCGGACGCATCTTGTAAAGCTCTTTGATCAAGTCTCTCTGTGCGATCCCGTATCCTACACGCATACCTCCAAGCCCGTATGCTTTTGAAAAGGTACCAAGATAGATAACATTTTCATAACCTAAAAGATCGTTTGGTGTAATAGCATATTTTGTATCTTTTGCTGCCGCATACTCCATATAGGCACCATCAACCACTACCAGCGTATCATTGTCGATCGCTTCTATGATTCGCAATACCTCTTCTTTGCCGGTTGCATCTCCGGTCGGATTATTGGGTGTGCAGATATAAACGATCTTTGGTTTATATTCATTATAAGCATCAAGAAACTCATCAGCTTTGTGCTCATAACTCGGTGTTCTTACAATCTTTGCACCCATTTGTCTGGCATAGATCTCATACATTGCAAAGGTTACTGCCGACATCAAGACCGACTCGTTCTCATTCAGCAGCGCCCTGGAAATAAACTCCAATACCTGATCTGATCCCGCACCAATGATAATATTCTCATCTTCTACACTAAACTTTCGGGAAAGTACTTCTTTCAGTTCAAACATACTGTCATCAGGATAGAGGTGTGCTTTGTCTGCATTTTTTCTAATGACCTCTGCTACAGCAGGACTTGTACCTATAGGGTTCTCATTGGACGCCAGTTTGACCACCTCTTCAGGGGAAATACCGAACTCACGCACCACCAGTTCGATAGGCTTTCCTGCTTCATAAGTTTTAATACTCTCTAACACTTTATTGAACTTCATTACTATCCTTCAGATGATGGGAGAAGTCCCATCTTACATTAAATAAAAACCTTGCAGAGAAAAGCAAACTGAGACTTTCTGCATTCCTTTCTCCCACTGAACAAATGCAACAGCATTGATCAGATATCATCCGTCTCCTTGACATAAGAACCGAGTACCTTGATCACATCTTTATGCTTTTGGATGATCTCTTTGATCTTTGGGTCATCTTTATGCCCGTTAAACTCTATGAAAAAGACCGATACGCCTTCGACAATATGTGATTTTATCTTTGTCAGATTAATATTCGCCGCTTCAAAATCATTAAGAAATTCAACCAGTGAACCCGGCTTGTTCGGCAATTTTACCAAAAGTGATGTCTTGTCATTGCCGCTTGGTGCATTCTCAAAATCGCTGACAATAAAAAATCGTGTTCTATTATTCTGGTTATCTTCAATATTCTCAAAAAGGACCGGGAGGTTATAGATCTTGGCTGCAACGGCAGAACAGATCGCTGCACTCTGAGGATCCTCCGCCGCCAGTTTAGCCGCTTTTGCTGTAGACTCCACAGGAATCTGTTCAACCTCGTCAAAACCGAAGTCACTCAAAAAATTCTGACACTGCCCAAAAGCGATATCTTTGGAATAGATACGCTCAATATCCTTTATATTCTCTGCCTCAGTTGCAAGCACATGGTGAATTTCCACAACCACCTCGGCAATAATCTTCAAGTCATAGTCATTCAGGCAGTTGATCGTATCACTCACAATACCGTTGGAACTGTTCTCTATAGGCACAACACCGAATTTAGCCTTACCATTACTGACTTCACGAAATACTCCTTTGATAGTCGCAACGGGGAAATAGACACTCATTGCACCAAACTTGCTCTCTGCTGCCTGATGGGTAAAACTTGCTTCCGGTCCAAGATAGGCAATGGCTTCAGGACGTTCAAGATTACGTGCAACGGCAAACATTTCCAGGAATAGAGCATCTATCGCTTCATCAGTAAGCTTTCCGTGATTGTGTTCTTTAAGACGCTTCAATATCTCCTGCTCACGTTCAGGACGATAAATGGGTGCACCGGTAGTATTTTTCAGTTCACCCACCTGGTGCACCAGTTCCATACGTTCATTATATAGTTTAAGCAGTGTATCGTCAATATGGTCTATTTTCTCTCGTAACTCATCCAGTGTCATACCTACTCCTTGTTATAACGCCAAAGAAGCGAAGTCTTTTTGAGTACGTTCACACCGGACTCCAACTGAAGGTATACACTACGATATCTTCGGCAAAGTATTTGTGTGACCTGTCGCTTATCAACGTTATTTATCATTTTATTCCAAGAACTCTTTCTCCAGACGTACCTGATCTTCATAGGTCTCACGTCTTCGGATCAGTCTGTCCGTTCCACCTTGTAACGCAATTTCAGCAGGTTTTGGACGTGTATTGTAGTTACTTGCCATTGTAAAGCCATAAGCTCCTGCCGACTGTACCACAATGATGTCGTTATGATTCAATGGTGGCAGCGGTACATTCTTTCCAAAGAAATCACCACTCTCACAAACAGGACCGACAACATCAGCAGGTGTCTTTTCTCCCTCTGCTCCCACTGCTTCGATCTTATGATATGCATTGTAAAGACTTGGTCGGATCAGATCATTCATTCCGCCATCAACGATCACGAAACGCTTACCGTCGTTGTTCTTCTCGTATAGAACTTTTGTAAAGAAAGCACCGGCATTAGCAACCATATAGCGTCCGGGCTCGCAAAGCAGTGTCACATCCAACCCTTTGGTTGCCTCAGAGATCGCTTCTGTGTAGGCTCTCTCCGGGATAGGTGTTTCATCATCATAGACTACACCTATTCCGCCACCCACATCAAAGAACTTGATATCGATCTTAATTGCTCTAAGTGAACGTACCAGATCTGCAACGATCATAGCCGACTCTTTAATCGGATCAAGGTTGGTCAACTGTGAACCGATATGAAAATGTATCCCTACCGGATTAAGATACTCTGACTTGTTTGCATAAATATACATACGTTTTGCCATATCGATCTCAACCCCAAACTTATTCTCATGCAGGCCTGTCGAGATATAGGGATGCGTCTGAGGATCGATGTTGGGATTAACCCGGATGGAAATACGTGCTTCTTTACCCAGAGCTTTTGCCACCATCTCCACACGTTTCATCTCTGCTTCGCTCTCAAGGTTGAGCATTAAAATATCTCTTTTCAATGCCTCCTCGATCTCATCATCACGCTTTCCTACACCTGAAAAAATGATCTTGTACTTATCTACACCCGCATCCAATGCACGTCTGACTTCACCGATACTTACACAATCAGCTCCGGCACCAAGCTTTGCCAAATGTTGAATCACAGAAAGATTGGAGTTGGCTTTGACTGCATAGTTAATAAGTGACTTTTTCCCTGCAAAAGCTTCTTTGAGTGTTCTGTAACGGTTTTCAATATAATCAAAATCATACATGTAGAGCGGAGAACCGTATTTCTCCACCAGTCCTTTATAGTCTATAGACATTTACTATCCTCTTGATATTTGAAGTGATTTTATCTAAAAATTGATTAGAGGTGCCCTAACAGAGAGACGTGAGTAGATTCAGAAGTCTATACGATACTTCGTTCATTTGTAAAAAAGACATAGATCGCATAGACCCAAAGCAGTCCTATAGGCAAAATCACTGTCACCTCAGGTGGCAATACACCATTGGCACCAATCTGGTTCAAACCGAACAATATCCCCCAAACAACAAAAGTCGATCCCAAAGCAGACGCGATAACCAGTCCAACATGCATCATCCTTGCATGAAAAGGGAGTTTGAAAAAAAGAATAAGTAACATTGCCAAAGCAAAAAGAGGCATCACTGTCTTTTCATAAAGAACTGCACGTATCTTGTCAGAATTAAGATGCTGTTCTTCAAGCAGTTTCCAGGTCGTATAGGCATCAACAATATTGAGTGCTTTCCCTTGATAAAGTGACTCTATTATCTTGGGTTTGTAGCCTTTAAGCGTTTTAATATTTTTTTTATGCTCAATTTGGTAGCGAACCAGTTTGCCATCTTCATATATATGTGTCTTGAGTGTAGCATCTTTCGCATCCCATTCTTCTCCATCAAAAACCGCATAGGGTGCATGAATCGTATAGAGTACCCTGTAGCCGGATACTTTGAAGATCGTAATATCTTCGAGCTTTTTATGCACAGGATCAAGCTTTTTCATATAGACAAATGTATCATTGTATTTGAAGAAAAGATCATTGACATCATAGGCATTGAGCTGTTTTTCCAAAAGCACAGCTGCTTTATCCTTTGCATAAGAAAACTCTGTGGTATGCAGATAGGTAAAGAGAGCATAGATAAGCACTGCAACAGACATCAACGGTACAACAAGACGTTTTTTACTGTACCCGAAAGCATGGAATGCTCCCATGGTATTCTGCTTGACAAAAGTCAGCTTGGTCATAATGAGAGCAAAAACGATCGCTAAAGGATAGAGAAGACCTAATGCCTCCTGCCACATATAGTAGATATAGAGGATCTTGTAGTTGCCTGCAACATCCAATTTCTGAATATGCTGGAAATAATCGATCGCAGCAAAGGCAAATGCCAATCCAAAAAGGATGGCCAAAAGGTTTTTGATATAGTGTTTGGCAATATAGAAAAAATAACGAGGAGGATTCAGCAGACTCATACGTGCAGTGCCTCTATAGACTTAAGAGTGTAGTGTGACTTGACTTCATTGAGCTCATGCTTCAAAAGTGCTTTACATGCGCTAACAACATGATCAATAAGTGACCTGAGCAATGTTATCTCTTCTGCATTGAAATCATGCAGTACATAATCCGCCACCTGTGATTTTCGTTCAGGTTTTCCTACACCTATTCTCACACGCAGATACTCTCTACCGACCATAGCATCTATTGACTTTAAACCATTATGTCCACCATGTCCGCCCCCTCTTTTAAAACGTACCGCACCAAAAGGAAGATCAATATCATCATGGACCACAATAATATTCTCCAGATCGACTTTGAAAAACTGCTTGACAGGAAGTACACTCTTGCCTGAAAGGTTCATATAGGTAACAGGTTTTAGAAAAAGGGTATTGGTTGTACGGTAAAGCATACCGTGAAATGCTGTTTTGGAGATATCTCTGGCTCCAGTGTCATCTACAAGTGCGTCGATGACCTTGAAACCAATATTGTGGCGTGTATCTTCGTATTGTGATCCCGGGTTTCCCAGACCTACGAAGAGTGTCACGACAATACTTTCATTATTTGGCTTTAATTACACCACAAATAGCAACATCCGGTCTGTCCATCATTCTGCACCCTTCAGGTACTTCAACATCTCTGATAAGGATAGAGTCATCTCTCTGTAGCGGTTCAACGTTAAGGTCAAATTTTGCCGGTATATTCTCAATGGCACCTCTTACCTTCACTCTTCTTTTTGACATAACAAGTACACCTTTGTTTTTCAGACCAACCGGTGTTCCGTGTGTTACAACCGGTACAAGGTAGTCTGTCACCTGACCAGGAACCGCAATTCTAAGGTCTACATGTACTACTTCTCCGTGAATAGGATGCAGTTGATACTCCTGGATTACAACGTTAAGCTCTTTGTCCCCCACTTTTACAGGGAAAGTAAGGCTATCCTTATTTCTAACTGCTCTTGCAAACTCACCACGTTTAAAAGCGGCTTGAATATTCTCTACGCCGTTCGCGTAAAGGTTTGCAGTTAGATAACCATCTCTTCTAAGCTTCTTTGCAGTAGTCTTTCCGATACTCTCTCTAACGATACCTTCTAACATTTTTATGTCCTTAAATTAAAATAGGAACGGATTATACCGAATTTTTTTTAAACTATCCTTCATTCTCATCTTTAAGTTCAAGGACATCCAGTCCGTCTTTCCCAGCATTCTCATCAACAATAGCACCTTTGCCCACCCCTTGCATTTTAAGTTTCATGTCAGCCGGATTGGTTGCATAGTCCAGTGCTGTTTGGGCATCTATCTCTCCCGTTCTGTATATATCAAGCAGTGCCTGGTCAAATGTCTGTGTTCCATAGATATCTTTCCCTTCAAAAAGTGCATCAGGAATTTCAGCATCACGTTTTTCTGCAATAAGCTGTGTAATACGTGCTGTCTTTTTCAGCACCTCTATTGCGGCAACCCTCCCTCCTCGTTTGGTTGGGATCAGACGCTGGGAGATCACCCCTTCAAGTATCGAAGCCAAAGACATCCTGATACGGTTTTGCTCATCATTGGGAAACATACCGACAATTCTGTCAATAGTCTCTTTGGCATCCAGCGTATGCAGTGTTGAAAATACCAGGTGGCCTGTATTTGCCGCATGCATCGCAATATCGATCGTTTCAAGGTCCCGCATCTCGCCGACAAGGATGATATCGGGATCTTCTCTCAAAGCTGCTCTCAATGCATCGGAAAAAGAGTAGGTATCCTGTCCGATACCTCTCTGGTTGATCAGACAACCTCTGTCTTTGTGTACAAACTCTATAGGGTCTTCAATGGTGATAATATGCTTTTTCTGTTCAGCATTGATCTTTTCCAGAAGTGCAGCCAGGGTAGTAGATTTTCCCGATCCGGTCACTCCCGTCACCAGTACCAGTCCGCGCTGTATATTGGCAAAATCATTGATTACCTTGGGGAGTTTCAGCTGTTCAATAGTTAAAATTTCAATAGGAATGATCCGGAACACCGCACTTAGTCCGTCCATCTGGTAAAAGAAATTCACTCTGAAACGATACTCTTTTCCAAGTGTATAGGAAAAATCCAGATTACGCTCTGTTTTAAGCTTCCCGTATTGTTCTGTTGTCGTAATCTCTCTGGCGAGCTCATCCATCTGCTGTGAAGTGAGCTCATCTTTACCCAGAAGCTTCAAGACACCGTCTATTCTCACTCTTACGTGGGAGCCGGATTTCAAATGAAGATCACTTCCTTTATTGCTTATCATCGTACGTAGGTACAGTTTGAGTCTCTCTTCCATGCGCGTTTCCTTTTATCGATTTAACGTATCCAGCATCTCCTGGAACGCTTGTTCAAACGCTTCCAACCCCTCTTTTAACAGTGTAGCATAAACCGTTTCCATATCAAAACCGCTATCTGACAACTTTGTAAAATACCCGTTTATTACTGTCTCTTCCAAAGGAAGTTTAGCCGGTGTCGGTTTTACGGATATATAGGATTCAATGGTCGCCAACGGTGCAGTGTTGACAGAATGGGAGGCAAGCAGCTCACGCATATAGTAGTAGGCAGGCAGATCATTACCTTTTACTCCTGTACTTGCAAAAAGTGTACGAATATTTTCACTGCCGCACTTTTCGATCATGTTGTATATCTTTGCAGCATTATAAATACCTGTCAGTGAAGTGTCTATACCGTTTTGCGCAAGTTCATTGTCGAGCATTCTGTCAAACCGGCTGACAAAGACAGATATCACACCATCCACTTTTCTGTCGGTCTGTTCCATCCCTTTTTGCATTGCTTTGATACAGCGCCCGGCCTGTGTTGGTGAAAAAATCAGTGTCGCATTAACAGAAATACCTTCAGAGAGCAGTGTGCTCATTGCTTCATATCCCGCATTGGTCGCTGGTACTTTGACCATTACATTGGGTTCTCCTAT
Source organism: Sulfurovum indicum (assembly GCF_014931715.1). Taxonomy (NCBI): domain Bacteria; kingdom Pseudomonadati; phylum Campylobacterota; class Epsilonproteobacteria; order Campylobacterales; family Sulfurovaceae; genus Sulfurovum; species Sulfurovum indicum. The sequence goes on along the minus strand of NZ_CP063164.1, from coordinate 376,013 downwards.
TGTTTCAAAAAGTCTTCTCCCCTCTTCGATCGTACCTTGCGTATCATTGGAGAGAAAAGGGTCAACCTCAATGGAAATATATCCGTCATTTCCCTCATCATAAAGCGGTCGCAAAGCCTGTGCGGCCGTTCTGATATCTTCAATCGCCAATGCCTCATACTTCTCTTTTGGACTTTTCCCCGAGAGACTCTCCAACTGTTCTTTATAGGCAGGAGAACTTGTAATCGCAGATGCAAAAATAGCCGGGTTGCTTGTCGCGCCGTTAATAATCCCTTTTTCTATCAAAGCTCCGAATGCATTTTTCAAATAGTCCCGCTCTACAAAATCCAACCACAACGAGAAACCGATCTCTCTATTTACCATCTGTCTTTTCCTTATATTTCCATCTAAAATTCTGCCATGAGCCGATATCACTTGGTTTTTGCAGTGTCTGTTCAAGCTCATATAAAAAACGGTTACGGTCCACTGTCTGGGCCCCAAGTCCAACCATATGGTCGGTCTTCATCTGGCAGTCGATAAAATCATAACCTCTCTCTCCTAAAACATCACTGAGCGCTTTAAATGCCACTTTGGAAGCATCGGTCATCAGAGAAAACATCGACTCTCCAAAAAAAGCTTTTCCCATTGAAACACCGTAAAGTCCACCGACCAGTTCCTCATCTTTATATACCTCTACACTATGGGCATATCCCTCTTCATGCAAACGGATATATGCCTCCTGCATCTCAGGTACTATCCATGAGCCCTTCTGCCCTTCTCTGGGTACAGTGGCACAGTACCTGATAACATCAGCAAAACAGTGATCAAATGTTACACGGAATCCACCGTTACGCAATACTCTTCTGAAAGACTTTCTTACTTTAAAATCTTTCGGGTAGAGCAGCAGTCTTGGATTTGGTGACCACCATAAAATGGGATCTCCCTCCAGGTACCACGGGAAAATGCCGTTACGATATGCTGTCAACAATCGTGTTGATGAAAGATCTCCTCCATAGGCAAGCAGTCCTTCATCCGAAGCAAAACGAGGGCTGGGAAATGCATACGAATAGTTGCTCAGCGGAGGAATCAGATAATCCTCCTCATCAAACATTGATCCCATTTTAAAAGCTCCTGCGGAGCTTTTTAGTGGCTGAGGAACAAGGAACAGTCAATAATGTCAGTATACTTTGCAGAGCAATACTTTTATTTATTAAATTAAAATACTGATGGTGCATTTATTTTGCTCCATAGTTGAAAGTCAGTTTACCGTCACTGAAACCGACTTTGACCGTTCCGCCCTTTTTCAGTTTACCAAAGAGTATCTCATCGGTCAGTGCCTCTTTGATCTTCTCATCGATCACACGGGCAATGTGTCTTGCACCGTAGCGTTCATCATATCCCTCTTGCGCCAGATAGATTTTGGCTTTTTTTGTCAGTTTGACTTTGATCTTTTTGGATCTTAGCAGAGTATTCAGTTTCTCAACCTCTCTGTCAGCTATCTCGATAAGTGCCTCAAGTTTAAGCGGGTTAAATTCGACAATGGCGCTGAGACGGTTTCGGAACTCCGGTGCAAAGAATGCATTAATCGCTTTGTCGGTCTTCACTGATGTATCTTTCGTAAAGCCCATAACATTTGGTTCCTTGGTTCCAAGATTAGAGGTCATAATAAGTATGACATTTTTAAAATCACTTACAACACCGTTGTTATCTGTCAACTTTGCACCATCCATGATCTGAAGCAGAATATTCATAATATCAGGATGCGCTTTTTCGATCTCATCAAGCAGCAGTACAGTATGAGGATGTTTTTTGATCATCTCTGTAAGCAGTCCACCCTGTTCATAGCCGACATACCCCGGAGGTGCACCTACCAGACGACTGACAGTGTGCGCTTCCATATACTCACTCATATCCAGGCGTTCGAAGTGTACATGCATGGTTTGCGCCAATTGCGTAGCCAATGCTGTTTTCCCCACACCCGTTGGTCCTACAAAAAGAAATGAACCAATAGGCTTGTTCTCTCCGGTAAGTCCGGCATACGAACGTTTGATCGCTGCTGACAGTACATAAATCGCTTCATCCTGCCCGATAATATGCGCTCTGAGATCTTTTTCAAGATTCTTGAGCTTCTTCGTATCATCCGTTCCGATGACCGTTGAAGGCAGCTTCATCATCTTTGCTACACTCTCTTCAATATCTTTTGGCGTGACGTCAACCCCCTCTTTTCCACGAAGCATAAAATGGGCCCCTACTTCATCAATAATATCCATTGCCTTATCCGGCAGGAAACGGTCATGCAGATACTTTACGGAAAGGTCAATGGCACTCTGCAATGCTTCATCGGTAAAATTGATCTTATGAAAATTCTCATATTTGTGCTGGACTCCTTTGAGGATCGTAAAGGTATCCTCAATGCTTGGCTCTTCCACATCGATCTTCGCAAAACGGCGGCTGAGTGCTTTGTCTTTGTCAAAAAAATTCCTGAACTCACCATAAGTTGTCGCACCAATACACTTGAGTTCTCCTCGTGCAAGTGCAGGCTTAAGCAGGTTGCTGGCATCCATACTTCCTCCGCTGGTCGCACCCGCACCAACCATTGTATGGATCTCATCAATGAAGAGAATGGCATCCTTCTGTACCGTAAGCTCCTTAATGATCCCCTTGAGTCGCTTCTCAAAATCACCCCTGTATTTGGTACCCGCGACAAGCGCTCCCATGTCCAGCGCATAGACTTTTGAGTTTTTTAGTACATCAGGGACCTCATCCTCAGAGATCTTAAGCGCCAACCCTTCAGCGATCGCTGTTTTACCGACCCCCGGTTCTCCTACCAGTAAAGGATTGTTCTTTTTGCGGCGACACAGTGTCTGCATTACACGATTTATCTCATCAACCCGTCCTATCACCGGATCGATCTTACCGGTCTTTGCCAGGGAAACAAGTTCTATCGTAAACTGTTCAAGCAGTGTCTCCTCTTTCTCACTCTGTTTGGAAGGAGCACCCTCCTCCGTATGGTTGTGTGAGATCACTTCCAGGATATCTATACGTGCGATCCCCTCTTTTTTCATCAGATAGACCGCATAGGAGTGTTCCTGCATAAAAATGGATGCAAGCATATCTCCTACCTTTGCTTCGGTACGTCCTGCCGAATGGATATGAGTCATCATATCGTTGATGGCACGTGAAAGTGCGACTGTCTCAAAAGGCTCTACAGCCTCTTTGAGTGTCGGAATCGTTTTATGTATATGCTCAACTATTCCTTTTTCAAGCCTAGCTATATCTGCACCCAGTGTCTCTAAAATATCTTTTCCTTTTTCCGACCGTACGATCGCTAGGAAAACATGTTCTACGGTCAAATACTCATGACGGTTCTCTTTGGCATAGCTTACCGCCTCTTTAAATACATCATTCAATGCTACACTGATCATTTATATACCTTTCATTCTTTCATGCATCCTCTTCCATTGTTGCAAGAAGAGGGAATTCATTCTGCTTGGCGAGCTCTTTTACCTGCTCAACCTTCATCTGTGCAATCTCGTAGGTATATACCCCACAGATCGCTTTTCCCTTTTCATGGATCTGTAACATGATCTGCTCTGCCTGGCTGTGTGTCTTATGAAAGATCCCCATCAATACCTCTACCACAAAATCCATACTTGTATAATCATCATTGTGCAGCAGCACTTTAAAAAGTTGTGGTTCCTGCAGTTCTAAAGCAACATCTAATTCTTCTTCAAACTTTGGCATCTTATGTTAAAATCCTGATTAATAATTTATTGATACTTACACATGTTTCATGTAAGACTCTATATTATACAAAAAAAATGGAGAAATGCAAGTGAACACTCTTTTTATCACCGCTACAGGTACAAATGTAGGCAAGACTCACACCACACTGAGGCTTATAGAGCTATTGGCAGAAAAAGGAGTAAAACCAGGTGTCTATAAACCCATTGAGACAGGTGTCACAAATGAAGCGGCCGATGCTACGGCTTTGCTTCAGGCATGTCAATCGGTCAATCCTGACTTTAAATCATTGACAGTACAGGATATTACCGCCTATACCTTTAAACTGCCTGCAGCCCCTTTCTGTGCCGACCTTGAGCATAAGATAGATCTGCAGTACCTTATTGAGAAGCATGACATGCTGTTAAAAAGATGTGATATTCTGCTTGTTGAAGGTGCAGGCGGGTTGATGGTTCCCATTACCAGAGAATACCTGGTAATCAATCTCATCAAAGAGTTGGAAAGCAAAGCACTGCTTGTTACACCGAGCCGGCTTGGCTGCATCAACGATACCCTCCTCTCGATAATGGCTTTGCGAAGTTTCGATATCGACTTTGAATGGTGTGTCAATCTATATGAGGGCAAAAAAGATTTTTCCAAAGTTACACAGCCCTATTATGATGAAGTATTTCCAGGATGGTGGAGTACGGAAAAAGGGTTGGAAAAGTTTGCAGAATCACTACAGGATCAGATTCTTTAGAGTTGGTATGAAACCAAACTCCCCTTTTACCACACCTTTGCTATAATCTTTTCCAAAGAACGGATTCCCGTACAAAGCACAGGAACAACAGAGGATGATCACCCATGCAACATCTTATAGATACAAATAATTTTACTGACAGCCAGATAACCGACCTGCTTGAAGATGCAAAGCGATTCAAAACACAGAGACCACCGCAACTGCTAAAGGACAAACTGCTTATCACACTATTTTTTGAGCCCTCAACCCGTACACGCAGCTCATTTGAAGTAGCTGCCAAACGTCTGGGGGCGGCAGTCGTACACCTTGACCCTTCACGCTCTTCCACAAAAAAAGGAGAAAGTCTTGAGGATACTTTTGCAAACCTCTGTGCAATGGAGCCCGACGGTGTCATTATCCGCCATGAGGAAAATGAAGCACCCGGCATCTTGGCAAATATGCAGATGACCCCTGTTATCAATGCCGGTGCAGGAAATCATGCCCATCCGACACAGGCCCTGCTCGATCTTTTTACACTAATGGAACATTTTGACGGAAACATTGAGGGGAAAACCATCGCTATTGTCGGGGATATCGTCAACTCAAGAGTGGCCAGCTCCGGTATACGTCTGCTTTCACGTATGGGCATGAAAGTTCTGCTTGTCGCACCCAAACCGTTCCAGCCTGAAAACATCAAACTTCCCCAATACGAAAACCTGAAAGATGTTATCAACCAGGTCGATGTCATCATGAGCCTTCGTGCACAGCTTGAACGCCATGCCAAACCAATTTTTGAAGACTATGATGAATATGCCAGACACTACTGCATTACCAAAGAACATCTTGGCAACAGAGATATCCTTATTCTGCATCCCGGACCTGTCATGCGGAATATAGACATCTCCGATGAAATACTCGATGACCCAAGATGCAAAGTACTGACCCAGGTAAAGAACGGTGTCTTTATGAGAATGGCCATCTTGAAATTACTGCTGCTGGACAGCAATAACTAATGTATAATAGGTAGTGTATAGTGTGTAGAGAAAAAGGAGAGAGGGTTACCGGTCTACACGTTACACACCATACGTTAGACACTGAAAACCACTGGTTGTCTTCACAAGAGGGTTTTGATAAAATAAACCGGCTTGGCAAAACCAGGACACCTTTTCTTTTCATTATCTCCTATGACAAAAACAAACTCTTTGTACAGCCCCTGGACAAGCTTGACAAGGATATCTTCTACAAACTGGAAGAGTGGCGTAACTATCCTGCGAAAAAGAGAGAAAAAGCATTTACATTTTCCCTCTCTCCTGTTAATTTTACCCAATACCAAAATGTAATGGAAAAGATACTCGAAGAGATCCGTTCCGGCAATACCTACCTGCTTAACCTTACCTTTGCCACTCCCATAAAAACCGATCTGACACTCAAAGAGATCTTTACCTATGCCAGAGCCAGGTATAAACTCTATTTTAAAGGAGAATTCATCTGCTTCTCTCCGGAATGTTTTGTAGAGATCGAGGGAGACACCATTGCCACCTACCCGATGAAGGGTACTATTGATGCACATATTCCTGATGCCAAAAAGCGTATTCTTTCCAATGAGAAAGAGATGGCAGAACATGTTATGATCGTTGATCTCATGCGTAACGATCTTGGTATTGTAGGTACAGATATCAAAGTTGAAGATTTTCGCTATATTGACCGTATCAAAGCCGGAAAGAAGGAACTGCTTCAGGTCAGCTCTAGAATCACAGCCAAACTTCCTGAAGAGTGGCAGGCTCAGCTTGGCAAGATACTCGATAAACTCACACCGGCAGGTTCCATTACCGGTACTCCAAAAAAAAGTACGGTTTCCATTATTGATCGTGTAGAAAACTATGATAGAGGATTCTATACCGGAATATTTGGTATCTTCAACGGAAAGAGCCTACGCTCAAGCGTGATGATACGCTTCATTGAAGAACAAAACAGCCAAATGCTTTATAAAAGCGGCGGCGGTATCACCATAGACTCCGATGCACAAAGTGAGTATAAAGAGTTAAAGGACAAGATCTATCTTCCACTATAGCTTAAAAACTCGGATGGGAAACTCACTGCTTTGGGAAGAAACAGTTTGGCATGTATCTGTTCCCTACCGACTGAACGCTGAAGCTGATAAGGCACATAGATATAGCGCCCTGCTATCTTTCTGTACTGCTGGGAACGCTCTTCAAGATGTACACGTATTGCACTGTCAACACTCCCGTCCGAGATACTTTCAGGCATCTTTGTATCCGCTAACAGTACAATAATATCAACCTCTTTCTGCTCTATGTAGAGTTTCACCTCTTTATAAAGTGCCCTGTAGGAATCCCGTGCATTTGCAATGCTGTTGTCTATTCTCTCTATCTCTCCGTTTTTATCCAGAAGCATAGCAAAAGGCCGGAATATCTGATCCTTCTCAAGCATTGCCTGGGCTTCATAAATAGACTTTTCCAGCATCATCATAGCACGTTCATCATCAGTCATCCTGTTAACCTTTTCCTTTTTTCCCAGATTATACAGTAGCACTGCTTTTGATCAAACAGAAAGTGATAAAGATCTCAGTAGCATCCTCTCCTGATTCTATGTTTCCACTCATAGGTTCTGTCTTCTGATATCTTTGAAAAATAGAGTTCCCGTTCGTCTCTCCAAGGATCAACCACAATACCATCCATAACCTTCTGCCCCTTGGCGACTACAACCAGAGCATTATGCTCCCGCCAGTAATCTCCAATATTCGCGCCAACCAGATGAAATTCAAAACCGGAATAGTTTTTCTGTTTTAGATAGCTGTAGAGCCCATCGCTATAGTGGTAACATAACCCTTTCTTTTTTAAGCCTATATTGACTAGGAAATTATGCATATAAGGGTTCCCCGTACGTTCAAACATCTGATCGAGAACTGCTGATCTTTGGAAAATAGCAGAAGAGAGGTCCTGAGCTTCATGATAAGATATCTTCTCATCAAGTTCCATAAGTTGTATAGCAAGTACTTTCCTGCTGCTTTGCTGATGGGGATCATGTACTGTACTGCATCCCCATAAAAACAAAAAAAGAAAGAAAAGTTTAAGTATAGTACTGTGCATAATAGTATGGCAAATAGCGCACAAGAGATATAATCACTCCCAGCATCACCAGACCGTAAACCCAGATCAGCCTGGGCTGTCTGGAAAGCATAAAGCCACCTGTGAACCCTGCAACCAAACCTGCAATATGTGCAGTGACATCAATAGACTCTATGGAAAACCCCAATACAAGGTTAATCCCCATAATCACAGCAAAATCTTTCATGAATGCTTGACTGCGGACAGCTCTCCTCTTCCTGTGTGCCAGGAAAAAGCCGGCCAAGGCCCCAAAAACACCAAATATCGCACCTGAAGCACCTATACCAACACTTTCAGGATGTACGAGAAGTGATACCAATCCTCCGACAAGACCGGCAAAAAGGTAAATGGAAATATAGGCTTTTTTCTCGAAATAAAGCTCCATCCCACGTCCTATGAGATAGATTGAGACCATATTCATCAAAAGATGTGTCATACCGCCATGCAGAAACATGGCCGTAAAAAGCCGCCACCACTCTCCATGCAATACTGTCAAGGGGCCATAGAGTGCGCCCATATCAACAAGCACCCTCAAGTTCATTTCGACAATACTTCCGCTATATATAGAGGAAAACAGATAGACAGCGCTGTTTAGAAGAATGACTAAATAGGTCAGAGGGTAACGCTGAAACTCCTGCATCAGGTATTAACAGATCGCTCTTGCAAATATCACACCGTCAACGCCTCCACGGGCAATTTTACTGATCTCTTTTTCATTTTGGATCAGCACCAGTACTTTGGTATCAAAAAGATACTCCTGTGCCACCGGTTGTACCATCAGTCCCATATCTTCATCGCAGATCATATAGGCAGCCCCCAGTGCATTGGCATAGATCGCATCATCAAGTGAGCTGACCACTACTGCATACGTAATCTGGTTCTCCTGACAATACTGTGCCAGTTTATGTGAATCGACCAACGGTTCAAGCAGTACAACCTGTTCAGGTTTGCTCGTTTTGATATCTTCTTCTGAGTAGACTCTGCAAAACTCCGGGCTCTTGATCCATGGATGTCCGATAAGTATCATTTTCGCTCCTTGATAAAAGTATTCAGTTTACTTTTTTATACACATTCATCACAGCAGTATTTGCCATTGATTAGTGTAGCCTCTTTGACCGTTACGTATGTACCGCACTGACTGCACTCTACAAGAGTATCTCCATCAGGTTTCTTCTCTTTGGAAGTACTTTTCTTTCTCAATGCAGGCAGTTTGCCCCCAAAGAATTTATAAATTAGCAGCCCCGCGATCGCAAAGATGATAAGCTTCAAGATCATACCCGACCCCTGATATAGAGATAGTTTCTCTGATTTTTCTGTACTATATCATAATCTAACTGATGTTGTACCGCTTCAATCTCTTCAAAAACACGGCTTCCTTTGTAAAAAAGATAATTTGTATGACTATCACTGATATTCTCTGTCAGCTCGAGAAGCAGTTTTGTATTGGTCACAGCCCGTGAAGAGATGAGATCAAACGGTGTATGCTCTACCCCTTCAACCCTTTTTGCTTCTACCTTCACATTCTCCAATCCAATATCTATTGCAGCATACTTCAAAAAAGCAACCCGTTTCTTCAACGGTTCAGCCAGAACCACTTCCGTTTCAGGCAGCGCTGCAGCCAGTACAAAACCGGGGAAGCCTGCTCCTGTTCCAACATCAAGCAGGCTTTTTGGTCTTTCAATAAACACCAGGGGATAAAGTGAATCTATGATGTTCCCGTAGATCGCTTCCACTGTTTTGGCCCCGGTCAGATTGTGCACCCTGTTCCACTCTTGCAACAACAGAGTAAAATGTTCCAGTTTTTCAATGATCTCTATAGGAAGCTCAATACCTTCCTGCCTCAAACAAGTTCGTAAATCCATTCATTCACCATTTACAATTCAACATTCATTACGCAGCACTGTCACCAGTCCGCTCTCCGCCAGCTTATCTACAAAGACAGAGAGATCTTTTTTCAATACATCTTCTTCCACATCATACTGATCAAGAAGTGCTCTGAAGACCTTCTGCAACTCCCCCTCATTCTCTTCTATCGCCTGCCAGATAGATGTACCCACCTCATCCAGTCCGAAATAGTTTTCGGTATTCATATCAAGCAGTACCATCTCTCCATCTACTTCCTGAGCAAAAACAGTATCCGGGAATTTTACTTTTTGACTAAGGTCCATTATTTTCCGTCTTCCTTCTCAGCTTATTTTACAAAACAGATTGAAACCCGTTATCACGGATATAGCTCGCAAATTAAATTTTACGCTGCTTCACTTGAAAGTTCCTTTGAAACTTGTTTATTGTGAGTGTAGCATAAAATAGTTTTCCCTATCTCTTCATCCATTCATTCAATCTCCAGGGGAAGTGTTCTTAAAGACCGAATAGATACTTTTGCATGATTCCCCTATGAGCTCAAAACTCAAAGACCCGCAGGGGACCTGAATAGCATTTTTAGAGATATTTGCACTTTAATTTTAAATTCGGGTTTTTTAACATATACTTGATACCCATCCAAAAAGAGGACTCCTGATTAAAACCGGTTCCTACAACTCAACCTCTCCTTTGGAAGAGATCAGAAAACAGAAAGATTACCGGAGTTGTCCGGAGCACCACATCCTCTTCTGTTTAAACTTCCTACTCTTCATCATTTCGTGCTAGATGCATCAAAGGAACTGTTACTGTTATCAAGTGTGCTTGTAGGACTTACACCGCCTTGTGTGATTTTTACCATTGAACCCATCACTATTAATTTGGGCTGAGCATATTCTTTTTTCATACATCCTCCCCCTCTCTGCTTGTGTTTATAATTATACCATACTTCTGTGTTTTGGAAACATTTTTATAAAACAATTCAGCATTAACGAACCTCCAGAGTCTGAAAAGCTTTTTTTTATCATTCTTATACCCTGACACAAGATCCTCAACGTCACTTCTTTTCACAATCTTTTTTTGTATCAAGTAAGCGTTATTTAGCAAAGAATCAAGATCCAGACTTTCCAACTCTCCATAGATTACTTGTGAAAACTCTGCTTTATCACGCCGTTTTCTAATCTTCTCCGGTAAAATACCTACCATAGCCTCCCTAAATAACACTCTTAAATTAATTCTATTGTTTGTATAGTTATAACTGTAATCCCAAGGCAGACTGAACATAAACTCTACAAGTCGTACATCAAAAAACGGATGCCGGAACTCTATACCATAGATTTTTTCAGCAATCAAATATGGGTTGTTATCTACATATCTCGCATGTCCGTGTCCTGTAAACTGTTCTATATTTATTTTTTGAGATACGCTATAAAACCTGAATGTATCATCTGTATACTGTGCAACTTTTTTTAAATGATACTCTTTTTTAAAAGGAAGAAATATTTTTTTAATTAAAGCCTTCTGTTTATTTGAAAAAATATATGGTAGAAATAATTTCCGTAGTGTGGACTTTTTATCTCTATATATTTGTATCGTTTGAAAAAGCGTAATCCATTTTAATGTAAAAAACATATCTGCCAAATGCCCCCAGTTCCCAACAGTAGCTTGATCCCCTCCCTGTCCTGTCAAACCAATTGCAATATTACTATCAGCCATTTGTTTCAATAATGGCATTGACATTGTATAAGTAGAAAAAATAGGCCAATGTGGGTTTACTTGATAAATATTTGAAAGCGTATAGCCCTCTTGACTATCCCTTACATCCACTCTGGACTCAAAATGTTTTGCTCCATTGCCGGCTACTAAAGTTTCAATATATTCCCCCTCATCGCACACATCATCTCCAAATCTAAGAGAAAAAGATGACAGATCCACATCTTTCCTATACTTTTTTATAACTGCATAAACAGATGAAGAATCAAGACCACCACTAACCTCTGCACCAATTTTTGTATGAGTTGGAACTCTACTTTGCACTGCTTGTATAAAAAGTTTTTTAAACTTTTTGGCAGCCTCTTCAAACAATATCGACCTGTCTTGTTTTATCTTATGCGGGTACCAGTACCTCTTTACACTCACTGTATTATTTTTAATCGTTAACATATATCCTGGAGGAATACGAAAAACATTTTCATAAAAAGTATCGTGGTATGATACAGGATACCCATCAATAAAATTTTGGAGAGCATACATATTCACATTCACTTCTACATTCTTGGATGCGAGAATCGCATCCAGGTCTGATGAAACAATAAAATAGTTATTCTGTCTAAAATAAAAAATCTGTCGCATTCCGATATGGTCTCTTGCACAAAAAAGAGTTTTATTTCGCTTATCCCATAAAGAGAAGGCAAAATCACCGGCAAAATACTCAAGACACTCTTCACCCCATTTCATATATGACTCATAAATCAACTCTGCAACACTTATATTTTCATTAACAAGCCCCAGCTTCTTGCCAACATCACCTGCATTATAAATTCTTGCATCAGCAAAAATATAAATTTCATCTTTTAGGGATTTATAATATCCGGACAGGCCGTTTTGTACCCGACCATGTGAATAAATAATAAAACCCGTATTTTTTTCAGTAACAACTTTATACTCTTTTAAGTCGTAAACTGTTACTGCCTCCATCATGGTATGCAAGTCCTGTTCTTGCACATTTAAATGACCAAAATCTATGACTCCTGTAAAATAATTCATACTCCCTCTTATTTGCAACCAATATTTTTCGTATGCAGACAAATAGTCTCATATACCTCACTTAATCGATTCATATCCCAGGGGATCTTAATTTTGAAAACAGATACATATTGAGCCATATGTGCTAAAAACATAAACCGTTTTTCTTTTAAAAAATAAAGATTAATCTCACTGCCAAAACGCAATGAACGGAATTTGTCAACTCCATTCAGTTCAATAATTTCAATAGGAGCATCTGCTGCAGTACGTTCAAGGTCATATATTATGTCTATTGTTTTTACTCCTGTTAATGTATTAGCAAAAAAACAACCTAATGTTTCCCGTTCACGATATGGACGATGATGGGGATGAGAAGGTACTAACAAAAAACCTTCTTGCTTTTTAAATATTCCTACTTTATCATCTGATATAAGTGTATGCCCTTTTTTTAAAAAAAAATCTGTTAATGTTGATTTCCCGCCAAATGAATTTGCCATAAATAGAATAGACTTTTCCTCTACCTCAACCGCACCCGCATGTAAAAAATCATACGTCTCTTCAATGGTAAAAAATAGAGGAAGCATAAGATGCATGCACCAGTACTCCAGCAGCTCTTCCGTAAAGTTTTCATGAGATATATACTCTACCTCCAAAGTTCCGCTGTACCACACAAAAGTTACTACATCTTTTACATCAAAAGCCCAACGTTGATTTTGTACTGCAGGTGCAAACTCTCTATCTGAAAGTAGCTTCAGTTCTCTTCCCTGATTGCTATAAAATGAAATGTGAAAACGAAATACTTCCGGTAGTTTGTCAAGTGGACTTGCTTTTACCCTAACCACATCAACAAAAGCTCCCTCAATCTTTTTGCCACTTTCCAACGCCGGGATAAATTCAATATAATGATTATATGCGATCATACTTTCCCCATTCAAACACCGAAACGACAGTAAATACTCCATGTCCGCTGCCACCAGTAATAAGTATATCCCCGCACTGTGACCATGCATGGGCTTTCATCTTCTCTTCATCTCTGGCAACGCCAAGATAAAACACTCCGGAAATTCCACGTTTTTTCAACATCTTCTGTGCTGTCAAAGCCTGTACCAGACAGGCGCTTTCCCATGGTGTATGAGCTGCTGCCTGTTTAATAGCTTTGCCTATGGCAAGTGCCATTTTTTTCTCTTCTTCACTAAGCTCTATCGACTCACCTTTTTTACTCCAATGCTCCAATGGTCGGACCAATCGTTTAAAGGATATGCTCAAAATGGCGGCACGCATTATGCCCAATGTATAATAGGCTTCCATAAAAAGATTTCGCTCGTGTGCTGAGAGTTTGAAGAACTTTTTTATTTTACGCAACATCAAAATCCTCTTTTATCAATCCTTGTTTTTGCAAACTGTCATAATTCCCCTCAGCTGTAACCCTCCCCTCATCTATCAGGTAGATACGATCAGCCTGTTTTATGGTTGAGATCCGATGTGCAATAATAATGACCGTACGCCCTTTGAGAAACGGTGCCAGCGTCTTGTAGAGATGAAACTCCGTTGCATTGTCCAGAGCAGATGTTGCTTCATCAAAAATAACAACCTTTGGATTTGAGAGGATAAGACGTGCAATTGCAAGACGTTGACGCTGTCCTCCCGAAAGTTTTATACCATTTTTGCCGATAAGCGTATCGAGTCCCTCATCCAACCCCCTGACAAAGGCTTCAAGCTGTGCTGCTCCCAATGCCTCATAAATTTCTCTATCGCTCTTTACCTCTGAAAGAGCAAGGTTCATTCGAATAGTATCATTGAAAAAAAGCGCATACTGCAGCATTAAAGCCACATTCTTACGTACAACCGGAAGACCTATCTTCTCTATCGGGGTATTGCCATAGAGTATTTCTCCAGAATGCACAGGGTAAAAACCAACCAAAAGCTGGGCAACAGTTGTTTTACCGCTACCGCTTGAACCGATAAGAGCGATCTTTTCTCCCGCATTGGCCTTTAGAGTAATATTATGCAGCACTCTTCTGCCGTTTCTATAAGCAAAGCTGACATTATTTAATGAAACTGAAGTCGTTTTTTTGTTATCAAACGGATCAGATTCATGTGGATAATGTGGCTCCTGAGAAAATGAAAGCAGTGTATTGATACGCTCGAATGCCGGCTTTGTACTCTGATAGGCGATGACCAGACCCACCAGCTGCTGAACCGGCTGCACCAGTGTTGAAAGATAAAAAAGAAAAGCTATCATCATCCCGATCGTCAGATCCGAATAGGCTACAGCAGTAACACCAAGTACTCTGAAAATATCAATCGCCGTATTGATCAGCAGAGTGGAGGAGCTGTGTGCCACAGACGCTTTATACCCGTAATCAAGCGAAGTTTTTTCTATCTCTTTTGCCCGCTTTTGAAGTATACCGAAAAAACTCCTCTCCTGATTACTCGCACGTACCTGAATAAAAAGTTCCAGTGTCTCATTAAGCAGTTCATTGTAAAGTTCATAGGCTTCATGTTGACGACGCAGCAACTCTCCGGTTTTACGTCCCAGAATCTTTGAAAATCCAAAAAACAGTGGGTTGAGTATAAATACCAGCAGTGCAAGTGCCCAGTTCATCCAGAACATCACAGCAGCAATACCTGCCAACATAAGTAGCGCACTCAACGCAATCATCACCACTTGTCCGGCAAAACGGCTGATACTCTCAACATCCTGTACTGTTTTGGAAGCAATACCACCAGATTTGAGTGTTTCATACTCAGAAATCGAAACACGTTCAAGATGATGTAAAATCCGGTGACGGAGCAGATAGCTTATCTTTTGGGTAATTTTTGTAGCATAAAATATTTTTTTATTATTGAAAAAAAATGCAATGATCCGCAAAGTCAGCACTGTACTTAGAATAATGAGAACATAAACCCATACTTCACTCTCTCCATAGACTCTCGAGATCACCTCTGTCATCTTTCCGGAGTGTTCAAGCAGTACTTCATCAACAAGCAGAGGAATGAGCATTGGAATGGGCAGCAGCAGCAATGTTGCCAATGTTCCAAAAATATTGGTACGCCAAAAATCTTTTTTCTGGGAGTTAATCTGCTCATACAGTACTTTAAATGTATAGTGCCTTGTCATATTAGTCTGGTCTCTTTATTATATTGCATAAAGATAAAAGACCTTGATACTTCATATTTGACTACTGTGCACCATGACCGTTTCATACACTTCCGGTAACCTTGCAGTATCCCATGGAACAGTAATTTTATATACTCCTACACGCTTTGTCATCTCTGTAAAAAAACAAAAACGCTCCTGTTTCATAAAAGAAAAATCAATAAAGCTGCTGAAATGCAGGGCCTTGAACTTCTCTATGCCCTTGATCTCTGTTACCCCTACAGAGGCATCGGGTGCACTTTTTTCAAGAAGATAGACTGCATCAACGGGTTTGGGATCAGTAACAAAGTTTTCAACAAAATAACCAAGTGTCTCTACTTTTCTGAAAGGTCGGTGAAAAGGGTATGAAGAAGTCGCATAATAGCCATCTCTTCGTTTCTCTATAGCTATAGAGTCATCTGTGAGCATAGCATGGCCGTTTTGCATGAAAAAGTCAGTCAGTGTCGATTTCCCACCATAGGAAAAAGCTGAAAACAGTACTGCTTTGCCCGCTATTTCAACTGCCCCTGCATGAAGAAGATGATAGCTTCGTTCAAGTTCAAGTATAAGAGGTATAAAGGTATGAAGTACCCAAAACTGCAATCTTTGAAAAGTATAGGCTTGTTTTCTGACATACAGGATATTTCTCTGCTTTGCATCCCATACCAGTATCATCGTATCTTTGATCTCCAAAGCCCATGAAAGCATTCTGTCTGCCTCTCCAAAAGGTCTGCTGCTATAATATCTTATTTCCCGACCGGACATACAATACCAGTCACTTTTCAGCAAGAAATTTTGTGAAAGGGGGTAGATCTTTTTTTCTATAATATGAATTGTTTCAAGCCTGTTATGGGAGACATGGTTCTGAAAACTCTTTCGGTCCGGGAAAACAATATGTCGGTTAAATGCAGTCATTGTTCACTGTATAATACTACTGTTTTCAAACAGTCCAACCGTCAGTAGGCGGGCCTGACGGACCTGTAGAACCATCAGCATATGCACCGGACGGCCTGGCCAGTTGTCCCAAGGTGACTAGAGCAGGTGCAGCATAGGCTGCTTTTTTTAAAAAAGAGCGTCTACTGTCTCTTCTCTTGTTTTTTACTTTTTCAGATACTATCGGTTTCTGCAGCTTTTTTTTCTCTCGCACTGTTATCCTCCACTGCTCATCGGAGGTCTGCTTAAATCAAACCTTTCTTTTTTGCTTTCTGTCACACTCTTTTGCTCTTGAAGAGTATCCTTCTGTACATTTTTGCCATCTAGAAATATGTAGCTCCCGCCCATATCAGTCACATTAACCTCTTCTGTCTGCACTATCCACTGAAAGGTTCTTTCATTCATTCCGTCCATCGTAAACGTATATACCTGTGCTTTGCCGTTCAGTATAACAGGCATCTCTTTTCCGCTTACAGTATCTACCAGTTTCATATGCTTAAGCAGAGGATTGTTCATAGATCTATGTTCATGATAACGTGTACGCTTTTCGTTATCTATATAAGGGTCCAGTATATATAACCCATACCATGTCAAAGTGATCCTGGCATTGCTGTCATCAGTCTTTACAGTAAATCTCCAACTCTCTTCCGTGTTTTCCTGATAATGGTGAAAACTGGTTTTATACTCGCCCGGAGCTACACCGGCAGGGTCAACAAACACAATATCAAGATAAGTACCGCCAAACGGGCTGAGTGACTGCAGTGTATGCTTGGAGATATTGTCATCTGTATCAAGCTCTCCCAGCTGTGTACTGCCTGTCCTCATTTTTCTGACAGGATCTTCTGCCACCAGCCGAATATACCAGTTTGACGGTTTTGTCTCTGCCGCTACAGTATCAAGACTTATACTCTTCACTTCATTTACAGATTGTGTATCGGTATTACACCCTGCCAATCCCAATACCAGAATGATCGAAATCCATATATTTTTTTTCATCTGTTACTCCTGTGGGATCAACAGTTTTACTGTTTTATTTTTGGTAGAAGCGTGCAGTTTGATCCAGAAACCTTTATATGGTTCAAGCTTACATCCGCCCGGAGTAACGTCATCACATGCTGTATGTCCGTTTGCATCTGCACTGCCGTCTCCAGGATTGTACTGCCATATCTGTTTTTCCACATACCCTGCTTCATATGCTGCAGACGGTGTGTATGCAACTCCGTCAATAACAAACCGGCAATCTGCCCAATCTACTGCGGTTTTCCCCACAAAGCCTGTCATATTGTAACGGTGGGCACCCGTTCCAAGCAGATCATCCCCGCTTTCTACATCCAGTGAAACACTTTTAAGATCTACCTCTACACAGCGGTTTGCCGTACAAGCGCCATTGCTGGCATTATAATCAACGCTTACCAGGTCATTTACACTCCAGCTTTCACTGTTTCTGCTGCCCAGCCAATAACCTTTACCAAACTCAACAATATCTGTTTCACTCAACTGTGTATCCCAGCTGCTATTGTTGCTCTCACTGTAATCCCGGCGATACACAATCCAGTCAACCCCGTATGTTCCGAGCATATCATCCCCAAACACACTGCTTACAGTTTCCGTACTCGTCCGAAGCTCTGCAGGTATTCCAACTAGCTCCCACGTATGGGCACTGATAGTAGCACCACAAACGATATCTTCTCTTAAACTGCTATCATAGTTTTTCCCATTACCTTCGTTTAGTCTGATATTGGCAATATCACTATCGTTTAAGTCTGTACTGTATATTTTAACCTCATCCAATAACCCGTCAAACCAATAATTATTATATAGCTGACCTAATCTCAACGGCTCTGTCGAGTTCACTATCTCTCCTGCAATACTCTTCGTAGCCACAGGAGTGTCACTGTCAATATAAAGTGCCATTACTCCATTGCTGTATGTTGCAGCAATATAGTGCCAACTCCTTTCCCACGATGCAGGCTTCGCAATATATGCATTGTAAAAAGCACCATCTATATTAAGAGAAAAGGCAATATATTCACCAGTACCTCCATCATCATAATTCCACACCATCCAACCCTCTGACCGTGTATTGCTGCTATAATACTTTTCTATATATATTTGATGCGTATCTGTATCATTTTTCGGATACACCCATAAAGATATAGCCATTTTATCTTGAAAGTTCAATAACGGACTGTTATTTACTTCCAAATAAGAAGAAGCACCATCAAAACTTCCAGAAAAACCGACTTTGCTGTTCGTTTGATCAGTTTGGGCATTGCTATAGGACGTTGCGTTATACTTATAGAGTCCGGAATCTTTCACATCTTCGGTAATACCGCCTGCATTGTCAAACCAGTAACATTCGTCCATCCGGTAATCAAGTACAGGATATTTCTTGCAGATTGCCGCTTCCCGTACCGTACCGTCATAGTTTTTGCCGCTGAGTTCATTGTTGTAGATATCTGCCATCTCCGCTACACTCAGAACTGTATTGAAAATCTTTATCTCATCCAGCAAACCATCAAGATATTGACCAAAACCGCCATTAATACTGTCCTGGTCGACACCCAGTTTCAAACCATTCTGGGCAACAGTCAATGCTCCGCTTGCCGTATCTGGGAGTGTCGTACAAACCGGTACCGCGGCAGCTGAGTCCGGATCTATATACACACAGTTGTCCCGACCCGAACGTGTCCAGACGATCTGGTGCCATCCACTGCTGATATCCGGAATTGTCATACCGCTGCTTCTCTCGCCTTTGATCCAGACTTCAACAGTCGTTGCATCCTGAAACCAGAGCAGAGCTTCATTGGCATAAGGCAGTGCTCCTGCCGTATCAGCTGCGGATAAAATCGTCTCATATCCGCTCACTGGTGCTTTAACCCATGCCATGACCGTAAAATCAGTCAAACCATCCATTACATTTTTATCAAGGTTAACCATATTGGTCACCCCGCGCAGATAGCCGCTGCTGTTAATCATAGCATCCGAAGAGAGAGTTGTTGCATCAATGGCAGTTCCGTTATAGCCGTTGCCGCTGCTATCATTGACTTCACCGATGCTGCCATTCCAGTAACACTCGTCCATACGGTACTCGGCAACAGGTGCAGCATATAGAAAGTTGCCTATAAACAAAACCATTGAAATGATTATTCGCACATTCACAGATATACCTTTGTCAAATTGATCTATAGGCAACCTGGCGATCTCATCATCTACTTTCGGGGAAAATATCAGAGACCCATGGCTTTCCGGCCCTGCTTCGCAACAGGTGTGGCAGTTGTGTAAAATTGATTGATATGAGGCAACCTGGCGATCTCATCATCTACTTTCGGGCGAAAATATCAGAGACCCATGGCTTTCCGGCCCTGCTTCACAGCAGGTGTGGCTTTTTCTTTGCTTACAATAAAATGAATATTATACATGCTGTTTTATAAAAAAAATCTTATATATTGCAGAAGGGGTTATTATATCATAAATAAAAAAAAATAAAAACTATAATGATATAAAAATATAAACTATAACTATTATTTTTTTTAATCTATAGTAAATGTCCCAGTTGCTCTTTTTTGGTTTTCAAGTACTCTTTATTATACGGATTCGGGATAATCTGTATAGGAAGTCGTTCTACGATCTCTATAGATCCGAGACTCTCTATCTTTTTTGGATTATTTGTTAGCAACTTGAGCTTTTTAATATCAAAATGGTTTAAAATGAACTCTACGATCTCATAGGTTCTTTCATCGGCAGAAAAGCCCAGCTGATGATTGGCCTCGACAGTATTATAGCCTTTATCCTGAAGCGCATAGGCATTTACCTTGTTGAGCAGACCGATATTCCTTCCTTCCTGGCGGTGGTAGATGAGCATACCTCCCTCTTTGGCTATAAGCTCGAGAGCAAAATGAAGCTGTTCTCCGCAGTCACACTTGACAGACCCGAGCGCATCCCCTGTCAGACACTCGGAATGGACCCTGACTATGGGAGTATCCGGGAGGCTTTCGGTAAAAAGTGCAAGATGTTCTTTCCCCAAACCGTCTTTAAAAGCCTGGATCCTGAAGGTACCGTATTTGGTCGGCAAAGCAGCGATTTGTGATATCTCTATGTTTTTCATGAAGAGATTATACAGAAACAATTAATAATTAATAATTAACAATTAATAATTAGTGTAAAATAACACAAATAATTACAAAAGGTCGTGTATGTTTGCCCGTTTTAGAAGAAAAAGAATTAATCCTGTATTGAGAGATCTTCTACAGGAGACACATTTAAGCGTCAATGACTTCATCTATCCTCTCTTTGCAAGAAGCGGTGAAGGCATCAGGGAAGAAGTAGCTTCCATGCCTGGCGTATATCAGATGAGTATCGATGAGATCGTCAAAGAGTGTGATGTACTTAAAAGACTCGGCATTATGTCTATTATCCTTTTTGGAATCCCGGATGTCAAAGACAGTGTAGGGAGTGATGCGATGTGTGAACACGGCATCATTGCCCAAACAGTAAGAGAAGTCAAAGCAGCACATCCAGAGATGTTCGTTGTAACCGACCTCTGTTTCTGTGAATACACCGATCACGGACACTGTGGTGTACTCGACCCGGTTCTGGAAACAGTTGACAATGACATTACTCTTGACAACCTTGCAAAACAGGCAGTTATTCATGCCAAAGCAGGTGCTGACATGATCGCCCCTTCAGGCATGATGGACGGAATGATCCAGGCGATCAGAGGTGGCCTGGACAGTGCGGGATTCGAGAATCTACCTGTCATGAGCTACTCAACCAAGTTCGCTTCAGCCTACTACGGCCCATTCCGGGATGTAGCAGAATCAAGTCCAAGTTTTGGAGACCGAAGAAGCTACCAGATGAACCCGGCCAACCGGAGAGAAGCTATTGCAGAAAGTGTTGAGGATGAGCTGGAGGGAGCAGATATCCTGATGGTCAAGCCGGCACTCGCCTATATGGATATTATTCGCGATGTTAGAGAAAATACTGCTTTGCCTTTGGCAGTCTATAACGTCAGCGGTGAATACGCTATGCTCAAAATGGCTGCCAAAGCAGGTGTTATAGACTATGACAGAGTCATGATGGAAACCCTGCTTGGCTTTAAACGTGCCGGTGCAGATATCATCATTACCTACCATGCAAAAGAAGCAGCGATACTTCTAGGCAAATGAAACTGTAAAAAACTGCTGTCTTTAAGCCAAAATATGCATTAGAATCACTCGAAGTTCACCAAATGCCTATGGTGCAATGATTTGTGTGAAATACAGTGATTTCTATTGCATAATTCGGGTTTAAGGCCCAAGCCTCTACTTCCTATAGATTTTGTACAGTTTCTATGGCATATACTGCGATGTGGATAGAAATAACTATACTGCACAATATAACTTCACTTTATGTTTTCAAACCTTTCATGATTGATCCTTCACATCTTTTTAAATTCAAGGTCGTCTTTTTTATCTCATATGCAAACCTACTCCGCACAAGAATCGATAGTATAAAATCAGGAAGTCAAGACAAAATGGTGAAAAAATCTACTCTAACACCATGTTTTGGACCGGAAATGAGTAACAAAGATAAAAAAATGATTGCTTCCTAAATGTTTCATCTATACTATTACAAGTAACACAGTAAACAAATGCTCCAGTTTCATTACTATATTGCTACCCTCAGATATCACCGTATACCCTGTATACAGATGATCAACAGACACATGCACGATTATATTTTGATAAAAATATCAACCTTGCCTTTCCTCTTAAATATAGAACCCTCAATAATTTTATGGTAGAATAATTTCTTTTAAATTTTTAACTGATTTTATGGTTAAAATAAGGATGGTCCTATGAGACATTTTTTAACGCTGGCAGACTTTACGAAAGAAGAGCTGCTGGAGATGATCGATCTTGCCGTTAAGATCAAAGTACAGACCAAACGCAAAGAGTTTGTTCCCTATCTGGAGAGACAGACACTGGGAATGATCTTTGAAAAAAGTTCTACACGCACCCGTGTAAGCTTCGAGACCGGTATTTATCAACTCGGAGGTGTAGGACTTTTTCTTTCTGCCAATGATATTCAGCTTGGGCGCGGTGAACCGATGAAAGACACTGCACGTGTCATCAGCCGTATGGTTGACATGGTCATGATCCGCACTTTTGAACAAAATAAAATTGAAGAGTTCGCTGCCTACTCCAAAGTACCTGTAATAAATGGACTGACCGACTCTTTTCACCCTGTACAGCTGATGACGGACTACCTTACCATGATCGAATTCGGCAAAGCAGATGATCCTGTCTGTGCATATGTGGGAGACGGCAACAACATGACACACTCCTGGCTGATGCTGGCAGCGAAGATGGGCTTTGAGCTTAGAGTAGCTACACCCAAAGGATATGAGTGTGACCCGGATATCGTAGCCCAGGCGGAAGCATTTGCAAAAGAGAGCGGTGCAAAACTTATTTTCGGAAATGACCCAAAAGAGGCAGTCAGAGGGTGTGATGTTGTCACAACAGACACCTGGGTCTCCATGGGGCAGGAAGCTGAAAAGGAGATCCGCCTCAAAGCCTTTGCCGGCTACATGGTAGATGAAACAATGATGAGCCTGGCAAAAGAAGATGCTATTTTTCTACACTGTCTGCCTGCCTACCGTGGCTATGAAGTGAGTGAAGAGACTTTCGAAAAACATGCAGAGGTGATCTTCACCGAAGCGGAAAACAGGCTCCATGCCCAAAAAGGGATTATGGTATGGCTGGATCAGCATCGCTGACATAGCCGAGCGTTCAGCGCTAAGCGTTAAGGGAACCTTGAGAATTTTAACAAATAAAAATAATATTAATGCGTCACAAGCATGAAGCAATGTGAAAAAGAGAAAACCTCTGAACACTGAATGCTGAATGCTGAACGCTTTTTCCGAAGGAAAACAATGAGCAACATCGATTTAGAAAAATTCAGCAAATACTCCAAACCGGGACCAAGATACACGTCCTACCCGACTGCTTTGGAGTTTAGTGACAACTTCAGGTATGAAGACTATCTTAAATATCTTGAAGAGGGGAAAGAAGCTCTTTCACTTTATGTACATCTTCCCTTCTGCCGATCAGCCTGCTATTTCTGTGGCTGTAATGTTGTTTTTACCTCCAAAGAGGAAAAACTCAGTACCTATATCGAGTACCTCAAAAAAGAGATCGATATATTGGCACAACACCTCGATACTTCAAGGGAGATCATACAGTTTCATTTTGGCGGGGGGACACCGACCTTCTATAAAGCATTCGAGCTGGATGAGATCATCTCTTATATTAAAGGGAAGTTCCCCAACTGGAGCAAAGATGCCGAGATAAGCGTAGAGATCGATCCACGTTTTTTCAATGAAGAGCAGATGAAGGTTTTTCAGAAACACGGATTTAACCGTATCAGCTTCGGAGTGCAGGACTTCAACCCAAAAGTTCAACAGGAGATACACCGTATCCAGCCTTATGAGCTGACCAAAGCAGCCGTTGACCTGGCACGGAAGTACGGTATCAATTCCATCAATGTAGACCTCATTTACGGCCTTCCCTATCAGACCTTTGAGAGTTTCAGGGCAACACTGCAGCAGGCCTTTTCGCTCGAGCCGGACAGACTGGCTGTCTTCAACTACGCACATGTGCCATGGATGAAAAAAACCATGCGTAAATTCGATGAAACCACCCTGCCTGCCCCCGATGTAAAGTTACAAATATTCCAGTATACTATTGACTTTTTTGAAAGCAATGGGTATAAAATGGTAGGTATGGATCACTTTGCCAAACCTGAAGATGAACTCTTCGGTGCCATAGCAAAAGGTGAACTGCATAGAAACTTTCAGGGTTACACAACAAAAGGCGGAGCAAATCTCATTGGTATCGGTCTGACCAGTATCGGTGAAGGCACTCGTTACTATGCACAAAATACCAAAGATATGAAGCTGTACGAAGCAGCTATTGATGCCGGAAGACTTCCTTTTGAACGGGGTGTAGAGCTGAGTGGGGATGACTACCTGAGAAAAGCGGTCATCATGGAACTCATGGCAAACTTCTCCATAGACATCAGGAGAGTAGAGAAGGAGCATAATATCGTATTTAAAGAGTATTTTGCAGATGCACTGGATGCTCTGGAGGAGTTCGTAAAAGCTGACCTTGTAACTCTTACAGACGAAAAAATATCTGTAAGCCCAACAGGAACATTGCTGATAAGAAACATCGCTATGCCGTTTGATGCCTATATGCACCAGTATGGCGGAAACAAAAAAAGTTTTTCAAAGACGGTATAATCTTAAGCAGCAGAGAGTATTTTTGCTACCTGAAAGCTTAAAAGAACAAGGTGCTTTCTGAAACACGTCAGTTCCCCACCTTTTCTTTTTTTTGGTTCGTTTCTTTTTCTTTGTGGTTGGACAAAGAAAAAAAATGAACAAAGAACTATAAAACTTAAGGAATGAGTTTGAAAAAACCTGAAGAGATTTTCAACTTCGCTGAAACAAGCGATGCATGTATCAAATGCGGAAAGTGTATCCCGGTATGTACCATTCACCAGGTCAATCCTGACGAAACAACCTCTCCTCGCGGCTTTATCGACCTGTTGGGCGCGTACCAAAAAGGGCATCTGCCTCTGGACAAAAATGCAAAAGATATCTTTGAGAGCTGTTTTCTCTGTACAAACTGTGTTGATGTCTGCCCCAACTCTCTGGCAACTGATATGGTCATTGAAGAGGTACGTGCAGACATTGCTGACAAATACGGGATTGCCTGGTTTAAAAGAGGGTTCTTCTTCCTGCTTCGTCACCGTAAAATCATGGATCTTGTTATGAAACTTGGCTTCATGTTCAAAACCTGTGCATTGGCGGAAGATAATAAGGGAAGAGGTCTCAGAGCAAGATTTTCCCTGCCGATGATGAAAAAAGGCAGACTTATCCCATCACTCATGAAAACAAGTTTCCTCAACAAATATCCCGAACATATTCCTGCTTCAAAGCCTGCAGAAAAAAAACAACGTGTCGCAATTTTCATCGGTTGTCTGGCAAACTACAATTACGAAGGAATCGGAGACAGTCTTGTAGATATCCTGGAGAAACTCAATATTGAAGTTTTCATACCCAAAAAACAGCTTTGCTGCGGTGCTCCGGCATACTTCACCGGTGATGTAGATTCAGTTGAATATATGACAAAAAAAAATATTGAATATTTTGAAAGTTTTATGGATGAATATGATGCAATGCTCATCCCGGAAGCAACCTGTTCCGCGATGGTCAAACACGACTGGCAGGTCTTTTTCAAGAACCATAAAATGCCGGAATGGGAAAAGAGGGCGCAAAAAGTCACTGAGAAGATCCATATGGCAACTGCCTGGCTGCATGACAATACCAACCTTAAAGAACTGCTCGAATCAAAAGGGAAAAAGTTTGATCAGTTGGTCACCTACCATGATCCGTGCCATGCCAGAAAGGTACAGGGAATCTACCAAGAACCAAGAAATTTGCTCTCACCGAACTATCCAATGGTAGAAATGAGCGATCCCAACCGTTGTTGCGGATTTGGCGGTGTCACCATGCAGACAGAGAAATTCCACTTTGCTGAAGCGGCCGGCAAACCAAAAGCGGCAATGATAAAAGAGACCAAAGCACATTATGTAAGTGCGGAATGCTCAGCCTGTCGTGTACAGCTTAGTGAAGCGATGAACAATACGAACGTTGAAACAATTTTTAAAAATCCGCTGGAGCTGATCGCAGAAGCATTAAAAGATGATAATAATAGCAGACAGTGATAGACCACCCTCCCCTCTATCACTATCACTATCACTCTATGACTATCACTAATCCTCTATCACTACTTCTCCGGTAGCAGTATGAAGATATTCATTCCTTCTTCATGTTTATATGCCAGACGATAGCCTATTTTCTCCAAAATACTGTCAACAATGTAAAGCCCCAACCCAAATCCTGAACTCCGTTTTTCAGCCTGAGAGAACGGTTCTGTATAGTAGGAGAGCGGATGTTCAAGAGGATCACCTTTGGAGACCACCTCAATCAGTCCGTTCCGGGTACGCACCAGTACACACTTGTCTTTACCGTACTTCATACCGTTATCAATAAGATTCTTTAACACCAGTACCATTAGTTTCTTGTCAGTTGTAAGTGCCATCTCTTCCACTTCTGTATGGATACAGTTTCCCTCTGACATCAGAAGCTCTCTACTCTCTTTGACAATCTCGCTAAGCATGGTATATTCAAAATCCGGTTCAAAACTCTGTGTCGTTACACGCTCTATCTCTGCCAACTCGGAGATAAGTTCATTCATACGCTCAAATGCCCGGATCAATACTTTTTTCGTACTCTCATCATCCATCATTTCAACAATGATACGGCCCTTGGTAATAGGAGTTTTGAGCTCATGCATCAAGTTACGCATAAACAGATTCTTTGATCTGCTCAACTGATTAATATGTTTGATCGCATCATCAAAACTTTTAGCGATCTTACCTATCTCATCATCATGTTCATAGGTGATCTCGACATTCATATCGCCCCGTGCAAAACGCTGTATCTGCCAATGCAGTTTTTTGAGCGGATAAAGTTTTTTCAGTACAGCAAAATATAACAACAGCAGCAGTACAATCAGAATAATCCCCAATGTTACTGCTATCTCAAAAAAGAAGTTCTTCGGTACGGCATCTTTAAGCAGCAGATTATAGGACATACGCTGTACATAGATATATCGCTCTCCGTCAATACTAAATACACGTACACGTCCAAGCTGCTGTGATCCGCCGCTGAAAATAGTCTCTCCTTCCTTCATGATCTTTTGCTTGATCTCTTCGGCCTTGACAGGAGGAAGTGGTTCAACATGAAGCTCTTCATACAGTTTATTCAACTCTTCCTGAGACGGATAAAGCTTTAAATTGGAAAGAAAAGTAAGAGAGATAAGTTGATAACGTTTAAACTCTGCTATCTTCTGACGGTCTTTGTCCCAGTAATGAAAAAGCGTAAAGGTCGCAATCAGAATAATAATCGCAACCGAGAAAAGAATATGGATAAAAGTAGTAACGGAAAGGTTTCTCATACGCGGTCTGTCAAGAGGTATCCAACACCACGGATCGGTTTGATATAAATATGATCAGGGTCGATCTTTGCGATCTTCTGTCTGATACGGGAGATGATCACATCAATATTCTTAATAGAACTGTCATCATCGATATGCTCACTTTCATAAAGCAGTTGTTCTCGTGAAACAGAACCGTTTTTATGCTGTATTAGCATAGAGAGAATATCATACTCGGCTGCAGTCAGGTCCAGGAAGTGTCCTTTGAAAATGATAGTACGTGCAGCCGGGTCTGCAACAAATGTCTCCTCTTTCTTTTCTTTCTTCTCTTCTGCACTGTGCGTACGGCGAAGGATCGTCTTGATACGACTCACCAGTTCACGGGGATCGTACGGTTTTGGCATATAGTCATCCGCACCTCTTTCCATTCCGATCACCTTGTCAGTAATATCATCACGTGCAGAGGAGATAATAATAGGAATATCCGTAATGTCCCGAATTTTGGGAATCACTTCCAACCCATCCATTCCGGGCAGGGTAAGATCCAGGATGATCAGATCGAAATTATGCTGAGTCAATAGAGAGAGTCCAATATAGGGATCCTCTGCACATATTACCTCCATATCATATTTGGTAAGGTAGTTGCTTAAGATCAGTGCCAGTTCCGGATCATCTTCTATAATCAGTATCTTAATAATGGTTCATCCTTTTCATACTAGTATTGATATTGTAAACTAACAAGTTTAACTGGGGGTTAATTCACTTCTGAATAATCCAGATATACTTTGGTGATCGCAATCAGGAACGAGGTGATCGCAGGACCGAGTATCATCCCCCAGAATCCATAGGTACTCATTCCCGCCAAAATAGAGAAGAAGATCAAAATTGAATTGATCTGCAGCGTACTCTTTAAAAAATCCTTCTTGATCACTTCGATGATCATCGGCTTTACGAAAGTATCGGCAATAATAGAAATGACAATCACCGAATAAGAAGCAATAAACAATGCTGTCTGCAGATCGATCTTTGTCCAGGCATACAGCGAAACAGGCACCCATACAATGATACCACCAACAATGGGAATAAGTGAAGCAAAGCCGTAGATCACACCAAAAAAGACACCATTAAAACCAAAGTAGCTCATCGCCAGTCCAAACAACAGACCTTCAAAAATCGCTGTAACGATAATGGAATAGAAGACGATCTCCATCGTTGCAGAAACCTCTTTCATCATCTTTTCACCTTTTTTCGGCGTCACAGGCAAAAGATCCAGAATCGTATCAAAAAAACGGTTCCCGTAATAGTTGATAAAGAAATAGAACAAAACGACAAAGAACATATTTTTCATAAACCCAAAACCGGTACTTCCCGCCACAGTCAAATAAGCTGTTGAATCCTTGATATATTCTGTAATACGTTCATCACTCAAATACTGCTCAGTTACCTCTTTCAGAAAAGGAAAATTCTCTACCATAGCCCGCAGTGTTGCAAGTGTATCTTTAACCCCCTCTTTATCGATTTCTGAGATATACCCTACTCCTATCGTTGCCAAATAGATGATCGGCACAAAAAGCAGCAGCGTCATCAGGAGGGTGGAAATACCTGCAGAGATCTTGGCCGAACCGGTAAAGTCAGACAGCTTTTTGGTAAGGTTAAAAGTCGCCATACTGAGAAGAACGGCAACCGTCAAAGAGAGCAGAAAAGGCTGATAGACACTGTAGGCCCCTATAAGGCCGAATACAAAAAGGGCTGTAATAAGCAATGAGGTCTTATTCATACTGTTCTATCTCCATCCAAAAGGCAAAAACCCTTTTGGAACCCCTTTCATATAAACTTTTCCTAAAAATTCATAAACATGCCTACTCATCAAATAAACCTTCCTTGAAAGCAGCCAGTTTGAAGTGCTCATAACTTTTTTTGGTTGCAATGCGCCCACGTGCTGTACGTTCTATATAGCCATTGGCTATAAGATAGGGTTCAAGTACATCCTCAATCGTTCCCTCATCCTCACTCAGTGCTGCGGAGATGGTACTCAACCCCATCGGTCTGTTTTTGGCACTGACCAGAAGTTCCAGCAGCTGGATATCCTGTTCATCAAAGCCAAGGCTGTTCACCCCCAACTCATCCAGTGCATACTTGGCCCGTTCCAGTGTCACTTCTGTTTCATTTGCCACTTCGGAGAAATCACGTACTCTCTTGAGCAGACGCAGAGCAATACGCGGTGTTCCCCTGCTGCGGCGGGCAATCTCGACTGCTGCTGCTTCATGGGCAGGTTTTTCCAGCTTACAGGCAGCCTGTGCAATGATCTTCGCCAACTCCTCCGGTGTATAGAACTGCATTCTAAAGTGCATACCGAAACGTTCCCTGAGCGGATTTGAGAGCATACCGGCTCTGGTTGTCGCCCCTATAAGCGTAAAACGCGGCAGATCTATCTTCACCGTCTGCGCAGCAGGTCCGGAACCGATAATAATATCAAGCCTGAAGTCTTCCATCGCCGGGTAGAGGATCTCTTCAATCGCTGGAGACATACGATGGATCTCATCGATAAAAAGGATATCCCCCTCTTCTATATTGGTCAGAAGCGCAGCCAGATCCCCTGCTTTTTCTATCATCGGTGCTGCAGTTGTCTTGATATTGGCATGCATCTGGGTAGCAATAATGTTTGCCAACGTCGTTTTGCCCAGTCCGGGAGGTCCAAAGAACAAGATATGGTCAAGTGCCTCCTCCCTCCGTTTGCTTGCTTCAATAAAAACCTGGAGATTCTTCTTGATCTTCTCCTGTCCGATATACTCATCCCATGAGTTCGGACGC
The DNA here is from genome assembly GCF_014931715.1 of Sulfurovum indicum. Classification (NCBI taxonomy): domain Bacteria; kingdom Pseudomonadati; phylum Campylobacterota; class Epsilonproteobacteria; order Campylobacterales; family Sulfurovaceae; genus Sulfurovum; species Sulfurovum indicum. The sequence goes on along the minus strand of NZ_CP063164.1, from coordinate 345,914 downwards.
AGGGTTGCTTCATAAGAGGCTTCTCCGTCAAACCGTTCGATCTCGACCATACGCTCCATCAGCAAACTCCCTGAGCTTGTGTAGGCAGCCGGTAATAAGTAGCAGGTAGTATCGGCAGTATAATAGACAAATCCACCCTTTGCGCTCCTCTAAGTTCCTCATTCCTCATTGCTCATTCCTCATTAATAAGAGTGTTCTTCATCCGGAAATGCACGGCTTTTTACCTCGTTGACATACTGTTCCAATCCCTCTCGTACCTCTTTGGCCCCATTACAGTACTGTTTAACGAATTTGGGGGTAAATGCCTCGAAGAAACCGAACATATCACTCCAGACCAGAACTTGTCCGTCAGTAACATTCCCCGCACCGATCCCGACAGTGGGTACTTTTACCGCATCAGTAACTGCTTTTGCTGCTTTGGCCTTGACACCTTCTATCAGGATCATCACCGCACCGGCCGCTTCAAGCTCCAGCGCATCTTCCAGAAGTCTTTTAATATCCTCTTCATCTTTTCCGCGTACCCTGTAACCGCCTTCACTCCGTACATGCTGAGGCATCAAGCCGATATGTGCTACGACAGCGATCCCGTTTTCGGACAGTGTCCGTACGATATCGGCTTTTTCCCTGCCTCCTTCGATCTTGACCGCCTGCGCACAGGTCTCACGGTAGACACGTGTTGCATTTTCCAGAGCAACTTTTGGTGTGATATAAGTACCAAACGGCATATCAAATACAACACATGCTTTTTTTGCACCGTTACAGACTGCCTGTGTATGATAGATCATCTGATCCATCGTAGCTGAAAGTGTATCTTCTTTTCCAAAGAAGCTCATGTTAAGACTGTCTCCCACAAGAATCATCTCAACCTCACCGTCAAAAAGCTGTGCAAACAATGCATCATAGGCTGTGACCATTGTGATCGGTTCAACACCTTTCATCCGGGCAATGGTATTCAACGTCACTTTTTTATCTACTCTTGGAGTATGCATACTCATAACAGATCCCCTTTGGCGCTTTATCGTCGCCTTTTATGCTTAATTTCTGTCACTGAACACCGGGTGTACAGATGCCAAAGTGTACATATTGTAAAGCACACGCTGAAAACATCATACATTTTTAGTTGCAAAGTGACGTTTTTTTGTACTGCCTTTTTCTTAAAAAAGCAATAAAGAGACATCAAATTGAGATAACACCTTCTGGTGTATACCCCATTTTTTTACTCATTTTATCATATAATATTGAAACTATATACTATATCAGATAAAAAGAGTCCCAATTGAAACAATTAGTCGCCTATATTACCACCGGATTCCCTTCACCGGAATTTACCATTGATGCCGCACTGGCCCTCGCAGAATCGGGTGTTGATACCTTAGAACTGGGTATGCCGTTCTCCGACCCTGTTGCAGACGGTCCTGTCATAGAAGCTGCCAACCTAAAAGCATTGCAAAACGGCTTTAGACTTGAACATCTCTTTGAAACTTCTGCCAGGATCGCACCGCATATCGATACACTCTGGATGGGTTACTTCAACCCTTTTTACCATAAAGGTATCGATACTTTCATCAAAAAAGCCAAAGAAACAGGCGTGAACGGTTTTATCATTCCGGACCTTCCTTTTGAAGAGGCACAGCCGTATAAACCCCTCATTGAGAAAGCAGGACTCGACCTTATTGACTTCATCGCTCCGACAGATTCGAAAGCGCGAATAGAAGAGATCGTTCGAGAAGCCAAAAAATTTATCTATCTTGTTGCCTATGCGGGTATTACCGGAAGCGGGAAAAGCGAGGATCTCCAGGAGATCGTAGAGAATATCAAAAGCTTTACAGAGACACCTGTTTACGTAGGGTTTGGAGTTGACCAGAACACAGCAAAAGAGAAAGCCCAGGGTGTTGACGGGGTCATTGTCGGTTCCGCTTTTGTCAAAGTACTGCTGAACGAAGATCTCAGTGGTACCCAAAAGATCACCAGGATCACCTCTATTGCCAAAGAGATCAAGGAGAAAATCAACAGTTAAATATTTTTATGTATAATTCCTTCACATAGCTTTGGAAGGTGTTATCTTGGAATATTTTATCTGGAATGTCGATCCTGTTCTGCTTCATTTGGGCTCCTTGCAGCTGCGTTGGTACGGATTGCTTTTTGTCGGATCTTTCTTTCTTGGCCTTATGATCCTCCAAAGAGTATACAAACAGGAACAGAGAGATCCTGCTGTTCTTGATAATCTGCTTATATATATTATGGTCGGCGCAGTAGTTGGTGCCAGGCTCATGCACTGTTTAGCCTATGAACCAGACTTCTACCTTGCCCACCCGCTTGAGATACTCAAAATATGGAAAGGGGGTCTGGCAAGCCATGGGGGGCTTATCGGAGTGCTCATCGCACTTTACCTGTTTACCAAAAAGTATCAGGAAAATTATCTGTGGCTTCTCTCACGTGTATCGATCCCCGGTGCACTCACCGCAGCCTTTGTACGCTTTGGAAACCTCTTCAACTCCGAGATCCTCGGACTTCCCACAGACAAACCATGGGCGATCATCTTCGAACGTGTCGATATGCTCCCCCGCCACCCCGTACAGCTTTATGAAGCCTTCGCCTACCTCACGCTGTTTGCCATATTGCTCATCGTATACAAAAAGGTCAGTTTCAGCACATCAACCAAGATCCTCCCGCCACTCTTTCTAACCTACATGTTTACTGTACGATTCCTGCTGGAATACACCAAAACAAAGCAGGCAGATTATACATGGGATCTACCACTGACTACCGGACAGGCCTTAAGTCTGCCATTTATTATCATCGGTGTTATATGGCTACTCATATCATTACAAAAGATCAAACAAAATGTACCCGGTAAATAAAAGCTTTTTCGAAAAAAAAACATACCGACACTATTCACCATTTTCCATTTACGATTTACTCCAAGCGAGCAGTTCATGAGCTGCTCGCTTGGCATCGACATCGGTTCCACAACAGTCAAATATGTTCTTTGTGACCATCATTTCAACATCATTGCCAAGGCATATACTCCCCATGATACCAGACAGGCACATACCCTTTTAAAGCTTCTGACAACACTTTCTGTGACCCATAAAGAAGCATATGCCCGGATAGACAAAGTCTATATCACCGGTTCGGGAGCTTCCCGCATTGCTCCTACACTCAACGCCCGTTTCGTACAGGAGGTCAACGCTGTCGTACTGGCGGTAGAACATCTTCATCCGGATGTACGCTCTGTCATTGAACTCGGCGGACAGGATGCAAAGATCATCCATTTCAAAGAGAGCGAAGATGGCAAAAAAACCGTACTGACCTCCATGAATGACAAGTGTGCTTCAGGTACGGGTGCAACAATAGAGAAGTGTACTATGAAGGTAGGTATGGAGAAAGAAGATATAGCAAAACTACGCTTTAGTGCCGAAAAACTGCATCATGTTGCTGCCAAATGCGGGGTCTTTGCCGAAACAGACATTGTCAATCTTGTCAAGGCATCCGTTCCGCCTGTGGAGATCATGAACTCTCTTGCTGATGCAATTGTCATGCAGAACCTCACTGTTCTGACCAGAGGGAACACCCTCATGCCAAAAGTGCTTCTGCTTGGAGGACCCAATACTTACCTGCCTTTTTTGCAGGAGTGCTGGCGTATGCGTATTTCCGAACTTTGGGATGAGAGGGGTATACCTTATGAGAAAGGAAAGTTGGATGAACTTATCCTCATACCGGACAATGCCCAGTACTATGCTGCCCTGGGTGCAGTGATCTTTGGAGAAGGAGAGTCCAACCATACGCAAAAATTCAGTGGGCTCATCCAGCTTCGTACACTTGTAGAGAGTGGAAGTGTCAATCACAATGACAATGTTGACACACCGCTGGTAACAAGTCTGGAGGAGCTTGAAGCCTTCAGAACCCAATACACTATAAAACCTTTTACTCCACCAATACTTTCAAAAAAAACCACTTGTTTTTTGGGTATCGACGGAGGATCCACCTCTTCCAAAGCTGTGCTGGTAGATAAAAGAGGAAATCTGCTTCTAAAAGTCTATCAGCTCTCCAAAGGAAACCCCATCGAAGATACGCTGGAGCTGCTGCGAAAGATCAAAGAACAGGATCCTGATCATCTTTATGATGTCAAAGGACTGGGCGTGACAGGATATGCGGCAGATGTACTCGAAGGGGCTCTCAGGGCAGATGCAAATATCATCGAAACTATTGCCCATATGAAAAGTGCCCAGAAAGCATTTGGCGAAAGTATCAACGTCATCTGTGATATCGGCGGACAGGATATCAAAGTGCTTTTCATGGAAAATGGCATGATGAAGAACTTCCGTCTTTCCAACCAGTGTTCTGCAGGAAACGGTACTCTGCTGCAGAGCATGGCCAAACAGTTCGGTGTACCGATAGAATCTTTTGCCGATGTCGCATTTGCAGCCAAACAGGCACCAAAGTTCAATTACGGATGTGCTGTATTCCTCGATACAGACCGTGTCAACTTCCAGAAAGAGGGCTATACCAAAGAGGAACTTTTTGCCGGTATAGCCAAAGTACTTCCTAAAAATGTCTGGCAGTATGTCGTTCAGACTCCCAATCTTTCAATGTTTGGAAATCACTTTGTCCTGCAGGGTGGCACACAGTACAACCAGGCAGCACTTAAAGCACAAATCGACTACATTAAAACAGATGTTCCCGATGCCAGGGTCGATGTCCATCCACATCCCGGAGAGGCGGGAGCTATCGGTGCTGCACTTGAAGCCAGAGATATTGTTCAAAAACGGGGGTTTGCTACTTTTGTAGGCATGGAAGAAGCGATGCAGATGACCTATACTTCCAAAACCGATGAAAGTACCCGCTGCAACTTCTGTACTATCAACTGTTCGCGTACCTTCATCGATACACAGACACCATCGGGCAACACAGCACGCTATATTGCAGGCTTTAGCTGTGAAGACGGGACAGTAGAGTCTCATGAAGCACTCAAAGCACTTAAATCAAATCGCCGATCTCTGCAGGAGAGTGTACCCAACCTTGTCAAAAAAGAGTCTGCCAAACTTTTTGCACCACTTTACACTCTTGAGCCAAAGCCGACAGAAAACACCATAATCAGAGAACAAGAGGTCAAGGTTACCCTTGGCGGTTGGGGGCCGACACTGCGTAAAGAGGTCACCCGCCCCTTCAAAAGAAGTACTCAAGAAGCTGCTGCCTACAGAAAAACACTTAAGATAGCCATTCCAAAAGTGCTCAATATCTACTCACTTGCCCCTTTTATACGTACTTACCTCGAAGCCCTCGATATCGATCCGCTCCATATCCAGTTTTCAGGCTTCAGTAATGAAGATATGTATCTGGAGGGGGCGAAATACGGCTCTGTAGACTCCTGCTATCCTGCAAAAGTAGCACAGTCCCATGTCTACAGTCTGCTATATTCCGGGAAGTTTTCAAAAAAAGTGTTCCATTATCTCTGGTTCCCTGCCGTAACCCATCTGCCCGGGTTTGTAACATACTCGATGGGACAGACCTCCTGCCCCGTTGTCTCGGGTACACCCAAAGTAGTCTACTCTGCTTTTACCAAAGAAAGGGACCTTTTTAAAGAAAAAAACATTGTCTATATTGATGATGCACTTGATTTTGACAACAGGCTTCTACTGGCTGAACAGCTCTTTGCCACATGGAAGGAAAAACTGCACATTACCAAAGATGAAAACAACTGGGCTTGTGAACAGGCATGGAAAGCTCTGGAACAGAACGACAAAGAGATCATGTCAGAGGGACGTGCCATTCTTGATGATGCCGAGAGAGAGGGTGAAATGGTTATTTTGCTGCTTGCACGGCCCTACCACTCTGATCCCGGACTCAACCATGAAGTACTTGATGAGTTCCAGTCACTGGGCTTTAAGACCCTCTCCATGCGCGCTATACCCAAAGACAAAGCATACCTCATGCGTTTCTTTGAAGACGACATCAAAGCAGGGATCATAGAGTCTCCCTATGATATCCGAGATGTATGGAAAGAGAACTTCTCCACCAACTCCGCACAAAAGGTCTGGGCAGCCAAATTCGCTGCACGCCATCCCAATGTGGCAGTCCTTGATCTAAGCTCCTTTAAGTGCGGACATGACGCACCTACTTATGCCATCATCGACAAGATACTCGGCGCATCACGCACCCCGCACCTGACTTTACATGACATCGATGCCAACAAACCGGGCGGGTCGATCAAGATACGGGTCAAAACATTTGCCTATACACTGGATCAGTATAAACAGCAGTTAACAAAGACCCGGAGAGAGGAATCAGGCAAAATCTTCAACAATACGAACACTAAGGTATCGGTATGAGATATTTTATAAAGATATTGCACTATAATGCAAACCAGACATACACTCTGTTTTATCCTGTTTACTCTTTTCCCTTTAAAGGAGGTCTCTCATGAGTTTAGCTTGCAACTCCATGAAAATAAACGAAAAAACAGGTGGTCTCTCCTTTCTCCATCAAGCCCCATCCCAATGGAGAGAAGCACCCGACACTCCCATCGAGTATGCGCCAAAAGAGGAGACCATCTTTCTCTCAGGCGGATTGACGCTGCTTCAAGACAAGCTCATCGAAGCAGCACTCAATTCACTGGGCATTCGCTTCATCGCACTTCCAAACCCGGACTTCAAATCTTTTCAAACCGGAAAAGCCTTCGGGAACCGGGGACAGTGCAATCCTACCTACTTTACCGTAGGAAACCTGGTCAAATACCTTCAGGACCTGCGTGATAACAAGGGATTAAGTACTGAAGAGATCGTCAGAAAGTATGTCTACATCACTGCCGGAGGATGCGGACCATGCCGTTTTGGAATGTACATTACCGAATACAAAAAAGCCCTTCGTGATGCAGGCTTTGAAGGTTTTAGACTCACCTCCTTCGACCATGAAAAAGGGATCTTCCAGGGCGAGGAGATCGAAGAGCAGCTGCTTGACTATACGCCGAAGTTCTTTGTCACGCTCATTAAAGCGGTCATCATCGGAGATATCGTCAATATGCTCGGCTATAAGATGCGCCCCTACGAAGTGGAAGCGGGCAGTACCGATGCGGCGCTGGCACAGTGTAAAGAGATCGTAGCACAAGCCTTTTTGAATCACAGCTCACTCATCAAAGCACTGTGGAAATGCCGCAGTGAGCTTGGTAAAGTCAAGCTCAACCGTCTCCATCCCAAGCCCAAAGTGATGGTCATGGGAGAGTTCTGGGCAGCAATGACCGAAGGGGACGGGAACTACAATCTTTACCGTTTTCTTGAAGCGGAAGGGGCCGAATGTACTCCACAGCCCATCATCAACCGCCTGATGCTCAGTATCTGGGAAGCAGAACAGGCACTTTACAAAAAAGAGGTGCTGCAAGTATCAAACGGGAGAAAAATAGACTTTTCCAGTCTCAAAACAAGATTACTCATTAAAGCTGGGAAAGCTGCTGTCAAAACCCACTTTACACTCTATGCCAAAGCTATCGGACTGCATGATTATGAGATTCCCGATATGGAAAAACTGGCACATCTTGCCAAAGACTACTACACTTTGGAATGCAGCGGCGGAGAAGGTCACCTGGAAGTCGCACACCTCATCGAAGCTGTCAGACATAATCTTGCACACCTTGTTATCTCCATCAAGCCTTTTGGATGCATGCCTTCTTCGGCAGTTTCTGACGGTATCCAGTCTCTGGTTACTGCCCGTTACCCGCAGGTTAACTTCTTAAGCATTGAAACCTCGGGAGAGGGTGCTGCAAACTTCTACTCAAGAGTACAGATGGCACTTTTCAAAGCCAAACAGGCTGCCAAAGAGGAGTTTGAGACATTGGAAGTCCCGGAGTATCTCCCCAAGAGGATACACAATTACCTCTGTCAGCCTGTAAATAAAAAAATCGGTACCTCTGCAAAACTGGTAGAGTCCATTATCAAATCCCCTATTTAACTTCGGATAAAACTAAGTATATTCTTCTATAATAGTAAGAAAGGAGACTGCCTTTCTTAGTTATGTGCTATACAAGAGCAAAGATGAAACAATGATAACTTATATACTCTATACCCTAATAATAGTGTTCTTGATTATTCTGATCATTACATACTATAAAAGCCGTTTTGACAGTCATCTAAAATCCTTTATTGAATTTAACAACAATATAACCGTGATCACAACAGAAACCGAAATAGTCGCAATGAACAAAGAGGGGTTGAGTTTCTTTGGCTTTGAAACGGTTAAAGATCTACGAAAAAAAACAAAATATCTAGGTAAACTCTTCTCAGAGGTTGTCGTAGAGGATACCAGGTATGTCGAAGGGATAAACTGGGTCACAAAAATCAAAAAAAAGCAGAAGCTTATAGTACAGATACCCAAAGGCCCCTTGACACAGACTTTTTATATGCAGGTGAGCAAAATCAAATCGGATCGATATATGGTCACTTTTCACAATATCTCACAGGTTGTTGCAGAAAAAGAGACTATTTCCCAGATTGCGGAGAAGGATGCATTGACTCAAATCTACAATCGTACAAAATTCAATAAAATACTCTCATCTACCTTACGAAATGCACAAATATACAATACACCTTTCACGATCATTCTACTTGACATAGACCACTTCAAAAAAGTCAATGATACATACGGACATGATACAGGAGACAAAGTCTTGATACAGGTCGCTTCAATTATAAAAAGTCTATTACGAAACCAGGACACATTTGCCAGATGGGGAGGAGAAGAGTTTATTATTTTGTCCGAATCCACTACAGAAGCTGATGCCTATACTCTGGCAACCCGCTTACGGAAAGCCATAGAATCGTTTTCTTTTGAAGTTATCAAAACACTTACATGTAGTTTCGGTATAAGCCATTATGAAAACGGGGATACTTCTCTAAGCATCATAAAAAAGGCAGACAATGCACTCTATAGAGCAAAGAAAAGCGGCAGAAACCGTGTAAGCAGATAGTCAGCTTCATATCAAGTATCCTTCTTCTTCGCCAATATATGCACATATCTTCCCATATGACTGTAGATAGGTTCTCTGCAATATTGATACTCAAGGGAGAGCAGTTCATCCATACTCTTCTCTTTCATTGCATCATCATGCATATAGTCATGAAACACCCGAATACCTGTTACTCTCTCAACTTTATACCCGTTCATCTCAAGCCAACCGATCAGTTCTTCCGGTTTTTGAGGATGAGGAGGAGTAAGCTTTTTTCCTTTGCCCCACCACTGTGATTTATCCAGCAGAAAAGGGATATGCCATCCTCCTTTAAGAGCATTACGGTAAATAAAACTGTGATAATTGAAAAAGAGTAAAGAGAGAGAACCGCCAGGTTTAACACTCTCAGAAACAACCTGAAGCGTCTCCAAAGGCTTGGCAAGCCACTCAATGACGGCATGAAAGAGCACCAGGTCCTGAGGTTCTATACTTTGGGCGATCTCTTGAGCCGGTGCCTTGTAAAACAGTGCCCTGCACTTGGCCTCGGCAAAAGAAGCCTTGGTCTTTTCAAGCATTTTATAGGAGATATCACAACAGGTCAGCCTATGTCCTTTTTGGGCGAACCAGAGTGCCATCTGTCCCAATCCGCATCCTGCATCCCAAATATCCAGCACCTCTCTTTCATAAAGTTCCCGGAGGTCTTCTTTCAAAAGTCTAAGCCGCCATTCTCCCTTCACCGTACCATAGATACGATGCTCAAATTTTTCCACCATACAGTCGAAGTTCTGATCATATTTTCCGCGCTCTTTGGGTGCCACTCTTTCCCTCTCTTTCTGTCACTGTTTTATAACCGGGCTGAAAGCCTTTGTACTTACACTGACCATAGCACCGACAGACAAATGCTCAGCTTCTTCTTTGCTGACAACAACTTCAACCAGTTGCTGTCCTATCGCTATAATAGCCACATAGATCACATCAACCTTTACAATATCCAAGAGTTCTCCTTCAAAAGAGAACTTTTGGGAACCTGATGTTTTAAGCAGTACCTCTTTTGGAAGACCATCATTAATGACTTTTCCATTATCTAAAACAATTACCCGTGATGCCAGTCTGAAAATTTCGCTTGGATCATGACTTACCATGATTGTTGTCGTTTTGAACTCTTTATGCAGTGACAGTATCTCACTTTGCAGTTTTGTTCTCATTTTAGGATCCAATGCCGAAAGCGGCTCATCCAGCAGCAGTATTTTCGGTCTTTTCATTAAAGCACGGCATAAACTGACTCTCTGTTTCTGTCCGCCGCTCAACATATTCGGGTACCTCTCTTTCAGTGTGTAAAGTTCTGTTACTTCCAAAAGGTGCTTTGCCAGTTTTTTGTCATCTTCTACAAAAAGCAGGTTCTTTTCTATCGTCATATTTTCGAAGAGTGCATAGTCCTGAAAAACAAAACCTATTTCTCTTTTTTGAACAGCTAACTCTTTTTGCCCGTTCAACCAGACAGTATCTGCCACCTTTATCTCTCCATTGGCACTTTCAAGACCGGCCAGGATACGAAGCAGTGTCGTTTTGCCGCTTCCGCTTCTACCACTAAGTGCCACAAACTCACCCTCTTTTATATCAAGCGCTATATCAAGCGTCAGATCTCCGTCCGATCCATGGAGAAGCTTGTCAATTGCAATATGTATCATAACCCGAACCTCTTCGTTTGTCTGGCATTAAAAATATATACACTGAGCAAAACCACAAAACTGATACCCACCATAATCGCACTGTAAATATGTGCTGAGGTATAATCCATAATCTCAACCATCTCATAGATCGCAACAGAGGCAACCTTTGTCTCACCCGGAATACTTCCGCCAACCATCAGTACCACACCGAATTCACCGACCGTATGTGCAAAAGTAACTATGATGGCTGTCATGAGTGCCGGTTTCATATTGGGAAGTGCCACTTTAAAGATGGTTTCTACTTTTGATTTACCTGCAATATAGCTTGCTTCAAGCATATTTCTGTTAATTGACTCAAAGCCGTTTTGCAAAGGCTGTACCATAAAAGGAAGAGAGTAAAAACAACTTGCGATCACAAGCCCTTCAAAACTAAAAACCAGTTTGACCCCGAATATTTCCTCAAAAAAAGCACCCACAGGTGAGTTGTAAGAGAGTGCCCAAAGTATATAAAACCCTAGAACAGATGGGGGAAGAACGATCGGCAGAGCAGTCAATGCCTCTAAAAACGGTTTGGATTTTGATCTTGTTTGTGACAGATACCAGGCCAAAGGGAGAGAAATAAAAAACAGTATTAAAGCCGTAATACCCGCTAGTTTAAACGATAATACAAAAGGTTCGAAATTCATGACAGCACCTTCTCTATGGAAAGATCTGTTGATTTGATCAGGGCGATCACTTCATCATTGACCTGCAAATTCATTCTCTTCTGTGCGGCTGTTGTGATTATGGACTCCAAAACAAAGTCATGAAACTGCAGTTTTAACGAACAGAGAAGTTCCCCAACACTCAACGCTGCTATTTTTACATTGAGTTGGTTGGAATAGCTCAGTTCACCCTGAATATTTTTGCCGACAGCCATTGAAGTCGGCTTGACATTAAGGAGTACTTCCCTGCCGACACTGATCTCATTACCCAACTCCAGACTCACCATTGTCAGAATAGTATCCCTACATTCAAAACTGACAATATTCAAAGTCTCTATGCTCTGTATGGTTGATACCTTTGCGATAATTTTACTCATTGACCCTATACCCGTATTTTTCAAATATCTCTTTTGCTTTGGGGCCAAGAATAAAATTATAGAAAGCACGAACCTCTCTCTCCTCTTCTCCCTTTTTTAAAATAACCATTCCCTGACTGATCGGTGTATACAGTTCAGGATCCACATCTATAAAGTAGTCGCCTCTTCTAAACCTTGCCATCCTGGATGAATAGAGTGATGATTTGGCTATAAAACCTATATCGGCTGCCGTTACAGTATAGGCTACTGTCTGGGATATCGATTCCGCATTCACAAATTTATGTTTGACTTTTTCGTAAAGTCCTGCATTCTTTAAAGCCTCGACAGCAGCTTTCCCATAGGGTGCACTTTTTGGATTTGCAATGGCGATGGCTCTTATCTGTTTGTCCAGTACTATATTTATCCCCTGACTAAAATCTTTTTTTCTGCTGCTTAAAACCGCCAGTGATCCCCGGGCATATACAACCGGTTCTGTTACTGCAAGCTTCTCTTTGTAAAGCGCTTCCGGATATTTCATATTGGCAGACATCAGTATTTCGTAAGGAGCACCGTTCTTTATCTGGGCTGTCAGTTTCCCGCTGCTTCCAAGCGTTACTTTTACATCCGTATCCGGGTATTGTTTGTTGAACGCTTTTTTGAGATCATCTATAGCGTAAGAGACATTGGCTGCAACAGCAATACTGATGGTGCCAGCCATACTGCAGGTCGATATCAGCAGCGCTGCCATAAAGAGTTTTGTTTTCATCATTATCCTCTATCTTCCCAGCATTACATCACTTGATTTGATAATGGCAATAACGCTGCTTCCTTCTTTTAGTTCCAACGCTTTTAGCGCATCAACCGTGATGACCGCAACCAGCACATCGTGATAGCCTATGTCCACTATTACCTCAGCATTCACCTCATCTACAGTAATACGGGTGATACTCCCTTTAAGACTGTTTCTTGCACTAAGCTCCATTTTACCGGGAACTGCCAGCATAACAGTACTCGATTTGAAAATAGCCGTTACACTCTCTCCTTCTTCAAGTCCCAGGTTTTCTACAGCCTCTTTGGTGATTACAGAGACAAGTTTCTTCCCGCTTTTAAGCTTGAGGCATACATTGGCATTGACAGCCCCCAGAGCCAACGATTCTACTCTGCCCTGTATCTGGTTTCTTGCCGATATCTGCATGGCTAATCTCCCTATGGTCTTAAATGCCCTACTCTCTATATCTCTCATCTGTGACAGTCTCTCCAAAAAACGGTCATGCTCCTCTTTCAAAACCCTGTATGTTTCCAAAAGCTTCATCCCATAGGGCGTTATGGTCGTACCGCCTCCGTTTTTCCCACCAGTCTCTCTTTGGACTATCGGCTCTTCAGAAAGATTGTTCATTGCATCTACTGCTTCCCATGCACTTTTATAGCTCATTGGTACCGCTTTAGCCGCTTTGGAAATGGAGCCATGTTTTTCTATCGCATACAGGAGCTCGATACGCTTTTCCAACAAAAAAGGTTCACCCAGCATATTTACAGTTAGTTTCGATGAAAGTTCCATGCCTGCCTTTATGTATAGAAGTATATAACGAAGATATTATCATTATATACCTTAAAACATAACGCTCTTGACAAACTTACCCAAACGTGTTATTATCCGCCAGAATTGTTAATGGTAGCAATGCCCTGCATTGCAACAAACACTATTCACTTTTCACTATTAATTCTTCACTTCAAAATGCTATGCATTTTACGGGGGTGACTTGGTTTCGACTGGAATAGTCGGGGCTATGTGCATGTCGGACTGGGCAATTCCGTTACGCGGCCCAACGCGAACAAACGCAAACAATACAGATTATCGTCCAGCTTACGCTGTAGCGTAAGTTTAACTAACTTTGGACTGCCCTGCCGGCGAGTGTCATCTTAGCCGGATCTTTGGGTATCATATCTGATGACTATATCTGCAAGAAGCCATGCTTGCAGACGAATCTTTTGGCTGGTTGTGTGTAGTTTTGGGTGTTGTACGAAACACAACGAGATCTATCAACACCGACTAAGCATGTAGAGTCATAGTCCTAGCTATTTTAGGACAGGGGTTCAATTCCCCTCACCTCCACCAAATCTATAATTCATATCACAACCCGCTCAATATCTTTCGACATTGCCGTCAATATCTCATAACTTATCGTACCAAGCTGTTCAGCTGCTTTTTGCGCATCATCGAACACACATACTTCCTCTTTGACACTCTCCAGAGAGATGAAATCCATGGATACACGTCCAAGTATAGGCAGCTCTTCCGCAGTCATATAAGGAGAGAACATATTGCCTCTGCACCAACCGTCACCATAGCCGATATCATAGGTAGAAACGGTCATGGTTTTGGGAGCAGTGAAGTCTCCTCCATAGCCGATACGTTCTCCTGCTTTGAGGGTTCGGGTAGCTACTTTGCCGGCAACAAGCTTCATGACTGGTTTGAGCAAGACCTTGTCAAACGTTTCGGGCAGTTCATTATAACCGTAAGCAGCAATGCCCACCCTCACCAGATCTTCTGAGAAAGTCTTGGTTCGAAGGATGGCGGCGGAATTATGGGAATGGAATCGGACATTGGTATAGCCCGTTACCCTGATCTGTGCTTTCACCGCTTCAAACTGCTTTTGCTGCCAGAAGAGTTCGGAACCCATCTCATCGGCAGAGCGGAAATGGGTCATGACACCGACCAGTTTCAAGCCTTTGGCTTTGATGCGCTCAAGTGCTATTGGCAGATCATCCATGGCAACCCCGTTTCGATGCATACCGGTATCGACCTTGAGTTCTACCTTCGCACCTGACTGTGCATTTTCAATATCTGCCAGATCATTTAATGTAAAAGAGCAGCTATCATCTAGAACAGCTTGATCTCCCAGTACCAGTATTGTCTGAAAAAACGGTTTGATGATCGCAGCCTCTTTATAATCTCTTACAACAGCGTGTTTGATGCCAAACTCTGAAGCAAGCCTTCCGATGATCTCTACTCCATGCCCATAGGCATTATCCTTGAGCACAATGGCGATCTTGTCAATTGAGCCTGTTTTTAGGGCAATTTGGTTAAGATTATGATAAAAGTTGTTTTTATTGATAATGATTTTTGCCATAATGTGATTATACTTAAAAGGGATTAAAATGGATTGGCTCAGCATCGTGGAGAGCGGCGGTATACTTATTACGGCTTATCTTCTGTTTTTACTCATAAAAGAGTTCAAAAAAAGTATAAAAGAGAGTAAAAAAGGCAAAGTAAGCGGAAAATGCAACCTGGATTAGTACATCATTAATAATGAACAGTACATAATTTTGGTATCCTTTCCTGACAAAAAGCTTTTATTTCTTTGGGAGAGAAGCGTGCCAAACTATCTGACTAAAATAGAGGCATTGCAAAGCAATGCACATCAACATTCATCACTTATTGCTCATCACCTATTACCTTTTCACAGGAAGCCCCTATGAGAAGAGTCCCCGCAGAATGGGAAAAGCAGCGCTGTGTACTCATGAGCTTTCCCCATGCAAAGACAGACTGGTATCATCCTGACAATCCCAAAACTCTTAATGAAGCCCTTACTCCCTTTATCCGGATCGCACAGGCAATCGCCTATAAGGAACCTGTCTATATTATATGCGATGACAGAAAACGTATCAGTGAGATGTTCTGCTCCACTTTCAACATGATCTTTTGGGAACTGCCCACCAATGATACCTGGATACGCGACTATGGTTATATCAGCGTGAAAGAGAATGAAGAGCTCAAACTGCTTGACTTTATCTTTGACGGATGGGGCGGAAAATTTAAAGCAGACCTTGACAATCAGGTCAATCAGGCACTTTACAAAACCGGTCTGATGGGCAGATCACCATTTGAACGCATTGACTACGTACTTGAGGGGGGCTCCATAGAGAGTGACGGCAGAGGTACGATACTGACAACTTCAGAGTGTCTTTGTAACCCAAACCGTAACAACGGATTGACAAAAACGGAAGTTGAGACAAGACTCTCAGAGTACCTTGGAGCAAAGCGTATACTATGGCTCGATCACGGCTATCTGGCCGGAGATGATACAGACAGCCATATTGACACACTGGCACGTTTTGTCAACAAAAACACTATTGCCTATGTCAAATGTGAAGACAGCAGTGATGAGCATTACGAAGCGCTCAAGGCTATGGAGGAGCAGCTGAAAAGTTTCAAAACAGAAGAAGGAGCACCCTACCAACTTGTTCCGTTGCCAATATGTGAAGCAAAATATGACAGTGAGGGTAACAGGCTGCCTGCGACTTATGCCAACTTCCTCATTACTAACGGTGCATTGGTCTATCCCACATATGGCGATACTGTTAATGACAAAAAAGCCGGTAAAATCTTCAAAATGCTTTTCCCAGATAGAGAAATCATTCCTGTCAACTGTCTCAAACTCATCGAACAAGGCGGAAGCCTGCACTGTTCAACAATGCATATAGCCTATTAGGAGCATTTATGAAAACAGCCCTCATACAACAACGATACCACGGAAGCAAAGAGGCGACCATCTCCCGTACTCTTGAGATGATCGACCAGACTGACGCAGAACTTATTGTCCTGCAGGAGCTGCATCAGAATGAGTATTTCTGCCAGAGTGAAGATACCAGATTCTTTGACTATGCCCAAAATTATCAGGAAGATATTGCCTTTTGGCAAAACATCAGTCAAGCAAAAGAGATCGTACTGGTTACCTCTCTCTTTGAAAAGCGTGCAGAGGGTATTTACCACAATACCGCCTATGTCTTTGACCATGGAAAACTGGCAGGCAGATACCGAAAAATGCATATTCCTGATGATCCAGGCTACTATGAAAAGTTCTATTTCACACCAGGCGATCTCGGGTTTGAGCCTATCGATACCAGTGTAGGAAAACTGGGTGTACTGGTCTGCTGGGACCAATGGTATCCTGAAGCCGCCCGTATCATGGCACTTAAAGGAGCCGAAGTACTCATCTATCCTACAGCAATCGGTTATCTAGAATGCCCCAAAGAGCGTTATGATGAACTTTGTGAACAGGAGAATACACCCGAAGAGAAACAGAAAATGCTCGATGCATGGATCAGCGTACAAAGGGGCCATGCCGTTGCAAACGGTATTCCTGTCATAACCGTTAACCGTGTGGGCAAGGAAAAAGACTGTTCGGGCATTCTGGAGGGGATCAGGTTCTGGGGCAACAGCTTTGTCTTCGGCCCGCAAGGTGAATTTCTGGCCCGTGGAGGGGAAGAGGAAGAGCTCATAGAAGTCAAAATAGACCTTAATGCCGGTAAAGAGATACGGAAAATATGGCCATTCCTGAGAGACCGGAGAATAGAAAACTACAACTGTCTTCTCAAGCGTTACTGTGACTGACTTTAAGAGATTTTAACTATAATCGCGTCTAAAAAGCAGTATAAGGGGATACTATGACAACCAGAAAAGAGATCATGGCCTTGGAATTGACACCGGTTGAAAAAGCCAAAGAGGTACATTTTAAAAATCCACCCGCAGCATTTTTCAGCGCCATTGGCGGTGAAGAGGGAATGAAAGAGCTGATGTATGATTTTTACGATAAGATCTATGAAAGTGATATAGCCAACTTTTTTCCTCAATGTGAAAAAGAATTTGACGAAATAAAATTCAAGAACAGCAAATTCTTCATTCAGATCTGTGGCGGTCCGAAAATCTATGAAAAAGAATCTGGAGGGATGGACCTCAATGAATACATGATTCGTCTACATGACGACTTCTCCATTACCGAAAAATCACGTATTGAGTGGCTGGGAACTATGCGTGATGCCCTTGCGGACAAGGCACAACATGTCGATATTGCTCTTATCAAAGAGTTCTGGGACTATCTGGAGAACTTCTCCAAACTGACTGTCAACTCATTTAGTGACGGAAGCACCTACTATGCTGCCTATACGCAGGCAAAAGAAGAGAGATAATCTTCTCTCTTCCCATATCTGCTCCATTCTATGAAGTGTGACTTTACCCGGTTTTTTCCTAGGAAGCTGGCATAAATGCTGCTTCCATTGCCTCCAGCTTTACAACGATTTCATCATATTTTGTTTGTGCTTCAGCCTCAGTATAGCCTAATGTATCAACCAATTTGACTTTAATTTCCGCTTCATACTGTACCATGATTTCTTTCATTGAAGTAAAACCTGTCTCGACAGTGACTTCTGCATTTGCGATGATCACTTCTGCAACCGGATCAATAAGCTCTTGTGCAACTCCCGCTGCCTTAAGCAAATGTGATGCAACATAAACTTCTACATCTGCCGGAGAAAGAACCATAGCCGTGGTTACAAAATCCGAAACCAAAGTAAAGCCTGTCTCTAATTCTCCGGTTACAGTGTTCATATTCATAGCAGCGATCATCTCCTGTATTCTTTCCACACTCATTGCATAAAGATCAGAATCAGCAACTGCACTCATGGCATTCATGGCTTCGGAAAAATATTGAACCCGCAGCTTCTCTACTCCGCTGAGATTTTGATCTGCAACAGCTGTCATTAAATCAGTAAGATTACCATAAGATGATACTGCCATCTCCTCTGCCATTGCTCTGTAGAATACTCTTGTATTGTTAGCATCTGTTGCAAGTTCTGCAGCCTGCTGTAATGCCATCGCCGCCTGAAGTGCTCTTTGATCTGCCAGTTCAAGCATATTTGCCTGTACTTCCTCCGCTGTCAATCCAAGAGTAGATGCAACTTTTTCTTGTGCAGCTGTCATATTCATATCTGCTGCCATAGCTGTTTCGTACACCAGTGTGGTAAGCGGTGTGATCATCTGCTGTGCTGTCAGATCCGCTTCATCTATCAGGGTACTCATCGTACCGGTAAACGGCATTTTGGTTACTCTGTCATATCCACCCTCTACAAGCAGAGTAGCTCCTGCTGTCATCTCATCCTGTAAAACAGCTATACTGTAAGTACCGTTTATATCTGTTTTTACCGAGGGTTCATTAATTTCACACTCACCATTGTTATTGGTATCCAGACATACTGTAGCACCTACAAGTTCAGGATCTACAGCAGTCCCCTGCACAGTTGTCTCTGTTGATACGGAAGCTGAACCTCCTCCTCCACATCCGACTAAACCAAAACCTGCTATCAATGCTGCTACTGCTATAGTACTTCTTTTTTTCATCATTCCATCCTTTGAGTTTGATACTCAAATTATGGCAAAGAAGTATTACCTGAGAATTACCTCAGGTTATTACTTTTATAATAAATAGTATATTTGTACTCTTTAATAAAACTTTGTTACAGGAAGAGGAGATGTATGCCGTTTAAAAATAGTAGCCGAGACTGACAATAGCAGAAAGATCACTTGCACTCTCACTAAGACCATGTGAAACTCTTAGGTTTGCAAACCAGTTTCTATCCAAAGCCTGGTTCAGCATTAATGTCACATTTTCAACATCTTCAATAGTCTCATAAATAGATCTTTCTTTACTATATGCAAGATTAATATAAGTAGTGTCAAGCAGATAGTACCCCATACTTATTGCTTTTGTATCTATATCCTGCGTCAGATCATCATGCATGAATGTATATTTGTAATAGAGGTTTATATCATATTTATCTATTTTATAGTTCATGTTTATATTGAAAAAATAATCTGTTTTGTTATTACTGTCAGAAGCTATAGGCAATACCATACCTGGTCCGACTTTCACTGTAAAGTCATCTATCTTTAGCTTGTAGTTGGTATACAGATAAAGATCATTGCCCGCATAAGTATTATTCTGTGAATAGGACTGCGTAAAAAGCGTAACTATAAAATTTTTATAATAATAGTCGGCCATAAAAGAGACCAGGGTATCACTTGTACCGTTCCCGGTCTCTACATAGCCGCCGCCAAGTATGATATCAAAATGGTACTCCTCTTTAACAGGAATTTTTTGTATGCTGCAGCCTCTTTTGTCTACCAGCTCAAAAAAAGGTGTGTTTGGACACTGGTCCATATCATTATCTACCCCATCCATATCATTATCTATTGATGCCGCCAACATATTTACTATAAGCAAAGAGAATAAAATGAAGAATCTCATGGGGACTACTCTCCCCCTTTAGGTACCTGAAGGTTGGGTACTGGCATTATTGCGGGAGGTGTTTGAGGAAGACTCTGTATAGGACTGGTCATTGTAGGTAGAGTCACTTGTGGTATCTGTATTGTATTTTCTGAACCGGACATCACTTCCCTCAGCTGGGAGATCGCTTTGGCTCTTTGTGCACGGTTAAGTTTGGCAATTTGCATCTTTATTTTATTCATAATAATATATTTTTCAGACTTATTGGCATTTTTGAGTTGCTTGATCTGTGCAGCAATATCGATATTATCTACAGAAGCTGCCATACTTACGCACAATGATAGCAAAAGAATCGTTTTAATAATATTCATTTCATCCTTCTCTCTAATAAATTGCATTATATCATATTATAGTTAAACACTATTACTTGTCTATTACCTCGGAAAGGTCCAGTATAACTTTTGTACCTTTTCTCTCTTTACTTTCTATTTTGATCCCTATAGAGAGCTCATCACATAACTTTTTAACAATGTGCATGCCTATACCTATACCTCTATCCTGCTCTTTATAAAATCTTTGAAATATTTTTGAAGGATATTTGATACCTATTCCGCTATCTTCTATCACCAGTCTCTCTTCCTCCAAAAAAATACAGACTGTTCCGTTTGCAACATTATATTTTCCTGCATTACTTAAGATATTGTCAATGATCCTCGTAAAAGCATCTTTACTGGTATGTAAAGAGACATTCTCCATCTCTATGGTATATACGATATCCGGATAAAGTTCATTGAAATAAAGGATCCTCTTTTGCAATAGATCTACCAAATCAAACCGTTCTTTTTGCGTATCTATCCCTTTTAAAAAAGTTTGTAGGTTTTTTTGTAGTGTCAGTATGGTTTCAACATTGTTTTCAAGCCTACTGATCTTTTTGTTTCCGCCTATCTCTTTTTTTAAAAGTTTAAAATTGATTATCATTGATGAGATAGGCGTATTAAAATCATGCAGAATATCCTTAACAAACTCTTCATTCAGGTTTAGTGCTTTTCTAAGCGGTTTAAGTGCATAGAAAGAGAAGAGCAAGGCAATCACTATAATGAAAATAGAAAAAATGAGCATATCCATAATCAAGCTTCGTTTCACTAGATATATCTTTTCTTCATAGCTTTTCGAGGGGAGAATTACTTTCATTAAAAAATCATCTGCTGTAGGGACTGAAAAATAACTGTAAATACCATGCTCTTTATACAATGTATTTGTTTCTATTTTTTTTGAAGATGGAACAAAGTCCAAATCAAAACCATCACATTTCATCGTATAACTGCAAAGCTTCATCTGGGTCAGCAACTTCTCATCCAGCGTTCTTTTTTCACTATTGAACTGTTGCAGAAAAATAATAGCGATCAAGATCTCCAAAAGTACAAAGAAGGGAAAAAAGTTCTTGAGCAGAGACTCTCGTTCATGTTTTTTCAATCATATACCCCTGCCCTCTGATATTTTTTATCTCTATTCCCAGTTTATTTTTAAGCTTTGCAAGATTGACTCTCAGTGCATTTGTATTAGGCTGCTCAAGAAACTCCATCAACTCATTACTGTCCACAATCTTGTTCTGCCGTGTTATCAGGGTATGAAACAGCTTTAACTGTATTTCTCCAAGCCCAACTGTCTTACCATCTTTTTGCACAAGTCTGCTGTTTGGATCATAGGTTAGATTCCCATAAACAATCTTTTGATCTTTATTGAGATAGTATCTTTTGATCCGTATTACAAGTTCTTCCGGATCAAAAGGCTTTTTAATATAATCTTCCGCTCCCAAATTGAAACCTTTGGATATTGAACTTGTATCGGTCAGAGCAGTGATGTAAATAGCCGGTGTGTCATCTCCGGATTCTTTTAATTCTTTCAAAATATCAAACCCATTGACGTCAGGAACATTTATATCTAAAATATAAAGGTCATACTTATGTTCGAATGTAAGATCAAATACTTCTTCCCCACGATGTGCTCTGTCTACACTATGCCCCTCAAGTTCCAAATACTCCATAAGACTTTCACAGAGAATATGGTCATCTTCAAGTAGTAAAATCTTCACTTTTTCTCCTTTGACGCCACCACATAAATGCAAACATCAAACCCGGTGTTTTGGCAATACTTTCATCAAAAATAAAATCATCCATCCGCTCTACCGGAAGTTCTACCACTTCAATCTCTTCCCCCTCAACACCTCCTCCCTCTGACACCTTCATTTTCTCATCTACTTCCGCATAGTAAAGTGTCTGTTTGCTTCCGGCAAATCCTACAGAAGTATAAAAGAGAGTCACACGCTCAATAGCATCCAGAGGCACACTGTATCCGCACTCCTCTTCAATCTCTTCAACCGCTATTTGAACCAGAGGGAGATCCTTGTCCACAATACCGGCACAAAGCTCGACCGTCTCTCCGTTTTGGTTGTTCAGATAGACTGCCGGCCGGAACTGTTTTACCAAAATAAACACATTTTTTTCTGTATGGTACAGTAAGATCGCTACACTGTCGTGTGCTTTGACGATCTCCCAGGTTTTGGTTGTTCCCTCCTGTTCGTATCTGGCCAATGATGTCTGGACAAAACTTGGATCAGTCAGCGGTTCAAGTTTAAAGTCTGTGATCTTACTCTTCATCTTCAAGTATCTCCTCATCCTGCAGTTTTCCTTTGAAACGTTCTTCACCCCAAATATAGGATGGTATCTCGTTCAACAGGTAAGCCTCAAGCTTTTTCCTGTTCTCTTCAGCTCCGGGGATCTCCACTTTTTTATACTTGGTGGTTTTCACATCTTCATATTTAGTTACTTTTTTCAGGGTCGATCCACCAATTGATTTCTTACGTAATACTTTCATCGGGTTGATCCATCGGCCGTTCTTCATAAGGCCAAAATGCAGATGGGGACCGGTACTTCTTCCTGTATTGCCTACATAACCGATGATCTGTCCTTTTTTAACATACTGTCCGCGTTTAACCCTGAGGCGGCTTTGATGCGCATACAGTGAGACATAACCGCCGGAATGCTTGATCTTGACTACTTTCCCGTAACCTCCCATCCATCCGGCAAAAGTCACTTTCCCTTTATTGACTGCCAATATCGGTGTACCTCGCCTTGCACCAAAGTCAGTTCCATGATGCGGTCTGTACCGTTTCAGAATCGGATGCCACCTTCTATAGGCAAAACTTGAAGTGATCCTTGCGTGACGCAGAGGCATGCCGAAGCGGCTTCCCTTTCCCGCTTTTACCCGTCTGGTATAGACCACTTTTCTCTTCCCGGTTACCGTATAGGCAACTTTCTCTCCTACCTCTTTGTAACCGTACCCCTCCTCATCCACATAGATAAACTGCTCTTTCCTGCCCATATCTACTTTGGCCATCTTTATCTTCGGCATGGCATACAACTCACCGAGACGGGTTTTCTGTGTATAGATAAAAGCTACTTCATCGCCTTTATGAAGTTTTCTGGTATCGATCACACCGTCAAGTGCCATGGCAAGACGTTTCGCAACCTTTGGATAGTTGGTAGCCTTCAGTGTATCACTGTAAGGATTTGAAGTGATCTCTATCCTGGCAAAATACTCCTGATTACGATAAACAACAGGGATAATATCAAAACCATAACTCTCGTCATGCTTTTTGAAAAGATGTATCTGCATCTCTTCACTGATAGGGATAAGTGCCTGTTCCAGGGCACCGTTCTCATTTATAAGTTCATAATATTTATAGTCGGTACGTATTTCAAGAAGGAATTTCTTATCCTCTTCCGAAATTGACTGGAGCAGTCCTTTGGAGATATTCCGATCATCCAGATAGTCTGAAAATGTCTTGCCTTTCTCCCATTCATGATAGTTCACTTTCATACCGAATGTCAATGTGATAAACAGCAGACTTAAAATGAAGATTCTCATACGTATTGTACCAACTCCCCCGATTAAATAGCCATAATTATAGCCGAATTAGATTAATACGATTACGACAAAAGAGCCTCTCATTGGATTTTTAATCTTTTGGCTGTATAATCAGTGATTACTAAACCATTAAAGGATCGCTATGCGTAAAATCGCACTCTTCGTACTTTCAGCACTACCGCTTTTTGCAGGTTTTTTTCCTCCTACAGTACACACTTCCGTTTCAACCTCAAACGGTACGGATATCAAACTCAGCAAACCTTTCCCTGTCAACGGGATGAGCGGGGTCGTCATACACAATTACGGTAACGACCTGGAAGCCATTACCGGGTATATTGTTCAAGTCTCTTCCGACGGGAACGGCAAACTCGTCGCAAAGGAGATCATCCATCATGAAGAGCTGCCGACCATCAAAACGCAGATTTTCAGTGGAGACAAAGTGATCGGAGGATATCTTTATGACAATGTGCTGCTTTTGGCACCCGATGCCGACACCTATGCAAGGGTCACAAAAGAGACACATAAAAAATGGATCCATCCAGATCTTTTTGCACTTTTCCTTTCACAGGAGGGAGATGCTTTCCCGACAAAGGAAAACCTTGCAAAATTTGCAAAAGAGTACCAGGCGGGGCTTATCTATATCATCAAACGTGACAGTGCAGTCCTGTTCGATCCTATCTCCGGACAAACTGTTTCCCGGAAAAATATCAATAATACACCCCAAAAAGCACAGTTTCCGTTCTTTATGCGCTTTGACGAGATTAAAACCGGCTGGTTCTCAAAAAGCGGTCAGGGGAACTACTATCAAGTAATGGAGCAGTTCTGATGATAGATCCAAAACATATTAAAGCACTGAAAGACCTTGTGGGTGACGAAAATGTTTACAGTGACAAAGCGCATATGATCGCATACTCCTACGATGCAACACGTACCCGGTTTGAACCTGATGCCGTAGTTTTCCCTCGCAATGAAGAGGACGTCAGCCGCATACTTGTCTACTGTAACCACCATGGTATCGTTATCACACCAAGGGGTGCAGGAAGCGGTTTTACCGGCGGAGCACTCCCTACCAATGGCGGGATCACACTTGCCATGGAAAAACATATGAACAAGATCCTTGAGATCGATATGGAAAACATGGTTGCTGTTGTACAGCCTGGTGTCATCAATATGGATCTTCAGCGCGCTGTTGAAGAGGTAGGCCTTTTCTATCCGCCTGATCCTGCAAGTGAAGAGTACTCCACTATCGGAGGAAATGTCAGTGAAAATGCCGGAGGGATGCGCGCTGCCAAATACGGTATCACAAAAGACTATGTTATGGCACTGCGTGCCGTCCGTGCAAACGGTGATATCATACGGGCAGGGAAACGTACTATCAAAGATGTTGCAGGCTATAACATTGCGGGTATCCTCATCGCTTCAGAGGGTACGTTGGCAGTTATTACCGAAATCACAGTCAAACTGCTTCCAAAGCCAAAATTCAGAAAAGCCTATATGGGTGTCTTCCCCTCTGTTGAAAATGCCATGAATGCTGTCTTCAAATCACTTGCGGGGGGGGCAAACCCTGTTGCTATGGAATTCATGGACTCTCTTGTCGTTCAGGCACTCAAAGAGAAACTGGGGGTGGAGCTTCCTGAAGATGCCGGAGCACTGCTTATCGGTGATGTCGATGGAAATGTTTCCGAAGAGGTGGATTTTCAGCTTGACATACTTGAGAAGTCCTTTAACGAGAACGGTGCACAGAACTTTGTTGTGGCACATACAGATGAGGAGAGAGAGAAACTCTGGTATGCCCGACGGAACGCTTCTCCCTCCATTACGATCTTTGGAAGCAAAAAACTCAACGAAGATATCTCTGTACCAAGAAGTATGCTGCCTGAAGCCCTGGGACGCATCTATGAAATTGGGAACAAATACGGTTTCAAAGTCCCCTGTTTCGGTCATGCAGGAGACGGGAACATCCATGTCAATGTCATGGTGGACGGATCAGATGAAAAACAGCTTGAAGAGGGTCATAAGGCCATTGAAGAGATCTTTGAACTGGTGGTTGAAATGGGCGGTACACTCAGTGGAGAACACGGTATCGGTACCAGCAAAGCACCATTTATGCACATTGCATTCAACGATGCCGAACTGCAGCTCTTTAAAGACATCAAAAACGCCTTCGATCCGAACGGCATCCTCAATCCGGGGAAGATGGGGCTTTAGGAAGCAGGAATGGTAACAGGAAACTGCATTATGCCAACATTGATGCAACAAAAACTTTGTAAAAAAAGCATACCAAAGCTAAGTTCTCTTCATACTTTACGCTTCACTCAAAACAGTGAAGCTTTTTATCTATGAAGCGTACACTCCTGAAACAGTATTACATCTTTCTGCGGGACTTCTTCAGGGACCTGCTTGATGACCGACTGGGATATTATGCTTCCAGTCTGAGCTGGAATACCATATTCTCTATTATTCCTCTACTGGTCATCGTACTTTATATCTTCACTACCCTTCCCCTTTTTGATGAGATCTATGACAAGGTCCAACAACTCATCTTTGAAAATCTTATGCCGACACAATCCAGAGAGATTATGGAACATCTCAATACCTTTATCTCCAATTCCGCTAAACTGGGAATGGTCGGGGTCTTTTACATCACATTCGCTGTGGTCATGTTCTTTAAAAGTTATGATTATATTGTCAATGATATCTTTGAGCTGCCAAGCCGAGGCATACTCAAAACTATCAAAACCTATCTGCTCCTGATCATTCTTATTCCGATAATGACAGGAACATCTTTCTACCTTACCAGCCTTATTCAGGGCTACCTTGACAGAACAAGCATTACCAGCATGATACATATCTACTATTTTCTTCCCTATCTTATCATCTGGATCGCTTTTTACATTGCCTACCAACTCTCTGCCAATACACACATCAAAAAGCATGCAGCCCTGACAAGTTCATTTATTGCCTCGCTTGTCTGGTATATCTCAAAAAGTCTTTTTGTTTTCTATGTCATTCACAACAAGACCTATACTTCCGTTTACGGAAGTATCAGTACGCTTCTCTTCTTCTTTCTATGGATCTATATCTCCTGGGCGATCTTCCTCCACGGATTGCGTTTCTGCTATCTTCTGAACAAAGGTATAAAGATCGAAAAGATTTGATCAGCTGTTTTCAGAAATCTGCTTTTCCTACATTGTCATCGGTCTGTACAGAGGCTCTGCGAACAAGTATATGCTATAAACGACTGATAATCCGAAAAGAATATAAAAGAGTTTTTTGTAAAATACAGCGGCAACGGAGAGTACCATATAAATACCCAGCATCCACACAGAAAGTATATGCTCGACAGAACTGTGCGGCAAAGAAAAAAGCCATTGTAATCCTCTGTCAAATATATCTCCCATACCGACTAGATGCAGCAGCATAACCAAAGGATAAAAAGGGACAAAGAGCAGTGACAGCAAAGGTGACAGCAGCTGATAGGTACTGGTTACCGGGAAAACAGCATGTACAACCGGCAGCATTAACAAGAAGATCCCTACAGGGATCACCAGCAGTGTAAGCACCCACTTATTCCACTGCTTTGTATAATGTAAAAGCAGGAAAATATAGAAAACACCTGCAACAGAGAACCAAAAGCCCCATGATACAAGCAAAGAAGGGAAAAATACCAAAAGTAATGCAATAACAGTTGCCAAAAAAGTAAAGCTTAGTAGTTCTATTCCCATCAGCAGCATACTCCACCCTGTAAGCAGCATCGCATAAGAACGTACCAAAGAGGGAGGCGCATCCACAAACCAGACATATAACCCAAGGATCAGAACTGTAAGCAATCCCATATCTATCAAAGAAAAGCGGTAGGGAAAATAGCGCTGTTGCAAAGGCCTGTACAGAAACAATAAAAGACCGTAGACCAGTCCCCATAAAATACCCAGATGAAATCCGCTTAGAGCCACAAGATGGCTGACCCCAAGTATACTGATCTTTTCTCTGAGCTCTTTAGGTACAGAAGCGGCAAAGAAGATTGCATTATAAAAAGCCTGCAACATAGGATCTTCATGCTGAGAAGCCACTTTTTCATAGAGTGTTTGTTTCAGTGTATTGGGGGAGTCTGCTATCTCCTTGATACGGCTTTTAACATAAAAAGTACCCAGAAAACCCCAAAAAGAGATACTTTGATTTGGAAACAACTGAAGTCGCAAATATCGTCCGGAGAGCTCCTGCAGTTTATGAGTGGTTGTATAAAAAACCATTCCCCCGTCACCCCGAAGCTTCAGAACCTGATAAGAGTGACGTCCTTTGTGTTTTGTATAGGCAGAAAGAACATTGGCATGGAGATAGTAGAAAGGTTTGGAAACAAAATCCTGGTACACTCTGTACTCAAACCAAAGGCGGGATAGAAGCAACAGAAAGAGGAAACCTATGAAGAGAAAAAAACTTTTTCGGGTTTCAAAAAGTTTCGGTCTCTCCAAAGACATGATCTTCTGCTTTGTATTTAATGGGACTATATCGTAGGCAACTCGATATTCCCGGTGTTGGCAGGGATATCTCCCTCCTCATAGACCACTTCAAATGCCGGTGAGTGTACCGCATCGACAAAACGGGTGAACTTCTTTTGGAAGATCAGATCGACTGTACCCGTCGGTCCGTTACGCTGCTTTCCGATAATAATCTCTGCATCCTCTTCAGGCTTTCTTCTAAAGTCAGACTCATAAGGCTTCCCTTCTGCTTTGGCTTTCATCTCCTTCTCTTTCTCTTTGGCTTCACGGTAAACATCGTCACGGTAGACAAAAAGAATGATATCAGCATCCTGCTCAATAGCTCCGGATTCTCTCAAATCAGAGAGCATCGGACGTTTATTCTCGCGTGCTTCAAGTGAACGGTTCAGCTGAGAGAGTGCTACAATAGGTATCTGAAGCTCCCTGGCCAGCTGTTTGAGTCCCCTTGAGATCTCCGAAACCTCCTGCTGACGCCCTTCACGCCCCTCACCGCTCATCAGCTGCAGATAGTCAATAATCGCGATAGAGATTTCAGGGTGCTGTGTTTTAAGCTTTCGCAGCTTGCTTCTGACATGGTGAATGGTCGCATATCCACCGTCATCTACAAAAAGTTTCTTCCGGGACAACTCATCAGTTGCAGCAGAGAGCTGCTGCCACTGCTCATCACGCAGATCACCCACTCTCAGCTGCTGCAGGGGTATGGAGGTTTTTGCAGAGAGCAGACGCAGCATCAATTGTTCAGCAGGCATCTCCAGTGAAAAAAAGGCTACCCCTTCATTCCGCTCGATCGCTTTAAGTGCCATATTGAGTACAAATGCCGTTTTACCCATCGCCGGCCTTGCCGCGATGATGACCAGGTCTCCTTTTCCAAATCCTGACGTTTTTTCATTAAGATTCTTGAACCCTGTATCAACCCCGATAAGCTTGGAGTTCCCAAGTGCCTTTAAACGGTTGATCTCATCCATCATCGACATGGTGATCTCTTTAGATTCCCTGAAATCCTCATTGGTATTGTTCTGTGTGATCTCATAGAGCTTTTTCTCTACCAGGTTCATTACCTCTTCGGCAGGAAGATCATCTTCGATGGTCACTTTTTTGATCTCTGTAGCCAATGTTGCCAGGGCACGCTTGCTTGATTTGGCTTTAATCTCTGCCAAATAGGCCGCAGTATTGGAGATGGGATTGGCAGAGAGCAGGTCCAGCATCGCTACTTCATCAAATTTTCCCATCCCCTGAAGTTTGGATTTGAGGAACTCTTCATCAATGGGTTTCTCTTCACGACTCAACTCTTCCATTGCGAGAAAAACATGCTGATGAAATGGCAGATAAAAATCCTGAGGGGTCAGTTTTGAAGCGATCTCCTCATAGATCTCAGGGTCAAAGATGATCGCAGAGAGGACTGCACGTTCGATGTTGAGATTGTACATGTTTTCCATGTTAAAACTCCTTTGGAGTTTTAAGTGAATAGTGAATAGTAAATAGTAAATAGTGTTGGTTTGCATTGCTTTGCAATGCTTTTATCTTATTAGAATTCATCATTACTATCCTTCATTAAATAAAAACTTTTCAAAAGGAAAGCATACCACAACTCTTCACTCTTCACTCTGAATTTTGCTTGGCAAAATTCTCTACTTCCTTCACAAACCTCTCCACCAACTCACCTTCGGGCAGTTTGGCAACCACTTCCCCTTTGACCATAATAAGCCCGGAACCTTTACCGTATGCGATCGCCACATCGGCATGCTTGGCTTCACCGATAGCATTGACCACACACCCCATTACACTGACATCCATAGGGGTCGTAATGTGTGCCGTACGTCTCTCTACCTCTGCCACGGCAGAAACAAGGTCTGCTTCAATACGTCCGCAGGTAGGACAGGAGATAATATTAAGCCCCTCCTGTACACGTCCCGAGTCTTTTAGAATGGCCTTCCCGACTTTGATCTCCTCTTCCAGTTCACCAGTAATGGAAACCCGCAGGGTATCCCCTATACCGTCAAGCAGCAGTGCACCAAGTCCGATCGCTGATTTGACTGTTGCATGGAAGATCGTTCCTGCTTCTGTAACCCCCAGATGGAAAGGATAATCATTCTTGGGACGCAGCATCCGGTAGGCTTCTACCGTCCGGTCTACATCAGAGGCTTTAAGTGAGACTTTAATGTCTGTAAAGCCCAAGTCTTCAAGAAACTTGATATTATACTCCGCAGAAGCGACCATCCCTTCAGCTGTAGCTCCGTATCTCTGATCAAACTCTTTTTCAAGGCTCCCTGCATTGACACCGACACGTATAGGCAGGTTGCGTTCCTGGCATGCTTTGACGATCTCTTTGATCCGCCCTTTCTCTCCGATGTTCCCCGGATTGAAACGGATACAGTCCACCCACTTTGCCGCTTCCAGTGCCAGCTTGTAATTGAAGTGGATATCGGCAATGAGCGGCAGTGATATCTGCTCTTTGATCGCTTTTAGTGCCAATGCATCCTCCATCTCCGGTACGGCTACACGTACCATATCCGCCCCGGCAAAATGCAGCCTGTTGATCTGCTCTACTGTTGCTGCCACATCACGTGTATCGCTATAGGTCATCGACTGCACCGAAATAGGTGCATCACCGCCTACGGCTACATTGCCGACGTAAATCTTCTTAGTGGAGAAACGCGCTTTCATCGCGATAACCCATTTAGTGAATAGTGAATAGTGAATAGTGAATAGTTTCGGATTGCACACTTCGTGTGCTTTCTATTTAAATTCATGTTGTTCTCTCTTTTGTTGTATTAATACTGCTTGTCAACATCTTAATAAGTGCTTCTATATCGGGCAAAATACTTTCAAACATTTGCAACGTAAGAAATTCTGTATCATGAAGCAGACGTATCCAATACTTGCTTTCGTTTGCTTCTTTTAGTGCGATTTGAAGCTTATTGATAAAATCCGCTTTTGATTGAGCATATTGCGCTTCTGCAATCAATGCGCCAATAGCTGTACCCGAGCGCAATAGCTGTTTGCTCAAAGTGTATTCTTTTTTCTCATTGTTCAGATATATAGACAATTTAACCACTCTGATTGCAAAACCATAGCTTTTATCTACCAAAACACTCAAAAAACACCTCATAATTAAAAAAGCTTTTCTGAAAGAAAAGCATACCATAACTATTCACTATTCACTATTAATTCTTCACTTCATGCAACGCATGACTGGCATACCACAACTCTTCACTCTTCACTCTTAGTTCTTCACTCAAAAAGCAACTACTCACTATTCACTTTGAATTTTCTATGAAAATTCAACCGGATCCATATCGATCTCAATCTCTCTGCAGTCTACACTGTGCAATGCTTTTAATAACGGTACTCTGTTTTTGGCTTTGAGCAATATCTGAAATCTGAACTTGTCAGCGATCCGCTCTACCGGAGCTTTCCCGTGTCCTACAATCTCTATCTCTTCAAATACTTTGAGCTTTGTGACGGTATCAAGTGTGATCTTGCCTGCTTTGGCTTCATCTTTATGGGCAATGAGTATGCGTGCCAGAGAAACGAAAGGAGGGTATTGTGCCATTTCCAGAAAGGCTAATTCATCTTTGATGAACACTTCATAGTCATGCAGGTAGGTCCTGAAAAAATCCGGATCATTTGTCTGTACCAGTACTTCTGCTTCTTTGGCACGTCCGCTTCGCCCGGCTATCTGCAACAAAAGACTCATAGCACGTTCTCTGGCACGGTAATCAGCCAACCCTAGAATGTGATCAAGTCCCATAATGACAGAGAGCGTAATATTGGCATAGTCATGCCCCTTGGAAAGCATCTGTGTTCCTAAAATCAGATGACTTGCACCACTTTCAAAACGCTTCAGTGCATCTTTAAGCTTTTTGGATGTCGTAATACTGTCACGATCGAATTGTTCAACCTTAATACCTGCTATGGCTGAAGTAATGACCTCTATAGCTTCCTGTGTTCCCATACGCTCGCTCTTTAGCGGTGTATGCCCGCAATGCTGACAAGTATCCTGTATTGGCTCTGTATAGTTGCAGTAGTGGCATTTCAGGTGTCTGTATTTCCGGTGCAGTGCCATTCCTACCGAACAGAAAGGACACAGATGCGTCTTCCCGCACCGCTCACAATACAGATACTTGAAGTTCCCCCGTGTAGGCAGGAAAAGCAGTGACTGATGCCCTGAGCTGAAGTTTCTCTCCAGTGCATTCAGAATAGGCTGGCTGATGCTGTCACCGGCAATGAAGCGGTACTGCTTCTTTGTCTCTATAAACGGTTTTTCCAATTTCACAACATCATATTTGGCATAGGAGGTCATACTGGGTGTTGCCGATGCCAACACTACTTTGGCACCAAGTTTCTGTCCCATCAGTACAGCCACATCACGCGCATGGTAACGCGGACGGGTCTGTGCTTTGTAACTGTCATCATGCTCTTCATCTACAATGATCAGCCCAAGGTCTGGCAGTGGTGTAAAGAGTGCAGAACGCGCTCCTGCCACTATGCGCACTCTCCCGTCCTCTATAGCTTCCAGGATCTGCTCTTTTTTCTTTCTTGTTATCCTGGAGTGCCACATTGCCACTGCATCCCCAAAATAGACCTTCAGGCGTTTCTCCATTTGGGGGGTCAGAGAGATCTCCGGCATCAGAAAAATAGAGGTTTTGCCCTCTTCAAGCATCTTAGCCATCAACGCGATAAAAATTTCGGTCTTTCCTGCACCGGTAACACCAAAAAGCAGGGCTTTCTCTTTTTGCAACAGTTGTGTGTAAGCGTTTTGCTGAATGGTAGTCAATGTAGGGGCAATCCCTTGTGGTTGCCCTCCATCTGCACAGCCTCTTCTCTTAGGGTACCCACAAGGGGCACCCCTACGGTACGGGATAAACAATGAGATCGCCTCAGAAAAAGAAGAGAAATAGTATTCTGAGATGAACTTCGCCATCTCCATCTGTTTGGCACTGTATCTTTTGTCTGTAACAGTACTTATCTCTGCTGTTTTGAAGTCCGGTTTTTGTACTTCAGCAACAATAACAGCCTCTTTTAGACTGTTTTTTAAAGGTACGGAAACAACAGAACCTGCATAGAGTACACCATCTGCATGATAAGTCAGACACGGCGCACTTGACCGTAACAGAAAAACTTCGTAGTAATGCACTTAATTATTCAAAGTTGCTACAGTTTGAGGTACAGTTGAGCTTATTGCCCGAAAGAGTAAAGACTACATCAGTACCTGTACCTTCCCTGAATGTATATTGCGTAGCACTGTCACGTTTCCAGCACTCTCGTTTTGTTCCCGCACAGTTCTTTACAGGATACTCAAGCACAGGGTGTGATGTGTTGCCGTCAAAATAGCTGAATGCATAGGTTGAATCTCCCAGATCACCTATAGATGTAAAATCTCCCCGGAGTATGCGCTTTTGCCGCTCTGTACTCAGGGAACTTCTCACCGATGCAACCGTTGCCCTGGCTTTGGTGATAACCGCATCATCACGTGTTGCAGCAAGTTTTGGGATAGCAATAGCCGAGAGTATACCGATCACTACGATCACAAAAACCAGTTCTATCATTGTGAAAGCTTTTTTTAAAGCTGTCTGCATTGTATATTCCTTCAATACTTATTTTTTTACTATATCATAATTATAAACAGGGTTTTAATATTTTACCAAAGTACCACCAATTGTAACAAGATGCTCTCTACTCAAATTTTTATTCCTTGCGGCTTCCTGTGCCGCAGTACAATAATCTTCACCATTATCCTCCCCTCCGTCAGAAACCGAAATACTTAATGTTCCATTCATATCAACTAAAGCAATGTCAAAACACTTGACATTTACACTGCTTCTATTTACATCCCCTTCCCCTGTAGCCATATAGTAGGTGGATATATCTTTAACTTTAATAGCCAAATTCAAAAGCTCTGCACTTGCTTTTGCATCATCTCTGCTTGCATTAAGTCTTGGAATCGCTATTAATGCCAAAATACCTACTATCACAATTACAAAGATTAACTCAATCATTGTGAAACCCTTACGCATCTGCTATCCTTCTGTATCGCTTATAAACAAATCACTCTGTTTCGTAATCTCCTCACTACCTTTTAAAGTATAACATATTTCAAACTTTAAATGTATTAAACTACAATATATTCAATTATCAGGTTTTCTTTCTGATTTATTTCATAATGTATTCACCACAACAGAGATTTTTTGTAAAACTTTGGATACAATAGTTTCTAACAAAGAAAAAATACTAAACTTATGAAGAATTTATTATTTCTATAAATAATTGTCCAAAGTACCACAAACACCGATAGATAGTTAATTAATAATAGTTAATACAACTAAAGTAACAATAATAACTTTAAACAATGATAGAAAAACAGTTGGAGAAATCTTATGCACCGATCAACACCCTTTATTAGTGTCATTACGCCCATTTACGGCTGTGCTTCTACACTTGATCAACTTTATGAAAGACTTGTACACACATTGACTCAAATAGATGCAAACTTTGAAATCATTATGGTTAATGATGCCAGCCCCGATAATGCATGGGAGATCATCAAAAAACTTGCTCAATGTGACCTTCGTGTCAAGGGAGTTAACTTTTCTAGAAACTTTGGTCAACATCGGGCTATTACGGCCGGTCTGGATTATGCACAAGGTGACTGGATCATTGTGATGGACTGTGATCTACAGGATCAACCTGAAGAGATTTTGAAACTATACCGTAAGGCTCAGGAAGGGTATGACATTGTTGTCGGTAAACGTAT
The DNA here is from genome assembly GCF_014931715.1 of Sulfurovum indicum. Classification (NCBI taxonomy): domain Bacteria; kingdom Pseudomonadati; phylum Campylobacterota; class Epsilonproteobacteria; order Campylobacterales; family Sulfurovaceae; genus Sulfurovum; species Sulfurovum indicum. The sequence goes on along the minus strand of NZ_CP063164.1, from coordinate 311,006 downwards.
AGAACGGAAAGATAACTTTTTTAAGAAACTCAGCTCTCATTTTTTTTATAAACTTTACAACTATTTAACAGATGCACAAATTGACAAAAGTATTGGAAATTTTGGTATATATTCAAAACAAGTCATTAAAAATGTCAAACTATTTCGTGAACAAAACCGTTCCTTTGGTCTTTTTGTACTTTGGACAGGTTTTACAAGAATAGAGATTGAAATAAAACATGCACCAAGACAGGAAGGTACAAGCTCATATACACTATCTAAACTAATTAACTTAGCTATAGATAGCATCGTTGCACATTCAAATAAACCCCTGAAACTTTCAGTACAATTTGGTTTTATCCTTTCTTTTCTATCACTCCTTTATTCCATATGGCTTGTCATAAGCTATATATTCTGGTCTACTCCAATCATTGGCTGGACAAGCTTGATCGTTTCTCTTTATTTTTTAGCTGGACTGATTATTGGAAGTATCGGTATGTTAGGACTGTATATAGGTAAAATATTTGATGAGGTCAAACAAAGACCCCTTTATATTATACAAGAGACTACTTTTACAAAGAGTACAAATGAAACATGAATCACTTAAAATAGGATTTGTTGGTGGTGGGCTAAACTCTGCTATAGGCACAACACACAAAATAGCTACACAAATGGATGGAAAGTTTCAATTGGTCGCAGGCTGCTTTAGCCGACACTCCAATATCAATTCCAAGACAGCAACACAATGGTCTATACCCAAATATTATACACACTATCTGGAATTACTGGAAAAAGAGAAAAATAACCTAGATGCGATTGCCATATTAACCCCGACAGACAGTCATACAGACATCATCATCGAGATACTAAAGTTCAATATACCCATCATTTGCGAAAAAACATTGACCGCATCACTTGAAGATGCATTGAAAATCAAAAATATCATAGACAAAAACAAAAACTTTTTAGTTACTACCTACAACTATACTGGCTATCCTATGATTAGAGAGTTAGAAAACATGATCTCAACTGGAAAACTGGGGAAGATCATTCAAGTTAATATTCAAATGCCCCAGGAAAGTTTCATCCGTTTGGATAAAAATGGAAATATTCCAAAGCCTCAATCATGGAGACTAAAAGACACATCCATTCCAATACTCTCTTTAGATCTGGGAACACACCTGTCCAATATGATTTCTTTTTTGACAAAAGAAACTCCCAAAGAGGTCATTGCCATGCAAAACAATTTTGGACACTATCCCGTAATAGATAATTTAATATGTATGGTGAAATATACAAATAATATAGACTGCCAAATGTGGTATAGTAAATCTGCACTTGGGCATAAGAATGGTCTGAAAGTAGAGATATATGGAACAGAAGGTTCGGCAAGCTGGTATCAAATGAACTCCGAGTTCTTAGAGTACAATGACAATCAAGGAAGAAACATTATTTTGGACAGGTCTTCTAAAGATATAGAAATAGCCGACAAAGAAAGATATAACAGATTCAAATCCGGACACCCCGCAGGTTTTATAGAAGCTTTTGCTAATCATTATACTGATATTTATGAAGCACTCCGCTCTTACAAAAGTGGAAATAGTGATTATCTAAATAAATATGTTTTTGACATTAATGCATCTATTACAGAATTAGCATTAATGCAAACCATAGAAACATCTATACAAAGTAAAAAATGGGAATATGTTAATGTTGAAAATAAACTCTACACCAGAAAATAATAAAGCAAAAGAGTTCTGTAAAGCATTTTTGGAGTCAAAAAGACCAAAATATATTTTTGGCCGAAATGACTGGGCAAAAAGTGTTACAAATATAATCGATGTAGATGGCTTCATTGATGAGTTTACCCATGATAAGGAATACTTGGACAAACCTATTGTTCCAATAGAAGACATACCCAACAATGCCATGGTTGTTTCGATTGTACAAGGAAAACCATTCGTTGCAGAAAAAAGTATGCGCAGATTTCAGTTCGATTCTCTAGATTATTATGCATTTTTTAAATACTCTAATCTACCTATTAAACAAGTTATGTTTTGGGAGGGTATGACTGAAGACATCAAGATAAACTTTTCAAAATATAACTGGATATACACATTATTAAAAGACAAGACTTCCAAAAATCAATTTTTTAATATTATTAACTTTCGAATCTCTTATGACCTAGATTACATGAGAGGCTTTAAAAATATTGAAGATAAGCAGTATTTTGAAGATTTTCTTCAGTTGAACCCCAATGGAGAAAGTTTTGCTGATATTGGAGCATTTGACGGGTATACAACAAAAGAATTTATAAAAAGGTGCCCAAACTATAAGAAAGTTTTTCTTTTTGAACCAGAAGAAAAAAATATGGAAACTGCTAAAAATGAATTGATGAGTGCCTACAATATTCAGTTTTTTAAGCTTGGATTATCCGATAAAAAAGAGACTTTAAGGTTTGATGTCAGCGGTTCAAGTTCAAAAATAAGTGAAAATGGGGCACTTACTATACATGTTGACAAACTTGATGATCTTATCAATGAAGAAGTCACCTTTATTAAAATGGATATTGAAGGGTATGAACAAAGAGCCATTAAGGGAGCAAAAAAAATAATTCAAAAATACCATCCCAGACTAGCGATTAGTGTTTATCACAAAAAAGATGACTTCTGGAAAATTCCAAAACTGATTTTAAATATACGTAACGATTATAATATCTACTTAAGGCATTATACAGAAGGTATATCTGAAACCATTATGTTTTTTATTCCTTATACAAAGACAGACACATGAAAAAACTATTAGTCGTGGGAGGAAGTCACGCAGACATTCCTATTATTCAAGCAGCCCAGAAGAAAGATTATTTCGTTATTACAAGTGGCAATAATCCAAAGGATCTTGGACATCAGTTTTCAGATCAATATTGTCCAGAGGATTATTCTAATCCACAAAAAATACTTGCTTTGGCAAAAAGTTTGAACATCGATGCAATCTGTGCCTCCGCTAATGATTTTTCTGCTCTCTCATGTGCTTATACTGCTGAAAAACTCCATTTACCTGGTCACGATACCTTTGAAACGGCATTAACTATTCACCATAAAGATAAATTTCGTACATTTGCTTTAAAACATGATCTTACCGTACCTAAAGCTATTCACATTCATAAAGATCGAAATATCTATACGACTGATATTAAACAACTTACCTATCCACTTATTGTCAAACCTATTGACCTTTCCGGAGGAAAAGGGGTTACAAAGGTTGAATCAAAAAAATATCTAGAAAATGCTATTCAAAAAGCATTTTCTGTCTCTTATAATGATACCATAGTGATAGAGGAATTCGTCAACGGTTCTAATCATGGTTACTCAACATTTATCAAAAATGGAAAAGTAGTATTTGCCTTTATGGATGATGAACACTATTTTATAAACCCCTATCTTGTCTCAGGTGCTTCTACATCACTTTTTTATACTAAACAAATAGCCCAAAAATTAAATGATGATTTGAAAATAATTGCATCTGAACTACAGCTTACTGATGGATTACTCCATGTTCAGTTTATACTCAAAGGACAAATACCATATATTATAGAAATCTGTAGGCGAACCCCAGGAGATCTTTATGTGAAACTTGTAAAGTATGCAACAGAATTCGACATGGCAACGGCAATTGTGGACTTTGCAACCGGAAATCCTGTAACTATCAATCATAATAAAAAGATATCATACATTACAAGGCATTGTGTAATGGGAGAAAAAACCGGATATATTAAAAAAGTAGACTACGGAAACCTCTCTTCTAAGATTTTTGATAAATTTATTTTCTATAAAAGAGGAGATTACATTGCTAATCCTATGACATATAAAGCAGAAATAGACTTTATCAAATATAATAGTAGAAATGAAATGCAAAATATAGTAAACACATTAACCAATACAATTAAAATAAGGTATGCTTTATGACTTATATTGTCAACCATTTATATATTTTTTTGTCAATTCTCTTCGCAGTGACAAGTCAACTTGTCATCAAGTGGAAAATGAATGAATACGATCTTACGCAATACCCTTCTATTATAGAAAAATTTTCTTTTGCTTTTTCAATGTTGTTCAATCCTTATATTATACTCTCCATATTTCTCACACTTTTAAGTGGTTTATCTTGGATGATCGCCATGACAAAATTCGATATTTCTTATGCCTATCCATTCACAGCTTTGGGTTTTGTTTTTATTCTCATTTTTTCTGCCCTTTTATTCCACGAACCTATCACATGGCATAAATTCATAGGGATTCTTCTGATTACTTCCGGTATTTTAATAACAAGTAAGAGCATATAAATGATCCCATTCAATCAACCACCCTATATTGGTACAGAAGACAAGTATGTTTTAACAGCGCTAAAGCAAACGAAAATAGCCGGAGATGGTTTTTTTGCAAAAAAATGCCAAAAATGGTTTGAAGAAAAAACCGGTGCAAGTATCGCACTCCTCACTACTTCATGCACCCATGCATTAGAGATGTCAGCTTTACTTATCAATCTCAAAGAGGGCGATGAAGTTATCATGCCCTCATATACATTTGTTTCAACTGCGAATGCATTCGCTCTTAGAGGAGCCAAAATCATTTTTGTTGATATTCGCCCAGATACCATGAATATAGATGAAACCAAAATTGAAGCAGCCATTACATCAAAAACAAAAGCTATTATACCTGTTCATTATGCAGGGGTTGCCTGTGAGATGGATACCATCATGGAGATTGCCGACCGTTATAACCTCATTGTTATAGAAGATGCAGCACAGGGAATGATGAGTACATATAAGGATAAACCGCTGGGAACGATTGGACATATAGGTACCTACTCTTTCCATGAAACCAAAAATTATACCAGTGGAGGAGAAGGTGGTGTTATTTTTATCAACGATGAGAAATATTTTGACCATGCAGAGATCATACGAGAAAAAGGAACCAACCGTAATCAGTTTTTTAGGGGCCAGGTCGACAAATACACATGGGTAGAACTAGGGAGTTCTTACCTGCCTTGTGAATTACAGGCAGCCTATCTTTATGCACAACTCTTAGATGCAGACAAAATAAATCATAACAGACTCGCTTCATGGTATTACTACTATCAAAAGTTAACCCCCTTAGCACAACAGGAACACATAGAGTTGCCCTATACTCCCAAAGAGTGTCAGCACAATGCCCATATGTTTTACATTAAGACAAAAAATTTACAAGAGCGTACAGCACTGCTTGCTCACCTGGAAAAAAATCAAGTTGGTGCTGTTTTTCACTATGTTCCCCTTCACAGCTCCGATGCCGGATTAAAATTTGGTAAATTCAACGGAGAGGATACCTACACAACCATAGAGAGTGAGCGCATCATTAGACTGCCTATGTTTTATAACTTAAACAGATCTTCTCAGGATAATGTCATTGAAACCATCTATGCTTTTTTTCATCAATAGCTCTCCATTGAGATCGAAAGAGACCTGGTTATCCATCTCTACTTTCCTTTTACTACTCTATCTGCTGCCACTCTTCATCTATAAAGGCGATTTACATGTTCTGGTATTTGACAATTTAGACTCAAATATTATTTGGTTCAAAATTCTTGCAGAAAGCGGAAAGATCTTTGCATCTAACGATACTGTTATACCAAACATGATGGGAGGATTACCTCGTTCATGCTACGGTAGTGAATTTAATATTATTGTGTGGCTATACTATTTTTTCACACCTCTTCAAGCTTATATCATCAATGAAGTGATACTCCACAGTATTGCTTTTATCTCTATGTATATATTTTTAGATAAAGTTATCTTCAAGAATAGTCTTCAACCGGGAAAATACATCTATATTTCAATAGGGGCATTGTACTTTTCCACCTTACCGTTTTGGCCTTCTGGTGGGCTGAGTGTACCGATCATGCCGTTGATAGTATTGAGTCTTATCCATATCCAAAATAAACAGGATACATGGAAAGACTGGCTGCTGCTCATTTTTCTTCCTCTATATAGCGAATTTATCATAGTCTATTTCTTTTTCTTTTTTCTGTTGGGTATTTATATATGTTATCTGTTCTTCAAAACAGGCATATTGCACCGGAGACTTTTGTTTGCACTTATACTTTCTGTAACACTTTTTCTTTTACGGGAATACCGGCTTGTTCTGCAAATGTTTATTGAACATGGATTTATTTCAAATAGAACAGAATACTTTTCGCTTGTCAACAAATCCTTTTGGGAAGCATACAGAAATGCACATATCGAATTTATCAATGGTCTTCCACATGCAAAAGGAATACATTTCAAAATTTTACTGCCTACATCTTTTTTTGCTTTACTGTTACAGCTTTATCCCAAAAAGCTTTCTGTAAGAACTTCTCTAATTTTACTTATACTCTTTTTTACTCTTTTATACTCAGATGTCTTTACATATCTGTTTACACAAAAGTTCACAATGCCTGTAATCACGGTTTTTCTTTTAGTGATACTTTATATTAAAAAAGACATATTATCGATTCTTCTGCTATCCCAAATTATCATAGCTTACTGGTTCGGATTTTCATTTTATCAGGGATGGGAAGTTATATTTCAGTTTTTCCCAAAGATGGAAATGTTCAACTTCTCAAGATTCTTTTTTCTTTCACCATTTCTCTGGGCCCTTATAGCTGTCTATTCACTAAGAAGCATTCTCCAAAAGATACATTACGGATCTCTGTTTGCTGTACTTTTTATGTTCATACAGTTCTATATTGCCGTTACAGAAGCTTTTTTCAACACTTCCCCTAAACTATATTATCTTCCTTTTAACAAATATTATGCCTCTTCCCAATTCAAACAGATACAAAATTTCATCAAAAAGCCTCTTAACTCCTACAGGATAGTCAGCCTTGGTATAGACCCGTCGGTAAGCTTATTTAACGGCTTTTATACGTTAGATGGATATATAGTTAATTACCCCTTGACATACAAACACCAATTTAGGAAAATTATTGCAACCCATCTTGGCAAAAATGCTGCACATCACAAGCTATTTGATGGATGGGGCAGCAAAGTCTACCTTTTTGACAATAATGTAGGATATTCATACAAAACCGAACAGGACATATATATACATACTGAACCCTATACCAATCTCGAACTTAATACATCACAGATATATGCCATGGGAGGAAGATATTTACTTTCATCAAGAAAGATTTTAAATGAAAACCTGTATGATTTGTATTTTGAAAAAGTATTTATTAGTAAGGATGATGCAATTTGGAAAGTTTGGCTCTACCGTATAGATAAACCAAAACAACAAAAGAAAGATTATAAATGAAACAGATAGAGTATCTTATAAACAATAAAAAAACATTTTACCTGTTAGCTTTATTCATTTTATTTTTCTACTTTCTTCCCTATTTCATTTATGGAAAACATATCTTCTTGGTTCAATACGATAACCTTGACTCAAATATTATATGGTATAAGATACTGGCAGAAAACCATATGGGATTTACTGCAAGTGACACAATTATACCAAACATGATGAATGGCTTACCACGTATCGCCTACCCTGGTGAATTAAGTCTTCTATATCTCTTCTATAATCTGTTCGAACCATTAACCGCTTATATTATCAATGATATCTTGATACACACTGTTGCTTTCTTTAGTATGTTTATTCTTATTGAAAAATACATTTTTCAAAAAATAACATCAAAATGGAAATATCTTTATATTTTTATTCCCTCCATAGCTTTTGCACTGGTTCCTTTCTGGCCGCATGGCGGCTTAAGCGTAGCCGGACAGCCTCTAGCACTTTATGCGTTTTTAAATATAAGAAAAGGTGATACTTCACTTAAAAACTGGCTTATCCTGCTACTCCTGCCTTTCTACAGCAGCCTTATTTTAAGTTTCATATTTTTTCTTTTTGCAATGGGAATATTGTGGATTTATGATTTTATTACCGAAAAAAAAATCAACTACTTTTTCTTAAGTGCTCTTATAGTAATGGGAAGCCTATACCTTCTGGTAGAGTATCGCCTTGTTTATAGCATTTTGATAGAACACAGTTTTCTTTCTCATAGAACTGAATTTAATTTAAGACAGATATTTACTTTCGATCATTTTTACAAATCAGCCCATACCCGCTTCTTAAACGGTACAGATAACAATATTCCATTACACTATCGTTATATTTTACCATTTATTCTCACTACAATGCTACTACTTCCATTTAGAAAAAAACTTGGAAATAGAGAAAGTATTTTCTTATACATCACAATTGTATTGCTCTACTTGTTTTCCGGATGGCATTGGCTTCTGGCATCAAAATATTCACTTCCAATGCTACTTCTTTTTTCTCTGGTAATATATCTTGTAAGCACAAAAAAGCTTTTGCCTTTTTTAATGATCATACAAATTCTTCTTGCCTATTGGGCTGATTTTTGGCAAAGTCCATGGTGGAATCAGTTTTTAGACTATTTTCCACTGATAAAAACATTTCACTTTTCCAGATTTATTTTTGTAACAGTAACTATCTGGTACCTAATGTTTGCACTTTCAATTTATGAATTTATCAAAAAGGTAAAATTTTCTTACCTATGGATTATTGCTCTTTTATTATTCCAAATACATCTGGCATTTACATGGAAACTATTCAGTCATACAGGAGATCATAGAAAAAAAGCATATGACACCTACTACGCAACAGCATTATTTGATAAAATTGCTCACTATATAGGGAAAGATAAACACTCATACCGAATCGTTTCATTAGGATTAGAACCTGCTGTTAGTCTCTATAACGGATTTTATACGATTGACGGCTATTCTACAAACTATCCATTGAAATACAAACATAGATTCCGCTCTATTATGTCAGACTACCTCAACAAACTACCTCCTCACATAGGTGACCGTAAAGTATATGATGACTGGGGCAGTAAAGTATATCTATTGCAACCTGGCTGCATTTCCAGAAGTCCAGACAGCAACAGAACACGTGATGCCAAAAATCTCTTTATCAATACCCAGCAGCTTTACTGTATGGGTGTAAAATATATATTTTCAGCATATGAGATCAAAAATGCAGAAATACTTGATCTTGAAAAACTTAAAACGTTTAAAGATACGTCAAAAAGTATTTGGACCATAACTCTTTATAGAATCAAAGATAATAAATTTACTTCTGACACATGTAAGCAGCTAACTCCTTTTAAAAAAAATAAAAAAATTATCAAGACTATTCAAGACATTAAAGAATGATATGGTAATCCTCCAAAAGTTTAACAACTGATCAAAAGAAGACTCTCTTTCCATTAAAGTATGTGCGTCATAATCCCTCCTCAACTGCAAATCCATGGGTAATCCTCCCATGCTACTCACAGACACCCTTTTAAAGATGTTTGGTATTTCAATGTCGAATGCGTTCTAAAAATTGACCTATTTTCTAATACTGGAGGTCACGATAATGTCTCGTATAACTGGCTTAATATATCTTAACACAAACGATAAAGTCGTAAATATAATGGAAGAATTTGAATGAGTATGATGAAAGCCGAAAAGAAGAAAGAGGGGAAAAGAAATTTCTTTTTCTCCTCTCTATTAAATTAGTTATAAGATACGCTTGTACCACCAAAATCATGTGTAGTATCAAGCGTAGAAATACCTGTTCCAGTGATTTTGATATATCTACCGTTTGTACTGTCAATACTTACAGTAATATCACTGTGTGCATCAGCTGTACTACATGCAACTGTAGCAGATGTTGCTTTAATAGGGTTACCCGCTGTATATGCCGACCCTACTTCATTCACACACGTACCTGCATTTGCAATTGCTGTAGAAAGTTTTGCATCATCTCTCGTTGCTGCTAGTTTTGGAATGGCAACTGCTGCCAAAATACCGATAATTACAATTACAAAGATCAATTCGATCATTGTGAAACCGCGTCTCATGTTAGATGTCTCTGTCATGATTAACTCCTGTGTTAATTTATATAGTACCAATTCAATAACTGGTCTTTTAAAATAGTAGTATGTTAAAACTTAAAACAATATAAAATTAAAAAATGTTATGGTATGTCATAATCCGTCTATTGTCTCTATAAGAAGCTCTATCTCTTTTTCATAAGAGGTTGCCTGTTTGGCAAGTCGTAAATAAGCCTTTAGCAGCTTGTCAGGTTTATTGTCTGTGTACAGGTTCACACCTGCTTCCTGCAAGTCGTTGTTTACAAAATCCGCAAAATCATCTTCTAGCTTGATCTCATAACGGTTCCCGCATACGGTCAGTCCAACGTTTTTCATCTTCTTATCCTTCGGATATTGAAATTAAAAATTAAAAAGGAAAAATCAAAAGTCCCCTGCCCCTTTTTTTAATTTTTAATTGCTAATTTTTCATTTCATTATGCCAGTAACGATTCTACCTGCGCAATGATCTTTTCAATCTCGGCATCTTTCTCCTCCAGTTCACGCTTGAGTGAAGCTACCGTACTCTCCAGCGATTGCACCTTTTCAGCTTCTGCTCTGAGGTTGCTGATGAGCATCTCCTGTTCAGACTGGGAACTGCTCATAGTGGTCAGCTGGTTTCTTAACTCTTCATTCTGCGACTTGATCGCCTCATAGTCTGTTTTAAGCTGTGTGATCTTCTCTTGCAATCTCTGTAATGCGCTCATAAAAACTCCATCGTTCTTTAAAATAATTTGCTGTGTTATAATATCAAAAATTATTAAAACTATACCAATAGCATGATGGAGATATTTTGCCTAACTTCAAAGTAAACAGCCCCTATGCCCCTTCCGGCGATCAGCCGGAAGCCATTGAAGCTCTTTCGGAATCCATACTGAAAGGCAGCCGTTATCAGACACTGCTTGGTGTGACCGGTTCAGGGAAGACCTACACCATGGCAAAGATCATTGAGAAGACCAAAAAGCCAACCCTCGTCATGACACATAACAAAACACTGGCTGCACAACTCTACTCAGAATTCAAAGCATTTTTCCCCAACAACCATGTAGAGTACTTCATCTCCTACTATGACTACTACCAGCCCGAAGCCTATCTGCCACGCCAGGACCTCTTCATTGAAAAGGACAGCTCCATCAATCAGGAACTGGAGCGTCTGCGCCTGAGTACGACTGCTTCGCTGCTGAGTCACGATGATGTCATAGTCATTGCTTCGGTCTCGGCCAACTACGGTTTGGGCTCACCTGAAGATTACCGTTCCATCGTTCAGAAACTGTGTGTAGGAGAAGAGTATAATCAAAAAGAGCTGCTGCTCCGACTCGTCGATATGGGGTACAAACGCAACGATGAATTTTTTGATATCGGAAATTTCCGTGTCAGCGGAGAGGTGATAGATATCTACCCGGCATACTCCGATGAATTTGCCGTACGTATTGAGTTCTTCGGCGACGAGATCGAGGATATTTACGAATTCAATGCATTGACCGGAGAGAAAAACAAAGCCATGAAAGAGGTTACTGTCTACTCTGCCAATCAGTTCATCGTCGGCAAAGAGAAGCTCGCACGTGCCATTAAAAGTATTGAAGAGGAGCTTGATGAACGGCTGGCATACTTTCAGCGGGAAGGACGTATGGTAGAATACAACCGTCTTAAACAGCGAACCGAGTTCGACCTGGAAATGCTCGAAGCCACAGGAATATGTAAAGGGATAGAAAACTACTCCAGACACCTTACAGGCAAAAAACCCGGTGAGACCCCCTACTCAATGATGGACTACTTTGAAGTTATGCATGACGACTACCTTGTCATTGTCGATGAATCACATGTTTCACTGCCACAGTTTCGTGGTATGTATGCCGGCGACAGAAGTCGTAAAGAAGTATTGGTCGATCATGGTTTCAGGCTCCCTTCCGCTCTGGATAACAGACCGCTGATGTTTGATGAGTATATCAACAAGGCACCTCATTATCTCTTTGTTTCAGCCACGCCGGCTGACCTGGAACTGGAACTCTCTTCCACTGTAGCCGAACAAGTTGTCAGGCCCACAGGACTACTTGACCCTGAAATTGAGGTCATCGACTCTACCTACCAGGTTGAAAACCTGCACGATCGCATGAAACCGGTCATTGAAAGAGGTGAACGAGTACTTGTCACTGTATTGACAAAAAAGATGGCAGAGGAGTTGACAAGTTACTACAATGACCTTGGACTCAAAGCCAAATATATGCACTCCGACCTTGATGCTATTGAACGTAACCAGGTTATCCGATCATTACGACTTGGAGAGTTTGACATCCTGGTAGGCATTAATCTTCTTAGAGAAGGACTTGATCTGCCCGAAGTCTCTCTGGTTGCCATACTCGATGCAGACAAAGAAGGCTTCCTCCGTTCACGTACAGCTCTAATACAGACAGCCGGCCGTGCTGCCCGAAATGCAAATGGAAAAGTACTGATGTACGCCAAAAAAATAACCGACTCAATGAAAGCAACTATCGAGATCACTCAGACGAGAAGAGAAAAACAGATCGCCTACAACAAAGCACATGGCATTACACCAAAAACGACTATCAGGGAACTCGATACCAATCTCAAAGTGGATGATGCGGGAGAACTTTACAACAAACGTGACAAACTTGACAAAATGCCAAAAGCTGAACGTCAGCAGCTCATTAAGGAGCTTAAAGCAAAAATGCTTGCAGCCGCCAAGAACCTGGAGTTTGAAGAAGCAGCGAGACTGCGGGATGAAATAGCCAAGGTTAAAAAATTGTAACACTACCTCCCCCTGTAGGGGTCTGGTCTTGTACCGACCCTTGAGTGCAGGATATTCTTATTACCGCACCAACTAAATACCTCAAACTTTGAGAGAACGAGACGAGGCAAGATGTGCGTGAAAAAATCTGAAGGACTACCCGTAGGTAATTCAAAGATTTTTTTACGTGCAGGTTGTCTCGTATCGTTCTCCCCGAAGGGTGCAGCACTTTCGCCCACATACGGTGTTAGATTTTCTTGAATTAGCCTCCGGCTAGTCCTGTGAAAATCTGCCTTGTCTGTGAACAAAATTGCAGCATCAAAGATTGAGGTATTTAATTGGTAGGTAATACATACCAACGATCATATGTTATCAAAACAAACATATCTCTATCCCCAAGGACAGGCACAAGACCTGCCCCTACACACAATATTGGAATTTTTTGCTATAATATCTCTCATTTATCTGCTTGGAAGGAAACCTTAACATGTCGATCGATCTCAATTCATCACAGCTCTATTTCAACCGCGAGCTCAGCTGGCTGCAGTTCAACTCACGTGTACTTGCACAAGCGCTTGACGAGAAGCTGCCGCCACTGGAGAGACTAAAGTTCCTCGCCATCTACGGTACTAACCTCGATGAGTTCTACATGATCCGTGTAGCAGGGCTTAAAAGCCTTTTTAAAGCACGCATCCAGCAGACAGGGCCGGACAAACTTACCCCTACCGAGCAGTTAAAACAGATTCGTGCCTACCTGCATAGAGAACACCATGTACTGGAATCCTGCTATACTTCCATTATTTCGGAACTGCATACGCATGGTGTACACATCAAAAATTTTGATCTGTTAACCAAAGAAGAGAAGGAAGAGGTCAAGACAATCTTTTTTGAAGAGATCTACCCGGTCATCATTCCTATTGCCGTAGATGCCACACACCCATTCCCCCATCTCAACAACCTCAGTTTTGGACTTGCTATTACACTGCAGGATGAATCACACCACATTAAACATGGTCTTATTCGTATTCCGCGTATCCTGCCTCGTTTTATTCAGATCGATCAGACATTCATTCCCATCGAAAGTGTAGTTGAGCACTTCACTACCGAATTATTTCCAGGCTTTACTCCACTCGCCTCTACCCCTTTCAGAGTTACCCGCAATGCAGATATTGAAATAGAAGAGGAGGAAGCAGATGATTTTCTGGAAATCCTTCAGGAGGGGCTGCGTTCAAGAAATAAAGGTTCTCTCATCAGGCTTGAACTCCTTGAGGAGGTCGATAAAGATCTTTTACAGTTCCTTCTGACACACCTTAACCTTGATGAAAATGATATCTACCCCTATAAAAGCCTGCCCCTCAACCTCGGTGCTCTCTGGCAAATCGTAGGGGACAAACGCCTCTCCCATCTTGTTTTGCCGACATTCACGCCCAAAACACTGCCACCATTGGATACTGAGAACATATTTGAAGCTATAGAAAAACAGGATGTTTTACTTTACCATCCATACGACAGCTTTGAACCGGTTGTACTGTTCATCAAGCAGGCAGCCGCCGATCCGGAGACGATAGCAATCCGCATGACACTATACCGTGCCGGGCAGAAATCACCTATTGTCAAAGCTCTGATCGATGCGGTACGTGATGGAAAACAGGTTACTGTTCTCGTAGAGCTCAAAGCACGTTTTGATGAAGAGAACAACCTGCGCTGGGCCAAAGCACTTGAAGATGCCGGTGCACATGTCGTTTATGGAATCCCGGGACTTAAAGTTCATGCCAAGATCGCACAGGTAATCAAACGCAAAGGACGTAAGCTGCAAAGCTACGTCCATTTGGCAACGGGGAATTACAATCCGACAACCGCCAAAATATACACTGATATCTCCTATTTCACGGCAAAAGAGGCTTTCTCCAAAGATGCAACACACTTTTTTCATTTCCTTACAGGCTTCTCTACCTACACCAAGCTCGATACACTCTTTATGTCACCGGTCCAGATCAAACCAAAACTGATCAAGCTCATCGAGAAAGAGAGTCAACACGGAAAGAACGGGCATATCATTCTCAAAGCAAACTCTCTGGTCGATATCGACATTATCAAGGCACTCTATAAAGCCTCACAGGATGGTTGCAGGATCGACCTCATTATCCGTGGTATCTGCTGTCTCAAACCGGGGGTGAAAGGAGTGAGTGAAAATATCACAGTCTCCTCCATCATCGGAAAGTATCTGGAGCATCCTCGCATCTATTACTTTAGGAATCAAAAAATAAAATGTTATATCTCCAGTGCCGACCTGATGCCGCGTAACCTTGTAAGACGGGTCGAACTGATGACCCCTATCGTGGAAGAGAATCTCTCAAAAAAGATAGAACAGATCCTTATGCTGCAGCTGGCCGACAATCAACTTCGATGGGAGTTGCAGGAGAGCGGTGAGTATGTCAAAGTCCCTACGTTGGGGAAAAGTGTCAACAACCACCTTATCCTTGAACAATATGTCAACAAAATATATGACAAAACAAAAAAAGAGACACCTGACTATGTCAGTCGTCTGGCAAGCAAGATATTAAAGGAATCATAGATGCTGATCAAATTCAAAGAGTGGACACCTCAACTTAAAAAAAATGCCTGGGTGGCAGAAGGCGCTTCTGTTATTGGACGTGTAACAATGGGAGAAGACTCGGCCGTTTGGTTTGGATGTGTGGTACGCGGAGATGTACACTTTATCACCATCGGAGAGAGAACAAACATACAGGATCTCAGTATGATCCATGTCACGCACCATAAAAGAGAAGATATGACAGACGGCAACCCAACCATCATTGGAAATGATGTAACTGTCGGACACCGTGTTATGCTGCACGGCTGTACTATTGAAGATGCCTGCCTCATTGGCATGAGTGCGACTATTTTAGATGGTGCTGTCATCGGTAAAGAATCCATCGTCGGAGCGGGAAGTCTTGTTACCAAGAACAAGAAGTTTCCGCCAAGAAGCCTCATTATGGGCAGTCCTGCAAAAGTTGTCCGAGAGCTGACAGATGAGGAAGTTGCAGAACTTTATGCTTCTGCTGAGCGGTATGTGAAATTTAAAAATGAATACCTGTAGGGTGCTGTAAGGACACAACACCCTGAAAAATATTAAATGTTATAGTGAGAATAATCATGAACCAAACGATTACCAAAAGCTTTAAAGACCTCTTTTCAGCTACTGTACTTGCCTTTATGGCAAAAACCACACTTATCTCTCTTGTTGTGACCACTATTGCCATATGGCTTGTCAATGATATATTGACAGGGTTTATCAAGGGGTATCTCTCATGGATACCCTGGGAGTGGTTACAGACCAGTGGTGCTGCCGTAGCTACTGTTGCGATCGCCTATACGATCTTCATTCTTATTCATGCTGTTGTCACATCACTGATGATCGAGCCACTGTTGATCAAGCTGGCAAAAAAAGAGTACCCTGATATACCAGTTGCAGGAACCGCTGACATCTCTACCTCTATACTCCTCAGTCTCAAAGCGGGAATGGTCTTTTTACTCCTCTTCCTGTTCACATTCCCCATCATGTTCATCCCGCTTATAGGTGCTGTATGGATGCTCTGGCTCTGGTCGATCCTGATCAAAGAGCCCACTCTCTATGATGTCTCATCCCTTTTTATCAAAGAGAAAACCAAGATCAAAGAGAAGAAAAAAGGTACCACAGTACTGGCGATGATTGCTTCAGGGCTCAACTATATTCCTGTGCTGAACATCTTCTCACCAGTCTTTGCACAGATCTTGTTTTTGCATCATGTTCTAGATAAACGGTAGAAGGAAGACCTTCTCTGTAGGGGTCGCCCTTGTGGCGACTCTTAAAGACCAGTCATATTTCAAACCCAAAAGGTCAGGCATAAGACCTCTCCCTACAGCCCCTCCTTCGCTTCTTTCTTCAAACGTCTTGTTTTCTTACTGGAAACAGCAAACTGTAACAGATCATCAGTAGTTTTGACATACTCCGGCAGGGTTTCAAAACTCTTCTGCATCACTGTTGAAGCACAAAGTGCATCGGAATAGGCACGGTGATGGGAAGTCTCCTCCATACCAAGAGATTCTATGAGATAAGCAAGCCCATAACGTTCACTCTCAAAAGTACGTTTGGCAAGATCAATAGTACAAAGTTTGGGGTTGCCGATGCCACCCAGTCCGAAACGTTCAAAGGAGGCATCCAGAAAAGTATAGTCAAAATTGGCATTGTGCGCTACAAAAACAGCATCCCCCATAAAGTGGCGCAGACCTGTCAGAGCTTCTCTGCGTGTCGGTGCACCAATGAGATCTTCAGGTTCTATACCGGTGATCTTGGTAATATACTCGGGAAGAAAAGCACACTCTACAAATGTTTCATAACTGTCAACAAGCTTACCATTCTCTATCATGACCGCACCAATCTCTATTACCTGTGAGGTTCCTGGTTTGCTGCCGTTGGTCTCTATGTCGATCACACAGTAACGCTGTTCCTCGTATGGGGTAAAACAGGTTTTCAGCCGGTAATACCCCTCTTCCTCTTCAATAGGGTAACCGGATGCCTGAAGCAGGATAAAGATCGTATCGCTGTCTTCAAGCAGGGTCGTATGTTTCATTGTGATCTCTGAATACTGCTTTTCAGCCAGCACACCTTGATGCTTTCGGAATGCACGTGTCAGTTCATCAAAGACTTTTCGCATAGGTAATAAACTGCTCCACTTTCTTGGGGTCTTTCTTCCCTTTGACCGATTCCACTCCGGAGCTGACATCCACACCATAGAAACCATACTTTTTTACTTCGGCAATATTCTGAGGTGTCAACCCGCCTGCAAGAATGATCTTCGAACAGTCCACTCCTTCAAACCACTCAAGATTTAAACGCTTACCGCTGCCTCCATAGGTCTCACAATAGGCATCGACAAGACGGTACCTGTCTGAAAAACGATGAATATCTTCAGGTGATCTGGTGCGTACTACCGGCAGTGTTTTCAGGTCAATTACATCCAAAGACTCTTCATCTACATCAAAATGGATCTGTGCGAGTGAGATATTGGTATATCTACAAATGGTTTCAATCGTCTCTACCCCTTCATCAACAAAGAGCCCTACCCTTTCAACAAAAGGAGGCAGAAGATCAATAATATGTTTGGCATCTTTGGGGGTAATATAGCGTGGAGATTGGTTATAAAAGACAAATCCCAATGCATCCGCACCACACTCTACGGCATGCAACGCATCCCGTAAATTAGTAATACCACAGATTTTCACACGCACAAGGTCTCCCTTTTGGGAGAAGTGAATAGTTTTAGTTTGTTTTTCTTTCGAAAAACTTCTATTTTGATATATTTCATATTCTCTTCTCCTTTCAATAAAAGCATTGCACAGCAATGCATACCGACACTATTCACTATTCACTCTTCTCTCTTCACTTCAAAGAGGCGATCGCCTCTCCCACCCCTTTAGGGTGTTTATAGACAAATGACCCGGCAACAACCACATCCACACCGGCATCAGCAAGCACTTTGACATTTGTATCATTCACTCCGCCATCCACTTCGATAAGACAATCAGGGTTGCGTTTTTCAATAAGCGCTTTGAGTCGCTGTGCCTTTTCAATGACCGAGGGGATGAACTTCTGTCCGCCAAAACCCGGGTTAACCGACATGAGCAGTACCATATCAACATATTCAAGCAGGAACTCTATCTTTTCAGGCGGCGTATGGGGATTCAGCACGATCGCCGGTCTGATATCCAAAGAGCGGATCTTCTGAATCAATCTGTGAGGATGCTTCTCCTCTTCAATATGAAAAGAGATAAACTCCGGTTTCAACGGAGCAAAAAGATCAACAAAGAAACTGTTATTCTCAACCATCAGGTGAATATCAAGCGGTTTGGTCGCCGCTTTTGCTATCGCTTCCACTACTACCGGACCGATCGTCAGATTGGGAACGAAGTGTCCGTCCATCACATCTACATGTACAAGGTCACATCCCCCTTCACAAATGGCCTTCACATCATCAGCCAAATAACCAAAGTCTGCCGAAAGTATACTTGGTGCTACTAACATTGTTTTCCTACTCTTCTATAAAAATATTTCAGATTATATCAAAATGATACTTTGGCTCTCTATGTAAATTACTTAAGCAGAATTTATGGATTTATTTTATATAATTCGCCACAAAATATTCGGGTCGGCTACCCTCGTGTGCCGTCTACATTAACATTACAAGGTACGATCATGGCAAGAAAATGTGAAGTAAGTGGTAAAGGTCCACTTGTAGGAAACAATGTTTCTCACGCGAACAACAAGACAAAAAGAAGACAACTTCCAAACTTGAGATCTGTAAAGGTCACTCTTGAAGATGGAACGACAAAAAGAATCAAAGTAGCCGCATCAACACTCAGAACAATGAAGAAAAAAGCTGCACAAGCTGCTTCAGCTAACTGATTTTTCAGATAGGAGAGGGTATACTCTCTTATCATGACTTATCTGGACAAGTTCAAAAAGTTTCTCGGCTGGAGAAGCGCACCCAAACCGCACATTACCCTAAATGACGAATATTATAGTCATTTATCCCCATTTAGATTTCCTCTTATTCTTACTGTACTGATCATGTTGCTTGGTACCATCGGGTACATGATTATTGATGATTTTCCACTGATGGATGCCATCTATCAGACAGGTATTACCTTTACCACCGTGGGCTTTGGTGAGATACGACCGATTTCAGACCTTGGGCGTATCTTTACCATTACACTGATCATTTTCGGTTTTATTATTTTCTCTATTGCCGTGGGGGTCA
The DNA here is from genome assembly GCF_014931715.1 of Sulfurovum indicum. Classification (NCBI taxonomy): domain Bacteria; kingdom Pseudomonadati; phylum Campylobacterota; class Epsilonproteobacteria; order Campylobacterales; family Sulfurovaceae; genus Sulfurovum; species Sulfurovum indicum. The sequence goes on along the minus strand of NZ_CP063164.1, from coordinate 291,512 downwards.
TTGCCGAAGTGGTGAAAAAAGGGGAATTTCAAAAAACTGCCAAGGAGCGGAAAATGCTTTATGAGATCGCCAGGCTGAAACAGCACTTTGTAGTCTGTTATCACAATGAGTTTACCATTCAGGTTACCAAACAGTTACGTGCAAACCATATTCCTTTCGTAGTTGTTGACCCAAGAGAAGACCTCGAAGAGATCGCCAAAAAACACAAATACCCTTACTTTGTTGTAGCAGAAGCACACACCGAAGAGGGGATACTGAAATCACACCTCTCTTCGGCTAAAGGGGTAATCACACTGGCTGATAATGTAGCAGACAACATTGCTACAATCGCATCGGCACGACTGTACGAAAGTGAAATAGGACGTTCTAGAAAATACCTCATCATCGCCAATGCACAGAGCCATGAAGATGAAACAAAACTGCTCAAACTTGGAGCAGACAAAGTGGTTACGGCTACCAAGCTCATGGCACAGCGTATCAATGCAATGGCAGCACGGCCTGATATGGAAAATCTGCTTCAGGAGTTTCTTTACAAAAAAGACACACCGCTTGATATGGAGGAGGCAAAAGTCTCAAAAACGTCATGGCTGACCCTGAAAAAAATAAAAACAGCCCGTTTCAGGGATGTTGCGAATGTCACTATTATAGGTATTCGACAAAAAGACGGAAAGTTCATTCCCATGCCAAAAGGTGATACTATCATCATGCCTGAATCAAAACTCCTTCTTATAGGCACCGGCGATGGTATCAGAAAAGCAAAGAAGATCATCCGTAAAAAAGAGAAACCCGAAGAGCTTAAATATATATAGTTCCGTGAATAATTAATAGTGAATAGTAGATAGTTTTGGTATGCTTTTCTTTTGAAAAGCTTTTACTAAAGGATTTATTTATGTCCAACTATACAATTACTTCACTTAATGGCGGTCTTGCAAATGTCAAAGGTTTTTTTTGCGATGCGGTCAATGTCGGCATGCGTCCCGATGCTGACCAGGGTGATGTTGCATTTATCCGCTCGGAACCTCCCTGTGATATTTCTGCTGTTTTTACCTCCAACAGGTTTCAGGCAGCACCAATCAAGCACTATCAGCGTTATCCAAAAGATTTTCAGACCAACTTCGTATTGATCAATGCTAAAAATGCCAATGCCATGACTGGTCAGAAAGGAATTGACGACATTGACACTATTATGTCAACCCTTTCACAAAAAATCGAGGTACTCAACCCTGTTATGAGTTCTACCGGTGTCATTGGCTATCGGCTTCCGATTGACAAGATCATCTCTGCATTTGACAAACTGGACTTCCACGCAAAGCATTCTGACAAAGCAGCACGTGCCATCATGACTACAGACAGCTTTAAAAAAGAGCTGGCCTACCGTGTCGAACTTGAGGATGGCTCCCATTTCAATATTGCTGCTATTTGTAAAGGTGCCGGGATGATCAACCCTGCTATGGCTACGATGCTCTGCTTCATTGCTACCGATGCAGATATCCCTAAAACCGATATGGAGCATCTTCTTCATAAGAGTACAGAGTATTCATTCAACCGTATCTCGGTTGACGGTGATACCTCTACCAATGATACAGTAATGCTGCTTACCAATAAACTAAGCACTGCGTACGACAAAGCTGTATTTTCCGAAGTACTGAACAAACTTATGTTTGAACTGGCGATGATGATCCTCAAAGACGGTGAAGGGGCCAACAAAGTGGTTGCGTTCGAAGTCAAAGGGGCAAAAAGCGATGAGGAGGCAAAAAAAGCAAGTACTGCGCTTAGCAACTCACTGCTTGTCAAAACAGCCCTTTTTGGAGAGGACCCCAACTGGGGACGTATCGCTTCAACCATAGGTGCCAGCGGGGTGGAGTGCGATGAGACGAAACTGACCATTCATTATGATGAACTGCTCATCTATTCCGATACATTCAGAGAATTGGACAAAGAGAGAGAAGAGAGTGCCTACAAGATCATGAAACAAGATCAGTTCACCGTTACCTGTGATCTTGGTATGGGAGATGGAGCCTACACTTCATATGGCTGTGATCTGAGCTATGAGTATGTCAAGATCAATGCCGAATATCGAACCTGATTTAACATGGTTCTAACTACAAAAAAGATAGAATACTGAAAATAGATAGAGGAGTAACCTATGTTACACGAATATAGAGACGAAATCCATCAACTGAAACAGGAAAATGCCCATTTCGCAAGGATCTTCGAAAAGCACAATGAACTTGACGACAAGATCGAAAAAGCTGAGAACGGTGACATCCCCATGACAGATATGGAGATTGAAACACTTAAAAAAGAGAAGCTTCTTCTTAAAGATGAAGCGTATAAAATGATCCTGGATTACAGAAAAAGCAAAGCATAGTTTTCTGTGGGCTTTTGCCCGCATTTTTTCAAACCCTTCCCTATTTCAACTCTTACATATTTTTATTCATATTCTAAAGCGAGACCCTATGGCAACCTTTGATTCCATCTCTACCATTCCCTCAGCACTTCTTGAGACACTCAAACATCTCAATTTCACAACCATGACACAGATCCAGGAGAAAGCCATCCCTGTAATATTGGCACAAAAAGATGTTCTGGCACAGTCAAAGACTGGATCTGGGAAAACCGTAGCCTTCGGAATACCTCTTATTATCCATACAGATACAAACTGCCACACACCACAACATCTTATCATTACACCGACTCGGGAGTTGGCACAGCAGGTTGCAGAGGAACTTCGCAGGCTTTCTGTTTACAAATCCAACCTCAAGATACTTACACTCTATGGAGGTGTACCGCTTCGTACACAGGCAGACTCGTTGGCAAAGGGAGCACATATTCTCATAGGTACACCCGGAAGACTTCAGGATCACCTTGAGAAAGGTACTTTGGCACTTAAAGGGATAAAGACACTGGTACTTGATGAAGCGGACAGGATGCTTGATATGGGATTTTATAATGATATTCTAAAGATCTCCTCAGCCATGCCCAAGAAAAAGCAGACACTGCTCTTTTCCGCTACTTTCCCTCAAAAAATAGAAACCCTTGCCAAAACACTTTTGCATGATCCTGACATCATCAAAGTAGATACCGTTCAGGAAGCTCAGAAGATCAAAGAGCTTGTCTATACAGTAGACAATAAACAAAAAGCACTGATACAGATCATACACTCCTTTAAACCGGAATCACTTCTGATATTCTGTAATACCAAAGCCGATGTGATCACACTTGCAGCGTACCTCCATACACAAGGACATGATGTGATAGATCTGCATGGAGACCTGGATCAGCGTGAGCGGAATGAGGCGGTCATTCTCTTTTCCAACGGTACCAAACGTATCATGGTTGCTACCGATGTTGCTTCAAGGGGACTGGACATTAAAGGTATCGATCTTGTGATCAATTATGATCTTCCCTTCGACCAGGAAGTATATACGCACCGTATCGGCCGTACAGGACGTGCAGATGCAACCGGCAAAGCCGTTTCATTCTATATGTCCGGAAGCCAAAAAACTGCCTATATTCTTGAAAGAGCACAAGAAAGAGCACTTCAGACACTGAACAATGACCCATCTTTTACCATGATATCACCCTGGGATACTCTCTGTATCAATGGTGGTAAGAAGACAAAACTTCGTGCCGGTGATATCCTGGGAACGCTCTGTAAAGAGGTAGGTATTGACAATACGATGATAGGAAAGATCACCATTACAGAGAACAGATCCTATATAGTACTACATTACAGTTTTATCGAAAAAACCGTCAATGCCCTGAAGCATACGAAGATCAAAAAAAAGAGATATGTTGCCTGGCGACTGGAGAGATCATGATATAAACCCAAATTATACAATATAAATCACTGTATTTCGGGATAAAAGAGTATACATACGTTTACTCTTCCAGTATCTTATGGCGTCTTTTATTTCGTATTACATAAAAAAGCGTGATCAATATGACACTGATGAGTGCGATCAGTGTAGCTGTATGCAGATACTCGGATATCAACGTTTCATTTGTCCCAAGCAGGTAACCCAAGGCAACCAGTACGATCACCCAGATACCGGCACCCAAAGCTGAATAGCATGAAAAATGGATAATGTTCATTCGCGCCAGTCCAGCCGGCAAAGAGATAAGCTGCCGTATACCCGGGATAAGTCTTCCGTTAAAGGTAGAAAGTTCTCCATGCTTTTGGAAAAAGCTTTCCAGTTTCTCCAGTGTCTTCTTTTTAATAAAAAAATATTTTCCATACCTAAGCAAAAAAGTACGTCCGAAGTGAAGTGCCAGATAGTAGTTAAAGAGTGCTCCGGCAACAGAACCTGCAATTCCTGTCAGGACAATAAGGTAGAGATTCATCTCTCCTTTATAGGCAAGATAGCCTGCCGGTATCATGACAATTTCACTGGGGAATGGGAAAAAAGTACTCTCAAGGAACATCAGAATAAAGATACCGAGATAGCCCATATCTCCTATTTTATCAACAAGGAATGCTGCTATATCGTGTATCATACAGTATGCTTATTCGCTGAATGCACCAACGGAAGTAAGCCTTTTATAGCGCTGGTCGAGCAACTCATCTACAGAGAGTTCTTTAAGGTTTTTTACTGTTTCCAGGAAGTAGTTCTTCAACACTTCTGCCGCTGTCACTTTATCACGGTGTGCACCGATCAGCGGTTCATCCAGTACATCATCTATCAGTCCATGTTCAAGCAGGTCTCCAGGTGTTATCTTGAGTGCTTTGGTTGCTGTCTCTACTTTACTTGGATCATTCCATAGAATAGCCGAACATCCTTCCGGAGAGATCACGGCAAAAACAGAGTAACGCATCATCGCCAGTCTATCGGCAACACCGATAGCAAGTGCTCCTCCTGAACCTCCCTCTCCAATGACCACAGAGACCATCGGCACTTTCATAGAGGCGAACTCAAAAAGGTTTCTTGCGATTGCTTCGCTCTGTCCGCGTTCTTCTGCACCGAGACCGGGATAGGCACCCGGAGTGTCTATAAGCATTAACACCGGAATATTGAACTTTTCAGCCAAACGTACAGCACGCAGTGCTTTTCTATATCCCTCAGGATTGGGCATACCAAAATTGCGCTTGATCTTGTTTTTGACTCCACGTCCCTTCTGCTCACCGATCACCATAGTCTTCTGTCCATCGATCCATCCGATATAGCAGAGAATAGCCGGATCATCACGGAAAGCTCTGTCACCATGAATCTCGTAGGCATCCTCAAGGATCAGTTTGATATAGTCAAGCGCATAGGGTCTGTCCGGATGACGTGCAAGCTGGAGTTTCTGATAGTCACTCAAGGAGCTGAATGTTTTCTCTACCTCTTTTTGTAACTCTTTCTGATACTTCTCTACTGCTTCAAGATTGGCAACAGCATGAGCAGATACGATCTCTTCCTGTATCTTTTCAATCTTACTCTCAAAATCCAAATAGGTTGCCATCAAAAGATCCTTGCTTATACTTTCTTGAAGATAACAACACCGTTAGTTCCGCCGAACCCAAAGGAGTTGCTCATCACCACATTTATCTCTGCTTTTCTTGCTTCATTTGGTATATAGTCAAGATCACAGTTCTCATCAGGAGTTGTATAGTTGATAGTCGGAGGCAGAATACTCTCTCTCATTGCCATTAATGAAACGACTGCTTCGATCGCACCGGCAGCCCCAAGGCAGTGTCCTACCTGTCCCTTGATGGAACTTACAGGAGGACAGTTCTCTTTACCGCCAAAAAGTTCTTTCAGTGCAGCAGTCTCATTTTTATCATTGATCGGGGTAGAAGTACCATGTGCATTGACATAGTCTACCTTTGGCTCACCTGCCATACTGTATGCCATTTTCATGGCACGAAGAGGACCATCCATAGTTGGTGTTGTGATATGGTTTGCATCACCACTCTCACCAAACCCGATAAGCTCTCCATAGATCGTTGCACCACGTGCTACAGCATCCTCATAGGTTTCAAGTACCAATGCTGCAGCACCCTCACCCATGACAAATCCGTCACGCTCTGCGTCAAACGGTCTTGAAGCATGCTGTGGGTCATCATTGCGTGTAGAGAGTGCTTTCATTGCAGCAAATCCACCTACACCTGCAGCACAGATCGCAGCTTCCGCACCGATGACAAGCATTTTGTCTGCTGTACCTACCATAATCGACTTTGCAGCTTCACCAATGGCATGCGTCCCTGCAGCACAGGCAGTTACAGAGGAGAGGTTTGGACCTCTAAGCTCCTGATAGATCGAAACAAAACCACCAAGCATATTGACCAGTGAAGACGGAATAAAGAACGGAGAGATACGTTTGGGCCCTCTTGTTGCACAAATAATAGAGTTCTTTTCAATATTGATCAAACCACCGATCCCTGATGCAGAGGCCACACCAAAACGGTCTCTGTCCACATTTTCAGGCAGTTTTGCATCTTCCATCGCTTCAGCTGCCGCTTTGAGACCAAGCTGAATAAACCTGTCCGCTTTTTTGACCTCTTTGGCATCCATAACGGATGTCGGGTCAAAATCGGTGATCTCCCCCGCAATTTTAACTGAATGCTTCTCAGTATCAAAAGCCCCGATCTCTTTGATCCCGCATTTTCCTTCTACAATGGCAGCGAATGCACTCTCTTTATCCAACCCAAGAGAGTTGATCATTCCCAAACCTGTTACCACTACTCTTTTCACTGCTTCTCCTGTCTGTCTGCTTTCATAAGATATAGGTGAATATTTACACTTCTCATGTTTTCAAACACTCATCTATCTCTTAGTGCCCTCCCGAAGGAAGGAGTTTAGATTATGCGTTTGCATTCTCGATAAATTTGATGGCATCTGCTACAGTTGCGATCGCTTCCGCCTGATCATCAGGAATTTCAATATCAAATTTCTCTTCAAGCGCCATTACCAATTCAACGACATCAAGACTGTCAGCCCCAAGGTCCTCTACGAACTTAGACTCTTCTTTTACCTCATCCGGGCTCACATTCAGTTGCTCAACAACTACCTCTTTTACATCATCAAATAATGCCATTGATTTCTCCTTAATTGTGTTTAAAATACGCATAAGTATAGCAAAAAAATGATAAAACCTTATCTTACTTATTTGGAAAGCAGCTGCTTTTTGACGAATGGGTCATGGAGGTTCTTGCCTTGCAGCATAAGCAGTTTCATCTCTTCATAAGGTATCATGCCCTCTTCTTTATGCTCATAAGCGGCAAAGCCATACCCCATCGGTGTATTGTCAGTACGGCTGTACCATGCTTTTTTTGCATCAATCCATCGATGGGTATCTAACGTTTTTGTCATCAGTTTAACGATCTTTGGTGAATTGTTCTTTAACCAGAGCACAACACACCCTATATCATCGAAGAAGTAGGTATTTCCGTTCTTTGTGATCAACTGAACGGCATACTCAAGGTCTGCTACGTCCATATTGCACTCTGAGCACTGATACTCTTTGGGCTTGAGCTCAACGATCTTGTATGCTGTATTGTTCTTGTAAACATACTTTGCCCCTTCATCGGTACCGAAAGAGAGCAACAGTATGATAATCACAGCAATCACCATAACAAAAACAGCGATATTTATAAGTATTTTTTTCATAAAAGCACTCCATTTTCAAGATAATACAATCCCACATAGAAACTGCACAACACGACAAACAATGTTAGAAATAGTAACGAAACTCTCTTTAGTTTTTTGGAAGAACGCTTAAAAAACAGCTGCATCACAGCACTGTCGAGTACAAAAAATATCCCTAAAAGCAATGAACCCCAAACAAAATAACCAACATAGTTGTAGTGATTCTGCAGCATACAGAAGGGACACTGGTGCGTAGGAAGTTCATAAATATAGGTACCAAAGAAATAGACAACCGCATAATAAGCCACTATGGCAAAAAGAAGGCTTGCACCGATACTGACAAGTGGCATAGAGGCATTAACTGTTAACACGAGCAAAGCAAAAAGCAGATAGAAGAGTATCAAAAGTCTGGGAATATTCAAGCCAAAAGGCAGATCGTTCGCTCCTCCGCTTACGCCGAAGATCACAGAGCAGCATGTTACGGGATTGCTTGTCTCTATATGGGTAAAATAGAGTATATCCAGAGTAAATTCTACACTAAGAAAAACAAAAACAACTATAAAAAACCATGACTTTGCTTTTAAATAAGGATAGTTCTTCGCCTTTAGATCCAAACTGTTCATACTTAACCACAGGCCACTCAAAAACAGCACTATGATCTTTAGTGCCAAAAGAGGATTCCCATACTCATTTGCCTTGATCACACCTGCACCACACATTGCTCCCGGAATAAGATCAGAGAGATTATCGACTGTATAGACAAAGTAAGGCAGCAGTAATAGTTTCAGAAGCATGGCAAAAGAGATAATGGTCACCACCAGATAGGAGCGGTTCTCCCACATGAACTGTTCTGAAGTAAATGCATCAAAATTCCACTTTCTTACCAATCCCAGTGTCACCAAAAAAGCAATGAACAGCAGCATATAGAGTACTGCTTCGGAAAGAAGATAGACGATGACTTCGTTGCTTAGGAGAATCTCATTCATAATACCTTCTTTCTTTTCATTTCATACAGCGGGCAGATAGAGAATCTACTCTTCCCTCTTCACTATTTTTCCATCTTCCATGTGTATCACTTTATTGACGAACGAAAGTCCTTCAAAAAGCGGATCATGTGTTGCAACAATAATCGTTTTTCCCATCTCATACAAAGATTGGAGTATCTCTATGAACTTGAGTGAATTTGCTCTGTCAAGATTGGCAGTAGGTTCATCACACAATATCAGTTGAGGCTCATGTACCAATGCTCTGGCAATAGCACAACGCTGTTTCTCTCCACCTGAAAGTGCTTTCACCTCTCCTTCTCTCTTATGTGAAATGGCGGCCAGCGCCATACTTTTCATTACCCTCCGTTCGATCGTTGCCATATCAAGTCTGGAGTTGATCAGAGGAGCCATCACATTCTCTTCCACGCTCAATGCCTCCAAAAGATTAAAGTGTTGAAAAATAACACCTATCGTTTTGGCACGGTAGGCTGAAGCATGCAGATCAGGCAGTTTGGAGATCAGTTCACCACCCACAGTGATCTTTCCTGAACTCGGTTTATCCAAAGCAGCGATCAGCGAAAGCAGTGTCGACTTTCCGCTGCCGCTTACTCCATTCAGGATTACCGTTTCCCCCTCAGCAATCTTCAGATCGATCGATTTAAGCGCTTCAAAAGCCTGCGGTGTACCTTCGTTATAGATCTTGTATACGTTTTCGAGGATTACCATAGTTTCTTCTTTTTAACAAATACAACTGTAACAACAGAGTACCCTCCATCTGATCCGGGCATTGCAGAGCAATGCATACTTTCACTCTTCACTCTTCACTCCTCACTGTTTACTGCATCGCCTCTCTCGGTGATGTCACTGCAATCTTCCATGCAGGAATCAAAACTGCTGCCAAAAAAGGAACAGCGTAAAAAAGAAAAACCGATCCCAGAATACCGAACTCCAGTGCAGGTATGAATGAGACACGGTTAGGCAGATTTGCTCCACCCAAAAAGATCTGGCTAAGCAGTGGGGCATCAAAAATAAATACATAAAGATATGCCAGGACTACCCCTACAGTAAAACTCACTATCACAATGATCAGGTTCTCATAGAACTTCAACCGCAGAATATCTTTGATACTCCATCCTGTCGCACGAAGAATACCTATCTCTTTCCGCTCGGTAGAGTATACCATGGAGTAACGCTGATACAAAACAAGCATAAAAGTAACAATACTCACCAGATAAAGTATCAAAAAGAGTCCTCCTTTGTAGTTGTAAAGGTTTTCATACGCTTTTTTGATCTCTCTTTTTTCAACCACCCTTACATCATAGAACATCAAATGCAGTTTTGTAATGATATTGTCCCATTCGGCATCATTGGGCACATTGAATGTGATATCTGTGACCTCATCATCCCTCATACCAAATACCTCTCTTGCCAGTTCGAGCGGCATCACTATCATATCGTTGGCTATAAGATTGGTCTGTTCAGGCAGCACTTTGTATATTTTTACTTTTTTAAATGTTCCCTTCGGGGTCTTAAAGGTAAAATCATTCTTAAAATAGTGTGCTTCCAAAAATCTCTTCACCCCTTCCCCTACCAGCATACTCTCGGCAGAGAGAAAACGTTTTAAATCTATCTCTTCTATCAACTTTTCCATAGCTTTACTGTTTTGCTCATCGAAAAAATCTATACCGACCACTAAAAAAGATTTTTCTCGCGGTGTAAAGAAGTATCTTCCATAGATCCTTGGTGCGACATGGGATACCCCATTGATCTCAAGTATCCTCTCTACCCACTCTACCGGGGTATTCACCGGTCTGCCTGCCTGAACCCTGCTCACACTGAAATCTGCCTGACCTTCCAGTGTTGCCAAAAGTGAATACTGCAGAGAAGAGGAGATGAAGAGAACGGCACTCAAGAGAAAAATAATGATCACAGAGATCATTATGGCCCCTATATGTTTACTTTTCTGCCTAAAGAGCATGAGTGTAAGAAAGTAGAGAAATGCGCTATTTTGCATATACAAAATCCATTTTATCGATAGGCTGCATCTGCGGATATGCCGGGTTGCTTCCTTTTTCAACAAAAAGCACTCTTGGCTCATAGTAGGCAACACTCAGTGACGGTGAAACAATCTGAGTTACAGTGCTGATCCTTTCCAGGGTTTGCTGTGGTGTTTGACGGCCTACACCCGCATAGTGGATAAATGTTATCCCCACCATCAACATCAATAATGAAACAAGTATAAAAAACGGTTTGATCATTTTATTCCCTATCCATCCGGACGGATACAGTGATCCATCCCCCGCAGACTATTGTTCTATGCCATCCAGTGCCATAACCATTGTATCGGTAATTTCATCAAATCCTACAAGCGCTTTGCCATGATGTTCGGACATAAATATTTTAGCACTCTCTTTACTCTTAAACGGAACCAGTTCATGTCCCATCGGTCCGTAAACATCCGGGTCAAGCACATAAAACGCTTCTTCCGCGGGAATCGCTTCAAGCGTATAATAATCGCTCACTGTTATCTTTGCAATACGGCTTCGGTCATAGGGAAAATCACCATCAAAGATATAGTACTTCATCATATCTTTAACCCCGTCAAAATACCGTTTTTCTCCATCTACTTCCATTACTGCCGCCCACTTTGGATACTTGGCCACGAACATACCGCATACAGGACACTTAGCCTCGTCAGGTACATGAATATGGTGACTGCCCCTCTTCATACTGCCGTTACTCACATAGTAGGCTACTGCCTTTAGTTTTGACTGTGAAAGAGGAGAACAGGCTTTGGAACTTTTGATCTTTTCTGTCAGCTCTTCAATTGTTCCTGTCGCTTTGGGCAGTTTATCCTTATCACACATCACTTTGGCAATACGCTCACCCTTCTGTGCAAGTTTGATTACTTTTATAGTACTACTCTCTGCGGCATAAAGTGAAACCAGACACAATAACACTATAAAAATAATTTTTTTCAATCTTTCTCCTCCATCGGGTGCCCCGGAAGAGAACACCCTGCAGTTTATCTGTTTTTAAGATAAAGTCCGACTGCCTGTAACTGTTTGCCGTTCAGACCTTTACAGAGTTTATTCTCAATGATGAAAGCTTTGGCTTCTGCTGTGGTGGCAAACTTTTTATCTGTCTTTTGACACATTTTACCATACATCATCTCACCTTTTTTAGCCATCATTGCCTGTTTTTTGGCAATCATCTTACTGTCTTTGGCAAAGTCTGCTTTTGCGGCTTCCAATGCTCCTTTGAAATCAACCACTTTGCCACCGTTGACTTTGGCAAAAGCATCTGCATCTGCTTTGGAAGAGAAAGCATATTTACTCACGGCTGTCATAGTACCTTTTTTACTGCTTCCTACAACATAAAAAGCTTTTGTAGCATCAATGAACTTCAGGGAGTTTGTATCAACCACTTTGATATCTGTAAGTGTGGAACCTTTTTGCATATCTTCTACTACACAGTGAATAGAACAATACTGTTTCGTTTTTCCGTTCACATGTGCAGCATGGTTCGTTTTATAGAACATCGGCAGTGACATTCCGCACTCAGGACAAAACGCTTTTGCTTTACCCTCCTGCAGGAGTATGGCTTTCTCTTTGGAAACCGACTGGAACATCTTCATCATCTTTTTAGGTTTTCCAGGCATTTTCATCGCTGCCCCGCATTTGCCTGGTGCACACTTCATCTCAGCATGGGAATAGCTTACCATCGTACCTATTGCCAATAGAACCAGTAATATTTTTTTCATTTTACATCCTTATTATATTAATAATATATCATAATATATTTGTGTTAAATTAGTGTTAAATTGTTTAGTACATCCGATGTATCTCTTCAAGCATGTTGTCTACGGTAATATCATCTCCATGGGATTTCAAAAAATCTGTCAAATACTTTTCAGAAGCCTCCATACCACTCTCTTTTTCGATCTCAACCAGTTTTCTGTAAAGCGGATCCAGTATATCCGTCACATGTTTGGATATCTTCTTCCTGGAGGCCTTATATCCTACCGGGTTGTCATGCTCGTCCTTAAGTATATCAAAATCGGTAAATACCCAATAGTATCTTCCGTCCTTGGCAAGGTTTTTGATCGCTGCAATAAAGTTATGTCCATGCTGGATACGATCCCAAAGGATCTTGAACAGGATCTTTGGCATATCGGGATGACGTACAATACTGTGCGGCTGACCGACAAGTTCACCTTTGCTGTAACGTGATATCTCTGCAAAATAGTCATTGACATATGTGATAATGCCTTTAAGATCCGTATCGCTCTCAATATAGACATTGTTTTTGAGTTCTATCTCTTCATTAATGGGGTCCGGTCTCTTCATCATTTTTCCTCCTGTCTGGAATCGCTGGGTATATAAAGCATTTACCGACTTTTCAATTTCCTCTCTTCGCGGCTCCACTTCGTTACGACCGCTCCGGTTCCGTCACTAAAAACGTGACTCACATGTCTAAATATCTGATTAAACCTTTGGTTATTCTCGTAAAAGGCAATATCTTTGTTCCGCCATTTTTCATCATGAAAAGTTTGGCATTCTCTTCCGAGCCAAAGGGGATCAGCTCATCTCCGTGCGGTCCGACAATCCTGCTGCCGAATACATAGACCGCTTTGGTTGCATCAACTCTCTGTCCACTAATGAAATCCTGTACATAGATCATCCTTATAGGTGCAGAAAGCAGTTGCCGTTCAAGAAAGTATTCTTGATGCTGATAGACCTGCATCATCGCTTTGACAGATACAAACTGTACTTTTTCCCCGTTTTTCAACTCTGCTTCACAGAGCCACTCCATATATTGATTCAAAGGAAGTTGATAAACAGGGTCGTTAGCTTTTTGATTCAACAACAGTATCTTGCTGTTAAATGATGTCCCGGCAATACCTGTTCCGGCAAACAGTAACAGACTTAAAATAATTTTTCTCATTTAATCTCCTTACAAAAGATCTTTTTTCCTAAAGGCAATATATCCCAAATATGCCAAAATTGCTCCCATTATGATAGGATATATGATGGCATATACCATTAAGAGTGTTGCTCCCAGTGTATCAAGAAGATAATAGGCAACCGGTCCTATAACGGTTAGTTCGGGATCAAAAAGTGAAATTGCCCCGATACGGAATACTTCTATAGGGTTGAGCATGGCCAACACAATGATCAATCCGTCATTCATCCTGTTCTGAAGCATCAGTCCCATCAATGCAATATCAATGAATGCCAGCATTGCAATCCAGACCACAAAAGAACTTCCCAGTGCAATATCTGTTGACTTGACCAGAGTCGAAAGGAAAAATGCCAGTCCCAAAAAAACAAAACTCAAAGAGAAGAGAAGCGTGGAGTAAAGAAATACCATACGCCACGGCAGTTCACCTCCTTTAAAAAGACCGAAAACAACACCAAGCAAAAGAGCGAGAAAAACCGGCATAAAAACCGTCAGGAACCGTCCGAGCATTTTACCCCAATAATAGTCCTTTAACGCCACAGGAAAAGAGAGCATATATTCAAGGACATTACTTTCACGGTCTCCAGAGATCGATTTTACTGTTGTGATTAAAATGAAAATAGGCAAAATAATGATCGTTACCTGAATAAAAATCAGTAACATACGGCTCAGCCCGGTAAAGCCCATTACCACAGAATCTGAAACTCCAGTGATAAAAAAGAGTGCCATCAGACCACCAAACACAACAGAGTAGACATAGAACCATTTTGAGCGCAACGACTCTTTTATATCCAGGTATGCCACAAGAAAAATATTTTTCATCAGTAGTTCCTAACTTTATGTGTGTTCTTTTTTTCGATCTCTCTTATCTTCTCGGTTACACGTGGAAGATCATATGTTTTGGCTCCGTCCGGCAAGGTTTCATCACTGTATGCGGCAAAACCAAATGCCATAGGGGTGATCGCTCCTTCAGTATATTTTGCCTGTCTTGCATCCAGCCATAAACCACTCTTTGCATCAGTGACCCATATGATTGCCTGATCTCTCCACGGGATGTTTGTCTCATCTATCCAGAGTACCGCGCAGCCGATATCATCAAATTTATAATCCCTGCCGCTTTCAGGCTCTATGATCTGAACAGCAAATTTGCGTTCACTGATAGCCATTTTACAGCGTTCGCACATATCCCGGTCCCAGTGCATTTTTACTGCTTCTCCTGTCGATTTTTTATCACAGCCAGGAAAAACCAGTAAAAAAAGAAGCCCTGTAAAAAAGAGAAATTTAAACTTTTTCATCTTCTACCACCTTTCCAAGATCCATATAGATTTTCCGATTAACCAACCCTTCGATCTCATCAAGTCTGTGTGTAATAAAAAGGGTGGAACATGACACATCAATCTCACCAAGAAGTTCATAGAACTTCTCTCGTCCTTTCGGATCAAGGTTGGCTGTCGGTTCATCAAAAATAAGCAGGTCGCTTTTTTTGGAAAGAGCGATCGCGATCAGAAGTTTTTGCTTCATTCCTCCGGAAAGTTTGAAGAAGGGTTTGGAAATATGTTTTTTAAGGTCCAGATCCATCCGGTTGGATTCTTCAAAGATTTTTGCTCTGGAGACTCCGGAACTGCGTTCCACATAAAGAAGCAGCTCTTCAAGACTCAGTTTGACAGGCGGTGGCAGCTGAGGAATAAAACTGATGTTCTTCAGCACATCCACTCTCTGCTTTACAGGGTCATACCCGTTGACACTAATCACTCCACTGTCAATATGATAAAACCCGAGTATCGCCCGTACTAGCGTAGTCTTTCCTGCACCATTAGGTCCCATCATCGCAATACGGTCCCCACGTTCTACAGTAAGATCAACATTGTCAAGCACTCTGCTTCCCATGAACACCTTGCTTACCTTTTGGACTTTAACCAGCATCAGATCAAATCCTTCAGTCTAAACTCATAATTGTAGGCATCGGTATGACACACATCAAAGCATCTGCCACACAGTGTACAGTCACCATTGACCACCAGTTGTGTTTCCACACCTTTCTCTTTTCTCTCTTTGTCATATTTTGGTTTAATGAACTCCAAGACATGGTCTTCAAAGCAAGCATTCAGACAGGCACCGCAGTGGTCACATCTGTTCATATCCCACTTGACTTTGGTCATACTTGCCCAGCCAAGCATATTGTAGGTTGTACCTACCGGACAGATATATTTACACCATGCCCTTCTGGAGTAGAATATTTCAATGGAAAGTACCACAAGCACCCATACAAAAGCCAGACTCCATCCATATGTAATCGCACGGCTCAAATACCCGATAGGATTGATCACTTCAAAAACAAGATAGCCATCTATCGCTGCAGCTGCCAGAAAGATCCCCCAGAAAACAAAGCGTACATTCGGTGTGAATTTATGCTCCTTAATGATCTTTCTGCGCACAAGTATTTGATGAATACGCTCTCCTATCTCACTGAGTATCCCATACGGACATACCCATGCACAATATGCTTTACCGCCAATAAGAAAATAGAAAACGATCAGTGTCATCGTACCAATAATCACATTGGTATGGAAATGGTGCTCTGCTGCAAAGATCTCCAGCGCGGTAAACGGATCGACCAGGTGAAATCCAAACAGTCTTGATCCGTTCAGTGTACCTTCCAGCATCTGCAGATCAATATGGAAAGAGAGGAAAAAGAGCAGATTAATGATGATGATACTCAACCACCTCCATGCTCTGAGGGTAAGTCTGAGTTTTCCGTTTTTGGTTTTGTAATACAAGGTACTCAACAAAGGAGCATTGATCAACTCCTTGACGCTACCGTTATATCTATCCATTTGCTATCCTTTGCTTGGGGCTGGAACAGAAGTCGGAAACGACTTCTATGACACTTACTGCTGCTCTTTCAGTTTTGTTTCGAACGATCCAATCTCGTCAGAGAGCTCTTTCATCTGACTCTCTTCCATTTTACTGAGCAGACCATACATTACATAGTTCTTCCTTGCACCCGATTTGAAGTCCACCAAATCCTGATAAACTTTTTGTGCACTGAGACCTATGAGTTTCGGACCGATGATTCCTTCACCGTTTACTCCGTGACAGGAAGCACATTTCTGTTTATAGAGCGGGCTCACATTGAATGCTGCTACATTCCCTGCTTTCTCTTTCAGAGCCTGAAGTTTCTCATCCAGTTCTTTCTTTTTCTTTTCCTGCTCTTTTTCGATCTCTACCTGGCTCAAGCTTTCTACAGGTTCCACCTGTAAAACTGTCTGTGTATCAAGTTTCACCTTTACTTCTGTCTTGGCGATCATTTTTTTGATCTCTTCAAGCTTATTGACCTCTTTATCAGACTGATATACCAAAAACATTGCTCCAAGTGCCAGTACCGTTACAATAGCCGCTAATACATGTTTCATTTTCCTTGACTCCTCATCTCTCTGATTTCTCTGTTAAACCTTTCGATCTCTTTTGCAATAGCCTTGAGACGCTCTTCCTCTATACGATTGACCAGCTCTCTCATCAGCTCATTCTTCTTCCTGCCTGTTTTAAATGCAATGATCTGTTCATAGATAAATGTTGCATTCTTGTCCAGCAGAGCTGGCCCGATCACCCCGTTCGCGTAATCATCATGGCAGGCGGAACACAAAAGACGGTAATCAGGACTCAACTGCTGTATCATCAGTGTAATCTGTACACTCTCGTATGGGGATTTGATATTTCTGTAAGCATCAAGCTCTGTTCTTACCTTGGATGTTTCAGAGTTGTATTCATTCCCTTTTTTCTCTTTATTGTAGGAGTAATAGAATTGCCCGCTGTTCTCTTTTGACTCCCCCTCTTTTTTCAGTGTTTTTACAACCCCCTCCGTTACAACGATATCTCCTGTGGTTTTTACTTCTGAAGCTGATTCACTTGGCTTTTCGCTACTGCATCCATTAAAACAGACCAGTGCTGTTCCCAATGAGATGATCCATACTGTATTACGCATTTTTACTTCCTTTGTTTTTTTCATACACTTCAGCATACGTTGCATACGGAAGAATTTGGAGCACTTTTGTCGGACAAACTTCCACACAGGCACCACATCCAACACACGCATCCCTGATCTCAGGGAAGAGTCCCCCGTTCTTTGAGACCATTCCAATAGCCTGTTCAGGGGCAGGATAGGGGCACATATCAGCACAGAGACTGCATATTTTCCCCTCCTCTGCACTCAATTTCTGCAAAAGCTCTTTTTGCAGCTTCACTTTTTCCTCGTCATTATCGTAAATGTTTACTTTTCGTGCCAGCCGCTCTGCATTTGTGATCACTTTCGTATGGTCATAGATACGGCCGATCATCTCCCTGGTGACTTTTTTGTTCTCCAATGCAATACAGGCACTTTCATTTACGATGATCACCATACCCATATGTACTTTATCGATCACATTTGCTTCATGGTTAAGTGCACCGGTCGGACATGCCAACACACAGGGAAAAGCTTCACAAAGATAACATCCCCTGGCCAGAGGATCAATATAAGCTGTTCCCACACCAGCTTTCCCGTCTATATCTTCCAGCTTGATGGAATCATAAGGACAGACCTGAAGACACTGCCCACACTTGATACACATAGAGAGATACTGATCTTCAGGTACAGCACCTGGAGGCCTTAACCTCCCTTTTTCCGGCTTGAAACCTTTTGCTGCCCAGATCCCTCCGGCTGCAGCAATCCCAAGCACACCAAGACCGGCTGCCTGTTTCATGAATGCGCGTCGTTTCAACTCCTCTTTCGAAGCTGGCTGTTGTACTTTCTCTTCCATTATACCTGCCCTTCGTACATTTTAGGATGTTCATCACTCAATAACAATACCGGCTCCGAAAAAGGTGCCAGCTTTGCCAAAAAGTTCAAAATAGAAATCACCGGTGAGCCGTAAAAAAACTTCACATTATGATTGAGAAGCCACACTTTGTCGGCATAGGCATAATAGTTATAGGCACTATCACCTATACCGTCACCATTCCTATCAAAGCCTTCGTAGTCATCCCAATAGTTCCCGTCAAAATAATTCTCTGTGACCTTGGTATTGTAAGAATCATTAACAATATTTTCAATATTTCCTTTAAAAACATTGTTCTCGAAGCGGTTATGCAAACTTAAAGAGTGAAAATGAATCCCTTCACTGTTGTAAATAATACGGTTTCCTTCTATCAGATTGGTCTCACCGGGTTCATATGGTGACCTGTCCACATATAATCCTCTTGCACAATAGATGATCGTGTTGTTCTTCAGGATAAAATTGCTGGCATCCTTCAGTCCAATACCCAGTCCTGTGGTTCCCAGAGAGTTTTGTATCAGGTTTCCTGTAGCTACCGTATCACGTGAATACATGAAGAATATCCCTACAGAGTTGTGTTTATAGACATTATCTCTTACAAAGTTCTTTCCTGTATACATAAAATGCAGTGAATACCTTCCATACTCACCCAGATTTTTTTCTATCAGGTTTCCATGCGAGTACCACACAACAAAGTCGCGTGACTTGTAAAGATGGTTTCCGCTCAGGTGGTTGTCGTTGCTGTACCACAACCGTACACCGTCACCCCGAATACCAAGGTCAAAAGGTTTAGACTCAATATAGTTGTTATTGATCTCTGAGCTTGTCACTTCTGCCATATCGATACCAAAAAGACAGTCAACGATCCGGTTATTCTCAACTATGCACTGTGTCACCTTCTTAAGGGCAATTCCGGCATCCACTTTGTCATGATTTTCCCCACTGTTTCGAATGGTAAGATTCTTTACAGTAACTCCGGAACTCAAAATGGTAATAACCGTACTTTTGCCATCACCTTCTATCACTGCTTTCTGATCTTTACCGTCTATGATCAGCGGTTTGTCAATTACAATATTCCCGCGGTAAATACCTGCAGGCAATTCCAGACGTGATCCCGGTTTTGCATTGTCAATAGCCTCCTGCAATACATTGCCTGCCGAGGACAAAGAACTTATTGCGATACTGAAAGCTATGATCTTTTGTATCATTTTATACTTCTTGTTTACTTTTCTGATATTTACGTTTTGCCGCCAATGCCAAAATACTCAGCACACTGATCGCAACCAAAAGCCAGAAACCAAGTGTCGGATAGGAATGCGTGATGAACTGCGCTACTTTCCCGTCCCCAAAAACCGTAGGAGTAAAAGGTTTAATCTTGAATGCACCCCAGTCATGCATATGGTGTCCAAACCAGTAGAGCCAATAAGAGTAGAACCCTATGAAAACCAACGGCAATACCACAGGGATCAGCATAAGAAGATTCAAGAGTCTATTGTTATAGATCATGAACATCGCCATGATCCATGCTACAAAGATCAGGGCATAAGGTGCCAACATACGAAGATACGGTGCTCCTCTCTCCATCGGGTCCATTCCGATATAATGATTGATCGTATTCATCTCATGTACATCCCCGCTGAATCCGTCAAAGTGGTAAAATACAGGGATCCCTTCGGGAAATGCATCTTTAGGATAGTTTGGTGCTTCAAGTGCCACATACCAGATCGGTGCTGTCACTACATTCAGCTCCATATCATCGGCGATCATTTTTCGCAGATTGTTCGCATCCTCTTTAGGAATGTTTGGAGAGACATATCGTCCACTCTGATAATAGTCCCAGACCTTTACCGTCATATCAGAGAGATGCTCTCCTTTCCCCTGTCGTCCCATCTCGACAACATTATGTGTAAATACAGCAGGAATGACGAACCAATATAGCAATATACCCAATGCCAACAGTGTAAACAGTCTTGACTTTGCCAAAGAACTCATAGATATCCTTTCTTTATAGATATATTTAAAAACTCAAACAAATCAAGTTTTTAAATATGCCTATATCCCTTATACAGTATATTCTACCCTATTCACTTTCGATAATACTTGATATCTATCAAATTAAATTATACTTTAAAACCATAAGCTTTATTTATAGGATAGTGTATAAAGGGGGGGTCCCCTTTATATTGTAGATGCTAGAAGAGATTCGCGTTTTCGTCGATCCACTTAAGATATTCAATGATATCTTTTGTCTGCTGTTCTGTCATTCCCTGGTTAGGCATTTTAAGATTGAAGTAGTTGATCATAGACTTAATATAGTCATTCTCATACATTTTTTCAGGATGCATGATCCACTCAGCTACCCATTGTTCCCCGTTCTCATGTCTTTGGAGTACACCTGTCAAATCCGGACCGGAAGATACTTTTCCGATGACATGACATCCGTTACACCCACCTTCAAGATATGCGGTTTCACCTCGTTTTGCTGCTTCACTCATCGGTTTTGCCACTTTCTTGACCAGGAGATCTTTCGCTCTGATACCAACATCAGCTGTTTTGACCATATACTGCCAGATCATATTTTCAAAAAGGATCGCTTTTTCAAGATCTCCGGCTTTCACTGCTGCATCAGACTTTTTCTTCTGCTCAGCGATCTTACCGTACTGATCCAATGCATCCACAACCAAAGCTTTGACAGTCGGATACTTCTCATAGTGGTTATCTTTAAGGAACTTCACAACACTTTGAATAACTTTATCAGTCGCATTGTTTACAGCTACAGTCTGTTCATACTCTTTTTTGAGCTGTTCAGGGCTCATTGCTGCCATTTTGAGTTTTTTAGCCGCTGTATATTTCTTGTTCGGATCTTTTACCATAAGGTATCCCATCATCTCCAGGTGAAGTGCGGAACAGAACTCTGTACAGTAGTAAGGGAATACGCCCTCCATGTCTGCTTTGAATGTAGCGGCAACGGTTTTACCCGGTTCGAGTGAAGTGTGTATATTATAGTTGTCCACTGTAAATCCGTGTGTTTCATCCTGTGCTCTTTCAAGATTTGTCAAATAGAAAGTTACAATATCACCTTTATTTACCGTTACACGCTCCGGATTAATATGTGATCTCACCACAGTACCGTACACATAGACATGATTCCCTTTTCTTACGATTTTCTCCTGTCCTGCAAGTGTTTTACCCTCATGGACTTCACCGGTAAAGGCATTTGTCCCCATTTTATAGCGTACATGTGTATGCAGTTTGCTTGCTCTTATCGCCACTGCCTGGTGCGGCTCCCCCAGAGGTACCGGCATATCATAAAGCAGTTGCATCTTCTTGCCTCGGATATCTATTAGCTGGTGGTTTTGCGGGTGCAATGGCCCTATCTCGTTAAATCTGTCAATTGCCAGTTTGTTCAGTGCAATGATGTAGTCTCCCTGAGGATCAGCTGACTTGCCCTCCATACCACAAAGGTGTCCGATATTATAGTTGACATTCTGTCTGTCTTCTACTTTACATGTTTTGTAATTCCATTTGACAACCTGGGAATCAACATAAAGAGAAGTATAAATTTCACCATCTTTCCAGTTCTTTCCATACTGGTTGTGTAATGGTCCAAGACCAAGCTCAGCTTGACAATGCATAGTTTTCTTGAGATCTAAAATCGGAATACCGTATGGGTCTTTTCCTACATAATCTTTATTCTTGATTGCTTTCATAAGCTTGTCAAAATCGTAAACTGTTGCATGTGTGTCAAGTTTACCGCAGACAACAATACTTTTACCATCTGGTGATACATCTACACCGTGGGGTGATTTCGGCTCAGGGATCAGAAAGAGGGCATCATTTTTGATCGCGACATTCATAGGAATAACTCTATGTCCGTTAATGATCTTCACATTCTTGTCATCTTTTGCAAGTTCAGCCAGCTTCTTCCAGTTGTACATATGCAGAAAATCGGTATCGTTACGACTCATACCCGCTTCAAATGGCGGAAGCCCTTTTTCGATACCTCCGGTATACATTTCGGAGTTGAAAGAGTTGGTGAACCCCCAACCGTTACTTGCCGCCTTGCCTGAATCAGAAAGATCCTGCATATACGGAGGCATTTCAATCGTAAATGATTCCTCAGGAATGATCTTGCCTTTTTCATGATCGAACTTCCAAACTGTCACACCGCCTCGGTAGGTCTCTTTATACTCTTCGATGGGATGATAGTTGTTATCAAAAGGAGCTGCGTATTGACATGCTTCCAGAATATATTCGGAGTTCGGCGTAAAGAACGCTCCACCGTGGTCTGATTTAAAGACCGGGTTTACCACGATCTGCTTGGTAACGAAGTCTGCAAGATCTATTACTGCAAGTCTTGGATTTGCCTTGTCGTTAATGACCAGCCATTTCCCATCATATTTGCCAGCTGTTTCTGAGAGAGCCGGGTGATGTGTGTCACCCCATGTGATCTGCTTGCCTCTGATATTACCCTGTGCAAGAATTTTTTTGGTATCATCATCGTACCCCCATCCCTGCCACGGTTCCGGGGTAAAGACACCGATATATTTCAGGATCCTCATAGAGGGTACACCATAGACCATGATCTGTCCGGACTGTCCACCGGAACTGAATACAATATACTTGTCACGTCCGCCACTAGGTGTATAGGTTTTTGCTGCTGCCAGCAGGTCAGCCTGTGTCAACCCTCTCTCTTTCATCACTTTATCCAGCTCTCCCGCACCAAAAAGTGTCGTTACACTCAGTGCAGAACCAAGAACAAGCGATGCGAATCTGCTTAATCTGTAGCTCATTTTTTCCTCCTTAAAATTTTAGTCAATAACACAAAGTACTATCGCCCATCTTTTCATTATATCTTAATCTTATTATAAATATAATTGATTTACATCAAGAATTTAACACTAATTTAACACTTCTCTGATAAATACAAACCAGTCAAATCAACAAACTTATATAGAAAAAGAGATATTTTCAAGAGGATTCTATAAAAAGTTTAAGATCCTCTCTTATGGATGAATGTATTGTTTTATAAAAAAGATAGGAACAGTAAAAACAGAATTACAGTATAAAAGGAGAAATAACAGAGAGGATAAGGCTATGATAAAGATAGATGTTTGAAACAGAAGACAGGCCGGGCATGAAGAGTGGACTCTTCATACTTGTCAAAAATCAAGCTTTTAGAATTTATAGCTTAGATTTGTATAGAAATAACGTCCCGGCTCATTCATCAACATGACATTATCCACTCCTCCGCTTGTATCGGTAAGGAGGATCAGGTCTTTATAGGTATTGGATACTGCATAGGTTTTATCAAATATATTATCTATGCCCAGAGTCAGTTCAAAATGCTTGCCAAAATTCTTTGTTCCTTTAAGGTTAAGTATCGCATAGGCATCCAACTCCTGCTCACCGTTTTCCCAGTCAATATGCGTCCAACTGTCAGAAGCAATCAGTTCAGCTCGCAATACCAAACTGTCATCATAATCATAATTTACGGCCGCATTGAGTTTAAATGGCGGGATCTCAGGCATATTAGTCCCAGTCTGCCCAGTTAAAGGAGTCTCTTTTTTTCCCCTTTGATATGACATGCCATAATCAAAATAGAGTGATTCTGTTGCAATATATATACCGCTTAATTCAATCCCATAGATTGTTGCATCAACATTTTCATAGGCATTTTCAGCTGCACCCATCATATTCACATTATTTGCATTATATGCAATATAGTTATCCAGCATACTGTAGAATGCTTTTACTTTCAGTGTTGCATTATCAAATTGTTTTTCAAGCCCAATGTCAAATTCGTAATTCACTGTATCTTCCAGATCAGGTGTACCGATCTCATTACCCATACTTCCTATCCAGTAAAGTTCCTTGGCATCAGGTACTCTTGATGACTTTCCAAGCCCTATAAAATATTTGGTACCGGTATCCGTATGATAGGTTCCAAAGATATAACCATTCAGTTCATTATAATCATTACTCTGCTGTGAAGCATTGTCTGAAGTGATCGTTGTATCGTCATACCGTAAACCCACCTCCAAAACGAGTTTGTCCATTTTGATCTTGTCTTTGATAAATACTGCCGTATTCTTCGTATCTACATCATATATACTGTGAAAAACGGATTCAGGCAGAGGAACACCATCTTTATAGTATCCACCGTCCCAGTTTCTCAGACTGTAGTCCAGTCCTGTTGTGATCGTATGGTTATCAAGTTCAAAACGGTTTTTGATCTTGGCTCCCTGCATTTTTGTCTCCAGGGCATGTGTCATTTCAAAGCCTTTGATCACTGCTGTTTCACGATACATGGTCGACATTGGATGCTCAACTGTCGACCGATAGAGTTGAAAATCGAGTTCTTTTGAATATCTGCCAAGCTCTTTTACGATATATTCAAGATTATAAATGTCTGAATCATCATAGAGTGCATCCATTTTGGAAGAAGGATAGAGGATATCATCACTTCTGTTTGCTGTATAGCCAAGCCTTAACTCCTGATTATCAGTAATATCCCAAAAGAGTTTTGCCATAAATGTTTTTTTTGTATAGGCATCCATATCCTGATAGACTGACTGGTATTGTGCATCCGGGGGTACTACACCTTCTGAAATATTTCTGGCTATCTGTCCCACAAAGTCATCACCGTTGCCATCTTCATATTGTCCACTTGTCTCAACTGAACCGCTTAGCAAGACCCTTACCCTGTCTGTACCGCCGCTCATTGAGAATGCTCCCTTCTTATACCCCCAGCTACCAAAACCAAGATTAAGGTCTCCTGTAAACTCTTTTTTCGGTTTAATAGTATGTATCTTGACATCTGCACTCAATACCCCGAAATCTTCTACATTGTAGGGTCCTTCATTGATCTCGATATAATCAATGTTGTTCGTTAATACATGAGAAACAGGAGGATCCATTCTGTTTGGACAGGCACCATACACTTTGACTCCATCCATCGTGACACTGATATTGTCTTTTTTCTGTCCCCTTACGATCACATCATTGGCAATACCGCTTCTTCTGACCAGTGACACGCTTGGTGACTGCTTAAAAAGTGCTTCTGCCAAGTCTGCTGATTTGATCTCTTCTCCGTGTACATCCTTGATCACTTCCGTATCGATGTTGGCTTCCACATCGATTGTTCCCAATTCTGCCTGTGCCGCATGCAGTGATACAGCACAGACCAGTGAGAGGGCTATCGTTTGTTTTTTGATCATCATTCTTCTCCCCTAAAATCATTTTAAAAGAGTATGCCAAGCTAGTGTTAAATTTGTGTTAAGTTTATAATAAAATTTACCTGAGTTTATAGCGGAGCGATAGGTTAACGACAACCGGCAGGGAGATCGGTGCTTTTTTCACATTTACAGGGAAAGCACTTTTGATGGCTTTTCTTGCAGAAGCATAAAAAACCCTGGGTCCGGAGAGAGAGATATTGCCTACCTGTCCATTGGCCAGAATAGTAAAACACGCTTTCACTGTTCCCTGCATCCCGCGTCTTTGTGCAATACGCGGGTACGATTTGGCTCGATTGATCTTTCTGCGAACCTCTGCCAAAAACTTGTTCTTCTCTGCAGTGCTGTGACGGGGAGAGCCGCCACTGTTTATCTCTCTTTTTTGCTGTACTTTTCTTCTCTTTTTAACCGGTTTCTTTTTGGGTTTCGGTGTGACCTTCTTAACCGGTTTGACTATCGGTATCTCCTTGATGACCGTTTCATGAGTGGCCTCCTCTTTTGCCGGCTCTTCTTTAATTTCGGGCTCTTTGGGCTCTTCAGTCTCCGGCAAAGGATCAGACTCTAGTTCAGGTTCTTTGGACTCTTCAGCCTCCGGTAGAGGATCAGGTTTGGCTTCAGACTCCGTTTCCAGGGTCTGTTCTTCTGTTTTTGTCTCTTTGGAGTTCTCGGCAGGAGACAGTACCTCCGGAGTGAAAGCAGCAAGGGAAAAATGCATAATTGTTTCTTGAGAATTTTGGTCTGATACAGGATGTCGGGTCAGTATATAAAAGTAGGCTCCGGCCAGTAAAAGGTAGAGAAATGTTGTGCCAAGGAAGGAGATCAGGTACCGGTGTTTTACCACAACATCCCTTTATACAGTTTATTTTATAAGGATGTTGAAGTTTAGCAAAGATATGTTAAAGAAATATTAATTGAAATCAAAACTTGACTTTTATACATTTCAAAAATATATTTTACGAAAAAGTATATGGGCACTGTTTGGTAACACTTTATTAACAAAATTACTATACAATCGTCGGAAGGTAGGAGTTGTTATGCATCATAAACTTATCATTTTAAGCATTTCCTTTTTTATACTTGCCGTTCAGCTTGGCGCCCAAGAGACAACGGAGCAGACAAAAGAGTTAAACATATTGATCACCCAGATCAAAAACAGTTCTTCAGATGATCGGAGGATTGCAATGAACAAGCTCAAAATAAAACTTAGAAAAATGAATAAAGAGATCCGACGAAAAATCATGTTGGATCTTCAGGAATCTTTTGCAGCCAAAAGCACATCTGTGCAAAAATCCCGTGATACCTCCGATATACAGAACAGTATGCAGCTACATATGCAACTTCAGCAGCTGGGAGGACACGGCTCAATGAGAAATGGACAAGGCGGGACTCACAGGTGACTCTTCTGAAAATCACTCTATCCATACTATTGTGTTCGTCAGCTCTTTTGGCATATGAAGATCAGGATATTGATGGTGTAGATGACAGCAAAGACCTCTGTGCAGACACCCCTTTTGATGTCATTGTAGATGAAAGAGGCTGTCCATATGACAAAAAATACCCGGGAAAGATCACTCTTCAGCTGGGAAGCGATATCAGCTTCAATACCTTATCGGCCACATCAAGCAATTTAAACCTGTTTGTAAATTATGATTATGGTCACTGGAGTTTTTCCCTTTCAAGCTCAAACTACAGTACAACCAATATCAACACGATTACCCGCTCTGAAAACAGTCTCTATTTTACGGCAGGATACCTCTTTCAAACCCCTTCCTTCAACACCAAAGTATCAATGGGAACAAAATTTTCTTTAACGGGTGATGAGACATCCGGTAGAGACAATGATTATTTCAGCTCTGTTAACTTTGACTATTTCATCAACACAAAACAAAATATTTTTTTCTATTACAGTTATACAGTTAGCGGTGACAGTCCAACAATGGACTATAATAATTTTTATTCCTGTTCTACAGGAACAGGTTATGCCTTGACCGACAAATGGTACAGTGCTCTCTCTTACAGCTACTCCGGTTCTGCCTATCCGGAGAATGAAGCCTATAAAGCGCTCTCATGGTTCAACGCTTATACTGTATCAAAAGACCTTTTTGTTACCTGCAATTATGCCTATACACTGGATAAGCTCTCTTATGACCATATCATATCTTTTAATGTAGGAGTACATTTTGAGTAAACTGCTTCTTCTTGAAGATGATCCTGCCCTTTCAAAAACACTGATAAAATATCTTGCACACCATGGCTATGAAGTAGACTGGGCCAAAAATGGTGAAGAGGCGATAGAGCTCAGCTATGCCTGTAACTACACACTTTACCTTTTTGATATCAATGTGCCTGTAATGAACGGAATTGATCTGCTTACTGCCCTCAGGGAGGCAGAAGATTTTACTCCGACCATTATAATCAGTGCACTGGGAGATATCGCTTCGGTAACAAAAGGGTTCATTGCCGGAGCAGACGACTATATAAAAAAACCTTTTGACCCGGATGAACTTATTGTAAGAATAAAGGCCAAAACCAGTACATTAAAAGAACTCCTCCAGTTTAAAGATTTTGAGATCGATATCAGAAGAGAAGAGATTTTTCATCAGGGAAATCCCATACACTTGGGAGAAGTACAAAAAAAGATTTTTACAACACTGGTCCGAAACCATCCTGCTCCTGTTACCAAAGATGAACTTATGCTGCTGCTGGAAAAACCTTCTGATCTGGCACTGAGGGTCAACATTGCCAAACTCAAGAAAAATCTTGATATTCAAATTAAAAATGTAAGAGGAGTAGGTTATAAAATTATCTGAAAAAGAGTCTTTGCTTAAAAGTTTTATCCTGTTTTTTCTTGTCATTGAGATCTTCCTGATCTTTATTTTCTATCATTACTATAAAATAGAAGAAGAACATACAAGAGAGAATATTTTTTTGGAAATGAAGAACTACAGTCTCTTTTTTGATGATGACCGCTTTGATATTGATATCGTTCAGAGAGATAAAAAAAGTAAATTCTATGAGCTTTATTTTGATACGGATTCACTCTTTATCCTCATCCCTTTCCCTACTGACAACAATGACCTTCTCAAAGTCTTTTACCCCAAAAAAAAGTATGAAGCACTTTTATATACCATTAAGCTCTCTATACTTCGGCAATTTCTTTTCCTCTCTTTTATCGCTGTCCTGATCTCACTGCTGTTCTCTTTCTATGTACTCAGCCCTTTGCGTCACTCTTTGCAGCTTTTAGAGGTTTTCATCAAAGATATTATCCATGACCTCAACACACCTCTTACCTCCATCCTTATCAACCTTAAAATGATGGATGCCAAAAATGAAGAGGTGGAAAGTATTACAAGCAGTGCAAAGACCATTTCCATGCTCCATTATAATCTTAATGCCTATCTTAAAGAGATGGCGTTTGAAAAGGAAAAATTTCATCTTAAAGAAGTCATCAATGAACAGGTTGCTTTTTTTGCTCCGATGTATCACTATCTTGACTGGGAGGTAAACATACAGGACACCATTATCAAAAGTGATAAAAATGCGCTTGCACGCATCATATACAATCTTCTCAGCAATGCGTGCAAATATAATATTTCCAAAGGTTTCATAAAAATACAAGCCGATAAAGATACCATCTCTATCTCCAACAGCAGTTATGGCATCAAAAACCCTTCAAGAATATTCAAACGCTTTTATAAAGAGAGTGACAGAGGCCTGGGTATCGGATTGCATATTGTAGAGAAATTATGTACAGAGCTTGATATTGAAAAAGAACTGAAAGTAACGGACAGTACTGTTACCATACACCTGCATCTGGGGAAGGTAACATTGAAGTAACAAATATTTTTTATACTTTTGTTTACAACTTAACAGAAAAGAAGGAAAAAGAATGATCAGGAAATATCTTATTGGATCAACGCTGGCGGTATT
The DNA here is from genome assembly GCF_014931715.1 of Sulfurovum indicum. Taxonomy (NCBI): domain Bacteria; kingdom Pseudomonadati; phylum Campylobacterota; class Epsilonproteobacteria; order Campylobacterales; family Sulfurovaceae; genus Sulfurovum; species Sulfurovum indicum. The sequence continues at coordinate 262,017 of NZ_CP063164.1, read as the reverse complement.
GCTTTTGGCAGGATGTGGAGGAGGAAGCAGCGATACAGTTTCTTCAACTACAGGTTATTTGGTCGACTCGGCTGTAGAAAATGTTGATTATGACTGTATTGCAGACGGTGACTACAACAAAACAACCGGTGCTGACGGCGCATTTACATGCCAAAATATGCATCAGGTACGATTTAGACTGAGCTATTTGGTTCTTGGAGATATTTCTGCATTGCCGGCAGACGGATATGTTTTTCCGCAGGATATCATAGGTGTGGCCAGAGACCAGATCGAAAATGAAGAGGTAACTGCCATGGCACAACTCCTTCAGTCACTGGATGAAGATGCCAACTTGACCAATGGTATTCAAATCTCCGAAGAGGCCAAAAGAGCTCTTGTCGAAGATGCAAACTTTACTGCATCGGACCTTGACTTCTATGCTCTTCGTGCTGCCATACAGCTGCGTACGCAAACAGAGGCACAGGAGCATTTAAGAGAAACCCTGCAGGAGGTCATACTGAGTACAGGCAATAGCTTTGACCTTTCACTCTATCCGGAATCCAACCTGACAGATGCACAAAAATATACGATCGCCTTTATGTGGAATGAAGAGAAACTGGCAAAAGATCTCTATCTTGCACTCAACAGCATCTATCCTACCCAGCAACTTGAAAATATTGCAACCCGGTCGGAAACAAAACATCAGGCACTGGTAGAAGAGTTGGTACAAAGATATGATCTCAATATCACTAATTTGATAGACTACTCGGAACATTATTCAGAAGAAGAGCTGAGAGCCTTTGAACCTGGCCAATTCGGTATTCAGGCTGTACAGGATCTTTACGATGCCCTCTACAGTATAGGAAGCCAGTCACAGCAGGATGCACTTGAAGTAGGATGTATGGTAGAGGTTACTGATATCAATGATCTCAATGAGGAAATAGCCATTGCAGAGGAAGTAAATGCTTCTGATCTTGTTGCTGTATTCAGTCATCTGCGTGATGGAAGCTACAACCACTACTGGGCCTTTGATACAGGTCTTAAAAATCTTGGTATTACGGAAGGATGCTGTGCTTTAGGTACGATCGATGGCATAAACTACTGTCACCCGGAATACCCACAAAACAGTCATATACCCCAGTAGCCTGTAATAGACTTTCAGAAATTACATTTCCCATCCTTGCAACAGCACCGGGATGGGCCCCTCAAACCACTACTCCCTTAGATATTAGAGCACCATTTGCTTCTTACAAAAACTTCACTTTCTGTTCATCTCTCAGTACTATAGTGGTCATAGTCTTTATACGGCAATGATGAACCACTCCTGATACTTCAGTAAGAGTTTTAAGTATAAATGACTTAAAACTTTTATACAACTTCTACACTGTTTAGTAACACCCTGGTAACAATATTGTTTTACAATTTAACCCGGATTATGCATTGGAGATGCCAAATATCTTACTCATGCTCTGATGAGCCTGTAAGAGATTGGTGATCATTAATACGTATCCCCTATTTCACTCTTCAGAAAGTGTGACTTCTGTAAAACAATTCAAAGGAGAGACAATGAAAAAACTCATTCTAACAATAAGTATGCTAACGGTCGGATTAGCGGCAACAGACTTTTCACAAATGACTATGGAACAACTTAATGCGATGAGAGGTACAGTAGCTACAGAAGAAAGAGATGCATTCCGAGCAGAGATGCAGAACAGACTTAAAGCCATGAGCCCTGAAGAGCGCCAGGCATATGCAGCTGCACGAAGAAAAAACGCAGATAAAGGTCAAGGGACAATGCAGAGACTCAGAGACGGATCCGGCAGCGGTATCATCTATAGAGGTGGGGGTAGAAGGTAACCCGCCATCTTCATTATTACCATACCCTCTAACAATTTTTCAAGACATACCTGCTACTTGGTAACAATAGAGATGTTCTCAAATCCTTTAGCTTTCATCACATCGATCACTTGAACAAAGTAGTCAAACGGTGTTAACTTGTCTGTATGCAGAGAGACTGTATCACTTTTGGGGTCAAGTGCATTCAGCCTTGCCTGTATCATATCAAAAGGGAGTTCTTCTTTGTTGTAAAAGTACTTTCCTTCCTTATTGATCGCAATAACAATGCTCTTTTTATCTTCCTCTTTCTTTGTACTGGCCGAAGGGAGATCGATCTTGATGGTTTTATTGGTGACAAAACTTGCTGTTGCCAAGACAATGACCAGCAGAACCAGTACAATATCGATGAACGGTACAACGTTCATCTTGTCAAAACGCTCTCGTCTCATATGTTGCGTTTTCCCTGTTTGTCCCGGTATATCTCCCACTCTGAGAGAATTCTGTCAACTTTTGTCAGCAATGCATTATAAATCGCTGTTGCAGGGATCGCTACGATCAAACCTGCGGCAGTCGCTTTAAGTGCCAAAGCCAAATGCTTCATGATCTCTCCCGGGTCAATACTCTCTTGTTGTTCTCCAATAATATAAAACGTCAAAATGATCGCAAGTACCGTTCCCAAAAGTCCAATATAGGGTGCATTCACCCCAATAGAAGCAATAGTAGAAAGATGTTTTCCAAGATCCAGTTCCAACTCCTTCTCATGCTCATAGTTCTCAAGTTTGACACTGCGGTAGAAAAGTACACGCTCTATAGCGAATGCAAATGTAATAAAACTCAAAAAAAGGAGAAATCCTATGATCCCGTAATCAACAATATTCTTTATCTGTTCTACTGGCATCTGACCTCTTTTGATTTAGTATAATATCTATAGGATTATATTGGAAATTAGATTATAGAGAACTTCTGTCTATAGGCTCCGTTCAACTCCCCGATCCAGAATTTTTAAGCACCGGACACCCTTTTGGAAGAATCAGGTCGATCTCTTTATGCAACACTTCAAACCTTATTCTGTCCGCCTCATAAGGTTCTCCGTCAAGATTGACTGAGCGTTTCTGTTGAGGAATGGACTCCACCCATCTTTTTTGAAAACGCTTTATATAGGTACCTGAGTGCTCATAGTCAAACATCTCCGCAATCACCTGTCCCAGGTCGGTAATGGGAAACTCCATAAATACTACAATATCGAGCATTCCGTCATCAATATAGGCAAAAGGTGCCAGCATCTGCCCTCCTCCTGCCTGTCTTCCATTACAGATTACTCCCGCAATACTCTTTCCCTCAATATCAATATCATCTGCGATCAGTCGTCCTTCATGACTACTGTAGTTGAGGGTCATGATCACTGCTGAAAGCGTATAGGCACCACCTCCAAGAAAGTTCTTTAGGGAAGCTGGTGTATCCGCAACGATCTGTGCGCCAAAACCGCTTGAAGCAACATTAATGAAATACCGATCATTTGCTTTTACAATATCTACAGGGTAAGCCTCTCCTTCAACTGCCAGCCGCAATGCTTCCAATGGGGAAAATGGTATCCGGCAGGCTGTCGCAAAATCATTGGCTGTTCCCAAAGGCAATATTGCCAACTGGGGACGCTTCTCCTTTGGAAGCAGTGCCAACCCGTTGACAACTTCATTCAAAGTACCGTCTCCACCTGCAGCAATAATACGTGTAATGCCTTCATCACTCGCCTCTGCAACCATGCGCTGCGCATCGCCGTGTTCCCAGGTAACCCTTACCTCTATATCGATACCCTCTTCACGTAAAACAGAAACTGCATAACGAACATCCTCATCAGCCACCTTTTTCCCGTTTAAAATGATCCGTATCATACTGTAACCCATTTTTATTTGAGTATAGCCCAAACAGACTTAACACATTCCATACTTCCGAAGAGAATGAGAAGATCGATTATGGAAAACATAATATTTGCAATAATCTGTTCTGCTGACAATTTATCCCGAAATATGCATTAGAATCACTCGAAGTTCATCAAATACTTGCGCTATCGGGTTTATGTTACAGTAACTAAGTACTTAAACGCCGGATAAATCCTTTACGCTTGAGATAAGACTCTTCCCAAATCAAGAGTGACCTTCGTTCCTCTGCCTCTTCTCGATTCGATCTTTATTCCTATATCTTCCTGATCACAATAGGCTTTTACCAGGGCCAGCCCGATCCCGTCACCCTCTTTTTGACGGTCACCCTGATAATAGCGTTCATAGACTTTGACCAACTGTGCTTCATCCATGCCGATCCCCTCATCGATGATCTGAAGCACATGCTCTTTTAAAATGATCTTTACCGGAGACTCTTTATCAGAATATTTCATGGCATTACTGACAAGATTGTCAAACATCTGCTCAAAACCGATCTTGTCTGTCAACAGTTGACACCGCTCCACCCCAATCACAACAGGGTTGCGGTTCTGCTCTCTGAAAATTTCCACACGCTCCTCTACCAGTGCTTTGAGATCAAACCGCTCCCTTTCTATTTCATGCATCTCTTTTCGGATCGTATAGACCAGCTCTCCGTAAAGCCTTTTCAGTCTCAAGGAAGCGTCTTCAATACGCTTCAGCCGTTTTAGAGACTTCTCATCTGTACGATTTTTTGCAAGCATTGCAGTATTGGCCTGGATAGTCGCAAGAGGCAGATTCAGTTCATGAATAATATCTTTGGTCAAGTGCAGCAGATGTTCCTGTGTCTTTTTTTGGGGTATCAACAGATGAGAGGCGATGATGTACCCCCAGCCAACACTCAAAAGAAGTACAAATCCGCTTCCAATAAGAAAAGTTGTTTCATCAAATCCTTCATTCTTCAAAAGCCAGTAAAGAAAACTAAGCAGTATCAGTACACTGAATACATAACCGAAGGCTGCCAGCCACGTCTGCTTTTTCATAGTTCAATGACCTTCAAACTGCCATTTGTAACCTACACCGCGTACATTGACAATAGCATCGGGGAAATACTTCTTAAGTTGCGTAACATAGACCCTTAACGATCCGTCACTTGCACTCTGCCCCGCTGCCCATAAACGGTTCTTAATCATCTCACTTCTGACCACTTCCCCGCCTGATTCAACCAGCAATACAAGAAGCTCGACCGCTTTTTTTGTTACTTCCAGTGCTTCGCCGTTGTGATAAAGTGTCTTGGCAACCATATCAAGACTGTACTCGCCAAACACCATACGCTCCTGGCGTACCTGCCTACGCAGTATCGCCTGTATACGGAACAACAGTTCATCCAGATCGATAGGCTTTCTCATATAGTCATCAGCGCCCGTCTCAAATCCCTCTGCCAGAGAATCACGGTCTTCACGTGAAGTTAAAAATATTGTTGGTGTAAGATCACCGCTTTGACGCAGTTTTTTCAGTAGATCAAAACCGCTCTCATAGGGAAGGTTAACATCAAAGAGATAGATATCATACTTATTCGCATAGCTTAGCTCCAATGCCGTGTAAGGATCAAGTGCCACATTGAGTACAAATCCTTCTTCTTCCAGAAAGTCCTGAAGCGTTTCGTTAAAGAGCCTGTCATCTTCAAGCAGAAGAATTTTAGTTGCCATGGTTGTCTCCGACAAAAGAAGAATGACTAATGAGTAATGAGTAATCGACAATACAAGCATTGCACAGCAATGCATACCTCAACACTTCACTCCTCATTCCTCACTCCTAATTTGCAATTTTGCAAATGCAAAACTACATATACATCCCACCATTCACTTTCAACGTCTCGCCCGTAATATAAGAAGCGTGATCGGAAAGCAGAAACGCTACAGCCTCAGCTACCTCTTTAGGTTCACCAAAACGACCCATAGGAATCTTTGCGGTAAAGGCATCTTTTACCTCATCTTTAAGTACATCAGTCATCTCTGTTGCAATGAATCCCGGAGTAATCGTATTGTAACGGATGTTTCTCGGTGCCGCTTCAATGGCAAAACTCTTTGTCATTGCAATTGTTCCGCCTTTGCTTGCTGCGTAGTTCGTCTGACCTGCATTACCTGTTTCTCCAACAATCGATGCAATGTTAACAACCGATCCAAAACGTTTTTTCCCCATTACTTTGACAGCTTCACGGCAGCCAATAAAGGTTGATTTCAGATTCGCTTCAATCACAGACATAAAATCTTCCGTTTTCATACGCATAGCAAGTTTGTCATTGGTGATCCCTGCATTGTTAACCAAATAGGAGAGTTCACCGTCTGCCTCTACAATACGCTTGATCGCATCTACAAACGCCGCCTCATCGCTCACATCAAAACCAATCACTTCTGCTTTTCCTCCGGATGCTTCAATGTCTGCTTTGACAGCCTTTGCCTCTGCCTCACCGCTTCTGTAGTTCACCCATACTTTCAGTCCCATCTGTGCCAGTGTTTTTGCGATCTGTGCACCGATCCCGCGGCTTGCACCTGTTACCAATACATTACTTCCGGAAAATTTCATTCATATCCTTTGTTTTAATTTAGTGTACCTTTAAAAGATCCGATCATTTACCGCTATATTATCCTTCACAGTACCCTGAAGCATTATCATCCGATTGAACCACGACTTTGTCATAACAGATTGCACACGGTATATAAAGGGGCTGTGTTTTCAGAAGAGCTTCTGTTTACACTCCCATCACTCCCCCTGCTTTATCTCTTTTTTCTGCAATATCCCATCTGTTTTGATACTTATGAGGGGAACAGCCGCTCTTTGATGTTTTCAAAGATCCTGTAATCCTCTTCACTGATCTTGTCAGAGTAGATAATGTGGTTAAGCTGTTCCAAAAGATGATACTTTGAGAGTTTGTCATCGGCCAAGGCCTGATTGATGATCTCAACATGTTTGTCCAGGTCATAATCTTTCTCCATAATATCATGAAGAAATGTTTTTGCCTCTTCCGGATTACAGTCGAAATTCTGTCCCATGATATCACAAAAGAGCGGTGCTTCTTTCTCCAGATCCCGTTTGTCTATCTTGATAATATGTGCCAGCAGGGTCCCCACTGACTCTTTGATCTTCTTTTCCATTTCGATACCTTCTGCAATCACCGTACTAAGCACAGTGATATATAAAATGAACTATTGCCATCATTGTACCAAAATATTATTGTTCTGCACAACGATTATACTATTAGAGGCTCATCCATCTCTTCAGGGATCTCAAGCCCCATCAGTTTCAGAACAGTTGGTGCGACATTGTTGAGTCCACCCCCCTCTTTCACTCTGGTTATACCCTCAGCCAATACATAACACCAGACATCGCCTACCGTATGGTTGGTCAACACATGCCCCTCTCCGTCACACATCTCTTCACAGTTCCCGTGATCAGAGGTCAACACTATCGCATAGCCGTCCTCTGCCGCCTTGGCAATGATCTTCCCAAGCTCTGTATCTACCGCCTGTACCGCTTCTTTGGCCGCTTCATAGTTTCCTGTATGTCCAACCATATCGCCATTGGCAAAATTCACCACGATGAAATCATAGGCTTCATCCATCGCTTTACGTACCGCCTCGCCCACCTGTGGTGCAGACATCTCCGGTTTCATATCATAGGTCTTGACATCCGGACTGGGAATGAGTACACGGCTCTCTCCGATCATCGGCTCTTCGATACCTCCATTCAGGAAAAATGTTACATGTGCATATTTTTCCGTTTCTGCCGTATGCAGCTGACGCAGACCCGCATTCGCGATCACTTCCGCAAGTGTATTCTTCGGTGCCTCTTTTGGAAAGAGTACCGGGTAGGGAAAAGCAGCATCATACTGTGTCATCGTTGCAATATGCAGAGGAATGAATGTACGCTCAAAAGCGCTGAAGCCAGGGTCGCCAAGGGCAGTCGTGATCTCCCGTACCCTGTCGGAACGGAAGTTGGTTACGATAACTGTATCACCCTCCTGCATCCCTTCATAGCCTGCAAATGCCACAGGCTCAATAAACTCATCAGTCTCATTTTTCGCATAGCTTGCATCAATATACGCCTTGGGAGAAAGTTCCGTCTTCGGGGTCGCTTCAGCAATCGCTCTATACCCTTTCTCCACTCTCTCCCAACGGTTGTCCCTGTCCATTGTATAGAAACGGCCGCCGATCGTTGCGATACGAATATCGTTGTCACAGATCGCTTCGATCTGTTCAATATAGGTTTTGGCCGACGTCGGACTTACATCACGTCCATCGGTAATGAGATGCAAAAAGACCTTTTTGCCTCTGCGCTTTGCCAACTTGGCAAATCCGATCGTATGCTCGATATGCGAATGCACCCCGCCATCGCTTAAAAGTCCGATAAGATGGACACGGTCACTCTTTCCCATCGTCTCTTTAAGTACTCTGTTCTCTTCAATACCGCCCTCTTTCAGCGCCAAAGATATCTTCACAAGATCCTGGTACAAAATACGACCCGATCCGATCGTCATATGCCCTACTTCCGAATTCCCCATCTGTCCTTCCGGAAGACCCACACTGAGCCCGTAAGTGGAAATCAATGCCCGGGGTACATTCTCAAGTGCATCATAGGTCGGCTTTACAGCATCTGCAAAAGCATTGCAGGCACTATGGGGCTTATACCCGATCCCGTCGGTAATAATCAATATCGTCTTTTGAATATCCATGCTCTCATCTCTTTTTTTATTGAAATCATAGTAAAATAAGCTTTTGTAAACCTAAATCCCTATTTTGAAAGTTATCTATGCTTTATACCCTTTCCCAGCTTTTCGACATCAATCTTTTTAGCTATATCTCAGTACGTGCCGGCTTTGCTTTTCTTATCGCATTTGTCATGACGCTTTTTATCATGCCCAAATATCTTGCCTGGGCGATCAGCAAAAAAGCCAATCAGCCTATCAGTAAATATATTCCTTCCCATGAAGGGAAACGCCATACACCGACAATGGGCGGTGCTATATTTCTTCTGGCTACCCTGATCGCCGTGTTTGCCACCATGGACTTAAGCAACCCTTATGTCTGGGGAGGGATTATCACACTGCTTGGTTTTGGACTGGTAGGGCTGAAAGATGATCTTGGGAAAGTGCTCTCGGGGGACAATCTCGAAGGGTTGACACCACGCATGAAAATGGGCTTGCTTGCAATCATTGCCATACTGGTAACAACACTGATCATATATAGCGGTTTCTCTACCGAGTTTTACATCCCTTTTTACAAAAAACCTCTCTTTGATATGGGTTATGGTGCAGTCATATTCTGGGTTTTAGTCTTTTTGGCAGCAACCAATGCTGTTAATCTGACCGACGGACTGGATGGTCTGGCAACAGTTCCTTCCATCATTGCACTCTTTAGCCTTGGCATCATCGTTTATGTGACAGGCCATGCTATTTTCAGCAGCTATCTGCTTATTCCGAATATTAAAGGGGTAGGAGAGGTAATGATACTTGCTGCCTCACTGGGCGGTGGGCTCATGGGGTTTCTATGGTACAACTCCTACCCTGCCGAAGTCTTTATGGGAGATACCGGAAGCCTTGCTATCGGAGGTCTCCTTGCCTATCTTGCCATACTGGGGAAAAGTGAAGTACTGCTCATACTTATCGGTCTGATCTTTGTGATCGAAACTGTCTCTGTTATCTTGCAGGTAGGGAGCTTCAAGCTGCGCCAAAAACGTATTTTCCGTATGGCTCCGATCCATCACCACTTTGAACTCAAGGGCTGGGCTGAGAACAAGATCATCGTACGTTTCTGGATGATTTCGTTTATTGCCAATATACTTGCGTTGATCTCGTTTAAATTCAGATGATCAAAGCAAAGCTTTGAAGTGAAGAACTAAGAACTAAGAGTGAAGAGTTATGGTAAGCTTTTCTTACAAAAAGCCTTTATTGGATGAGAAGTAAATGAGTATTTTAGAAGAGAAAAGTTATGCTTTTTCCATTCGTATTGTGAAGTGTAGTGAATATTTACAACAAGAAAAAAAAGAGTTTATCCTAAGTAAACAAGTTTTACGTTCAGGTACCGCCATTGGAGCTTTGATTGCTGAAGGAAAATATGCCCAATCAAAATCAGATTTCATCAATAAACTTTCTATTGCATTAAAAGAAGCGAATGAGACAAAATATTGGTTAAGCCTTCTAAAAGATTGTAGTTATCTTCAGGAAAAATTGGCAATAAGCCTATTGGATGATATAGAAAATCTTATTAGAATGTTAGCATCCAGTATTAAAACAGCTAAAGAGAACAATCATGAAAAATAAAGCAGAAGTTTTGCTCTGCAAAACATACCAACACTCTTCACTCTTCACTCTTCACTCTTCACTTGAAAAATTCCAAAGGAATTTTTCATGAAGCCAACCCTTTTCGGCTACGGTCTTACCACCAAAGCCATAGCAAAAAAACTGGGTGGGGGCTGTACCTTTTTCGACGACAACTGTAAAGAAACTTATACTGATGAATACAACAATATCATCAAGCCTTCATCTCTGTTCAACCCCGATGAAAGTCGATTGGAAGTCACTACACCCAGCTTGCCCCCAAAACACCCGCTTATTCAAAAAGCAAAACATCTACTAAGTGAATATGACTACTTTTTAGGCGGTGAAAATAACGCAAACCACAATTCCTACTTCCTACTTCCTACTTCCTCATTTAAAAGGAAAACGCCTTTTACGATTTGGATATCAGGTACCAACGGCAAAACCACCACGACCCAGATGCTTACCCACCTTTTGAAAAAACGCGGTGCCGTAAGCGGTGGGAACATCGGTACACCACTGGCAGAGCTTGATGAAAAAGCACCTGTCTGGGTGTTGGAGACAAGCTCTTTTACCCTGCATCATACCAAAATCGCCTCACCGGACATCTATCTGCTTCTGCCTGTCACCCCTGACCATCTGGACTGGCACAGTACCCCTCAAGCCTATGAAGCCGATAAGCTCAAACCGCTGCTGAATATGAAAGAGGGAGAGCTGGCACTGATCCCCAAAGGGATGAACCTTCCCAGGACTGATGCCTATGTGGTCGAGTATGACAGCAACAACTTTCTCTGTGACTACTTTGGTCTGAATGCAGCCAACCTCAACTACAAAGGGGCCTTTTTACAAGATGCCCTGCTCTCTCTTTCCATTACCAAGGTACTTTTTGACGAAACAGACTACGATCTGCTCAACACTTTTCAACGGGATGCCCACAGACAGGAAGAGCTCACAGACAGAAAGGGTAGACTCTGGGTCAATGACTCCAAAGCAACCAACCTTGATGCAACCATACAGGCAGTAAAGACTTACAGTGACAACCATATTCACCTTATTCTCGGAGGAGATGACAAAGGGGTAGACCTTACACCGCTTTTCAGCCTTTTGGCACATATAGACCTTACATTATATAGCATCGGAGCAAACAGCCAAAAGGTGAAAAAGCTTTCAAAAAAATTCAATATCGATCTGAAAGAGGCAGTTACCCTTGAACATGCTGTCAAATTGATCGATACAATACATACCCAAAAGAGCATTGCCCTCCTCTCCCCGGCAGCAGCCAGTTTTGACCAGTTTACATCATACAAACACCGGGGAGAGAGATTTGTAAAGCTTGTAAAGAGCCTGTAGTCTACCCGCCCAAAGGGCAGACTATAGGCACGGCCCCTGCACAAATAAAAATATACTCTGCATTAAAAATAGATCCTTGTTCAGCGCTCTAAGCTGAAGACCTAAGTAAACTATTCAACTATCATAATTTTCATCAAAATTCTATTCAAAGCAAAAAAGTTTAAGAAAAAACAAAATCTCCCTCGATTTCTCAATAATCTTTAAGGTTACATAGCTATAATTTCACCCACTTCAAGACAACAGTGGCTCTGTAGCTCAGTCGGTAGAGCAAAGGATTGAAAATCCTTGTGTCGGCGGTTCGATTCCGTCCAGCGCCACCATCTTACATGTTCTTTTTCTTAAAAACTGAACACAAAAACAGTTTTATTCCATAATAAACTTAAAAATATCTGTAAAAAAACTGCCTGATTCTTAATTTGTTTCTTACCTTCTTCCCTTTTATAACCCTACTGCAGTGTACTTTAAATGAAAAATAAACCACTGGTTAATTTTTTGTTAATTAACTTGACATTGGTAAATACAATGTGTTACAATACCCTGTATTCAAAAAAACAAGGAGATTACAATGAAAAAGACACTTTTACTCTCAGTAGTAGCGTCAACAATGATCATGGCAGGTGGAGATATCGCTCCAGTTGAGCCAGTAGTAGAGGCACCTGCCGCAGTATCTGGCTGGGACTTTAGCGGACAAGCGGTAGTTTATTATCAAACAGGTGATTATGCTACAGCTCCATCAGGAGCAGTAGATGCAGATCTTTTTGATCAAGATGGTTCAAGAGCTGACTTTGGTCTTCAACTTAGAGCGGTAAACAAAGATGTTGTTGCAGGTATCGGTGCTGGTGTAGAAGTAACTGGCCTTTCTACACTGAATCTTGAGAACAGTATAGTATCTGACGTAATGCAAGGTGTCGGTAATGGTGATCTTGATGATATGACCGATGGTGGTTGGATCTCTCAAATGTACTTAACATACGCTATTGACAACACTAGCTTCAAAGCAGGTCGTCAGGAACTTCCAAAATCACTCTCTCCGTTTGCTTTCTCTGAAGGGTGGAATGTATTTAAAAATACATTCGATGCTCTTCTTGTTGTAAATACTGATATCAAAGATACAACTTTGGTATATGCATGGGTATATGGTGGAAACAGCAATGGTCTAGGTGCGCTCGGCAGTAACCTAACTGATTTTAATGCTCTCAACGATGATGACGGTGTTCACATGCTAACTGTCCAAAACAAATCTTTTGAAGGTGTAACTTTAACTGGTTCATGGTATTTTGGTTCAGATATGGCTGTAACTGATGATATCAACATTCTTTGGGGTGATGCTAAATTTGGTCTTGCCGGTCTAAATGTTGCACTTCAGGGTGGTTCAGTAATGAGTGATGCATTCCTTAATGATACAAGAGCATTTGGTGCTAAGATCGGTGGAAAAATCGATATGTTCGATCTTTCTTTGTCTTACTCTAATGTAGATGATGGCGATACTGGTGTCTTTAACGTTGGTGGTGTTAAAACACCTCTCTATACTCAAATGATCCTTAACCAAGGTTTTATCGCATCAGACAATGATACTTTCGTTGCAAGAGCTGCAGTAAAAGCACTTGGCGGTAAAATTGCCCTGGCATATGATACTACATCTGACAACTCAGCTGCTAACAATGATTACCAAGAACTTGACCTTGTCTATAAAACAAAAGTATTTAACGACTCTACAACACTCTTTGCTGGATACATCTACCAAGATGCTGATGCATGGGCTGAAAGTCAAAATAATATTCGTCTCTGGGGTAGATACAACTTCTAAGAATCACTTCTTAAAGTTACAACCTCTTAGGAGTCAGACTTCGGTCTGGCTCTAACCTTTCTTTTTTTACTCTTTCCACATTTGTTATATTATTTTTACTTCAATTTATCAACAACTTCTTTAGAAAACTCTTAAGAAGAGTATTGTTTTTTAAAAGCAACCCTTCTTTAATTTGCGTAGTTTTTGTAAGTTTATTAACTTTTTATTAACTTTATTGACATTATCTTATCATACTTGCTATAATCATCTATATTAAAAAAACAGGGGGATTACAATGAAGAAAACATTATTACTTTCAGTAATAGCGTCAACAATGATCATGGCAGGTGGAGATATCGCTCCAGTAGAGCCAGAAGTAGAAGCACCGATAGCAGAAACATCCGGTTGGGACTTTAGCGGACAGGCGGTACTTTATTACCAAACAGTCGATTCTACAGCAAGTGATGTTTACGCTGAGACTGATCTGTTTAGCCAAGAAGGTTCTGTAGCAGATGCCGGTATTCAACTAAGAGCAGTAAATAAAGATCTTTTTGCCGGTGTCGGTGTCGGTGTGGAAGTAAGCGGTCTTTCTACCCTTAATCTTGAAAACTCCGTGGTTTCTGGTGTTATGCAAGGTACTGGCAGTGGAGATATTGATGATATGACAGATGGAGGCTGGATCTCTCAAATGTATTTAACATACAGTGTTGACAACACTAGCTTCAAAGCAGGTCGTCAGGAACTTCCAAAAGCACTCTCTCCGTTTGCTTTCTCTGAAGGTTGGAACGTATTTAAAAATACATTCGATGCTGTACTTGCAGTGAATACTGACATCGAAAATACAACTTTGGTATATGCATGGGTATATGGCGGTAATTCGAGTGTAGGAAATGTAACTGATTTCAATGACTTCAATGATAATGACGGTATTCATATGCTAACTGCCCAAAACAAGTCTTTTAGCAACTTGACTTTGACAGGTTCTTGGTATTATGCACCTGATCTTGTTTCAAATACTCTTGGAGTAGCTTCTGGTGACACCAACATTCTTTGGGGTGATGCTAAATACAATGCAGATTCTTTCTATGTATCACTTCAAGGTGGTGCAGTATGGTTAGATACAAACGGAGCTGAAGATACAGGTGCATTTGGTGCTAAAATCGGTGGAAAAGTAGGTATGTTTGATCTTTCTTTAGCATATTCAAACGTAAATAACAGCGCAGTTGGTGTATTTAATACCGGTGGTGTAAAAACACCTCTTTACACACAAATGATACTCAACCAAGACTTCATTAAAATAGATTCTGATACTTTTGTTGCAAGAGTTGGTGTAAAAGCATTAGGTGGTAAACTTGGTTTAGCCTATAACTACAGTGATTATGGATTAGCAACTAACTCTGTAAACTATTATTTAGGAAGTAATAGATTTGCCGGCGATGATGAGGGAACATATCAAGAATTAGATCTTACTTACAAAACTAAAGTATTTAATGACACTACAACTGTATTTGCCGGATACATTTATCGAACTTTGGATGTAGATAGTGCTTACTGGGCACCAATAGATGAGTATGACCAAAATGTTCTTCGTTTCTGGGCAAGATACAACTTCTAAGAATCACTTCTTAAAGTTACAACCTCTTAGGAGTCAGACTTCGGTCTGGCTCTAACCTTTCTTTTTTTACTCTTTCCAGTTTTCATACCATTCATACCATACTCAAAACAATTTTTACATATACGTTATCCATATCCCCATACCTTGTCATGCATCCTACGGGCATCTCCTATGGGAACACAGGGATCCTGCCCCTACATACTTGAAACTTTATTCCGTAGAGATTGATGTAGCGTAACATTAATATGATACATTTTCATCAAAACTACAAAATATGCTATAATCCACAAAAAAAAGAATACAACATGTCCAAAAAACTACACCTCGTCAGCCTCGGCTGTACCAAAAACCTTGTCGACAGCGAAGTGATGCTTGGTCGTCTCAAAGAGTATGAGATCACCGATGACAATACTGCTGCTGATGTCATCATCGTCAATACCTGCGGCTTCATCGATGCAGCCAAAGAAGAGAGTATCAATACACTCCTCAATCTGCATGATGAACGAAAAAAAGACTCTATTCTTGTCATGAGTGGCTGTCTCAGTGAGCGCTACAAAGAAGAGCTCATGCAGGAGCTCCCGGAGATCGATATCTTTACCGGGGTAGGAGACTATGAAAAGATAGACCAGCTCATTGCCCAGAAACAGAGCTCTTTCTCTCCGGAAGTCTATCTGGCTACAGAGTCAAGCGGAAGGGTCATTACCGGTTCAAACTACCATGCCTATATCAAGATCGCCGAGGGATGCAACCAAACCTGTTCTTTCTGTGCCATTCCAAGCTTTAAAGGTAAACTCCACTCACGCTCACTCGAATCGATCGTCAAAGAGGTAAGCAGCCTTGCTGCACAGGGTTTTTACGACTTCTCTTTCATCTCCCAGGACTCCTCAAGCTACGGACGCGACATGGGGCTCAAGGATGGGCTTAGAGACCTCATCAAAGCAGTAGAAAAGATAGAAGGTGTCAAGAGTGCACGCATTCTTTACCTCTATCCCAGTACTACTACTTTTGCACTCATCGATACCATCGCCGACTCAGCAATCTTCCAGACCTACTACGATATGCCTGTTCAGCATATCGATGACCGTGTGCTTAAAACAATGAAACGAGGTTTTGGGGAAGAGAAGACCATTGAACTGCTCGAATACATGAAAAGCAAACCAAACGCCTTCCTGCGCACTTCAGTCATTGCCGGGCATCCGGGGGAGAACAGTGAAAGTTTTGAAAAGCTCTGCTCTTTCATGGAAGATTTCGGATTTGACCGATTCAATGTCTTTGCCTACTCCAATGAAGAGAGCACTGCTGCCTATGAAATGGAGCAGCTGCCTAAAGAGCTCATTGAAGAGAGAACCGCGATTCTAGGTGAGATCGCCCAGGCATGTACAGTCAGATCTCTTGAAAAAATGGTAGGCAAAACTGTTGAACTTGTTATTGACGGAGAGAGTGATGAACATGAATTCCTTCTCTCGGCAAGACCGCTGCAGTGGGCCATTGACATCGATGGAGAGATC
This sequence comes from Sulfurovum indicum, assembly GCF_014931715.1. Lineage (NCBI taxonomy): Bacteria > Pseudomonadati > Campylobacterota > Epsilonproteobacteria > Campylobacterales > Sulfurovaceae > Sulfurovum > Sulfurovum indicum. Next base: position 245,714 of record NZ_CP063164.1, on the reverse strand, counting down.
CTCATCAACGATACAAACGACATAAGTGTAGAATATGGAAAGATATATGAGGCAAAAGTGACAGAACTGGTGGGGGAACAACTTCTCGCAACACTTATTAATGAGGAAGTAGAAAGTAGAAAGTAGGAATGAAAAAGGATCTGTTACGAGAAAAAAGCTTTGCCTTTGCATTGCGAATCATCAAGCTCTCTCAATACTTACAAACAGAGCATAAAGAATATATTTTATCGAAACAGATTATTCGTAGCGGCACATCCATCGGAGCGTTGATACGTGAAGCACAATATGCCCAATCTAAAGCTGACTTTTTACATAAGCTCACTATTGCTCTAAAAGAAGCTAACGAAACCGAATATTGGCTCTTACTATTGAAAGAGTCTGGATATCTAAATGATAAAATGCTCCAAAGTATTCAACCTGAAATTGATGAACTGCTCAAACTTCTTATCTCTAGTACGAAAAAGATAAAAGAAAATCTAAAATGAAATCACTTCTACTTCCTACTTCCTACTTCCTACTTGAAAAAAGAAATCTTCTCGCTTTTTCTGCAGGAGTAGACTCTTCCGCTCTTTTTTTTCTACTCATAGAAAACAACATCAAATTTGATATTGCTATTGTTGATTATGGTGTAAGAGAAGAGAGTAAAAAAGAAGTAGCACATGCCAAAGCCTTGGCACAACAGTACAACCTGAAGTGTCATACAGCAATGGCACCACATTTTAGCTCACACTTTGAAGCAAATGCCAGAATATTCCGCTATGATTTTTTTGAGAGACTTATCAAAGCACACGGTTATGACAATCTGCTTACCGCCCATCAACTCAATGATCAGCTGGAGTGGCTGCTGATGCGCCTTACAAAAGGTGCCGGCACTTCTGAGCTACTTGGACTTGAACCTCTAAGCAAAAGAGAGAACTATACAGTGGTACGTCCTCTGCTCGAATACAGTAAGGAAGAGTTACTTGCTTACCTGAAAGAGCATGGTCATCCCTACTTCACAGACACAAGCAACAGCGATGAAAAATATGAGAGAAACAGATTTAGAAAACAGTTCTCCGATCCTCTGCTGTCAAAATACAAAGAGGGGATCAAACGCAGTTTTGCATACCTCAGAAGAGACAAAAAAGTGCTTGAGAGCGGATATAGTCTCATCTACAGCTATGAAAAACTAAGGATCATTAAACTCTACAGAGCAAATGCCAAAAGCAAAGCAGCCGACATGACCCTTAAAACACTGGGATATCTCCTCTCTGCATCACAACGTCAGGAGATAGAGAATAAACAAAGCCTTGTCATTGGTGGAGCATGGGCAGTAGAACTCAAGGATGACCTGCTCTATATTGCCCCCTATATTACAACTGAGATGCCAAAGAAATTTAAAGAGGTGTGCCGTGTTGCAAAGATCCCATCAAAAATACGCCCCTATCTCTTCACAAAAGAGATAGACCTCCAGGAGATCAACGCATTGCAAAGCAATACATACCGATCCTGACTCCTCACTCCTCATCTGGCTGATGCCTGGCATCAGCCAAAGGGTGCGCCTTCATATACTCCTGCATCTTCCTTGCAGAACCAAGTTTGGTATAGACTTGTGTTGTTGCCATCGTTTCATGCCCCAGCAGTTCACTTACATCAGCAATACGTGCTCCATGGTTGAGCAAATGGGTGGCAAAAGAGTGCCGAAGCTGGTGCGGTGTAGCTTGAAGCCCATGCTCCCTAAAGAGTTTTGTCAGTCTGTAGCGCAGCTGTGCGCTATTGAGCGGAGCATTTCCTTTTTCAAAAAGATACGTTTCAGGCTGGGTATTTGCCAAATAAACCTGTAGAAGTTTCTGCAGTGAATCCAGCAGAGGGAGTTGACGTACTTTGTTCCCTTTTCCGTGAACCATGACCCATCCCTCTTTAATATCATCCAGTTTCAGTCTGCTCAACTCCGAAATACGCAGACCAAGACCGTAAAGCATCGCTACAAGCACTTTCTCTTCGATCGTTGCCTTCCTTAAGACCTCATCTATATGCCTCTCTTCTATTGGCTTGGGAAGAGACTGAGGTACCTTTATGGACTCATCGGAGATCACCCTGACTGCAAAATCACACTGATCTTCCAGGTATTTGACCAGTGAACGTACAGCAGAGAGCTTTTTAACAATAGTCTTTTTACTGTTCTTGACGATCTTGAAACGAAAAGGTGTAATATCGAGCACCCATACACCATCCTCTTCATAAAAGTGACTCACCTCCTCCATCTGCCGCAACGCTATCTCATAAGTCTCTACCGTCGCTTCGGAATAGCCGCGCACACTCAAAAGGTAATCGAGAAATTCCTCAATATACTCTCTCAGTTGCTTATTGCTCATTAAATTACCGTGTGTTCCAGCATCTTCTCTTTCAGATACTCTTTTGCCTCTTCTATCTCCATCCCTTCCAGAGAGAGACTCTGTATGTAGAAGTCAATGCGGCAGAAAGGTTTGGGAATGACAAACCTGTCCCAGCTGCCAAGCTGCCAGTAGGATGATGGCTGGTAATTCATCACAAAAATAGGCAGCCTGCTTTTGAGTGCGATCCCAATGGCTCCGTCACTCATAGAGTGTCTGGGACCTCTTGGACCGTCTGGGGTAATCAGCACCTCTTCACCCGCTTTAATACTTTTAAACGCCTGCAAAAGTACCTGTCTGGCACCTTTTTTGGTCGATCCGCGGAGAGGTCTTATCTTTAAAAAACGCAGAGTACCTGCAATCAGGGATCCATCAAAATGCGAGGAGATAATAGCGGAAGCTTTGTGCTCAGGGTGGATCTTTCTATATGCCTGTGGACTCATTAACAGTTCACCATGCCAACAGACACAGACATGCTGTGATTCATCTATCTCGGAAAGATTGTGGAAGCGCTTGCGGCAGGTCACCCATAGTAACCGCATGATAACATAGACAAGCACAGGGATCACAATGATACCTGCCTGCCTGAAGAGATCTCTCATTTCTGTCTATTCCGTTATCACTACCCCGTCAAGGGCACCGCGTGATGTCTTGGTGATCTGCACATCAACGATCTTTCCAAGCAGCTCCTCACTGCCTTCTACAAAAACAAGTTTCCCGTCATCACTGCGTCCGGCTGCACGGTTACCTGGTTTGAGCTCATCAAAATAGACTTTATGTACCACACCAAGCTGTGCATCCATGATCTCATCGAGTATCTGTGTATGACGTTTCTGAAGGCGACTCAGGCGTTCACCGGCTATGGCGTCATCTATCTGGTTCTCAAACTCTGCAGCTTCTGTGTAGGGTCTCGGAGAGTACTTGAAAGAGAACATCTGCTCAAACCGTACCTTCTCAAGAACATCCATCGTATCTTCAAAATCGGATTCACTCTCACCCGGGAACCCTACAATGATATCTGTAGAAATGGTTGCTTCCGGGCAAAGTGTCCGTATCTTTTCACAACGATTGAGGAACCACTCTTTGCTATAACCGCGCTTCATGGCCTTCAGCAGAGCAGTTGAACCGCTTTGGAGCGGTACATGTATCTGTTTGCAGATCTTGGGGTTTGAAGCAAATTCTTCCAAAAAAGCATCATCCATATGCAGAGGGTGAGGTGATGTGAAGCGGATACGTTCCAGCCCTTCTATCTTTGAGATCTTCTGCAGCAGACCGGTAAAATCTATCTTCTCATCACTGCTGCCAAAACGTCTGCCGTAATTATTGACGTTCTGTCCCAAAAGCATCACCTCTTTGGCTCCGCTGTCAACTGCTTTGGTAATCTCCTGTACCAGCAGGTCACTGGGGATGGAGATCTCATCGCCACGGGTATGCGGAACGATACAGAAGGTACATGATTTGTCACAGCCGATGGAGATGTTCACCATTGCCTTGAAGGGGTTTGTCCTGTACTCTCCAAAAGCGTAGGTACTCTCATCGTAGTCCGTACTGACCTCAACGGCATGTTTTTTGTCGACCACCTGTGTGATCTTGGAGACATTTCGTGCCCCCAGTACAAAATCAACGGAGGGTGCACGCTTGATGATCTCTTCTCCAAGGTGACTCGCCGTACACCCTGCCACACCGATCTTAGCCCCTTCTTTTTTATGTTTGTTGAAAAGACCAATCTCGGAAAAAAGTTTTGCCACCGGTTTTTCTCGTACCGAACAGGTATTGATGATGATCAGGTCTGCCTGGGAAAGCTCCTCAGTAAGCTCGTAAGGCTCTTTTTGGTTCAGTTCTGCGATCATGTGCTCAGTATCACGTACATTCATCGCACATCCAAGCGTTTCAATAAATAGTTTTTTACTCATATGTTATCTGCTCATTATATTATTGTAGTGGGTAGAAGGAAGCGGATTTGGGTAGAGATTTGAGACGACCGTAGCTACACACTACGCGCTCTTCTTTAGGCGATAATATGTACCTCATAGATATATTCATTATCGTCCAGGCCATATTTCACTTCTCTCATATATACAGAATATCCCTTCTCTTCGAAATATTCGATAAGCTCTTTCAACTCTTTGTGTGAATTGTCCTTGTCAAAGTAAAATATAGATCTGTTTGCTAGTTCCTCTTCGAGTTTTTTCAACTCTATGGTTTTTGGTTTTGCTTTCAGGGTGGTTCTAGCCAGTTTCAATTTCATCTATATTTCCTTTAATTCTTTTTATCTATACAGGCATACGTATTGGTTTTATTATACTTTATTTTCAGTAAAGGTTTGATTAGCTATAATTCCTTACTTCAAAAAACACGCCTCCCAGACGTTCTTAACACTGTTATGTTACCTCTTGTAGCGATATATTGAAGCGTTATAGTAAAGGATTTTTATGGAAAAAATATTAGATATTATTGAAGCGATCGCACATGAAAAAAATATCTCCAAAGAGAGTGCTGTAGAGGCCTTTAAAGAGGCATTGATCAATACAGCAAAAAAACTGACAAGCCAGACCAGCACCTTTGAAGCCATCATCGACAATGATACAAAAACCTATAGTATCAATAAAGTAATCACAGTCGTTGCCGATGATGATGAGAAACTGGAAGAAGAGCCGGATAGTTACATTCCTCTTTCAGAAGCCAAAGAGTTTGACAACTCCATTGAGATCGGAGATCAGCTCAAAGAGGAGTTTATACTTGAAGATCATGGTCGTACCGCTTCAGCCAATCTTTTTAAGGAACTTGAGTACCATGTCCAAAGACGTATTGAGCAGGATCTCTTTGAAAAATACAGAGAAAAAGTAGGCACGGTCATGCTTGGAACAGTCAACCGTATCGATGCAGATGACAATACACATGTTGAAATAGGAGAGCTCAAAGGTATACTGACACGCCGAAACCGTATCAAGGGTGAAACATACAAACGCGGTGATACCATCAGAGCACTGCTGCGTTATGTCAGTGTTGACCCGCAGATTGGGCTTTTTCTGGAGCTGACACGCACATCGCCAAAATTCCTTGAAGCATTAATGGCCAATGAAGTACCTGAGATCGCGGATGGTATCGTAGAGATTGTTGCTGCAGCAAGGATCCCGGGAGAAAGAGCAAAAATAGCCCTGAAAACAGAACAGATGAACGTTGACCCGATTGGTGCAGCCGTAGGTGTCAAAGGGGTACGGATAAATGCTGTCAGTGAAGAACTAAACGGAGAGAATATTGACTGTATCGAATACTCTCCGATCCCTGAGATATTTATCACCAGAGCACTCTCTCCTGCGATCACACAAAGTATCAAGGTTGATCAGAACGAGAAAAAAGCCATCATTAATATTACCGGTGACCAGAAAGCCAAAGCCATCGGAAAAAGCGGTATCAATATCCGTCTTGCATCAATGCTGACAGGTTATACCATAGAGCTGAATGAAGTTGAAGGGGTAACAGAAAGACAGACAGACAGCAACGGTGATACTATAGAGACAAACAAAACAACCGATACTTCTGCACTGGAAGATCTCTTTAAGTAAACATAGTAGTCATAATAAACAATAGGTCGGGCTTATTACTCCCTGCCTAACTTAAGATCATTTCAGAAAAACTCTCTACATCAAGTGATGCAGAACCAACCAACACACCATCTACACCGTCAATAGAGATGATCTCTCTAATATTGGCAGGCTTCACGGATCCTCCGTAAAGAAGTGGCCTCTTTACATGTTGTTTGAGCACTGCGTGAGTAGAAGAGATCTCTTCAACCGTTGCAGAACGTCCAGTACCGATCGCCCATACGGGCTCATAGGCGACTATAAGCTTTTCATATGCCGTATCAATTCCTTCAAACTGAGCCAGCAGATAATCTGCAACAGCTTTCTCTCCGGCTTCACGTACTTCAAGAGGTTCACCGATACAGTAAACGATCTCAAAGCCCTGTTCCATAAAAAAGCTGTACTTCGCAGCAACTGTTTCCTGATCTTCTTTCATATACTCACGACGTTCACTGTGACCGATCAGAATACTCTTGATGCCGAACTCTTCAAGCTGCTCCACTCCTATCTCTCCCGTAAAAGCACCATTTTGTGCAGGATAGGCATTTTGGGCACCTATAGTAAAACTGCCCTTATAGCTGTCCAGTGCTGTTGCAGGAGGAAAGACCATGACACGATCCCCAGTTCTTTTTGCAGAGAGTTTTTCCGACAATACTTTCAAGTAGGTTCTTGTTGATGCCCTGGTATGGTTTGTCTTGAAATTTGCAGCAAAGATCATTTTGTTTTCCTTTGTAGAAAGATGACAGGAAAAGCCTGCCGCTTTCACTTTTCAATTTCTATATGTTCGACTAGTCCAGTTCAAGTGCTGTAAGTCCAGGAAGTTCTTCTCCCTCAATAAGCTTCAGGCTTGCACCTCCACCGGTACTTACAAAGGTCATTTCATCTACATCACCTGCACGCTGAGCAACATCTGCGGTATCCCCGCCTCCTACAATCGTCGTAGCATGTGTCTCTGCAATATGGTGTGACATCATGATACTTCCTTTTGAGAACTTATCCATCTCATAGACGCCCATCGGTCCATTCCAGATAATCGTCTGTGCATCATTCAGCACTTCCCTGAAGAGTCTGGAGGATGCCGGTCCGGTATCAAGCCCCATCCACTCTTTTGGGATCTCCTGGGAAGGAAGGTACTTCACTGCCGTATTCTCTGAAAACTCAGGTGCAACCACAAAATCGACAGGCAGATAGAACTTTACTCCCAGTTTATATGCCTTTTCCATAATTTTGTTCGCTTCATCCAGCAGATCGTCTTCTACCAGGGATTTACCGATTTCATATCCCTGTGCTTTCAAAAAAGTAAATGCCATTCCCCCGCCGATGATCACTTTGTCAACCTTGTTGACAAGATTGGTCAGTGCCTGAAGTTTTCCGGATACTTTTGATCCTCCTACAACGGCTACGAACGGACGTACGGGGTTTTCAAGCACCTTCCCAAAGAAGTTAACCTCTTTCCCCATCAGAAAACCTGCTGCTTTGTGCTCTCTGTCAAAGAATTTTGCGATCGCATGAATAGAAGCATGTTTTCTGTGACAGGCACCAAAAGCATCATTCACATAGATATCGGCAAAAGATGCCAGCTCTTTGGCAAACGCTTCATCATTCTGTGTCTCGCCCGCTTCAAAACGGAGATTTTCAAGCAGAAGTATATCTCCTGCTTCAAGCTGTGCTGCTTTTGCTTTGGCATCGGGACCTACCACATCTTCGGCCATCAATATCTCATTTTTGATCTTCAAAAGCGTATGCAGGCGTTTGGCAACTGGCTTGAGTGAATATTTCTCTTCATACTTCCCCGGTTCGGGACGCTCATAGTGCGATGCAAGCACGATCCTGCAGTCTCTGTCAATACAGTAGCGGATTGTCTGCAGTGCAGAACGGATACGTCTGTCATCAGTGATATTGCCGAACTCATCTTTGGGGACGTTGAAGTCACATCTTATAAATACTCTTTTACCGTCAATATTGATATCTTTCAATGTTCTCATCTACCTTCAACCTTTATTTTTTGCTTACCAAAAGTGCCATATCTACCAAACGGCAGGAGTATCCCCACTCATTGTCATACCATGAAAGTACCTTGACCATCTTGTCACCGATCACCTGAATCGTATCAAGTGCTACGACCGTGCTGAGCTCCTCTCCGACAAAATCCTGGGAAACCCTGTACTCTTCATCAACACCCAGAATCCCCTTGTGTGATCCTTCCGCAGCCATTTTAAAGGCTGTCTGCACTACTTCAACCGTTACTCTCTGCTTCAGTGTGACGGTAAGATCGACCATAGAGACATCCGGTGTCGGTACACGGATCGCCTGGCCGTTGAGTTTGCCTGCAAGATTTGGCAATACCTTGGAAATAGCTTTTGCAGCACCTGTAGTAGTCGGAACAAGGTTGGTCGCACCTGACCGTCCCTTACGAGGATCTTTTTTATGCTTACTGTCCAGAATTGGTTGAGAAGAGGTATAAGAGTGGATCGTTGTCATCAAGCCCGCTTCAATACCAAATGCATCATCAAGTACTTTTGCCACAGGTGCCAATCCGTTAGTTGTACAGGATGCATTGGAAACAACCGGCTCTCCTGCATAGGTTTCAGCATTGGCACCAATAACAAACGTCGGTGTATCATCTTTTGCCGGTGCAGAAAAGACGACTTTCCCAATGCCGTTGTCAAGATAAGGCTTTACACTCTCCTGTGTCAGGAATGCTCCTGTACACTCCAGTACAAGCTCTGCACCAAAGTCTGCAAAGTTCAGTTTGGCGGGATCTCTTTCTGAAAGGATCTTTGCTTTCTCTTTTCCTATCTGTAAATATCCGTCACTTACCACGACATCACTGCGCGTACCGTGTACAGAGTCATACTTGACATTATATTCGATCATTTCATGTGTACCGCTGGCATTGACCGCAACCAGTTCAATATCATCTCTGTCTGCGATGATACGTGCCACACATCTTCCGATCCTACCCAATCCGTTTATCGCTACTTTTACCGCCATATAAATCCTTCAATAAGCCTTGTGGTGTAATATGCTAAAATGCGACTAGCCGCATGGGACAACTGTTTCAGTTGTCCCGCGTCAGTATGGTTGTTTTGGGCTTTGCTCCAAAAACGTCACATTAAATAGTACGCAATTTTACAGTAAATGAGGTTAGCATTTGGTTAATAGACCCAAGCCGGCAGTCGCGATATTCGGAGGGAGTTTCGACCCCCCTCACAGAGGGCACCAGGAGATTGTCCAAAAAGCACTGGAAAGTCTTGATATCGATAAGCTGCTTGTGCTGCCTGCCTACCTGAACCCGTTCAAATCATCTTCTCTGGCGAGTGCAGAACAACGGCTTGCCTGGTGTCATCAGCTTTTTGATGAGACCCCCAATGTGATCGTGGATGATTACGAGATCAGGCAAGGGAAAAGTATCAGAACATCACAGAGCGTGAAACATTTCAGTGATACCTATGAAGTCAAGTATCTCATCATCGGTGCTGACAATTTGTCAACATTGACAGAATGGCATGAGTTTGAATGGCTTAACAAGACGATCACATGGGTGATCGTTACACGCAGGGGGTATGAGCTGGATACGAGTGTACTGCATTCATGGAGAGTACTTACACTTGACACACCTGTAAGTTCAACACGTATACGCAAAAAGAAGCAGCTTGAACATGTTGACAGTAAAATTAAAGACTCAGTCAAAAATACATTAAAAGGATAAACCTTAATGACAATAGAAGAGAGAATAGAAAATATCGTTAAAGTACTTGATGAGAAAAAAGCAGAAGAGATTGAAGTATTCAACCTTGATGATGCAGACTATATTGCAGACCGTGTGGTCATTGCCAACTCACTCAACCTAAAACACACACAGGCACTTTTTGAACAGCTCAAAGAGGCACTGAAACCAGAAGGAGAGACTTTCCTCCACGCAGATACGAGTGATGAATGGGTTGTAGCGGACCTTGGAGATATTTTGGTACACATCATGATCCCGGAGTATCGTCAACGCTATTCACTTGAAACTTTTTTAAGCGAACTGGTAGAGAATCAGAAAAGATCCAACAAAGAAGATGTGTAGGTTGAATTCTCTACCCGACACTACCTTCTATAGATCCTCTGGCAATAGCCGGACCTGCCTAAAACAGTTGCCCCCATGTATCCTCATAGCGTGACCCCTCCAGCAGAGACAATAGTATAAACAGAATGATCGTAATAACCGGAGAGAAGATCACCCACCAGACATACCTCCCCCTGACCAGATAGTAGAGCAGCCCTCCCCATGCAAAAAGAGTCAGCAGTATATGCATCAGAAACAGCGGAATAATCGGTCTTGCAACATTTCCCATAATTCCCAAAGAGAGGATAAGTGCAAAGCTGGCCAGCGCAGCCAAAAGTCTCTTTATCTCTTTATTGCGACTATAGAGCACAAAGATAAGCCCAAATGTTACAAGTATGCCAATAATGATAAGTGCTTTCACAGGATCACTCCTTTTCTCAACCACAATGACTGAACTGCAGATCAGCACCTCCGATCTGCAGGGTCACTACAACTTGTCTACCACCTGAATACCCAGTATAGCCAGGCCCTGCTTAATGGTCTTTGCAGTCAGATCCGCAAGCAGCAGACGCGATACTCTTGTCTCTTCATCTACACCCTCTTTCAGAATAGGGTTTCTCTCATAAAAACGCATAAAGAGTGTCACCACATCATAGAGGTAACCTGTAATCTGGTTTGGCGCTGCATCTTCTGCAGCTTTTTCCAATACATCTTCAAAACGAAGCAGCATCACTGCCAACCGGTGCTCCAGTTCATCACTTATAATGATCTTTCCTTCCACTTCTCTGCCGTACTTTCTCAGGATACTCTGTATACGTGCATAGGCATACTGCATATAGAGTGAGGTGTTACCGTCAAACGAAAGCATCTTATCCCAGTTAAAGATATAGTTTGACTCACGGTTTATCGCAAGATCGGCATACTTGACTGCACCGATACCCACAATCTTTGCAAGCCTTTCCAGTTCCTCTTCTGAATAATCATCTTTAGCGGTAATTGCTTCTTTTGCACGGGTAACTGCTTCATCAAGCAGTTCTATCAGTTTAACTGTCCCCCCTTCCCGTGTCTTGAACGGTTTGCCGTTGGTATCCATCATCGTGCCAAATGCAATATGTTCAAGCTTCACATCTTCAGGCACAAAACCGGCCTCTTTAGCTACACGGAAAACCTGCTTGAAATGCTCGCTCTGACGTGCATCAACCACATAGGAGATACGCTTGGCCCCCAGTACATTGGCACGGTAATAGAGTGCTGCAAGATCGGTAGTTGCATAGAGATAGCCACCATCACCTTTTTGTACGATCACCGGAATATCTTCACCTTCCAAAAAAACACACTGGGCACCGTCACTCTCTTTAAGCATACCGACTTTCTCAAGATCAGTGATCACTTTGGCCAGTGACTCATTGTAAAAGCTCTCAGCACGTACATCATCGCGTGTCAGGTTGACATCAAGTTTTTCATAGACCTCTTCACAATGCCCCAAAGAAATATCAATGAATTTCTGCCAGAGCTTCAAACAATGGCTGTCTCCACTTTGTATCTTGACCACATACTCTCTGGCTTTATTAGCAAAGTTTTCATCTTCATCAAATCGTCCCTTGGCATCTTTGTAAAACTGTTCAAGATCTTTAAGTGATGTGGTGCCGTCTTCATCTATCTCTTCAAGGTAGGCGATGAGCATCCCAAACTGCGTTCCCCAGTCACCGATATGGTTCTGGCGGATCACCTCATCTCCAAGAAACTCCAACAGATTTGCCAGTGTATCACCGATGATCGTAGAACGCAGATGCCCCACATGCATCTGTTTTGCCATATTAGGACCGGAATAGTCCACCACCGCTTTAACAGGTTTTTCACGCTTGCTTATATCAAGACGGCTGTCCTTATCTGCTTTTTCACAAAAACTTGCAATCCGCTCAGGATTCAGCCAGAGATTAATGAAACCCGGACCTGCGATCTCTGCCTTGCTGACAATACCTGACAGATCAAGGCTGTCAGCAATCATACCTGCAATCTCCCTGGGATTCTTCTTCAGCACTTTCGCCAGTGCCATTGCACCATTGAACTGATAATCTCCGAACTCCGGTTTGGTCGCTTCGGAAACAGAAATAGGCGTTTCTTCTATGCCGGCCCTGCTAAATGCTGCCTGTATAACTTTGTTAACTTCTTCTTTTAGTCTCATGAAAATATTCCGTAAATAATAGTGTGGGGTTGTAGATAATAAGTGCGGTACACTTGTAGAGTAATCTTAACGCTACGCATGCCCGACCAAAGGGAGAAATGCCCTTGTGGTACTGAGTGCTGAACGCTTATTAGGCGTTCTCGCTCTTTTTCTCTTCGATTTTCTCTTCGACTTTCGTCTCTTCTTTTTTGGCGATCTCTTTTACATCATCTTCATCATCTTCTTTGATCGCTTTTTTGAAATCTTTGATCCCTTTACCCATACCTTTTGCAAGATCTGGAATTTTCTTCGCTCCGAACAGTAGTACAACGATCGCCAAAACGATCAGTAGTTCCGGCATACTTGGCATACCCATAGTCAATCCTTTAAACTCAAATCGAGTGTAATGTTAAATTTGAATAATTATACTTAAATTAGTTTAAGGGAAGCTCTAATCTTATCCCAGCCAGTGTGCAATAAATGCCTCTTCATCCTCTCTGCTCTGTTTCAGACGGGCTGCCTTGGCAACTATGACAAACTCCCGCGCCGCTTCGTCAACAGTATCATTGATGATAGTAAAGTCATATTCACCTACTGCCAGAATCTCTTCTTTGGCATTCTCAATACGGCGTTTTATCACCTCTTCACTGTCAGTACTGCGATCACGTAAACGTTTTTCAAGCTCCTTGAGAGTAGGTGGTGTAATAAATGCGGAAGTTGTAATATCATTCATTTTTGCACGTACCAGGCGGTGTCCCTGCACATCGATATCGAAGATCACCAGTTTTCCGCTATTCAATGCTTCCCGTACCGGTTTGAGGGAGGTTCCGTAATAATTTCCATGTACCTCTGCATACTCCAGAAAATTTCCTGCCTTGATATCCTCTTCGAACTCCTCTTTACTTACAAAGAAGTACTCTCTTCCGTGTTTTTCACCCTCTCTGGGTTTCCGTGTCGTGGTTGAGATGGAGAAATAGAACTCTCCTATCTCTCCCGAAGCAGCATTGATAATCGTACTCTTTCCCGCGCCACTTGGTCCGGAAAGTACCAAAATAGCACCTTTTTTTACTCTCTCCATCTACTCTTCATCCTTAAAACGGATCTTGATCGTCACTTCGGCACCGCGAAGGAGTTTTTTGATCTTTTTGGGCTTCATGCCTTCTATCGCAGCAAGCAGTGCTTCTTCAAAGGTATAAGCTTCCTCTTTTTTCTTCTTTTTTCCGATCTTTTTTGATTTCTCTTTTTTCTTTTTAGGTTTTTGGCTCAGTGCTTTTATGATCTCGTCTTCTCTAACAATCTCAAGCCCGTCCTCTTCGAGTTTCTGCGTGATCACCTCTACCTTGCGTGCTTCATACTCAGCCTCATCTTCAAGATCGATCAGAGGCAACACCTCATCTTCGTCCTCTTCAAGCAGCGCCTTTATCTGCTCGATATCTCTGCTGTCCAAAACTTTGGGGGCTTTCCCCTTTTCTTCCTCTACAGATGTTTCTGCATTCTCCTTTATGATTTTTCCCTCCTCTTCTGAGATCTCTTCATCAGAAGAAAGCGGAAAGATAAAACTCTCTTCTGCTTCATTTTCTTTTTTTGAAAGAAGGTCCGTTTCTTCATTCTTGAAACTGTCGAGTACTGCCTGTATTTGGGAAGGCAGGAAAGGTTTTTTGATCACTGTGTCGAACATACTTCCTATCTCTTCACCTGTATCACGGCTTGAGAGAAAAACAACCTTGGCAATATCGATCGCACTTAAAAAAGCTGCCACCTCATCATGATAGGAAGCATCATCAACAAAAACAATGTCATAATACGTTCCGCTTACCTCGGCAATAAGATCCACCTCTTCAAAGGTGATGGACGTATCGCGCATACAGAGTGAAACCAGACGGGAAACGACCGGATTGGTATTGATCAACAGGATATTCATACAATAGCTCCATAATAGATTGATACTATTATATGATAAATGTGGTTAGATAGAAATTTGACCCAAATCTCAAAATAGGATTCTTTGAATTTGCGTTATGCTCGTATTCGTGGGGTTTACGTAAAATTTGAGTCGCACCCGTAGGTTCGGCGATGATTTGTGAGTATTTAAAAGGTGGTACACTCAACAGGATTCGAACCTGTGACCTTCGGTACCGCAAACCGATGCTCTATCCAGCTAAGCTATGAGTGCACTTTGTAGTCTACTGCGATATTTGGTGAGCGAATTGTAGCGAATTTTTCTTTATTTTTCAAGTAGATTCATCGGTCTGAAAAGATTTAGTACTTTTTCATTGCAAATAAATGTATGATTGTAGGGATGCTCTACCTCTATAGTCTCAAAGCTCTCCAGCGGCAAAGACTTTTTCAGAGCCTGCGCATGTGTACCAAAAAGAATCAGCTTCGGTGCATTTACCCTCAGGTCATTCAACAAAGAGTGCATAAACGGGCGCCAGGACTTGACATGTCTGGAAGAACTCTTTTTATCGGTAAATATCAAAGAGGTATTAAGCAGTAGTACCCCGTTCTTTTCAAAGTTGATACGCAATTGGCAAATCGACTCTATAAGGGCTGTCCTGTCTATTCTGCTGATCGCTGTCTGTGAAGTATCATCTACAGTAATGTCTCCTCTTGCAAGCAGCGCCATCTTGATAAAATTACGCAGGCTGGTTGCCCGGTTGACCTCTTTGCTCAAACCTTTGTCAGAAAAAAGTGTTTTGACTTTTTCATCAATGAAAGCATATCCTCCTGCACTCTCTCTTCTGGGATAAGGATCCTGTCCAAAAAGAACATATTTCACTTCGTCTTTCGGCAAAGTCCTGAAAGCATTGAGATAGTTCTCACGGGTAGGAAAAAAAGTGTTGTCTTTTTCCAAAAATATTCTATACTCCGGATCAAGCTGCCCGTATGCCCTCTCCAGTATCTCTTTCCAGCTATGATGAGGCATTTTCTTTTTTGATCTTGTCAAATTTGATAATAAGTTCTATCTTGTTAAGAGGGATTCCAAGCTTGCGGGAAACCTCTTCCCTGCTCTCTCCTGCTTCTATCAACATCATAACCTCAGCATGATTGGAGAAGTTCTCAATAACATCTTTCACTGCAACACGGGAGGCCTGCAGGTTTTCTATGGTCTTTTCTTTGGCCTCAATGATCTCTTCAAGTACACGTTTCTCTTCTTTAAGCTTTTTGTTGCTGCTGCAGCAAAGCATCAGCACTGTCAGCAGCACTACGATCGTTGCGATCAGAATCCATAATACCATCTACATCACCTCCAGTATGATAAAAAGCAGAAAGACAAATCCGAGATAGCCGTTCACTGTAAAAAAGGCTTTGTCAATTTTTGTAAAATCTTTCTTAACAAGGTAGTGTTCATAACCCAGCATTACGGCTGCAAAAACTACTGCAGTCTGTGCCCATACCCCAAGTCCTGCACTGCTGACGAACCAGAACCAGAATACAACAGTCATCAGATGAAAAACTCTGGCAATATACATTGTATTTTGTGCACCGAACTTTGAGGGAATGGAGTGCAGATTATTTGCTTTGTCAAACTCCATATCCTGCAGGGAATAAAGCAGATCAAACCCTGCTACCCAGAACATGACTCCGATGGCCAGATAAACAGACCAGAGTGTGATCTCACCTGAAACTGCCACCACACCTGCGATCGGTGCCAAGCCAAGGCTGATACCCAGGATCAGATGGGCCAGGGCAGAGAAACGCTTAAAAAGGGTATAGGCACCCAAAACTGCCAATATCGGGACGGAAAGCCTAAATGCAAGATCATTGACAAAATAGGCAACAACAATGAAAAAGAGTGCATTGGCAAATATAAACCCGACCATCTGTGTTGTCGATACCCTGCCATCCACCGAAGGTCTGTTCTTTGTCCGTGGGTTGAGCACATCAATGTCTCTGTCAAGGTATCGATTGACTCCCATGGCAAAGTTGCGTGCACTTACTGCTGCCAGTGTACCGAGGAACAACAATTTCCAGCCAAACCAGCCTGAGCCACTCTCCAAATAGGAGGCAACAAGCATTGCAATAAAAATAAACGGGAGAGAAAACACAGAGTGCTTAAACATCACCAGTTCCGAAAAATCATTCAGCTTTTTGAAAAACGCATTCTCTTTTATCTCTTCACTCTTCACTCTTCACCCTTCACTTTTTATGGGTGTGGAATTTTTAACTTGCTGTTCAGCGACCATGCGATCACCAGCACCAGCAAAGCCACTGTGTATCCGCTTGCCAATACACCGTATGCTGTCAACAGATAGACAAACCACAACAATATCGCACCCAGTGGTGTAGGTACCCCCTCAAAATACTTCGCCACTTCACCTGCATCTACCTTCAGATTGAACTCCACAAGACGTCTAAGCCCGGAAATGATATACCAGATAAAGACAATCCCCAGTACCAACTCTTCCAGACCGCTGATCATTGCATAGTGCCTCACTGCATAAAAAAGCAAAAATGCCGGCATTACGACAAAGGAGAGGAAGTCAGCAAAACTGTCAAGCTGAATGCCGAACTCTGTAGAGAGTCCAAACTTTCGTGCTACTTTACCATCAGCAATATCAAGTGCACCGGCGATCCAGGCAAATATAATTGCTATAAAAAAATTGTTCTGCTGTATCAGGTACATTGCTGCCACACCACATGCAATATTCCCAAAAGTAATAAGATTGGCAATATTAAAACGGTTCTCCTTCTCAAACAGATCCATGTACGCTCCAAAATAAGAATATACAATTTTACCCTCTTGGCACTTAACACTCTCTATGTTATGATTACACTATGAATAACTTCAGACAACTCGCACTTATCGGTCCTACTGCTTCAGGCAAAACATCACTTGCTGTTAAAGTTGCACAAAAAATGAATGCCCAGATTCTCTCACTTGACTCACTCTCCATCTACAAGGAGATAGATATTGTCTCTGCCAAGCCAAACCATGAAGAACGTCAGGGTGTCACACACTATGGGATCGACTACCTTTTTCCGGATGAACCTTTCGATGTCACTACATACATTGACCTTTACAAGAGTGTAAAAAAGAGGTGTCAAGATGAAGGTAAAAACCTCGTTATTGTAGGTGGAACAAGCTTCTATCTGAAAATGCTGCTTGAGGGTATATCCAAACGACCTGAACTTTCAAAAGAACATCTGCATAATGTAGCACAACAGATGAAAGATCCGGACAAAGTATATAGGCTGCTGAAAAAGGTCGACCCTGCATACATGCAAAAGATCGAAACCGGGGACACTTATCGCATTCAAAAGGCTCTGGAGATATATTTGGCAACAAACGAGAAGCCCGGCAGTTATTTTGAAAACAATCCTCCACAACCTGTCATTACAGAGTCCCTGCCCGTCTATGAGATCATCTGGGACAGGCAGAGACTTAGAGAGCGTATATGGCTGCGTACGGAGCAAATGCTCAATGATGGGCTCATTGATGAGATCATCACCTTGGAGAGGAAGTACACCCGTTCTCCAAACTGTATGAAAGCCATCGGTATCAAAGAGACACTGATGTATCTTGACGGGATTTATAACAAAAAAATGCTCATTGAAAAGATCGCGGTCAATACGGGAAGACTTGCAAAAAGACAAGTGACATTCAACAATTCTCAGTTTAAAAATGTGATTAAGGGAAGTTTGGAAGATTTGGAAAATATGCTTTTGTAGGTGTGTCTACATAGATGGTTTTGAGACAAATTTCAACGCTCAGCGCTAAACGCTGAACGCTTTAAATTAATACCCGCTCGCACTGATCATATAGTAGAGGTAAGATACCAGTGGCTGAACATAGAAGATCGCTGTAATGGTTGCAACAGTAGCAAACCCGATCACTGCCATCAATGGTCTTGAAAGGTTATAGTAGACAGTATCAGTATCTTTCACCGGTTCCTTGAGGAACATATAGACGATCAGCTTCAAATAGTAGTAGGCAGAGATCGCTGAGTTGAGTCCCATCACGATCGCAAGCCATACAAACCCTGCATTCACCGCCGCCTGCATCACATAGATCTTGCCCCAGAAGACAGAGAACGGAGGAACCCCTGCCAATGAAAGCATAAAGAGTGCCATGATCACAGCACCGATAGGCATAATATGGATCAAACCGGCAAACTTCTCATATGGATGGTCATAACGCGCATTGAAACGTCTCACTTTGTGGCGCGAGATCCAAAGCATTGTAAAGGCACCAAGGTTGGTAAACATAAAGAGCGCATAGTAGAGGAAGATACTTGTCGTTCCCTCTGTTGTGTCCAGTGCCAATGCCGCCATGATGAAACCGGCATGTGATATAGATGAGTAAGCCAACATACGTTTCACATCTTCCTGTACAAGTGCCATGAGGTTTGCAAGGGTCATAGTAACTACAGCAAGTACCAGAATCATTACTCTTACCCATTCGACACCAAGATCGATATACATACCAAAAATTCTGACCGATACGACCAATGCCGCGATCTTTGGTACAATCGCCATATAACCGGCCAACGGCGCAGAAGCACCTTCATAGACATCCGGTGCCCAGGTATGGAACGGGAAGAGCGAAAGCTTGAACGCCATCGCGACCATCAAGAGTACCGATGAGCCGAATACAGCCATCATGATCCCTGTCTCATGCAGACGTGTAGAGAGTATCTGTGCCACCTGGTAGAGTTCGATAGAACCAGTTAATGCATATACTACCGCAGATCCCATCGCAAAGAAACCGGCTGCCAATGCACCCATGGTAAAGTATTTCACAGCTGCTTCATACGAATTGCTTCTGTTATGCAGGGCAATCAGAGTATAGAGGGAAAGTGACGCTGTCTCAAGACCGACGAAGATCAGGATCAGGTTGTCACTTGCTACCATAAACTGGAATCCGGCTACCATGAACAGGAACAAGGCAAAGAACTCAGGGTATGAGTACTCATGAAAACGCTTAGATGTCAATGCAAGCGGTGTAAAGAGAATCGATGCTACAATGATCAATAACTGCGAAATGATCGAGATACCGTCTATCAGCATTACATCGAAGAAACCACGCTCATTGACATTCAGTCCTACCGTTGCACCAAAATCCACGATCAGAATAAGAATCGTCAGCATTACATAAAGCGACTTATGCAACTTGTCATTGACAAGGTCAAGAATCAAAATAACCAAACCACCTGCAATAGCAAGCAGCATCGGTGCCAGGGTAATGAGGTTCAGACTCTCCAAACTTACTTTTATTGGTTCCAACATTACTTCACCTCCCCTGTTTTAATCACCGACTGCGGTACTTTGATAATATCCTTCGCCTCGGCTGTAATCGCTTTCTCATCCATAAACACCAACATTGCATTGACTGAGTTGTTGATCGGATCAAGAATTGGTTTGGGGTAGACTCCAAGCCAGATTACGATTGCGACCAACGGTACCAATGACCATGTCTCTTTCGGTGTAAGATCTTTCAATGTTCTGTTCTCCTCTTTGGTCACTGGACCAAAGAAACTCTTTTTAAAGACTGAGAGCATATAGACTGCACCCAGAATAATAGATGTCCCTGCCAATACTGTCATAACCGGAGAGATCTCATAGAATCCAAGTAATACAAGGAATTCACCGACAAACCCTATTGTAAGCGGCAGTCCAACTGATGCCATCAGCATAATTCCAAAGATCACTGCAAACTTAGGCATGACCGATGCAAGTCCACCGAACTCACTCATCAGCTTTGTATGTCTTCTGTCATAAATCACCCCTACCAACATAAAGAGTGCCCCAGATACGATACCGTGGGAAAGCATCTGGAAGACAGAACCACCAATACCTTCACTGTTCATTGCAAAGACACCGATCATAATAATACCCATGTGAGAAACAGATGAATATGCAATAACCTGCTTGATATCTTTTTGTGCATAAGCCACCATTGCTGTATAGATGATCATAATGATAGAAAGTACAGCGATCGGTGTGATCATCAATACTGATGCATCAGGAAACATCGGAAGCGAGAATCTTACAAACCCGTACGTACCCATTTTAAGGAGTACTGCAGCAAGAATAACCGAACCGATAGTCGGTGCCTGACCGTGCGCATACGGCAACCAGGTGTGGAACGGGAACATCGGTACCTTGATGGCAAACCCAAGGAAGAATGCTGCAAAAAGCCAAAGCTGATAATCAACAGGCAGCACCAGAGCATACCAGTCTGTAATCGCAAAACTCCATACTCCTGTCAGGTTATGGTATACATAGGCAACAAACAGCATACCTACAAGCATTACAAGTGATCCCATGAATGTATACAGAAAGAACTTGACCGATGCATACACACGAAGCGGTCCCCCCCATGCACCGATGATATAAAGCATCGGTACAAGTGAAAGTTCCCAGAAAAGATAGAAAATGATCGCATCAAGTGCTACGAAAACACCGACCATTGTCATCTCCAAAAAGAGCAATGTAATGATCATATTTTTTACATTTGTCTCTACACTCATACTCATCATACCGATCAGTGTCATCAGTGTTGCCATAATGATAATGAAAAGAGAAATACCATCTACACCAAGGTAATAGTTCACTCCCATGTCAGGAATAAGCGGGATCATCTCCACAAACTGCATTCCTGCATTAGCGGTGTCAAAACTTAACCACAACCATAAAGAGAGCAGGAACTCGATCGCAGCAACCGTGATACCGTACGATCTTGCACTCTCTTTATCAACTACAAATCCGAGCAATCCAGCGATCGCAGGGAAAAATACTAATACACTTAAAATATTATCCATTTATCTCTCCTTAACCTAACATCGCTGCTGAGATGGCTGCGACAACCAAAAGTAATACTGCACCTACAGCCATCCAGTTCAGATAGTTTGAAAGGTTACCCGTTTGCATTTTTCTTGAACCATCACCTGTTTTGTAGAGGATTTTTGCAATACCGTCTACCGTTGCGTCAACAATTTTCATATCGACCTTACTCCACATCATCTCCGAGATCATTGCATATGGTTTGGAAATGAACTCTTCATAGAGATTTGGAATATAATACTGGTTGGCAAGAAGCTTGTAATACCAGCTTGATTCGAGCTTCTCATCTCTTTTGAGACCGTTTGCATATTTTTTATATGCCAATGCAATACCGCCGACAGCGAATACAAGCACAACAAGGCCAAGGATCCATGCAATATGGTGTGTATGTTCGCTCATGTGATACTCCGGAAGAAGCTTGGTCACAAAGTGCTCAAAGCCACCCATTCCGAAACCTGCTACGACAGCAAGTACAGCAAGCGGTGACATCGCGATCAATACGAATTTGTACATCTCATGAGGATGGATACCAAAGGCTTTGTATCTCTCATCTCCATGGAAGGTAAGGAAGACCTGTCTAAAGCTGTAGAATGCTGTCATTCCTGCTGTTACAACAAGAATTGCCCATAGTACGATTGTCCCCTCATTCCATGCTGTTTCAATAATCGCATCTTTTGAGAAGAATCCTGCAAAGAACGGAATACCTGCAAGTGCCAATGAAGCCAGTCCCATATAGATATAACTCCACTTCATCACTTTTTTCAATCCACCCATCTTAAAGATGTCAAGCTCGTCATGCATTGCGTGCATTACGTTACCGGCTCCAAGGAAGAGGAGTGCCTTAAAGAAGGCATGCGCTGCCAGGTGAAAAAGTGCGATCCAATAAGCCCCAAGGCCTGCTGCTGCGAACATATACCCAAGCTGTGAAAGGGTGGAGAATGCAATAATTCTCTTCAGATCTCTGTTGACCAAAGCCATAGATGCAGCAAAAAAAGCAACAAAAGTACCCAATGACGCAATAAAGTAACTTACTTCCGGCGTCATACTAAAGAGCGGATTTGCACGGATAACAAGGAAGACCCCTGCAGTAACCATTGTCGCTGCGTGGATCAGCGCAGAAACCGGAGTAGGACCTTCCATTGCATCTGTAAGCCATGTATGCAGAGGGAACTGTGCAGATTTACCCATCGCACCGATAAAGAGCGCAATAGCAGCCGCATTCAGGATAGAACCACTAAGGTTAGGAAGTGCGGCAAAAACCACATCATACTGAAGGCTTCCGACATTCCAGTAGATAATGAAAATCCCGATAAGCATCCCAAGGTCAGCAATACGGTTCATAATGAACGCTTCATTTGCTGCCCATGAAGGAGAGATGGACGGGTTTTCCTCTCTTGACTGATCAGGCTTGTGGTACCAGAATCCGACAAGCAGCCATGAACAGACACCAACCCCTTCCCAGCCGATGAACAGACCTGCAAAGTTGTCACTCATTACAAGTACCATCATTGAGAAAACGAAGGCTGACAGATAGGAGAAGAATCTGTTGAAACTCTTGTCATGATCCATATACCCGATAGAGTAGATGTGAACAATTGTTGAAACCAGTGTAACTACAGTCATCATTGTTACAGAGACCTGGTCAACCACGAAGCCGAACGGGATACGAAGATCACCTGCATTGATCCAGTCCATCATCGTAACATGAACTGCATCTCCTGTAGTGTAGACATAGAATGCCAACATCGCAGAAGCAATGAATGAGACTGCCAGCAGCACTGAAGCCACGATTCCGACAAAAATCTTTCTTTCACTCATTCCGAACAGCGCTGCAAATAGTGAACTTGCAAACGGAGCAAAGAGTGCTATATATACTAAACCTTCCATACTTACCCCCTCATACTTGCAAGATCATCAAGATCCAGACTGCCGTGTTTTTTATACAATACAATCAATATACCAAGTCCTACTGCCACTTCACTCGCTGCGATCGCAATAATAAAGAATGCAAACATTTGACCTGTAAGATCGTTGTAATAGTGTGAGATCGCTGCAAATGCAATATTAACTGCATTGAGCATGACCTCTGTCGCGAAGAAAAGCATCAACAGATTTCTTCTTCTAAGCACACCCATCAACCCAATTGAGAAGAGGATTGCCGATACGATAAGGTAGTGTGATAGACCTATCATTTTGCATCCTTTTGTTGTAATATTTCATCATCTGCACTTTGATCTTCAGTAAGACTCTGTTCCATCTTCCTACCGGCAAGGATAATCCCTGCGATCATAGCCACAAGCAGCATTACAGCTGCTACTTCGAAAGGTACGAGATACTTGGTAAAGAGTACAATACCTACATCCTGTGCATTCCCTACACCCTCATGCATCGGATAGAGTGCCTGAATCGCTTCAGAGTGGATCGGTCCGGCAAACATTAGCACAAGTACCAATGCGCTTACACCCCCCAGCAGGAAGATAAGCGGTGCCGGTGTGTTTTTCTCTTTAATATCTCTTGTTGCATCAAAGAACATCATTGCAAATGAGTAGAGTGCCATAACCGCACCTACATATACGATCAGTTGCACCACTCCGAGGAAATCCGCTCCAAGGATAAAGAAGAACCCGGAAATAAGAACCATACCCGATGCCAATGCTGTCATCGCATAAAGTACGTTCTTGCTCATCACTGTAATGAGAAACAATCCTATTGTTAAAGCCGAAAATAGGTAAAAGGCTACTACTTCATACATCTTCTCTCCTTAATACGCTAACGGCGTTTTCTTAATATTCTCATCCGCATTCGGCGAGACTGCACCAAAGCCGTCGTACTCTTGCTGCAGATTAAGTTTGTCGATCGGCGTAAGCATATCTTCAAAGAGGGAGAAACTCGCTCTCTGCTCTGATGCTGTTTCGTAACGCGGGCCATGTACGATCGCCAGCTCCGGACACACTTCTGCACAGTATCCACAGAAGATACAGCGGCCGAAGTTGATGGTATATTCACTCACCTCTTTACGCTGATTCTCGTCATAACGGGTATCCATCGTAATACAGTTGGAGATACATATCTTCTCACACAGACCACAACCTATACATCTGTAGTGTCCGCTCTCCAGCAGCCGGAGCATATCATGGATCGCTCTGTAACGCGGAGAGATAGGCAGCTTCTCGAACGGGTACTTGACCGTATGCATCTGTCCTTTAAAAAGCGCATTGATCATCTCTCTCATTGTAACCCAGAGACCGACAAAGAGTTCCCCCTTGAAGGTTCTCTTGACGACCTGGGTGAATTTATCCATTCCTTTTGTCGGTGACTGACCAAGGTCAAGCATGACGTAGTTCTGCTCTCCGACATTTCTGTTTTTAAATTGTTCTAAACCCATACTCACTCCTTATACCATCATCACAATACCGGTGATGACCACATTGATCACCGCTATCGGCATCAAGACTTTCCAGCACAGCCACATCAACTGATCCGGTCTCACGTGCGGCCACGCCGCTCTTACCCATAACATCAAGAAAAAGAAGAAGGCTACTTTCAAGATAATGGCCAGCCAACCCAGTCCATCTGCACTGTATCCGCCAAGAAAAACAATCGCTGCAATGATCGAGATTGTGATCATGTTCGCATACTCGCCGATGAAGAACATCCCCCATCTCATTCCAGAATACTCTGTTGCATACCCGGAAACAACCTCTGCTTCATGCTCAAGCAGGTCAAACGGTGTTCTGTTCGTTTCTGCAAATCCTGCGATAAGGAAAAGTACGAAAGCTACCGGCTGCTGCCAGATGAGCCAATTACTGATGCCGCCTGCCTGGGCATTGTTGAAGTCTACAAAAGAAAGAGATCCGACCAGCATTATCGGTGCCAGGATAGACAATCCTGTTACTACTTCATAAGAGAGGAACTGGATCGCAGTACGCGCTGCACCTATGATACCCCACTTGTTCGCCTGTGCCATACCTGCCAGCAAAGGACCGTAAAGCCCTGCAGCCATCATTCCCAGAACAAAAAGAATCCCAATATTAAGATCTGCCGCTATCGACGGAACAAAAGTACCCCCAAGAAGCGGTATCCACTCAGGGATAGTAAAGTCAGGGAATACCGGTACTGCTGCAAGGGCAATAAATGCTGTTGCAGCTGTGATAATCGGGGCGACCATAAAGATCAGTTTATTTGCATTTTGCGGTACGATATCCTCTTTGGTAAAAAGTTTGATACCATCGGCAATCAACTGCAGGAGTCCGTAGGGACCTACGTGCATCGGTCCAAGTCTTCGCTGCATAAATGCCAGTACCTTTCTTTCAATAAAGGTACCAAATCCCGCGATAGCAGAGATAACAGCCAAAATAATTATAGCTTTTATCCAGACTCCTGCTGCCGTTACTTCCGGTAAATTGTGTGCGAGTGTTGTTTCCATATTACACCTTTCTCATTGTTACTGTTTGATATCGGGACTCACCAAAGAGGCTATAGACATCCTGGCTGCTCTTGAAATCTGTAAGAGCAGTAATCTCACCCTCCATACGGTCATCCACAATGACATCGACTGTGATACTTTTTTCTCCGAAATCGATTTCTACTTTCTCACCAAGCATTTCAGCTTTTGCAGGAGAGGCATAAAGACCGAAGCTTTCAAAGATCTCATGCGCTTTGTCTGTGAAGTCATTGAACTGTCTCTGAGGATTGCATCGGTAAACGATATCACCCTCAAGTACTTTGGATTCATCGATCTTCTCAACTTTGATCTCTTCTCTATCAAAGGTAGAGAGATTCAATGCATATCCTCTGTTCTCTGTTCCGTCATTAAGGTATCCGTTAGGAAGTGAATCAAACTCGACAGCCTTAAATCCTTTCTCTGTCGGCAGTTTCTCTGTCCAGTCTATTGTCAATTCCGGTGCACCGACAAGTACCTTCATCAGGTCATTAAGTTCATACCCTTTATACTCAAGTGCTGCATTGGTCGGTGTCACACGCTTATGCATATTGGTCAGTGTTCCTTCCTGCTGATTCATCGCAGGCATATCAAGATCTCCGTCACCAAGTGCAGAAAGTCTGAAATCTCCGTTCTCGTTATATCCGATAGTATATCCCGTCGCCTCATCATCAAGTTCACAGATAAGCGCTACACCCAGAGAGTTCGTCTTAGGAGGAATCATTGCTACGCGTACCGGTGAAGTCTGTTCAATCAGTGCTATCAGTTTAGCGAGGTTCTCTGCTCTGTCATTGAAGTAAAGATCTTCACCGATAATAAGTGAGAAGCTCTCTTTTTTCTTCATCATCTTCTCAAATGCTTCAGTAAACTTGTCACTCTCCTTGCCAAGCAGTTCAACCAGTCCGTTCTTCTCAACTGCCACTTCTTTTTCTACCATTTCAGGTACCTTTTTGGTTACCTCTTTCTCTTCACCTGTCTCTTCATCGATCACAGTCTCGGTAACACTCTTCATCACCTTCTCTTTCACTGTTTTCGTAGCAGTCGACTTGAAACTCTCCAGATACTCTTTCACATCTGAAGGAAGCTTCTCTTTATCAGCGAAAAGATCAAGAATCAAATAGAGTGCAGCCTCTTCAAGTCCCACTTTATGGGTAAATACTTCAACGTTTTTTCCGAAGGTCGGTACCAATGTATCGCCTACCGGATGGAAATAGAGCCCCGCACCTTTGTTCATCTTCTGAACATTATTGAATGCATAGCGTGCATTCGGATTATCGTTTCTGAGTGAAGCTCCTACGCTCATAACAAAATCAGTTGCCATCACCTCTTTAAAATCATAAGTGTAAAGTGACTGGCCGGCTGCTTTACTGTATGCCGTTAGGAATTTTTGGAATGCACGTGCATCAGGATTGATCAGCTTTATACCCATCTTCTCTTTAAGCGTTTGAAGCATCAAGGCTTCTTCATTCGTGATCACTGAGTTGAAACGGATTGTTTCTGCCTTCTTAAATGCTTCGACTGCAGCATCAAATGCATCTTTGTCTTTCCCTTCTACCCTGTTCTCAAAGTCATATCCGTAACGACCGGCACCACAGAGCGATACATAATTCCACTCATTGGTCACACGGTAGATCTTCTCTGTTCTGTCAGAGACAGAGGTGTGTTTTGTTTCATAATAGATCTGACATCCGGAACTGCAGTGTGCACATGTTGCGGGAATACGTTTCAACTCCCATGCATTGGTGGTATAAACAAAATCTCTACCAGTCAATGCACCTACAGGACAGACTGCCGTACATTCACCACAGTCGGAACAATCAGTAAAGTCTGTTCCGTTACTTGGTGCAATGATCGATTTTTGCAGTTTGTTCCACATAGCATAGGCATCTTTTGGCATAGACTCTTTGTATGACTTGTCCAGTGCTTCTCCGCCTCTTTTTGTCGTAGTGATCGCTGAATCACCGATCATATCTTTACACACAGTCGTACATCTTTCGCACACAATACAGAGACCGGCATCATAATGAAGTACCGTACTCCAGTTCTTCACTTCCCTCTTCGTATCAGGAATAGAATAAGACTGCGAATCAACTGCCAACTCCAAAGTATAATTTTGAAGTTCACACTCTCCACTCTTGTCACAAACACCACATTGAAGCGGATGATTAACATCATATACTTCCATAATAGCACGGCGTTCTTCAAGAATATTCGGCGTATCTACCGTAATCTCCATTCCCTCTTTGACCTTAGCATTACAGGCATAGACCTGTTTGCCGTCTGCTTCGACCAGACAGAGACGACACGCCAAAGTCGGCGAACATCGTGTCAAATAACAGATAGCCGGGATGAATACATCATTTGCACGTGCCGCATTGAGGATATACTCACCCTCTTTGGCATGATATGTCTTACCGTCAATGGTGATGGTAACCATATTTTCTACTGTTTTTACTTCACTCATCGTTGTTTCCTATATTCTCATTATTGGTTTTCTTGTGAACCAGTCTGCTAAATCTGTAAGAGGATAGCAAAGATGCACTTAATCCCATGTCAAATGTTGGGTTAAGCGCAATCGTTCCTTTCATAGATGTATCGATCTTAAACACACGGCGGAAGCTGACACCATCCACCTCGAACTCGATCACATCACCCTCCTGCAGTTTTGTAACAGTTGCAAACTGCTGTGAACCTAAAAGCATCGCTTCATCTTTGAGCAGCCTTGATTTGGCCGTAAACGGTGAGAACTGCTCAACCGGATCACATCGGTAGATCACAGCCCCATCGTAAGCCTGAAGCTCTTCAACCTCTTCAAGTGCACGCCTGACAGAAACTTTCTGCACTTTCAAAAGATACCCTCGATGCTCATTTCCTACAGTATCAAAGTAATCCTCAAGCGCATCGAATTCAACAGCTTTAAACCCTTTCTCTTCAGGAAGTACCTTCGTATAGTCGATCGTATACTCTGCTCTCTCTCCTAATGCATTGGCAATGTCATTAAGGACATATCCCCCATACGGGAGTGCCACGTTCATCGGTACAACACGTTTGTCTACCGTTGTCAAGGTCCCTTCCTGCTGGTTCATTGCAGGCATATCAATATCTCCGTCCCCCAATGCTGAAAGAGTAAAGTCCGCCTGGGCATTATAACCTACTGTATACCCTTCCGTCTCATCATCAAGATCGCAAACAAGAGAGATACCCATTGCATTGCCTGCCGGCGGTACACAGATCACATTGAATCCTGCGTACTGTTCAAGCAGTGCTACCAGCTTGGCAATCTGCTCCGCTCTTGGATGCGTATAGAGATCGCTTCCGACAACCAGTGAGAAACCATGCTTTTTCAGCAAAGATTTCTTCAATGCTTCAAGCTCCTCTTCACCGATATTGCTCTCTGCGCTGAGATTGCCGATATCAAGATCATCAAGTGATGCACGCAGTGTTTTTGGCAGTTCGGCATCTTCGAGCAGTGCATGTGCAAGCAGTGCAGCAGCACCCTCTTCACTCCCTACTTCATACTTAATGAACTGTGTCACGATATTTTTAATCTCTGCATCTTCCATAGGGTGCATATAGATTACTCTTGCCCGATGCCACTTGCTTGCCATATTGATATGATACTTGACTGTTGGCGAATCATTGTTGATACGGCTTCCGAAAATAATGACCGCAGTGGATTGAGAAAGTGTTTTCAGATCGCCTCCATAGAGGTGTTTCCCTGTAATTTGAGCATAAGCATTCATAAACCTCTGATATGCTCTTGCTTCATGGGAAACAAGCTTAAACCCGAATTTTTCCTTGAGCTTCTGAAGGATCAGAGCCTCTTCGTTGGAGGTCTGGTTTGAAAAGATCACAGAATCAGCTTTCCTGAAAGCTTCTACGGCTCTTTCAAATACTTTTGGATCTTTCACAGCTCCTTCATTGGCATAGTCAAATCCAAAGCGTCCTGCCCCACAGAGATTTGAGAATTCAAAAGTGTTCGTTACACGGTATATCCGGTCATGTTTGACTTCATAATACATCTGGCATCCGCCGCCGCAATGCGGACAGGCAGACGGGATCTTTGTAAGTTCCCATGCATTGGATGTATACTTGAAATCTGTACTGACCAAAGCCCCCACCGGACAGACAGCTGCTGCTTCACCAAGCGATGCGTAGTTCTTCTCCTGTTTGACATTGATGATAGTCGAACTGTATCCGCCGAATTTCACCTTCAGTGCTTCATCACCGGTTATCTCGGTTGAAACACGAACGCACTTTTCGCACATGATACACAGTGCCGGGTCATAGGAGACATGTCCCCAGTTCTCAACCGGTCTGTGCTGATCACGGGCGGTAAAATGCTGTTGGTCAACATTGAACTCCATTGTTTTGTTCTGCAGATCGCACTCACCGCTTTTGTCACACACCCCACACTCCAGCGGATGGTTGACATTATAGAGCTTCATGATATTCTGTCGCTCCTGATAAAGCTCTCTGTTGTTGGTCGTGATCACTGCACCATCAACTGCCTTCTCCTGACAAGAGAGGATCATTCCCTCAACACCCTCGACATTCACCACACACATACGACACGAAGCTATAGGCTGCACTTTGGTAAGGTAACACATCGTTGGAATGTAAATATCATTTTCTCTGGCAATCTCCAGAATGGTTTTGCCAAACGTACTTTTACACACTTTTCCATCGATAGTGATGCTGATCGGCTTTCCTGTATTCATTGAATTATGTACACTCATCTTGCACCACCTTCCATTACACTGCTACCATAGAGATGTAGTAACAACGCATACAACGTTCTGCTTCAGCAATTGCCTCTTCCCCGGTAAATCCGAGATTAACCTCTTTGTTGTTGTCTTTACGCTCATCAACACCAAGCTTTTCACTTACAGCACGCGGAAGTCCTGGCATCCAACCGGTGATCTTCTCATTCTTGTCATAAACTTTGAGTTTATTGAGATGATCTTCCATAATCTCATCATCAGTCAATGTGCATTTTCCGTCATAGATATAACGGCTAATCACTGATGCGGCTCGTCTTGCCTGACCAACTGCATTCACAATTGTCATAGGACCATACTCACAATCTCCCGCGGCAAAAAGTCCCGGACGCGAGCTCATAAAGTCTCGTCCGTTGGTAAGGATCGTATTCCACGAAGTCAGTTCTATGTTCCACTCTTCCGGCAGTATCTGAAGGTCTGCTGCCTGGGAAACCGCAGGAATAAGGAAATCACATTCAATCTCAAAATCCGCACCTTCGATCTTTTGAAGCTGTGGTCTACCACCCTCTGGATCAGGGACCAGTTCAAAACGGTTAACCTTGAGTTTAGTGATCTTCTCTCCATCATCAAAGATCTCTTCAATGGCAGAGTGAAAGATGAACTCAACTCCCTCTTCGACTGCTTCATGGTACTCTTCATAGGTTGTGTTTCTGATGATCGTCTTCTCATCACGACGATAGAGCATGATCACCTTCTTCGCACCTTCACGGATGGAACATCTTACAACGTCCATAGAAGTAAATCCTCCACCGACACAGACAACAACCTTATCTTTGAGCTCATTAGAAGCTGGAGATCCAATACCGTACTTGTTCCACAGGTTCACCTTGTCAAGCATCGAGATCGCACCCCAATATCCACCCATTTTAGGGTTTTCATTGGTTGCACGTACTTTTTTGGAGAGACGTGTACCAAATGCCAACAGTGTCGCATCATACTCTGCATCGATCTCTTTAAGGCGCTCAGCATCTACACGATGGTTGTTGGTAATGCTGACTGTAGGCATATCAAGTACGAACTGTATATCTTTATTATACTTGTCCACCGGCATTCTGTATTCAGGTACACCGACAGCTACCTCACCGCCATTGACAGGAAGCTCTTCAAAAATGTCAACCTGAATACCTTCCAGTGCAAGGTAGTAGGCAGCCGTAAGTCCTGCCGGTCCTGCACCAATAATCGCCACTTTCTTTCCGTCATTTCTCGGCGGTTTGGGTTCTCTCGGGTGCAGCCAGGGTACTTCATGGTCCGTCTCATAATCTGCACCGATACGCTTAAGCTCCATAATAGATATCGGTTCATCAAGGTTTGCACGGCGGCAGGCATCTTCACATGGATGAGGGCAGACACGTCCACAAGTATGTGCCAGAGGCATTGTCTGACGTGTTGCAGCCAGTGAATCGGTAAAGACCATATCCCTGACACCTTCAATATATGCAGGGATATCGACATGTGCCGGACACATATCGGTACATGGAGCCGTCACTTTTGCAATATAGGAGGTATCCCCTCCGTAATGCTTGGATGGCTGTTTGGCATCAATACAGGTATCGAACTGATCCTTATAATGTTCCATCAGATCCAGAATCGGCTTCGGTACAGTTTTTCCGATCTCACACTTGGATGTGGTCATCATCGTTTGGGATATCTCCTTAAGATGAGCCACATCATCATGTGTTCCTTCACCACGGGCTATTTTATCAAGCAAATCATAAAGGATCCTTCCGCCCCACCTACCCGGTGCACAACGTCCGCAAGCCTCAGAGTACTCCTGATACTGTGCAGCATACTGGGAAGCCAGTTCCACTGCATCGATATCTTCATCGAAGATAGCCACACCATCCCAGCCGATAAAAGCTTTGGACTTGGTATCACCATGGTAGGTCTCTGGCAGTTTAAATCCAGATTCACTCCACTCATCAGAGAGCTTACCGCGGTTATCGATAAACTCGTCTCTCCAAGTAGAGAATACAACACGTGACATTATTTAGCCTTTGTTTTGCTTGCCGGCGTCTTCTTTCCTGCCGGTTTTGCTGCTGTTTTCTTCGCCGATGCATTTTTCGCTGCAGATTTATCCGCCGGAGCACTCTCTTCTTTCCCTGATTCAGCTTTTTCAGCCTCTTCTTTTGCCTTGGCTGCTGCTTTTTCAGCTTCTTCCTTGGCTTTCGCTTCAGCTTTTGCTTTCTCTTCAGCTGCTGCTGCCGCTTCTGCAGCTCTCTTCTCTTCTTCTATTCTTGCTGCTTCGATCTCTTCAGCTCTGGCTTTTCTAGTCTCTTCATCGACTTTTTTAACCACAATGGTCCAGTCCACCTCATTAAACTTCAATGAGTTCATGAGATCATGTCCGGCAGCTTTGATTACATCAGCACTCTTCTGGATAGAGGAAAAATCACCTACCTCAAACAGAAAGATCCCTACTTCACCAACTTTCAGCCCTTTATCGATAAGTTCGACCATTCTGTCATAAAAATCATCATGTAAATGTCTTAAATCATATCTTTTCATTATATATTTGTCCTCCTGCCTACGCGGCTGCACTTTGTTCCGACCGCTTCGGTTTCAAACC
The DNA here is from genome assembly GCF_014931715.1 of Sulfurovum indicum. Taxonomy (NCBI): domain Bacteria; kingdom Pseudomonadati; phylum Campylobacterota; class Epsilonproteobacteria; order Campylobacterales; family Sulfurovaceae; genus Sulfurovum; species Sulfurovum indicum. The sequence goes on along the minus strand of NZ_CP063164.1, from coordinate 212,968 downwards.
TGGAAAGGTGAAACACTTCACCTTTTCTAACGGTTCTCATCTGTCAACTTCACCGAATACGATATTGGTAGAACCAATGATCGTAACGACATCTGCAATGTATGTACCTACAAGAATATCCTGTAAAAGTCCTGTATGGAAGAAGCTTGGTGCTCTACACTTCAAACGGTAAGCATACGGCTCTCCCTCTGATTTTATATAAAAGCCAAGCTCACCTTTTGGAGACTCTGTCGGCACATAGACTTCACCTTTTGGCGGTCTCATCCCCTGTGTAACCAGAACAAAGTGCTGCATCAGCGCATAGTTCTGTGTCATGATCTCCTCTTTAGGTGCAGAGATGTACTGTGGTGCATGTGCCATCAGCTGCGGCTCGCTCTCTTTATACATATGTACAAGCTGTCTAAGGATTCTGGTAGACTGATATATCTCTTCCATATAAAGACGATAACGTCCGTAAGAATCACATCTGTCACTGACCGGAATATCGAAATCAAGTTCACTGTAGAGCTCGTACGGCTCCTCTTTTCTAATATCATATTTCACACCGGAGCCTCTGAGCATCGGTCCGGTACATCCCCAGTTGAGTGCATCTTCTGCGGAGATCACCCCTACATCTTCCAGACGCATTTTCCAGATACGGTTCTCTGTAAGTAGTGCTTCATAAGTGTTCTTCACTTCATGATCTACCTTGTCACACCATGCGATCATATTCTCGATGAATCCTTCAGGAAGGTCCAAAGGTACTCCACCGATACGTACAGCAGAGTGTGTCAGTCTTGCCCCGCAGTAATCCTCCATCAGGTCCATACCGAACTCCCGTTCACGGAAAGCATAGAGGAACACCGACATCGCACCGACATCAAGCGCATGTGTTGCGATGAAGAAGAGGTGAGAGATAATACGGTTGATCTCAAGCAGCATCGTTCTTATCACCTGTGCACGTCTTGGTGCTTCAATACCAAGCAGTTTCTCTACAGCCAATGCATAGGCATAGTTGTTGGAAGTTGCTGCAATATAATCAAGTCTGTCTGTCGTCGGCAGGAACTCATTGTAAGTCATATTCTCTGCCATCTTCTCGATACCCCTGTGAAGATAACCTATATCAGGATAAGCTTTCACGACCTGTTCACCGTCAAGCTCAAGTACCAGTCTAAGCTGTCCGTGTGCAGAAGGGTGCTGAGGACCGAAGTTGATCACCATTGTATTGTCATCACGCTCAAAATTGAGGTTTTCGAAAAATGGTGTTAATTTATTAGGCTGTTGCATACTCTCTCCCCTTACTTTCTCTGATCCAGTTGTTTACCGGACTTGTTGTTGTAGTCAACCAGCAGTGTCTCACTGTATTCAATCGGATTCTCTTTTTCACCCTGAGAGATATCTTCTCCAAACGGTACTTCATAACCGACTCTGGAGAAGCGCTTCGTATCATATCTGTCGATCCGCGCAGGGTCCCTGTTCTCCGGTCCGATAATATCACGATACTCTTTACCGAAGATCTTGTCAACCTCATACCATGATGCGAACTCATCACCATGCAGAGGATAGGTCTTAAGCAGCGGATGTCCTTCCCAGTCATCAGGCATAATGATACGCTTGAGAAACGGATGGTTATTCACCTTGATTCCAAACATATCGTACATTTCACGTTCTGCAAAATTTGCTGAATTGAAAAGCGGTACAATCGACTCGATCGCTTCACCTTTCTTGATACGGCAGACTATACGTACTCTTTTTGCTTCATTGACATTGAGGAACTGGTAGAAAAGTTCGAACTCGCCGTCCTGAGCAAGATAATCCACCGCACTCTGCTCCGAACACTGTGTATATCCGCAAACTTCTTTAAGTGTTTTTATCGCTTCAAAATTCTCTTGTGCATCAATGTGGATAACAAGCTGCCCTACTTCAACATATGACTCTTTGCTGAAGTCCTTCATCGCCTTCACTACCTCGGCAAAGTGACTTCCCTCTTCAACCGCTTCTCTAGGAACACGCGGTGCTACCCAGTATCTGTCCGTATAGTAGGACTTTGCCTGTACATTGTCTTTTGGTGTATACTTTCTCATTACACTAACCTCAAATTCTGTTTTGTGTTCTTCTTCATGTCCGCCGACTCACGTCTGATCTTTTTCTGAAGCATCATCAGTGCATACTGCAGTGTTTCAGGCCTCGGCGCACATCCAGGCAGATAAATATCAACAGGAACAATACGGTCAACCCCCTGAACAGTCGCGTAAGTATTGAACATACCACCGGTATTCGCACATGATCCCATCGAGATGACCCATTTTGGCTCTGTCATCTGGTCATAAAGACGTCTGGCGAATTCAGCATGCTTCTTGGAGAGAGTTCCTGCAAGGATCATAACATCAGCCTGTCTTGGAGAGGCTCTAAAGATCGTACCCATACGGTCAAAGTCATAACGGGACGCACCCGATGCCATCATTTCGATCGCACAACATGCGAGTCCGTAAGTCAGAGGCCAAAGAGAGTTACTTCTCCCCCAGTTAACGAGTTTGTCTACCGAAGTCAATGCTATCGGCAATCCAGCTGAGCTGGCATAATTTACTTGATGCTGTGCCATTCAAGTGCTCCTTTCTTCCATGCATATACGAAACCAATCGCAAGTAGTAAAATAAACAGTATCATTTCCGCAAAACCGAACCAGCCAAGCAGCTTAAAGTCGATCGCCCATGGGAACATAAAGATGATTTCCACATCGAACAGAATGAACAGAAGCGCAATCAGATAGAACTGCGCAGAGATAGTATTGGGTTGTTTGGTTACTTCAGGTCCACACTCATAGATCGTCAGCTTGAGCTTTTCAGTATCTAGTTTGGCGAGTTTTCTACTGACAAAACGAGCCAGAAACAGTGTTGCAGTAAATGCAATGGTGGTCAGTGCAAACAGTATGAACACACCATAGTACGGATGTTGCGTAATTACATGAGTCATAGTAATTCCTTAGCTAAGTTTAATTCTTCCCGCGTGTTGCCACGAGAGTATTCTCAGAATAGTGCTTCTATATTAACCAAAAGATGATTAAACTACTTGAACTCTTTTTTCATTCGAAAACAGATCAGAACTATTGTAACTATGTGAAACAAGACTAAAGTGGTAAAATACGGTCAAAAAAGAGAATAAAATGAAAAACTTGACAAACCTTCTTTATTATATAGCAATGATCGGTCTTCTTTTCTGGTTTGCATACTCCAAAGGCTGGATACTGGCAAATTTTGAAACGATCACCCCTCAGCAGGCAAAGATACTGCTTGAAAATGATGAAAATGTCACCTTGCTGGATGTCCGTACTCCTGAAGAATTCAGAACCGGACACCTCAGAGGTGCGACACTCATTCCCCTGGAAAAGCTTGAAAGCAATCTGGACAAACTCTCACCATTCAAGAACAAAAAGATCATTGTCTACTGCCGGAGCGGCAACAGAAGCGTAAGTGCTTCACGCATTTTGGAAAAAAACGGGTTCACCCCGCTGAATGTGAAGAATGGTATCATCGGATTGATGGGTGCGAAAATAGAGCTGACACAGTGATCATACCTTAAAGCCCATGCTTTTGGTACCTTCGAAACTGGAACCCAGCTCTTTTTCGATCTCTTCCAAAAAATCCTGATGGCTGAAGACACTCTCATCACGTACAGCGACTTTATAGGCTGTGTTCCTGATAATAAGATTGATCTGTCCGCCGGTGAGTTCATATTTTGCAAGCGCCTCCACATCAAAATCTTCAGCGTAATCCGCTTTTTCGGGAAGCATGAACTGCCATAGGCGCAGACGCTGTTTCTTACCCGGTTTCTTAAACTCTATCTTGTAATTGAAACGTCTTGAAAAGGCCTTGTCAATATTGCCAAGCAGGTTGGTCGTGGCAATAAGAATACCTTCGAACCTCTCGATCTGTTCAAGGAAGATGTTCTGCATCTGATTATGCATTTTGTCAGCCGAACTTCCGTGCCCCTCACTTCTGGCACTCAGGAACTGGTCGGCTTCATTCAGCAGCAGTATGGGCTCCACCTTCGCTTTGGCACTAAGCTCCTTGAAATCATCGAAAATACGTCTCACATTCTTTTCACTCTCTCCCACATACATAGAGAGGATCTTTGAACAGTCAAAGGAGAGGATCGGTTTTTTGAGTGTTTTGGCAAGACTCATCGCTGTCATAGTCTTTCCTGTTCCTGCAGGTCCATAAAAAATGATACGTGCATCGATACTCTTACGCTTGTCTTTAATACCCCATTCACGAAGCTTTTTAAAGACCTCTTTGTCCACCTGTTTGACCACATTGTTCAGTGTCTCTCTTGTTTTGGGGTGCAGTACTACATCATCAAGCGTGGTTTCAGGTTTGAGATACTCAAAAATATCCTGCTCTTTGACGAGTGCATCAAGCTTAAGCTTGGTCACTTTTTTATTCTTTTTTGGATGGATAATACGCTGCATCACCTCTTCCTGCAGATAAAAAGAACGACTCACTCCTCCAAACATGTTGAGGATCTCTTCATAATCGATAATCCCCTCGGTAATAAGCTTGGCCCCGTCTTCGAGTAACGCACGGTTCTTGATCTTCTCATACTCATCAAAAGAGATCAGTTCAATGAGTGTGTTCATATCTCTAAACTGCCCCTCTCCACCGCTGTACTCCTCTTTTAGCAGGGCAAGAAAAATACGCTGCTCTTTCTCGTCAAGCTGTTTTTCTTTGAAGAACTCTTCTACAACAATCGGTGTCTCAGTGATCTTGACACGCTCTTCAATACGCTTGGTAAGCAGTGTAAGTTTGTTCTTCAGCCTTCCGATGCTCAGGGAGTTGTCTGCAAATCCCTGTTTGAAAGTAGCGATCTTATGAAGCAGCGTAACCATATCAAACTGGTCTTGAAGATACTCCAGATGGTCAGTATAGGGTTTGACCTCGGGAAGAAATATCTCCAGGGAACCCTCCTCCAGCAGGCGCAGCAGAGACATGCTTGGTGTAATAGAAGTATTGATCAGCTCCAACTGTGAGGAATCATGTGCTTTTACCTGTCCGAAACTGACCTGAATGAACCAGCCAAGATCAAGCAGGTTTTTTACAAGCGGCAGTTTTTTCAGATAAAGATAAGGCTCCCCCTGAAAATTCTCCTGCAGCATTTCAAGGACAGGAACCTCTTCCAGTCCTCTGACATAGCGGAGACAGACATACTGTACCAGTTTTGCTTCAGTTTCTGTACACTTCAAGTGAGTGAAAATGGAACTTTTCTTTACATCTTTGGCTTCAATAAATTCTATAAGATATTTCAATATCGATTTCCTGTTTTTCTTTTCAGTATAGCAAAGTTTTGATATGATTTGATATACTACTCCTATCAAACACAAAATGAAAAAAGGGCTGCAATGCTTAAAACCACTCTGTTACTGATGCTTTCCTCTGCACTGCTTCCTGCTGAAGCTGCCATCGTCATGGAGATGAAGTAAACAATGCCTTTTTTTGACAGACTCTTTTCCAAAAGCTTCAGTACTGTGCTTCACATTACTTCAGGCAATGGTTTTCATCTTCGTCCCGCTGCTGCATTTGCAGCAGAAGCCAAAAAGTTCGCTGCTGTGATCGAAGCAAGAACGCACGGGAGGAGTATCAATGCAAAAAGTCTTAATGCCCTTCTCTCTTTGAATCTTGAAAAAGGAGACCATTTTGAACTTACCTGTAAAGGGAAAGATTCCCGGGAAGCGCTGGAGACGCTTAGCAGAAAATTTGATATACTGATGTCCAATGACCATGAAGCAGTAAGAATCGATAAAGAGACAGGAGCATATGAAGGAGAAAGTATTGAAGGGGAGATCATCTCCGGCGGTATGGCACTTTCACCCCTCTGGCACTACACAGAAGAGACCATCCGAACCCAAAGCACTACCAGCTTTACAGAAGCGGTAGCAAAAAGTATCAGTGAACTGGAGCAGATATATAAAGCACATAAAACTGATGCCGACAGCGGAATATACCTGGCACAAAAAGAGCTGCTTGCCTCCCTGCAGCAAAACGTAACCTCTCTTGAAATGCTTGAGGAAGCAGTTGAGAAAGCGGGGAGGGAACTGAAAGGAGGTATACTTGAAACCAGGCACGATGACTACAGGGATATTCTGCAGCGGGTCAAAATGCACTTGGGGTATACGACTGTTACAGCATATCCACAGAGACCTTTCATCCTTCTGGCTGATGATCTTCTTCCCTCCCGGATAGAGACACTGCCACAGAACACTGCCGGAGTGATCCTGCGCAATACTTCACTGACCTCCCACACAGCTATCCTCCTTCGAGCTTCCGGTATCCCCTCATTAATCATCAATACCTTTTCTATGAAAGGTAAAGAGCCCGATGAGATCATTCTGGACGGACATAGAGGTATCGTTGTCATTGATCCGACACCGGCAGATATACATCAGGCAAAAATACGCATAGAGAACGACAGGAAAAATGAACAAACTGCACAAAGCAGACGTTTTGAAAGTGCTGTGACCACCTCCGGTGATACAATTAAAGTGTTGGCGAACGTCACAGATGTTACCTCAGCACAGCTTGCCAGGGAAGAGGGAGCCGAAGGAATCGGCCTTTTACGTACCGAGTTCCTCTTCAAGGAGGAGAAACCAACTTTTGAAGCACAGGTTGAAGCATATAGATCGATCTTTTCTCTCTTTGAAGAGGTCACTGTACGCACACTCGATATAGGAGGGGACAAAGCACTGCCATATATCACCCTGCCACCGGAAAGCAACCCGTTCCTTGGTATCCGAGGGGTCAGACTCCTAAAAACCCATCCCGAACTCCTTGAAGAACAGATGTATGCCATTTTTACTGCGGCTAAAGGAAAATCTGTCAAAATAATGTTCCCCATGATAAGCACAGTCAAAGAGTTTGAAGAGGCTAAAGCATTTGCGCTTGATGTGGCAAAAAAGTATCACCTCAACCTTGACCATATAGAGTTTGGTATTATGGTCGAAGTACCTTCTGTACTCTTTTTGATCACACACTTCAATGATGTTGTCGACTTCTACTCCATTGGAACAAATGACCTTAACCAGTATCTTTTCGCCACTGAACGTACCCATGCTACACTTAAACTTGATCCGCGTTCAGAAGCGCTCTTTGCTGCCATCAAAAAGATCGTGGATGAAGCAGAGAAACCCATCAGCATATGCGGAGAACTTGCCGGAGATACCAAAGCGATCGGAAAGCTCATTGAGATCGGAGTGAGAAGACTCAGTGTTTCAGCCAGAAATATTGCACAGACCAAGGAGACCATTCGGAATGTTTGAATACGTACTCCTTCCAAACTTGACGGAACAGACTCAGAACCATACATACAAAGACCCATATACAACCAGAGAAAAAAGGCTGTTACATGTTTAATCTTTTACAAAAGATCGGCAAGGCATTAATGACCCCTATTGCGGTACTTCCTATTGCAGCACTGCTCTTGCGTTTAGGTTTTGGAGACATCTTTGACGGCCAGATCGCTGTCATTATGAAAAGTGCCGGAGAAGCAGTTTTCGCCAACCTCGACCTGCTCTTTGGTATTGGTATCGCCTATGGCCTGGCGAAAAATAATGACGGAGCCGCCGCGCTGAGCGGTGCCATCGGTGTGCTCATTGCAAAAGCTGTTTACATCAGTATTGACAAAGATGTCAACATGGGTGTCTTTGTAGGAATCATTATCGGTGTGATCGCCGGAACGCTCTACAACCGCTACCATACCATAAAAGTCCCGGAGTTCCTTGGGTTTTTTGGAGGCAAACGTTTTGTACCTATCATCACAGCTCTTGCAGCTATCTTTGTTGGTGTATTGGCAGGATACTTCTGGCACTATGCCCAAAATGGTATCGACTCCTTCTCCAATACCATTATCGGGCTGGGTGAAACAGGTACCTTTATCTACGGTACACTCAACCGGCTGCTCATCCCTCTGGGACTGCACCACATTCTCAACTCGCTCTTCTGGTTCCAGCTTGGAGAGTACACCTACCTCAAAGACGGGGTAGAGGTTATTGCAAACGGAGACTTGCACCGTTTCTTTGCCGGAGACAAAAGCGCAGGCATCTATATGTCCGGTTTCTATATTGTCATGATGTTCGGACTGCCGGCTATGGCCTATGCCATTTACCTGAACACACCTGAGGCTTACCGGAAAAAAGCAGGTGCCATTCTGGCAGGAGCAGCTTTTACCTCTTTTCTGACGGGCATCACTGAACCTCTGGAGTTTCTCTTTCTTTTTGTCGCTCCGCTGCTCTTTGTCATCCATGCCTTGTTGACAGGATTTGCTCTCGCCGCAGCACAGGCACTTGACGTTCATGCCGGCTTTGGGTTCTCAGCAGGATTCATCGACTATGTCATCAACTACAAACTGGCAACAAATCCCCTCCGCATACTGCCTCTTGGAGCGCTCTTCGCACTGATCTACTTTATAGTCAGCTACTACACGATCAAGTTTTTCAAACTTACAATCTTTGAGTCAGAACTTTCTGAAGAGAATAACCGCAATAACTGTGCCTCCAACGAAAGTACTGCATTCATCGCAGCACTGGGCGGGAAAGAGAATATCGTGACTGTCGATGCCTGTATTACCAGACTTCGTATCACTCTCAAAGAGAGCGGATCCCTGAAAGATGAAGAGTTTGCAGCACTGGGTGCCAAAGGTGTCATAAGACCTGACAGGCACTCCATACAGATCGTACTTGGTACAAAAGCGGAAAGTGTCGCGGAGAGCATTAGAAATGCAATGAGCAAAAAGAAGTTTTGAAATCCCGGATCAAACCCGCAATAACATCACTTCTTCTTTGGCATCTTCAATATAACGATCGTCACCACAATGATCACTGCATAAAGGATATAGGTAACTACATCATTTGAGTGCTGAGGCATCAGTTCACCTCCATAATGAGATCACCACACTTGACAATACGCAGTTTCTTCTCAATACTTTTGACATCGCTCTCTTCAGAAACGATGATGGGGGTGATAGTATCTTTCGCATGCTCGGCAATGTAGTTCAGATCGACCTTGATGATGGGATCACCGACCGATACTTTGTCACCTTCACCGGCAAGGCGTTCGAAACCTTTCCCTTCCAATGCGACCGTCTCCAGACCGATATGCACCATCACCTCCATGTCCTTGTCACTTTTAATGCTAAAGGCATGGTTAGTGGGAAAAATCTTACTGATAACTCCATCGATGGGAGCGCAGAAGGTATCTCCCACAGGTTTGAGGGCAACCCCGTCACCTACCATTTTTTGGGAAAAGACTGTATCGGGAACCTCTGTGATATCAATAAGCTGCCCATCAGCGGGGGAGAAGATCTCTCTTTGTTTGCGTTTTAAAAATCCGAACATATTACATTCTCCTTTGGTATTTCACTTCACCTGCAACAATAGTCGATATGATACTGAAATCTTCATCAAAGATCACAATATCGGCATCGTAGCCCTCTTTCAGGCAGCCTTTGTTCAGTCGCAGTTTCTTTGAAGGTGCCTCTGTTACACTGAATACCGCCTGTGGCAGCGACATAGCTGTATGATCTACCATATGCCGGAGTGCTTCATTCATCTTCAGTACACTGCCTGCGAGTGTACCATCTTGGAGTGTCGCTTTCCCATCCTTTACCAAAACCTCCTGTCCGCCCAGTTCGTAGGTACCGCACTTCATACATCCTGCACGCATTGCATCTGTAATGAGGATGAGTTTGTCCTCTTTCATCCTGTGTACCAGTCTCAGTACGGCAGGATGCAAATGAAGCAGATCGGCGATTACGTCACAGGTAACATCGCTTTCAAGCACTGCACCGACAAGTCCGGGATCACGGTGATGATAAGGGGGCATAGCATTGAAAAGATGGGTTGCATGTGAGATCCCCCACCCAAAACTCTCTTTTGTCTCATGATAGTTTGCTTCGGAATGGCCAATACTTAGAATAATATGAGGAAAATGTTCTGTCAACAGCTTGACAAAAAGCTCTCCACCCTCCACTTCCGGTGCAAGTGTGATCATTTTGACGATATCTGTATGAGGTTCTACTGCTTCCAGTACCGGCTTTGCCACATATTTGACATCCTGTGCTCCATGCCTGAGAGGGTTAATGAACGGTCCCTCCATATGTACACCGATGATCTGTGCCCCAGACACACCGGCACTGTACTCTCTGATATTCTCCAAAGCCGCATCGATCCGCTCCCGGGACATTGTCATAGTTGTAGCAAGAAAGGCTGTTGTACCTGTTTGTAAAAGTGTCTGGGAGATGGTTTCAAGTGCCTCGTGTGTAGCATCCATCACATCTGCACCACCGCTTCCGTGGATATGAAGATCGATGAATCCCGGGCTTACAAAACAGCCTTGTGCATCGATAATAGAAGCACCATCAATGTTGACATGCCTGTCAACAGCTCTGATCTTTTCATCCAACAGCAGTGTCAACCCTTCGATGATCTCAGTCCCTATAATGAGTTTTGCATTTGTTATTGCTTTGATCTCTTCTCCCTTGCAGAGTCTTAAATCATCTTTAGGCGGATAACCCGACCTATGCTTCTTTCGATTGCTTCAGCTTCTCTTTCAGCACACGCTTAAGTACTTTACCTGTGGCATTCTTCGGAAGTTCATCAATAACATGAATCTGCTTCGGTACTTTATAATTGGCCAGTTGTTCGCGCAGATACTTTTTCAGTCCTGCTTCATCCAGTGATTCAGTCCCTTCTTCAAGTTCAATATAAACGACAGGGATCTCCCCGTGTTTCTCATCGAAAACACCAACTACTGCCGATGCTTTTACCCCGGCAAACGCATCAATCACCTCTTCTATCTCACGCGGGTAGATATTGATCCCTTTGGAGATAATAAGGTCTTTTTTTCTGTCCACAATAAAAAGAAATCCCTCTTCATCCATATAGCCCATATCGCCTGTCAACAACCATCCGTTTACGATAGTTTCTGCTGTCGCTTCGGGGCGTTTCCAGTACCCCTGCATCACATTGTCTCCCTTGACGATAATATCCCCGATCTCCCCGTGCAGAAGTTCCTTCATATTCTCGTCAACGATCTTCATCTCATAACTGTAGAGTGCCGTCCCGACCGAGCCGGCTTTTTGTTTTTTGAATGTATTCATACAGACAGCCGGACTCGCTTCACTCAAACCGTATCCTTCAAGCAGCGTAGCACGCTTAAACTTGTTTGCCATGGCCTCAAGTGTTTTAGGCTGCAGTGCTGCAGCACCGGAAATAAATGCACGAATCCGGTTGAACCACATAAAGTACCACGGAAGCTTTGCTTTTGCCAGAGCATTGTAAACATCAGGAATACCAAAGAAAATTGTAACCTGCTTCAGCAGTGTCTGTTTAAAGATATTGGAGAAGGGCTGAAGTGATTTGATGATCACGATACTTGCTCCTACATATAAAGGCAGGATGACACCGATAGAGAAGGTAAAGGAGTGGAACATGGGTAAAAAAACTATCCCTCTGTCTTTTGCCGTTACATTAATGGTTCTTCTTCCGGAGTCTGCATTTGACAGTATGTTTTTATTGCTTAACATAGCCCCTTTGGGCTTACCTGTAGTTCCTGAAGTATAAATAATAACTGCTGTCTCTTCAAGTCCTCTCTGTATATGTTCTGTCGTTTTATCCGACCTAAACGCTTCTTCAAAATAGTGATGCTGTTCACCTTCGACCAGCACATCACCTTCCCAGAGAATGAACCTGCAAAGCCTGCTTGCCTGGCTGTAGTTGACTACTTTGTCATGTATAGCAGAAGCTACCAATACGGAACTGCCGCTGTCTTCAAGAATATAGCTGAGCTCTTCCTCTTTTAAAAAAGTATTTACAGGAACCAGAATAGCTCCCAGTTTGGAAGCCGCAAAAACTGTATAGATAAACTCTGGGGAATTTCGCAAGAAGAGTGCGACCCTGTCACCCTCTTTCACCCCTTTCTCTGCCAAAAACCCTGCAAGCCTGTCTGCCTTTGAGAGAAGTTCACCGTAAGATATCTTCTCATTATCCACAAAAAGTGCTGTTTTGTTCTTTCGCTTTTTTGCATGGTATACAATGAGTTCATAAAAATTGTTAAACTGATAGCTCATATTAATACTCGTATGATACACCTATTGTTGTCAAGTATGCACCTCCTTCGTGGAAACTTCCCCCATTGGCAAGAACCTCGTTGGAATTAACCCCCGGCGTTATAGATCGACTCTCTTTGCTGTCATACAAAAAAGCAGCTCCCCAGGAGAGACTCTCAGTCTGCTGATAACGGAATCCCATAGAGAAGACCTTGGCATCACTGTCAGGAAGCTCAAACCCGAGTGTCTCTTCCGGCACAGGCGTTTCGTCGATCGCAAATCCCATCATCATCGTTATTTTATCCATTTCTATGGTCGCACCGACCCTGAAAGTGTTGGTATCCTTCCAGTTTTTGGGAATAGGCGTATTAAATGCTTCCTCAAGCACAGGATTCAAAATATCCTGGTCGTAATTAAAGTCGAGGCTTTTATAGGCAGACCAGTAGGTTCGTTCATAAACAAACTCGAGTGTGAATCTATTATTCCATGTTTTGGATACTGCTATATTGAGTGCTGCAGGAAGAGGAACTGAAACCTCAGCATCATACTGCTCTCCTACGCCGCCAAAATAAAGATTTGCTTCACCCTCTTCATTCAGATCAATGTTGGAGCGGTAGGTCACTGCCATAGAGATATCATCTGTCGGGCGGTAGGTCACGGCAAGATTATATCCGAACTCAATCGTATTCCCTTCCATCTCTCTTGCAATAGGATACGGAGTAGTTTCCCTACCGTCACTTTTGACAACACCTTCGCTGTAAACAAGGCGAACCCCTCCACCTACTGCAAACTTCTCATTGATCTTATATGATACTACAGGGTTGACTTCCACATTTTTCAGAGTAAACTCTTCTGCATAGAGTTTTTGATAGGCAGAGTCCCACCTCTTTGTCAAACCGCCTGGAACTGCTATACTGACCCCCCACCTGAAATCACCTGCAGGTGCAGCAACATAGTGTATTGTAGGTACAACTATATTTTCTGTTTTCGATTCACCGGAATAAGGGTCTATCAGTGTATAGACATTCGACGGCAGACGAATCAAGGTTACCGCTCCGTCAATATACTGTTTGTCTCCCATGAATGCCATATTTGCCGGGTTAAAGTATGCAGTATCCGCCTCAGTTGTATGTGCCACATATGCTGCACCAAGTGCCATAGAGTTCAGTGACTGTTCCGGTAGTTTGTAGGCTCCGCCTAACAGCAGGCTGCCGGCCAATGTTGAAAGTACGATTATCTTTTTCATTGATTTTCTCCTAATATCCTATTGTTGCCTGACGTGTTTGAGCAAAAATATTTGCCGCTATACCATAGGCAAGAAGCGCACACTCAGCATGACCTACCGTAGTACCCAGTCCCAGTGTATCCTCGACAGGAATAAGCTCAACACTTTGTGCGCCGTATCCGACCATAGTCTGCTGTGTATATACAGAAATATCATAAGGAATTACATCATCACCTTTACAGTGCAGCAACTTTACAGGTGTACTTGGTCCCCAGGTATGTACATTGTTTTCGTTCGCAGCCAGTGTAAACCAGTTTCCGGAAAAAAATCCGCTAACAAAGCTTTCCGTAAAAAGACCGTCAGGTCCTGTAGTTACCGTTGTCAACTCCGGATCAATCTCCAAACGTGTTTTTGTCCCGTCGAACAGTCCATCGAGTTTGGAGGCATAAGGTTCATTGAGTACAGAAGTGATCTCTTGTCCATAGGCTTTTGTATATGCATATGCAACATCTGCCATAAAAGAGGGAACACTCAGTGTATCGAGAGACAAAACCTGAGCGGCCAGACCATCCATAATATACGGACCAGCCATCGGCGCGGCAACTGTCACTTGCAACTCACCCTCATTTTCAATCTTTTCCAACGCAGCCACGGATGCATACCCGCCCTCACTGTATCCCGTTAAAAAGAGTTGCCCGTTCAAAGGAATATTGTTGTTGGATGCAAACTCTTTTGCCGCCTTGATAAAGTCAACTGTTGCATTAGCCAAGGACTTTTTCAGAACAAACGGATGATAATGGTCGACCGAATCACCAAACCCTATATAGTCCGCCTGGAGCGTTACAAATGCTGCCAGTGATGTCAGAATAACAGGGGCTCCGTCTGGAGCGTTGGTCAGCGATGCAATTTCTGTCGGTGCCTCCCAGTTGGCAAAAATAGTACCATGAGAATCACTGACAAGAGAGAAACCTGCTGCGGTCATAGCTTCCGGTACACCTGTTGGAACAACCATCAAACCGGATACATCAACAATATTCCCCTCTTCATCCGTTGTTTTATAGGGAATTTTATAGGCTTTGTACCCATAAACGGTTGTAGAGGCATCTACTCCCGGTGTCCCTGCCTGCAGTAAACTCTGCTTGATCGTCTCTCCATCAAGATCAACAACAACTTCACCTCCGACCACTGTTTCGTTTGCAGGTTGCTCCAGACTGCCTCCGCCGCACCCTACGAAAAAAACAACCGACATTGCCAATAGAGCTTTTGTCATACTGTATTTCATCATTCTCCTCCTTTAAATGTTCAGTTGCACTGAACTTGACTCAGGACCTTTCCCTCAAGATCCTGAGTCAAGTCCAAACAGATGTATGCATCAGCTCTCTGTCAATGCATACAGTGCTTTGATCTCCTCTGCCCAGATTTCCTCATTGATCGTCTCAAGGATCAATGGGATATCATCCATACGTGTATCATTCATAATGAACCTGAAGGCATCCCAGCCTATCTCTCCCAAGCCCAGAGAGTGATGCCTGTCAACCCTGGAACCAAGCGGCGGTTTGGAGTCATTAATGTGCATACCCATCAGATATTCAGCTCCGACAATACGGTCAAATGCCTCCATTGTCTCATCATAGGCTTCTTTTGTACGCAAATCGTAACCTGCAGTGAAGGTGTGACAGGTGTCAAGACAGACACCTACGCGGCTTTTGTCTTCAACCTTGTCGATCAAGTGTGCCAAATGCTCGAATCTGTAACCGAGGTTGCTTCCCTGTCCTGCCGTATTCTCGATAATCAGTTTGACATTGGAATTTGCTGTCGCATCGATGGCACGGTTCATCGACTCGGCAATCACATCCAGACAATGCAGTTCCGCCTCCATCATCTTCTCTTCATACAAAGGATCTTTTTTGGGAATCTTTACCAAGTGTGACCCGGGATGAAAATTAAGCTTGTCCAACCCTAAAATACGACAACGTTCCAGCTCATCAATGAACGCATTGCGCGATTTTTCCAGCTTGTCTGCTTCGGGATGTCCCAGGTTGATCAGATAGGAGTCGTGGGGAAGTACATGTTTTGGCAATATCCCGGAGAGTTCAAGATTTTTCTGAAAAGCATCAATACTCTTGGACTCCAACGGTTTAGCCACCCATTGACGCTGATTCTTGGTAAAAAGTGCAAAAGCTTTTGCACCTATCTTCATAGCATTAAGCGGTGCATTTTCTACTCCGCCACTGGCACTGACGTGTGCTCCGACAAATTTCATTTTAACCTCTCATCCGTTTGATCTTGATCACAATATGATTGATTGTATCACGAAAAATTGTTTCATTATTTAAAACACTATAGTCAATATGATATTTATTCGGTTTGATAAGTTTTTGTGTAAAGCCGTTACGTTTTTTCCAAACCTTTTCCCCGTTAAAGACCGGAACAGAACGAAATATCTGTTCTATCGTATCATCCGGATAATAAGGAGAGAGAACTTTATCGGTAAAAGCTCTTCGGCTTAAACAGGAAAATCGGCCGGTACAGACAGAGTCTTTATTGATCTTCAGAGAGAAGAGTGCCTGGCCGCTTCCATAGACCTCTGCTTTAATCTCCTCCCTGTTCATATAGACAAACCCCTGGTCCGCATATTTCATTGTTGGTGTTCTGAATACAATAAAGGCACTGTTCTGCTGCAGATAGGGTTGTGTGCTGCATGCCTGCAAAAACAACATCAACAACAAAGACAGCAGAGAGATTTTTGCTTTCATCAAGACCTCTTTGGATTTTTAATAAAATTATACCCTATTTTAAGAGTTTTTTAAGCATTCAGTTTATATAATTCCGTCCACAAGTTGTAAATGGCCCCTTCATCTAGCGGTTAGGATTCATGGTTTTCATCCATGCCACAGGAGTTCGAGTCTCCTAGGGGTCACCATTTATCTCTTGTCTATACTATTTTCATTACTATTGCGGCCCCTTCATCTAGCGGTTAGGATTCATGGTTTTCATCCATGCCACAGGAGTTCGAGTCTCCTAGGGGTCACCAATACAACTACTCAAATTATATCAACTGAAACTTACTTGACACCAATTCAAATCTATAATCCCTTTTGCTAATAAAACTTCATCCCGGTACTATATTACGAGAAGGAGTATAGCTTTTGGTCTTTCTATAGTATGTAGTGTCTATGGGGGAGTATGACTCCGGAAGAAATCCGGAATCGGAAGATTGGGTTCTAAAGCGACTGAGGAACAGCCAATCCCAGTACACTGCCCTGAACAGCTGCATCCACGATCAGTCTCAAATCAGCAAAAACAACATCGGCAAGCGTACTGTACTCGATCATATCTGCTTTACTGAGCGTACCCTCCATGTAAGCTTTTTCCACAGCGCCTTCAAACATAGTTCCAAACATAAAATTGGGATTTAAAAAGCTGATAGCCAGTGTCTGGCCTGTCGGATCTGTTTCGTCAACATATACCGTAATTTCGCATGGCAGTGCAGTAATATACTCATTGCCCAAGGCCGTTGCTTTTGCTGCATATTTTGGGGAACAGGCTTCAACCACTTTCACATTTGGTATAGAGATCGGATCCGGTCTTCCCGATCTCCATGCCGAATCTTGTGATACTCCCGGCACATTTGTATCTGCCGTTGCCGTATCTGTTCCCAGTTTTGCAATGATCTCACGTGCTAGCGTATCTGCATCATCCAGTGTAAAACTGCCTCCTTCACCTGTGCCGGTTCCGGTATACTTGTAGACAATATACGGGTTACGCAGTGAGATCTCATTATCGATCTTCTCTTGTGTGAATACCGGTCCCATTGCCAGTGTTGACTCCGTATAGTCAACTGCAGCCGATCCGCTTGCCCCGTTGTCATCTTCCAGAGCAGCCTTGACCATTCCGCGTAATTCGCTTTTTACCGCAGAAGCAAGTTTTGCAAACTCAGCATTCTCCGCATCGGTAAAGTTGTCTTTGGCATCTGTAAAAAATATATTGAAGATCGCTTCAGCATCCAACATATCGACATAGACATTTGTACCGTCACTGTGAACAGAAACCTCACATGGGAGTGCAGAACCATGGAACCGTCCTGTTTCAATAGCTGCGGTCGCATAGGCTTTGTTACAGAACTCTATCACACGGCTTTTTCCTCCGATAGCAGGGATCGGCAGCAGGTCATCCAGTCCGTCATCTGTCTCTCCCCCAGCAAGGTTTGCACCGGCAATAACCCAGTTGGTAGGATATCCGAGAGTTTGGTTTTCATCACTGTATATAGTCATTTGTGCAATTTTGGTTGCTATTGCATTCACATCATCCCATGTGCCCGGGATAACCGCCACGCGTTGATACGGTGAAACCGTTTCCTCTGCCGCAAGTATGTCATTTTCACTATTGCAACCGGTGGTTCCCATAAGTAAAAGTGCAGAGAATGCAACTGAGCCTAGTATGTTTGAATATTTCATCGTTAATGTCTCCTATTATTAGAATAATTTATTCTATATAATTAATATGAACTAAATATGAACTGAACTTTTAAATATGTTTTAAATTAAAACATTTTGATAAAACAAACAGTATCGATTGAAAAAAGAGTAAATTTGGCAAGAAGTATTTCTATGTGGAGTGTATTGAAATAAAAGAGTGGTGGAGACTATCGGGATCGAACCGACGACCTCTTCGCTGCCAGCGAAGCGCTCTCCCAGCTGAGCTAAGCCCCCAAAGATTAGATAAAAAGGATTTTAGCATAAGATGGATAAAAGATTACCCATCTTATGTACAATTATGAGCGTTCTGTTATTTCCAGAAGGTGGTAACCAAACTGGGTTTTTACCGGACCGTGAACTACACCTACCTCATCATTGAATACCACTTTGTCAAACTCAGGAACCATTTGCCCCTGACTGAAGCTGCCCAATTCTCCCCCTTTAATGCCAGAAGGACACAAAGAGTGGTCTCTTGCCGCTTCTTCAAACGTGATCTCTCCGGAGCTGATCTTTGCTTTAAGTTCATGACAGAACGTTTCATCGTTTACCAAAATATGTCTTGCACTTGCTGTAGCCATTGTTTTTCCTTTGGAAGTATCTATATGTTTGTAACAGAGGCAACCAGTTCACCCCGTTTCAGTCTTGGTATGATATCGGTTTTTATCTTTCTTATCCAATATACCTTTTGGGACGAAGGCATAGTAGTGTCCTTTGGAATACGCTTTAGCTTCTCTTCGTAGTATGTCTTTAAAAATTGTATCAACGCCCTCTCCAACTCTTTTTCGGTCATGGTCTTTATACTTTCGTCCACAGATAGACCCATCAACTGAGGGTGCTCTTTCTCACCATTGACTACAGAGGCAAAAAGAGAAGCATACGTACCGAACATCTTTATGTCAATCACATCCAGCACGAAGTCGATCAGCTCCGGTTTTTCCAGCAAGGTCTTGAGGATACTCAGCTTTGCGACATCATTTTTTGGCTGAGAAAAACTCTCTCTGGCACGATTTGGCTGAGTCTGGGTACCGAACATGGCGGGAGCTACCCCGATCAAAGTCGCTGCCATCGGAATATAGGCATCTTTAATGATCTGGCTGAGTCCGGAGAGGAACTGCTTCATTGCGCCATATGCTGTCTCTTTTGCTCGAGGATCGTACAGATCGTAACTCTCTGCGATCTTTTCAAGCACAAAAGGAATGATCGACTTGGCTTCACGCAGCAGTTTCGCAACTGTTTCACTCTCCCCTTTCGCAATAAGATCAGCTGGATCCTGTCCGTCCGGGAAGAGTACAACTCCACCGTCAAATCCTGCATAAGCAAGCATCTGTGCCGCTTTCAGTGCAGCAGATACACCTGCTTTGTCCCCATCATATGCCAAAATGATCTTAGGCTCCCCTTTACGAAGCAGCGGTAAATGCTCCTGTGTCAATGCCGTACCAAGGGTCGCAACCGCTTCTGTAAAACCTGCCTGATGGAACATCACCACATCCAGATACCCCTCACAGACGATCAGCTTTTTATTTTTGTAGATACTCTCTTTTGCAAGATTATAGCCATAAAGCAGACGGGACTTATTAAAGAGTTTTGTCTGGGGAGAGTTGATATACTTGGCCGGGTGGTTTGTAATAGTACGTCCTCCAAATCCTACCGCTGCCCCGTTGGGCGAGAAGATAGGGAAGGTAATACGCTCAACCAGTCTGGCATAGTACCCTCCATCTTCTCCCTGTGCAATGATCCCTGCCTCAGCAGCCTGGGGACGCGGCAACGATGCCGAATCCAGAAAACGCATCACTGACCTTCCGTCAGGTACATACCCGATACCAAAACGCTCGATGGAGTTTTGCGATACTCCCCTGTCATGCAAATAGGATTTTGCCGTCTTGTTTTGTTCAAGATTCTTTACATACCAGCGCTGGATCGCCTCAAGCAGCCGTTTGGCATCCGAGTAGTCAGAACTGCCTTTGGTATAGTTTAGCGAGAAGTTGAACATTGATGCCAGTTTCTCGATCGCTTCAGGATAGGCAAGTTTTTCCAGCTCCATAACGAACTTGATAGCATCCCCTCCGACACCACATCCGAAACAGTGGTAGATCTGTTTGGAAGGACTGACAACAAAAGAAGGCGTCTTCTCCCCATGGAACGGACAGTTTGCCTTATAGTTGGCTCCCGCCTTTTTCAGCTCAACATAATTTCCGATCACATCAACAATATCGATACTATTTTTAAGTGATTCAATGGACGCGTTATCTATCATAGTAACATTATATCCAATTTGGTATAATCCAACATAGAATGATGAATGATGAATGATGAATGATGAACTGAGGAATGAAAAGTGAAAAACAAAACTGCCTATCCAATAAAAGCACAACAAACGTGTTGTGCATACCTACACTCTTCACTCTTCACTCTTCACTCTTCACCCTCCATTAAACACTCCCAAAGGAGCACTTAATGGAGCATATCCTCCCTACCTACAACGATCCGCTTTTCAGTATTCTGCTTATTATTGTTATCAGCCTTATTATTGCTGTAGCTACCTATGCATGGGGAGTCTATAAACAGCAAAAAGAAGCCGGAAACCTGCTGAAGTTCCTGGACAAGTTTGACAGTGCAGAGTGTGCACTCGATACAGCTTCCATGCCTTTTGAAGAGCATATGTTCAAGCCCCTTACACTGCTTGCAAAAGCGTTCGAGAACTCAGGGGAGTATCATAAAGCGATCAGTATCTATCTCTATCTGATCAAAAACATACCCAATGAACTGGCGAAAACAGAATTAATGGAACGGCTGGGCACAACCTACCTGCATGCCGGCTTTCTGGAGCGTGCAAGAACTATCTATGTCGAGATACTGCGCAAAAAACCCCGCAATAAAAAAGTACTTTATGAGTTGGGGGTCGTTTATGAGATAATGCAGCAGTATGATAAGGCAAAAGAGGTTATAGAACCACTTGAAGTGCTTGGAGAGGACACCCATACACTCCAAAAATTTCTTGAGTTCTCCCAATTGATGGCCAACCGCTCCATAGCTGCAGAAAAGAAGCTCTTCTCACTGCAGGAACTGCTGAACGAAGAACCTGGTCTCTATCGTCAGATCATCGCTGCAATGCTTCAGCTGGATACGCGTATTGCCTGGAAAAATATTGATACTTCACGTATTAGAGAGATACTTGATATCCTCTGGTTCTTACCCAATTCACAACTCGATTTGGATATAATCTCAAACAATACACAACTGGGTACACTCTATTATGCAAAGGGGTATCTGCAAAAACCGATGGCCCAAAGCGGTATTTTCTCTCTGGATATGCTGGCAAAAGCCAAAGAGAACGGTTTTGAAGAGGGAGATCTGCAGTTCTCCTATCTGTGTAAAAAATGTAAACAGAGTTTTCCTGTTTCGTTCAAACGGTGTCCAAACTGTATGGCGATCAACTCTGTAGAAGTCGAGGAACAGATTGCAAAAGCAAGTACGCAAACAGATTACTCTCTACTCTGACGGTTCAAGTCTGGGCAACCCCGGTCCCGGAGGCTATGGAGGTATCCTGGAGTACAATGGGCACAGAAAAGAGTATTGTGGCGGGGAAGCACACACTACCAACAACCGTATGGAGCTGAGGGGAGTAATCGAGGGATTGAAGCTGCTCAAAGAGCCCTGCGATGTGGAAGTGATCTCTGACAGCTCCTATGTGGTCAAAGCGATCAACGAGTGGCTGGATACCTGGGTAAAAAAAGATTTCAAAAAGGTCAAAAATATTGATCTCTGGAAAGAGTATCTGGAGGTTGCTGCACCGCACAATGTCCACGGTACCTGGGTACGCGGACATAACGGTCATCCGGAGAACGAACGCTGTGACGCTCTTGCAAAGGAAGAGGCAGAGCGTTTTCAAAATAGATAATAACAGGGGTGTCATCCCGGGCTTTGCAGACCAAAGAGGCTTCTATTGGGATACACAGGTTCGCAATGGCACAACAGACATACCAAAATAAAGGGATACTACAATGACAGACTACAGTCAACTGGAAAAACGACTGAACTATACATTTAAAGATAAGCAATTGATTATTGAGGCTTTAACACACAAAAGTTATAAAAAGCCTTACAATAATGAGCGGCTTGAGTTTTTGGGCGATGCCGTACTTGACCTTATTGTTGGGGAATACCTCTTCAACAAGTTCCCAAACTCCAATGAAGGGGTACTCTCAAAGATCCGTGCGTCACTGGTGAATGAAAGCGGCTTTACCCTTCTGGCAAAGACTATCGATCTGGGTGAGTACATCTTTCTCTCCTCGGCAGAAGAGAACAACAACGGACGTCACAAACCCTCCCTGCTCTCCAATGCCTTTGAAGCAGTTATCGGAGCTGTCTATCTGGAGGCTGGACTGGAAAAGGCAAAAGAGATCTCCATTTCCCTTCTGGAGGCATCACATCCGAAGATAGACCTGGACTCACTCTCCAAGGATTACAAAACCGCCCTTCAGGAACTGACACAGGCATCCCATGGTGTCACCCCGCAATATGAACTTCTGGGTTCTTCCGGCCCTGATCACAAAAAAGAGTTTGAGATCGCTGTGACACTCAATAATGAGATCATCGCCAAGGCAAAAGGAAAAAGCAAAAAAGAGGCACAGCAGAAAGCTGCACAGATCGCATTGGAGGCACTGAAAGCATGAATACCTTTGGAAAGAGACTGACATTGACCACTTTTGGCGAGTCACATGGAAAAGCGATCGGGTGTATTATTGACGGTGTACCGGCAGGACTCCAGATCGATGAAGCATTTATACAATCCGAACTCAATCGACGCAAACCTGGCAAAAGCAAGCTTGAGACCGGGCGTAAAGAGGATGACAAAGTTGAGATACTCTCCGGAGTTTTTGAAGGTGTGAGTACAGGTACTCCCATTGCAATGATCATCTTCAACACCAATCAGAAGAGCAAAGATTATGAGAATGTCAAAAATCTTTTCCGCCCGGGACATGCAGATTTCACCTACTTTCACAAATACGGTCTGCGTGACTATCGCGGCGGCGGACGGAGCTCGGCAAGAGAAACAGCAGCACGTGTGGCCGGTGGTGCCATCGCCAAACTAATGCTGCGGGAACTGGGCATCGAGATCCAAAGCGGTCTGTGTGAAGTCGACGGTATCAAAGCAGAGAGCATAGACTTTGAATATGCTAAAAACTCAAAACTCTATGCCCTTGATCCAAACAAAGAAAAAATACAGGAGGAGGCAATACTGACTGCCAAAGAGAACCATGATTCCGTAGGCGGTGTGGTTTTGACAACAGCTACAGGTGTACCTGTCGGTCTTGGTGAGCCTCTCTATTATAAACTCGATGCTGTTCTTGCAGATGCTATGATGGGAATCAATGCAGCCAAAGCTGTGGAGATCGGTGACGGTGTGGCCAGTACACACCTTAAAGGCAGTGAGAACAACGACGAGATCACACCAGAAGGCTTCAAAAGCAACCACTCCGGCGGAATGCTTGGCGGTATCAGTAATGGAGATTCTATCATTATAAAGACCCACTTTAAACCAACTCCTTCCATTTTTCAGGAACAGGATACAGTCACTACTGCCAATGAACCGGTCAAGTGCAACCTTAAAGGACGCCATGACCCCTGTGTTGCCATTCGCGGTGCTGTCGTCTGTGAGGCAATGATGGCACTGGTTCTTGCAGACATGACTCTCCTGAACATGGGCAGGAAGATGGAGCACCTCAGAACTCTCTACTCCCGTTCAAACTAAAGGATCTCTATGAAAAAAGCCGGCATAGTGATTTTCGGTCTTATTGCCGCAGCACTCATCTACTTCCTGAGTCTGGGACATGATGAACTCACTATACAGGCCAAAAAACAACTCAACCAGGAATTGACCATATTGCAACATAACGGTTTTGTCATAGAAAACCGCAAGAATAGTGGCAAAAAAGAGCATTTCATTATCCGTTTCGATGATCCTCCCAAGATCGCATCTTACTTTACTGCACAGGGAACCCCGACAACACCTGAAGAGATCGCACTACTTAAAGGAATGAAGATCGGTGCGGATGTTTTCTATATGAAAGATATATACAGTGCACTTTCCATTGATCTCTATCCTGTAAAACTGCCTGACGGGATTCTTGAGACTGCAGAGAATGAAGAGGAAAAAGCGCTCTTCTCCCAGATACAGAAAATATTTGACAACAAAAAACTTCTTATCCATATCGATATCAATAAAAACCTTTCCGGCTTTCAGGGCTATGTGCAGGATATTGATGAGACCATGACAGGAAAAAGGGAAGTAAGGATCAAAATCAAAGGCCTTTCCTTTACCGGAAAAATGGATCAGGAGCGTATCACACAATTGGACCAAAAGCTGAAAGTACTGGGTATCATGGATAACAACGGCACAGAGATCACACTTCAAAACATGGTATCCCACCATCAAATGACCGGTACAACGATTCATGATGTAGATGCTCTCTACGAAGTAGAACATATTCATATGAGACAAACTGATACCTTCTCCTCAGAGATCAGAGAAGTATCGGTAAAGAGTTCCCAAAAGTTTATAAACGGTCTTTTACAAAGCCATATTAAAACAACTGTAAAAGTATTGGAGGCCAAAGCCAAAGCCAGAGTCTTTTCTCTGAACGATCTTCACGGGGATGTAAGTATAGAGAATATTGATATAGATGCCCTCGATAAACTGCAAAAGAGCGATATAGAGACAGAGACTTACAAAAAGCAGCTCAGATTGCTGCTTTCAAAAGGTATCACTCTCACTGTCAACAACTTTTCCATTCAGAAGATCGTTGAAAATGGTAAAAAGCTAGGAGGAGTTTTAGTGAACTCTTCTTTCAAGTTTGACCCGAATATCGATATTTCCCAGCTGGACAAGAACCCGCTTATACTTCTCAATGCGCTTGACAGCCATACAAAAATAGTCGTTTCAAATGAGATCCTCTCTGTTATCGGAGAGGATCCAAGAGCTATGATGCTGATGATGCTTATCCCTCCCAAAGAAGAGAATGGAGGAAAAAGCTATACGCTCATTATGAGAAACGGGAAAACGACTGTAAACGGTATCTCTTTCTAAAAGAGAGTGTTTAAAAAAGAGCCGGTTCGTCCAAACCTCTGACCCGAAAGGTCTTTCTGTGGATCGCACACCGGTTATGCTTCAGCAGCGCCTCATAATGGGCTTTTGTCGCATATCCTTTATGCTTTTCAAAGCCATACTGTGGATAGCGCCTGCCCATCTCCACCATCTCCCTGTCCCGTGTCACCTTTGCCAAAATACTTGCAGCACTTACTTCTGGAACCTTCGTATCTGCCTTGATCATGGTTTCAATATTCACAACACCGAAGGAGCTGTTGCCGTCAAACAGGTACGCAACACCCGGCAGGTGTTCTTGAATGGAAAGCAGTCCGCTTTGAAGACATTTTGAAATACCCATTGTATCTATCTGCTTGGCTGAAAATGTAACAATATGATAGTCGGAATTCTCAAGGATCAATGGGAAAAGGGCTTCACGCTTCTTTTCTGTCAACTTTTTGGAGTCCATCAGCCCGTCAATCGGGAGAGTAAGGATCACCCCAGCCATGACAAGCGGACCGGCCAAAGGTCCCCTGCCTGCTTCATCTATGCCGCATAGCCGTTTTTGAAACTCTCTATTCATATGTTCCTTTTCATTCACAGGCAGATGCAGGCCTGTTCCTATTCTGTACTTTTTTCTGCAAGCAGTGTCAAAAACGCTTCCCCGTACCGATCAAATTTTACTTCACCGATCCCATGGACTTCAAGCATCTCTTCTCTGCTTTTTGGCTGTTTGGCACTGAGGTCTTTCAGTGTCTTGTCTGAAAATATAATATAGGGAGGAATGCCATTCTCCGAAGCGATACGGGTACGCAGATCCCTCAGCTTGTCATACACTTCCACGTCATAGTCATCAAAGTAGGTCACCTTGCGTTTGGGTGCTGCTTTTTGGATACTGAGCCGACTCTCTTTAAGAGAGACATGATGCTCTCCTTTAAGTACCTCTACTCCAAAAGATGTCAGTTTGTAGACTTTAAACTCTCCGATACTCAGTGCCCCTATCTCAAGCAGTTTGTCACCGATGGTCAGCCACTGGGATTTGCTGTACTCTTCCCCAATACCGTAAACTGTCAACTTGTCATGACCATTTTGTAAAATACGCTGTTCCTTGCTTCCTCTGAGAATATCGATCACATAGTGCAGACCGAATTTCTGATCGGTTCTGGCAATCGCGGAGAGCAGTTTTCGTGCAGCTGTAGTAATGTCAACTTTTTGGGATGCCGGTGCTGAACAGTTGTCACATTTATCACCACATACATTTATCCTGTCATCAAAATATGCTGCTACGCTCTGGTGACGGCAATTCTCTGAGTTGGCAAAGCGTACCATACTCTCAAGCTTGTTGAATGCATGCTCTTTATAGGGTGTCTCAGGAAGATCCTCTATAAACATCTTCTGCTGTACGATATCGGATGCAGAAAAGAGAAGCAGGGTCTCTGACTCAAGACCGTCACGCCCTGCACGGCCGATCTCCTGGTAGTAATTTTCCAGTGTCTTTGGCATTGTCATATGTACGACAAAACGAATGTTGCTCTTGTCGATCCCCATACCAAACGCAATGGTCGCAACTACGATCTGGACTCTGTCTGCAACAAAATCCTGGTAAGTACTGTTCTTCTCCTGGGTAGAGAGCCCTGCATGATATGCTCTGGCTTCGAGGCCCTGGTTCTGCAGAAAGTGGGCAACCGACTCTGTCGACTTTCTTGAAAGCGTGTAGATGATGCCTGATTCACCTTCATGCTGCTTCAAAAAAGCCAACAGTTGTTCACGTCCGTCTTTGATACGGTGTTTTGCCTGAATGGTCAAATTCTCTCTGAAAAGTGAACCCCTGACACGTTTGGGAGCTTTCAATCCAAGATTGGCAGCAATATCCTCTTCGACCATCTTTGTTGCGGTTGCAGTAAAAGCAGCGATCGGTATCGTGGCAAACTGCTCCTTGAGCAAAGAGAGACGGCGATAATTTTCTCTGAATTCATGCCCCCACTCACTCACACAGTGGGCTTCATCGATTACAAAGAAGTTGATATCAAGTTGATGCAGAAGATTGAGAAAATAGCCGTTTGTCAAACGCTCTGGTGCCACATAAAGAAATTTTACCTCTCCACTTCTAAGCTGTTTTTCGATCATTTGACTCTCCTCCATATCCTGCATGGAGGAGAGCATCACTGCAGGAATACCATTGGCTCTGAGTGCTACGACCTGGTCATGCATGAGTGCCAAAAGCGGAGAGACCACGACTGTAACCCCTTTCATCATGAGTGTGGGTAGTTGGTAGCAGAGTGACTTCCCCCCTCCTGTAGGAAGAATCATCAGTACATCCTGCTTTGCCATTATTGCATCGATCACCTCTTCCTGAAGTGGTCTGAATCGGCTGTGCCCAAAGTAGTGTTCGAGTGTTTCTATTTTATTCATAAAGAAAGTGTAACTATTTTTTAACAAAAGTCGGATGAAATATGTCATATTGTCATATTATTTATAGTACTATGCGAACTTATACCCTACACCCCATACCGGATGAAAATAGCCCTCTTTATTATCCGGATCTATTTTGTGCTTGAGACGGTTGATCGCAACATTAACAGCATTGTCATTGACACTTTCTCCTTCAGACCCCCAGGCTTCATTACGGAGGAAATCCCTTGTCAACGGCTTGTCAATATGTTTAAGGAATGTATACAGCAGATTGAACTCAAGATTGGTTAGTGAGACCTCTTTCCCGTTGACAGAAAGTATCTTGCTAGCCAAGTCGAGTGTCAACGACTTGTATTTGACTTTTTCCTGTTTTTGGAGAACACCGGAACGTTTAAGCAGTGCCTTGACTCTCAGGGTCAACTCTCTTGGGTTAAACGGTTTGGTCATGTAGTCATCTCCGCCTGCTTCAAAGCCGGATTCAAGGTCACTTTCTTTGTCTTTGGCCGTCAAAAAGATCACTGGAATATCATATCCCATCTTCCGCAGATGTGCCACGAAAGCACTCCCTTCCACTCCCGGAAGATTGCGGTCAACGATCATCAAAGAGGGGCTCTCCTCTTCAAGGAAACGTTCCACATTCTCAGTCGATAGAAAACCGGTCACCTCATATCCCTCTTTTATAAGGTGATATTCGATCAATTCCAAAATATCCTCTTCGTCCTCGATGACGATGATCTCTATGTTGTTTTGCATAAAATGATTATATCAGATTTTATCTATTGGAAGATCATCACTTTGGGAATACCGCCTATATAACCGATCTGGGCACGTTTCTGTTCATCAGTACTCTCCTCTACAAGTACTTCATTCGGAGTATCTTCTTCCACATTTTTAGGATTGTCTGCAAACGGATGCTGTACATTAAAGAGCAGAAGACCCTTCCCTTCTATCACTGTCTTATCCAATCCTGTAACCTCAGCCCCAATGGGCAAAGAGGCGATACGTGTCAAGCTTTTCTCATTGATATTATATGCCCATAGCATATTATTGACATGGTTCCTGCTGTCTTCTCCTATGACCAGAATACTCTTCCCAAGGTACATGATATTGTCCGGATTGGCTATGGCATCAGGATGGCAGCGATACTCTTCGGAAAATGGCTCATACTCCCTGAGTGGTTTTCCTATGACCATGGCTTCCATTTTCTGCACGCTGTAGTTACTGTCAAGATCTAAAGCGTAGACTGCTCCGCAGATATTTTCAGGCAGCCTGATATCATTAAGGCTCTCTTCTCCGTCATGGTCATCTTCCATACTTTTATTGATCGTACTGATGGCAAAATAGAGTCTGTTCCGTTGTGGGTCATAGCTAAGCCCTTCGCCCTTTCTAAACTCCATTGTCGCACCCAGATAGGCAGCATACTTTCTGCTTTCCAAAAAGGCAGCTGCTTTGTGCATCCCCGATTTGATCTTCAGACACTCCACAGCACTGTCTTCATTTATTTTTTTAAAGCCCCCGGGACATACCCCGTTCTTGTCAGGCTTGGCGATCTCAAAGATATCGCTCAGCTTCATCTTCTTGTCGATCAACGCTTTGATCTCACTGTCACTGGCATGGCCAAGCTCACGCCATTGCACTTTAAACTTACCCCCGTTCCGGTCAGAGAGTTGTGTCAGCTTCGCGGCATACAGCCTCCCTTTCCATACTTTCCTGAACTGCTCTATCGGTTCATCCGAAACAAATTTCCAGAACCCTTTATAGTTGCCGTCATCTGACATATACAGCGTTCTGTGATCAGGCATCATCACTGCAAGCTCCGGGCTGTAGCGCCCGGTTACATAGTGTTTTGCTGCTTCTGTCGAACCGTTTTCATCAGGTTTGACCTCAATAATATATCCGTAGTTGTACGGTGTAAACTCCCGTCCGTTGTATCCATTCTCTTTGCTGATGTTGTTTTCATTGAGATAGGCTTTCATACCTTCAACATAATCACAGAAGTAGTGAAATACTCCATCACTTGTTTGCGAGCTGCCGTCCAGAAGACAGTCAATATAAAAAGGTGAAGCCTTGTCTGCATAACGGGAGTTCATGGCATAGTTCTCCTCCCCTCCAAGATGGCTGCCATAAACCGTTTTTGAACTTGCACAGTCAATAATGCTCCCTCCAGTCCGGCTGAGATCCACACTCTTTGTTTCGATCGCTGTCAAAACTTTTCCCTCTCCCATAACGAGTTCTGTTTCATAAAGAGCTCCGGGTGCCTCTTCCAGATGGGTGATCAGAAAATGTCTGCCTCCAGATGTAATGAGAGAGTTACCGTCCGGTTCGGTAGAGATATGCGGTTTACCATCCCTGTTTTTAAGCCCTCTCTCCTCTCTGTCTGTAAGCAATCCGATCGTACCGCCTCCGATCTTCTCTCCCATCTTTGCGATCTGATGATACTGCAGCGGATAGGTAACGGTACGATTGTTCTCATAGGTAAGATACAGACGGTTTGAAATACGCAAGGTAGACTTTTCTGCATCCGTTTTGGAAAGGGGAACCGGTTCAAACGAAATCTTTTCGATCTTTGAGGCCAGAAGATGTACCTCTTTTGGGTCAAGCAGTATGATTTTCACTGCAACTACGGTCAAGATCAGCAGAAACAGGGACCACTGGATTTTAGACATACTATACTCCTTTAAACAAGACAGCATAGTATACCGTTTTGGATTTCAAAAGTGTATTAGAGCTTCCCGCCCATACGTGCAAATATGATCCTCTGGGCAATACTGTCAAGCCTGTCAATGATCTTAAGATTTTTTCGGATGTATTTTAAAAGATTGAAATACTCTTCAGCCTTGCCGTCTGCTTCACCCATCTTCTGCAGAACACTCTTCTCAAGCAGTGCATAGATATCATCTGTCTTGGCATACTCTACATCGATCTCAATGGCAAACTGTTTGATCTTCTCATTGTCATCAAATGTCTTGAACATTGCAAGTGTTTTCTCAAATGCATTGATTGTACAGCGGTTAATACTGAGAGATTCTTTGATAAATTGTACAATGTTGTCATCTTCTTCGGCCAGCATGCTTTGCATATTTTTCAGATAATTATTAATATTGGTCTTAATGCGGTTAAGTGCCGATGTAATCTTAAGATAGGAGACCAGTTCACGAAGGTCTTTTGCCTCAGGTGTATAGCGGGCGAAGATCAGAACGATATCATTATCGATCTTCTCTGTATACTCACTCACTGGTTTAAGTGTCTTGCGTATTACTTCCAGCTTGACCGTATCGGAAGCCTCAAGCGCTCTTAAGCCCTCTGCATTCGCACTGGCCAGTATCTCTGCAGTCTCTATTATCTGTGATCTTACCGCATGTCTTGCTTCCTGATATTTTGTCAACATTATCCAACTCCTTAATATTTTTTGCTTCTTGAAACCGGGCAGAGTCTGCCTTCAATCGCCCGGGGCATACTCCCTTTTAGAGGCAGAGAAGCTCCCTTTACCAGAGTATTTCCTCTACCACTACATAAAGTTCTACCCGAACCTGCCTGTAATGTAGTCTTCTGTCAGTTTTTTCCCCGGATTGAGAAAGATCTTTTCCGTATCATCATATTCGATCAGCTCACCCAGGTACATAAATGCCGTATAGTCACTCAAACGGCTTGCCTGCTGCATATTATGGGTAACGATCACTACTGATATCTCTTTTTTCAGTTCAGAGATAAGCTCTTCGATCGCTCCGGTAGAGATGGGATCGAGTGCTGAAGTCGGTTCATCAAACAACAGTACCCTTGGCTTGAGTGCTACCGCTCTGGCAATACAGAGACGCTGCTGCTGTCCGCCTGACATTCCAAGGGCACTCTCACCCAGTCTCTCCTTGGTCTCTTTCCATATTGCTGCACCCTTGAGTGCATGCTCTACACGGTCGGCAAGCTCTGTCCTGTTCTTCACTCCTGAGAGCCTTAGTCCGTAGGCTACATTGTCAAAAATGCTCATAGGGAAAGGAGTGGGCTTCTGAAAGATCATTCCAACCTCCTGTCGCAGACGGATAAAATCATTCTCTTTTTTTATCTTTAAAATATTCTCTTTGCTTCCGTCTGCTTTATAAAGGTTTATCTCTCCTTTATAGGTGTTACCCGGATAGAGATCATGAATACGGTTCATGGAGCGAAGCAGTGTCGACTTTCCGCAACCGCTCGGTCCGATCATTGCCGTGATCTTGTTTTCCATAACAGGAAGATCGATCTTGTTAAGGGAAGGGGCTTCCGCTCCCGGGTAGAAGAAAGAGAAACTCTTTGCTTCCATTACTACATTCTTGTCTGCCATTGCTTTTCCTTCACTTTTTACTTTTTATTTCGGATGACAAATCGTCCCAAAAGGTTGATACACAGTACGATCACCGTCAAAATGAATGATGCCGCCCATGCCAACTCACGGCTTGCCTCATCCGGGTAGGTTGCCAGATTATAGATACTGACCGTCAATGACGGGAACTGTTCACTCATATCCATCGTAAAGAACTGGTTGTTCGCCGAGGTAAAGAGCAGCGGTGCGGTCTCTCCAATGATTCGGGCAAAAGAGAGCAGAACCCCTGTCATAATACCCACCTTTGCTGCCCTGATTACGATCTGCAAAATGATCTTGTGCTTGCTTCCTCCCAGAGCGATACCTGCTTCTCTAAGCTCCTGGGGTACAAGTGCAAGCATATTATCCGTCGTAGAGATAATGATCGGAATCATCATGATCGCCAAGGCCACTGCCCCTGCCCAGCCATTATATCCGCCAAATGGATCAACAAGAAGCGCGTAGACAAAAACACCAATCACTATAGAGGGAGCCGACATCATAACATCACTGAGATTTCTAATGATCGAAGCAAGTCTGGAACCATGTCCGTACTCTCTAAGATAGATCCCTGCCATCATGCCTACAGGAACAGCCACTGCTGTAGCGATCAGTGCCATCGTAAACTGGCCGACCAGCAGGTTTCTGATCCCCCCTTCCACCAGATCTTTGGTAAAGGTATCCCAATGGATACTGACGATTCCCTTGTAGCTGAGTGTAGCAAGGATCCAAAACAGGAAGCCGATCCCTGTCAATGCAGAGAGTGTCGAAAGAACAAGAATGATCTTGTTGAGTAAGAGTCTATTCATTTTATTTTGCCTTTCTGCCAAGGAAATAGAATTTTGCAAAGGAGATAACAGCAAAACTTATTGCAAAAAGAATAAGTGCCAGGAAGTACATACTGCTCATCTCCAAATCTTCCGCTTCGGCAAAATTGTTTGCCAGAAGTACCGGAATGGATGTTGTCGGATCTGTTACTTTGCCTACAGTACTCATGACCGAACCTATCAGGAAAGCTACCGCCATCGTCTCTCCCAATGCCCGTCCAAGGGCCAGAATGATCGAACCGATAATCCCACCTTTTGCATACGGCATCACCACATCTTTGATCACCTCAAACTTGGTGGCACCCATTGCATAGGCTGACTCTTTAAGCACTGCCGGCGTAGTGTTCATTGAGTCTCTGGTGATCGCAGCCATGAAAGGAATGATCATGATCGCCAGGACTATCCCTGCAGTCAAAAGTCCGACACCATTGCCCCCAAAAACCGCCTGTACAATGGGAGCGAAGTAGAAAAGGCCCCACATCCCGTAGATAATACTCGGAATCGCGGCAAGAAGCTCAATAGCGACAGAGACAGGTTTTGCCACTTTTTCTGAAGCGATCTCCGTTAAAAAAATGGCAATTCCCATAGCTAACGGTGTAGCGAGCACCATAGCGAGCACGGTACTCAGAAGTGTACCTACTATAGGAATATATCCGCCAAATACACCACCCTCGTCATCTTCATCCGGCTCCCACTGTTCATTCCAGAGGAAATCAAACCCAAACGTATGCAGTGCTTCCTGTGCATAGCTGAAGAGAACGGCAAAAATACCTACCAGCAGAAAAAAGGAGAGTGTCGCTGAAATAAAAGAGAAGTTTCGAAAGAGTTTTCCACTCATACCGCATTGCCTTTATTGATGTTTTGCGCGATTATATTACAAATTGGTAACATTTTGGTTACCGGCGCAGCAAGTGAAAAAGTGTTGTGAGAAGAGTTGACAGAGTGATTACAGAAACAGTACCGGAAAGGTACTGTGGAAAGCATCTGTCAGAGAGATGCTTTAAATGATTCTTTTTGCGTAATGAAACAGATCCTACTTGATACCTTTTGCTTCCCAGTATTTTCTGATCTGATCCTTCGTCTCTTTCGGAAGAGGAACATATCCAAGATCAGCTGCTGCCTTGTCACCGTTGGTATATGCCCAGTCAATGAATGCTGTAACCTGCTTGTTTTTCTCACTCTTTTCCTGTGGAAGAAGAATGAATGTTGCGGCTACTATCGGATAGGAAGTTGAACCTGCAGGATCACCGATAACAGCATAGAAATCATTGTCCGGTGTCCATGTAGCATACTTGGCAGCATCCTGGAAAGACTTGACTGTCGGATTGATGAATTTACCCTCTTTGTTCTCTACCTGTGCAGCAGGAAGGCCCAACTTGATCTTGTATGAGTACTCAATATAGCCAATGGAGTTCTTGATCTGCTGGATATTTGCAGATACGCCGGAGTTTGATTTGCCTGCAACCACCTTGGCTGCCTTCCAAGTCGGTTTTTTACTTACTTTAACATCCGGGTTGATCTTGTTAAGAAAATATGTAAAATTGAATGTCGTACCGGACTTGTCCGCTCTTACACAGGTCGTGATAGGTGCATGGGGCAGCTTAAGTCCGGTATTCTCTTTCGTGATGACCGCATCATCCCAGAATTTTGCCTTGCCGGAGAAGATCGCATCGATCGCAGCACGGCTCAGTTTCAATTCACCGTCTTTCACACCGTCTATATTATATGCAAGTACAATGGATCCGATTACAGACGGGAACATATAGAGCTTCTCTTTTTGAAGCTTCTTTGGCTTAAGCGGTTTGTCCGAACCTGCAAAATCCACCATTCTTTTTGTGATCGATTTGATACCGTCACCTGAACCTGTCGGGGTATAGTTCACTTTGTTGCCTGTTGCAGCAAAGTACTCAGATGTCCAGGCTTTATATACAGGTCCGGGGAAAGATGCTCCTCTACCTTTAAGCTCGTCCGCATTAAGGGCAGTCAAGGCAACAGATGCTGCTAGAGCAGCAGTAACGATCTTTTTCAATGTCATTTTTTTTCCTTCGAAAATAGTATGTCCCTTTAGGGTTATCGAAAGTATAGAACAACTTGGAAACATTTTGGTTACAGACGATAACAACTTCTATTCTCCAATATAACGTTTTCTTTTGCTCTCTTTCATAAAGTCCAGATCAACAAAAATGAAACCATCTATACAGTAATTGAAATGCTTGTCATAGCCAAAGTCCATAAACTGTACACCACCCTCCTCACATACCTCTGCATACTGTTTGTAAAGAGGCGGTATCGTGTATCCCATATAGCTAAGCTCCTCTTTCAGAATACGCTGGTCAGCTCTATAGTCATGTCCGCAGAATATATCTTCACAATATGCTTTCATCTCTTTAGGTATTTTATAGCGTGCTTTGTGTGCTACCAGCATTTTCCTGTCCGGAAAATAGTGTTGGTAAAAATAGATAATGAGCGCTTTTGCCTGCGGTGTGAAACTGTCACTCAAACTCACAGGACCAAACAGATAACGGATAGCCGGATGGCTTTTGATATATGCACCGATCCCCTGCCACAGGTAATCCAGCGCTCTTGAGTTCCAGTATTTCGGCTGCACAAAACTTCTTCCAAGTTCAAGGCCCCTGCAAAAGTAGGGTTCGAATGCTTTATCATACTTAAAAAGTGTACTGGTATAAAGCCCTTCACCCCCAAAGTCTTCAATAATCTGTGCACACTCTCCTATACGGTAGGCACCTGCGATCTCAAGATCACTGTCATCCCAGATCACAATATGTTTATAGTAAAAATCATAACTGTCCACATCTCTTTTCTCCCCCGAACCCTCTCCCACATGGCGAAAACTGATTTCACGCAAACGCCCGATCTCTTTGATCACACAATTCTCCAGCTCACTCTCATAGAGAATGATCTGTTTTCCATCCGCTGTCTCTCCCAAAAGTTCTCCCTGGCTGAGTGCATGCTTGATATCGCTCGGTGCTTCAGCCAGAGAGATACCCTTTTGTACCTTAAGAAGATTCGGTTTCCCTCTTGCAACACGGTAAAAATGTTTTCTAATAAGCTTTACTGCCTCTTTTTGGGGAACTCCCTGTATACAGTAGCTCTCATACGGAACAGGATTACCTATAGTAAATCTTATCTCTTTACCCCGTGCCTTGAACATTTCATGCGGCAGGGTTGCCGTTGCAAATGAACGGTTGAGCATGGAGAGCAGATAAAAACTTTTGGAATTGGTTGCTTTGATATAGACAGGAAGGATGGGAGAGTAGGTCTTTTTGGCAATTTTGTAAAACCCGGACTTCCATGCAGTATCCTTGACGCCGTTGGGTCTTGCACGGCTCACCTCTCCTGAAGGAAAGATGATCACAGCCTTTTCACTCTCCAATGCACTATAGATCCCCTCAAGTGTCTCCCTGCTCATCTTACCGCTGATATTATCCACAGGGATAATAAGTTCTTTAAGATTCTCAAACTCTTTCAAAAATGAGTTGGCCACGATCTTGATATCTTTTCTGACATCTTTGAGCAGATATATCATTGCCATGGCATCCAGTGTGCCTAAAGGGTGGTTTGCGATAATCACTACCCGTCCATAAGGAGGAACATGACTCATCTCTTTCTGCTTTAAAGCAATATCTACCTCAAAATAGTCCAGTACCGCTTCAATGAAGCTGTAGGCATCTTTATATCTGTTCTTTTCCAGAAAATCATTGATCTGGTTTTCATGGAAGAGCTTACGGACAGAAGAGAAGAGTAGTTTTTTTGCCAACGCAGGGAAATGTTCTATGGCAGGGTAGTGATGTATCAGATAATTTTCTACACTGATCTGCGGCATCATGCGATCCTGTAAAGTTCATTCATTCTACGTACCAGGTGTTCTTTAACTGTTTTCGCCTTTTTATGTACTGCAAAAAGTTCTTCTACCAGCTCCCACTCCTCATAAATCAGCTCATAGGCTTCATCCATACCGATACCAAACTCTTTTGATAATCTTTTAGCGAGCTTTTCAAGTTTTTTTTCCGAAATGATCATCTCTTTTTCCATAATATTCTCCAGATGCTGATATGCCTTATCATAAAAGAACTTGGTAACAAAACGGCTACCGAACGATTACACCTCTGTTACTTTTTTGTCACCATTTTGATTCCAAAATAAATTACTATTGACACATCAGAATATAAAGGAGATATAATGGAAAATATATTTTGGGTTGATCAGTTTAAAGCGGGATGGGATGTGGATGATCTGCACGATACCGATTCTCAGGAAGCATACTGCATCTATGCCCTGGAGATCCCGGATGAAAAAATATACGGTACGGAAATGGCAGGAGAGACGCTGGAAGTTGTGTTGACGGATATTGACAAAAGTGAGTTGACACAGGAGTGGTATCTCAATCTGCACAGGATCGGTGTTTCTGTTCTGTGATATGAACGTATCGCTGGTGACTACACCAGTTTGTATCCTACTCCCCAGACAGGAGCTATGTACTCCTTCTCTCCTGTCGGATCGATCTTCTTTTTCAGACGGTTCATTGCAACATTGATGGTCTTGTCATGAAAGTCCGTACTGTCATCACCCCATACCTCTTCCCTCAGGAAATCTCTGTCTAGCGGCTGATGCGGATTTTTGATAAATGTATGCAGCAGCCTGAACTCCAGATTGGTAAGGTCGATCTGTTTCCCTTCAATACTCAATGTATGCTGATGCATATCCAGTACCAGATCTCTGTACTTTACCTTATCATTGCTGCTTACCCCTGCACGTCTGAGCAATGCCTCGATACGCAACAGCAGCTCTTTGGTCTTGAACGGTTTGGTCATATAGTCGTCACCGCCAGACCTAAAGCCCTCTTCAAGATCCTTCTCCTGATCTCTTGCTGTAAGGAAGATCACGGGAATGTTATACCCTGCTTCTCTTAGATAGGCGATAAACTCACTCCCCTCTATACCGGGAAGGTTACGGTCAACAATCATCAAGGCAGGACTCTCTTCTTCCAGAAACTGTTCTACATTCTCTGTTGAAAGGAATCCTGTCACTCTATACCCCTCTTTATTAAGATGATACTCAAGAAGTTCCAGGATATCCTCTTCATCTTCAATAATCACAATTTCAATATTTTGATTTTCCATACTGTATCATAATATCTATTGGTAACATTTTGATTACAATCGGCTAATATGCGAAAAGAGGCAGGTAGATAAATAGATAGAAAGAGAAAGAGGAAGAGGAAGCTCCCTCTTGAGCCCATGTATCAGGAGACAAGCCCTTTAAGGACAAAGAATATAATGGCAGAAAGCATCGCTGCGGCCGGTACGGTGATAACCCATGCTGCCAGGATCTTCTTGACCATGCCACGCTTGACATAGTTTTCTCTGAGTGCCTTTTTGATCTTTTTGACTTTTTTCTTCTGATCTTTATGTGCTTCAATCAACGCAAGCTTCCTGGCCGGATCCTCATTGGTACAGGCATTCAGCTGCTCCTTTATCTCGTGGAGTTTGGCAACTTCTTCCTGAAGTTTCTGCTGTTTCTCTCCCATATTTTTACTATCCAGCCACTCTCTGAGGAAACCTACACCGAACACTGCTCCCACGGCAATATGCGTAGATGAAACCGGAAGTCCAAGCTGGGAAGCAATGACCACGGTGATCGCCGCAGCCATCATAATAGAGAAAGCTCTCATCTGGTCAAGTTCCGTAATCTCCGAACCTACTGTTCTGATGAGTCTCGGTCCAAAAAGTGCCAGACCGATCGAGATACCAATACCCCCTGTGATCATTACCCATAGAGGGATCGATGCTTTCTTGGAGATCGCAAGATGTATCAATGCATCATTCACCGCAGCCAGAGGCCCGACGGCATTGGCAACATCATTCGCACCATGTGCAAAGCTGAGCAGTGCCGCGGCAAAAATCAGTGGAATCGTAAAGAGCATGTTGATATCTGCTCTGCTGCCTTCCATACCGGCGACCCTGCTCACCACTCTTGGTTTTGTCCAGAAATAGGTTATAACACCACCGATAACGCCCAGAGAAAAAGCAATCCCGAATGTCGGCTTTTTGGTCTGGGGAAGGAAACTTAGTGCATGTGTCAAGTCTTTCCAGACGTGTTTAAGCCCTTTAAGCGTCAAGTAGGTCAAAAATGCCGCTGCCATGATCGAAACCAGAACAGGCACAATCTTCTTTGCCGCGCTCAATTTGTCCTCTTTATAAAGGATCTGGGATTTAATAATATAGAGGAAAATCGCAGCGATAGCACCACCCAGTACCGGCGAGATCACCCACGACGCAGCGATCTTACCCATGGTTCCCCATGAAACAATTGCAAAGCCGCCTGCAGCAATACCTCCTCCAAGGACACCTCCGACAATAGAGTGTGTCGTAGATACCGGTGCTTTTAGCCAGGTAGCAAGATTAAGCCAAAGCGCTGCAGAGAGCAATGCTGCCGACATAGCATAGACAAAAAGCATCGGGTCCCCGCCAAATGCAGCAGGATCGATGATCCCTTTCTTGATCGTACCGACAACATCTCCACCTGCAATTAATGCTCCAGCCGCTTCAAATATAGAAGCAATAAAAATTGCACCACCGATCGTAAGTGCACCTGCACCCACCGCAGGACCTACGTTATTTGCTACATCATTCGCACCGATATTCATCGCCATATAGGCACCAAAGACTGCGGCAAGCACCAAAAAGCCGCCATGAGATGCCTGCCCTATGATGCTGTTCGCATAGAAAGCTACTGCCACAGCAAAACCTGCCCCCAGTATCATCTTTATTGTGTTGTTCATTCTCTATCCTTGAAAAAATTTACGAAGTATAGAAAAAAAGTATTACAATTTTGTTACCAAACTGTAACCAAACAACTTTGAATAATAAAAATAGGGGAAAGAAAAAACAAGATGGGCATTACAGCCCACCTTTAGAAGAGTACATGAAGTTTCAAATATTAATTACCAGTTTACTTCTGCTGTAAGCATGGCCGCATCAGTTTTAGTATTGTTATCTATCTCTTCATTCAAATAGTTTGCAATAAACTCAACATTTTTATTGTATTTATATGCTACACCGACAATTTTTCTTTCTTTCTCTTCACCTGCATCAAGATCAAAACTATCGTATCTTCCGAGAAGGTTCCATTTTTCAGCAAATCTGAACTCACCATTGAGTGACCAACCATTACCTTCTTTGTCTACACCACCGTCAGTTGCTTCTACATATTGTGCTGCAACAAGGAACTCAGGCTGGTTATAGACTGCATGCAGACCATACCATACAAAATCATCTTTTGGTCCACTGGTTGTTGTCTCTTTATAATCTGTATTGTACTGTCCAAAGAATGAGATATTTGCATAAGTATCAGACTTATGAACATGTTTTGTACCTGTACCGAGAAGGTGGGCAGTCAATCTCCACTCTCCGCTTAGGTTGGTATTACCATCTGTATCACCATGGTAACCTTCACCATTGAATATACCAAGCTCTGAAGAGAAATTTTCGGTTTTCGTTTTAAAGTTCACCCCAAGGTCCGCAGAGTTGGTAAAGTGTGCAGCATTACTGTCTTCAACCAATACTTTGGAGATAGAGCGGTAAAACCAGCCATGATGCTCTTCGTAATCGATCCATGGTCTATGAGCCTGACCAATTTCTACACCGGTAAAAGGAAGTACATTATCCAAGTAAAGATATGCATATTTAAGTCTGACTTTCCAGTCACCTGTCTCATCATGATGTGTATCAAGTGTGATTCTGAAGTAGTCTTTTGGATTGTCGGCAAAATAGCCTTTTACCTGAAGATAGTTTCTTCTTGTTTCAAACTTGTTCGTATTTTTTTCAGAATCACTTACAAAACCAAGGTAGTGTTTCCCTGAAAACTTAAGTACTGGCGCTTTCGATTTTACAGTTGTATGTTTTTCAAGTTTTTCAACTCTCTCTTCCAAAGAGTTGTCTGCAAGCACAACACCTTTGGAGGCATATCTTTTTCTGCTTGAAGCAACTGCTGTTTTTGTTTTTTTAACTTGTGCTTTAAGCTGCTTGTTCTCAGTCTCAAGAGTGGCAAGACGCTTGTTCATCTCCATCATCATTGCTTTAAGCTCTGCAATGTCTGTTGTACTGTCAGCCAATACCCCTGTAGTAGAGATCGCTGAAATGGCAACCAGTGAAAGTATTGTTTTCTTCATTTGTTATTTCCTTGTTTGTTTTTGTGGTGGCAGTATAAAACAAAAAAGTTACAAAATGGTTACATGGAGAGTTATGAGTTATGAGTTATGAGTTATGAGTTATGAGTTATGAGTTATGAGTTAAATTTTGCATGGGTTGGCTGAAACCAACCTTATTGTTCATGATCCTCAGTCTCTATAGGCAGCATGCCTGGCTCCCCGTTCTTCGAGATAGGCTTGCATCTTCTTCTGGCCAAGCTTCCTGGAGTAGTCCAAAGGACTCATCCCTGCACTGTCCTGCGCATTGATATCACCGCCGGCATCAAGCAGCATCTGCATCATCTCCGTATCGGCAAAACAGGCTGCCAGCATAACCGGAGTAATCCCGCTTTTACGTTTGGTACTGTTCAGATCAAAACCTTTATCAATACAGAACTGTATCACATCTTTACGCTTGAACTTGATCGCCATATCCAGTGCCGAGACACCGTCGCTGTCCGTCATGTGCAGATCGACACCGTTATCAAGCATCAACTCGATCATCTCCAGAGAGGCATATTTGCGAATGGCGTAAAAGAGAGGACTGATCTCATCATAATCTTCCAAATCATACTCTTCACCTATCAATATAGGTTTGTTCAGGTCCGCACCTGCTTTGATAAGAGATTTGAGCTTGGCTATCGAATCATTCTCTATCGCCTGGGTTACTTCATTCATTGTCTATCCTTTGGTTGTTACCATTATGTTATGGGTCACTGTTACGATTGCACTGCCTCTAAAGAGAGACCAGGAGAAAGGAGAAGAGATGAAGTTAAGCAAAGCCATACAGAGTGTTATCAAAAAAGAGGGCAGGCATGCCCTGAGTACCAAAACGATCCTCAGACTGAAAAAGTCTAAAGAGTTCAGTTACCTTGTTGATCTGAAACGTTAGTTTATGAGCCAAAAGGGTTCATACCGCCCAACATTCCCATTGCCTGGGACTTCTTGTTGTCTTCTACCATTTTGTTAACATCATTCATTGCCGAGATCAAAAGGATCTGTAAAGATTCCTTATCTTCCAGCAGCGAATCATCAATATTGATATCAATGATCTCTCCTGCACCATTGGCACGGATCTCTACCATTCCTCCGCCTGATTTTGCAGTCAGCTCGACATTTTTTGCCTGCTCCTGCATCTCTTTTGCTTTCTCCTGCATCTGAGACATCATCTCGGACATCTTGCTCATATCAAATCCCTCGAACATTATTCAAGTCCTTCAAACGCCTGCGCGATCGTGTTATCATCGTTTAGGATGATGATCTTTGGTTTATAGGCTTCCGCCTCTTCTTCACTCATCGTTGCATAGGCAATGATGATGATTTTGTCCCCTTTATGCACCTTTCTTGCTGCTGCACCGTTGAGACAGATATCACCTTTACCCGCTTCACCGGAAATAATATAGGTTGAGAAACGTTCACCGTTGTTGATATTGACAATATCAATCTTCTGTCCTACACGCATATTTGCAGCGTCCAAAAGATCCTGATCAATAGTGATGGAACCGACATAATTGAGGTTCGCATCTGTCACAGTTGCTCTATGTAGTTTAGAATAAAGCATAGTAATGTTCATAATATTCCTACTTGATCTATTTAAATTGACGGAATTATACCGAATTTCTAACTATATTATACAGTAATTGTGAAGAAATTGTAATAAGCAGCGCAGGCAAAGCTTACCCACCTGCTCAAGAGGTTAACGCGCCATCTGCGATGGAGGGACAGGCTCACCCCACATCTCATCCGGGATCACATACTCTTCTACGACTTTCCCACCGATAATATGCTCATCGATGATCCTGTCGATCTTCTCTTTTGTCAAACCGACATACATTGTATGCCCCGGCTCCACAAGCATCACCGGTCCCTGCTGACATCTGTTCAAACACCCTGTCTGGATCGGCTGGACCGTTCCGATGATCCCTTTCATCATCAGAGATTGTGCCAGATGCTGAAAAAGCTGCTGGGATTCAGGATCATTTTGGCTCACACAGCTTGGTTTTGGCATTCCCGGAGGTGCCGACTGCTGGCATTTAAAAATATAGAACGCTGGTTGAGGTACACCTTGCATCATGATTTATCCTTTAAAAGTAATTTCAATTAGGAGTATTTTACTCTTAATTACTTAAATCGTCTTTAAAGTATCTCTTGACACATGTCAAACACTTATTAAAAATTTTAAACTATAATCACATCAGTAATTTCAACTAGGAGTATCAATGCAATATCCTGATTTTTTCAACAAGGTACCGCCCATTGCCCTTTACGATCCATTGAGTGAGTTTCTGGGAGCTTTCAAAAACGGAGAGATGGAGGTCAGCTATCTTGAGTGTGTCAAGCTTGCCGGCCACTCCTGTCCGACAGTGGCAGGAGCCTATCTGATGGCACTTAAAGGTCTTGAAATACTTTATGCAGATGCACGTCCTCAAAGAGGTTCGGTCCATGTTTCGATGAGAGACGGAGAGAGTGACGGTGTGACCGGCGTGATCTGCAATGTCATCTCTTTTATCGCAGGTGCCAACGGGGAAAGCGGCTTCAAGGGTATACAGGGTCATTTCTCCAGAGACAATCTTGTCTCCTACAATGTTCCAATGGAGGGAGAGGTCAAGTTGACAAGACTCGATACTGAGCAGAGTGTCGTACTCAGCTATGACCCATCCATAGTACCGGGAGACCCG
Organism: Sulfurovum indicum; assembly: GCF_014931715.1. Taxonomy (NCBI): domain Bacteria; kingdom Pseudomonadati; phylum Campylobacterota; class Epsilonproteobacteria; order Campylobacterales; family Sulfurovaceae; genus Sulfurovum; species Sulfurovum indicum. The sequence goes on along the minus strand of NZ_CP063164.1, from coordinate 169,653 downwards.
ATGATGAGGCAACTTATGGGCAAAAGCCTGCAGGGACTAGCCTCTGAAGAAGAGAAAGAACACTTTGGAAAACTATGGCAGAAACGGGTTGAGACCATACTGCTTTCAAGCGACCTATGGGATCAGATGATCACTATCCACTAAACTAAACAAAGGGGAAAACAATGAGTATTTCACAATTTATGACAAATGAACACAGAGAGTGTGACACGATCTTTGCAGAAGCGGAGCAGGCTGCTGCCAACGGTGACTGGGGCAAAGCGGAAAAAGCCTTTTTGGAATTCTCCAACGAAACACTGAGACACTTCAAACGGGAAGAGGATCAACTCTTCCCTACCTTTGAGACACAAACAGGCAATACACAGGGACCGACCCAGGTAATGCGCTACGAACATGATCAGGTCAGAGGTCTCATCGGAAAAATGGCTGAAGCACTTGAGGCACAGGACAAAGATGCCTACCTTTCACTCTGTGAATCGATGATGATCCTGCTTCAGCAGCACAATATGAAAGAAGAGCAGATGCTCTATGCAATGTGTGAAAGACTGCTGCCTCCGGATCTCAAAGATGAGACACTGGAAAAGATGAAGCAGGTAGAGCTCTAAGACTATGGAAAACCTTAAAAGGATCTCACTCGATGCCAGGGAGTTGGAACACCCGATTCCGCTTGAACGGGCGATACATGCACTGAGAGAACTGAAAGAGGGAAACTACTTCTATATGATACACCGCAAAAACCCTATTCCTCTCATCGATCTTGCCAAAGAACAGAACTTTAATGTTCTTAGCAGAGAGGACAATGAAGGAGTCTGGCATATACTGATCGCAAAAGATACAACAATCGATCTGGACGAGCTGTGTGATGTTTAGCCAGAACGGTCTTTCTCTCGATCAGGCACCGCCTATATCGGTAGTCTTCCGCTTTTTCTTTTCAGGCAGCCTCTTTGGTATCCTCGCGGGTATACTCATACTCTTTTTTCAAACTGCTGTCTTTGATGCTTCCAGCATACAGGCGGTCATCCTCACCCATACCCTGACGCTGGGGGTTATGCTCTCTTTCATGTTTGCTGCCCTTTTTCAGATGCTGCCGGTCATTGCCGGGGTCAAGCTTACTTCACCCGTACAGAAAGCCAACTGGGTACAGTATCCATTCATCTTTGGTGTTTCTACTCTGCTTTTGGCATTTCACACAGGAAAGCCTCTGCTTTTCCTGACAGCATCCGCACTTCTTGGCGGAACAATCCTTGGTATTTCATTCATCATGCTGAAAAACCTGCTTGCTCTGCCAAACCACAGCAGTTCATCCAGGGGGATGAGTGCGGCACTTGTTGCACTGGTCATACTGACCATACTTGCACTCTATCTTACCAGTACACTCTCAGGCCTTACGGAAGGGGTACACTACTCCGGATTTAAAACTGCCCACTACTCCTTCGGACTCTTCGGCTGGATCGCACTGCTGATCATCTCTATCTCTTTTCAGGTCATTGAGATGTTCTATGTGACACCTCCCTATCCAAAGAGTTTCAGCCACTATCTGCCTCCTGTACTTTTGGGACTTCTTGTAATCGGTATGATCTTCTCATCTCTTTCTATCGATACATGGAGTATCATCACTGTTATAATTGCCTTTATGCTTGCAGCCTATGCTATACTCACTCTTAAACGGCTGACACAGCGTAAACGCCCCATTGCCGATGCTACGGTCTGGTTCTGGCGTACAGGACTGGGAGTATTGATCGTAAGCATGCTCTTAAGAATCGTCGATACATTGACACCCCTGCCGCAGAGTATCGCAGCACTGAGTTATATCACCTTTGCCGGTTTTGCCCTGAGTATCGTTTTTGCCATGTTCTATAAGATCGTGCCATTCCTGACATGGTTCCACCTTAACAGTCAGGGTTACTTTACTGCCCCAATGATGCATGAGGTCATACACCCCAAAACTGCCATGAAACACCTCTATATCCACCTCGCAACTCTTGTCACATATATATTGGCACTCTTCATTTCACCGCTTATCTATCTGGCAGGAGGTTTGACCATACTCTCTTTCGGATGGATGCTGTGGCAGATCGTCCATGCATGGAAACTCTACAAACATACGCAGGAGACAGGGGAGAAGTTTGAGATGAATATGGATACAGTGAGCAGTGAGCAATGAGCAATGAGCAATGAGCAATGAGCAATGAGCAATTTTTTCATATTCAGCTTTACAACAACATTAAATGGTGGGCTGAAGTCCACCCTACACATCCATAAAAAAGGCTGTTGTTAAGAGGAAACATATCTAAAGTCACACGTGATTGCGTTTTTTTCTTTTTTGGTTACTTTTTTCTCTTTTGTCGTAGTACAAAAAAGAAAAAAGTGACAGAAGAAGTATATGAAACAAAAAGAGTTACTTCTCTGCAAGTAACTCTCTGACAACCTCACGATCATCAAAGGGATGTTTCACCCCTTTGATCTCCTGATAATCCTCATCCCCTTTGCCGAGAATGAGCAGAACCTCACCCTCTTCCAGATCATCAAGCGCCATTTTGATGGCAAGCCGTCTGTCAGGTGTAGCTGTCACATGCTCTTTGCCTACGAGTCCGACCAAAATATCCTCAAGGATCATCTCCGGTACTTCATCACGCGGGTTGTCACTGGTAACATAGATCTTTTTTGCAAAACGGCCTGCGACCATTCCCATACGCGGACGCTTCTCTTTGTCACGATTACCGCCTGCACCGAATACTACCGAAATATCTCTGTCTTTAATGGAGTCGAGTACCTGATGCATCCCGTCAGCAGTGTGGGCAAAATCCACAATAACAAGCGGATCGGTACTGACAACTTCCATGCGTCCTGCTACCCCGGCAAAGTTCTCTACCACATCACATATCTCCTGAATTGGACGTTTGGTAAGAAGATGTACAGAACCGACCGCTGCCATCAGGTTAAAGAGATTGAACAAACCTACCATCGGTGAGTGAAAAGAGGCCTCTTCCTGCAGATATTTTATACCTGCTGTAATGCCATGCAGCAGGGAAAATGCCTGTACTTTATAGGTTGCCGGCTCATCAACACCGTAACTGTAGGCATTCCTTGGATTGTAGGAAATACTCTTAATATCATCTTTATTGAGAAGTTTCATTGTATCATCAGCAAAAAAGAGACTTTTGACACGTCTGTACTCCTCAACTGTTCCATGATAGTCCAAATGGTCACTGGTGACATTGGTATGTACCTTGAGTACGAAGTTCAGCCCCTCTATGCGTTTTTGATCGATCGCATGGGAGCTCACTTCCATAATGAAGTACTCGCACCCCAACTCTCTTGTCTGCTTCATGTTGTGCAGTGTCTCAAGAATAGACGGTGTAGTCATACTCTTCTCTTCAAGACGCTGTTCCTGTGCAAAAAGACCGCGTGTTCCCTGAAGTGCAGGCTTCTCTCCCAGGTCAAGCAGAAAAGAGTAGATAGCGGCAGTAACAGTCGTTTTCCCGTTCGTTCCCGTTACACCGACCACCTTCATACTATCCAGTTCCCAAAGCCTGATCAACTCAGTTGCATCGATATACTCCGGTTTCGTTTCAAGCTTCTCAAAATAGGGGGTATTCTGCGCTGTTTTTAAAAAAAGCGTATCACTCTCTACACTGTTCGTATCATCTGTAATGAAGGTGTACCCCTTCTTTTCGAAAGGGAGTTTCACTGCTTCATGCCTTTGACCACGTTGTAAAGTGCCAGGATGTCCTGGTCATCACCAAAGAGACTGCTTGTTGCATCCAGATAGTTCAGTGCCATCTCATCAAAGCCCTCTTCTGCCAACTTGGTCACAAAATCGATAAACTGATCCTTATCGGTAATGACCACTTTGGTAGAGAACATAATATCTTCAAACGCTTTTCTGAAACTTCCTCTGCTCTTTACCAGATCCAAAAAATCACTGTATCGTATGCCGTCACCATACTCTACCTGTTCCTGTATCGGATCGACAAGCAGTTCATTGAGCTTCAGTTTTGTTACAGAAAGGGACTCTATAAGCCCATCAATGATATCTGCAGCATTCTCTTTCTCTTTTTTGATCACTTGATAATAGTCAAAAAGAGCCTGTGCTTCTTCTTCACTTTCAATACCGAGGTCGCTCAGGTAAACACCCACCTTTGCCTCTTCCATAGTAGGGTAGTCTTTCAACAGAAGCCCGTAGGTCTGCAGTGCCATACGGTAATCTCCCTCCAGGAACTCTTTCTCTGCACGTTGTAATAATAAATTTGGACTTACTTTACTCATATTATCCTAATTGATCCAGTTTATCTTCAAAACCTTGTGGTACATTCATCACAGTCAACTCAGGATGGATAAGGGTCTTCAGCTGTCTTTCAACACCGAACTTCAGTGTTGTTCCGCTGCTTCCGCACCCTACACAGGCACCCTGAAGCTGTACATAGACCACTCCGTTCTTTATATCTATCAACTCGATATCACCACCGTCAAGTTTAATGGAAGGGCGTACCTTCTCAATCACATCTTTTACCGGCGGCAGTAGTTCTTCATCTGTAAACGGGATCAACTTTTCTCCTTCATTTTACATCCTTCCGGATGTCTCTATAGTTATATTATTATAACAAAATCCATGTAAAGCTTTTGTTATAGTTTGTTTTATATCTGTTTATACACTAAAAGTGTAAGTTTGTCAATGGGCTTAATGATTTTTGTAAAAGTAAGAAAAAAAACAGTAGGTTTGTATCCAAGGCAAAGCCTTGTGATACGAAGTGCAGTACGATTATACGAGTTCGATAATCGCCATAGGTGCTGCATCACCTCTTCTCATACGTGTTTTGATGATTCTGGTGTAACCACCGTTTCTGTCCGCATACTTAGGTGCGATCTCAGTAACGATCTTATTGGTACACTCTTTGTCCTGCAGCATCGCAAAAATTGCTCTATGTGCATTGAAATCACCGGCAGAAGCTTTTGTAATGAGCTTCTCATAGTAACTTCTAAGCTCTTTTGCTTTTGGCAGTGTAGTCTCGATTCTTCCCTCTTTCGTCAAAGCAATAGCAAGATTCTTGAGCAATGCAGCTCTATGGGAAGACGTTCTGTTAAGTTTACGGTATCCGTGTTTATGTCTCATATCTTTCCTTTATTCTAAAGAGACGCTTATACTTTAAGCTGCTCTATTTTTTTCACAAGATTTACTCTTGTATTCTCTGCAAGTTCAAACTCCGGACCAAATCCGTGTTCTACAAGACACTCATTGATCTCATCAAGGGATTTCTTACCGAGGTTCTTGATATTCTTGATCTCGTTCTCACTCATCAATACCAGTTCACCAAGATATTTTATCCCGGCTCTGTCAAGTGAGTTGAATGATCTTGCACTCAAGCCCAGAGAGTCAACGGTCTGAAGGAATGGTTTGAGTTCACTCTCATCACCGCTTTTTCTCGGTGCAGGTGCGCTGATATTCACATCAAGTACACCATTAAAGACTGAAAGCTGTTTATTCATCACTTCCAGTGCATTGGTAAATGCTTCAACAGGACCGATCTGAGCATCTGTTTCGATATCAAATGTGATCTTCTCGAAGTTCGGATTGTCTTCAACCAATACAGGATCGATCTTATAATTTGCTTTTCTTACAGGTGTAAAGAATGCATCCAGTGCGATCGCATCTTCGGCAACATCATCTCTAAGGTCTTCGCTCGGTACATATCCGATCCCTTTTGCGATAACAACAGTGAAGTTCAACTCTGCGTCTTCATTCAGTGTTGCCAATGGCAGATCCCCGTTCACAACTTCGATCTGATCATTGTTGAGATCTTGTGCAGTCACCTCTTTATGTCCTGAAAAGCTGTATTTCAATTCAACTCTGTCACTCTCATCTTTGATCTTAAAACGGATGTTCTTGAGGTTGATGATAAATACAGCCACATCTTCGTGCATACCTCTGATAGTGTCAAACTCATGTGCTGCACCCTCTATCTTTACAGAAATCGGTGCATACCCGATCGATGATCCAAGGATCAAACGTCTTAACGGGTGAGCGAGTGTAACAGCATAACCGCTCTCAAAAGGATACGCAATGATCTCAGCGCGGTTGGCGCTGATCTCATTTACTTCTACTTCTGTCGGCATAAATGGTGCAACTTTAATTTTTCTCATTAACTAGCCTTTACTACGATTATTTAGAGTATAGCTCAACGATTAGACGCTCTTCCACTGGGATTGAAATCTCTTCTCTTTCCGGAACTCTTGTAAAGATACCGAAAAGCTTCTCTTTGTCTACGTCAACCCACTCGACCATACCAGTCTGGTTGGTCAGCTCGATTGCTCTAAGGATTTGAGGATTGTTCTTGCTTTTTTCTCTAATTTCGATCTTTTGACCTGCTTTGACTCTGAATGACGGAATATCAACACGTTTACCGTCAACAAGTACATGTCCATGGTTTACAAATTGTCTTGCAGATGCTCTTGTTGTTGCAAATCCCATTCTGTAAACGACGTTGTCAAGTCTCTGCTCAAGAAGCTGAATAAGGATTGCCCCTGTATTCCCTTCTCTTCTGTTCGCTTCTTTAAAAAGTGTTCTAAACTGCTTTTCGGAAACACCGTACATGAACTTCGCTTTTTGCTTCTCTTGAAGCTGTAGACCGTATTCACTGATCTTTGTACGTCTCTGTCCATGTTGTCCTGGCGCATATGGTCTTTTTTCCAATGCTGATTTTCCGGCAAGTCTTCTCTCACCTTTCAAACCAAGATCAACACCAAGTCTTCTTTCTAGTTTTTCAACTGGACCTCTATATCTTGCCATGCTTATACCCTTCTCTTCTTAGGTGGTCTACAACCGTTATGTGGAAGTGGTGTAATATCCTTGAGGAATGTTACACGGATCCCTTCTGTCGCACCGATTGATTTTACTGCTGTATCTCTACCTGAACCAGGACCTTGAACTTTGATCCCGACTTCTTTAATACCATGTTCTTTCGCTTTTGCCATTGCATCTGCAACTGCTTCTGTCGCTGCAAAAGGAGTTGATTTCTTCGAACCTTTGAACCCCAGTGCTCCGGCAGAACTCCAAGAGATAACATTACCCATTTCATCTGTTACTGTGATCACTGTATTGTTAAAAGTAGCCGCTACGTATACGACACCTTTAGCAATACTTTTTTTTGCTTTTTTCTTTGCCATACTTCGCTACTCCTTACGCTGCACCGACAGTTTTACGCTTACCTTTACGGGTACGCGCATTTGTCTTTGTTTTTTGTCCACGTACAGGAAGACCTCTTCTGTGTCTGAGTCCTCTGTAGTTACCGAGATCCATCAATGCTTTGATGTCAAGTGTTACCTTCTTACGAAGATCCCCTTCCACCATAACATGCTCTTGGATGTCGTTACGGATCGTTGCTGCTTCAGCATCTGTCAGCTCATGAACTCTTTTGTCATAGCTGATACCTGTTCTGTCAAGAATTTGTCTTGAAGTTGTCAAGCCGATACCGTAAATGTAAGTAAGTGCATACTCCATTCTTTTCTTTTGTGGTAAATCAACACCTGCAATACGTGCCATGTTTATCCTTGTCTCTGTTTATGTTTTGGATTTTTACAAATCACGCGTACGATACCCTTGCGCTTAATGACTTTGCAATCATCGCACATTTTTTTTACTGATGGTCTAACCTTCATAATGGTGACTCCTGTGATTTAATAGAACATTTCTGTTCAGCACCTTGGGCAAAGCCCGTTTGTTGCGTGGATCGCGGATGTTGTAGCGATCCAACCCTTGAGTAATCGGTGCGAATTAATCAAAGATTCTTCGCGCAGTTTCCTATACCTATAGTAATAGGGAGGAGGATTATACCCAAATTTATTTTAACGTTTTCTTATATTGTGTGTTTAATGAGGGATTTATGCAGGATGGTGTCTCCTGACGGTACCAAAAAAATAAAAAAGGTGTTGTCAGCAGACAACACCCGGCAGACTATTTGTATCTGAAAGTGATACGCCCTTTATCAAGACTGTACGGTGTCAATTCAACTTTCACCTTGTCACCGGGAAGGATCTTGATATAGTGCATTCTCATCTTCCCCGCGATATGACAGAGAATGACATGTCCGTTGTCAAGCTCTACTCTGAAGGTTGCATTCGGCAACGCTTCAATCACTTTACCGTCGATTTCGATTACGTCATCTTTCGCCATTTTGAATTCCTTGTCTTTCTACTATGTTATACAGAAGCTGTCGCTTCAGTCAATATGATCGCTTTACCGTCCACTACAGCTACCTGGTGCTCATAGTGTGCCGTACGCTGCCTGTCTTCACTGAGAACAGACCAACGGTCTTCCAGCAGTACAGGATTGCCGCTCTTCTGGCATACCATGGGCTCCAGGCAAAAGACCATACCATTCTTTATCTTGGGTCCCTGGTTGGGTTTGCCCTCAAGATAATTGGGAATATTCGGTTCATCATGTGGCTTCGTACCAATACCGTGACCGCAATAATCACGCAAAGGAACAAATCCGGCACCGGTAATATAATCTTCGAGTATCTTGGTCAACTCTTTAAAACGCATACCAACCTTGATAGAATCAATGGCATGATAGAGTGCACCCTTGGCACACTCAATAAGCGCTTCATCTTCAGCGGAAATCTCCCCTACTGCCATCGTGATCGCAGCGTCACCGAAATATCCGTCAAGTTTGGTTCCGATATCAAGTCCAAGTATATCACCCTCTTTGACCACTGTATTATCCGGAACACCGTGGATACAGACTTCATTGAGAGAAGTACAGACCGAACCTGTAAATCCGTAGAGTCCTTTAAAGGAAGGAATGGCACCGGCTTCGCGAATGAAAGCTTCACCTAATGCATCGATCTCTTTGAGTGTCATACCCGGTTTAATGATTGATTGGAGATATTGCAGTGTATTTCCGACGATCTCGCCGGCTGCTTTGAGCTTGGCGATCTCGTCCGGTTTTCTGATAGCAATTGCCATTATAAACCTACATTACCTAGGGTATCATACTGGTTCATTGTTCTTTGCGCTTCTATCTTTCTCATCGTATCAAGTGCTACCTGCACGATGATCAGTACAGAAACTCCACCGAAGTAAAAGCTTGCTCCCATTCCGGAGATAACCGCGAACGGTACCGTAGAAATAATACCGAGATAGACTGCACCCGAACCTGTCAGTCTGCTGGCAACTTCATTCAGAAACTCTTTGGTGTGTTCTCCGGGTCTGACACCAGGAATGAATCCACCCTGTCTTTTAAGGTTGTCAGCAATATCTTTTGCATTGAATGCGATAGATGCATAAAAGAATGCAAAGAAAACAACCAGGAAGAAAGTTGCTACATTAAAGACGATACCACCCGGAGCCAATGTATCAGCGATCGCAGTAATGATCGGATTTGTACTGGCCTGAAGCATTGTAAGCGGGAACATCAGTACAGCCGAAGCGAAGATTGGAGGAATTACCCCTGAAAGATTCACTTTTACAGGAATGTAGTTCATCACTCTCTTGCTTTGGTTCTGCATTATCGTCTTTCTTGAGTAGGAGATAGGTACACGTCTTTCTCCAAGCTCGACATAGATAATAGCAAGGATCGTAATAAGCATGATCGCCAGAATACCAAGTACAAGCAGAAAGTTCATTTCACCTGCATTCACTGCTCTGATCGTATTACCTATTGCTGAAGGCAAGCCTGAAACAATACCGGCAAAGATAATAAGTGAAATACCGTTTCCTATTCCTTTTTGAGTGATCTGCTCACCGATCCACATAAGCAGCATGGTTCCTGTCAGCATGGAGAAGGTTGTCAATACGGTAAACATTACCGGATCTATCATGACTGCACTCTGCCCTGCACGTCCTGTCATACTTTGAAGTCCCATAGAGACACCAATTGCCTGAACAACTGTAATGAAAATGGTGAAATAACGAATGATCTGCATATACTTCTGCATACCGTCACGTTCTTTTTTCATTTGTCCAAGTGCGGGGAAAGTTGCTGCAAGAAGTTCCATAACGATGGATGCGGTGATGTAAGGCATAATACCCAGGGAGATGATACTCAAGCGCTCAACAGCATTACCAGAGAACATATTCATCATCCCAAGGGCGTTGTTGGTGTTACTGTCAAAGAACTCTTTGATAACACCAAGGTCAACACCCGGAGTAGGAATATAGGCTAAAACTCTGTACGCAAAAAGGAATCCCAATGTGATCAGGATTTTTTGAGTTAAAGCGTTACCCATGATTATTTTCCGCTTGTTGTGACAGCGTCGTCTTTGATCTTGGATGCAAGCTCTTTTGCTGATGCACCGATCAATTTTACTCTTTTAACTGTTTTTTGCAGCTTGTGAACAGATCTGATGCTCTCAAGTGTGATCTCATCAAGTTCCGCCACTGCTTTGATCTTCTCAACGTTGATCACATACGGCTTCTCTACTTTGGATGTGAAGCCGATCTTTGGCAATCTTTTTTGAAGAGGCATTTGACCACCTTCAAATCCTCTTTTCTTGCTGTAACCGGATCTTGCTTTTTGACCCTTGTTACCGCGTCCGGCTGTTTTACCTGTTCCTGAACCCTGTCCACGACCTACTCTTTTTCTGTTGCGAGTAGACCCTGGAGCTGGTTGTAAATTATGTAGACCCATACTTTACCCCTTATGCTTTGATTCTGGTAAGTGCCTGAATTGCACATCTTACCAGGTTGTTTGGGTTGTTAGAACCGATAGATTTACAGAGTACATCCTGTACACCTGCAAGTTCAAGTACTGGACGAGCAGCACCACCGGCGATAACCCCTGTACCTTCACTCGCCGGTCTAAGCACGATTCTACTTGCGTTGAACTTGTGCTCGATGTCGTGAGCGATGGTCGTACCTTTGATGTTTACTTTCACAAGATTTTTGTGAGCATCATCAACCGCTTTTTTGATCGCATCCGGAACCTCTTTGGCTTTACCAAATCCGTATCCTACTGTACCTTTCTTGTCACCGATGACAACAAGAGCTGTAAATCTGAATCTTCTACCACCCTTGACAACTTTGGTAACACGACCGATATTAACGATTACTTCTTCGAATTCTTTTTCGATTTCTTGATTTTCCATCATGCTTCCTTAAAACTTAATTCCGGCTTCTCTAAGAGCATCTGCAAATGCAGCGACAACACCATGGTAAAGGTAACCGTTTCTGTCAAATACTACATTTTCAATGTTTTTAGAAGCAAGGTTCTTTGCCATCTCGGCAGCTACTTTTGTTACATCTTCTCTGTTTGCTTTGAGTCCGAGCTTTCTTCCGTCAACGGCTGCAAGTGTTACACCGGCATTGTCATCGATCGCCTGAGCATAGAAGTATTTGTTCGACTTGTAAACAGAGAGTCTTGGAAGCTCTGCTGTTCCAAAGATCTTACCTCTAACTCTCGCTTTTCTCTGAGCGCGAAGTTTATTTTTTCTTTTTTGAATACTTTTTAACATCTATCGCCCCTTACTTACCAGCTGCTTTACCAGCTTTTCTGATGATCACTTCATCTGTGTACTTCACACCTTTACCTTTATAAGGCTCTGGCGGTCTGAACGCTCTGATCTCTGCAGCAGCCTGACCGACCGCCTGCTTGTCACTACCTTTGATAGTAATGATATTCTTCTCAACAGAGATATCAAGCCCCTCAGGAATATCAAAGTTGACATCATGGGAGAAACCGAGCTGAAGATTCAGTACTTTACCCTGAACTGCAGCTCTGTAACCGACACCATTGATCTCGAGAGACTTCTGGAAGCCCTTGTCAAGACCGATGATAATGTTGTTGAAAAGTGCTCTGTATGTTCCCCAGTAGGCTGCAGACTGCTTGTCGTCACCCTTTCTGATAAATATCACTTCGTTCCCGTCGATGTTCACATCCACTCTTCCGTGTGTCTCAAGTCTCTTTTCAAGATTGCCTTTTTTAGCCACGAGAGTCGTACCGTCGAGAGATACCTCAATACCGCTCGCTACAGTTACTGGTCTTTTTCCTATTCTTGACATCTTGTCTCCTTACCAAATACTACAGATTACTTCGCCGCCGATACCACGCTTGTACGCTTCATCGTTAGCAAGTACGCCTTGGCTTGTTGAAACAACCAATGTACCGTAACCGTTCTTAAATGTTCTGATCGCATCTTTACCCTGGTGGACACGTCTACCGGGCTTAGAGATCTTCTTGATTTCATTGATAACACTTTTTTCATTGTCATCATACTTCAATACCACTTTAATGGTCTTCTTGTTGCCGTCTTCCTTCACTTTGTAACTCTCAAGGTAACCTTTGTCTACAAAAATAGATACGATCGCCTCAATTGTATTAGAGTGAAGAAGTGTTGTAACGTCTAGTTTTCTTTGCGCAGCATTTCTGATACGAGTCAGAGAATCTGCAATTATATCTGTCATCATCTTTTACTTCTCCTTACCAGCTTGCTTTACGCATACCAGGAATAAGACCTTCATTGGCCATTTTTCTTAAACACACACGGCAAAGACCAAAGTCTCTATATACTGAGTGAGGTCTACCACAAATGTTACATCTTGTATACGCCTGAGTTGAGAATTTTGCTTTTCTCTTCTGCTTTGCAATCATTGATTTCTTAGCCATTAGTTTCTCCCTTTAGCGAAAGGCATACCAAGCTTTTCCAAAAGCGTGAATGCTTCTTTGTCATCTTCGGTACTTGTAACGATAGTGATGTTCATACCGTGTGTCTTAATGATGTTGTCAAACTCAACTTCAGGGAACATCAACTGCTCTTGAAGACCAAAGTTGTAGTTACCGCGTCCGTCAAAACCTTTTCTTGGTGTACCTCTAAAGTCTTTAACTCTTGGAAGCGCGATTGAGACGAGCTTGTCAAAGAAGTTATACATGTTTTCACCTCTGAGTGTCACTCTGATACCTGAAGGTGCACCCTCTCTTGCTTTAAAACCGGCAACAGATTTCTTTGCGTTCACGATCACTGCTTTTTGTCCGGCAATAAGAGAGATCGTATCTGCCATGTTGGCGATGAGTTTAGAGTCTTTCCCCTCTTCACCGGCACCTACAGAGATCACGATCTTTTCAAGCTTAGGTGTCTGCATCGGGTTTTTAACCCCGCACTCTTCTCTAAGTGCAGGCACGATGTCATTGTACTTTTGCTTCATTCTACTCATAGGATTAACCCTCTACTTTTTTTACATTTGAGATATGGATCGGCATTTCAACATTTGCAAATCCGCCCTCTTTGTTCTGTTCGCTAGGTTTTACAGCTTTTTTAGCTATTTTGCAACCTGCAACGATCACTGCATCTTTTTTGGTAAGAACCTGAAGAACTTCTCCGGTTTTACCTTTGTCATCACCAGCGATAACCATTACCTGGTCACCCTTTTTGATCTTGAATTTCTTCGCCATTACCATACCTCCGGTGCAAGTGATACAATTTTCATGAATCCTGCATATCTTGTTTCACGACTTACAGGGCCGAAGATACGTGTACCTATTGGCTCTTTCTTGTCATCGATGATCACTGCCGCATTGTCGTCAAATCTGATAAGTGAACCATTTTCTCTCTGGATCTCTTTCTTTGTTCTGACAACAACCGCTTTAACCACTTTACCTTTTTTAACTTTTCCTGTCGGAAGTGCTTTCTTTACAGAAGCAACGATCACATCACCTACAGATGCATATCTTCTTTTGGATCCGCCAAGAACCTTGATACACATGATCTCTTTCGCACCTGAGTTGTCTGCTACATTCAGTCTAGTAAATCCCTGGATCATTACACTTCTCCTCTCTTCACGATCTCAAGAAGTCTGAAGCTCTTTGTCTTTGAAAGCGGTCTGCATTCAATAGCAGTCACTGTATCTCCAACATTGATGTCATTCTTCTCATCATGAACAAGATATTTCTTAAATCTTTTTACTGTCTTGTGATATCTTGGGTGAAGAACACGTCTCTCAACCAATACGGTTGCAGTCTTGTCTCCAGCCTTTTTAATCACAGTACCTGTTATTTGTCTTTTTGGCATAGATGACCCCTTACTTCGATCTCACAGCAGTGAGTGCTGTTTGGATTCTAGCGATATCTTTTTTCGCTGTTCTCAACTCTGAAGTGTTTGTGAGCTGCATAGTCTTTTGCTTTGCATTCAAGGTAAACAATTCAAGTTTTTTCTCTTTAAGCATAGCAACCAGTTCTGCTTCGCTTTTGTCTTTCAAATCAATATATTTCATGACTATCCTTTGCAGTGATGATTTTACACTTAAACGGCATTTTATGAATCGCTAGTGTAAGTGCTTCTCTTGCAAGAGACTCTTCAACACCTGCCATTTCAAAGATAATTCTTCCCGGCTTGATATTCATAACCCATTTGTCAACAGCACCTTTACCTTTACCCATTCTTGTTTCAAGAGGCTTTGCTGTAAGAGGCTTGTCAGGGAAAACTCTAATCCATGTCTTACCTGTTCTGCTGATTCTTCTTGTCATTGTAATACGCGCTGCTTCGATCTGGCGGGAATCGATTCTGCCAGCTTCAACTGCTTTGATCGCAATATCACCGAACTCAATCTTGTTACCTCTGAAAGACTTACCTCGGTTACGACCTTTTTGCTGCTTTCTCCATTTGGTTCTTTTAGGCATTAACATGATTATTCACCTCTTTTTCTAGATGGTCTTCTGCCACCTTTTTTCTCTTCTTTTGGCTCTTGCTGAATTCCTTTGGCAAGTACTTCACCTTTGAAGATCCATACTTTGATACCGATAATTCCGTATGTAGTATGTGCTTCAGCAAAACCGTAATCGATTTTTGCTCTAAGTGTATGCAGAGGAACTCTTCCCTCAAGGTACCACTCGGTTCTAGCCATTTCAGCTCCGCCAAGTCTACCGGAAACTGAAATTTTGATCCCTTTAGCACCTGATTTAAGTGCTCCCTGGATCACTTTTTTCATTGCACGTCTGAACGCAACACGTCTTTCAAGCTGTGTCGCAACATTCTCAGCTGCCAATTGTGCAGATGCCTGAGGACGTTTCTCTTCTTTGATATTGATCGCTACATCTTTACCAAGCATTTTGGTAAGTGTTGCTTTCAATTTTTCAATATCTGCACCTTTTTTACCGATAATGATACCCGGACGTGCCGTTACGATGTTCACTCTGAGCTTCTTGACCGTTCTTTCAATGATGATGTTGGAAACACCTGCATAGAAAAGCTCTTTTTTCAAAAATTTTCTGATCTTGTAATCTTCAGCAAGAAAATCAGCCGCTCTTGTTTTTGCAGGGAACCATCTTGACTCCCAGTTTCTGTTGATCCCTAGTCTAAGACCTATCGGATTGACTTTTTGACCCATATTATGCGTCCTCCCCATCTTTTTTAGCTGGACCAACTTCAACAAGGATATGTGCTGTTGGTTTAATGATTCTTGACGCAGTACCTCTTGCTCTAGGTCTCCATCTTTTCATTACCGCCGCTTTGTCAACTCTACAGGAAGTGATCTCTACTTCCTCAGGCTCATAGTCACCGTTTGCAACCGCTGAAGCGATCACTTTAGAGATGATACCCGCTGCTTTGTTCGGCATAAATTCAAGAGATGCCAATGCAAGTTCCGCATTCATTCCCTGAACTTCTCTGGCGATCAGTCTAGCTTTTGTAGGTGATACTCTTACGAATTTCAATAATGCTCTACTCATATTACCCTACCTTCTTCTGAACAGAACCTTTATGGCCCTTGAATGTTCTTGTTGGTGCGAATTCACCAAGCTTGTATCCTACGTGGTTCTCAGTAATGAACACAGGAACAAATTGTCTTCCGTTGTGTACATTGATAGTAAGACCGATGAACTCTGGGAAGATCACAGATCTTCTTGACCAGGTTTTGATCGGTTTGTTAGAACCCTCTTCTTTTGCCTTAAGCACTTTTTTCATTAGGTGACCATCGATGAATGGACCTTTTTTTAACGATCTTGCCATATCTCAGCCCCTTACTTTTTTCTCTTGCTAATGATAAGTTTGTCACTAGCTTTTTTCTTACGAGTCTTAAACCCTTTTGTTGGCATACCCCAAGGAGATACCGGGTGACGACCAGAGTTTGTCTTACCTTCACCACCACCATGCGGGTGATCGATCGGGTTCATCGCAGAACCACGTGTCTGTGGTCTGATACCAAGGTGTCTGCTTCTACCTGCTTTACCGATAACGATGTTGGAGAAGTCTTCATTCCCTACAGTACCGACAGTCGCCAGACACTCGCCAAGCACATATCTCATCTCACCGGAAGGGAGTCTGAGAGATACATATTTGCCGTCTCTACCCATGATCTGAGCATAACCGCCGGCAGAACGTGCAATCTGACCGCCGTGTCCCGGACTGAGCTCAATATTGTGTACCAGTGTACCTACAGGGATATTCTTCAGTTTCATTGCATTACCGGTCTTGATGTCAAGTCCAGCTTCCGCTGCCATGATCTTGTCACCGACATTAAGCCCTTTTGGCTGAAGGATATATCTTCTGTCTCCGTCTACATATTTAACAAGACAGATTCTACAGTTTCTGTACGGATCGTACTCAACAGTTGCCACTGTACCTTCAACACCGAACTTGTTTCTTTTGAAATCGATGATTCTGTAAAGTTTTTTCGCACCCGCTTCTCTGTGACGAGATGTAATTCTACCGTTACTGTTTCTACCTGCAGATCTCGGAAGATTCTTCAGTAGAGCTCTAACGCTTGGCTTTGCAGTGATATCACCGCTGTCAAGGTTAGTCATATAACGACGTGAAGGTGTGGTTGGTTTATATGTTTTAATTGCCATCTTCTATCCTTATACCGCTAAGCTTTCGATTTTTGCATCTTCAGGAAGCTTGACATAGAACTTTTTAGAGTCCGGTCTTTTACCTTCGATACCTTTAAATCTCTTCACTTTCCCGTTCACTCTCATAGAGTTCACTTTAAGTGGTGTGATCCCAAAGAACTCTTTGAAAACCTCTTTAAGACCGTTTTTAGTCATTCTTGGAGTTGTTTGAACTACGATGACACCCTCTTCCTGAAGAGCCAGACTCTTCTCTGTATACATAATTGATTTGATATCTGTAATATCTGCCATCTTAAGCCTCTTTCGTCAATTTTTCAAATACAGCTTTTTCGATCACTACAGAGTGATATGCCGCTGCAAGATAAGCGTTAAGCTCATTTGATTCAACAAGGTATGCGTTCTGGAGATTTCTGAATGCCAGGAATGTTTTGTCATCGATCATCTCTTTTACTACAAGTACATCTCTCTGCTCAAGACTGTTCACAAATGCCAAAGCATCTTTTGTTTTACCAGACTCAACAGTGATGTTGTCTACAACAAAAAGTGCGTCGTTCGCTGCTTTTTCAGCCAGGGCATGATAAAGTGCAAGTTTCTTCTGCTTTTTGTTTACTTTCTGGTCATAGTTCTTGTTCGTACTTGGTCCGAACGCTACACCACCGCCGACAAAGAGTGGAGATCTCAATGAACCTGCTCTTGCGCGTCCGCCGCCTTTTTGCGCCCATGGCTTCTTACCACCGCCGCTTACAGCAGATCTGTTCTTGGTCTGGGCAGTATTTGCTCTAAGCCCTGCAGCATACGCTTTACAGTAAAGGTAAAGGTTGTGCGGGTGTACTTCCAGGAATTTCTGTGGAAGGTCAGTTGTTTTAATAGTTGTTACATTACTCATTTAACGATCCTTACCAATCCTCTGGCACCGTTGTGACCAGGAATTGAACCTTTTAATACTAGGATGCCGTTCTCAGCATCGAATGAAATGACTTCATTTTTTACTGTCACTTTAGTGTTACCGTACTGTCCAGGCATTTTCTTACCTTTCTGAACACGTCCAGGCCATTCCGCGTTACCGATAGAACCGATACGTCTACCGAATCTGTGCCCGTGTGAACCAGGTCCGCCGCCGAAACCGTGACGCTTCATACCACCCTGAAAACCTCTACCTTTGGTGTTCAAAGAAGTTTTAACCACTGCTGCTTCAGCCAATGCTGCCGGATCAAGATCACCAGCTTCAGTACCTTCAGCAACTTCGATTGTCATAAATTTGTTGAACTCTTTGGAGATCCCAAATTTATTTTGCTGACCCTCGATCGCTTTGTTGATCTTTTTTGAGCTGTTATACGCAACAAGTGCTTTCCCGTCTTCTCTTACTTCACACACTTTTGTATCAACGACTTTAAGAAGTGTAACAGGAACACTTGGTACGTCGATAGTTCTGCTCATACCAATTTTTTCTACGATAAATTCCATTCTCTACTCCTACTTGTCCATTGATCTGATTTCAACTTCGATCTCAGGTGCAAGATCCAACTTCATAAGTGAATCGATTGTATCTGAGGTCGCTGAAACGATGTCGATCATTCTTCCATGAATCCTGATCTCGAATTGCTCACGTGAATCTTTGTTTACGTGTGGTGATTTAAGTACGGTATAACGCTTGATCTTAGTTGGCATTGGAATTGGCCCTCTAATCTCTGCACCTGTACGCTTGACTGCATCTACGATAGCAGCAACTGATCTGTCTAAAACACGGTGATCATAAGCTTTAAGCTTCAATCTAATTTTTTCCATTTTTACCCTTTAAAGAACTCGTTAGTAATACCTTCCGACACTGTAAACAGGGGCTTCCGATACGCCTAACATAAATTTAGGAACGCGAATTATACCCAAACTTTTGCAAAGGTGCAATACTTTTCAGGCCAATAACGGTACAATTTAAAAAATTGTTTCCTTTTAAAAAGGAAGGATTGGAGATATTTCAATGGATCTTCTTGAACATTACCATGAACATCCTCCTGTGAACGACCATTTTACTTTACGAAAAACGATGATCCCTCCTATGGGAGATGTCAACCTTTACGGTGCGAGAGGGTGCGGGAAAACTGCACTGGTGCTTGATTATCTTCAGCAAAGAGATGAACACACACTCTATATCGACCTGGAAGACCCGAACCTCATCCTCAACACATTCGATACGCTGCCGCTGCAGGAGTACATAAAAGAGTATGAGATAGCGGAGCTGATACTCGACCATTATGAGGAAGGTATGCTCGATGAGTTTCCGGATGTAACGCGTCTCATCATTGTCAGTCGTATCCCGCTGCATAATGAACGCTTTATGCCTTTGCAGCTCTTTCCTTTGGACTATGAAGAGTTCCTTGCCTTTGAACATGCCGGTTCTGCTACTGCAGCTTTGAACCATTTTCTTAAAACCGGTACGCTTCCGGCTATGGCAAAACATACCAGAAGCACCACACTTTTGATGAAACAGTTCTTTCAGCAGCAGTTCAGCCCCAATGAGCAGTCGCTCATCCTCATTCTGGCACGCCACAATGCACAACCTATGACCGTACACCAGATCTACAGTTTTACCAAAGAGCATTTCAGGATCTCGAAAGATTTTGTCTACAGTACGATCAAACGTTTCCAGGAAGAGGGGCTGCTCTACTTCATAGACAATGCCATCAAACGAAGCGGCAAAAAGATGCTTCTGTACGATTTTGCCTTTGTCAAGTACCTGACTGCTCACCAGCCGTTCGGTACCCAGTTTGATACCATGATCACCCTTACACTCATCAAACACGGCATCCGTCTTAAAACACTTGGCGTACATGGATACCTTACCGATGCAAATGAGCTGATCATCCCTGCCCCCTTCGAGAGCGAAGAGAGTATCTGGGTCAAATCGCAGAACAAGTTTTCCCTCTACAAAAAGCACGGCATTCAAAAGATCACCATCGTAACCGTAGCAAACAGTTATGCTTTTGATATTGAGAAGCTGCACTTTGAGGCCATACCGTTCAACGAATGGAGCATTGCGCACGCGGAGAGTGATGCGTGATTAGTGACAGTGATGATTGATAGAGGATTTTTATTTTTCTCTTCTGCCTATTTTCCCCATCACTATCACTACCTACTTAGGCTTGCATAAGCAAGGCTTCGCTATAATTTCCCCGCCTCTTTTCAGACCTGTGCAACGGGACTGAGGGACAGCGGGTCAGGACGGGAACGTAGCAGCCCACCCCTCTTTCTCGTGTGCCGCAGCCATCTGGGAAGGGGTACTTACAGACCGTAGAGAGGTGGCCGAGTGGTCGAAGGCGCACGACTGGAACTCGTGTAGGTGTAACAGCCTCGAGGGTTCGAATCCCTTCCTCTCTGCCAGTTAATTTTCATACATTCACAACCACCGATGCAGTGGGCTTTTCATAAAGTTTCATATTCTTGTTAAACCAAATTGGTAACCTATTGGTAACTATTGTAATCTCTAAATATTAAAACAAACTTTAAAAATATCAATATAATAACTAAAAACTATATTACCCAAACAAATTTTTTTGCTGATATATATTACTATTTTCTAAAAAAATCTTTTTATCTGTTTCAGTAACTATTCCGATTTGTTTTCTAAATAATAAAAAATCATTTATCATCGGAGGGGGGACTTGCCTAAATTCTTCTTTTGGTTTATTTTTTATCTCTTCACGTAACTCCATCAGTAAGCGACCTAATGCATTTACTCCAACAAAAGTTTCTCCATTAAATTTTGCACCCCAAAATTCATCTTTATGAGAATCTTCAACTATAGCTAAACTATTTGTAGATAATAAAACTTTTGAAAATCTATCCCAGTTTTGTGCTAATTTTACTCTTATACACCATTTCATAATTTTTATTCTATGCATATCCCAATCAAGTCGTGATTGATGTCTAAATGGTTTAGACACCATCTTTGCCGTCATTGGACTAGTTTGTTCTATTATCTTTTTTTGTACATCAGGTAGGTGAGGAAATCGGCAACATTGGTATAACGCTTCAGAGGATAAGAAAAAAGTATTGTTTACAACTAAAGGATATCCTGAAACCATATTAGACAGTTCCCCATATGCTTCTTTTGTCTTTCTAAAAGAGATACATTCATCTTTAGTATAGGATCTTATATTTTTATTATTTGTATACACTATAACCCTCTATTGGCTACATAAAACAAAGGTTTCCAACCATTTGGTTCCCACCAAAATACAATTGGACAAGTATTTGAAATATTACGCCAAGTAAAAACAAAACTTCCCATTCCTAAAGTTTGATATGTAGGATTGACAAATCCCAATGGACGTGTTGACTTTCCATGATCTCCTACTTTTTCTAAAATATCTAAACCCTTATCTAAAATTATTTTTTCATACCGATCTCTTGATACCTTAGATGAAAATAGAGTCTCTACCTTTGGTCTATCATTTGGTCTGAAGGCAAAATCTTTATTACTCATACTATCATAGTCTGTCATAGTCGGTAAATTATCTAAATATTCTATTACTCTAACATCCTTTGTATCCTTGCAGTAAGCACAATTAAACGCAGGATTATTATAATGACTATGTATTCTTGGATTGTTATTTATTATATTAAATCGATGATAAGTTATTTTATTGTCTATCTCAGTAGTATATCTTTTAGTCAATCTAAATTTTGTATTCTTAAATCCCCAGACATGTAAATAAAAAAAACATGAAATTATTCTTATATTTTGTTCTTTAAATTTATCATAACTAAAAGTATCAATAGTTTTTACTATATTATTAAAAAATGTACTACCCGTCGATAAATTATCATCTAGATAAAACCAATATTTATTATTATCCAAATCATTAATACTAATATCTATATCATAATCTGATTGAGCTATGGTTTTTAACATATCCAATAATACACTTTGGCTTTTATATGCTTTTTGACACTTTAAAAAAGTAACATTCTCAAGAAAGTCCTCTACTGTAGAAAAACCATATTTAGTACATAGTTTACTTAGCATAACCCGCAAATTATTTTTAGCTTGATCCTCTGAAATGTATGTTTGTTTAAGTATATGAAGTGTTTCTTTTAATATAAATATCCTATCTACTTCATCAAATTGATTTATCCACTGAGTTACACTTTCTCTAGTTAATGGCTTATGATAATCACTGGCTACTTTAATAATCTTATCAATTTTTTTATTCATATATCTAACCTTTTTATTATCATTTTAACTTCATATAGCCTTGTAAAAAGTATATCAAAGTATCAAACTTGTCTAATTAAGTTTTACTAAAACACCTCATAACCCTTTGTAGAAAACCTACATAATGTAACTCCTCCTGATGATCCCAAGCACTCTTACACAATTCCCTTATCTCATCAATATGTCCATTCTGTATACGGTCGGGGATCTCAATTCCAAGTTTTTCTTTGAGGATAACTGTCAAGTAATCACTTATCTCTACGTTTAGGGATGAAGGTAATTCGCAATAATTTTTAGGACTGTGTTTTTGATTTCGTCCATGTTCTAAAAGTATCATGGCTAATCTGGAGAGATGATGGTTTGGGTTTGATGCTGTAAGTTCACTGCTATCAAATTGAGTATAAGGGATAGTAAACAGTTCATGTATGTTCCACTCTGTGCCATCTGTAGGATATGGCTGTATACCTATAGATTGAAAGTACTTCTGAAAGCTTTTAAAAGCAACCAATAGTTTTTCATGTGTATAGCCATCAAATTTAGGTTTATTAGACAATGCTCTTGTTAAGTTTTCGACACCTATGCGTAAGTTTTCATCTACATTGTCTATAAAAAATGAATCTGCATAAAATACACGTTGCATACTTTGCAAATATTTTGCTGTTTCTTTCTGGGGTACGTGCCTGTGTAACCAATGCATCAATGGCATTAAGTCTATCAGGTCATGTAGAAATTCAGAAAGCTCTATGTCTAATTTACATGGCTTCTTAGTCTCTACTATTTCTTCTACTTCAGACTCTCCTATGCCTCTATATCGCACTTCATTTCTAGCTAGCCTCAATATGTTTTCTATATACTCATATCGACCTTTTTCAAACCAGATAGGTGCAATACCCAAGTTCACCAAATAAGCATTTCTCTCTACCAACTCTTTTTCAGTCTCAGGAGCAGCTTCTATGGAAAAGTGTGGGGGTATCTCTACATCACCTAAACTCTCTTTAATTGTGCGAAAAACTTGTACGGTTCTATCACTGTTCAAACTGGAACCCAAAAAGAGTAAGCTACTGTTTTTATAGTAATACTCTAGCAGTTTAGGGATGGGTAAGTGCATATTGATATGTTCATTGCCATAAGCTTCATCATATTGGTTTTTACTCAATATACAGGTAGTTTGATCATCTACATCTCCATGAAGTTTAACAACGGTTACATGATCTGCTTTGGGTTCCTCCGTTGCATTTCTTCCACTGATGATCTGCAAGTTATTTGCACCGGTGTCATAAGCCTGTTCAATAAGCTTATCGTAGTTTGTCGTCAAGAGTGTGTCGGTAAAAAGTTCTGAAATGAGCAGTGTTACCTGCGTAAGCTCCCCTGTTTTGCCAAACACATCTCTGATCTCTTGAGCAAAGACCTCTCTACCTCTACTCTCTTCTATCTCTTCAATGACGGTCTCATACTGACCCGATGAAAGTAACCCTTCGATGTGCTCAGCATCTATGCCTGCTGTCCTTCCCTGCTGGCGCAAATGACCTTCCCATGTAGAAAAACCACCAGCTACAGATAGTCCTGCACCAATGAAAGGAACCACATCTCCGGAAGCTATGCGATCTACAAGTTGGTCAAAACGTGAAACATTTTTTTCATACCAATGTTCATCTGAAAAGTGTTCAGCAATATACTCTTTACTCAACACTTCATGGTAACGCTCTTGCCTGTAACGTTCTAACGCTTGCTCATAGGCTTCTTTATCACTAGCGTAAAATGCTTTGCTGGGTTGAGAGAGTCCATCTATATAGTTAGCTTCTCTTACTGCTAGTCCTTCATCACCTTCCAGCCATTCATTAAAGTCCTCATAGAGTTCAAAAAGGTGATGTTCATCTCTATCACACCAGCTTTCTGCTTTTTTTGTCATTTCTGCTACCTATTCTACCAACTGCTGTGCCACGGCATCTGCCAAATTGACTTGAGTTGTTTGTAGTTCACGGATGGCTGATCTTAATCTATCGCACAGAACCATGAGTTCATCTAATTTTTTAACTATATGATATTGTTCAGACAAGGGAGGGATGGGAACTAAAAACTTACCTAAATCACTAGCAGAGAGATTAGGTTGGGCTGTACCATTGTCATAGTTTTTCATTATTTCTTTTGATAATGGGCTATTGAAATATGCAAGAGTATATTTGTTGTACATTATAGAGAAAAGTCGAACTATAACTAAAGAAGATGCGATTGCTCCAAATTCAATATCTTTGATTAATGCGGTTTTTCCAAGTGATCCTCTAAGACAAAACAATATATCACCCTCCTTTACTTTTCCACTTCTTAGTAAATCATACCTATCTCTAGTTATATAGCTTTTATCATCAATATTTATCATATTATTTTGAAGGTGTCCTGCATTAATAAATGGAATACCCTTATCTACTAATAAAGATTTGTTTGGATAATTTTTACTACGATCTCCATTTTCTAAAATACATAGTTCTGAAAGTCTAGCCCATGTCCAACTCTTAGGTAAACTAAAAGGTATTTCTTTCTCTTCAATCTCAGAGACAGGCTTCTGCTTCTTAATCTTCCCCTCTTTAACCAACTTTTCTTTCTCTTCCGCAATCTTCTTAAGCAACACACTCGCCGGCTCATCAGTGGGGTCTTGCGGTACAAGCTTGCCCATGACTGCCAGTTGCAAGATGGTCTCCTGGAGTTTGTCTATGCTTTGCTCTGTCGTAAAAAGCACATCAAAATGCTCTGCTATGCGTTGCCATACACCGGTGAACTCCTCTGCTATCTCAACATTGGTAAGGGTACCAAGCAGCGTCTCTACCAGTATTTGATGTGTGATGCTATTCTCTTCTTGCTCCTCTTCCAATTTATCACAAAGAGCCATGAGCTCATCTACTTTTTTGACTATTCGATATTGCTCTTTTATAGGTGGCAAAGGTATCTCAAATAACTCGAGCACCTTTTTACTTAATCCTTCACGTGCAACACCAACTTGACGATCCCAAATCATTTTTTGAATATATGGTGACAAAATACAAAGGTGCACATAGTTTTTCATTGTTATATCTGTGAGCCTTATAATTGTGACGTGTTGACTTACATTTGCCTCGCCAATACCACTGGGAAATATTGTAGAGCGTCCTAATGAACCCCCCGTAATATTTAAAAGAATATCATTCTCATAGACTGTAGTATTTGACATTTTTGCATGAGTTTCTTCAGAGATATAAGCAACATCATAAAGATTTAAACCATGATTCCAGATATTTTGTGATCTTAGAAAAGGAATTCCTTTTTCTACATAGGCACTTTTACCTCCTCTTGGTGTACTTCCTGAACCAATACGATTTGTAATATCGCCTAAACGTACAAAACTCCATCCTTCGGGTAATTTAAATGGATTAAAATTATCATCTATTTTAGGTAAAGGCTTATGCCTCTTAATCTTTTCCTCTTCAATCAACCGTTCTTTCTCTTCAGCAATCTTCTCAAGTAACACACTCGCTGGCTCATCATTTGGATCTTGTGGTACAAGCTTCCCACGTACAGCCAACTCAAGTATGAGTTCACGCAGTTTTTTAATGCCATAGGTTTCTTGCTTTTTGCTGCTGCCACGCCCTGCGGACTTTTTCGTTACAACGGCTGAAGTCCAGATATCTAAATGTTCTATGATGACATCAGTCATTTATGCCTCTCCGTCAAACGCTTTTTGAAGCACATCTTTTATCTGGTTTTGGATGGATGCGATGGACTCTTTCTGTGAGGCATAGAGCTTCAAGAGTTCATCTGGATCATGGTCGATCTGCTCTTCAAGATGCGGATTTTTAATGTCCAGGTTGTACCCTCGTTCTATGATCTCCTCCATAGAGACTTTCCACGCCTGTCTGTTCTGTACCCGTGAGGCAAAACCATCTGTTTCATCACCCCACCACTCTTGCTCAGGCTTGAACTCTTCAAAACGCATCGGCTTTGTTTTGTTATAGCTTTTGACCCCTTCCGGGTATGGATGCTCATAGTACCAAACCTGTTTGGTAGGCTTGCCTTTGGTAAAAAAGAGAATGTTTGTTTTGATGCTCGTATAGGGGTTGAACACCCCTTTTGGGAGTCTGACAATCGTATGCAGGTTACATTCAGTCATCAGCTTCTCTTTGAGTCGTGTCTTCATCCCCTCACCAAAGAGAAACCCATCAGGAAGCACCACCGCCGCACGCCCTTCATTTTTCAGAAGCCTGATGATGAGTGCCATGAAAAGATCGGCTGTTTCACGAGTACGCAGGTCTGAGGGAAAGTTATTTTCTATCCCGTCTTCTTCTGTACCGCCAAAAGGTGGGTTCGTCATAATGACATTTCTTCTGTCTTTTTCTGTGTAGTCTTTGTAGGGGCGCTCAAGTGTATTACCGTGTAAGATGTTTTCCGGTGTGTCTATGCCATGCAGTATCATGTTTGTCACGCAGAGCATATGCGGCATCGCTTTTTTCTCTACCCCATGAATGGAAGTTTGAAGCGTCTCTTCATCTTCAACTGAACTTACATAACGCTCACGCTTATGCTCTACAGCTGTAGTCAAAAAGCCACCCGTTCCACACGCAGGGTCAAGTACACTTTCATGTAACTTCGGATCAACCCTGTCAACAATGAAACTGGTTACCGCACGAGGGGTATAGAACTCTCCGGCATTCCCTGCACTTTGGAGGTCTTTTAGGAGTTGTTCGTAAATATTCCCAAAGGTGTGGCGGTCTTTCGTGTTGTTAAAGTCTATCTCGGAAATCTTGTTGATCACCTGTCGCATGAGCGTACCTGACTTCATATAGTTGTAGGCATCTTCAAAAATGGTTCGTACAACTTTGGCTCTTTGGGCAAGTTTTTTATCATCTCCTGAAACTGTCAGTTTCTTGAGTGCAGGAAAAAGCTGATTATTGACAAAATTGAAAAGCTCTTCACCAGTAATACCCTCCGGGTCTTTTGCCCAGTTTCTCCATCTTAACTCTTCGGGTAAAGGTGACTTAAAATCATCTTCCAATATTTCCAGTTCTGCCTCTCGGTCATCATAGATCTTGAGGAAAAACATCCAGACCAGTTGACTGATACGCTGGGCATCGCCATCGACCCCCACATCTTTACGCATAATATCCTGAATGGATTTTATGACACCCGATACATTACTCATGCTGATTCCTCATCTCTAAACAGTTCTTCTTCCAACTCTGCTACCATATCTTCATATTTCTCTTTACTCCCAAATATCTGGGTAATGATCTCTATGGGAGTTCCTATTTTGGCAAACTCTTTTGACTTCAATACTTTAGTATTTTCCAATGTTTTAATACCTTCATCCTTATATTTGTCAAGCAATGCATCCAGTACAGCTCTCATTTTCTCTTCATACTTCGTAAAATAGTTACGTTTTTTAACATTGTTGACACGCTCTTTTCTTGTGAGTAGCGGTTTATCGTAAGCGATATGACAAATGAGGTCAAACTCTCCATAATCCTTGCCTACTTCATCTTTCAGGTTTTCCAGTATCACCCCGTGTTCTTCCAAAAGTTCTAAAATAGCCTGCTTCTTTTTGGTCTTGCTCCAACGCTGCAAAAATACATCTAAAGATTCAAACTCGGACTTGATCTTCTTTCTACTAAAATCACGATAGGACTCTGTGATGAGCTTCCCGTCATCTCCTATGTACTCTATACGCTCTGCTATGATTTTGGCAGGCACACCATCGACAAAGAATTTTCTGATACCGTCTCCGGTTTCTTCACCCTCTTCTTCCTCACCTTCATCATCATCTTCACCTTCCGGATCTGGAGGCACAGGATCATCATCGTCATCAGGTTCATAGATAACTACTGGCTTACCATCAAACTCTTCATCTTTAAAGAGTTCTGTAGCTTTCTTGAAATCCATGATGGTAAAAAAGTATTTGTCAAACTCCTCTTCGATCCGTGTCCCCCGACCAATGATCTGCTTGAAAGTGGTCATGGAATTGATCGTTTTATCTAACACTATGAGTTTACATGTCTTGGCATCTACACCTGTACTTAGCAGATCTGATGTTGTGGCGATCACCGGGAATTTACTCTCCGGGTCTATGAAGTTATCAAGCTCTGCTTTACCCTCAACGCTATCTCCTGTAATGCGTACTACATAACGAGGATTCTCTATTGCCAACTCTCTAGCTTCATTTACAATGGCTCTTCTCATACGTTCCGCATGATCGATGTCTTCACAGAAAATAATAGTCTTGGCAAAAGGGTCGGTTGCTCTGAGGTACTCCATGATTCTCTTGGCTACCAGTTTTGTACGCTGGTTCAGCACCAATATGCGATCCATATCTTTTTGATTGTATACCCTCTTCTCCAACTCTTGCCCAAGGTCATCAGTCATACCTTCTGGAGGAGTCCATCCATAAATATCTTTATCTATGTCTATACGTATGACTTTGTAGGGAGCAAGAAATCCATCTTCGATCCCTTGTTTCAGACTATAGGTATAAACCGGGTCTCCAAAATAGGTGATGTTGGAGACATATTTTGTCTCTTTTGGTGTAGCGGTAAGTCCCAGTTGAATAGCATTGGAAAAGTAGTCCAATATTTCCCGCCATGATGAATCTTCATCTGCACTTCCACGGTGGCACTCGTCTATCACAACCATATCAAAAAAATCGGGCGATACATTTTTAAAGATCTTATCTTCTTCATCGGGTCCGGTAATCGCCTGATAAAGTGCTAAATGGATCTCATACGAGGGGTCGATCTTCCTATTTTTCACTTTATTCATCGCTGAACCAAAAGGCTTAAAATCATTGACTATCGTTTGATCTGCGAGAATATTTCTATCGACAAGGAAAAGAACTCTTTTAACTTTTTTGGCTTTCCAAAGTCTCCAAATGATTTGAAACGTCGTATAGGTTTTCCCCGTACCTGTTGCCATAACAAGCAGTAGCCTTTTTTGATCATTAGCTACTGCTTCAACCACTCTGTTAATGGCTTCTACCTGGTAGTATCGAGGCTCTTTAGCTGATCCATCTTCATAATATGGTTCTGTGACTAGATCTTCTGTATCATCTTCAATATTTCTGTATTTTTTATATCTTTTCCAGAGTACCTCTGGAGAAGGAAAAGCTTCTAGGGGGAATTCTGTTTCAATATCTTCATGAGGTTCTGGCACTTTATTGTGTGAGGCGAAGGCATCCCCATTGGAACTGAAAGCACTGGGAACTTCCAAAATATCTGCATACCCTAAAGCCTGTTGCATACCATGACTTACAGTATAGTTATTCTCCTTGGCTTCCACCACGGCTACAGGTACACCTTTTTTCCAAGAGAGAACATAGTCTGCAAACTTTTTTTTCTTTTTATTGCGATGAGACATTTGTCCCCGTACAACTACAGGACCGGGAGTAAGCGTAACTTCACGACGAATTTGTATAAATTCATCCCATCCAGCATTCTTAATAGCTGGTGTGATAAAAAGTGCTCGGATATCTGATTCACTGAGTTCTAGTTTTTCTTTCTTATCCACAATAAGCCTTTATGAAGATGTCACACTTAAACGAAATATTTTTATTTAAGATTTATTTTAGCGTAAAGATACCTAGAGTTCTCTATAGTATATTATTCATAAAAGCTATTGAAAAAATTTAGAAATTTCTACATCTAATACAGTAGATATTTTTACAAGATGTTCAATATTAAAATGAGCATTGTTAGTTCTGTTCTCTGCTCTTGCTATGAAAGCATTACCTGTTAGTCCTATGTCTAAAGCTAATTGTAGTTGTGAGTAGTTTTTTTCTTTTCTGTATTTAACCACATTCTTAGAAACCCTATCTAGCGTCTCTTCGGTAATTTTATTTAGCTTTTCTGAAGTCATGGAGTAATGATATATGTATCAGTAAACTATTACAATGACTCACTAGTCATTATTTAAGCTCTTCTTTGTCATAATAAAATGATACAGAGAGGAAAACTCTCTTATAAAAATTAATAAAAAAGGTTAATATGAAAGTAATTAATGTAGATAAACTTTTTAAAGCAAGAGAGTTACTTCGTGACGTGCATATTATTGATGAGGATGGAGAGATCCAACAAATTAAATATATTAACTTTGAAACATTTACTGTACAACAAGCCAAACGTAAAAAAATTAATGAGAACCACTATACAACGACTAGAAACATAAAATACAATAAGGCTCTTTATTCAACAAAGCTTTCTATCATTATTGAAGAAGAAATGGAAATTATTTCTCAGAAGGATTCTTAATGACAGAGTATCGTGAAGAGATAAGGATCTTTATGATACTGAGCCTGGTTATAAGGTTTATGTGAGAGATAGATAATCTATCCCTCAATTTCATCAAAAATAGTTTTTATCTGCGTATATTTTGATTTTTTCAAAAGCTTACTCTTATCTAAATTAATTATATTTGCCTGTTCTTCATATTCCTTTAAAATATTATTTTCCATAGCACACATAATTACCTGTTTGTCAGAAGGTATTTTCGTAGTTATAAGCTTCATAATATTTTCATAGTTTTTATGAGACTGTTCTTGTTGATTTGGTGTATCAATAATAAGAGGAGATATTACTTCATCTGCATACATATCAGAAAGCGAATAGATGGCAAGGTAATATGCTAAAATACCACGAGCCCCTTCTGCTGCACCTCCTTCTTTTATTATAGGGTTATAATTTAGAGGTGTGTTAACTTTTGCTAAACTAAGTTCTTCAACATCTAAAATTTTAATATATGTTTTTAATAAATCCATAAAAGCATTATTGATATCATCTTTTCTTTCTTTTGGTAATAATTTTGATTGATCTTTCTTAATTGATTTTTGGTTTTCTTTACAATCCTCAATATCTAATAATTTTTCTTTCTTTGTTTCTTTTATATTTCTATCAATAGATTGATATGCAAAAGTTTCAATTACTTCATTTAATTGAAGTTGTTTAGATTCATCCGTTACTGTATATTTCGCATTTATTTCATTAATTTTAGATTTAATATCTGTAGATTTTTTTCTTAAATTTATGATTTTATTATTTACTGTTTTTAATTTACTATCAATAGTAATTAACTGTTCATTTGCTTGTTCCTTATCTGAAAGAATTGAAGCTCTGTTAACTAAAGAATTTTCATGTATCACTCCACATAGAGGGCATTCTACTTCATCACTATCGATATTTTCTACACTAAAAACATAATCTTTATCTAATTCTTTCATTAAATGTTCAGCAAGTGATTTTTGGTGTTCCAAATAGGCTTTATCTGACATAACATTTGATAAATTATTTAAAATATCCTCCTGTTGATTTGACAAATCAAGTAACTCTTTCTGTATTTCCTGCGTCATATCTTCAAAGACTGTTGAATCTAAAGTAACTTCTGTATTCCCTGCATTTATCGTATGTGAAGTAACAACCTCAAGAGCATAATCTATTTTTTCAACTTCATGCATATATTCTTTTATTTTCTTTTGTTCAATATGATACTCTTCCTCATATTCAAAATGTTTTGCTTGTAAATAGCCAACATGATATTTAATAACAGTTGGATTCCAGTTAGCTAATTGTGTTAACTTTTCAAAATTATCCCATGCTTTTGCCCAGCTCCTTTTTTGATCTATATAAAATGGTAAAAAATAATATGCTGGTGGTGGCGTAATAAGTTGGGTATCTTCAGATCTATCAGGAAGTAAAACTTTAAAATCAACTAGTTGGGAAAAAACTTTAGAATAATCTCCAGAAATACTAGTAAATTTTATAAAATCTTTATCTCCCTCTTTTAAATATATGAGATTTGCATCTCTAAGCACAGAATAATTGATTTCATTAATTGAAAAATGAAGTAATACTTTACAATCTAAACTTTTCCATGTACCATCGAGTTCTGGTTCACATCCCATTGCCCATAATAACAACTTAACTAAAGTTGATTTCCCTACACTATTATCATTCGCTGTTATTAGATTGTACCCTTTTTTGAACTCGAATAGATTTGCAGATTTTTGGGAATTTGACAGTAGTAGCAGTTGTTTGAAGTATAAGTTTTTCATTATGTTTATTCCTTAAGTTTCTTATTAGCAGTTTATAATTTTCTACTCTTTGCATTCTATGTCCTTCAAAATAAATTCACATATAATTGCTGTTTTTATATCTTTTTCCTCATTAAATTTTTCTTTGACATTTTGAGATAAATTTATTAAACAAAGATCAATCAGTTGAGAAATTTCATCATTACAATCATTTATATTAACTTCAATTTCTTTTTGAATATCTAATTGATGCAATGTTTTATTTCCAATACGATTTAAATAATATCTTTCAAAAGACTTTATCCAACTTTTCCGCTGTATAGTATTTAACCCTAACTCTTTCAAAATTTCATCTAATTCTCTAAAAATTTTATCATCATCTTTTCTCTTCGTAAACTGTCTAATAACTTTATTAACAGTTATAGAAGTTAATGCTTTTTTATCTAAAAGCTCTTCCCATTCTTTAAAATCATTTTTAACAATACCTTTTCTTGTTAACTCGTCATATAATGGTCTATAGATATATTCTGCTTGTGTCATGGAATCTGGGTAAAGTTTAGAAACAACTTTTGATATATACCCAATTATAGAATCTTGAAAACCTTTTTCTGGTAACTCGGGAGTAATAAAATGTAAATTAATAGGAAAACATTGCAATGAAAGCTCTTTCATAATCTCACTACATAACACAGACATATTATCAACAGGAATATCACTAATACAGATATCTTCTAAATCTAAGCCTTTAGGATGAAAATCCTTATTAAATCCTCCCGTTGAAACAAGATTTATCTTTGTAATTGAATCTGCGAATTTTTGTTTTGTACTACTATCAATTAATTTGCCTAAAACAGAATTTTGTTTACCAATTTTAACAAGGCTATTTTGAGTAAAATTTGCTTTTGTAGTTTTTATTTGAGAAAATTCAAAATTAGCTAGATTTTTATCTAAAGAAGTCGCTAAGACAACATCTTCATGTAATTCTACAAATACTGCGTATTCTTTTCCTTCCTCATGTTCTTTTAAAACTCGATAAAGTGCCCAATGATATTGATACAAATATTTTCCAAAAGTTTCAGAACCTGCTTTTTCTCTTTGTGAAGCAAGTAAGGGATTATCATTATTCATTAAAAGTCTCCCTCTGCAACTCCAAATATAACTTTATTACGTATATTTTTCATACCTTCTTTTGATTATTAACTATATTCTATCCAAAATTATTCAGAGTTTTATATAGTCATCTATTCGCATATTTTAAATAGTTTTATCAAATATGCTATTCCCTTCCAAAAAAATACCCAATGTTACCACTCATGTATTACATTGTTACCACTGATATATTAGAGTGTTACCATCGACGTATTACCCTGTTACCCTTGATATATTACATTGTTACCATCGAGGTATGATATTTATTAGTACTATATATAGTACTGTTCTTAGAACATAGTACTATAGAGAACTAACGGTTCTCTATTAGTGCAGAAAAAGAAAAAATCCAAAAAAAGCTTTGAGAGCTTTTAAATTTTCCTTTTTTCTCGTTGAGGACGAGATTTTTTAGATTTATTTGATTGCCCAGAATCGCTTGTAGTCTCTTTTTTTATGTTAGATGCCTCTTTACCTGTATTTTCATCTTCTAAGGCATTTTGAGCCTGTTTTGTTATTTTAATAGCATCTTTTATAAGTTCTTTATCAGCTATACTAAACATAGTCGAGATAAGAGGAACTCTTTCTTTCACAAACTCAATCAAGTTCACAAATTTACTAACCATGCTTTGCAGTATGGAAACCTTAGTTACTATGGTATTTATAGCTCTTGATTCATCTTTACCAAAAAGATGCGTTTCTATTTTGCTATACCCATCTTCTAAGTCCTTAATATACTTATTACGCTCTTCAACAGCTTCTTCTAACTCTTCTTTTTCTTCTTTTTCAGATTCATAGGTAATCCTCCCAAAAACCCAATCTTCCCAAAAGTAGAAAATTCCAGTAAAATATTATAAGGAGATTTTCTATGAAGAAGTCACGATTTAGTGATACACAGATACTATCAATTTTAAAACAGGCAGAAAGCGGAATACCGGTTCCTGAAATTTGTAGAGAGCATGGTATAAGTAGTGCGACCTTTTATAACTGGCGATCTAAGTATGGAGGTATGGATGCTTCCTTGATGAAGCGGCTCAAAGAGCTTGAAGAGGAAAACCGTCGTCTAAAAAAGATGTATGCAGAAGAGCGTTTAAAAGCAGAGATCGTACAGGAGGCTTTGGAAAAAAAGTGGTAAAGCCATCTTTGCGTAAGAAGATGGCTATGAGGGCTGTTCAAGAAAAACAAGTAACTGTCCGTTTAGCCTGTAAAGCCTTTAGAATCAGTGAATACTGTTACAGGTATGAAGCTAAACTCAATGAGGAAAATGAGATTATAGCCGATTGGCTGATACGCTTAACGCATAACCAGCGAAACTGGGGCTTTGGATTGTGCTTTTTATATTTGAGAAATGTCAAAGGGTATAAGTGGAACCATAAGCGAGTTTACCGCATCTACAAAGAACTGGAGCTCAATCTCAGGATCAAGCCTAAAAAACGTATCAAAAGGGAAGCACCAGAGCCTCTGAGTGTACCAACTGCACCCAATGAAGTATGGTCAATGGATTTCATGCATGATAATCTCAGTGACGGTAGAAGCTTCAGGCTCTTTAATGTGATTGATGACTATAATCGTGAAGGATTGGAAATTGAAGCAGACTTCTCATTGCCTTCACAAAGAGTTATAAGATCTTTGAAGAGAATTATTGAATGGAGAGGTAAGCCTAAGATCATACGGTGTGATAATGGTCCGGAATATATCTCTACAGCATTACAAAATTGGGCTAAAAAGCAAAAGATCAAGCTGGAGTATATCCAACCAGGCAAACCGCAGCAGAATGCCTATATCGAACGCTACAACCGTACTGTTCGATATGATTGGCTTAATCAATACATCTTTAACACAATCGAGGAGGTAAGAGAATTTGCAACCAAATGGCTTTGGGTATATAATAACGAACGCCCTAACATGGCAATAGGCGGGATCACTCCCAAACAGAAGTTGGCTCTTGCAGCTTAGTCTCTACTTTTGGAGGGGTTGGGAAATGGGAGGATTACCCATACAGGTCTTTATATAGAACTTCACTCGTTTTAACACCTTCTATATCTGGATTCCATGACTCTTCTACCAAATACGCTTCACCAAGACTCTCTTCAAGGTCTTCTTCTAACATAGAATTTTCATGCTTTAATTGTTCTACTTCATACTCAAATTTTACTAGATCAAACGCTTTAGCTTTATTATCTTCTACTGCCTGCTTGTAAAGAGCATTTAAAGATTGGTACTGCTCTGGCGTATAAATCTCTTTACTTTTAATCATCTCCTGCCTATGCATCTCTTTTAGCTCTGAAATATCTGTTTTGGAGACTTTACCTTTTTTGTCCAACTTCTCTTGCATTGCAGTGAGTTTAGTGTTAAGCTCATCTTTAAGTTTAGCAATGATTTCACGTTGCTGATCATGAGCTTCTTTTCTCTGCCAATGTGTTTGCCTTCTTCTTTTGCTCCAAACCTCTCCACGCTCCATTTTTAATGAATCAGCCACAATAGTCTGCAGCTCAGACATTTCTGCTTTTCTAAGTCGTGGATTTTTACCAAACTCCATGTTAAATTTCGTGTACTGGACATGGGCATGATAGTTAATATGTTTTTGAAGCTTGCTAATATCAGCTCTATGTAAAAAAGCTTTATCAAAATACCAATGATTATCTATTTCATTATAAAAAATATTTCTATTGGGTGCATAGTCCGTAACTTCTAATGTGACATCTTCTTCATCTTTATACCACTTAAGATTTTCACTATCATATTCAAGATCT
This sequence comes from Sulfurovum indicum, assembly GCF_014931715.1. Taxonomy (NCBI): domain Bacteria; kingdom Pseudomonadati; phylum Campylobacterota; class Epsilonproteobacteria; order Campylobacterales; family Sulfurovaceae; genus Sulfurovum; species Sulfurovum indicum. The sequence goes on along the minus strand of NZ_CP063164.1, from coordinate 133,732 downwards.
TTCACATTATGTTTTGTATCTAAAAAAACTCCTTCATCATGATGAATAGCAATTTTAAAAACCTTGAATCCACCAAACCTTTTATTGAGATTTGAAAAGAGATTTTCAATGTCTTTTATGGTGTGATGTTTTTCTAAATTTATCACAGAATCCTGTAGAAAATTTTCAATCGCCTTTGTCTGCATTTTTCTACCTGTTTTCTCTTTAGCTGCAACCTTGGCTTTTTCTAAATACTCTTGTGGTTTTAGACCATAGTCTTTATACATATTCCCACTAAAGTTTTTATCTCTTTCGAGCAAGTACTCTGGTAAAAACTCTCTCATCATTTCTGCTTCTGTGTGTCCACCACTTGTAGTTGGTGCGGATTGTGAGTTCATACTTGATTTTGCCATTTTTAATCCTTTTTTGAATGTAGCTTGTGGAGTTCAAAAAACATATAGTATCTATGCAATAGTGCTAATATGCATACTAGCACTTCTGCAAGATGCTGTATGAAAATCAACTCCCAAGTTCGTTTGATTTTGATGCATGTGTGTTTGCACACACTTACTACGCACTACGCTTGTTGTGTGTAAAATTACACACCATAATATTCATTAAGATGTTCATCAAAAAGATCTTCAAGTTCTTCTCTTGAGATGCTTTTTATTTTTCCTTTTTTGTCCTCTAGTTGGATATAAAAATCTACAGATAATTTGTTATCTTTTAGCTCTTCAATATTTGTAATTTTTGCTAAAGTTTCATCTTGTAATTTAATCCATTTGCCTATATATTTATCTGTGCCATTGGCTTCATTTTGAGCCATAATAAGCACAGGGTCAATACCCATATCAAAGCTAATAAGATTATGCTGTTTATAGTAGATTTTTTGCTCTTCTTCGTCAAATCTAATATTGAGTTCTTCTAAGAGTTTTTGATGTTCTCTTAGTTGATTTCTATAGACACTTTTATCTTTTCTATTCATCGCATCATTTTTCTTTTTAAGCTCTTGTGATACATTTTTAGTAGGCTTTTGTCCAATGTTGTATCGCTCAAAAATACGTTCAAGTGTATAACCATATTTGGAACTTTGATTAGATAAGATATATCGAATTAATGCCTTTATTTTAGATCTATTATCTGGGATAGCAACTATCTTTTCATTGAGTGCTTTATCAATTCGTACAGCCACACTCATTGCTAAGACTCTTGCACTTTTACCACCAACCACAACCCTATAACTTTCATCTAAATTACTGTATTCAGAATCACCTAGAATCTTTGTTTTAATTTCATCATATTTGTCTATATGGTTTGGAATCTTTTTTTTGATGATAAAGTCTGTATCTCGTAGATCATTCAGTAAACTTTTTACTCTATGCACTGCACCTTTAGGGGTTTTATAACCCATCTTCTTAGCTATATGATATAAGCTTGTATAAATATAGAAGCTTCCATCATCTTTGAGTTTCATCTTTTTAAAACGTAAATTATCGGTATATAAAATAGATAAAACATCTGCATGTTTCTGGTTAAGGGAATGGGACACCAGTATTTCAATCCCATTTTGATTGAAGATGCTTTTGGGTTTTTTATATTTAATGCAAGCTCCAGTAGAAGTAGCATTAAATAAAGTTTTCCTAAACCAATCTGCATTGATATATCCCTCTCTAACTTTTTTAGAGATATTTGCTTTTTCAGGTTTAAGTAGTTTTCTCTCTTCATCAAAGTAGATATCGTAAATAGTGAGCTGTTTGTACTTTTTTACAGTCATTTGAATATAGATACTTTTTAAATCTAAACCGTTTTAATTGTCTGGGTAAGGTAATCAGCTAAATCAACCAATGTGAATACGACCTTTGCATTACGGGCAGTGCCTAATTTTCGATATGACGGAATACCCATACCTTTAGAGATATAAAGATCAACAGTTGAGGGTGAAATTCCAAGCTCTGTAGCTAATTCTTTTTTACCGATAACAGCTCTTTTGTACTTTGATTTTAGATATTCATATATTTCATCTCTGTTTGTTTGCTCTTGCATAACTTACTCCTTATTAGGTCATATAATTTGTTATATATTCAACATCAAATTGATATATATGACCTAATGCTAGCTAATAGAAAATAAGCTGTCTATAATGAAAAATATGATAAGATTATCTGTTTTTTGATATATCTTAAGAGAAATATTGAAATTTTTTACTTCCTTATTTTGTGTATTTTTGAAACATATTTTTCTCCATTCTTTTATTTTCACCCAAGTTTTTTACATAATTCACTTAACTATTTTTCTTCTCGAAATGACAAAATGATCTGATTAAATTGCTATTCTTATCATTTTATGATATGATTAATCACTTATTCATATCAAAGGTATATTATGGAAGAAACAAAAAAATGGATATGGCAACATAAAAACTATCCAAACTTTCCATATAGTCATGCAGAACTTGATTCACTTTTATCAAAGGTATCTCGAAATACTGGGATACTTGAAGGAACCATTAGCTCACTTAATGCAGATAACATCACTTCTATACAAATAGATGCTGTTACCAATGAAATCGTTGCTTCATCAGAAATAGAAGGAGAGATACTCAATAGAGACAGCGTGAGATCATCTGTACGAAAAAGACTGGATGATACCTTTGATTATATCAATGACTCATCTACATATCATACAGATGGTTTAGTCGATGTACTAATGGATAGTAGTTTCAATCACAAACCTCTTACTACCCAAAGACTACATGGATGGCATAATGCCCTTTTCCCTAGTGGGTACAGTGGCTTGCATAAAATAGATGTAGCCAAATATCGCTCAGAAGAGATGTCTGTAGTATCTGGTAGAGGCATGAAAGAAAAAGTACATTATGAAGCACCTCCTTACACTACACTGGAAAATGAAATGGATGTATTTCTTGAGTATGTCAATACTTCTAAAGATAACCCCTACATTAAAAGTGCTATTGTTCATTTATGGTTTGTCATTATCCACCCTTATGATGATGGTAACGGCAGAATAGCTAGAGCAATTACAAACTATGTACTCTCTAAAGAGTTAGGCTTTAATTATAAGTATTTTTCTATCTCTTCTGCAGTAAAAGATGATAAGAAAAACTATTATGATATTTTAGAACGTACCAATAAACTGCTTTATAATAAAAAATTCGACTTTACTGAGTGGATGACATGGCATACAAACATGATAAATCATGCAATTACCATCTCTCTTGAAAATATAAAAATAGTAGTAGATAAAACAAAGTTTTGGGATAGAGCTAGAAATCTAAATTTGAATGAAAAACAAATAAAAGTCCTCAATAAGCTGCTCGATGCAGGAGAAGGAAAATTTGAAGGTGGTCTGACTAATAAAAAATATAGAAGTATTACAGGTACTACCCAAGTCACTGCTTCACGCCATATCAAAGAATTAGTAGATAAAGGTTTATTACGTGAGGTTGAAGGACATGGCGGGAGAAGTACTTGTTATGATATTGTTTTGAAAAATAAAATCATCTAGAATATTTAGATTCCTAAATTCTCATACACTATATAGTCAATTAATATCATTAACTGCCAAGTAACTACTAGATATAGTTATTTATATAATCCCTCCACCTTATCCCTACCACTCTCTGGAGCTAACTTTGCATATCTCATAGTTTGTTCAATATCTTTATGATTCATAAGCTTTTGAATCGTAAAGATAGGTGTGCCATTGATCGCCAGGTGGCTTGCAAAAGTATGTCTCAGGGTATGTATTACTACCCTGTTCTTACTATCTTTTTTATCTAACCCTTGATTAAACAAATCATCCAAAATGGTTTTTAAATGTCGGCTAATGGTTCTTGTAGGATATTTTTTATGATATCCACCTACAATATAATCATTTTTACGCAGGTTAGGCAGATACTCTTTAAAATACTCCACCATATCATGAGGAACAAAACCTGTATAGGTTTCATCATTTTTCAAGTCACATAAGGTAATAAATCTATTATCCAGATCTATGTCTTTTTTTTGAATATGTAAAATTGTCTCTAGCCTACCACCTGTACATAATGCAAGTTTTGCAAACAAAAATAGATCTTCATCTTCTAACTCATACATTAACGTCTCTATTTCTTTGGTCGTTAAAAATCGTTCTCTTTTATCATTTGTTTTTAAACGTGGTACCCCTACACAAGGATTGACTATTTTTAGTCCCTTTGTTTTAATACTGTAGTTTATGATGGCTGTTAAAAGTTGGATAATACCGTTGATTGTCTTTGGAGCTTTTTTCTTGATGAAGCTATTACGAAAATTAAGCACATCTTGCTTTTCTATATCAAAGATATGTCTATTGCCAAATACTGGTTGTATATGCAGTTGATACTTTTGATAGGATCTACGATTACTTTTATTTTCATACTCTTTATCTGTAAAATAATGTTCAGCTAAGACATCTAAGGTGATTTTTTCTCTTCTCTTTTTATGTGCGAGAGGATCTTCCCCTAAATGTATTTTATTGATAAACTCATTACGTTTATGATTGGCATAGACTTCTGTGATACCTTGAGACTTTTTCCCTACTGTAAACCGTTTGGTTTTATTAAGTTCATCCTTGTAAACTATGGAATAACTAATATCTCCATTTGCTAGTTTATTAAGATAAACACCTTGATATTTTTTGGACTTCATTCTGCTCATATGGACTCCTATTTTGGCAACCCTCTGGCAACCAACTTTCTATAAAATATAAATAATTATAGGAAACCTTAGATAACAAAAATACGAGGAAAGCACGAGCTATAGGGAACTATAGAAAATAACGGGTAAGATTCAAAAAAGACGGGTTATACTCCAAAGCTTTTCCCTTCCTCTCTGCCATATACTTACACTATTCTCTTTATAAAATCTTCAAACTTATCCATCATATTTTAAATTTTATATCATTCTTTATACGCAAACAACTCTTTCACATCCTCTTCTTAGAGGTTGCACTGATTCCTTGAATTAGTGTAATCAAATTTCTTCAATTTCAATTTCTTTGAAATACTGAAAAGTCTCATCATAATACTCAGCCAATCGCGTATGATCTTCATCTGATCCATTTGGAATAAATATAATCATGCCTTGCCGTGCCCTGGTCAATAAGACTCTATAAGCATTTAATAAATAGTGTCTTGTTATTTCTTTATTGATTTTTTGCCATTTCGTTCCTTTAAATTTTCTATATACCCACTGATTATTTTTTAAATAAAAATCACCATCCCAACAAACACATATCCAATCTAATTCTAAACCTTGGATATCGAATTCTGTAGCTATCTCTTCATGAAAATATGATGATCTTACATCATTTTTATCATTCAAAAACCAAGTTGGAGCATCAATTTTACTTTTTACATTAATACCAAAAGGTCTTAATCTATATGCACCCGATGATGCTACTACCCCATTACGCTCACTTCCCAATGTCTGCTCTTTTAGCCATTGTTTTGCTTTATGGAAATTTCTAGTAATTTTGACAGGATAGTTATTTTTTAAGTAATTTGTATATATTTCTTTAGCTTTTATTGTATTTATATCGAGTATTGAGTGTACAAACTCAGATAGTTTTTCTGACCTAAATGAACGCACAGATACTGATAAATGTAATTTATCTTCAGATTTTACTTTTCTTTTTAACCATTGCTTCAAAGTAAAATCTCTTAAATAATTTTTGTCTTCTATGATTAAATTTGAATAAAATATATTCCAGTCAGTAAAATTATTTTTTAACGAATTGATCCATTCTTCTAATCCCGCTTCACCTACATTTATTTCTTGTCCCCCACCAATCAGACAAATAATTGTACACCAATCCGTATGCCTATCCATAACCTCAATAAGAAAATGCGGCTCAGATAAATCAAAATCATCCTGTCCTTTTTTTCTTTTCATAAAATCACTTGTCTGTTTTTTATTCCATGCTCTTTGAGCTTCATCAAATACAACAACTTTCTCTATAGGTGCTTGACTATTTATTAATGCATCATCTCTAAAGTGATGTATATTTTGAATAAACGCATGAGATTTAATGGCAGCTTCTTTTTTTGTTAATTTTATCCCATTACTTTTTGCATTGAGTACTTCATCTCTTGTTAATGCTTCTCGCAATACCTCAACTAACGGTCCATTTCCAGATAAAAAAACTGCATGTTCATTTGCATCAATATTCATTCTTTCATTTGCAATATTTAATCCCGCAAGTGTCTTACCTGCACCAGGAACACCTGTTATAAAACAAATAGATTTTAGGCTGTTTTGTTTGGAATACTCAATGATGTTATTTATTGTCTCAGTTGTAATAGATAAATTTATAGCTCCCGAATCTGACCGGGATATCTCTTGAACGTTATGCCCCTTGTACAAAGCCTGTGCTGCCTCAATAATAGTAGGAGTAGGTTTATAAATTGCATTAGCCCACATATTTGGATCAACTTTATCAGAATCACTATATGCTAAACAGCTGTTGATATTTTCAAGAATATTATCTTTATTAACAAGCAACGGACTAAAGAGTAATTCATGTAGAGTTTTAATTTTATTATTTTTTGTACTTGATTCTGTAGCTACCAAAAGTGGAAATAGCTTTACATGATGACTTCCTTCATGAAAATTTTTTAAATCTAATGCATAGTCTAAAACTTGTTCTATTGCGTAGTTGTCATATGAAGTTGAACCCACTTTAAATTCAATAATAAAAACTGAATCATCAATAACAACAATATTATCAACCCTTTTTCCCATTCTTGGAATTGAAAACTCAAAAAATATATATCCATCTTCTATATTTCTAAAAGTTTTTTTTAGAATATCGATTTGTTTTAGCCATGCATTTTTTTGTAAATCTTCCAACGCATGTGTATGATATCTTGCAAGCTGTCCTAAAATATTATTGTTTTTATCAATTAAAAATGTCTTTAATGTATTTGAATAGTATGCTCGTGTCATTTATGATGACTCTTTTAATAAATCACTTAATTCTATTTCCAAGCCGTGACACAATTTTTTCAAACTCAAATAAGATGGATTTCGTTTTGCTCTTTCTAATAAACTTATGTATGTCCTATCAAAATTACATTTTTCTGCTAATTTCTCTTGAGATATTCCAAGTTTATTTCTTTGATATTTAATTTTGTTTGCAAGCTGATTTAGTAGTTCTTGTTCTTGATTTTCCATGATCCAAGTTTACAAGAATTGATGACAGTAAAACAACGGACAATAAGTCTCATTTATATGTTATAATTATTGAATAGCTTTATAAAGCTTCCTAGATACTTCATATATCATTATTAAAACTTACCCTACAAAACTTTAATAACAAACTCCACTATTAAAGGAAACCCAATTATCCTTTAATAAGCCCATCCCTTATTAAAGTTTCATACTCCACACACATTCCCTCCCGTTTGTTATATAATAGCTTCTATGGAAACAAACTACAGAAAGGAGACGTGCATGAAACAGATCAAAGGCTTGCTTTTTGACATTGGCGGGGTACTCTATACAGGCTCTTCTGTCATTGAAGGGGCTCCAGAGACCATCGACTCTCTGCAAAAAAAATATCCCATGCGTTTTTTGACCAATACCACCAGACGTCTCCCCTCTTCTATTTTAAAAAAACTTACCGATTTTGGTTTCCATGTTGCAGAAGAAGAGCTTTTTACCGCCCTGAGTGCGACCAGAGCATTTTTAAGCAAACAACAGGCAACTGCCTTGACAGTCATGACAGATGAAGCATCACGTTATTTTGAAGAGATGACCTCGGAGAACCCTGACTATGTAGTGGTGGGAGATGCCCATACCAACTTCGACTACCCGCACCTCAACCGTGCATTTCGGGCACTTGTAAACGGAGCAGATCTCATTGCAGCAGCAAAGAACCGATACTTTAAAGATGATGACGGTGCACTCTCGATGGATGCAGGAGGCTTTGTTCAGGCTTTGGAGTATGCCACCGGTAAAGAGGCTCAGATCATCGGGAAACCAAGCAGAACCTTTTTTCATCTTGCAGTCGAATCCATGGGAGTGAGACCTTCCGAAGTATTGATGATCGGTGATGACATCGAAGCAGACATCAAAGGGGCGCAGGATGCCGGTTTGAAAACTGCACTGGTCCAAACAGGGAAGTTCGGCAGCAAAGACCTTGACAAAGGGATCGTCCCGGACCTGCTCCTGGAAGATGTCAATGCACTGAACAGACATCTTTCCATATAAGGGTATCCATGCTGTTTTATCGACTGCCCGCACTGCTTGTTCCAGTCAGCAGAACTGACATCCAAAAACCTGCCATTATCCTTGCCCAACCTCCATACTTTCCTCTCTTGGAGTCATGACATATAGGGTCAAAATGTGCCTCAGTGAAGACAACAATCGTCCAACATAACAGTATAAGATCACAGAAACATCAGCACACGGAAACCAAAAACTGTTTTGTGCTATAATCTAGAAAAAACAATAAAACCAAAAGGGGAAAAAATGGCCAATGAGTCTTTCAGTGAGAATGCACTTGAAGAGAATATCTGGGTACACGGAAAACCGGTAGCAAACCTTGCTTCCTCAGATTGCAGCATGAGCAAAGAGAGAAAGGCATTCATCCGAAAGGCACTTGAGTATGATATTATAGATATCCGAACCTATAGAGGATATAAAGGGGACCTGCTTATTGAAGTAACGACAATGGACCCGAAGGTTGTTCAAGTGCTTAAAAAAACCGCAGAAGAGCTTGGTATGGATACCGCATTTACAAAAAACATTTTGTCCATCTACAAAATCTACAGTATTACCCCCTCTCCCGGTGCCTATGCCCTGAAAGAGGACGATTAATCCAAAATTCCGCTATATACACCTTCTCCAGGAAGGCGGGAAGATGCATGGCAAGTACCGTATCCTACAATAATCCTTCATCAGAAAAACTGTAATAGCCATGCTTTGAGAGTATGACATGATCGAGCAGTTCTATGCCGACCAGTCGGGCAACCTCTTTAAGCCTGTCTGTGATCTGCAGATCGGCTCTGCTTGGCTCCAGAGTACCGGAGGGATGATTGTGTGCAATGACAATACCGGCAGCTCTGTCACAAATAGCATCGGCAAAGACTTCACGCGGATGCACCAGTGACTGATTGAGCGTCCCGATAAACACGGTACGTGTCTGAATAATATGTGAAGCTCCATCAAGTGTAATGGTCAAAAAATACTCTTGTACCCTGTCAACATATGCCTTGAGCTCCTCATAAACATCCTGCGCAGACGTGATCCGTTTATTATTTTTGATCAAGTAACGTCTGCCAAGCTCTATGGCAGCCACTATCTGTGATGCTTTTGCCATGCCGAGTCCATGGACATCACAGAGTTTTTCGACCGTAAGTTCATCAAAACCCTTCTCAAACAGCGCAATGATCTCTTTGGAGAGTTTACGGACATCTTTGCCCTGTACCCCCGAACCAAGCAGTATGGAGAGCAGTTCATCGTTTTTCAATGCCTGGGCACCTTTATGGACAAGCTTCTCTCTGGGTTTATCCTGTTTATGCAGCTCTTTGATCGTTTTCATAGAAGCAGTATAAACCAGACTGCCGGATAAAAATAAAATATCTGTCATATTGTCATATTTTTAGCGGAACAAGACAGATATACATCTGTTTTTAAAAGTCATTTGACTTGAACTATGCAGATAAAAATACTCCAACAGCGAACCTGCTTTAATATACAGGTATAGCTTTAAGTTATATTTAAATGTGTGTTTATTTTTTATTAATCGAATATAGTTACAATTGCTAGAATCATATGTTACATATTTTTTAGTATGGATATTTGTCTGACTGGAAAATATGCCAAATATAATATATTTTAGAGGAGATTTGATTGAAACGACTTTACAAACTACTGCTTCCACTCTCCATCGCAACAGTTACATCATATGCAGCAAACACAACCGTCAAACATACGGTCAAAAGCGGAGAATCTCTCTATACCATCGCAAAAAAGAATCATACGACCATTGATGCGCTCTGCAAGATCAACGGCATTAAAAAAGACGAGATACTGAAAGTAGGTCGTGCGATCAAAGTACCGACAGCTTCATCAAACACAAAAGCAGCAAACAGAACCGCCAAACATACGGTCAAAAGCGGAGAATCTCTCTATACCATTGCAAAAAAGAATCATACGACCATTGATGCGCTCTGCAAGATCAACGGCATTAAAAAAGACGAGATTCTGAAATTGGGTCGTGTGATCAAAGTACCGACAGCTTCATCAAACACAAAGGCAAAGAGAAAAACAGCCCAAAAAAGCAACCAAAAGAAAAAGCATCTTGCCCAAAAAAGCCGAACAAACAAAAAATATGTTATCAGAAAAGGTGATACGCTCTCAACTCTTGCAAAAAAACACCATACCACAGTAGCAGCGCTGCGTAAAGCCAACCGTCTCAAAAAGGGGCAGATACTTAGACTGGGACAGGTCCTGACCATTCCCGGTAAAACAGCCGCCTATAAGAAAAAGATAAAGATCGCGAAACACAAACCAAAAGCACAAGAGAAAAAACTGGCAAAAACACTGACACGTCTTAAATCCAAAAGACTTGCATCTACACGTGTCAAAAAACCAAAGAAATATACACTCAACGATATTGTTTTCGGAAAAAGCAGCAAACACAAAGAAAAACTTCCGGCAAAATCAAGAAAGATCATCTCTCTTGCCAAGAAGAAACTTGGAAAACGCTATGTCTGGGGAGCGGTAGGACAGAAAAACACCTTTGACTGTTCCGGACTTACAAGCTATGTCTGCAAGGCGAACGGTATCAATATCCCTAGACGTGCTATTGAGCAGTCCAAGTACGGTAAACCCGTCAAAAGAAATGAGCTTCAGCCTGGAGACCTGGTATTTTTCGATACCTCAAAAAAGCGTAAAGGATACGTCAACCATGTAGGGATATACATCGGAAACAACAAATTCATCCATGCCAGCTCAGCTAAAAAGAAGGTAGTGATCACAAGCCTGAAGAAACCATTCTACAGCCAGAGGTTCAAAGGTGCCAGAAGAGTCGCTTCTCTATAAATGCCCTGCTTTCCTGCCCTGAAGAGGCAGGAAGTTTCTCCCCCTCCATACCCCACTCTTCTCCTGCCATATATCATCCCTGAATACATAAGAAAGATCACGATCTCATTGCTTTACAGCTATGCATTATCATCCTGTGATCTACTCCCTCCTAACTGGGTACTTCTGACAATACCGTCTCAACAAGAGCAGTGTGATATGGAAATGATGCACAGTGAACCCTCCCAAAAGCTTGTCAGATGTATCAGAATGAAAGGTGTTGGAGGCTTTAAATAAAATAAGATCGGCTTTTCACAGCCTGTAGAAAAGAGCTGCTTTGCAGCAGGCAGCAGACTACTCTGCTTCGAGTACCGCTCCGCTGCTTGCATTGGTTACAAGAGCTCGATACTGCTTAAGCCATTTGCTTTTAAGCGGCTTTACGATCGGCTTGAATCGCGCACGGCGCTCAGCTATCTCTGCATCACTGAGTCTGACCTCAAGAATATAGTTGTCCACATCAATATGGATCTCGTCACCATCCTCAAGCAGACCGATCATTCCGCCTTCTGCCGCTTCCGGGCTTACATGACCGATACTTGCCCCTCTGGTCGCACCCGAGAACCTCCCGTCAGTAATGAGCGCCACCTTGTCTCCCAGTCCCATACCCATGATGAGTGAAGTAGGCGAAAGCATCTCCTGCATACCAGGACCGCCGCGAGGCCCCTCATAACGTATAACAACCACGTTCCCTGCTTTTACCTTGCCGCTGATGATCCCCTCTATCGCATCATCCTGAGAATCAAAACAGACCGCTGTACCGGTAAAGACTCTGTCTCCGGTGATCCCTGCTGTCTTGATGACTGCCCCCTGTTCGGCAAGATTACCGTACAGTATTGCCAGTCCGCCTACTTCCGAGTACGGATTATCGATCGTATGAATGATATTTGTATCGAGGATCTTTGCATCTTTTATACGCTCATAGAGAGACTCTCCTGTAATGGTAGGGTTGTCAAGAAGGATATCCTCTCCCCTCTTGGCCATCTCATGCATAACAGCACTTACACCACCGGCCTTGTTTATATCTTCCATATGTACGGTTGTCAGTGACGGAGAGATCTTGGCGATATGTGAAACACGTTTGCTGATGGCATTGATATCCTGAAGGTTGAAATCTACTTCCGCCTCTTTGGCTATGGCAAGCATATGAAGTACCGTATTGGAGCTTCCTCCCATTGCCATATCAACCGCAAAAGCATTGCGTACAGCATTCTCGTTCAGAATGTTTCTCAGCCTGAATTTCTCACGCGTCGCAGCATCGGCTTTTGCGATCTCACAGATACGTCTTGCCGCTTTTCTGTACAGCTCCTCTCGTTCGGGGGTCAATGCAAGAATCGTACCGTTACCCGGAAGCGCGATCCCCATAGCTTCCATCAGTGTGTTCATAGAGTTGGCGGTAAACATCCCCGAACATGACCCTCCGCTTGGACAGGCGTTACATTCAATATCGGTCAACTCTTCCTCATCGATCTCGCCTGCTTCGAACTGCCCTACCGCTTCAAAAGCCGTTGCAAGGTCAATAGGAGTACCATCTTTTTTGTGTCCTGCCGCCATCGGTCCCCCTGAAACGAATACAGTCGGCACATCCACGCGCAATGCCCCCATGATCATCCCCGGTACGATCTTGTCACAGTTTGGAACAGCGATCATCGCATCAAGCTTATGCGCATTCATGACCGTTTCTATGGAGTTGGCAATGATCTCACGACTTGGAAGAGAATAGAGCATCCCGTCATGCCCCATTGCGATCCCGTCATCTACTCCAATGGTATTGAACTCAAAAGGCACACATCCGTTTGCCCTGATCTCCTCTTTGATGATCTCTCCCACTTTATTCAGAAAGTAGTGCCCGGGGATCAGTTCGATAAAAGAATTGGCTACTCCAATGAACGGCTTCTCAAAATCCTCATCTCTCAGACCGGTAGCACGAAGCAGACTTCTGTGTGGCGCACGGCTATGCCCTTTTTTTATCTCATCACTTCTCATAGTTCAACTTCTCCTTTTTGAGGCAATATGCCCCCTGAAACTCCTCTCACTAAAGCTTTGCCTTACGGTTTTAGGGCTTTGATTTTGAAGATTTTCATATTTTTTGGTGATTATAGCACAATTACTATTTACATTTAAAAAAAAATTGGTTATAATCGCACTCCAATTTTAAGCATATGCTTGAATGCGGTATGGATATGCGGGCGTAGCTCAGGGGTAGAGCATCACCTTGCCAAGGTGGGGGCCGAGGGTTCGAATCCCTTCGCCCGCTCCATAAATTATAAAAAACACTGCCTAAATAAAAATAATCAGACTTTACATAAAATAGTTTGACGTTCTTTAGTATTTAAGATATATTTGGTACCTACGAAGCCCGGGTGGTGGAATGGTAGACACAGGGGACTTAAAATCCCCCGGTCATTGCGACCGTGCCGGTTCAAGTCCGGCTCCGGGTACCATTTGATGAGACATCAAATGGTACACTATTGTTCTGCTCCATGCAGGGCCCAAACGGATAGCCGTTTTTTGAGTGTACTTGATTTGATGTCTCATCAAACCATTTATTTTACATGGAACCATCGCCAAGTTGGTAAGGCCGCAGCCTGCAAAGCTGCTATTCGCCGGTTCGAGTCCGGCTGGTTCCTCCATAATACTATGTATTTTTTATCTTTTTAGGGTAAAATTGCATACTTCTTTTTACTGTCGGGAGATGTCAGAGTGGTCGAATGTGCCGGTCTTGAAAACCGGTGAGGGTAACACCTCCGGGGGTTCGAATCCCCCTCTCCCGGCCATCTATTTTAAACAATCCTTCTTTATGCACAATACAGTCTAACTTGATATATTTCAATCTATTTTACTATTTCCATTCTCCCTCCCACACCAAAATACAATCCAGAGCTTAGTGCATTTATTGTGGATCCCGGGAAAAGGTTATTTCTCTGCCAGGAAGGGATCTTCCACTATATCCGGACATACTACCTCGGTAAAGAATAGTATGACTATACCAATACTTTATTTATTGTGCTATAATGGAGACATATACGAACCAAACAAGGAGTATATTATGAAAAAAGTAACACTTTCAATTGCTGCGCTCGCAGCAATGGGTACATTCGCAATGGCGGGTGGAAGCATCGCTCCGGTTGAACCAGTAGTAGAAACCCCTGTAGTAGCAGCACCACAGGATGCCGGTTTCTATGTAGGTATGGCATATGGCCTGGGGAATATGGGCCTTGCTTACAACAACTATCCGGATCCCAGCTACGATCATGACGAGAACTTTGACGCATTGATGCTGCAGGCCGGGTATAAAATCAACCCTTATGTAGCGGTAGAGGGCAGATACTGGTTCACTGATGGAGAGTGGAGTGATATTTACGGCTCGGCGGATTTTTCTGCAGATGCATGGGGTATTTATGTAAAACCAATGTACCCTGTCACCAATGAGATCGACATTTATGCATTGCTTGGGTATGGTGATACCGATCCTGAAATTGGCGGAGGAAAACCTCCCTATGATACAGATGGTTTTCAATGGGGTTTAGGTGCCTCGTATGAATTTACTTCAGATATAGCTGTATTTATGGATTATGTCAGTTTATATGACGATACGAATAGTGGTGAGGACCTTACCATTGATACCTGGAACTTTGGGGTAACCTACAAATTCTAAGAAGTTTTTTCTTCAGGCCTCATGGTCTGAAGAGGCCTCATTTATTCTTTTGCATTTAATACTTTTCTGCTTTTTTGCTACCTCTATTTTCAGAATTTTGTAGTGTTCGGGAAATATAAAGTTTTACTATCTTTTGAGAGGTGCAAAATGGATTGCCCTCAGCAATAGTCACATCCACAGGATGACAGTACGATCCGCCTGACTATTCTCTGCCAGAACACTCTACTGCCTCCTTGCATTGTTACCGTGCTATGAACTCTTCTTGCAGCACCAGCTTTCCATCCATATAGATCTCAGCGGCAAAAATATCACCTTTGGAGTAAGTTGCTACACCCTTTGGTGTACCGCTCATGATGATATCCCCATCTTCAAAGCTCATAAAAGAGGCTATTTCACTTACAATGCTTTCGGGCTTGTATATCATCAGATCATAGTCTGCATGCTGGGCAAGCACATCATTGATATAGAGCTTCATCTCAAGTGTTTCTATATTTCCACTGCATTTTACAAACCTGCTCAAAACAGCAGAACCGTCGAAGCTTTTGGCTCTCTCCCAGGGAAGTCCCTTCTCTTTCATCTTATTTTGTATACCTGCTTTGGTCAAGTCCAGCCCAAAGCCCACGCCTTCTATCTTGTTCTCTTTAATAAGAAAACAGATCTCACCTTCAAAGCGGCAATCTTCCTGTATATACTCAAGCTGGTTTGTAATCGCTGAATTTGGCTTGTTGAATAATACCATGCTGTCTGGTGTTTCATTGTTTAACTCTTCTATATGGGCTACATAGTTCCTGCCTACACAGATCACTTTTGACGGAGTGATATTTTCACTTTCATATTGTATGGTTCGCATGTACCTCTCCTTTATATCTATTTTCAGTAAACCCACCAAGGCATAGGTTCACTGAGAATACATTACAGAACAGCATCAAGAGCAGCGCTCTTGATACTTGTGTTTTAAAAGTTCATATAGTAGATAATTCTGAAGTCATCTCTGTCTTCTCTGTCTGAAGTATCTGTCTGATCTTTGATAGAGTATCTTACTCTGATCTTGGAGTAACTGTTAATAGCATATTTTCCATCAAAGTTAAACTCTGAAAAGTCATCTCTTACATTACCTTCATCTGCACTGACATCAACATAACCGAATTTCAAACTAAGTCCATCAAGCGGTCTTACTACCAACTGAGCACCAACTGCTGTACTTGCTTCATAGTTGCTGTATCCCTGTTGCCAATCAGAATACATAGGCCCTGATTCAACTGCTTTGAATGAGTTATCCGAAATTTTGTCATAGAGTGCCGCAACATCGAACATACCGAATGATGTACCTATTTTTGCCCCAACCAGTGTAGAGTCATCTGCATTTTGGTAAGAGTTGCCTCCGTACTGTGCTTTGAAATATGTTTTATTTCCAAACGGAAGGTTGTATTTCAGATCAATATATCTGTAGTCTTCCACATCAATAGGAGTACCGTCCACAGCTGTATCTGAAAGTGCTTTAATGTATTGGGCTCTTACTGTCAGGTTCTCAATACTCTTGTTTTTAATATAAATATATCCAAGACCGTCTTTACCCCATTTATTATCTATATCATCAAAACCGCTTAATTTGGAGACAAACCCGCTGTAACGCTTGACATATCCTACTTCTACCATAGTATCCTGAATATCTTTATTACGCACAATAGCAGCCTCATACGTAGATGGCAGGAGTCTAAGGTCATGATCCTGCATAAGCGGGGTAGCAAGTCTTTGGCGACCTACTTTAAACATAGTGTTACTCACATCATATTGCAAATATGCTTCCCCAAGGAATGCGATATCATCACCATTTGACTGCAAAAGACTTGTACCGATCCCATCCGTTCTATCAAAGAAATCTCCTACTTTGTGGCTTCCATAGTATGCAAAACCAAACTTGAACCCATGGTAGTCACCGCTCTCATACTTCACAATCCCTCCTGCAGTCAATGCTTCTGCATCCGGTGTGCCTGCTATATCAAAGCTTCTGTTCATATAGAACAGTCTCATATTCGCTGTGAATGTACCATTTTCAAGCGCATCACCAAAACTTCCTGTACTTACTGCTGGTGCCTCTGCTGCCGGTGCTGCGGGGACGATATCTCCACCTGCCATGATCATTGTTGATGCCGCTATTGATAGTAGTAAACCTTTTTTCATTTTAACTCCCTTGTTTTTAATTTTTAATCTTGAATTTTATTCTTTTGCATAAAATAGACTACGCCATATATTGCAAAACCTATTGCGTACGATAAGTACTCCGAATCCATACCAAGCCATGAACTGGTCATGTTTGGTATAAGCATAAAGGGTACAACCGCCAACAACAGAACTCTTTCAATACCTGTTGTTTTAGTCAATACCCAGCCTTGTGTTGCAGAAGAGAATGCAAACATTCCTGCAGCTGCTGTAATAAAAATAAGCCCTATCTCACCGGGATTTGTGATCCACTGCCATAAAGCAGGATTGTTTGGATCTACTGCATCTACTCCCTCTATCAGCAAGAGTTTATTATTGAAGAAGAACGCAAATGGCAGTATGGCTGTTCTTATGTCATAGGCAAACCCCTGCAAGCCTGTTTTAATGGGGTCGCTCTTTGCTATCCCTGCGGCAGCATAAGCTGCCATCCCGACAGGGGGCGTATCATCCGCCAGTATTCCAAAGTAGAATACAAAGAGATGTGCTGCTATAGCAGGGATCAGATAACCCAGATCATTTGCAAGTGACATGATCACCGGTGCGGTAAGTGCTGCCATAACGATATAGTTTGCCGTTGTGGGCAGTCCCATACCAAGAATGAGTGACACCACTGCTGTAAGAAGCAATACCGCGATAATATATCCACCCGATAGCTCTTCAATAACCTCAGCAAGTATCAGTCCTATACCTGTAAGTGTTACCGAACCGACAACAATACCCGCAACCGCTGTGGCAATTGCGATAGGTACCATATTCTTGGCACCATTGATCATTCCATGACCAATATCAACAAAACCGCTTAGCCATACTTCCTGTGTTAACTCACGTTTTTCCAGAAATGCATATGCAGGACGTTGAAGTACCATAATAAGCATCATGAAGAAAATAGCATTAAACGCTGCCATCTGAGGAGACTGTCTCAGTATGATAAGCGTGTACATAAGAAAAAATATAGGCACGATATAATGGATCCCGCCCTTAAAAATATCAAATGCACGTGCTAACTTGGAAGGGTCTTCTCCCTTGATACCCAGCTTTTTAGCTTCCAAATGCACAATATAAAAAAGTGCAAAGTAACTTACAAATGCCGGTATGGCTGCTGCCATGATCACATCAGTATATGCCAAGCCCAGAAACTCTGCAATAATAAATGCTGCAGCCCCCATAATAGGAGGCATAAGCTGTCCATTGGTTGAAGCTGCTACTTCAACAGAAGCTGCCTTGTGCCCAGGGAAACCCAGCTTTTTCATAAGTGGTATCGTAAAAGTACCCGTTGTGACCGTATTTGCGATAGAACTGCCTGAGATGATTCCCATCATACCTGATGCTGCGACAGATGCTTTGGCCGGTCCGCCATCATATTTGCCAAGCAGGGCATAAGCCAGGTCAATAAAATACTTTCCTGCACCTGCTCTTTCAAGCAGTGCTCCAAAAAGTACAAACAGGAAAACATAAGAAGCACTTACGCCAAGAGGTACACCAAATATACCTTCAGTTGTAAGATACATCTGTCCTACGATCTTGTTAATGCTTGCACCTTTATGTGCAATCAAGTCGGGCATGTACTGACCAAAATAGTCATACAGTATAAAAATAGCCGCAATTACCGGCAATGCCATACCCAAAGAACGTCTTGCCGCCTTTAGAAGCAATATAATACTTAAAATACCCATACCAACATCCAGATGAGACCACGCTCCGCTTCGTGCATTGAGGGCATCATAGTTCATGAAGATGTACAAGGTACCTATGACCGCAGCAATACCTATGGGGAAATTATACCAGGGTATACTGCTCATGGTTTTAGGCGTTCGAAACATTGGGTACATTGCAAATACCAGTGCCAGGGCAAATGCCAGGTGAAAAGATCTCACAAAGACACTGTTGGTAGGCACCACTACTACATAAAGCTGGTACAGTGACCATGTAAATGCAATAATGGCGATCATCCAGTACTGCCATGAACCCTCTTTCAGGTTTCTCTGCCCTTCAAGCTCTTCTAATAGTTTCTCTTCATTCTCTATGAATTGTTCATCCATATGCTGATTTTCCTTCATAGCAGGGCCCTATTTTAAAAGGCCTGCTTCTTTAAACGCTTTGATCGCACCCGGATGCTGCGGTACTGCAAGACCATCAAGCAGTGACTCTTTTGTGATCGTTTTATAGGCAGGATGAAGTTTTTTGAACTCATCAAAATTATCAAGAATCGTCTTTGCTACAGTATAAACAACCTTGTCATCAATACTGTCTTTGGTGACAAGCACTGCTTTTACCCCGATACTTGGCGTATCATGCTCTACACCTTTATAGAAAGAACCCGAAATTACACCTTTTGCATAATAAGAATATTTCTTGACCAGATCATCAATAGGTTTCCCTTCAATAGGTACCAGATCGATATCTACAGAGTTTGCAGCATCTTTGATATTTGCTGTCGGATGCCCGAATACACCAAAGTAACCATCAATTTTGTTATCTTTCAACATTGTTGGTCCTTCACTTGATTTCAACTCATTTGCAAGTGCCATATCTGAATGCTTGATACCAAACGCTTCAAGTACGATATCTGTCGTCATTCTTGTACCGGAACCGGGAATATCTATATTGATTTTTTTCCCTTTCACATCTGCCAAAGACTTGATCCCTGATGATTTTGTCACAACAAATGCCAAAAGCTCAGGATAAATTGCCAATACAGACCTCAAACCTTTAATTGCCTTACCTTTAAATTTTCCTTCACCATGGTATGCCTGATACGCAGTATCACTCTGTGCAATACCAAAATCAAGTTCATTGGCATTGATCGTGTTTACATTGTAGACAGATCCTCCGGTTGACTCTACGGAACATCGAATTCCTGTGGTCTTTCTATCTTTGTTCATCATCCGGCAAATAGCGCCGCCGGTCGGGTAATATGTACCGGTGACTCCACCTGTACCAATCGTAATAAACTGCGTAGCAAATGATGGAATGCTTATTGCAGCAATCAGTGCTGTACTCATCATTATTTTTTTCATGAAAATCCTCCAATGTGGTTATGTATATATCGCCTTAAAGATCGATAGTGAAATTGTAGCAGATAAAAATAGCCTCAAAATAGCATTAAAGCATAAAATAAATTTTTACATATAAAATTAAATTATTTTTTACTAATTTATAATATGATCCTGCTACGATATACAAAACAATTCAAATAAATATTGGCTATCATAATATACGATGAAATATGTAGCAAAAAGGGGAACGATTGATACGATATGCATATCATTTTCTTTTGCTTAAACAGATGCTTAAGCAAATATTCCGGACATACTCTATGCATATGTTTGGCATGGTTGCATTTATCTTTACTTTTTCACTTGGCCTGGTCGCGCTGTTTAAAGACACTGAAAATTTAGCTATCTTGCTGCCCTACGGTATCCTGGTGTTTGTCCTTAATCTTTTTTACCTCAAGCTTATGCGTTTATCCCGCCAGGACTATGAAAACAAATTGAAAAAAGAGAAAGAGTACTCTCAGGAACTGCTTAAGTCACAAAAACTTTTTCTGCGCTATGCGGTACACGAAACACATACGCCGCTTGCAATCATCATGGCGAATATCGAACTTTTTGAACTTGTATCAGGAAAACACAATATCCTCTCAAATATTGAAGCCGCTACCAAAAATATGTACGGTATTTATGATGACCTAAGCTACCTTACCCAAAAAGATAAAATTGTTTATCCGAAACAGGAACTTGTCTTGGCAGATTTTATAAAGAGCAGAATAGAGTTTTTTGATATTGTTGCAAAACAATCAAAACTCTCATTTGAATTTACAAACCATTGCACTCAAACTACTGTTAAAATAAATGAAACCAAGTTGCAACGTATTATTGACAACAACATTACAAATGCAATAAAATACACAAAAGAGTTTGAGGTGATACACATAAAACTTTATGAAAACAAAAAACATTATATTTTTAAAATTTCCACCAATTCCGCAACCATAGAAGACCCGGAACAGATTTTTAATGCATACTACAGAGAAAATCATAGTAAAGATGGTCTTGGTCTTGGTTTAAGTCTGGTCAAAACCATATGTGATGAGGAGAATATCAGGATAGTGCTTCACTCCGATAATAACAATACTTCATTCGAATACTATTTCAACAAGGAAATACAATGAAAATTTTATTACTTGAAGACGACCTGTTGCTTAGTGAGGCGATCAGTAAGTTCCTTATCATAAAAGGTCATGCCGTTCAAACCTTCAAAGACGGAGAATCTGTATTGCACTCACTGCAGGAGAACTGCTTTGACCTTCTTATTTTGGATATCAATGTGCCAAACATCGATGGACTGACACTCCTTGAGATGCTACAGAAAAACAAAATACAGATCCCCACTATTTTTATATCGGCTATTATAGACATAGATGACATTTCCCGTGCTTTTACTCTTGGGTGTCATGACTACCTCAAGAAACCGTTTCATCTTAAAGAGTTGTCTATCAGGATAGATAAGATACTGCAATCTGATTATATCCCCCATTCTCACTTAAGGCTCTCAAAGAACTACAGTCTTGATATTGAATCTTCTACACTGAGATTCAAGGGGGAAGTCCAGGTTTTGCCGGCAAGGCAGCTAAAGATCCTTATACTTCTTGCCAATAATCGAAGCCGGGTAGTCGACTATGCACTTTTTCAGGAATATGCCTGGGACAATATGGATGTTGAGATCCCAACCATAAGGGCAGAGGTAAACCGTCTGAAAAAAGCACTAAAAGAAGATATTATTATCAATATCAGGAATATGGGGTATATGATCAAAAGACCTGTTTGAGCTGTTTTGCGGCCAGGTCACTATTATGGTGTAAACATATTTTCCGATAGTTGCTGTATCTGATACCTTCAGGATATTGAAGTACAGAGAGAACCTCTTGTCTTTTTTTAAAATTCGGCTCTTTTCTCTTCTGTAAGCCCGCTGTTGATGTTCCACATCATTTGCACATCCTTCTGATAAGATGGCAATAACCATTACCTAAAGGTATTACCGATGAAACCACTAATATTATATTGTACACTTTTAAGTACTCTGCTTCTTGCAGACTTCGGTCCTTGGCAATCAAAAATCAGTACACTATCAACACTGGAGAAGCATGTCATTGTTGACAAAGGGACAGAACAGCCTTTCTCCGGAAAATATGTCAATACAACCAAAGAGGGTGTTTACAGATGCAAAGTATGTGATACGCCGCTTTACAGATCAGACGACAAGTTCAACTCTCATTGCGGGTGGCCAAGCTTTGATGATGCCATTCCAGGTGCGATCAAAGAACTCCCCGATGCAGACGGCATGCGAACAGAGATAGTCTGCGCAGAATGCGGTGCCCATTTGGGACATATTTTCAGAGGAGAAGGACTGACACCCAAAAACACACGCCACTGTGTCAACTCTGTCTCACTCAATCTTGACAGACAGAAAACAATAGCAAAAGGTTTGAAAAAAGCCTACTTTGCCGGTGGATGTTTCTGGGGAGTGGAGTACTATCTTGAGAAGCTTGATGGAGTCAAAGAGGTGATATCCGGATTCATGGGAGGAGAAACAAAGAATCCCGGATACAAAGAGGTTGTCTACATGAATACCGGACATCTGGAAACGGTCGAAGTGCTCTATGACCCCGGTAAAATTTCCTATGAAGAGCTGGCAAAAACCTTTTTCGAGATCCATGATCCGACCCAGAAAGACGGGCAGGGTCCTGATATTGGAGAACAGTACCTCTCAGCCATTTTTGTTTCAACACCCCGGGAGCGCAAAACAGTAGAAAAACTGATCATGCTTTTAGAAAAAAAAGGCTACAGTGTAACGACTCAGATAAAAAAGAAATCCCCTTTTTATCCGGCTGAACAATATCATCAGGACTATTATGAGCGTAAAGGCTCAAAGCCTTACTGTCACGGATACGTGAAGCGGTTTGATTAAGCCTTTGTATTGACCATCCACTGGGAGAATACATTCAAGTAGTTCCAGAAACTCTGAATATTCTCTTCACTTGTAAGCTTCTGCTCGATAATCGGCTGCAGCGACTCTTCAAAAAGTACCAGCCAGTGAAGCCGTGCTTCTGGCGTAATGGCAAAAGGGGCATGCCGGGTCCGCATTTGCGGTGCACCCCTGTTCTTATTGAAATATTTGGGACCCCCGCAGATCTGTATAAAAAAATCTGCCGAATTCTGCCCTGCCGCCTTCATAGCATCTCTCTCTTCCGGAAAAAGATGTTTGATAGGACTCTCAAAAAGTTTCATATAGAAACGGTCCAGAAGTTCCCTCATCCCCTCTTCACCGATATCTTCCAAAAATGCCGGATTGGGCTTGGTAACCGGAGGGTTAACCCCTTCAATATAGGGTTGGATCGAAAAATCCAGTGTAGAAAATTGCATAATGATCCTTTTTTAGACTCTTTTTAGGAAATGTTATAGCAGGAAAATACCCCGGTGTCAACTATCGGCAGCTGCCGCTTCCGCACCCGCCTCCGTTTTCGACAGAGAAACTGTTGTGATACCCGCATTCGCCGCATTCAAAACTCAGGATCTTTGGACCCGAACATCCTCCTGAACGCTGATCGATAAGCTCTATACTCTTTTTTCGGCAGCGTGGACAGAAACCACGCTTGATAGCATCGAGCTGCTCTTTTTTCTCTTTAAGATAATAGATATAGACCGTGACTGATCCGACCAGAACAATAATAAGAAAAAGCAAAAGATAGATATCGATGGGAAACTCCTTACACAGGGGTATAGGTTTTGAGTATGTCCACCTGCTTTCTGTAGTCCGGCATCGTCTCCTCTACCAGCTTCCAAAACGCTTTCTGGTGGTGTTTATGGCGTATGTGTGCCAACTCATGTACTATCACATACTCTATGACTTCCAGAGGAAGCTTCATCAGCATTGTATTGAAACTGAGCCTGTTCTCTCCTGAACAGCTTCCCCACTGCCGCCTGGCTTTTCGAAATATTATACTCTCCGGATAGAGGCTCATTCTTTCTGCCCATTTATCCACAAGCGGGGGGATTGTCTCCCTGGCAGCTGTTTTGTAGAATGCATAGATCCGTTTCTGGAACTGCTGCATATCAAGTCTGTTATATAGCAGAGAAAAACCGCTCTCTTCAAAACAAAACTCAACTCTCTTTTTTGCATGTTCCCGAAATTGCAAAGGATACGATTTCCCCAGATAATAAAGCTCCATTTCATGATGGATACGGGAAATACGTCCTTTCTTCTTGAGGATCTTCTGTCGGGATCGTCTGATCCAGTCAGCTTTTTGAAGCAGCAGCTGCTCAATATACCTCTGTGGCACTTTAGGTGACTTGACAAGAAGATTCCCCTCCCCGTCAAAGCTCAGATAGGTATGCCTGAGCCTGGGATTGACAATATGCGTATAATACGGGAGTATTGTAGTCAAGGTGGTACCTGGTCAGTTGACAAGCCTGCCGTCTCTGTAAATACCCTTTCTCAGCACTTTACCGTCTTTTCGGTAGATGTAGGCACGGCCGTTCAGTATACCATTTTGGTAAGGCATGACAAACCATACATCACCACTGGGATAGTAACCTTTCTCTTCACCGTGTTTCTTTCCGTTAACGTAAGGTGTGCTCTTCAGGACACGACCCTCTTCATCATAGAGTTTCTCTACACCATTCTTGAGCCCGAACCGGATAGGAACAGTAGAAGTAAGCTTCCCGTCAGATCCATATCTTTTCAATAGACCATTCTGTTCTGTATTGTCACTCATGATGAACTCTGAACGGATCTGACCATTGGTGAAGTACTCTTTTTTCACCTTTTCTCCACCCATGGACGGCCCTTCACATGCTGTAAAAAAAAGAAGTGAAAAGAGTAGCAAAAGCAGAGATGATAGTTTCATAATTGTAAACTCCTGATGCACATTTAATGGAGACAGTATACTATAAATTACTTTGCCTTGCCATTGCAAATGCTCCCAGAATTAACCCGGCATACCTTTTTTCAGTATCTTGGCAATATGGTCGGCCACCCGGAATGCATTGGCATATATTGTCCAGGTATAGGCAACCGAACCACCTGTTGGCATAAAACTTGCATCGGCCACAAAGAGATTTGGAACATCATGTGCCTGACAGTATTTGTTAAGGACCGATGTTTTAGGATCATTACCGAAACGGCACCCCCCTGCAACAAGATTTTGTGCCGGATCGGCAGAGATGGAAGAGTAGATATTCTTTGCTCCCATCTCTTCAAGAACTGCCTCACATTTTTTGGCAATATATTTTCCTACTTTGATATCCTGCGGATGTGCACCGATACGCAGTTTTCCTACAGGCATACCGTATTTATCCTTGTGTGTTGGGTCCAGTGAGACAAAACAGTTGTCATTTGGCAGCCAGTCGTTAAAGATCTCGAAACGGATACTTTTCTGTTTGGTAAAGCGATCAACCACCCTCTCTCCAAGTGCTTTACCCCAAACCAGTCTGCCCTCTTCATAGTTGTTCTTTCTTGCCCTTGAGATGATGTTCTGATGTTCAAACATAAACTCTACCGAACCGCCCTTGAACTTGCCATGCCACCAGTCATCAACAAAGTACCAGTCAAGGATGGAGCGGTTGACAAAGTATCCTGTCTGCATCAGTTCGCCAAAAGAGATCTCTTTCAGTTCATTTTCATGCAGCTCCCCCTGTCCGGAACCGCCTCCTGAGAAGATGAGATTCTTCCCCAGCTCCCCACTGCTGTTGGCAAGACCCTCCGGATGATACTTGTTTGCCGAATTCAGCAGCAGTCTGGCGCTCTCATGTGCCTGTGCCGCTACAACGAAGAGTCTGGCATAGATCTTTTTCTCTTTTCCTGTAACAGTGTCAATTGCTACAGCACTGTTGACACGATCTTTCTGCTCTGTATGCAGATATTTAACATGGGTATTGGTCATCAGTGTCAGGTTTCCTGTTGCCAGCGCCGGTTTGAGGAGGGCTTCCCTGGAGCTTCCTTTGGCACCGGAACTGCATCCGTAACTTCCACAGAAATTGGAGTAGTAGCAAGCCTTCCGATGGCCTTTGTCCCGAGAGAGAACTGCCCTTGGAGTCACCAGAGACCTGATACCCAGTGCTTTACAGCTTTTATCCAGCAGTGTGACTACAGCATTCTCTCTTGTAGGGGGCTGCGTAAAACCGGGGGTACTTCTTGGCGGTTCATAAGGATGCGGCTCATAATATCCTGATATTCCGACAATCTCCTCTGCCAAAGTATAATAGGGCTCAAGCTCCTCATAGCTGATGGGCCAGTCGACCACATTGGCTCCCTCTATCTCTCCATACTTGCTTTTAAGCCGGAAATCATCAGGATGAAGACGGTGCAGCATACCGCTCATGAAATTTGATGAGCCCCCGACAATGTTCCCGTTCCAGAAGCTCCACCCTGAATCATATGTTGGGGTCGCTTCCCATTTTCCGTTCACCTTCTCTTCTATGACATGATACTCTTCAAAAAGATTGGGAGTGACGATATCACGTCTGCAGTATGCCAGCTCATCTTTGGAAAACTCATCACGCCGGATAAGCCGTCCTTTCTCCAGAACTGCTACTTTGTATCCGGCTTTGCACAATGTATAGGCTACTGCTCCTCCACTGGCACCCGACCCGATGACCACAACATCAAATTCATCTTTGCTCATAGCCTAATGTACCTCGTTTCGGGTCTGGGAAGTCCACCAAAACTCTGCACGCTTTTCCAGCCCTCCTCTTTGATATTGCTGCCATATACAGGGTCGCTGAAGATCGCTTCCATGGTCAGGGTCATAATGCGGGAGAGCCAGTTTCTGCCGTAGTTTGTCTTTTCATACTCTCTCAAAGCACTCTCCTTTCTCTCCTCACTGTAATGAATGAATTTACCCTTCTCCCTATGCATAAGCTCTCCGGCCCCTTCGATCACAAAGGTTCTGATATCCTTGTCATACGTTGGATGACTGATCGTCTGGAACAGAAAGGAGATAGTGTTCATCTTTTTGGCAGAGGGAAGCTTGCTGCCTTCGGGAAACATATGCTCCTGTACCGCAGCAATGGTCTTTTCTACCTCTTTGAACTCTTTTTCAAATCCGGTATCAACCTCTGCTTTAAGATAGGGAGACAACCCTAATGCTGAACCTATAATTAAAAAATCTCTTCTTTTCATTTTCGTATCTTTCTTTTGTGCTTCTTTGTGTAAATTATCCATGGTTTACGGTATCGTAACACTTTTATGTGTACTCTCAGTGCAAATTGCTGCACACAACTTGCACACACAACATATTATACTGCTATCTGTCAGATAAAAACAACTTCATATAAGGAGAATAAAATGAAAAAGTTACTTTTCGGTTCATTAATAGGATTGGCATTGATCATGTTTACAGGGTGTACAACAAGCGAAAATGCTGATGCAGAACAGAAGTGCCAGTCAGGCAAGTGCCAGAGTGACCAGGCAAAAGCTAAAAAATGCGCTGGAGAAAAACAGACAGATGCAAAATGCCAAAGCGGCGAAAAATGCGGTAAATAGTATTTATTTGCTTCACACTCCCTCTTTACCCGGCTTCCTGTGTTGCGCATCGTTATTCGTAACACAGCATACTCTTTTCTTATTCCGTTGATCACTATTCATCCGGAAATATTTGATCTTATGGGCACCTCTAATAACCCCATATGCTCATAACATTGCCGGCTTTGTTCTAGGCAAGGCACACTTTACAGACCTAGCCGTAGCTAAGTCGAAAAAGTGTAACGCCGCATAGGGCAAAGCCGGCATTGCCCAAAGGGTGGGCTTTGCAGACGCGATCTTTCACAAGAGGCTTCCATCGTCTTAGCTTTGGCTAGGACTTGAAAGCCTCTTGCAAAATCTCACATCTGCAAAACCCATTATGGGCGTATGGGGTTATTAGAGGTGCCCTTATACAAATTCCCTTTCCTCTTCCTCCATACACCAATCATGTTCTGCCTGCTGACAGCATACATATACCAACACTCCGATCTTAAACATTTACACACGCATTACACAACAGTTACCCTATACTTTCACTGTATCAAATCATTGTGATACGGCATATAAAAAATCTAAAAAGGAGTTCCCATGTTAAAACATATCTACCCATTTACAAAAGATCTGTTAAGTCATGGACAGAGTCTCTCCTTGCTGTTTGCCCGTCTGGCTATCGCATACGGTTTCTATGAACCGGCTATGCAGAAGTGGTCTGACATCAGTGCAGTAGCAACATGGTTTGGCTCTATAGGCATTCCGTTCCCGACACTTAATGCCTATATGGCTGCAACAACTGAAATAACAGGTGTAGTTCTTTTGACATTGGGACTCTTTACGCGTCTTATCTCACTTCCCTTGATCGTTGTTATGACAGTAGCGATCATCACGGTACACCTTCCACACGGATTCAGTGCTGGTAACAACGGTTTTGAGATACCGCTTTACTATATGTTGTTCTTAACTATATTTGCTTCGTTTGGAGCCGGAAAATTCAGTCTCGACCACCTGCTGTTTGGGGATGAACAATAATAAAAAAGGAAAAATCATGAAAAAATTGCTACAACTTGGACTTATCATCGCGGGTGCCGCCGCCTTTACACTTACTGCAGCTAACGCTACCTGCGGATCAGGGAAAGAAGCACCCAAAGAGATGAAGTGTCAAACCGGTAAATGTGGTGCAAACAAAGTATCTCCCAAAAAGATGAAATGTCAAGCAGGCAAATGCGGTGAAGGGAAAGGTGTCCCCAAAGAGATGAAGTGTCAGGCTGGTAAATGCGGTGCAAACAAAGTATCTCCCAAAGGACAAAAATGCCAAGCCGGCAAATCCGGTGCCGGGACAATGGAAAGTAAAAAGATGGAAGATATGAAAAAAAGCGGTAAATGCGGCAAAGGCAAATGCGGTTCCAACTAACTCTCCCTATTCGTGTGCCTTTGGCACACACTTTCACATTTTCTTCACAAATCATGTATAATATCTTTTATTCAAAAAAAGGTACTTCATGAAACAAATACTTATATCTCTTATTGTTCTTGCAGCGCTCACAGGATGCCAGGAAAAACAAAAAGACCAGGCTGAACATGATAAAAAAGTGGCACAACAGGCAAGAGAAGAGCTGCTCAGAGAGCTCCAAGCAGAAGCAGAAGCCAAACGTAAGAGAGAGCTTGAAATACAACAGCAGGGGAAACTTGCAAATATCGGTATTATCACCACTCCTGACGGAAAGATCATTATCGATACCGACAAGACAAAAAGCTACTTGGAACAATTTGCCAAAACAGTGAAAGAAAAAACAGACAGGCTGACTGCTGATATACACCGAGGGGTAGTTGAAGAGAAAGAGGCCGGTATAGAAGTCAATGAAACACATATTCATATCGATCTGAACAAAACCAAAAATTTTTTGGAGCACTGGGCTGAGAGAATGGCAGAGTTTGCAAAAGAATTTGATACTATTGCACAGGAGCTTAACAAAACAACCTATTAAAGGACTATCATGCAGCAGATAGATATGCATTCTGATGAATTCCAGGCAGAACTGGAAAAAACATGGAATTTTGTACAAAAGGTCAACAAGCAGTTCGGGTTCGTACAGAACCCCAATGAAGAGGTCAACGAAGGTGTCGCCATGGGGCTTGCACGCAACAAGCTTATTTACGGTAAAAGATTCTGTCCCTGTTTCATGGTCATTGGAGAAACCAAAGAGGAGCAAAAGAGTGCTGATAACCGTATCTGTCCGTGTAAACCGGCTCTTGAAAAGGAGATCCCGGAAGACGGGCTGTGCCACTGCGGAATATTCTGTACTCCCGAATATGCTGCAGCACAGGCACAACATGATGAGATAGAAGAGGTCGTACACCAGCACTCAAAAGGCCTTACCAAAGAGCAAGCCCGGATGCTGCTGAAAGAAGAACAGCTTGATGGAGATGAACTTGAGGCACTCCTTGAAGCCAGAAATCTGGGTATGGTTGACTTTACACTGATAGATGTACGTGAATTTATGGAATTCCAGATGGGGCACATCGCAGGAACAGACTCTCTTGTACCAACCTCACAGTTCTATGCAAAAATCGAAGAACACAATGATAAGAAAGACTCCCCTGTCATCGTTTACTGCCATACTGGAAGCAGAAGTTTCCAGGTACAGCACGCTATGAAGGCTTTGGGATTTGAACATGTATGCAACCTCAGACCCGGGATCATTGCCTATTCGGGAGATATTAAAAAGGGATAGTACAGCCTTCCCTCTTCCGAAAGAGACCCCTGTTGCAACACTATGCATCTAAAAGTCCAGATCACCTGCATCATGTCCGTAAAAATCATTGATAATAGCATATCTTTATATTAGCTTAAATAAAGTGAAGCAAAATGGGAGAATGATATAAGAAGATAAAGGGATGGGGAGCAAAAGCTCCCCAGGAAATAGAATTATTTAGCCAATGCTGCTTTGGAAGCTTCCGCTACTTTAGTGAAGGCTTCAGGATTGTTCATTGCCATATCGGCAAGAATCTTTCTGTCAAGCTCGATGTTTGCGAGTTTAAGACCGTGCATAAATCTTGAATAGTTCAAGCCATTGAGTCTTGCCGCCGCATTAATACGAATGATCCAGAGTTTTCTGAAATCTCTTTTCTTTTGTCTTCTATCTCTGTAAGCATATACTAATGAACGCTCGAGTTGTTCTTTCGCTTTTCTGAAATGTTTTCTTCTACCGCTGTAGAACCCTCTTGCCTGTTTTAATAGTTTTTTGTGACGTCTGTGTCTAACAATACCAGTTTTTACTCTCATGGTTTTCCTTTACCGTTTTCTTTATTCAGAAATAGGTGTCAAACTTCTCAGAGTTTGAACTTGCCCCGTTTTCGGGGGAACCTCTACTTCAGTTGAATCGTCTTATACGATCATCTCTTTGATGTTTTTTGCATCTACTGCGTCAACATGCTTCGGACTTCTCATCTGTCTGTGATGCTTGCCGTCAACTTTGGTAAGGATGTGGCTTCTGTACGCCGTTCCTCTTTTGATCTTGCCGCTTTTTTTCACTTTAAAACGCTTTACAGCGCCTTTTACGCTTTTCATTTTAGGCATATGCTTACTCCCTGTTGAATTTTTTATGTGCAATGGAACTGCTGTTCTATTGTCATAAAATGGGACGGTATTATACCGAAATTTTCTGAAATATTTATAAATTAATGTTATCCTTCATCTGCCGGCTTGACAAACAAGCATATTCAGGGAACATATGTGTTAAAATATTTTCACTAAAACAGAGGGCACTTCGTGGACAAAGCAACTGAAATACTTTCCCAAAAAAAAAGACTTCTTACTGAGATCTACTTCGACCTGCAGCGCCATTTTGAAGAGAAGTACGGTAAAGATGCTCTTGTTCTTATGGAGATCGGCACCTTCTTCGAGGTCTATGAGGTCAATAATGACGACCTTAAAATCGGAAAAGCCAAGGAGATCGCTGAGCTGCTCAATATCCAGCTTACCCGTAAAAGCAAAGCTGTACTGGAGAACTCTGTCAGCAATCCGCTGCTTGCCGGCGTACCGGCAGTTTCACTCGACCGTTACCTCTCACGTCTCATCGCTACCAAAAAATACACCATTATTGTTGTTAAACAAAAAGGCGAGATGCCCAATGTAAAACGCTATGTGGCCAACATTATCAGTCCAGGTACCAACTTCGAGTATCTGAGCGAACCGACAGAAAACAATATTGTCTCTTTGCTCATTGATGCAAATGCCGGGATCTACTCAGTAGGGTATGCAGCCATCGATGTCAGTACAGGAAAGACCATCTGCAATGAGATCCACTCAACACGCGATGACAAAACCTATGCACTCGATGAAGCGTTCAATCTGCTGCAGACCTATACAACTTCAGAAGTGATCATCACACTGGAGAGCAAAGAGATCGATCTTGAGTGGCTGACACACTACCTGGAGCTGAGCTCGATACACTGTACAGTCAACACCAGACACTTCAAGATCACCTACCAGAACGAACTCTTTAACCGCATCTTCGAGATAAACTCTTTTCTCAGTGCCATAGAGTTTCTCGACCTTGAACGACACCCTTACACAACGGAAGCACTGGCCGTGCTCATCGACTTTATTATTGAGCATGATGAGAGTATTATAGAGAAGATGAACCGTCCGCAGTTTCTGGGTAACAGCCGCTATATGTACATCGGCAACAATGCGATGGAGCAGCTTTCTGTCATCAGTCGTGACCCTGGGGAGATGACCCTGCTTGACCTTATTGACAAAACATCAACCGCCTTTGGAAAACGCCTGCTCAAAGAACGGCTGCTCAACCCCATCTGTGACAAATCTCTACTGGAAGAGCGTTACGATCTGGTAGAGAAACTGATGCCAAGTATTGACCGTTTCGAGACACACCTCAAGCAGATCTATGATCTGGAGCGTATAGCGCGGCGCATAAAGCTTCGGAAGCTCCATCCTGTAGAACTGACATATATTGCTATGTCACTGGAGTCAGTCCTGAAACTGCTTGAAGATGCCCAGGTAAATGGATTGGAGATAGAAACTCACCTTCAGGATGAAACACAGGAGATGCTTACCGTACTTGAAGAGACATTCGAACTGGACATCTGTGCACGCTTCCGGATCGAGCAGATCAATGACAATATATTCAAGCAAGGGGTCTATCCTGCTATTGATACTATTGTCAGATCGCAACAAAAAGAGGTTGACAAAATGGAACAGGTTGCTGAACATGTCGAGTCACTCTTTGATAAAGACAAGCTCTTCTCTTCTTCCGGTACACGCTATACTTCCGTAAGCTATCTGGAGAGTGAGGGTTACTTTATCAACCTGACAAAGAACCGTTTCTCCCTTATAGAAAAGAGACTCAAAGACTCTTTTGTCACCATTGACAACCAACACCACTTCTTTAAGGACTTCCAGTACAAACACCTTAAAAACGCTGTCAAAGTCCAGGCTCCGCTCTTTGACGAAATTACCCGCTCCTATGAGACAGCACAGATCAAACTGATCTCACTTGTCAAACAGCGCTACATTGAGAGTCTGAACCTGCTGGAGAAGCGCTTTTCCCTTCTGCTTGATAAGCTCATTGTCTTCATCGCAAATATTGATGTCGCTATCTCTACAGCAAAATGTGCCAAAAGCATGAATCTTGTCCGTCCTATCATTGAAGAGGGCAACTTCTATGAAGCGATCGGACTCAGGCATCCTATCATCGAGGCCAATGATGAGCGGGGCATTTATGTTCCTAACGATATCTATCTTGGAGAGAACAACAATACAGTACACAACCACATTACCCTAAATGCCAGTAATGGGGAGGATGTACTTGGTGTATTGCTTTACGGTATCAACTCTTCAGGAAAGTCTTCACTTATGAAGAGCATTGGGCTGTCGGTGATACTGGCCCAGGCAGGTTTTTTTGTACCGGCAGTTGAATTGCGTTTTGGAATGTACGACAAACTCTTTACCCGTATTGTGAGCAAGGACAACCTCTACAAAGGCTTAAGCACCTTCTCTGTGGAGATGATGGAACTAAAGAACATCTTCAACCGTGCCGATACACGCTCACTGATACTTGGAGATGAGATATCACAGGGAACCGAAACCGAATCTGCACTTGCCATCGTCTCTTCGGCTATCTTGAAGCTCATCTCTTTGCGTTCTACCTTCATTTTTGCTACCCACCTGCATCAGCTGGGCAATATCGCCCAGCTTAAAGAGCTTAAACATCTCATCTTCCTTCACCTTGGTATTAAATACGATGAGTGCAGCGACACCCTCATCTACAACCGTGTACTGCAGCTGGGGCAGGGAGACAGTCTCTACGGGCTTGAGTTCGCCAAATCACTGCATATGGATAAAGAGTTTCTTCAAACAGCACAAGATATCCGTGAGAGCCTGAACCACTCAGACAGTGAGGTTAAAAAACTGCGCAGACAGAAAAGCAGCAAATACAACAAAGCCCTCTACCTGACAAAATGTGCCCTGTGTGACAAAAATGTCGAAGATGTCCACCACATTGCCCATCAGAATCAGGCAAACGAAACTGGTCACATCGACCATTTCCATAAAAACCACAAATACAACCTCATCCCCCTCTGCAGACAACATCACCAGATGGTACATGAGGGAAAGATCGTCATATCAGGCTTTATGATGACATCAGAAGGCCTCAAACTGCATTATCAGATCAATGAGCATTGAGCATATAAAATACTTAGACTGATCATCTACTCTTGTCAACGGGTTTTAGAAATCTGTGAAAGTTCCTGCTCAAAAAATTTATGGTGTCACAGCAGTTTTGCAGCAAAGCGCAGATATTTTACAAGATGACTCTGTATCACTCTTTCTTTTTTCTTTGTTGACGTAACAAAGAAAAAGAGTAATAAAGAGAATATGCAAACCAACATTGGATCAAAAGAAAATGTTATAAGTATTCTCTGCACTCCATAAGGAGTGCGAGGAAGTATTTTGAGAGAGGCGTACTTACTTCTTAAGCGGTGTGACGTACATATTGATGTAACGTCCCTCCTGCTTCGGAGGTGACTCAAGCTGTGCAATATCCTCAAGCATCGGCCAGACACGGTTGAGCACTTCAACACCCCACTCAGGGTTAGCCATCTCGCGCCCTCTCAGGAATACTCTCAGTTTTACGTGTTTGCCTTTTTCAAGAAATTCACGTGCATGCTTTACTTTGTAGGCAATGTCGTTCTCAGCGATCTTGCAAGAGAACTTAACCTCTTTGACTTCGATCTTCTTCTGATTCTTTCTTGCCTCTTTTTTCTTCTTTTCTTGTTGGTATTTATGTTTACCGTAGTCCATAATCTTAGCAACAGGTGGTTTTGCCTGAGGAGAGACAAGCACAAGGTCAAGTCCTTTCTCTTCTGCAATCTTTAACGCTTCGTCTCTTGAGATAATGCCGAATTGTTCCCCATCATCTGTTAAAACTCTTAGTTCACTGGCGCGGATCGCATCATTCATGATGGTATCGTCAGCTTTTTTTCTACCCCTGTTTCTATCGTTTTGTCTACTCAAATTTTTCCTTCTTGAAGTTGTTTGGTTAATTCTACCATAAATTCGTCTTGTGTAAGATTATACTGTTCTCTTCTTCTTCGGTTACGAATTGCGACACTGTTATTGCTCACTTCTTCATCCCCGATGATCACAACATACGGAACACGCTGCTTTTCAGCGGTTCTGATACGTTTGTTGAGTGAATCATTTTTGTCATAAACTTCAGAGTCTATACCCTCAAGGAGCAACTTTTTCTTAAGTCTGTATGCATACTCTTTATGTGATTCGGAGATCGGTACAAAGATCACCTGTGTCGGAGCAATAAAGAACGGGAACTCTCCTGCATAGTGTTCTGTCAAGATACCTATGAATCGTTCGAATGATCCAAGAATAGCACGGTGGATCATAACCGGACGTTTTCTGCTGTTGTCTTCTGCAACATACTCTACATCAAAACGCTCAGGCAGGTTGAAGTCTACCTGGATGGTCCCGCACTGCCACTTTCTGCCAATCGCATCAGTGATCTTGATATCGATCTTCGGTCCGTAGAATGCACCACCACCCTCATCGATCGTGTACGGCAGGCCATTGCCTTCAAGAGCCTCTTTAAGCCCCTGTGTCGCCATCTCCCATACAGCATCTTCACCGATCGCTTTTTCCGGCTTGGTTGCGATCTCCATCGTATACTCAAAACCAAAGAGCTTCATAACCGAGTCAACGAACTCCACTACCTCAAGGACCTCAGAAGCAATCTGCTCCGGTGTACAGAAGATATGTG
The DNA here is from genome assembly GCF_014931715.1 of Sulfurovum indicum. NCBI lineage: Bacteria > Pseudomonadati > Campylobacterota > Epsilonproteobacteria > Campylobacterales > Sulfurovaceae > Sulfurovum > Sulfurovum indicum. Next base: position 97,940 of record NZ_CP063164.1, on the reverse strand, counting down.
CATCATCCTGAGTAAATTCTCTTACGCGAAGCAGTCCGTGAAGTACTCCCGATTTCTCATGTCTGTGTACCACACCGTATTCATAATACCTCAACGGCAGATCACGGTAACTCTTCTGTGTCTGCTTGAATATCTGAATATGTCCGATACAGTTCATCGGTTTGATGCCGTACTCCTGATCCTCTATCTCGGTCAGATACATGTTTTCTCCGTAACAGGCATAGTGTCCGGAGGTTCTCCACATATCAGATTTCAGTATCTCCGGACCGCGTACAGGATAATACTCTCTGACTCGGTGTGCTTTATGAAGGATCTCCTCAAGTTTGGCACGAAGCTTTGCTCCCTGAGGCATCCAGAACGGCAGTCCGGCACCCGACTCTTCATTGAACATGAAAAGTTCCATTTCCGTACCGATCTTACGGTGATCACGCTTTTTCGCCTCTTCCATCATGATCGTATAGGCCTTGAGCGCCTCTTTGGTTGCAAATGCCACACCATAGATACGGGTGAGCATCTCAGCGTTCTCATCACCCCCAAGGTAGGCACCCGCTACACGGGTAAGTTTGAAGTTATTCAAAAAACGCAGTGCAGGGACATGTGGTCCTCGACAGAGATCTTCAAAGTCACCCTGCTTATAGATAGAGACTCTATCATCAGGGATACGTGAAAGTACCGCCTGTTTCAGATCATCATTGGCAAATTTCCTAAGTGCTTCCTCTTTGGATATCTCGTACTTTTCAATCTTGTACTTCTTTTTGATAAGCTCTTTCATCTTCTTTTCGATTGTTTTGAGATCCTCTTCCGAGATCTTCTCATCGACTCTGAAGTCATAATAGAATCCTTCGTCTACAACCGGTCCGACAAAGAACTTCGCGCTGGGATAGAGCTCCGAGATCGCCTGTGCCATCAAGTGTGCCGTAGAGTGGCGGATAATCTCCAGTGCTTTTTCGCTGTTGTCATACTCAATAGGTGTTGCGTTGCAGTTCTCCCCTGCACTCTGTGTATCGATAATATTGCCCTGGTCATCTAGGTAACCGATAAGATTTTCGCTCAAAATAAACCTTTTGCTTTTGGTATCACACCACATAGATGCGTTAAAAATGGAGCTATTATAGCCAAAATCAACTTTTATTCTAAAATAGAAAAGGTATGATCATCTCAGACTGCAATAAAAGGAAAAGAACGCAATGGTCTTGTTTCTATTCCTGTTGCTTCTTGGCAATCTCATGATAAAAGTAGTGATAACGGTCAGGATCTTTTTTAGCCCTGTACATCGCTTCATCCGCATATTTTGACAGCATCATGGCTATACGGCTGTCATCAGGATAAAGACTCACACCTATACTGAGTTCAATAGGAACAACAGTGTTTCCCACCTTGTGACGGCCGATCACATTTCTCTCCAGTCTAGCCAAAAACTTCTCCATATAGATTTTCTTCCGTTTCGTAATAATAACAAACTCGTCTCCTCCCAGACGTGCAAGAAAATCATCTTCATCGATATTCTCAGAAAGTCTTCGTGCTACCTCCTTGAGTACCTCATCACCTACATGATGTCCATGCGTATCATTGATCACCTTAAATTTATTCAAATCAATGAAAAGCAGGGCAAAAGGCTCCTTCTTATTGATCAGTTCCATGATCGTGTCTTTGTACTTTTTTCTGTTCGCTGCCCCTGTCAAGGCATCATATGTTGCATCATAGACCACTTCATTGAGTGTCTGATTCAATTCCGTGTTCTCTTCATCTATCCTGATAATAGTTTTCAAATAGAAAAGAGGGATCAGAAATGTAGTCATTGCAAAGGTAACAATAATGTCACTGTGGGCTTTCCAGTAAGACGAATAGGTAAACAACGCGACCCAGGAAATAGCTGCGATCACCATACTCGAGTAGAAAAAATATACCCCCAGGCTCAACCCGCTGTGCATTACGATCAGTATATAGAATGGGAAAAGAAAGAGGCCATGCTCTCCAAAAGAGACAATAAAGTAGGTCAGGACTGCAAGATCAATAAAGATCAACAGGTTTTTACGCAGAGTGACCACCTTGCTGGGAAAAACGGAGATAAAATAAAAATGCAAAATCGAAAAAAGTGTCAATACAAGCAGTGTAAACCCTGCCAACAGAGCCTTTTCTGCTATTTTACCATCACTCTGCCCCGAAAGAACAAATGCCAATAATGTCAGAATGAGAAGTGCAATAAACCTGCCACTTGCATGTTTCCGCTCTTTTTGATAACAGATATTCTTAAAAAGCATAAAACTCCATCCTTTTTACTATCATACAGAGAAAACACTTAAGTTTCCGTTGCACAGGCATAGTACGGCATAAGTTCTACACATCTTATCGTATTCAAAAGGTCATGTTTTAAAATGTATGAAAGTGATGACTTTTCTTCAACAATATTTTATAGGTTTGTGCAAATCAAGGGGGGGAGTGAAGTTGGCACATTTATCACGAAAAGTCATCCAGAAGGAGAGAGCCTCTTAATATTAAGGGAGGAGGAAAAAGTTGCTCTCTGGCCTTCCTTCTGGCATTATAACACCCATTTGTGAACTATTTGTGTAGCAGTTACAGATATGAACAGCAGTAGTCTGTTACTACCTTGACACTCACCTGAAACTTGCTGTTTGCGGGGACGTTAAACGACTCAGCGCTCTTGATCGTTTGCCATTCATCAGCTCCTGGAAGCTTGACATCCAGCTCACCTGAAACAATCTCCATCAATTCTGCTGCATCGGTACCGAACTCATACTCTCCCGGCAACATGAATCCCAGTGTTTTTCTGCTTCCATCTTCGAACATTACTGTTCGGCTTGTTACAGCGCCGTCAAAATAGCTGTTCCCTTCCAAGAGAACCGTTACATTATTAAACTGTTTCATCAGATATTTTCCTTTTTTGCGTATTATAACCAAACTACACACATACTCTACAGTAAGATTTTATACTTGGGTAAAAAGGATTTTTCATGCCAAAGGAGAGTTTTACTTTAATAGATAACCGTAACGGCAAACAGTACGAATATCCTGTGTTGAAAGGGAGCAGGGGACCTGATGTACTCGATCTTCGTACATTCTTCAGTGATACCGGTCTCTTCTCTTATGATCCGGGTTATACATCCACAGCAAGCTGCAGATCAAACATAACATTCATCAATGGCAAAAAAGGAGAACTGCGCTACCGTGGTATTCCCATAGAGGAATTGGCTACAGAACATACCTATCTTGAAACCTGCTATCTTCTGCTCAATGGTGAACTCCCCTCTGCCCAAAAGCTTCTTGCATTTGATCTGGAAATACGCCACCGCGCTTTTCTGCATGAAGGGTTACGCCACCTTTTCAATGCCTTTCCGGACAATGCGCACCCTATGGCAACTCTTTCTGCTGCTGTGACTGCCCTTGCTTCTTTTTATGATGAACACTTGAACATGGAAAATGGGACTGAATATCTGGAAATGGCACACCGTATCATTGCAAAGATCCCGACAATTGCAGCCTTTGCCTACAGACATTCACTTGGTATCCCCTTTATTCAACCGGATATTGACCTTGCTTTCACAAGGAACTTTCTGACAATGATGCGTGCCTACCCCGGCGGGAAGATGCATCTTGGGACAGAAGGGCATGATGAGATCAAAGAGGTTGAAGTACGTGCCCTTGACACTATTTTTACCCTTCATGCGGACCATGAGCAAAATGCCTCTACCACTGTGGTACGTAATGTTGCCTCAACAGGAGCCCATCCCTATGTTGCCATTGCTTCGGGTATCTCTGCACTTTGGGGACGGGCACACGGAGGTGCCAACGAATCGGTCATTGCCCAGCTTGAAATGATAGGTTCCGTTGACAGGGTGGACACATTTATTGCAAAAGCCAAGGATCCGGATGATCCATTCAGGTTGATGGGCTTTGGACACCGTGTCTATAAAAACTTTGATCCGCGCGCCAGAATCCTAAAAAAACTTCAGGATGAGCTTAAAGAGGAGATAGGCTTGAACTCACATCTCATGGAGATTGCAGAGAAAGTAGAAGAGATTGCTCTTAGTGATGAGTACTTCATCTCGAGAAACCTCTATCCCAATATCGATTTTTATACCGGTATCATCCTCACTGCACTTCAGATTCCAAAAAGTATGTTCACCCCTGTTTTCGTGATCGGCAGAACCGTAGGATGGATCACGCAATGGATTGAGTTCAAACAGGATCCCCAGTCCAAGATCGCCAGACCAAGACAGCTCTATAGCGGGCAATAGCCAATAGTAAAAAAGGATAACCTCTTCAAATATGCAGACCCCAAAAAACAAACGTATCGAAGGACTCGACATTTTCAGAGGTATAGCGATCTGTTTGATGATCTGTTTCCACTTCTTTTATGATCTGAACCATTTTAACCTGATAGAGATTGACCTGGGCCATGATACCTTTTGGCTTGCTTTCAGATATCTGATCATCAGTATGTTTCTCATTGGTGCGGGGATCAGTCTTGCGCTGACACACCAGAACGGTATACGGTGGAAGCATGTTCTCAGGCGTTCTATCATCCTTTTTGCCGCTTCTCTTGCAATTAGTGTTGTGACCTATCTGCAGTTCCCGTCATCCTGGGTCTATTTCGGCATTATCCACTTTATCTTCATTGCGTCTCTTGCGGGCCTTCTCTTCATCCGCTTCCCTGCAGTCGCTTTGATCCTGGCCGCCATACTTCTTATTGGTTCATTCTTTCAGTGGTTTCATATGCACTGGCTCTTTAGTATGCTTCAGCCTCTATTGATGCTCCCGTCCCGTTATACTGTCGACCTTGTACCTTTTGTCCCATGGTTTGCTGCTGTTCTGCTCGGGATCTTCCTGACAGGGTATAATCTGCATTTCAAACCTTTCCACTTTCTCGAAATGTCCATGCGCTCCATTCGTACCGCCTCTCCTCTCTCTTTTCTCGGCAGACACTCTCTGCTTATCTATCTGCTGCATCAGCCTCTCATCTTCGGCATCTTTCTGCTGCTTGTATAACAGGTAAAAATAAGCGTTTTTTTTGTTTTTTCCATACCTAAGGTTAAAAAAAGGGTTAAAATGGATTATTTTACGAGATAGATAGGTTATTTTGGATTTTAAGCATTTATGGAGATATTCACATAAAAAAGCGAATAGGAATTACTAAAGGGCACCTCTAATAACCCCATACGCCCATAATGGGTTTTGCAGATGTGAGATTTTGCAAGAGGCTTTCAAGTCCTAGCCAAAGCTAAGACGATGGAAGCATCTTGTGAAAGATCGCGTCTGCAAAGCCCACCCCTTTGGGCAATGCCGGCTTTGCCCTATGCGGCGTTACACTTTTTCGACTTAGCTACGGCTAGGTCTGTAAAGTGTGCCTTGCCTAGAACAAAGCCGGCAATGTTATGAGCATATGGGGTTATTAGAGGTGCCCTAAAAATTATTTTAGTTTGCTGCACTGGTTTGGCTAAAGAGTCTGAATGGAGAGGGAGTTTGCTTAAAGGCAAATGACCAAACAGAATGAAGCAGTTTCGTCAAAAAGTAGTAAATGGATCAGCCTTCGTGACTACACTCCGGTTCCTGCACTAAAAATGACAAACAGCTCTCACAGAGAGTGCTGGCACAAGGCCACTTTCTTTGACGTGCATCATTGACACCCCACACACTCCTGTGATCTGTCTTCTACATCTCCTGTCGTTTCAGGTGACTGGCTTCTGAGATAGTATGTCGACTTCAGTCCAAACTTCCACGCATTCATGTAGATCTCATTCAGGTATTTGCCGCTTGCTTTGTCAAGCGTAATGAAGATGTTCAGGGACTGTCCCTGGTCAAGCCACTTCTGTCTGATCGCTCCTGCTTTGATGAGAAGGTTCTGGTCCAGATCATAGGCAGGGATATAGTACTGCCAGGTATCAGGTGAGAGCTTCGGAGCCGTTACAGGAATGAGTCCGGAGAGATTCTCCTCAAACCATTTTCTCTTGTATACTGGTTCTATCGCCTGCGTCGTACCTGTCAAAATGGAGATAGAACTTGTTGGTGCGATCGCCATGAGGTATCCGTTACGCATGCCGTCTTTTTGTACTTTCTCCCTGAGTCTCTGCCAGTCATGGCTGTAACCGAACAGACCACCTCTGTCAACCAGTTTGCAGGCATTTTCATTGGCTTTGTCAATAGGCAGAATCCCTTTGGACCAGTCAGACCCTTCAAAATTCGGATAGACACCTTTTTCAAGTGCAAGATTGCTTGATGCTTCTATCGTATAGTAAGAGAAAGACTCCATGACTTCATCGATCTTTTCAAGGTGTTCCGAACTCCCCCACTCAATCTGGTGTTCAGCCAGCATCTGTGCTTCACCCATGACCCCCAAACCAATGGAACGGGACTTTTCATTGGTACGCTTTACTTTGGCAAGCGGATAGAAGTTCAGATCAATGACATTATCCAGCATGCGTACAGCAACCGGTACAACTCGTTCAAGATCTTCTCTGGTGTTGATCTTGGAAAGGTTGACAGAAGCAAGGTTACACACTGCTGTATCCCCGTCTATCTTCTCTTTGTCAACGATCCAGATCTGTTTACCATCAATACTGTCAAGGGCTGTGACCTTCTTTGCAGGCTTGGTCATGCCGCTGTCAACAGTGACAAGCTCATTCTCCTCATACGATACTGTCGTACCATCCTCAAATACAAACTGTGACCGGTAGTGGTTTGGTGCCGTATTTTGGAATATCTCCGTACAGAGGTTGGTACTGCGTATCACTCCTGCATGCTTGTTCGGGTTGGCACGGTTGGCTGTATCTTTAAAGGTAAGGAATGGATTCCCTGTCTCAAAATAGGAACGCAGGATCTCTTTCCATAGTCCCTTGGCAGAGATACGCTCTCTGGTGATATCCTCTTCACTGTTCTCAAGCTCGATATATCGCTTCTCAAACTCCTCGCCGTAAAGTTCTGTCAATTCGGAAACTTCGAACGGATCAAAAAGTGTCCACATCTCATCATTGGCTACCCTCTTCATGAAAAGATCATTAAGCCAGAGGGCAGGGAAGAGATCATGTGCTCTGCGGCGCTCCTCCCCGGAGTTTTTCTTCAAGTCCAGAAAATCTTTCACATCAACATGCCAGGGCTCAATGTAAACTGCAATAGCTCCTTTTCGGGTCCCAAGCTGATCGACAGCAATGGCAACATCGTTGGCGATCTTAAGAAACGGTACAATACCTCCTGCTGCATGTTTATGCCCGTCAATATAAGAGCCCATACCTCGCACCAAGGACCAGTCCCAACCGATACCACCACCAAACTTGCTCAGCAGCGCCATCTCTTTGTATCCGTCAAAGATCCCTTCTATATTATCGGGAGTCGATCCGATATAGCAGGAGCTGAGCTGATGTCTCGGTGTACGTGCATTGGAGAGTGTCGGTGTAGCCGCCATCACCTCGAACTTACTTAAAATATCGTAAAACTTCTTTGCCCAGGTCTGACAGTCAAACTCATTTTGTGCGAGGAACATTGCAACTCCCATAAAGAGCTGTTGCGGAAGCTCGATAGGCACACCCTGTCTGTCTTTGATAAGATATCTGTCATAAAGGGTACGGATACCAAGATAGTTGAACTGCAGATCACGCTCGGGCTTGATATAGTCATTGAGGTCATCAAGATCATATTTCTCCTTCAGCCCAAGAACAATACGTCCCTCTTTCTCCCCTTTTTCAAAATAGTCCCGAAGGTGATTGTAACCGGTAAACCCTGTAACTTTATGGTAAAGATCGTAAAGGAAAAGACGTGCGGCCACAAAAGTCCAGTTTGGTCGATCGATATCAATCTTGTCTACCGCTGTTTTGATCAGTGTTGTCTGTATCTCCTCGGAGGAGATCATGTCACGAAACTGTAGTTTTGCATCGACTTCCAATTCACTCTGACTTACCCCCTCAAGGCCTTCAACAGCCGCAGAGGTATATTTCTGTATTTTGGTAACATCCAACGTCTCCACTCTTCCGTTCCGTTTCACTACACGAATCATACATACTCCTAATTGTAAGGGTACAGTAGAAATACCCATATGAAAATACCTCATTTTTGAGGTAAAAAGATTAACCGATTTTACTCAAATTATTGTTAAGTGTGTTTGAAATTACGTATCATTTTTAGACAATATTTTTATAAGAAAATATGATAGTTTTTGAAACTGCGGGGTAGCGGCAGTTTGTGCAAATACAAGGGTGGTTTATCTCAAAAAAAATACCTCTAAAATGAGATTTTTTACAGATTTTCCACTTACGGTCAGAAGGTCTGTTCTATACCTTCTGACTACAGTTTTATTTAAAAACCCTATCGAATATCCTGTCTACATTCTTGGTATAGTAATCATAGTTAAAGCATTCACGGATCTGCTCTTCGGAAAGGAATTTTCCAAGCTCCTCATCTGCAAGCAGATACTGAAGATAGAGAGACTCCCCTTTTTCATTGAGGGTCGGTTTACCCTGCTGTATCTCTTCCCATACCTTCATAGCATTACGCTGAACGATCTTGTATGCATCCTCACGACTTACTCCTGCTTTTGGCAGTTCAAGCAGTACACGCTGAGAGAAGACAAGTCCGCCTGTAAGGTTCAGGTTCTTCATCATGTTCTCCGGCATAACAGTCATGTTGGCGATCACATTGTTCATTCGGTGAAGCATAAAGTCCGTGGTAATAAATGAGTCAGGCAGCCAGAAACGTTCCGTAGATGAATGGGAGATGTCTCTCTCATGCCAGAGTGCGACATTCTCCATAGCCGGTGTTGCATAGGCCCTGATGATACGGGCAAGTCCGGTAATATTCTCTGTAAGGATCGGGTTTCTTTTATGCGGCATCGCCGAAGAGCCTTTTTGGCCTTTTGCAAAATACTCTTCTACTTCATATACTTCTGTTCTCTGCCAGTGACGTACCTGTACAGCAAACTTTTCAACAGAAGATGCCAAAAGTGCCAATGCACTGGCCAGGCGTGCATAACGGTCTCTCTGAATCACCTGGTTGGAAACAGGTGCCGGCTTGAGCCCCAGCTCTTCACAGGCAATCTCTTCAAGCTCAAGCGGTGCATGCGCAAAGTTGCCCATTGCTCCTGAGATCTGGCCTACCCGGATCACTTCCATGGTCTGTTCAAGATTCTCCAGGTGTCTGGCCATCTCATCATACCAGACTGCCAGGACAAGACCAAATGTAATAGGCTCACCATGTATACCATGGCTTCTTCCGACCATCAGTGTCATCTTATGCTCAAAAGCTCTCTTTTTGATTGACTCCATCATCATCTTGACATCTTCGATGATGATCCTGAGAGATCGTACCATTTGCAGTGCTACAGCTGTATCGACAGTATCAGAACTTGTCATTCCATAGTGAAACCAGCGGCTCTCCTCTCCGAGTGTTTCAGCAACTGATGTCGTAAAAGCGATCAGGTCATGCTTTGTCACCGCTTCTATCTCATCAATACGTTCCACAGAGAACCCGGCATTTTCTATGATCTTCTTTGCATCCTCATCCGGGATAAGCCCCAACCTGTTCCAGGCTTTGACCACGGCAAGCTCTACATCCAGCCATGCCTGATATTTTGCCTGCATTGTCCAGTTTTCAGCCATCTCTTTACGTGAATATCGTTCTACCATCTATTTGCCCTTTAAAGAGCCCTGCACAGACCATAAATCACTTGGTGATGTATCATCCTATATCAGGCCTCTATGAAAATTTTGATACAATTCTATCTAATTTCCCGTTATAAAGAGGTAAGCAGACTATGCCATTTGTCAAAGAGAGATTCACTGTTCCCGAGCGTATGCCTGCCTTTCTTTTTATCATGCGTGCTTTCAACTATACCCAGGGGGAAGCCCAGCGCCTCATCTGCAAAGGACGTCTTCTTATCGATGGAAAATCTATTTATAACCCTGGAACGAAGATAGATAGAGGAGAAGTAGAAGTAGTACATTTTAAAGCTTTATCCAAAGGCCGGATGCCTCTCTTCCAAAACAGGGACTTCATGGTGTTTGAAAAGCCCTCCGGTATTCTGGTACACCCAAATACCATGGCCACCCCCTACTCGATGCTCGATGAGATACGTGCACTGTGCGGGGATAAGGCCAATGCAACACATCGTATCGATATGGAGACATCCGGGCTGCTGCTGGCCAGTAAACACAAAAAGGCAGAGCATTACCTAAAGAGTGCGTTTGAGCTCAAAAAGATACAAAAAAGCTATCTTGCATGGGTTGACGGAGAAGTAAGCGAACCTTTTTCCGTTGATATGCCCATCAAGATCAATAACGACTACTCAAAATGCAAACACAAAGTCTTTGTCGAAGCGGAGGGAAAGTATGCACATACCGATTTCAAACCGCTTATGTATGATGAAACACTTGATGCCACACTGGTGGCCTGCTACCCGCTTACCGGACGTACACATCAGATCAGAGTCCACTTGTTTCACGTGAAACACCCTATTTTAGGCGACCCTATCTATGGCACTGCTTTCCATGCTGCCAACGAATACCTGGAAGGCACTCTGTCTCAGGAAGAACGACTCGAACAAACCGGGTCAACACGTTTGATGCTGCATGCCCAGACATTGAAGTTCACATATGGAGCAACCTATTTTATTGAAAGCAAAGTGGGTTTTACCAAGATGAAAGGATTGATCTGTCCTAAAGAAAAACGGGTTTTCAACGCGAGAAATCAGAAATACTGATATACACAACCCTTTCCTTCAAAGAATTTTAGAGAAAATCACGCATAAGCGCATTTTTTAGGGTACCTTCCACACCAAACACTGGAAGAAGTTTAAATATAGAAACCGTTAAACATGGTGCATCTGGAAATGCACCCTACTCGTCATCCGGTGAACGGTTCGCATCATACACGAACCATCCACCACCGACACCCACAACCAGTACAATCAGTGTCAGTAACGCGATCTCTACACTACTCATGGCTTTCTCCTTCCAGTTCCTGCTCTCTAAGCTGACCGCACGCTGCAGAGATATCAAGCCCTTTTGATTCTCGTATAGTACAGTGCAAGCCTCTCTTTGTCAAGTATTCCTGGAATTTCTTCATATCTGCTTCACTCGGACGTTTAAACTCTGTACCGCCATAGGGATTAAAGTAGATCAAATTGACCTTTGCTTTGATTCCCTCAAGCAGTTTAAGCAGTTTCTTTGCTGCAGAGATGTCATCATTGACATCTTTGATGACAAGATATTCAAACATGACACGTTTTCGGTCATTGACAGGAAAATTTTTGACGGCAGTAATAATTGACTCAATGTTATAGGCTTTATTGATAGGCATCAACTGTTGTCTGAGCTCATCATCCACTGCATGCAGAGAAATGGCCAGATTAATACCAAGCTCCATTCTCCCCAGCTTTTCTATCTTGCTTGAAAGCCCGGAAGTTGAGATTGTCTGACGATGCGGAGAGATTGCCATACCTTCCTTCTCAGCAAAAATCTTCACAGCCCTGGCTACAGCATCGAGATTGTCAAGCGGTTCTCCCATCCCCATGAAAACGATATTGACACGGCGGTTGGCAGCGATATCATTATCCTTTTTGATCATACGAAGCTGTTCAACGATCTCTCCTGCTGTCAAATTTCGCATAAAACCACCCTTTGCAGTTAAACAAAAGGCACATCCTACCTTACACCCTACCTGAGAAGAGATACAGACAGTATAGCGCTCCTGGTGCTTTACAGAGCCATCTTCATGATACTCCTTGTCCCGCATCAGTAAAAGTACTGCTTCGACTGTATGCCCGTCATGAAGTTCGAAAAGGTATTTCCGGCTACCATCCATACTCTCCTGTACTGTTACAGTCTTAAGCGGTGTAAGTGTATACACCGCATCCAATTCTTCCCGCATTGCTTTAGGCAGATTCTTCATCTCCTCAAAAGAGGTCGCATATTTGTGGTAGATCCACTGGTAAACCTGCTTGGCACGAAATGCCGGTTTGATCTTTTCTGCCAGTTCCTCTTTTGTCAGATCCTGGATTATCTTTTTCATTTTCTGTTTCTTTATCCCGTAGTATTTATTATAAAATGGGTACCCGTTTTGCTGTACAGGGGTAATCCCGTATAGATGCCTTTTATTTCCCGGCACGTGCTTTGACATAGAGATCCAGCCTCTGCATCGCCTCTTTGTGATTTTTGAGAAAATCCTCGTGGGCACTTTCATCACAGTAGTTGGTCACAATGAAAATACCTGCCGCAGGGATACCATACATCTGTGCGACTTTGAGTACTGCAAAAAACTCCATATTCTCCAGATGGATACTTTGTGCAGTATAGTATTTCCAGATCTCTTTATTTGTCGTAATATAATTCGACGTATTAACAATGGTTTCCCTGTTTTCGAGAGTTTCACGTGAAACATGAGCGCCCTTAAAGGAAGTCAAACTGCTTTGACTTAGCAGACTTGCAACCGAAGGTGCATCACCTTCAGTACCGCCATAGGCAGACACCATATTGTCAATAGGGGTATAGGCATCTTCAGTAAAAAAAGCCTGTTCAATATTCGCAGCGGTTCTCGACTCTACGATCTCAAATATCTCTTTCTCTCCATATGATCCTGCAGTACCGACAAAAACAATATAATCCGGCTTTTTTATTTCACAGATGCGGCTCAGATTAATTGCCGACTCTATCATCCCTATACCGACGGGCTGCGCAAAGTCGAACTGTTCGCTTTTCCCGGCACAAACGATCATTAGAGCCTCACCGGAATATTTTCATCTTTAAGGTAGCGTTTCAGATCCATGATATCTATCTCTCTAAAGTGAAAGATGGAAGCGGCCAATGCAGCATCGGCATTTCCTATAGTAAATGCCTCTTTTATATGTTCCATTGTTCCTGCTCCTCCGCTTGCAATGACCGGTATGTTCACCTCTTCCCCGATCCTCCGGTTCAGTTCATTGTCAAAGCCTGCTTTTGTTCCGTCAGCGTCCATCGAGGTCACCAACAGCTCACCTGCACCTCTTCTGTAAGCCTCTTTTGCCCACTCCAGAGCATCAATACCTGTATCATTCCGACCACCATGGGTAAAAACATGCCATTTCCGGTCATCGACTCTCTTGGCATCAATCGCTACCACAATACACTGTGAACCAAAACGTTTGGCACCCTCTTCGATAAAATCAGGCCGTTTGATAGCGGCAGAGTTGATACTTACTTTGTCGCATCCGACATTTAAAAGTGCATAAATATCTTCCAGCCTGCGGATACCGCCGCCTACTGTCAACGGAATAAAAATCTCCTGGGCAACTTTTTTGACTACGTCGACGATCGTCTCACGCCCCTCATGACTTGCGCCAATATCAAGGAAGGTAAGTTCATCAGCACCCTCTTCATTATAACGTCTGGCAACCTCTACCGGATCTCCGGCATCACGAAGTCCCACAAAGTTCACTCCCTTGACAACACGTCCGCTGTCAACATCAAGACAGGGAATGATACGTTTTGCAAAATAATCCATAATTGCTCCATAATCTTTGGACAGAATAACACTACGTTAACCTATCTTCGCTCAGAATATGGTAAGATTATACAAAAATTATCCCAAATAGGGGTTTAGCCATTCAGTATAAAGGTAGATTATAGTATGATTATTGATAATTTGGCGGAATTTGCATCAAAGAAATTTGGCCAAAACTTTCTTAAAAATGATATCTATCTGCACAAAATCATCCAAGCGATGCCCGATGACAACCTGAAGGTTGCAGAAATCGGGCCTGGCTTAGGTGATTTAACCAAAGAACTTGTAAAAGTTCGAAATGTCACAGCATTTGAGGTTGATAAAAGATTATGCGAGCATCTTGCGACGGAATTTGAAGCACCCATCTCACAGGGCCGCTTCGAATTACAGTGCGGAGATGTGCTTGAGCGTTGGGGGGAAGGAAGTCTGCTTGATGAGCCTTATCATCTTGTAGCGAACCTGCCTTATTATATTGCAACCAATATCATATTAAAAGCCTTCAAGGATGAACAGTGCCAGTCCATACTGGTAATGGTTCAAAAAGAAGTAGCCGTGAAGTTCTCTGCCGTTGCCAATCAGAAGGAGTTTTCCGCTCTTTCTGTACTTGCAGCCAGCGTAGGAGAAGCGAGACTCTGTTTCGAGGTAGAACCCGAAGCATTCGTACCTCCTCCGAATGTCACTTCTGCCGTGCTTTTAATAGAGAAGAACCGTTCCATGGATGACGAGAAGTTTGAAAGCTTTCTGAAGATCGCTTTTGCACAGCCCAGAAAAAAACTCTCTAAAAACCTGTCCGCGGCCTTCTCCAAAGAGATAGTGGAGCAAACCTTTGCAACATTGGGACTAACCCCCAATATGCGACCTCATGAAGCTGAGACATCTATTTATCATCTCATATATAATGAATTAAAGGATAAGCTAGATGGAAAACAACAATCAAAACAGCGAAAACAGTCAAAATCAAGGACAAAAAACGCCGCAAGAGGGGAATAAACCACAGCGCAACAGAAGACCCAACCCACACAGACAGAACCAAAACAACGCTAACCAAAATCGCAGTGGAGAGGGAGAGAGCAGAAACAATCCCAACAGAAAAGCAAACCCAAACCGCAAGCCAAACCCGAACAGACAGAGTGGCAGCAACCCTAAGCAGCGCTCTGAAACACAAGGCGGCCACAACCCTAACAGAAAACCAAACCCAAACCGTAAACCAAATCAAAACAGACAGGGTGGCAGTAACACCAACCAGAGTAAAAGCGGAGGGGGGAACAAGAACCGCAACAAACGCAAAAATGTAACTACGGTCAACGATATCATGCGAGCTTCCATCGAGGAGAACAAACGTATTCAGGAAGCAAGAATGAGACCGTGGAAGCAGATCGACCTCAACAGCAAGGGCAAAGTACGCTTTACACCGCTTGGCGGGCTTGGAGAGATCGGAGGGAATATGGCAGTCCTTGAAACAGAGACGACAGCTATTGTTATTGATGTAGGTATGAGCTTCCCTGATGAGACAATGCATGGCGTGGATATACTCGTACCCGATTTCTCCTATCTGCATACGATTAAAGAGAAGATCAAAGCAATTGTCATTACCCATGGCCATGAGGACCACATCGGTGCAATGCCGTACCTCTTCAAAGAGTTGAAATTCCCTGTGTACGGAACCCCTTTGGCACTTGCAATGATAGAGAACAAATTCAATGAACACGGACTTAAGGCCGATGCAAAGTATTTTAACTTTATCACCAAACGTAAGCAGTACACCATCGGTGACATGAAGATCGAATGGATACACAATACCCATTCCATCATCGATGCCTGTTCACTTGCCATCGAAACACCGGCAGGTATTTTGATGCATACGGCAGATTTCAAGATAGACCACACACCTGTAGACGGCTACACAATGGATCTTAGACGCTATGCCTACTATGGAGAGAAAGGGGTACTCTGTCTCTTCTCTGATTCCACCAATTCCCACAACCCGGGATTTACCAAAAGTGAAACCGTCGTAGGAAAAACTTTTGACTCTCTCTTTGAAATGGCAAAAGGACGGGTCATCATGTCTACCTTCTCCTCCAATGTACACCGTATCTTCCAGGCAATGCAGCGTGGTGTCAAACATGGTAGAAAGATCTGTGTTATCGGCCGTTCCATGGAAAGAAATGTAGAAACCAACAGAGCACTCGGTTTTGTAGACATCGAGGACAGACATTTCATCGAAGTGCATGAAGTCCCGAAATATGCAGACCATGAGATCCTCATCGTCACTACCGGTTCTCAGGGAGAGACCATGGCTGCACTCAACCGTATGGCAACGGATGAGCACAGACACATTAAGCTCAAACCATCCGATACAGTCATCATCTCTGCATCAGCGATCCCGGGAAATGAAGCCTCTGTCTCCAAACTGATGAACCTGCTCATTAAGGCAGGTGTGACTGTACGCTATAAAGAGTTCAGTGATATCCACGTTTCGGGTCACGCAGCACAAGAGGAGCAGAAACTTATCCTCAGACTGGTTCAGCCCAAATTCTTTCTTCCGGTCCATGGTGAGTACAACCATATCGCCAAACACGCACAAACTGCTGTTTCATGTGGGGTTGACGAAAGAAACATTCTGCTGATGAGTGACGGAGACCAAGTCGAGATCACACCTAAATACCTCAAAAAGGTCAAAACGGTCAAGACAGGGAAGACCTATATTGACAACCAGAACAACATGACTATTGAGAATGATGTCGTCCTTGACCGGCAGAAACTGGCTGAAGACGGTATTGTGACCATCGTCGCACAGATTGCACAGAGTAACCAAAAGATAGTTGGGAAACCGGTAGTACATACACATGGGCTTGTACCTGACAAAGAGGACAAAAAGTTTGCCAAAGAGATCGAGGTGCTACTGGAAACCATGCTGCTCAACATGAAAGGCGAGGGCCTCAAAGAGCATACTTTCATAGAAAATGAAATTCGCAATGCCGTACGCAAACATATTATCCGTACCAAAAAACGTTACCCGCTCATCGTTCCTACTGTATTTATTGTATAGTTCGTATACTCTAACCCATCGGATGGTCATTCTCCGATGGATAAATTTGTGCTATAATCACATAAACAAATCTTCATCCCAATAAAGTAGAACCATGGATCTCATTCAAATCGCAAAAGAGACATTACAGATTGAAATAGAAGCCCTTGAAAAAATGACAGAGCGACTTGACCAGAATTTTCTGGATGCCGTATCACTCATTTTGAACACGAAAGGCAAACTTATCATTACCGGTGTAGGCAAATCAGGACTTGTCGGTGCAAAAATAGCGGCAACCTTTGCCTCTACAGGAACCTCCAGTTTCTTTCTTCATCCTACCGAAGCACTCCACGGTGACCTTGGTATGATAGGCAAAGAGGATACTCTGCTTGCCATCAGCAGCAGCGGAGAGAGTGAAGAACTTACCAAAATACTTCCTCATATCAAACGTTTCGAGATACCTCTTATCGGACTGACGGGGAACAAAGACTCTTCTCTGGGACGCTATGCCGATGTCTGGCTGAATATCTCTGTTGAGAAAGAGGCCTGCCCTCTCAATACAGCTCCTACAGCTTCTACTACGTTGACAATGGCCCTGGGAGATGCTTTGGCCGTTGCCCTTATGAAAGAACGCGGTTTTGAAAAAGAGGATTTTGCCTCTTTCCATCCGGGCGGTTCACTGGGGAAGAGACTCTTTATCAAGATCAAAGACCTGATGCGTACAGAGGATCTTCCCATCATTGATGAACAGACACCTCTGAAAGAGGCGATCGTCGTGATGAGTGAAGGGAAACTGGGGAATGTCCTTATCATTAATGATCAAAAAAAGCTGACAGCCCTATTGAGTGACGGAGACCTCAGACGGGCACTCATGCAGGAGAGCTTCAGTATGGATGAGCCTGCATTCACCTATGCCACCAAAGCACCAAAATGCTACCACAATACAGAACTCCTTGCCAGTGAAGCACTGGAGATCATAGAAAATGACCGCATACAGCTTCTTCCCATCACCACAGAAGAGAAAAAGATCATCGGCGTATTACACATACACGACCTGGTCAATGCAGGTATCAAAAGCAAATAAGAGAGTAAAATGAGACTGAACAAATATATTGCACACAATACCAAGTACTCCAGACGTGATGCGGATAAACTGATAGAAGACGGAGAGGTCACACTCAACAAACGGCCCATTAAAGAGTTCGGATATGAGGTACAGCCCGGAGACCGTATCTTTGTGAAAGGACGGTTGGTCAAAGAGAAAGGCAATGAGGTGACTGTCATTGTCTACAACAAGCCCAAGGGAGTACTTGTCACAAAAAAAGATGACAGAGGACGCGCCACAATCTACCATAAGCTTCCGGGAAAATTCAGACACTTTATCCCTGTAGGAAGGCTCGACTATGCCTCGGAGGGCCTTTTACTCCTGACAGACAATGTTGAAGTTGCTACAGCACTCATGGAAAGCAAGCTTGACCGTACATACAACATAAAGATAGACAAACCCCTTACCCAGGAGATGGTCAGCGCCATGCAGGAGGGGCTGGTACTCGATGATGCGCGTGCCGGGGCCCACGAGAAGAGCAAAATCTACAGTATGGAATTCGCCCCGTTTATCAGCTTTGATATACGTTCGGAGGGGAAAAGCTACACCAAACTTCGTGTGACCATCAATGAAGGGAAAAACCGTGAACTTCGACGTTTTTTTGGTCACTTCAATGCCAAGGTACTTGACCTCAAACGTGTAGCCTTCGGCGGTATCGAGCTAAACAATCTCCCTACCAATAAAACACGCTTCTTTACAAAAAAAGAATATGATGACCTTCATGCTTTCCTCAAACAGAGAAAAAAGGCTCAAAAAAAAGAGAGAGCCAAACAAAAAGAAACACCTGAAGCATAACCATGGCAAACCTGGCACTCAAATACCGTCCTAAAACTCTCAATGATATCGTGGGACAGGAGAAACTGCTTGGAGAAACAGGAGTGCTTCGCAGACTCCTTGAGCAGGAGAAGCTGGGACACACTTTCTTTTACGGTCCTCCAGGCTGTGGGAAAACCTCTCTTGCCAGAGTCATTGCCACACACCTCGACAGACCTTTTTATGAGATGAATGCCACCTCATTCAAGATTGAAGAAGTGCGCAATATCTTCAAGAGATATCAACATGCCCTGCAAAAACCTCTTATTTTCATTGATGAAGTACACCGCCTCAGCAAGAACCAGCAGGAGGTACTGCTGCCTTTTATGGAGAACAATGCTGCACTGATCATCGGAGCTTCTACCGAAAATCCCTATTACGCTCTCTCCGCAGCAATACGTTCGCGTTCCCATCTCTATCAGCTGCAGCCTATAGACGAAAAAACAATGTCTGCTTTCCTGGAAAAAGTACTGCAGCGTGAAGAGATAGAAATAGAAAAAGAAGCCAAAGCCTATCTAGTCTTTTCAAGCAGCGGTGATCTTCGTGCCATGCTCAATCTGCTTGAGAGTGCACTGGCAGTACAAACACCTGTAGTACTGCCGGTACTTAAGCAGATACGGCCTCATGCCATGCAGGCTGGAAGTTCTGAAAGTGAAAGCCACTATGAACTTACTTCCGCCATGATCAAAAGCATCAGAGGTTCGGATATTGATGCTGCCATCTACTACCTTGCCCGTCTTATCGATGGCGGTGAGCCTGCAGAATTCATTGCGAGACGATTGAGTATCCTGGCAAGTGAGGATATCGGCAATGCCAATCCGCACGCCCTCAACCTTGCCTCTTCAACCCTGACCATCGTCAAACATATCGGATACCCCGAAGCACGTATCTCTCTGGCACAGCTTGTGGTCTATCTTGCCTCTTCTCCCAAATCAAACAGTGCCTATATAGCCATAAACAAAGCACTCAAAGCAATCCAAAGGGGTGAGATACACCCTATTCCGGACCATATCAAAACCCATGCCGGAAACTACCTCTATCCACATGAATTTGACGGTTGGGTGGCACAGAAATATTTGAGTAAACCTTTGCACTTCTACGAAACACGGAAGATCGGTTTTGAAAAGACACTTTGGGAGTGGCATCAAAAGATAGTGAGAGAGAAAAAGCCATAGAAAAAACTGCTCAACACATTTACTTCACAATGATATGCTATAATCTTTTCAATCCAATCTCAAGGAGAGACAAATGAAATACTCTTTGCAGACTATTATACCCTTATTGCTTACATCGGCTCTTTTTATCAACGGATGTACAGGTAACGAGGTACTACCCAACAATGCTACCCAAACAGGTGCTGTCACAGGAGCTGTTGCAGGATCAGTCATCGGGTACAATACCAAAGGAGATCATCCCGGACAACGTGCTGCCATCGGTGCAGTCGTAGGTGCCGCAACCGGTGCTCTTATCGGTCATGAAATCGACAAGAGCAATCAGCCACCTGTAGATAGCGGCGGCTGGCATGAATAAAATTTAGACCAAAAAGGAGAAAAAATGACTTTATCCAGATCACTGCTGCTCTCTATTGCAGCATTATTGACCCTCAGCGGATGCTACAGGGAGCCCGGCCTGGTAGAAGATACCAGTTACGATCGTACGAAAACCGGTGTAGCAACCGGTGCCCTTGCGGGTGCCATCATCGGATACAATACAAAGGGACACGATAAAGGACAACGTGCTCTCATTGGCGGACTGCTTGGTGCTGCTGTAGGCGGAGCCATAGGCTACAGTATGGATGAACAGGCAAACGCAATTGCCAGGGCCCTTGGAACCGGAGTAAACAACGATCCTCTTGCCCGTCTCGATCCCAACCATGAGATCATTGTCTCCAAATACCCTACCCACGTCAGGATCATGTTCCGAGACAAGATGATGTTCGCAACCGATTCTGCCAGACTGCAGCCTCGCGCACGACGTAAAGTGCAAAAGATTGCCCAGGTACTTGCAAACTATCCGCAAACCGTAGTAGGCGTTGCAGGCTTTACAGATGACAGGGGAAGTTACGAATATAACCTTGGCCTTTCAGAAAGACGTGCAAGAAGTGTTGCCAATCTGTTGGCTGTCAATGGACGTCCACTGGTTAAAGGATGTTCCTACAACAAACCTATTGTACCCAACACCAATGCACGAAACAGAGCACTTAACCGACGTGTAGAGGTCTATCTCTATGCAGACAGAAATGCTATGACCGATCCGTGCAGATAAAGGCACACTTTACTTCAGTCGGCCAAGTGTACGCTTGGCCTCTTCCGGACTCATCTCACCGGAGAAAAACTTATCTTCTACCCCATTGATCTGTGCTGTAAGTTTTCCAACCAATACTTCTCCTCTTACTCTCTGTTGGATAAATGCCTTCATCGTATCAAAATCCGGAAAAAGCTCCAAATACTCCTCCCTCAGCCGACTGCGGTTCCATGCTTCAATCTGTGTTGCCGGCTCAGCCAGTGTCACATCCAGAATCTTCTGACCGATACTGTCTTCCAGATAGTACTGGTCATATCTGTGCTCCTGTTCATAACCTGTATTCCGAAAACGTTCATCCTCTTCCTGAATCTCTCCCACATAAGTAGTTACCACATAAAAAAATGCCATTCCGACAGCAATAAACACCATAAATGATTTATCCATCTTCTATCCTTATATATAGAATGCTTATAAATAATTATACTATGATTTCCGGGAAAAGATAAGTGCAGTGATTGTTTTAAGAAAATATTTTGTAAGTGGTGCGGATGAGAGGACTCGAACCTCCACACCGTTAGGCACCAGATCCTAAGTCTGGCGTGTCTACCAATTCCACCACATCCGCATGTGATTGTTTACAAAACAATAAAAAGGTGGTACACCCGTCAGGATTCGAACCTGAGACCGCCCGCTTAGAAGGCGGGTGCTCTATCCAGCTGAGCTACGAGTGCATCTACATCAAAAAAATAAGTGGTACGCCAGAGAGGACTCGAACCCCTAACCCTCAGATCCGAAGTCTGATGCTCTATCCAGTTGAGCCACTGGCGCTTCATTTCGGGGTTATCCTGTTAATACCAATGGGGTAGGCGACGGGGCTCGAACCCGCGACAACCAGTGCCACAAACTGGTGCTCTACCAACTGAACTACGCCTACCATGAAACAAGACGTTTTTTGAAAACTTTCAAATAGTGTCTTAATATTTTTAATGATGCAATGTTAAATAACTTAAATGGTCGGAGTGAAAGGACTCGAACCTTCGACCCCCTGGTCCCAAACCAGGTGCGCTACCAGACTGCGCTACACTCCGTTATAAAAAGGACTGCAATTATAGTCAAAAGGTTTCTATTTGTCAATAGTTTTTTTAAAAAAAATAAAAAAAGTGATATTTTTATTTCCGCTAGAGCTTCTTTTGGCTTAATTGAGTATAATAAATGCGCTATTTTCAAGGAGTACACACCTATGGACACTATTTTTGAACAAATAAACAGTATCTTGGCTTCTGTTTTCTTTTTTGATATCTTTTTTGGTCAGATAGAGGGATCATCTATGCCTTTTATCGTTGCATGGCTGGTAGCAGGCGGTCTCTATATGACTTTACGTTTCGGTTTTATCAATATTCGTATGTTCTCCCATGCCTATAAAATACTAACGGGCAAATATCGCACAGCCGATGATGAGGGGGAGATAACACCCTTCCAGTCATTGACAACAGCACTTTCAGCTACTGTTGGTCTGGGTAATATCGCCGGGGTAGCCATTGCCATTGCCATAGGTGGTCCGGGTGCGACATTCTGGATGATACTGGCCGGTTTTTTTGGAATGACCCTCAAGTTTACCGAAGTGACACTTGCACAGATCTATCGTGAAAAACGTCCTGACGGACGCATTATGGGAGGGGCGATGCAATACCTCTCCAAAGGACTTGCCGCCAAAGGGCACAAGCACCTAGGAAAAGTGCTTGCCATGCTCTTTGCTTTTCTTGCTATTGGAGGGAGCCTGGGGGCGGGGAATGCTTTCCAGACTTCACAGGCACTTGGTGCTCTCTCGGACCGTGTTCCATTCTTTGCCGACTACCCTATTGCTTTCGGACTTATTATGGCGGTCATTGTCGGTTTCGTGATCATCGGAGGTATTAAACGTATCGCAAGTACTGCTGAAAAGATCGTACCGCTTATGGTCTTTATCTACCTTCTTGCCTCTTTATGGATCCTGGCTGTCAATGCCTCAGCCGTACCGGGAGCTATCGCAACGATCTTCCATGAAGCCTTTGCACCAAGTGCAGCAGCCGGAGGCATCATCGGTGTTTTGGTACAGGGCTTCAAAAGGGCGGCATTCTCTTCAGAAGCGGGGATCGGTTCTGCTGCGATCGTACACTCCACTGCTTCGGTAAAATACCCTGTACGTCAGGGGATGGTGGCACTTTACGAACCTTTTATTGATACGATCGTCATCTGCACCATGACTGCATTGGTCATCGTCACTACAGGCGTTTATGACCCGTCTGGTGCATTTGCAGACCTTGTTGCTGCCAAACAGGGTGCCGCACTCACTGCTGCTGCCTATGGAACGGTCATCTCCTGGTTTCCGATCATCCTCTCGGCCTCTATAGTTCTTTTTGCTTTTTCCACAATGATCTCATGGTCATACTACGGAGAACGTTCATGGACCTATCTTTTTGGAGAGAAATATACCCTTGTCTACAAACTGATCTTTATCTCATTTACCATTATGGCATCGGTAACCAGTGCTTCGGCAATGCTGGAGTTCTCAGACCTGCTCATATTGACTATGGCTCTGCCAAATATTATCGGACTCTATATGCTGCAAGGAGACGTCAAAGCCAACCTTGATCTCTATTTACAAAAATGGAAGAGCGGAGAACTTGATGCTGAGGCAATACGCAAATAAAGGGGTATCCTATATAATATTGTGATGACACATTCCCTAAAAACACCTTCTTTTAAGCTAGTATTAAAATAATACTGTGTATTATATGTGATTATAATACTATATAAAGAAATTAAAAGGATAGATATGAAAATAAATTCATTGAAGCTTGCTGCGATTACAGCGGCATTAACTTTGGCAGGATGCGGTGGCGGAAGCTCTACTACTTCCACTACACAAATCAGTAAGATCAGTGGTACAGTTCCGGGAACACTTATTGAAGCATTTTGTAGTGATGGCAGTTACTACTCTGTAAAATCAACAGACAATGGGACAACAGAACATCCATTTGAGTTGGAAATTCCAAGTAACCTGAGTTGTCGTTTGGTCATGACCACCAATGAAGATGACAATGCCACCAAAGTTGTTACTCCTATCGGTATTATCACGACAGACGGAAACGGTACACTCTTCCAGGCAGCCGAAGATATAGATCTTGGATATATTGATCTTCCTATGAGCCGTGACGACATTAATGATACCGAAGGTGATGGCGTTTCTGATGATATCTTGTCTATCAGCGTTGACGGCGAAGTGATTTTAATTGAGTTGGAAAATGATCCTATGGATGTTGATGGTGACGGCTTGCTCAATGTCTATGATAATGATGATAATGATACGCTGTGCAACCGTGATGATGATGATGATGACGGTGATGGTATAGTTGACATTGACAATGACCTTGATGATGACGGTATTGACAATGCAGCTGATGTTGATGATGACAACGATGGTCTGACAGATGATGTTGATGATGATGACGACAATGATGGTCTGACAGACGATGTTGATGATGATGATGACAATGACGGTCTACCAGACGATGTTGATGATGATAACCTTGAAGATGATAACAACACTACAGATGATAATCTTGAAGATGATAATAACACTACAGTTTAATATAGTACAGAGTAAAGCGGGTAGGCAATAGCACCTTCCCTCTCTTTGAACCTATAACATATTGTATTGCAGCTTGATGGGGGGAGGAAATCTACTCTCCTTTCAACACCTTCGAGCGTGAAAGTGCCTCCCTGATCTCCTCAACACTTACCTCTCCTTCGAGATTAAGTTCAACATTACCATCTGCACCTTCTACCCTCATCTCCCTGATCTTGGCTTTTGTAGTATCACTCATACACTCACACTCTCCTGTTGCACAGTTTTGTACCATCTGTACAATATTCTGCTTTTGTACTTCACCTAAAAAACTGATCTTGACACCATTGTTCGTTTTACTGACATTTTTTTGCATATCTATCCTTTTTATTTTACATTATTCACAAAGTTCCGCCCTGATGACCGGAAGCAGCTCTTTTTTTATACGATCATAGGTCTTTGCATACTCTTCCTCTGCTTTACCGCTTGGATCTTCAAAGCCAACATGAATAGTCTTGACCGCTTTGGGGAATATTGGGCAGGTCTCCTTCGCATGATCACATACCGTCACGACCAGATCAAACGGTGTAGCCAAAACGCTCTCTATTGCTTTAGAGTGATACGCTTCTTTCCACTCTCCTTTGGACTCAAGCAGCGCCTTGGCATAGGGGTTTACTTTCCCGCTGGCTTTGACGCCGGAGCTCTGCGCCTCAACACAGTCACCAAGTCTTGCGTTGATCATTGCTTCAGCGATGATGGAACGGCAGCTGTTTCCTGTACATAAGACCAATACCTGTTTTTTGTCACTCATACTTTACATTCTCCTGTCTGTGATACTTTTTTAAGGGACGGAAGTCCAATATCCAGATGGCGTATCTCTTCAAGTGCTTCTGCTCTAAACCTGTCAAGCGGTGAACGGATGGCATAATATGCCCAGGTCCCTTTGCGTTCCACACGCAGAAACCCTGCCTCTTTGAGAATTTTCAAATGTCTTGAAAGACGCGACTGTATCATTCCGAGAGAAACCTGGAGATCACATACACACAGCTCCCCATATTCATCCAGAAAACGGAGTATAAGTATACGCGTTTCATCATTTAAAGCAGAAACTGTTTTTAAAAAAATATCCATACCTACCGCCTGTACTTTAAATAAGATACAAAGTATAACCAAATAATTTTAATATATCAAGATATATTGATTAAAGCATATATTTTTGCTATACTGCCGCCAAACATTGAACAAAGGATATCTATGGTACTCGCATCCAGCCTCTTTCTGCTTACACTGATATTTGTCATTTGGCAACCCAAAGGACTTCAAATAGGGACAACAGCAGTAACCGGTGCTGCTGCTGCACTGCTGCTTGGCATAGTAAGTTTTGATGATGTGATCACCGTTACCGGTATCGTCTGGGATGCAACACTGGCATTCATCGGTATCATTCTTCTCTCTATGGTACTTGATGAGATCGGTTTTTTTGAGTGGGCAGCCATCAAAATGGCAAAACTCAGCGGAGGAAACGGGAACAGGATGTTCGTGTACATTCTGCTGCTTGGTGCCATCGTCGCAGCCTTCTTTGCCAACGATGGTGCAGCGCTCATTCTTACCCCTATCCTTCTGGCAAAGATGAAATACCTCAAAATGAAGCCTCTTCCGATCTTCGCCTTTCTGATGGCCGGCGGCTTTATAGGTGACAGTGCCTCCAACCCGCTGGTCATTTCAAACCTCACTAACATTGTCACTGCAGGTTATTTTGATATAGGATTTGTTGAGTATGCCAGACATATGTTCCTGCCAAACCTGCTGAGTATCATTGCCTCTATCGCTGTGCTATGGGTCTATTTCAGAAAAGAGATTCCTTTGACCATTGATGTCGACCAGCTTCCCGAAGCTGCCACCGTAATCAAAAACAGAACTATGTTCAAACTCAGCTGGCTTTTTCTTGGACTGCTGATGGTTGGCTACTTCATCGGCGACTACTTCGATCTGCCTGTCTCTCTCTTCGCTCTGGGAGGTGCCCTTGTTTTTCTTGCTCTCGCTGCACACTATCGGGCTGCAAAACCCATGATGACCATCAAAGCCGCCCCCTGGCAGGTGGTCTGGTTCAGCATCGGGCTCTACATCGTAGTATATGGATTAAAAAATGCAGGGCTTACCGATATCATAGCCTCATGGATAGAGATAATCAAAACACAGGGCGATGCAATTGCTATTATCGGAACAGGGTTTCTCTCTGCTATCATCTCTTCGGTTATGAACAATATGCCAACCATCATGATCATGGATATCGCCATTGATAAAGTAGGGTATATAGGCAATGAAGCATTGGTCTATGCCAATATTCTGGGCTCCAACCTGGGACCGAAAATGACACCTATCGGATCACTCGCCACACTGCTTTGGCTGCATGTATTGGCCCAAAAAGGTGTGAAAATAGGGTGGGGTGAATATATGAAGGTAGGACTGATCATCACACCGCCCGTACTTTTAACCGCACTGCTTGGACTACTGTAACAGCATACGTTAGAACGTGTAGTTGACAATCACTTTTGTATTGTCAATCTTTGTTTTCAAAACAGCTCTGCAGACTGGAGTGAACGGCCTGAAACTCTATAGCATTCGTATTGATAGCTGCAAAACAAAGCCGCACTGCAAGTCTCTTCATAAATACTCCTGAAAAAATACCACACTATAATTATTACTCCCCCATCAAATAACCCGAATGTTTGATGGGGGAGTAATAAAATCAAGTTAGATAATAACAATAGAAAATACAGACTAGATATTTGTGCTGGAATTTATTTGAATTTATCGGCGATCATACCCTGCACATAGGCACCCAAGACCACATAAAAAGTATAGACCAGGGTAAAGGGCAAACCAAAATAGGTGACCATCAACGGCAACCAGGGAAGCTTTATGGCTCTGACATAGACGAAGGCAATAATCAATCCGTCTTTGGCTCCCTGTTCTCTGAGGTTCTGCAGGAGAGGATACCAGACATATCCGGGTCCATGGCTCAAAATACCTCCTACAAGTGCCAGCAGCCATCCTTTGGTACCACTCTCTTCTCCCAAATATTTTGAAATTGCTTTTTCATCAATGAAAGAATTGAGCAGTGCCATTAAAAAAAAGACGATCAGTAAAACAGGAAGGACCATCTTCAACACACCCAGACTTTCATTCAGTGCATCCATTGTTCTATCCGGATGCATAAAATAGAGCAGAAGATATAATACGGTCACAATAGCAAGCATGATAAGTCCACTTCTGCTTTTTTTCATGACAACAGTCCTAGAGTAAAGGCAATTGCCATAGAGAGCAGAAAAGCAAAAAGAAGACTCAAAAGGTTTCTAAGCAATGTAAAACGAAATCCGAAAACAGAAAACTCCATTGGCAGCTGAACCACACCCAGCGTTACGAAAGAGAGGATGAAGGCTGTTACTCCGTAAAAAGAGGCTCCCTCATCAAGCACTTCTCCTCCAATGATATAGCTCAAAAAGGGCTGACCTACGGAAATACCGCCCAAGCCTGTTCCCATCAACATATCATGCCATATTGAGCCGTTGAAGAGTTCATGAAGCATTTCAGGTGTAATAAATGTCTTGAAAAGTCCTATCAGGCCGATAACCGCCAATAACATAGGAGCGATGAGATAGAGAGTTTTGAACATACCTTTCAAAGCACTTGTGAATTTTCTCTGCATAGATCACCTTTACAAGATGTATACTGCTATTATTTCCCTATCTTGCTGACAGTTGGTTTAGCCCTCAGCCTAAGATGCACTATTTTATCTGAAAGATTCCCTGTTCTATCCTCTCCCCCGAAAAGAGGAGAGCGCAGCACTGTTAAAAGTTATTTGAAATCTATTGACTTTTTCTGACGCTATCCTCTTCGGGCTCTTTGGTAAAGCGCAAATAGAGAATAGGCAGGATCACCAGTGTCAACAGCGTAGAGGAGATGAGCCCGTTAATTACAACAATCGCCAACGGCCGTTGTATCTCAGAACCAGGACCTGTAGCAAACAGTAGCGGCAAGAGTCCCAAAGCCGCTATCATTGCAGTCATCAGTACCGGACGCAGACGCTTCATAGAACCTTCAACAACAGCATCTTTAACCTCTGAGCCGTTCTTTACAAGATAGTTGAAGTAGTTGACCAGCACCACCCCGTTAAGCACCGCAATACCCAGCAGGGCGATGAAGCCTACCGAAGCCGGAACAGAGAGGTACTCCCCACTAAAGTAAAGTCCGATAAACCCTCCGATAAGTGCCAGCGGTACATTGATAAGTACGATCAGCGCCTGCTTGAGCGAACCGAAAGAGATAAAGAGCAAAACAAAAATCAAAAAGAGTGCCAGCGGTACGATAACAGCGAGTCTTGCCGCCGCACGCTGCTGGTTCCTGAACTCTCCCCCATACTCAACATAGTAGCCAGGAGGCATCTTGATCTCCTGCTCAACTCTCTTCTGAACCTCTTCCACAAAACTGACAAGGTCACGTCCCTCCACATTGGACTGAACGATGGTCTTTCTATAGCCATGCTCATGCTCTATCTGTACCGGCCCTGAGTTGGAAACGAATTTGACAAAGTTACTCAGAGGAATCGCCTTGCCTTCAGCAACAGGGTAGTAAAGATTACGTATCTTGTCCAGAGAGTTACGCAGATTCTTTTCCCCTTTGATCGTAAGCGGAATACGTCGCATCCCCTCCTGAATGATCCCCACTTCCATACCGGTGAGCATCGACTTAAGGAAACTGTTGAGTGCCTCCTGACTGATGCCATAGTAGGCCATCGTCTTTTTGTCGAATTCCAGCTCAAAGTACTCAACACCCTCATTGGCTTTTTTGTAGACATCAACACTTCCGGGGATCTTTTCAAGCAGTGATTTGATCTTCACAGCGATCTCTTCAAGCTTCCTGTTATCGTTACCGAATATCGCAATGGCAAGGTCCCCCCTGACTCCCGTCAGCATTTCGGAAACACGCATCTCAATGGGTTGGGTAAAACTGTATTCGATCCCGACAAACTCATCAAGTACTTTCCGTATTTCATCGATAACGAACTCTTTGGAAGGCTCACGCCACTCCTCTTTGGGTTTAAGCACCAAAAAGGTATCTGTGTCGTTCAGCCCCATCGGGTCAAGCCCAAGCTCATCACTTCCGGTTCTTGCAATGATCTCTTTGATCTCAGGAATATGCTCACGCAGCTTTTTCTGCACCTTCAGGTTCAAAGCGAGACTCTCTTTGAGTGAAATGGAAGGAAGCATCTCCACACCGATAATAATACTACCTTCATCCATTGTCGGCATAAAAGTCTTACCGGTTTTATTGGCAAACACCAGAGAGATACCAAACAGCACCAAAACTGCTGCAAGGGTCAGTCTGGCATGCTTGATGGCATAGTTGAGTATGGGTCGGTAACCTTTGACAAGTATTTTGACAATGGACGACTCTTTGTCCGGACGCTTTTTCAGAATGAACGAACTGAGCACAGGAATGAGAGTAAGTGCCAGTACCAGTGAACTGAAAAGTGCAAAGATAATACTCAGTGCCACTGGTTTAAAGAGTTTTCCCTCCAGTCCTTCAAGGGTCAAAAGCGGCATAAATACAATGATGATGATCAGTACTCCTGTAATAATCGAAGGAGCCATCTCTACCGTAGCCTCATAGATAATATGCAGTTTGCTCTGGCGTTTTCGTTTGGGATTACCCAGTTCCGCAGTGATATGCTCGACAACAACAACTGCTGAGTCCACCAGCATCCCGATGGCGATGGCAAGCCCGCCAAGACTCATCAGGTTCGCGGTCAAACCGAAGTACTGCATGGCAATAAAACTCATCAGAAGGGCAAACGGCAAAATGAGCGCCACACTTACCGCTGATGCAAAATTTCCCAGCATCAGAAGCAGGATCACCATAATGAGGATGATCGCTTCATAAAGCGCTTTCTTCACCGTATCGGTAGCAAGATTCACCAGGTCGGACCGATCATAAAAAATATCGATCTTCGTACCGCTTGGCAGCATCTTCTCAATACGTGTAAGTTCCTCCTTGACCTTGTCAAGCACAATTGCTGTATTGATCCCCTTAAGTCCGAGTACCAATCCTTCGACCGCTTCACCTTCACCGTTCTTGCTGACAAATCCCGAACGGGTCAGATGTCCGAAATGTACAGTTGCTACATCACCGATAGTAACAATACGCTCTCCGATCTTCTTGACCGGCAGTGTTTTTATATCATAGATATTCTTCAGACGACCGACACTACGTACCAAAATACTCTCCACTCCCTGTGAGACACGTCCTGCACCGTCATTGCGGTTGTTCTTCTCAAGGGTCTGGAGAATATCATCAAGCGTTACACCCATCGCACGCATTCTGTCCAGATCGGGTACCACTTCATAGGTCTTAACCTTTCCGCCAAGTGCATTGACCTCAGCTACACCGCTGATAGCTCTCAGTTTCGGAGCGATCACCCAGTCAAGCAGCGTACGTTTGGCTTCCAGGTCAAGTACATCCGACTCTATCGTGAACATCAGTATATCACTGAGCGGCGTAGAGATAGGTGCAAGCCCGCCTGTGATATCGGCCGGCAGTTCATCTTTGATCTCACCCAGACGCTCACTCACCTGTTGCCTCGCCCAGTAGATATCGGTCCCATCCTCAAAGTCAATCGTAATATCACACAGCCCGTATTTGGTTGTTGAACGCATCATGGTCTCGTAGGGAATTCCTACCATCTTCGTCTCAATAGGAACTGTAATACGTGACTCGACCTCAGCAGGTGTCATCCCGCTGGACTTCATAATGATCTTTACCTGCGTGGGAGAGATATCCGGAAAAGCATCGACGGGCAGCTCATTGTAAGTCTTGATTCCGAACCCGAGGATCGCAAGCGCCAACAGTGAGACAAAAAAGCGTCTTGCGAGAGCAAAACTTATGATCTTATTCATCGTTTCCGCCTAACAGATTCTTCAGAATAGCAAGGGAGTTCACCGCAACCTTACCTTTTAGCAGAGGCGAAGGCTTGATATAGTAGAAGGTATCATCTTCCGCCATCACCTCTACGGGAATAGCTCTAAATCCAAATTGTGTTTTCATAAAAACAATCTGCGTACCTCCCTCTTTGATCACGGCACTCTTTTTCAGTTTCAGCACATCTCCGAAAACGATCAGGTCGGCACTCAGCATCAAGCCCGAAGCAAGCTGTACTGTTTCCGGAACAGAAAAACGTACCCTTCGTGTCTGGTTTTCCCGGTTAATCACATCTGAAAGCTGCAATACACGGGACTCGAACATTTTATCAGCTACCGAAAGCCGTACCCTTTCCCCCTCCTTCAGCTTAAGCGTACGCAATGCTTCAATATTGGCTTCGATCCAGAGCGGCCCTTTTTGTTTGATCACAAAAAGAGCATCAGAAGGATTTGTGCTCTTTCCCGGTGTTGCATTGAGCACAATGATACTTCCTGCCACATTACTCTTCACCTTGACAGTACGAGCGATCTTCAAGGTCTTAAAAAGGGTCTCAATACTCTCCCGGTCCGCACCGTAACTCTCCAAAAGTGCTTTGGCAGCCGCAATCCTTATTTTGTCCGTTTCAAGTTCAGCACGTGCCGCCTTACACTCCTTTTGTGGAATAATCTCCTCTTTGCAAAGCATTATCTTTCGCTCTGTCAAATGTTTGTGATGACGGTATTCAATGGCATCTGCAATGGCTTTCTGCTGCACTTCAATCCACTTGGTTCCTGTCACTTCCGCCAATATCTCGCCTTTTTGCACTTTTTGGTACTTCGCGGCATAGAGTTTCTGTACATTGGCTTCAAACGGCAAAGATATCGTATGCAGCAGTGTCGGAGGAGTAACTACTTCGACAATGATCCTCCCCAGAGGGTAACTGTCGGCTCTTTCGGGTTTGGCTACTGTAATATCCCAGTTCTTCTCCTGTTTCGGCGTTAACTTCACCTCTTCAGCCCGGGCAAAGCAAATAAGGGTTGCAAGCAGTATCAATCGTTTTTTCATTTTTTATCCTTTGTTTCGCTGATCGTATAGAGTCTGAACAGAGTTGTATAGTAGGCTTCCTTTTCCGCATAGATCGCTTGTCTGATCTGATAGAGCTTCTGTCTGTTCATCAGATACTCCAAAACCGAGATCTCTCCAAGGTCAAAACTCTTTTGTACCATTGGGAAAAGCTTTTTTGTGTAATCATATTCATTCTTTCGCAGAGCATCGATCATCAGTGCATGACTCTGCAGCTGTGAGTGCAGCTCCATAAGAGCACTCTGTTTCTGACGCATATGCTGCTCGAATTTATACTGAAGTGCACTGTTCTTATACATTGCGGCAGCACGCTCCTCCTCAAAACGGCGACTGGTAAAGTTCAGAGGGATAGAGATACCTATGGAGTATCTCTCCGTATCCAGTTCATTGGTATACTGTGCATAGGTGTCGATAGATTCGATCGCTCTGGAGTAACGCTTCAGCGTCTCCTCTGTACTTTGTATACGTTTTTTATAGGCTTTTTTTGACAAGGAAAGTGATTTTGTATAGTCTACCTTTCTTCGAACAGGGTACATATCTTGACATGAAAAGACAACCGTCTCTTTTTCCGGGATGCTTCCGAGTATCAGCAACTTTCGTCGGGAGATACTCTGTTGCATTTTCAATGCCTGAAGCTGTGCATTAAGCCTGTTCTTCTCAGTTTCAAGCTGAATAAGCTCCATTTTGGAGATCTCCTGATAAAGGTAGGCTTTCTGTTTCTTTTTATAGAGCTTGACAAAATCAAGATAGCTTGCTCTGAAACTTCTGTAGTTCTGTACATCAAGACAATACTGATGGTAGAGGTTCTTCAGTCCATTCTCAAAATCAAGCAGTTCCATCTCTTTTTCCAGCATATAGGCATCATTGGAGAGCTGTGTGATCCGCTGCTCCTGTGAAAGTACTCCCGGCATCATAATCTTCTTTGAGAGACCGATACTGTACTCAGTACCGCTTTTGTCAAGATGCGGAGCAGCATGTGTTCCTTCTGCTGTCAGGGAGAAGGGATCTCCTGCCGTATCTGCCCGGTTCTTTGCCTCAAGAGAAAGTCTTTCGTAATACTGTGCTTTTGTCAGTACACCATGTTTTTTTGTCGATTCCAATACTCTGTCAAGTGTATAAGTCGATGCATATAGCCCCTGCATCAGTAAAAGGGCATACATCATATATCTCAGTTTCATTGTTTTTTTCCTTTTTCATTGACATTCTGGTCTGTTATTTTGGAGATCACCGCCCCGTCCAGTGCATTGATCTCTACTGTGCAGTGTTCCGTAGCAATACGGTAAAAGAGCAGCTGCCCTTTATGTTTCAGTTTTCGGGAACGAAGCTTTCGTGCATGACACACTTTCAGTGCGATCCACCTGGCCTCCTCCGGTTTTATTTTGCACAATTGCCTCAGCCTTTGTTGATGCTGCAACTGTACACTTGGTCTATGGTTATAGATCCGAAGTGGTATGGAACTCTCTATCTTCAACTGCTCGGCAGCTGCCATACCGGCCATAAAGAATGGTATGACCCATAATATAATTTTCATAAGGGTATTCCTTTTTTACATAAAAAAATATTGTATTGTATAAATAAGAGTATAGGGCACTTCTAATAACCCCATACACCCATAATGGGTTTTGCAGATGTGAGATTTTGCAAGAGGCTTTCAAGTCCTAGCCAAAGCTAAGACGATGGGAAGCATCTTGTGAAAGATCGCGTCTGCAAAGCCCACCCTTTGGGCAATGCCGGCTTTGCCCTATGCGGCGTTACACTTTTTCGACTTAGCTACGGCTAGGTCTGTAAAGTGTGCCTTGCCTAGAACAAAGCCGGCAATGTTATGAGCATATGGGGTTATTAGAGGTGCCCTATAGTAAAAAAGTTAGGCTATCGGGGGTTTGATGATGCTCTCTTTGCAGGATAAAGTGTATTGTGGTATGTAATATGCAATGGTTTTCTTCTCAGCATGAACATCCACGGAGGGAAGCTCTGTACAGACAAGTGCAACAAAGTGGAACATATTATGTATTTGATGGATATTCGGACTTTTCTCTGATACAGTATAACTCTCCAAAGAGGAGGTCACACCGATCTTCTTGTTCTGATCGATCATTGTGAGTACTGTATCGTGTACGATAACAAAAGAGAGCATAAATACAACAAGAAATACTATTTTAGATCGCATTTATACTCCTTTCTTTTTAAGAATGAAGAACTTTATACTAAATTATCTTAAATCTAAATGAAAAAAATTATTATTTAGTATACTTTTTTATTACCGTGTATGCTCTCTTCTTACAGATGTATAAACACTTTGAAAAAATATCTCCTCCTTTTTCTCTTTTGGATCACAATAGCAGGTGCTTGCCTACTGAGTTCAAGTCTAAAGTATCACAAAGCCAGTTTGTATCCTACACCTCTTACATTTTTAATAGTTTCCGAACCTATAACCTTCCGTATATCCCTGATATGGCTTGATATGGTATGCATATCGCGAAAATCATCTTCATAGGCATAGTCGGCAATAGTATCAAAACTGACTACCTGTCCATTATACTTCATAATGATATAGAGGATCTCACTCTGTTTTTTGGACAGCTCCAACGGCTCTCCGTCTTTATATACGGATTTGGTATCAAAATCATAGACCAGGCCTCCGGGCAGTTCGATCCGTTCATGGGCACTGAAGCTGTTTTTGATATTATTGATTCTCAGTTCAAGTTCTTCAAGCTCAAAAGGTTTTTTCAGATAATCACTGCACCCCAGCTTAAACCCTTTGCTTATCTCCTCAATACCGACCATGGCACTGATAAAGATCAAAGGAGTTTCGATCTTTTTGTCTTTAATATAGGTAAGAAGCTCAAAGCCGTCAACATCCGGAACATTGATATCAAATATAAAAAAATCATATTCAAAGAGGTTGGCTTCGTCCAGAAGCACTCCACCGTCTCCATAACTGTCAACCTGATGCCCCTTGATAGTTAAAAACTTTTCTATATTCCTGCAAAGAACCTCTTCATCTTCCAAAAGTAAGATCTTCATCATTTCTCCTCATAATAAAGTATGAAACTTGTAATATGCTCGTTTGATTCCACATCAATGTCTATGTCATATTTGTCACATATCTTTCTTACGATGCTCAAACCTATACCAAGCCCCATAACCGAATGGTCTTCACGGTACAGCTTTTCAAAAAGCTTTTTGGGATCTTTGATCTTTTTGGAACTGTTCGAAACAGCCAGCCTGATCTTTTCCCCCGAAAGAGTGATCTCTATCTTTACAATACTCTCTTCATTTGCATACTTAATGGCATTGGACAACAGATTGTCCATCAGCCTTTCAAGTTCGGTAAGGTTTATCCTTATCATAGGAGATTCTATTTCAGATGTGATCTCACACTTGAGTCTTTTATACTTCATCTGGGGTTTGAACAGTTCAATTCTTTTGTTCAGGAAGGCTTCCAGGTCTATCCACTCGGGAGGGTATGACCGTACCTCTTTTTTAATGGCATAGTATATGTCTTCATAGATTGAGTGAAGTGACTGTACGGAAGATTTTATATTCTGAAGATGCTCGTTGTCACCCTGTTCAAGCTCTAAAAGAGAAAGCGAGCTTTTAATGAGCCCCAGCGGTGTATATATTTCATGAAACGATTCTCTGAGCAGAGTATTCATCTCTTCAAGCATATAGTGAAGCTTCAGATGGGTCTTGACCCTTGCTACAACCTCCAGGGTATTGAACGGTTTCGTAATATAGTCGACCCCTCCTACCTCAAAAGCTTTGACTTTGCTGTTGATATCATCAAGTGCGGACAGAAAAATAATCGGGGTACTGTTGGTCTCAGGTGATCTCTTCAGGATCTCGCAGACTTCAAAACCATCCATCTCCGGCATCATGATATCAAGCAGTATCAGATCAGGTACCCTTTCCCTGATCATCCCGATCGCCTCACGGCCCGATTCGACACACGCTACCTCAGCATCTGTATCCATCAGTATCACTCTCAATACTTCAAGATTGTAAGGAGTGTCATCGATAGCCATGATATAGGGTTTCTTTTCCACATTCTCATCCTCTAACATCTTTTTCCTTGAATATTACTATACCATAAATATCCGCTATAAAAGCATTAACACCTCTTCACTGTCTACAAATACTCTGTCTGCCAGCCTTTTTTGCCTTTCCACATATCTTCCATGCATCTGCCTGACAAACCTTTTTATCATTTTCATATTTTCTTCTACTGTGATACTCCGCTCTCTCAGATCACGCAATATCCTTCTTTGAAGCCTTATCTCTTCCTCTGTATCAAGATATACTTTCAAACTGCACATATCTCTTATTTTTTTTTCATAAAAGGCATATAATCCTTCAATGATCAGAAGTTTGACATTGGATCTGTCATGAATGATACTGCTCTTCTTGGTAACATAGTCATAGGAGCGTTTTACAATGCTTCCTGTGTCCAGGAACTCCTGTATATCCCCGTACAGTAGATCTGTATCGAATGCATCAGGATGATCATAGTTGTCAAACCTCTCTTCATTCTCATTTTTGTAGTAGTCATCCATAGAGACAACTTCAACATTTATATCAAAACGCTGACTATATGAATGTTTCATTGCTCTGGATACGGTAGTTTTCCCCGATCCGCTTCCGCCTGCAACGGCTATAATCATCTATTATCCTTCATAAAAAATCAACTTTTCAGACAAATACCCTCATGTACAACACTCTCTCTTTTGACCATGTCATAAATGGTTGATTCAAAGAGTGCTTTCTCTTTCAGATATACGTTCGTCGCCAAGTGTATATTTTTGCCGATGTGACTGTTATCGATAACAGAACCTCTCTTAAGAAGAGAACCGCTGTTAATGACACTGTCCCTGATCTCAACATCTTTTTCAATAATACAGTTATCTCCGATCACCACAGCCCCTGACAGTTTTGCAGATTTGTGGATATAGACGTTTTTCCCTATCTGTATATGCTTAAACTTGCCATACCCTACAGTAGAGCTGTACTTTAACGGTTCCTGAATCAATGCCCGTTCCAACTTCAGGAAGCTGTCAAGATCTTTGATAGTCCTGTATTCACCGCTGTCAAGGAATACACCAAGCCCCCTATAGGTATTCTCTGTATACTCTATGTTTTTGGAAGGATGCAGGTAGACTACTGCAACACCGTAAAGGGTCTCAAGCATATCGATCTTTTCACTCGCTACTCCTTCCGACTCTGTATAGATATAAAGTTTTTCAATCCCTTTGAACCTTGCCCACTCCAGCCAGTACTGTATGATCTCCTTGCCTGCAATACTCATCGCTTCGGGATGAAGTACCGGCTCTGTCCAAATTGACTCATAGTCTGTTTTATCAAGCATAATACAAAGGTTCATTTTCGCCTCCATATACATTGTTGACAGGTTCCATTATATTGTAGAGTTTGTCTGCCTGAAAGATTTCAAGCATGATCGCCGGCTGAGCATGAAGACCTGTCAGGTTGATCTCACATGCATACTCAACACTCATAACATATACTTCTTTGAGTATCTTGACCGTATTCGCATCGATATGTGTTGTCTCTCTGAAATTAAATGTAAATCTATATGTACGGTTCATATCTTCTTTCATCATTTTTTTCAGCAGCTCAAGATCACTACCCTCCATTGAACCGATAAAGTGGTATTCCACATGTCCGTCTTTATACTCTCTTAATATCTTCAACATCTTTGTTATCCTTATATGTTTTTTTGTATTCTATACAAGATGTTTGCAGAAAGATTGTAAAAATCTGCTCACTTGATCAATAGGCACCCTTTTGTGCAAGTACTGCAGGAATCGTTGCGAACAAAATCTTGATATCGGTCCATAACGAACGGGTAGAGATATACTTTTTATCCAAATCTACCTGCTGCTTAAATGGTATCTCGCTTCGCCCTGATACCTGCCAGTAACAGGTGATCCCCGGAACGATATGGAGTCGTTTAAGATCTTCACTGCTGTACTCTGCTACCTCCGAAGGTACCGGTGGACGTGGTCCTACCAGGCTCATATCTCCCTTCAGCACATTAAACAGCTGCGGCAGCTCGTCGATACTCCACTTGCGTATAAACTTGCCTACTTTTGTAATACGCGGGTCATCTTTCATCTTGAAGATCACACCGTCTTTGGATTCGTTTGCTGCTGCAAGCTCTTTTTTCAGTGCTTCTGCATTCTGGACCATCGAACGGAATTTATACATAGAGAATACTTTTCCATCCCTTCCTACCCTTTTTTGGGAGAACAGGACAGGTCCTCTGCTCTCAGCCTTGATAAGCATTGCTACAGTTAACATGACCGGCGAAAGCAGAAGTATCGCTATTGATGCTACAATAATATCTACCGCCCGTTTGAAATAGGGATAGACACGGTGTGTCACCAAAGAGAGATCAGGAATGAACGTTAGTCTTTTTTCTCCGGCTACCGTCTCATAGTATCTTCTCATTCTTTCACGTTTTTGTTTTTTATGCCATAGGTAGGTACGTACCAAAAAGAGTGGGTTGCCCACAAGATAACGTCTCCACATCCTTTTAGGCTCCTGAAGAAGACGGTATATCCATTCCAGCCCGATCTCTCTCATCCATATCGGTGCTCTGGAAACACTCTCCGAATAGAAGTCAAACAGTCCTCCAACTCCCATAACAACAGGTGCACAGAGCTTATCTGAATGAGTATCGATCCACTCCTCCTGTAACGGTGCACCCTTGGCTACAAGTACTATGTCCGCTTTAGAATGGTTGATCATATTGATCACTTCATTGTCATGAAGATCATAACCGTTCGCAGTACCTACGATCTGTAAACCAGGGAATCTTTTCAGTACTTTTTCTTTCATCTGGTCTGCTACACCTTCCTTTGCACCGTAAAGAAATATCTTCAAGCCCTCTTTTTCCGCCATTTTGCAGATAAACGGGAACATATCTGTACCGTTTATATTCTGTCTGATCGGCATATTCATCATATTACAGGCTATCTTGATACCGCTGCCGTCAGGAAAAACATAAGGTGTTCTATTCAATATGTTTTTTAAAGCCGCATGTTCATACGTTTTATTCAACGTATCTGCATTGATAAAATAGATATTGCTCTTTTCTCTGCTTTTGGCTTTTGCCTCTATAATCGCAACCGCATCACTCATAGTGGTGTTCATAAATCTTACACCCATCAGGTTTAGACGAGGCAGATATACGCTTCTGCCGGATGAAAGCAGCAGTGCTGCTGCATAACGTACGATCAACTTGATATCATACATCACACTGCTGTGCTGAAGGTATTCCATATCTGTCTTATCAACACCAAGATGATCGATACCGCTCAGAGTACGAAGTCCATGCAGAGAAATAAGTCCGGGCAGAGTACCTTCATGCGGTTTGCCCTCATAAAGGTCTGTTCCTGCAAGAGATATCTTTCTTTGCAGTATCGATCTTCCCAGAGGCAAATATCGGACAGGTTTGAAGTCGGTATTGAAAACCAACAGTTCCATTCCGTGACTGTTTTTCAAAGGAGCATAAAGCTCTGTTTTTTTCAGTACCGATATCAGTACCATAAAAGGGAGAATACACAGGTAAAGCAGATAGAGCAGTATGCCAAACGACATATCCATAGCTGATTTCCCGGGATTATTCTTTACTGTATTGCAAAATTCTTTCATAATTGTTCTCCTTATTTTTGACAGTATCGCACAGCATGTTGCATTTAGTTTGCAGAATCTGCACTTTTTTGAATGATCCTTGCATGTTCATCCCAATTGAACTTTTTTACCTGTTCAAATCCGAGCTCACGCATTCTGTTTCTGAGAGCAGTGCTTTTGAGAACAGTTTGAAGCACCTGGGCAATACTCTCAGGCGAGTTCGGATCAAAATAGGCTGCTGCCTCTCCGCCTACCTCCGGAAGAGAAGATGTAAATGATGCTGCAACTGGTGTACCGCTTGCCATCGCTTCAACTACAGGAATACCGAACCCTTCATAAAATGAAGGGAATACAAAAAGTGATGCCTGACTGTAATACATCGGCAGTTCATCATTCGGAACATACCCCAGAAACTTTATACGATCCCGGTCAGGAGAGTTCTCTGCATAGGCATGTACGATTTCCGCACCGTTCCAGTCACTGCCTATAAGACACAGATCATACTCTTCCTTATAGCGTTCAGGCAGTTTTTCATATGCCTTGATAAGATTAAGATGGTTTTTGCCGGGATGTTCTATTCTCGCTACATAAAGCATATATGGCTTTTTTAGCCTTAATACTGTTTCGTCTCTTTTCAGATCGGGTGAAAAATTTTCTGTGTTTACACCATTATAGTTTACAACAAGTTCATTCTTGTTCATCCCGTAATGCAGAACCATATCATTTGCTGTATTCTCACTTACCGTGAATATCCTGTCTGCCCTTTTCAGAAAAAAAGGAATGACATGTTTGATATAGAACATACGGAACATATCATACTTCTTTGTAACATTGAACTGGGACAGATCATGCATAGTTACCAGCGTTTTAACGGGATAAAAAGCCATCAGACGGCGGTTCCCTGCCGGAAGAAGCATCCATTCATAAGCATTCTTATTGATCGTGAACGGCAGTATCAAAAGATGCCACAGCATATTGAAGAGAGGCTTTTTCAAGTAGCGGGGGACTACTCTGAAAGTGATATTGTCAGAAATCCCCTTGAAAAAGTCCACTTCATCCTCATTAACGATAAGCTCGATATTCATGGTTTTACCTAATGCTTTAACAACATTTTCTATATAGTTAGCGATACCGGACTTCCCTTGATCATATGCCAATGCACTTATCAATATCTTTTTCATACTGTTTCCTTATTAAATTCACCGCTATTGTAAAATAAAAGTATGCATTTTGTTTGCAGAGCTCTATGTTTGATGGTATAATCCTGGGATATTATATATTTTAAGGGAGAGCAATGCATACAGAGACACTTAAGTTCATCAATGGAAACTGGAAAATAAAGACAGAAGGCCCTTCTCTCTCAAAAGATGCGGATATTGTCTTTACATTTGGCGAGAGAGAAGAGTTCAAAGATCCCGAGTCCTATAGCAAACTGAGATCTCTTTATCCCAATGCACACATTATCGGATGCAGCTCCAGCGGCAATGTGCTCAATGACAGTGTCAGTGATGCACCCATGGTGGCAACCGCAGTCTCTTTTGATTCAGGAAGTGTAAAGATATCGGTAGAGGACTTTAGTGACAAAGACGACCTGAAGGAGTTGAGTCACCGTATCGTATCAAAGTTACCCAAAGAAGGGCTGAAGCATATTTTCATCCTCTCTGACGGTTTGAGTATGAATGGTTCATTTTTGGCAGAAGGTGCCAATGAAGCTGCAGACAACAACATTTCCATCACCGGTGGTCTTGCGGGTGACGGAACAGCTTTTGAGGAGACATGGGTCATTGCCGATGAAGCAGCAAAACAGAACAGGGTAGTAGCAGTAGGTTTCTACGGAGAGACTGTCTCGGTTGAGAGTGGATGTTTTGCCGGCTGGGATGAATTTGGAATACTCAGAAAGATCACCCGTTCCAAAAACAATATCGTTTATGAAATAGACGGACTGCCGGCACTGGAGCTCTATAAGAAATACCTTGGTGAATATGCAGATGAACTGCCAGGAAGCGGACTTCGCTTTCCCTTCAGCATCAAAAAAGATGCAGACTCAAACCCTGTGATCCGTACTATACTTGCAGTAGATGAGGAGACGCAGTCACTTGTTTTTGCAGGTGACGTTCCGGAAGGATACCTGGCCCGTCTTATGAAAACAGATACTGACGGACTGATAGATGGTGCTGAAAGTGCGGCAAAACGCATAGACAAAACCAATACCAAGAGTGCCCTGGGACTTGTCATCAGCTGTGTCGGAAGACGGCTTGTACTCAAACAGCTTACTGATGAGGAGCTTGAAAGCATTGCTGACACACTGGGAGAGAATGTACAGCTGGTAGGGTTCTACTCTTACGGTGAACTTGCACCATTTTCAGACAAACTGATGTCCTGTCAGCTACACAACCAGACAATGACACTGACTGTGATCTATGAGGGGTAAGAGTATGAACCGTCTTTTGAAACGTCAACTGAAACATGTATACGGCAAAGAGTTTGACATCAATATGTTTGATGAAAAAATGCGTCAACTGCTTCAACGCATTGATGAGGCTTATGAAGAGAATGATAAAGAAAAACGTCGGTTGGACCACATTATCCAACTAAACTCAGAAGAGTTGATGCAAGCCTACACGACAATTGAAGAACATAATATCTCACTGAAGGACGAGGTCTATGAAAAAAATATGCTTCTGCAGCAGTATAAAGATGCTATCGATGCAACACTCATCGTCTCCAAAACAGATCCAAAGGGTATTATCACCTATGTAAACGACATCTTCTGCAAATTAAGCGGATACAGCAGAGAAGAACTTCTCGGACACTCCCACAGCATCATTCGTTCTCCGGATATGAAAGCAGAGTTTTTTACAGATATGTGGGAGACCATCCAACAGAAAAAGATATGGCACGGCATTATAAAGAACCGGGCCAAGAACGGAGAGTCTTACTATGTGGATGCGACGATCTTCCCTCTGGTAAGTACCAAAGGCGAAATACTGGAGTATATTGCCATCAGGCACGACATCACTGCACGTATCCTGACCGAAAAAAAACTTGAAAGAGAGCACAGATACAGCCAGTATCTTTTTAATGAACAGGAGAATATCGTCCTCATCATTGATGAACACAAAGGTGTACTCAATGCCAACCGGAATTTCCTGGAGATACAGGGATACACATCACTTGATGACTACAAAAAAAGACACCACTGCGTATGTGAACTTTTTGTAGAAAAAGAGGGTTACCTTCATCCGAAAACCTCCCGTCACTGGACACGAGAAGTACTTGAACACCCTGAAAAACAGCATAAAGCCATCATGACCAATAAAAATGGTGAGGACCGTATCTATACCGTCAGGGTCAAACAGATCAATTTTGACGAAAATGACCTGATCATTGCAAGCTTTACCGACATCAGCGAACTGGAACTTGCACGCAAGCTTGCCGAAGATTCCGAAAAGGCAAAAACACAGTTCATGGCAAATGTCAGTCACGAGATACGTACTCCTATGAACGGAATCGTCGGTTTTACAAAACTTCTTCTCAATACAAAACTGAACACCAAACAGAGACAATATGTCGATATTATCGAGAACTCAACACATACATTACTGGAGATCATCAATGATGTTCTTGATTTCTCAAAGATCAAAAGCGGTCATTTGGTACTGGATCTGCTGGATATCAATCCGTTTATTGAGCTTCGAAATGCAATTACGATCTTCTCTTCAAAGGCAAGAGAAAAGAACATCTCGTTCCAGGTCAATATAGACTCATCAATCAAGGAGTGCATCAAGGTAGACAAACTCAGAATAACACAAATACTTGGGAATCTCATCAGCAATGCCATCAAGTTCACTCCCGAAGGCGGTGTGATCAGCGTTGACCTCTCCCATCACTCGATGGTTGGTGACAAAGAGGTTATCCTGTTCAGTGTCAGTGATACCGGTATCGGTATCCCCGCTGATAGAATCGATAAGATATTCCACTCATTCATCCAGGCAGATACCAGTACAACCCGTAATTTCGGAGGTACGGGTCTGGGACTAAGCATCAGTGCCTCACTGTGTGACCTGATGGGAACCAAACTTGAGGTTGAAAGTGTCGAAGGAAAAGGAAGCCGCTTTTTCTTCAAGCTTGAAGCAGAAGTATGCGATTCGATCAAAACACTGGCCAAACAGGTTCAGAATCCGCCTATTTTTGTCCTGCGCCATGAGAAAAAGATCTTTCATGATGTCATACACCAACTTAACAACTTCGGCGTGATCTACAGAGCATTGACGTTTGAAGAAC
Source organism: Sulfurovum indicum (assembly GCF_014931715.1). Lineage (NCBI taxonomy): Bacteria > Pseudomonadati > Campylobacterota > Epsilonproteobacteria > Campylobacterales > Sulfurovaceae > Sulfurovum > Sulfurovum indicum. The sequence goes on along the minus strand of NZ_CP063164.1, from coordinate 53,690 downwards.
TTATTTCAGAAGTGGATGACGAAGATCACCTGGTCATCTCATTTAATTACAGGCAATACAAACCTCTATCCACAATAGCCAAAAAAATCATATTGATCGATGACTCTCCGGAGGCACAGGAGTTAGCCAAAAAAGAACTTGATATTTTCCATATAAGCTCATTTGAAGAGTGCCCTTCCGAACTCTATAATGCAATTTTGGAACAGAATCTCATGCGCCATGTCAATGTGGAAAATACGAATAAAATACAGTTTGACCTTTCCGTACTTGTGGCAGAAGATTATGAAACAAACCGTATACTTATTGAAGAGATGCTTCAAAATTACGGTATTGCTGCAGACTTCGCACTTAACGGCTTTGAAGCAGTAGAAAAGACGCTTCACAAAACCTACGACATTATCTTCATGGATATCAATATGCCCGTAATGAACGGGGTTGATGCAACAAGGAATATACGTGAGCGTAACATCGATACACCGGTCATTGCACTGACTGCCAATGCACTTGAGGGAGACAAAGAGTATTATCTTTCACAAGGTATGAACGGATACATCAGCAAGCCTATCGATATTGAAGAGCTTTATGCGATACTCGAAGAGTTTGCAGGGAAAAAGAATATCACTGATCTGAAAACCATAGAAGAGAAGAAACAAGAACAGCAGGAAGATAAAATAGAGCAGCAGCAGGAAGAGATCATCCATGCTATCATGGAATCCAAAGAACGCATGCACTTTTCCGTTTCTATCATGCGAAGACTTTTTGAAAGCTTTTTAACCAGTGCTTATACTGACGTGGAGGATCTCGTAGCTGCCGCGGAAAAAAACGATATTGCTCTCATTAAAATAAAAGCACACGGGATCAGAGGCAGTGCCATGTCGTTGAACTTCACCGAGATCGGAGAGATGTGCCGTCTTTTGGAATTCGGAGAAAAGATAGAGCAGAAGATCGACTATCTCTCCCTTGCAATGGAACTAAAAGAGAAGATAATGGATATCTACAATATCAAAAACAGCATCCTGGCAAAACTGGCAGAGCTCGACTAGCTTAACATGAAACATACAAAGGGGAGGAGGAAACACCTTCTTCCTTCTTTAGGAGGAACTGCTCCTTTTTGCCTCTGAAATCAGTGCATTGACCTTCTCTTTATATATTTCTACCGAGGTTTCATCCGAAGCTTCAAACCTGGTTACCAGTACAGGTGTTGTATTGCTGGCACGTACCAGCCCCCATCCCTTTTCAAAATTTATACGCACACCATCTACATCAATGATATTTTCAATAGCCGGAAAATCAGCAGGTGGGTTTTGAAGTAACTCTTTTATTCTGTCAATGACAGCAAATTTTTCTTTCTCTGTTGTCTCCACTTTGATCTCTTCTGTTGAGAAGAGATGTGGTAAAGCCTCTATCTCTTTATCGATGTCAATTCCATCAGCGATAAGTTCTATCATTCTAAGTGTAGCGTAGATCGCATCATCATATCCAAAATAACGGTGTTTAAAGAAGATGTGTCCACTTACTTCACATGCCAGGTCCGCATCTGTCTCCTTCATCTTTACCTTGAGGTTGGAGTGCCCCGTTTTATACATAATGGCTTTGGCACCGCGACGTTCAAGCTCATCATACATGACCTGCGAACACTTTACTTCACCAATGACCGTGGGGCTTTCCATCTTCATTGCATACAAAAGTGCCATCTGATCACCTTTAATATTGTATTTTCGGGTCAAAACAGCGATCCTGTCTGCATCTCCGTCATAGGCAAAGGCAATATCACCCCTCCTGTTCAGAAGCTGCCTGATATCCAGAAGGTTCTCCTCGACAGAAGGGTCCGGATGATGATTGGGAAAGTTTCCGTCCGGTTCGAGATACAACCCTTCATAATCAAACTCCAGGGCATCAAAAATATCACCGATAACTGTACCCGCTACACCGTTTCCTCCATCAAGAATGATCTTTTTCGAAAAGCCTTTCAGATGTGAAAACGAATCAACCATATAGTTTATATATTGTGTTCTTGTATCTATGGGTATCCGTGCTGTATTATCCGGAATATCTATTGTTTCATTGGCGATGACCTCATCACCCAAAGCATAGATCTCTTCACCGAAGAACGGACTTTTGTCAAGTGTTATCTTGAAACCGTTATACTCTGCAGGATTGTGTGACCCGGTGATCATAATTGAAGCATTGACAGGCATTTTAACATTGACAGGAGATACATAGTTTGAAAAGTAATTCACCGGCGTTGCCACCATGCCCATGTCAAGTACTGTACAGCCTGCATGATTAAGACCGGAGGTTAAATAGTCTCTTAATACCGGAGAGTGTATTCTTGCATCATAACCGACAGCAACTGTACCTCCCAGTTTTCTGATCTTCCGACCAAGGAAATATCCGATCAGCTTAACGCTTTTTTCATTCAGTTCTTCTTCAAAAACACCACGAATATCATACTCTCTAAAAATCGTTCTCATTATCTTTTCCCTTTTATTATTTTCAGCCATTTTTCAATACATCTGCATATATTGAATCCAGGTTTTCGGCAACACTTTTCCAGTCATACTGTTCCACATCTTCACAGGCACTCTTTACCAGTGCCTCTCTTAGTGTTTTATCTCCAAGCAGAGTCTTCATCTGCAGATACAGGTCATCGTCATTTCCGTTCTCAAAGAGAAGACCGTTTCTACCGTGCGTAATGATCTTTGCAATTCCCCCGGTACGGGAAGCAACAACAGGGGTTCCCGCAGACCATGCTTCAAGTATAACCATGCCGAACGGTTCATGACGTGAAGGGAGTACAAGCATCTCGGCTCCTCTGTATGCATCGACAAGAAGCTGATCCTTTGGAGTAAGATCTTTGACAAAAGTCACTTTGGAACCCAGTCCGTTTGCCTCTATATAGGCTTGCAGGGTTTCAAAATATGCATCATCGGACACTGCCCCCAAAAACACAAGATGAAGATCATCCATCTCTTTTCCCAGCCTGTTGAATGCTTCCATAAGAAGCATCTGGTTCTTTTGTGTATCGATCCTTGCACTGCAAAGTACCATCTTTTTTGATTCAGGAATATTGTATGCTTTTTTAAAAGCTGTTTTGTCACCTTTTGAAAACTTTTCAACATTTACACCGTTTGAAAGATAGTGAACCTTGCTGCCGTATTTTTTATACGCCCGGTCATACTCCTCCTGAGAAAGCGTTATAATCGCGGCAGCATCATCCATGACCTTGCGTGAACCAAATATCCAGCCAAGTATCCTGCCCCACTCAAAACCGTTCTGAAGCTGTTCTTGACGATGATTTGTCTCTTCGGTATCGATATTGAAATAGCCGCCGTGAAGTGTGATCACATAAGGGATATTCCTCCATTTTGCAACAGTTCTTGCTATGGCTCCCATTCGTTTTAGCGTATGAAGATGGATGATATCCATCTTCTTTTTACGCAGAAGCGCAAAAAGAAGAGAAAAACTGAAAAGATTGCCCCCGATGGCATCAAAAGCTCTCTTTTGCTGTTCACTCAGACCAAAAAACGGATAGAAATAGTCAAAACGCCTGATTGGAACCTGATCCATCTCTTCTTTGGCATTGCCGTCCAGTGCTTTTGAGGTATAGATAGCCGACTCGTATCCCATAGGCTTCAGGTAGTGTGCACTGTTCATCACAACTGTTTCTGTACCGCCCCACGATTTTTGGGTAAAACGTCTTGGAATATGCACAAGAGATACCTTTTTGCCGTTTGGTTCCTGCACTATCTCTTTTAACCTGTTCTCAAAGTTCTCATAGGAGAATGAAGAAACGATGGAGTCCTGAAGCTTTTGGGCATTTCCCATACGATACTCCCTATCCTGCATCAATCTTTTTATCTTTGCGGCCATATCATTCATATCTGATGCCACATACTCTCTCTCTTTGGGGCCTGAAAGCCCCTCCATACCCAGAGGGGTCGTAAGCAGTGCACGTCCGGCCATTGCCGTTTCTATAACACGGGTATTTGTTCCTGAAGCGATGTAGATAGGAAGAAGTACAAATGAACTCTTCAAAATAACCTCTTCTATCGAATCTACCTTTCCGAGTATCTTGATACGTTCGTGTCGGGAAGGTGCAAGGGCATCGCACCCCTTTCCGACAACATGTATCTCATAGTCATTCTGTTCCAGATCATCTTTTATCGCATCATACAGTGTATCGTGAATATATGCGTAGGCATCTCTGTTGGCCGTTGAATCCATTGCACCGTAAAAGAGAATGACCCTGCTGTCCGGACAATCAGGCTGTTTGGGGCGCAGATGTGTTGTATTTGGCAGATATTTGACCTGACATCCGGTATTCCGGTCTTTGATATTTCGGCACTCCTCTTCATTGGAGAACAGAAAAGTAAACTTGTGTTTATAGAGTTTTTTTTCAAACAGTGAGAGCTTCATCTTCTCGATAAGATAATATCTGCCTGCGAAAGATCTGTTCTTTTTCCATGCCTGATCCATCAGTCTTGACAATATCAGGTCGGCATCTATAATGATATCCAGACCGGGGATCTTCTTTTGTGCATAAAGAGCAAGCGGACTAAAAGCGATCGTACGGAAGAAGAGTACACTGATACCGTGCTTCCTGATAAATGAAACAAATCTCTCTTTCGACTCTTCCGAGAATCCTGCAATCGCATCCGGCAGCAACCGGCTTCCCTTTTGAGCTACAGGCAGCTCCAGCGAAGCATTCTCTTCTTTACATTCGGAAGCCTCCTTGATAATACAGGTATAGACATTGGTATATTTCTGCAATGTCCGGTACAGATACCTGCTTCTGTTCTTGTCTCCGCCTATTGCATCGACAAATGCTCTATCTATATATAATAGATTTTTCATCTTATGCCTTTTTCTCTCTGATTTTGACGTATTGTACATAAGATTGTTGCAGATACTTTGCACATTTACGGAAGATCACGGAAATGCTTCCCGTCCAGGAAGGGTTTTTCAGGGTTTGCTCTGCATAAAGTGTCTCTATTGCAAGGAGAATATGATATGATACATAAACTAGATGCAAAGTATCTGCAATCATATCTTTTATACTGCTGTTAAAAAAAGGCCTGCATATGAAAAAACTTGCACTATATGTATTCATTGATGCATTCGGATACGAGATCTACAAACAGCACCCCTACTTTCTGAAAGATATCGCGACAGATGCAAAACCGCTGCAGTCAGTACTGGGATTTACCAATACCTGCCTGCCCTCTATCCTCTCAGGAAAATATCCGCAGGAACATGGCCAGGCCTCACTTTTTTACTACTCAGACCATTCTCCGTTCAAGTGGATGAAGGTACTTTCTTTCCTTCCCTCCTTCTTTGACCGTTTCAGAGTAAGGAACATATTAAGCAGAGCACTTAAAAAAGCTTACGGATATACAGGCTATTTCCAGCTCTATTCCATTCCGTTCGACAAACTCGGCTATTTTGACTTTACGGAAAAGAGAGACTACTTCGTACCGGGTGCACCTTTTGATACGATCTTTGACTACTGTGTACAGAACAGTATCCCCTACCATGCTTCAGACTGGAGGGAACCTGAAGAGCGAAACCTTCAGGCAGTTACCGAAAGTATAGAAGAGGGTGATACAGCATTTGCATGGCTTTACCTTCCAAGTCTTGACGGAATACTGCACAAATATGGTACGCAAAGCCCAAAGGTAGAAGAGAAGATCCGCTGGCTTGATCGGGAGATCCGAAATGTCTATGACAAAGCCAGAAAGAAGTATGATGATGTAGCACTCTATGTCTTCAGTGACCACGGTATGGAAGATGTAACAGAGGGATATGACCTGATTGCCGATATCGACGCACTCGGCCTTGAATACGGCAAAGACTATATTGCGATGTACGACTCAAGTATGGCACGTTTCTGGTTTAAAAATAACAAGGCACGAGAGATGATCACACGTAAACTTCACGAGATCGACAACGGCTCCATCCTGGACGAAGAAGAGCTCAGAAGGCTCAAAACCTTTTTCGAGGACGGAAAGTTCGGTGATCTTTTCTTTATGATGAATCCGGGCATTATGATCAATCCCAGTTACTTCGGTAAAGACCTGATCGCAGGTATGCACGGCTACCATCCGGATACTCCCTCCTCCAAGGCTCTTCTGATAAGCAACAAGAAGATCGGTGAAGAGATCACAAGCATCACCGATATTCGAAAAACCATGGAAAAGGAACTTGCTCAATAGTGGAAACAGAAACGCCTAAACGTATCAAAGAGAATTTTTTTCTTATAGAGCCGCTGCGTATTGTTGCGGCACTGCGTGAAAAGCTGTTATATATCCTGGTCACTGTCATCCTGTTTGCTGCCCTTGGTGCCTATATCGCCATCAAAAAAGAGTCCAAATCATGGAGTGCCACAAGCAAGATCATACGTTACAGCAAACAGATATCCCAGTCAAGCGATGTCCCCTACCAGTTTCAGAACTTTAACTACGAAACGGCTTTAGAGACTATACGTACACGCTCCAACCTGATCGAACTCATTCGAAGACTTGATCTCAACGGTACTACTCCCGAAGAGCTCTATTCACAGTTTGAGATCAAACGGGGGAGGAACTCCGATATCATCGAGATCATCTTTACCAGTCCCGATCAAAAGCTGGCTGCCAAGGGAGCGAATACCTTAAGCCAGATCTTCATTGACAACTTCTACAGGGTGCAAAATGCTGCGATCGAACGTATCTATGAATACTATAACCAGAACAAAATCAAAAAAGAGCAGGAGTTCTATAAAACAAAAGAGGCCATGAATGCTTTTCTGAAAGAACACAATCTCACCTCTTTGGAAAGTGAAATATCCATTAACTATACTCTTTTAAACAAACTGGAACAAAAAAAACTGCAGATCCAGACCGACATTACCGCATATAAGACTTCCATTAAAGCCATTGAAGACTCGCTTCATGGTATTCCGGAGGAAGTAAAACTCCGCTATGCGATCCGTTCAGCCAACAAAAAAACGCTGGAGCTTAAAGAAAAAGAGCTGCAAAGGCTTAAAGAGGTCTACACGGATGAACATCCAAAGGTCCAGATGCTTGAAAGTGAGCTTAGGCAGATAAGGAAGACCATTAAAGAAAACAAGACTGCCGAACCCGATGAAGTGACCTACGGAACAAATCCGATAAAAAGCGAACTGCGTGTAGTACTTGGAAAAACAAAAATCGAATATACCACGGCACTGAACATACAAAAAGCACTGAAAGGACAGATCGAAGGTGTCAAACAAAAGCTGGAATACCTGACAACACTGAATAAAGAGTTCCTGAAACTCAAAAGAGCCAAAGATGAAGCGCATTCACAGCTTGATCTGATCTCAAAGCGTCTGTACGATCTTAAGATCTCTATAGGGTCAAGCAAGGAGGACTTTAAACTTTTCGAGCCTGCAAAGGTTCCGAAGTTCCCTAAACCAAGCTACAAAAAGGTTATCGTGATCCTTTTCGCTTTTCTTGGGGGATTCCTTTCTGTTCTTATCATTACTGTAAGAGAGCTTTTACACAACGGAATAAAAACAAAATTTGACCTTGAAACAAGGTTCGGTATCACAGACGTGGTTCAACTGCCAAAAGAAAAGCTCCTCTCAAGTGAAAGTAGACAGGTGTTTTCATTTTTGGCGAACAATATCATCAACAAAGATACAGACCGTCCGCACATCATCACAGTCGGAGCAGATACTACACCAAAACATCCAGGGCATATTACCGATATGCTTATGGAACACCTTATCTATCAAAAACATAAAGTGCTCCATATCTCCGCCTCCTATGTCCCTTGTACAAAGAACGGCATCAATGAAATAGACCTTATCTCTCCACTGGAGCCCCAGACCTTCAAACCGCACAAGGAAAAAACAAACGTATATGCCTTATGCTGGTATCTTAAGGACAACTATTCCATATTCATTCCGAACAAAGAGCATATTGAGAAGGTCTTTAAAGCATTAAGAGAGTTTGATTATGACTACATCATTATCGACCTGCCTTCATATTATGACGCCAAGCACCTTGTCCCTATGTTCGTTGAACAGGCAGATACCTTTTTGCTCTGTACGGAGTTTAAGACCTCAAAACGAAAAGTGATCCATGAGTTCCTGCTCCAGCTTAAAGAGGAGAGTCTTGATAAAATAAAAGGAGTGATAAGTGAAACCCGCAAATATTATATTTATTAGCTCTTTGGCATTGATGCTTATCGTTTTACAGGGCTGCATATCGCACCCTTCACCCAGCCCGGTTATACATGACGCCAATACAACCATTTCCAAAACTGTCTTAACGCAACACACTCTGTTGCGCAAAAGCAAAAACAAAAAAGAGATAGAACGTGAACTGAAAAAACTTCAAGCAAACAATGTTACTCCTTACAGGATCGGTTCGGGAGACAGGTTTGACATCTCTATTTACGGAGAACCTGAGCTTACAATAAAAAATGGTGTCGTTAAACCAGACGGTACACTGACCGCTCCGATGGTAGGGGATGTAAAGGTCTCCGGGTTGAGCATCAACCATGCTATGAAAAAAATATCCCAAAAAATGCAACAATACATGAAGAAACCGATCGTATCTCTTATCCCTTCACAATTCAGGGCACAAACCTATACGATCCTTGGGAAGATAAACAAACCGGGCAACTATATGCTTCATGAGAACTCCAGAGTACTTGATACGATAGCAGAAGCCGGCGGACTTTCCATCGGTGTTTTCAGGGACAACACCATTGAACTGGCTGATCTGGAGCACGCTTTTATCCGCAGAGGGGACAAGGTGCTGCCGGTCAACTTCATCGAACTTGTCCGTAAAGGAAATCCGCTACACAACATACCGCTGAAAGACAAAGACTATATCTATATACCGTCTGCACTGAATACGGAGATATATTTGCTTGGAGAACTCAAAACAAGCGGCTATTACGGATACAAAGAGAATATGACACTCAGCCAGGCTATCGTATATACCGGCGGATACAAAGATACAGCCAACATCAACAAGATAGCGGTCATCCGCGGATATCTAAACGATCCTACGGTCTATCTTGTAGACCTGGAAAAGGTTCTGGAAGGGAAAGCAGCTGATTTCAGACTTAAGCCTTATGATATTGTTTTTGTCCCCAAAAGTACTTTTGGGGACTGGAACACACTTCTGGATATGCTGACTCCGAGTTTACAGGTATTGACAAGCGGCTATATTAGCTATCAGCTTTTTTCAGGGGAGAGCAACTGATGCATTTTCTACAAACTTTGCGACTTGACATCCATATGGTACGGGGTACTTCCCAAAACAGAAGTACTGATCTGCTCTATGTCATACATCCGCGTATGTGGCCGGTCGTTCTTTTCAGACTTTCATCTCTGTTCACACGCTGTCGGCTTGGTATCATAGGCAAACTCTTTTCGCTTCTGAACCAAATACTTTTTTCTTGTGACATCGCCAGAGGTGCCAGGATCGGGGGAGGGCTTTACCTGCCCCATCCCAGCGGCGTTGTCGTAGGAGAAAATGCTATTATAGGAAGAAACTGCATCCTGCATCAGGGGGTTACACTTGGTGACAGAGGTGAATGCCATGAAGGAAGCGACCCGGTACTGGGAGACTATATTGAAGTGGGTACAGGTGCCAAAATACTGGGTGCTGTGCACTTGGGTGACTATGCGCGTGTCGGAGCCAATGCCGTCGTGCTGAATGATGTGGAACCCTATGGTGTAGTAGCGGGTATCCCGGCAAAACTGATCAAAATAAGAGAGGATAAACCTCTGCCAGACAAATAAAAAGACAAACCATGTCCGAACTTAAATATGTCATCTTTTTTCTGGTCCTTCTGTTTGGAGTACCTTTTAATTATATCATGGCAAGAAAATTTCCAAAGTATGAAAAGGTACTCTGGTTCCTGCTGCTCTTTTTTACCTGTAATATGGTCGATATCAACTTTTTTTCCCACGAACACTACAGGGGTACTTCAAGAGGATTTGAGATCGGTATGGTCGATATTCTCACCTTTTCTCTATTGGCCGTCATAATCGGCAGAAGAAAAGAGTACCCCATTAAAAGACCTCCTGGCACCTTTTTATACTTTACCTACTTTTTCTTCTCTCTCCTTTCCCTGGTCAACAGTGATGTCTATCTCTATTCATTTTTCGAGCTATGGAAAATGATACGGATGTACATCTTCTTTTATGTCGTTTATAATATGATACGGCAGTTTGAAGATATTACCGACATGATGGTAAGTATCTCCATTATTACGATCTATATTACCTATATCGTACTCAAACAAAAGTACCTTATGGGTATCTTTCAGACATACGGTCCTTTTCCTCACCAGAACTCACTGGTGCTCTATATGATCATGTACGGATCGATGCTTCTGAGCCTTCTGCTCAACAAGGAAGATATAAAGCTCTACTATTGGCTCCCCGTCTTCGGTATGGCAAGCATAGATATCGTCTCTACACTTTCACGTGCGGGACTTGCAATGTATGCCATGTCCATCATAATGATATTTTATTTCTCCTACCGAAGCCACTTCTCCCTGAGAAAAGTCGGTGTTACTTTCCTCTTCCTTCTTTTGGGCTCCATTGTCATGTATAAAGCGATGGACAGTATCATTGAAAGGGTTCAGACCGCTCCTGAGGAGTCGGCAAACACAAGAATACGTCTGGCAATCGCTGCCCGGAAGATGGCTGATGACAAAATACTGGGTATCGGACTGAACAATTTCGGTCTCAAGATCAACGACCCCTATCCGTACGGTGCACATATCCCCAGAAATGACCCTTATGAAAAAGGAGGCCTTGTCGAAACGATCTACCTGATGATCGCTGCAGAGACCGGCTGGCACAATCTTGTAGTATTCTTCATCTTTATCTTATATTTTTACGGAAAGAATCTGCGTAACTATTTCCGGATGAAAGGGCATCCTTACCGTTTCATTCCTATCGGGATTGCCGGAGGACTGACCGCATGGTATATCCAGTCAACACTGGAGTGGGTGCTCAAACAGACTAACAACTACTACCAGATGATGTTTGTTTTTGCTCTCATCGCCGCAGTCTCAAGGATGTTGGACGAGGAGACAAAAAAGAAAAAAAGATAAAATAGATCTTCATGCCGTCTTTTGCAATCTTTTTGCCTTTTTGACATGTAATATTGTCACCATAAAAGTACTCTCTGTCGGGGAGCACACTAAAAAACATTTTACCCAGGAAGATAATATGCGTATTTTAACCGTAACCAACTACTATCCGCCCCACTTTATAGGCGGCTATGAGATCGCCTGTAAAGAGACGATGGATTTTCTCAAAAACAGAGGCCATGAGATCATGGTCGTGACATCCGACTATCAAAAAACATCCCGGAAAGAAGAAGGCATACTGAGGGATATGCACCTGACAGATTATGCCAAAAGTTCCCGAATATCAAAAAAACAAGACGAATACCATAACTATAAAACTGTACTGGAAACCATCAGACATTTCAAACCGGACCTGGTCTACTTCTGGTCTCTTCGGGGCATAGGACTCCTTGTTATCAAGGCCGCACAACAGCAAAATATTCCCTATGTATTTGAGATCGGAGATTTCTGGATGTACGGCTATATGCAAAAGGGCTCTCCTTTAAAGCAGAAGATCAAATCACTGCTTCCTTTTCTGGGTTACGGCAACACCTCTATCTCTCCGGCTATCTGTGTATCCGAATGGGTGGCAAGGGAGATGCGGGAGAAATACGGATCTGAAACGACATATGTATATCCAAATGCAACAAAGATCCCCGAGAAAAAGATATCAGAACATACGGAAATAAAATTTGTCTTTGCCGGAAGAATAGAAGAGGAAAAAGGGCTTGACCTTGCTATAGAGGCACTCAAAAGATTCGCCTTACGACATCCCGAAAGCAAATTCATTCTGGATATTTACGGAAACGGTGATCCGGACTATATTGCAAAGTGCAAGGATATGGCAGAACCAATAGCCTCCAGTGTAAATTTTAAAGGAAAGGTCACATCAAGAGAAGAGATCTATACCGGAGCATCCGCACTGCTGATGCCTACGAGAATGCGTGAGCCTTTCGGCCTGGTGATCATAGAGGCAATGGCTCACGGATGCGCGGTCATTGCCTCTGATGACTACGGACCGGCAGAGATCATAGATCATGGACAAAACGGTCTTCTCTTCGAAACAAACAATATCAATGACCTGTTATCGCAAATAGAAAAAGTCTACTTTGACAAAGAGTGTCTTAAAAAACTTCAGGAGAACGGATACGAACATGTCCGAAATCATTATAATATACAAAAAGTAAAAAGCAAGATAGAGGTACTTCTTAAAGAGATAGCAGGAGTCCACCCGTGAGCGTCAATAAAAAAACTATGCTAAGCGCAACCTTGTCAAACTATATCCATCTAATGATCAAGATCGTTGTATCTTTGTTCCTTGTACGTATTATGTTTATGGGGATGCAGCAGGAGGATTATGGCTTCTGGGCACTTATGTGGAGTATCTTCGGATATGCCGTACTGCTTGAATTTGGACTTGGGGTGACCATCCAGAAAAAGAGTGCCGAGCTTATGGAACACAACCGAATACATCAGCTGAGCAAACTTTTCTCCACCTATCTTGCAGTCTACTTCATCATCGCCGTCATGATTGCCTTGAGTACGATTGTATTGAGTTTCAATATAGAGTCTCTCTTTGTCCTTTCCGACACAGAAAAAGTGCATGAGTATATGCTTGCACTGCTTGTCTTCGGACTTGGCAGTGCAGCAGCGTTTTCACTCGGATTCAGTGCAGAGATACTTGTAGGACTTCATCTTCTTAAAGCAAGGAACCTTGTCAATACGCTCTTTGTCATACTCAATGCCGTTTTATTGTGGCAGTGTGTGGTATGGGACCAGCCTCTTCATATCTTTGCTGCCGTTGCGGTAGCAACACAGTTTTTGAACAATCTGCTCTTTTTGTTCGTAGCAAAACATCATGTTCGGGAACTGAAGTTCTCATGGAAGCTGATCGACTTTGGTGATGTCAGAAGATCTATGCAGTTCTCTTTAAGTGCCTATCTTATCATGTTCAGTAATATTATTATTTTCAGAACAGATCAGATCATCATCTCGGCAGTTGCCGGTGTCACATTTGTAGGACTTTACCAGATCGCAGCGAGGGTTGCAGAACTCTTTCGCCAGTTTGCCACACAGTTTCATGAAAGTTTGGGAACCAAAGCCGCCATGCTCAATGCCCGCAGTGACAAAGAGGCTCTTTCAAGCCTCCTGATGCACTCCAACAAGATCGTATCTGCGGTAGCGACTGCTCTTTTTATTCCTATGTTCCTGTTCATTGAGGAGCTTTTGATGCTATGGCTTCACATCAATGATGCACAGACTATTCTTGTAGCCAGAATACTGCTGGTCTCCATGTATGTGCTGGTAGTTTTTAGGAGCTCGATGGTACAGGTACTTTTAATGAACAACAAACATATAGAATTGATGAAAATAGGCTTACTGGAAGCAACCGTTAATGTAATACTCAGCATCATACTGGTTAAACAGTACGGTATGGTCGGAGCTGCCATAGGAACACTTCTGCCCAATGTCATTCTGGCCCTGTTTTACAATATCCCTGCGACCCTGAAATACTCCGGTGTAAATATTGGTGAATATCTAAGAGGTTATCTTTTCCCTTTTGCTGCTGTATTTGCAGGTACACTTTACCTGGGATATCTGCTCAAAGGTCTTATCGTGCCGGATGCTATCATCAAGCTGGGATTTGATGCTGTTTTGGTCATGCTTGTATTCTCTTTGGTATATGGTATCTTCACCTTTCCCAAAGAGGCTGAACTTCTGTACAAAAAGATCCGAAGAGCCTGAATGGCTCTTCTCAAACCCCGTATATACATACTTTTGTAGAAAAATTTTTAATTTTAAAAAAAATTATGCTTGCAATCTACCTGCATTCTCTTCCTTTACAATAACACAAACAGTCAAAAAGGATTACATAATGAAAGCAATGATTTTAGCAGCAGGAAAAGGAACAAGAGTACAGCCTTTAACAAATACGACACCAAAGCCGATGCTACCCATCCTGGACGTACCGGTCATGGAACTGATCATCAAAAAACTGAAAGCTGACGGATTCAATGAGATCGTTATCAACACAAGCTACCTCTCAGAAGAGATAGAGAACTACTTCAAAGACGGTTCACAGTTTGGCGTCTCCATCCGTTACTCATTCGAAGGAGAGATCATTGACGGAGTACGTCACGGAAATGCCATCGGTTCTGCAGCAGGCATGAGAAAGATCCAGAATGAGAAAGCATTTTTCGATGATACATTCCTTGTCATTTGCGGAGATGCGATCATAGATGCGGACCTTTCCAAAGCCGTCAAGATGCACAAACAGCATGGAGGTATCTCTTCCATGCTTCTGAAAGAAGTACCAATGGAGAGTGTTGACAAGTACGGTGTAGTAGAGCTTGATGATTCAGACAGGGTCGTATCGTTTCAGGAGAAACCGAAAATCGAAGAGGCACGTTCAAATCTTGTAAATACAGGTATTTATATCTTTGAACCTGAGATATTCTCCCATATTCCTGCAGAGGGGAACTATGACATCGGCGGAGAACTGTTTCCAAAACTTGTCAGCAGTGATACCCCGATATACGGGATCAACCTTCCTTTCCAGTGGATAGATATCGGTACAATAGAGGACTACTACCGTGCAAATCTGATGGCACTGAAGAATGAGATCAACCAGATCGAATTTTCCAAAGCAGGGCTTATCGTCAATTACGATGCTGTATCTTCTGAAGAGATGCCTCATACACCTCTCATTCAGGATATACCGCAGGTCAATGAAAGTCACTACAGCAGAAGAATGAAATATGCAGGATAGTATGATGGTTTACAACAACTATGAGCTTGAAAGGTCCGGCTATGAGGTAGGAAAAATAAAGATCATTATTATTTCCATCATTCTCTCTTCTGCATTGGCAGCGATCCCGTTTATTTGAATAGGAAAAGATGCACTGAAGTGATGCGATACAGTTTACATTCATATTTATGCAAACTATCTGCATATTCATTCCCTATACTACCCCCTATAAAAACTAAAAGATACTCCTTCTGGGAGCATCTTTTGATAAAGGACATAACAATGACAACAGTAATACTAAGCGGCGGAAACGGAACAAGAATGTGGCCAATCAGCAGAACCCTGATGCCAAAACAGTTCGTAAGGTTTGACAATAACCGTTCTCTGTTTCAAAGAACAGTACTTCGCAATCTCCCCCTCAGTGACAAAATTATGATCGTATCCAATGATGCACAGAAGTTCTTAGTGCTCGACCAGCTCTACGGCTTTGGCAACGTAAACAGCAGTTATATTTGGGAAAGTATCGGCAAAAACAGTGCCGCTGCCATTATTATGGCTGCCTTGAACAGCGATGAGGACGAGATTCTCTGTATTGTTCCTTCCGATCATCTTATCAAAGATCAGTCCGAATATGAAAAAACCATCCGTAAAGCTGAAGCGCTGGCAAAAGAGAATAATATTGTTGCCGTAGGTATCGAAGCCACCTTCCCGGCAACAGGATACGGATATATATGTCATGACGGGGAAGATGTGATCTCCTTTACCGAAAAACCGGAAGAGGATACTGCAAGATCTTTCCTGGAGCAGGGGAACTATCTTTGGAACGGCGGTATCTACTGCTTTAAAGCATCACATTTCATAAATGAATGCAAAAGAGTAATCCCTGAGCTTTTTGAAAAAGTAGTACAGGCTTTTAATGCGGCTGTCGTTACAGACAATGAATGCCACATTACCGCCCAAAGTGTCGAGAATCTCGAGTCTGTCAGTATCGATGATGCACTGATGGAAAAACTCTCATCCAATTTCAAGGTGGTTCCTTTATCTGCAAAATGGAGTGATATGGGATCATTTGATGCCATTGATGATATATGTGAAAATACAGATTATATCAATGTCAACAATAATGAAAATACGATCTCCATACGATCAAAAAACAACTGTATCATATCATCTGAAAGAATGATCGCAACAGTCGATGTGAATGACCTGATCATTGTTGATACACCTGATGCGCTTCTAATCACCAAAAAAGGCTCTTCCCAAGATGTCAAAGAGGTTGTCAAAGAGCTTAAAAAACGCAATAGCGATCTTGTGACAACACCTTCTACTGTTGCCAGACCATGGGGGAACTATACTGTTCTTGAGAACAACAAAGCATACAAGACTAAAAAGATCGTTGTCCGTCCAGGAAAGCGTCTATCCCTTCAGTCACATTTCCATCGCAATGAGCACTGGATCGTCGTCAGCGGTACGGCCAGAGTAACAGTTGGAGATGAAGTAAAACTGCTGCAGGCAAACGAATCGACATATATTCCTGCCGGAGAAAAACACCGTCTGGAGAATCCCGGGGTCATTGACCTTGTCATGATCGAAGCACAGGTAGGAGAGTATCTCGAAGAGGATGATATTGTACGCTACGAAGATGACTTCAACCGTGTAGCCTAAAAGAGCAAACCTGTGAAAGATCTTCGCAGGTTTTTTAACAATTCTCCCCTCATTGCAACCTTTCTGCACTCTCCTTTTCTATAATAATTCCAGAAAAACAAGAAAAGGAGTTTGACATGTTTCCATTAATCTGCAAAAATATCTACATGATACCCTTGAACAATATTACCTATACCGGAAAATCAGTTCAGGACAATCATATAAAATCAAAAAAATATCATTCGATGCTTATAGAGAAGGTCACGGACCTTTTAACCAGACAAAGGATAAACAATGAAAATTGCTTGGGTAAATGATCATGCGGGATTCACGGGAGGTGCAGAAACTTACATCTACCAAAGTGTACATGAACTTTCACAGAGATACGATATCGAGAATATACTTCTCTACAGTACCAAAAGCCGTATCGATCACAACTACGCTCAAGTTTTCTCGTTCACAACTGTTATAGCCAATATCAAACAGCAGCTCAAACTGCTAAAACCGGACCTAATTTATGTACACCAGGTGGAGAGTATCGAGGTCATCAGGGCACTTGCAGAAACCAAAATACCGGTAATCGGTTTTGTACATGACCATAAACACTTCTGTCTGCGTGAACATAAATATACGACTATTACCCATGAAACCTGTACAAAACCGGTCGGGATCGGATGTTACGGATGTCTTGGGTTTATCAACAAAAAGAGCTCCTTCCCTTACATTTCACTCAAGACCCTTTCAGGTATCAGAGAAGTTCAAACACTTCTTAAAAAGTTTGACCATATGGTTGTAGCCTCCGACTATATGAAGAACCACTTGGGCCTTCATGGATTTAAAGAGAAAAAAATAACCAAGATCCCACTCTTTTCACAGTCGGAGGGAAGCACAATCGCCAAAAATGCCATTGCACATGAAAAGCGTTTTTTATTTGTGGGCCAACTTGTCAGAGGGAAGGGGGTCGATACGCTGCTGAATGCTTTTGCAACACTGAAAAACAGAAACATTGTTCTGGATATCTGCGGAGACGGAAAACAAAGAAAAGAGCTTGAAGAACAGTCTCAAAAACTTGGCATATCCAGCAGAGTAGTATTTCACGGAAAAATAGATTCCGAAGCACTTGGAAACTACTATGCCAATGCCTATGCTGTAGTCATTCCAAGCCGAGCTCCCGAAACATTCAACCTTGTCGGCATTGAGGCGATGAAACACGGCAAAGCCGTTCTTGCTTCAAATGTCGGTGGAATCAGCGAATGGCTGAAAAATGAAGAAAACGGTCTCTCTTTCTCTTCCAATGATGAAAAAGAGTTGAGCAGAGTTCTGCAAAAAGCCATTGACAACCCGCAAATGGTAAAAAAAATGGGCGAGACAGGGCTTGATCACTATAACAGAAAATTCATAGCAGAAATTCATTGCAAAAAGATATATGAACTGTTTGAAACACTCTTGACAAAGGAAAGCTATGCTGCTTGAAAACCAACAATTGACCTACTACAACAACAAAGATGTCGAAATATTTCTGAAAGAGGTTCTGAGTGAAGCCTCACTTGTATTCAAAGAACTCTTTACAAAAAATCAGACAGCTGCTCTTATACTGATAGGAGGATACGGGAGAGGTGAAGGTGGTATTGTACTTGAAAACGGTAAATACCGACCGCACAACAACCTTGATCTTCTTTATATTCATAACGGAAATATCAGTACAGAGACCGTTGAACTGGCCAACAGCAAACTGCAGGATATCTCCAAAAAGTATGATATCGGGATAGATATGTCAGCGATCAGCAAACAAAAACTGATGAGACTCAACGGACTTGTTGTCAGTTATGATATGAGATTCGGACACAGAACACTGCTTGGTGACTCGACTTTTCTAAAAGAGCATGAGGCATTTTCTCTTTACAGTATCGACCCGGCAGATGTAAGACAGCTGTTGGTGAACAGAGGTACGCTTCTGCTCATAAACAGAGTTTTGCTTAGCAAACCGCTGCTTACAAAGAATGAAAAAAAACTGATCATCAAGCATGCTATCAAAGCTATCATCGGATACGGTGATGCCCTGCTTTATTTCAATAACGCTTACCACTGGAGCTATGCACAAAAACAGGTCAATATGTCTGAACTCAAAAATATTGACAAATCTATCAAAGATCTCTATTCACAGGCCATACTCTTTCGGTTTATGCCCGATTACGATTCATATTTGACAAAGGATCTGAAAGCATGGAATGATACATTGATCAGAACACTCTCATCCATTCATCTGGAGTGTGAAAAGATCAACCTTTCAGAAAATGATCTCAATTGGGAGAACTACTTCAAAAAAGCACTTGAATATAAGAGTTATTCTCATCAAAGTTTACGCCAAAAGGTCAAATCATGTCTATACGGCATAAAAAACCTGCCTGTTCTCAAAGAGCTTGACTCCACAGACGAAAAAGTCAGCTTCATGCAGCTTGGTGCCAGAGGAGTACTTTCTCTTCTGTTCCCCTATATCGCTTATGAAACCTATCCCGAACATTACCGGTCTCTGTTCAAAGCTGCTCTGCACACAAAAGAGAATGATACACACGGATTTTTAAAAGGATTTTTGACACTTTGGTCAAAATGGGGAGACACAAACTTCATCAATGTGCTCCGTACATATAATATTGAATTGGAGAGATTATGATCTGTTTAACAGCCGACCTGCACCATATGAGTCTTAAAACAGGAAACCAGTTGCACAGTGACAGAACAGAGATGTCTCTGGCAGGAGAGTTTGTAAAAATGATGGAAGCAAGAGACATAAAGGGCTCATTCTTTATCACAGGACGATCTTTTGAAGAGGAGTGGGATGAGGTCAAGCCGATCGTAGAGAGTCCCAATATCGAAGTTGGCGGGCATACCTACGAAGCATTCAAACCGGAGCTTCTGCACAGGGTCTGGAACAAGCTTACAAAAAACTATAACGGTCCGTACGCCTACCAGTACTATGATACGAAAAAGACCATCGATATCATATATAAAAAGACCGGTAAACGTATCAATATCTGGAGAAACCATATGTATATGCATGGCCCAAATACCGAAAAGATCCTTAAAAGCCTGGGTATAGATATCTGTTCTGACGGTGTAAAAAAAGAGAACTTTACTCTGCAAAAAGATGATACCGGACTCTATAACCTTCCTATCAACATTATTCCGGACCATGAACATATCATCCATGCCGAACGTACCCCTGAGTGGATCGCACAGTGGCAGAAACGTTATAACTGGTCTGATGATTTCGGACCTGACTCATACTACATCGATACGTGGGCTGAAATGGTACTCGATCAGCTAAAAGAGAATGAAGCCAAGGGCAGACTCTCCGTTATGATCATCCACCCCATTACCATGTATCTGGCAGACGGATTCAAAGCTGTTCAAAAAATTTTGGACTACATTCAAACCAGGGAAACCATCTTTATGGGTGACCTGTTGCCAAAAGAGACAAAGGCTGCAGCATGAAAAAAGTAACAGTAATCGTACGTACATTCAATGTTGAGTGGGTGATTGATCAGGCACTTGCAGCACTGATGGCGCAAAAAGGTGTCGATATTGAACTGATGATCGTAGACTCCGGTTCTACCGATGCGACCCTTGAGATGATAGCCCCCTATCCTCATACCTTCATTGCTATAGAGCCCGGTACCTACTTCCCCGGAAAAGTACTCAACCAAGCTGTAAACGAAGCAAAAACGGACATTGTGGTATTTGTTAACTCTGATGTCGTTCTGCTTGACGAATATGCGATAAAAAGGCTTATTGAACCGCTTGAGGATCCCAAAACAGCAGCCTCATTTGGAAGACAGATCGTACGTCCGGAGGCTGATCTATGGGTAAGGCATGACTACGCAAGAGCTTTCCCGGATACCGGAGAGAAACCCGAATGGATGCACTACTCCCTTCCCATAGCCGCTATGAAAAAATCTGTGTGGGAACTACAGCCGTTCTATACGGATGCATGGGGTTCGGAAGATACACACTGGGCTGTACAGATCAAGAAGAAAGGATATAAAATAGCTTATGTCAAAGAGGCCATAGCGATGCATTCACACAACTATACGCTAAAACAGCTTGCTTCCAGAAGACGCATTGAAGGAGAAGCAGATGTCTATATCTACCCGGAAAAGTCAGTATCATTTTTCAGTACACTGCGTTCTCTTGCAGGTTCATCCCTGAGGGAATCCCTCTACTATATTGCCAATAAAAAGATATTTGGTATTCCCTATCTGCTGCTTAATCGTATAGTATATGCATGGCACTACTATAAAGGATTCAAACATGCCAGCAGAAACAGAAACGAAAACCAGATAACATTTGGAAACTACCAGTAGATCAAGTCTGCAATTTCCAGGTCATATATGGGATAATCCCTGTTTTTGGGTACCCTCTCTTTTCAGACTGTCACACATCTTGATCTGCCTATAATGATAGCTGCTCTATATGAGAGTTTAACACTCAAGATTTAAATTGATATTTGATTGATGTTAAAAAGATACAATACCAAACAGACAACCCAAAAAGGTCAGAGATGCAACGAAAAATACTGCTGCTTGAGGATGATCTGCAGCTGAATGATACAATCAAACAGTTCCTTGAGCACCATCACTATACAGTCCTGCCCTCCTATGACAGCCATCAGGCCAGAGATATACTGTATGAAACCGATATCGACCTGATGCTGCTGGATATCAAAGTACCTCACCAAAGTGGATTTGACCTGCTCTCACAACTGCGTAAAGAGGGCAGCGATACTCCGGCTATTTTTATCACGTCTCTCCATGGTGTCGATGATGTGAGCAAAGGATTCGATGCAGGATGTGATGACTACATCAGGAAGCCCTTTGCACTGAAAGAACTCCTCGTCAGGATCGAAGCACAACTTAGAAAACGTTATGGCAGCAGAGAAGAGTATCTTGATCTTGGAAAGGGACTGCACTATTATCCCAAAGAGTTTCGGTTGACCCAAAACGGCAAAACCATTCCTTTAAAAAACAAAGAGGCCAAACTGCTCGCACTTCTGCTCGAACACCCTGACCTTCTTGTCTCCTATGAGAAAATCTATGATACTCTTTGGGACTTTGATGAAGAACCAAGTTCCGGTTCGCTGCGTACATACATCAAAACTCTGCGTTCCCATCTTGGAAAAGAGCATATTGAAACAGTCAAAAATGTAGGATACCGTTTTGTACCGCAGTGAAAAAAGAAGCCTTTTCAGGTTTCTGGCGATCTACCTTATTTCAACATTTATACTCTTTACCATAGGGAGCGCTATTTTCTATACCCTTGAAAAACACCACCTGATCGACAAACAACGCATAGAGATGAAACAGGAAGGGGAGAAGATACAGCATCAACTCATCCGCCTTCATAAAACATTTGAATCAAAACTGCCCATCCATGTAAAAGAGATATACAAAATCGCTCTGCTTGACAAGGAGTTGAACCCGATTTTTTCCAACTTTACTCCTCCAAAGAATACCGGATTTACTCAGGAGTATCATCTTGTTGACGGACATATACTCTACATCAAACCAGTCGATCCCTATCATCTTGGTGTTGCTTATCTTCTGCTTTGGACAGCAGTTGACCAGGCAGGCATTGCCAATCTGCAAAAGATGATCATTCTTTTTATGCTGGGAGCCGGAGTATTTTTCCTTATATTAGGCTATTTTCTGGGTCGTCTCTTCATTGCCCCAATGCATGAATCAATCGAAACCATGAACCGTTTCATTCAGGATACAACCCATGAACTCAACACACCCGTCAGTACCATCCTGACCAATCTTGAACTTATCCAAACCCTGCACAAATGTGATGCCAAAGAGGAGATGCGGCGCATAGAGATCGCTTCCAAAACACTGAGCCGTATCTATGATGATCTGACTTACCTGAAACTCAATCACCAATATCATCGTAATATCCAAGCCGTTAATATTTCACATCTTCTTAAAGAAAGGCTGGAATATTTTTCTGTTGCTATCAAAGCCAAAAAGATCACCCTGCATACCGCTATAGAACCGGATATAGTACTTCATATCGATCAGGATGATGCCATACGTCTCCTTGACAACCTCATTTCAAATGCCATCAAATACAATAAAACCGACGGTACTATTGCAGTATACTTAACCTGTATGCAGTTTTGTATCAAAGACAGCGGCATCGGCATAGCAAAAGAGGAACTTGCTACGATCCATAAACGCTTTAAGCGTGCCAACAGCAGCGAAGGCGGGTTTGGTATAGGGCTGGATATTGTCTACCAGGTGGTAAAAGCTTACTGCTTTGAGATACAAATAGATTCACAAACCGATCAGGGAACGGAGGTTACCATCACATGGAAAAAATAATATTCATTCTCTTTGCGGCACTCTTCTCTTTATGGGGGAGAGAGAATACAATACTTGACCAATCTCTCCAAAAAGAGTGCCTTCAGTGTCATACTCAGCAGCAGATTCCTTCCGAGATGATCTATCGCCGCTATCTTCTGAAGTACTCCTCCAAAGCACTGATCAGAAAAAAGATCTTTGCATACTTCAAAGCACCCTCTCCTGAAGTATCGATCATGCCGGCTCCGTTTTTTAAAAAGTTCCCCATTAAAAAGAGATCAAGCTTGGATGATCAAACCTTGAAAGAGCTGATCGATGCCTATATCAGAAAATTTGATGTTGATAAAAAGATCTATATTATTCCGGAAAAAACTGACTGAGTTTACACCGACATACAATTTCAGTTGATATTCAGTTCATACATAGCTCTTATAATTCCGATAACCAAATCAAAAGGATCTATTTATGAAACAGAACAAAATACTACTACTGGCAGCTATGCTGTTCCTGAGCGTCTCCACTGCTTCGGCACAAGATGCAGAAGCACTATTTGATGCCAAATGCGCCATGTGCCACATCAAAACAAGACCGGCAGATATATCAACTCTTACAGCGCCTCCTCTCATGGGGATCATGCGCCATGTCAAAATGCGTTATCCTGACAAAAAGAAGGCTGTTGCATTCATATCTGACTATGCACTCGATCCAAGCAGCACAAAAGCCGTATGTATGCCCCAAAAAATACAACGTTTCGGACTGATGCCTTCGCAAAAAGGGAATGTAACACAAAGTGAACTAAAAACAATTTCCGAATGGATGTATGATAACTTTCCGCCAGCAGGATTCCGTGGCGGTCAGGGACAAGGAATGCGAACATTCTAACTAACACTTTGGTAACAATTGTTTTTTATAATTCAACTATTCTGCTGAGTAAAACAGAAATACTCATGGCAAATCACAAAAAAAGGATACATCATGAAAAAAACACTGTTTCTTTTTACGCTTACAATAGCTACAGCAATGGCAGCGAATAATACAGAAGCGAAACAATACCGCTATATGAAGCAGCAGACAAATACAGATACTGATGGAAAAACATATCAAAACAAGTACCAATACAAATACCAGCATCAGTACCGGTATGAACATAACAGCGAAGTTCAGGGACAGAGCAGTCAAATGCAAAGAAGAGGTAGCGGCGGAATGGGAAGAGGAAGACATTAAGTCTTCTCTCCTTTTTTTAACCTTCTCTTGCAAAAATTTAGACGGCTGCAAATTGTTTAATCATTCTCTCCTCCCTCCCAAGTTTGCAGCCATCTAAGTATTTAGGGCACCTCTAATAACCCCATACGCCCATAATGGGTTTTGCAGATGTGAGATTTTGCAAGAGGCTTTCAAGTCCTAGCCAAAGCTAAGACGATGGAAGCATCTTGTGAAAGATCGCGTCTGCAAAGCCCACCCTTTGGGCAATGCCGGCTTTGCCCTATGCGGCGTTACACTTTTTCGACTTAGCTACGGCTAGGTCTGTAAAGTGTGCCTTGCCTAGAACAAAGCCGGCAATGTTATGAGCATATGGGGTTATTTGAGGTGCCCTATTTAAATCATATGTCTACTACCCTCAGGTACAGCCTCTGAAACAACCTTTTTATTCTCGATCTTGAGTATTCTGTCACACAACGGCAGCATTGCCTCATCGTGTGTAACCATGATGACAGCGACATTCTGATCGATTGCAATCTTTTTAAGCATCTTCACTACACTGACAGAACGGTCCAGATCTAAAGCTGCCGTTGGTTCATCTGCAAGGATGATCTGAGGTTTGTTCGCCAGTGCCCGGGCAATGGCAACTCGCTGATTCTGCCCTCCGGAGAGTTCAGAGGGCATATTGTATGCTTTGTCGGCTATATCAAAGTACTTCAGCAGCTCCATAGCGAACTTCTCCGCCTCTTTGGCGGGAACACCATTGGTCTGCGGGACCAGTGTCACATTCTCTATAACATTCAAAAAAGGGATAAGATAGTGCGCCTGAAAGATAAACCCAATCTTTTCACGGCGGATCTTACGCTGCTCTTTGGTCAGCCAACGATTATCATAGACTTTCTCATCCCCCAGCCACATCCTTCCGCTGGTAGGCTCTTCTACACACCCTATCATCATCAGTAAAGTGGTCTTTCCAGCACCACTGGGAGCAATAAGAGCGACCAGTTCCCCCTTGTTCACCTGAAATTCGGCACCTTCGATCACACGAACAAGGTTCTCCCCTTTACCAAAATGTTTAACAAGGTCTTCAACTTTGATCGCCTGCTGTCCCATCTTATCCTCCTATAGCTGCTGCCGGATCGGCAGAGATGACTTTTTTGACCCCGATGAACGAAGCCAAGATGGATGCAATAAGCACTACCACAAATAGAAGCCACGCATCGGGAAGTTCCAGTACGACCCTCTTGGGGAACTTGTCGTAGATAAAATGGGCAAATAAATTACCGAAAATAAATGCCAGAAATCCCAGAAGCAGCGTCTCCTGTATGATCATTTTGATGATCATACTGTTGGGGAGTCCAATAAGCTTCATAATAGAGATCTCCTTCATCTTTTCCAATGTCATCGTATAGATGATCAAAGAGATAATAATGGTGGATACTGCTACCAAAATGGCGGTAAAAAGTCCTATTTGTTTGGATGCACGCTCAATAAGGTTCTTAGTCAGAATATCTTTCTGTTCTTTTCTGGTATAGATACTTTTATGAAGTCCCTCTCTGATATGATTTGCCACCTCATCAATAGCATACCCCTCTCTGACAGTAGCAACAACGGCATTCACCATCGGAATGGCGGCAGATGCATCACTGATACCTCTTGCCCTGTCACTTCTGATACGGTTGTTGGAGTAGGAAAACTGAAGCTCCTGAGCATCTTTGAGTGAAATATACACCAGTGGATCACCGCCGGAGGAGACTGTACCGTGCGTTATACCCACTACCCTATAGATATTTCGACCGATAGGGATCTTCTCGCCCATCTTGAAGCCGATGTTGTCAGATACAACGATTTCATAGTGGTTACGCCGAATTCCTCTTCCCTCAACTATCCTTTTGGGATTGACAGGATCCATCCTGCCGTACGGATCGAATCCCACAGCCACCACACGTACAGCTCTCTGCTTATTGTCAAGCTGCAGATTTTGAAAGGTCAATGCTGCTGTTTTATCAATACCGTCTATAACATAAACACTGTTTTTAAGGTCTTCATGAACTCTTGAAGACTCTGCAAAAGGACCGAGTGTATCCTCCTGAACCACCCATATATCGACATCAAGATCATCAAGAAGTACTTCGGCATCAACCATCATACCACGGTAGACACCGATCATGATCAGTACGATCCCCAGAAGCATCCCTACCCCCATTGCGGTGACGATAAACTTCCCAAGGGTATGTTTAATATCTCTTTTGGCCAGATTAATCATCAATGTACACTTGAGCCCTCTTTAAGAGGTTTTTTCTTTTCGGATTCTATAAGAAGTGTCATATTATCCTCTATACCTGTTACTGCCGCTTCCTTGTCTCCCCGTACAAGTACTTTTACCGCTATAAAGTGTGCTTTTTCCTCTTTTTCAGTCCAGACTCCCACCTTCTTCTTGTAGTAACTCAGTGCCTTCAGGGGTACTTTGACCACATCTTTATATGTTTTTGATGAGATGCTCACCTCTGCCTGTTCATTGATATAGAAAGGTTTAGGCAGCCTCTTGAATACCACATCGACTTCACGCTCCAGTGTCACAGGATCGCTCTTGGGAACAATACGCGCTACCGTCCCTTCAAAACGCTTCTCGTACTGTGAACGAAGGGTAATCTCTGCTTTCTGTCCCACCTTGACTCTGCCGCTTACCTTCTCATCAATATAGGCTTTTACCCAGACATCTTCAGGATTGACAATCTGCAAAATAGCCTGTGAAGGAAGTACGGTCTGCGCTACTTCGGCATCCCGTGAGATAACATAGCCGTCTACCGGCGCATAAACCATATATCGTGCCAGTTTCTCCTTGAGCGCCTCTACGGCTTTCTGAGCCCTGCTTACCTCCATGGTGGCCGATGCAATATGTGCTCTGGTCGCCTCTATCTGTGCTTCAATGACGTCACGGTCGGCTTTGGCTTTATCATACTCCGATTTGGAAGCAAAGGACTGCTCTTTGAGTTTGGCATAGCGTACATAAGTGATCTGTGCAAGTTCTCTCTGCGCCTGCAGACTCAGCAGCTCTTTTTGAGTCGCCACCAGCTCTGAAGCGGCTTTCTTTGCAGCAATCTCCGCCTCCTCGAGCATCTGCGGTACATCAACACTGTCGATGGTTACAAGAAGATCGTCTTTCTTGACCCATCTGCCCTCATCCGTAGTGATAGAGAGGATCTTTCCTCCTGTCTGGGCAGTGATGCTGTAGGTATATTTGGCTCCTACATTACCGATGCCGTATGTCTCGACAGCAAGGTCTCCTTTGGAGGAAACAACTCTCTCATATGTGCTTTTAGGAATATACACCTTGTTATAAAAAAGTACTGTACCTGCCGAAACGGCAAGGATAATCAGCCCATTCTTGACATATCTATGCATCAGATCTTTCCTTTTAAATATTCAATTCTGTCCAATGCGAGACTTTGGGAATAGTAAGCCTCAAGAACTCCCAGTTCCGCATTAAGTACTACAGAGGTACTGTCAAGTACTTCAATATAGGTTGCCAGCCCCTCCTTGTAACGCGCTTTAATTACTTTCTGGGTCTCTCTGGCAGAGAGAAGCTGTGCTTTTTTGGCTTTGATCGTCTTTTCAAACCGTCTGATATCTATGATCAGTGACCGCAGCTCCTCTTTTAGAGCAAGCGCTTCGGACGCACGCTGCTCCTGCGCAATCTGGTAGCCTATCTTCGCCTGCTGCTCCTGTGCATTCAACCTGCCGCCGTGATAGAGCGGCAGATTGTAGCTGACACCGATATATTCGGTATTGTATGCGTTGAGAGTATCAACCCTGCTATGTGATACAACAAGATCAATTGATCCAAAATGTGCCGCTTCACTTGCACGCTGCAGCATCCTGTTCTTCTCTACTGTGCGGTCATTCATTCTCAGTTTGTAATTGTTTGCAACTACTTCCCGTTCCACACTCTTTCCAATCCCTGCTCCTTTTTTGACGACACCTGACTGCAGACTCAAACGCTTTGGAAGCGGAACCCCCATATAGAGGGAAAGAGAGGTTTTCGCCTTTTCATACGCAGCCTTGGCACCGGCAAGCGCATCTTCGGCAATATAGACAGAAGAGAGAAAACGGCTGGCATCGGCATGGTTTTTGAGCCCCTGTCTGACCAACGCTTTGGACTGTTCATAAAAAATCTTTTTGGTCTCCAGGTCTTTGCGTCTGACAGCAACCGCCTCCTTCTGCACAACCAAAAGAGCATAAAGAGTCTTGACCTTATAGGCAAGCAGCGATTTAACCTCTTTCAAAGAGAGTTTAGAGATATCCTCATCGATCTTCGATGCAGCGACCAGAGAACTTGTCTTTTTGAAATCCCATACTTTCTGACGCAGACTTACCCCAACATTCCAGCTTCTGTCATCAACAGTATGAAAAGTGCCGTTAACCGGCAGAGAAAAGGTTTGTACGGGTGCATAGGCAGCTGAAAGATCGATCTGCGGCAGATAGTCTGCATAGGCGGCATTGTACCCCTGCTCCGCCTGCTGTATGCGCAGCATAAACGTTTTTATATCCGGATGGTTTGCAAAAGTTTTGGCTATAGCCTCTTTCAATGTCAAACTTTGGGCAAAGATACCCTGTACACCAAACAGCAAAAGAAACCCTAAAAAAAACCTCATATATACTCCTGTTCCCAAAACTGCCAATCCTCTATTTTTTTAAAAAAGTCTATATTGATCTTTCCAATATAACTATACAGCCATATCTTCTCTGACACTCTGTTCTTTGACTGTCCATATGAACATTACAGGGATAAATACCAGCGTCATGAATGTCCCGACTATCAACCCTCCGATAGCGACTGCACCAAGCGGTGCCAGACGTTCAAGCCCGATCGCAGCCCCCTGTGCGACAGGAAGCATACCTACGGAGACGGCAAAAGCGGTCATCAGTACCGGACGGGTACGGATCTTGATCGCTTCGAGCATCGCATCTCTTTTATTGATACCTGCATTGATCTGCTCCAGTGCAAAGTGTATCAGCAAAATGGCATTATTCACAATGACCCCGGAGAGGAGCATAAAGCCCATCATCGCAGGCATAGAGACATGGTAGTCAACAGCAAGCATGGTCCAGGATGCACCAATGATCGTCAATGGGATCGAAAAGAGGATCATCAATGAGATCTTGAAATTCCCGAACATCACAATAAGTGTCAAAAAGATGAGAATCACCGCTGTGATGATCGCCCCCACCATACGCTCTGCAGATGCCTTGAACTGTTTAATATCCCCTATCTGCTCCAACTCCACCCCTTTTGGAAGTTTAACCTCCGCCAGCTGCTCTTCAAAACTTGCCATAATGTGTGAAACAGCAGCTTTCTCTCTGTCTCCATACACTTCGAGTGTATACTGCAGCCCTTCTCTGGTAATGAGACTCGGCTCTCTGTCTGAGGTCAGTGTCGCAATCTTGCTGAGCGGGATCTTGCCTTTGTTCGTATCTATCAGCATCTGCATGATCGTCTCAAAATGGTTGATCTGTTTTTTCGGCAACCATACTCTGACAGTATAGTCCATACTGTTTGTTTTGGCAAAACTTGCCACCGGTGCACCACGCAGTGCCAACTGAAGCTGAGTTACAATATCTGAACGCTTCAACCCGTAATGCAGTGCCTCTGCCTCATCTATATTGAGGTTATAGACAACTTTGTCCGCATCCCAGGTTGTTGAAGCGGAGACAACCCCTTTTGTATGTGCCAAAGCATTTTTCACTTTGGCACCTGCATCCTGAAGCAGCTCTATATTCGAAGCACTCAGTTTGGCATCGACCGTTGCCCTGATACTCGCCAGAGCAGTCGCTCCATACGGTGTAACTTCAAGATATTTCACATTTTCCAACCTGGCGATCTCTTCTCTCAGTGCTTTGGCAATCTGCCAGATATCCTCTTTTCTATGATGTCTGTCCACATAAGTTGCCACGATCTGCAAATGGTCTATTCCGGACCCTGATCCAATACTGAGTACTCCGGCCTCTGAGCCGATGCTTCCCGAAATTCGCAGCAGTTCTCCCTGTGCTTTGATGATCTTATTGACCTTTTTCATAAGCGCTTCACTCTTCTCTATGGGCAGGTTTGCATCTGTTGTGATATTGATGTTGACTCCTCCTGTATCCATAGGGGGCATCAACTCCTGACCAACTGTCGGCATCACAAACTTAACCGATGTCACAAAGAGTGCGATCAGAACAAAGAGAGATGCAAACCCCAAGACTTTGGAAGCGGTAATAGCGCGTACAATATTGGCAAAAAAACTCTGAATATAGTCATTGGCGCCTCCTATCACTTTATGGAAACCATTCTCCACCTTCAAAAGCAGCGGATGCTGTATTGCCAGAATATGCAGAGAAAGCAGCGGTACCGCAATAATTGAAATGATATAGGAGGCTATCAGCGCCAAAAGCAGTGTCCCGACCAGCGGGGCAAAGACCGTCTGGGGATACCCGCCGATAAAAAGCATCGGAGAGAGTGCGATCATCGTTGTCACCGTTCCGGAGAAGTCAGCAAACATAATCTCTTTGGTTCCGTCAAAGACTGCCGCATGAATCTTTTTCCCAAGCTCCCTGTAATGCCGCTCTATATTCTCCATGACCACCACGGTATCATCCAACAGGAGTCCCAGTGCCAGAATGATCGCTGTCAGGGTCACGACATTAAAATCGATACCTACCAGCCACATCAGTGCAATAGTCGAAGCATACACCAGCGGAATGGTCACCAGGACAACCAGGATCTGACGGAAACTGGCAAGGAACAGAAAAACCACAATGGTCGACATCACGATTGCATCTCTCAGTGACTCGAACATATTCATGGTACTCTGTTCAATAGTCTCTTTCTGGGTATCGCTCACTTCAAAATCAATATTCGGATACTTCTCTCTAAAATCCGTGATGATCGCTTCAACTTTATCGATCGTCTTGATCACATCTGCGGTAATTGAACGTTGAATAGAAAGTGCGATCGCCTCTTTGCCGTTACCAAAATAGGCGGCACTGTTCTCATAATGTCCAAAATAGACCTCTGCTACATCAGAAAGCTTCACTTCCGGAGTGATCGGAAGATTTCTCAGGGCATCAATCTTCTCCCGTTTACCCTGCGCCTTCAGCAAATAACGATGCTCCTCATTACTTACAAATCCGACAGCATACTCGCTGTCATTCTTCTGGATCGTTGCAATGACCTGACCCAAACTCAGATGCAGGGTATCCAGTCTGTTCTTGTCAATAATGATCTGCAGCTCTTTTTCATAACCGCCGAAAATATCAACATTGGCGACTCCCTTGGTCTTTAAAAGTTTGTGTTTTATCTCCGTACCGGCCAGATCACGTATATCTTCAAGTGAAAGAGAAGAGCCCTTTTTGGGAGACATTGCTACCACAAGTATCGGTGCCGTTGCTTCGGTGATCTTGATAATCTGCGGTTCACGGATATCTTTGGGAAGTTTTGAGCGGACCTTTGAAAGAGCATTGGTAACATCGTTGACCGCCGTATCAATATCTTTGGTATACTCGAACTCTGCACGTATCACCGTGACCTCATCGATTGTAGTAGAATAGGCGCGGCGGATCTGGTCGAGAGCATAGAGCTCCTCTTCCACCGGTACGGCAATATTGCTTGCTATCGTTTTTGCTGAAGAACCGGGTTCTACAATAACCACTGCTACTTCAGGGTAGTTGGAGTTTGGAAAAAGATTACGATGGATCTTGTTATATCCAAAGATCCCTGCCATCACAAAAAGTGCCAGAAAAGCGATGATCACATGCGGCTTTCGCAGAACCTTCTCTACCCAGGTTGTACTGTTATTCTCCATTACTTCACTCCGGAGATAGTTACACTACCATAACCGGGAAGCTGTGCCAGCTTCACTTCAGAAGCCTGTGCTACCGGTTCCTTGGGACAAGGAGAGATCAAGACTCTGTTTTTATCCTGCATCTCCACATTGACTTTCAACGGCGTGAATCTGCCTTGTTCATACAGCATCACGTAGATACCCTCTTTTTTGTGCAGCAGCGTATTATCCGGAAGGGTACACCCCTTTTTCTCATCAGTCAACACCTCTATTGTCACGGAACTCTCTACCGGTGCAGTGATCTCCCGGTTCAATGCCACCTCAACCGAAGTCAAACCATTCTGTGCAGTCGTATAGAGTGTTCTGACATACCCGGCACGGACCCCATCCAAAAAGACATCCTGCTCTTTTTTTATCCACTCTTTTTTCCCCGGGCTGTAGGAGAAAACAAGTTTCTTCTTCATATCACTCATTTTCAAGATCGGTTTCCCCGCTGCTGCCAAATCACCCTCATGCAGCAATACCGCATCGATCTCTCCATCAAACGGTGCAACGATCTTCAGATAGGAGAGCTGATGCTGAAGCTGTTCTATCTTCTGTTTTGTTCCCTCCACTGCTGAAGCCTTCAACTCCAATACTACTTTGGAGGAGGCAAGCTGTTCTTTGGAGAGTCCGCCGATGGCATAAAGCTTTTTATTGCGTTCATAAATACCCCTGGCCAGTGCCAGATCACTCTCCTGTGCCTTCAATACACTCTTTTGTGTATCTATATTTGAACGTACTTCAAATGCATCTATACTTACCAGGAGATCTCCTTTGTGTACCTTTTGGGACTCCTCTACAAAAATCTTTTCGACAAATCCGGCCAGTTTGGTCGAAAGGGTGATACTCTTGTCCGAAAGAACCTGTGCCAGAAAAGTCACCCTGTTCTGCAAACTGTCCTGTTCCGCTTTTACCAACGTAACATTCAACATAGATGTAGAGGGAAGTGCCTCATGTTCAATCGCAGCCCGTCTCTTCTCCAGTAATCCTTTCCCCTTGATCAGCAGTACTGCTGCCAAGATCACAAATATGATGATGATAATTCTTTTTTTTGACATTGCTTGACCCCTCTTTTTTCATTGTTTTTTCCTGCCAAGGAGCAGAGCCCCTTTGCAATTCATCTCACTAAAGCTTACCTTTGGTAAGTGTCGTTCGGCTTAACGCCTCTCTATCCTCTCTTCTTGCCAAGGAGCAAAGCCCCTTTGCAATTCATCTCACTAAAGCTTACCTTTGGTAAGTGTCGTTCGGCTTAACGCCTCTCTCCAGCAGATAATCCATATAGAACTTTCCTTTTTGGTAATTGTACTGACTCTCGATCAGTTTTGCTTTTGCAAGTTGTGTCTGGCTTATGGCATAAAGAAGATCATTGATCGTTGAGACACCGTTCCTGTAACGTACACGCTCTATCTTCTCACTTTTTTTGGCCAATATATACTGCCTGTTGTTGCCTCTGTAATTTGCATAAGCCTGCTTTATCTTCTCATAGGCTTCCACCAGTGATTTTCGAAGATCCAGCAGTACCTGCTGCTTCTCTAAAGTCGCCTGCATTTTTGCTATCTTTGCTTTTTGCGTAGCTGCATCGCTTTTTCCGAAATCAAAAAGTGTCCATTTGGCATTCACTCCGATCTGCCAGTTCTTTTCGTAGTTAAACTCTCCGGGGTATTTATTGGAGCTGTCATTTTCACCGTAATTATATCCGTAGTAGGAGTTGAATGAAACCTGGGGATAACGACCTGCTTTACTCTTCTTCACACCTGTGTCAGCTTTCTGGATATTCAGTTCGGCAATATGCACTTTATCTAAAGAAGCGGCTTCACCAAGCAGCCTGTTTAGTGAATAGTTCGGCTTTGTCACTGAAATCCTTACCGGTTCTATCTCTCCAAGATCATCCAAACCGGCAAGACTTGCCAAAGAAGCTTTTGTTATCGCAACATTACCTTTGAGTACCTCCAGATATGAAAGGTTTCCATACAGATCTTTTTCCGCCTTCAACAGATCGATCTGGGCCTTTTTACCAAGATCAACCTCGTGTTTGATGGTATTTCTCAGTTTTTTCAATACTTCAACATGTTTTTGCTGTGCATAGGACATATCCTGCAGCGCAAGAATAGAGAGGTAAAGAGATGCTATATTGTATGCAAGCTGCTCTTTTGTCAAAGAGAGTCTGCTTTTTGACAGCTCCATGGCAATAGCATCCATCTCTACCTGCCTGGTCTGGGCAAAACCGGTAAAGAGAGGGACAGAATACATAACTCCTGTTCCAAAAAGATTGGTTGTTGTGGGCACAGCAGTAGGATCCGTTAAGATACTCGCAGGTGTAAGCGGTGCAAGTGTTCTTGGCAGGTTATAGTGTGTATAGCTCCCAACCAGATCGATATTCCCAAATCGGGCCGATCTGCTCTCCTTACGTTGTGCCTGAGCCAGCTCCATTTTCGCTTTGCTCTGTTTTACTGCTGTACTATGCTTTAAGCCGTACCGTATAAGCTCATCCAGTGCAAATGTATCAGCCCGGACACTTATTGAAAAAAGTGAAAAGGCTAATACATTTAGCAAAAAAATTCTTTTCATTGTTGTATTCCTTTGAAAATCAGAGTAACAGAGTAGCCAATTCTTATGAATTGAATATGAACTGCACTCTTTCGAACAATAAAACAGTTCTTCCAAATGTTAACACAAAAAACCTATATCGTGCCAGAAAAAGCCGAATATGAGATACCCAACCATATTTCCAGCCTCAAATATCACTCTGACTCCGGACATAAACCGCTAACACTTCTTTTGTTAGAATTTGAAATACTTATAATTACAAGGGGCGAAAAATGAAACAAAAAAATCTATGGTTACTGCTGCTGAGTGCACCTGTTTTTATGGCATGCGGAGGAGGGGGGAGCACTGATGTGCAGGAGACCAGTAATTCTTCTTCCGGTTTCAGCTATGTACTGACTGCATGGAATGACCTGGGCATGCACTGTATGGATGGAAACGACTTTTCCGTATTCTCTGTACTGCCTCCCTACAATAATCTGCATGCCCAGATCAAAGACAAAAACGGAGACCTTGTCACTTCAGGAATCATTCTCACCTATGAAGCAGAACAGGGTACCGATGGCAAATGGAATACTTCAAGTACGGACAAAACAAATTTCTGGGATCACAGCAAACAGCTTTTTGGTGTTGTTCTGGCACAGGATACCGGGCTTACCGGTGTCAAAACACCAAGCAAAACACCTCAGCAGCTGACCTTCAATACTGTGCACCAATGGTGGGAAGCAGAAGGTATTCCTATTACCCCGTACAATGATGACGGAAGCAAGAACTACTATCCGCTTGTCAAAGTCGTTGCAAAAGACAGCCAGGGGAATATTCTTGCAGAGGCAACTACTGTTCTGCCGGTCAGTGACGAGATGGACTGTAAACGCTGCCACCAGAGTAATGCACCAAGCAATGATGCAAAACCAAATGCCGGCTGGGTGAACAATGCTGACCCTGAAAAAGACTACAAGTTCAATATTCTGCGTCTGCATGATGAGAAGCACCCTTCTGCCGTAACAGACAATACTGCTGCACTTCAGGCAAAAGGATACACCTATGATCCGCAAGGACTTGAAGCAACAGCCAATGGCGGAACAGCCATTCTTTGTGCTGCATGTCACAGAAGTAATGCTCTTCCAAATACCGGGGTCAACAATATAAAAGCTTTCACTGCATCCATACACGGCAAACATGCTGCAGTGATCGATCCGCTTAACGGACTGCCTCTGGATGACATCAATAACCGAAATGCCTGCTATACCTGTCACCCGGGTGCTGAAACCAAATGTCTAAGAGGCGCCATGGGAGATGCAAAGGATACCAGTGGCAATAATACTATGCAGTGTCAAAGCTGCCACGGTAATATGTCGGCAGTAGGAAGTACCAACAGGGAAGGATGGCTCCATGAACCAAACTGTCAAGCCTGCCACCATGACGGGAAAAGAGAACTCTCAGCTATCGACCCTGCGACCAATACACTCAGAAATGTCATCGATACAAAATTCGCGACAAATATCGATACACCGGCAGCAGGTCTTAGCCTTTACCGTTTCAGCAAAGGACATGGCAGCCTGCAGTGTGAAGCCTGCCATGGAGCGACACATGCCATTTATCCTGCACACAATGCGGATAATATCCTGAGTGATCAGATCCAGGGCCATGCCGGAACGATCGGTGAGTGCAGTGCGTGTCACAACAGTGTACCCAAGACTGTTACAGGCGGCCCGCACGGTATGCACCCTGTAGGCCAGAGCTGGGTCGAAGGCCATGAAGGTGCCGCAGAGAACAATACTGCACAATGTACAGTATGCCATGGTCAGGACTATAAAGGTTCTGTACTCTCCGCTGCATGGACCGACCGTTCATTCTCTACCGAGTGGGGACAGAAAAACTTTGCAAAAGGACATAAAGTAAGCTGTTATGACTGTCACAACGGACCAAATGGTGACTGATACTCCTCTCTCTACCATGAAGGCAAAGTGAACTTTGCCTTCTCTTCATACCTCTCATCTATTTTCTGAAAACCTACCAAAACTTGTAACCTATACCAAAATAGAGTTCATCATGCAGATCCTCATCCAGGATATCCTGTTTATAGTAAAGTGTAGCAAACCATTTATCTGTCACCTGATAAAAGAGTGTTCCGGAGAGAGAATGCTCTGCATGTTCATCCCTGTATTTACTCTCTTCATAAGCATAGCTAAAGTTGGCATACAGGCGTTGCGTAAAGAAATACCCTGTTCCAACAAAGAGACTGCTTCTGTTCTGCAATTCTCCCATGAGCTCTTCATCCCGGATAAATGTATAGTTCAATCCTCCAAAAAGAGAAAGCCCTTCTGAGGGATAGTAATAGAGAGAACTGTAGAGTTTATAATCTGTTCTGTTTCCTGTAAAGCTATACGTCGGCAGCTTGACACCTGCACCAAGATTCAGACGAAGTTCCGGACTCAGTCTGAAACGTTTTCTCACCTTTAGTGTCGTATCCCCGAGATCCATATTCTCTTCCTCTGTGCAGTAGGAAGTACGGAGGGAATAACCCCAGTCATTATGGTAATAGTTGATCTGTATTTTGGTTCGGTACTGTTTATTCCTGCTTGGCATATCATCATTGTTCTCATAGCCGTTTGTCAGTGTCACAGTCAAACTGTCAAAGTCTGTCTCATCAGGAAGACGGAGCTCGACCGTAGTACAGCCTTTGGCATCCACCTGATTAAGAAAAGGGGTATTCGGACACTCATCCAAACTGTCCGGTACACCATCAAAATCCTTATCGGAAATCTCTTTAGCACACAATCCTCCTGTTAATAACAGGAGTACATAAAACGGTTTAATCATCATCGCCTCCTTCATGATCTTCATTATACCCCTGAACCTGATTCTCTACTTCATTTTCTATATGACTCTCCATTTCATTCTCCAAATGCTGTTTGAAAATACGTTTTGTATCCTTTTCCACCTTGTCGATGACCTTTTTTGCATGTTTGCTCTTCGTGCTCAGTCGCAGTTTTGAAAGTGCTTTAAGCCGTTCCTTCTCTTTCATCTTGACCAGACGCTTTTTCAGTGCGTTCATCAATTTAAAACGCTCTGCCACCGGTGCCTTCTGTATGGCTTCTATCTGCATATCAATATTCTCCGCCTGGATCAACACACTATGCAGCAGTATAAAAAAAGTGATCAGCACCACTTTCATTCATACTTCTCCGGAAGATTTTTAAAATCCAGTTCTATTGTTGTACCCTTACCCTTTTGAGAGCGCATCTGCATCTCTATCTCAAGTTCCGAGACCAGCTTTTTCACAATATGCAGACCCAGTCCCATCCCACGCTCCTGTTCCTTATAGTAGCGTTGCATCACTTTATCCACATTTTCAATACCTTTTCCGGTATCTTCAATAAAGACTTTTGTTCTCTTTACGCTTACACTGACACTTCCATTGCTTTTGTTGTACTTTGCCGCATTGCTTAAGAGATTGTCAAAAATACGTGCCAGCAGCTCAGGATGTGTTATTTTGACAAGCGTATTCTCCTGGGAAAAAGAGAAAATGATCTTTGGATAGGCATTTGCCGTCAGATCCATACGCTCTTTGGCAAAAGCGGCAATATCTATTTCTCTCTTCTGCGAAGGGGTATGAAAAAGAAAACTTTTGAGGTTATTCTGCAAAAAAAGCAGTGTATCGATACTGTGAGAGATCCTTTTGGCAAAAAGATTCTCTCCGTGTTCTGCTCTGAACATTTTAAGATTAAGCACCATGGA
Source organism: Sulfurovum indicum (assembly GCF_014931715.1). Lineage (NCBI taxonomy): Bacteria > Pseudomonadati > Campylobacterota > Epsilonproteobacteria > Campylobacterales > Sulfurovaceae > Sulfurovum > Sulfurovum indicum. Next base: position 15,465 of record NZ_CP063164.1, on the reverse strand, counting down.
AGTAATAGGCGTATTGAAGTCATGCAAAATATCTTTAACGAACTCGTCATTCAGTTGCAATGCTTTTCTGATCGGTCTCAGACTGTAAAAAGTAAAAAAAAGTGCTGTCCCCAAAAGCAGCAGTGTCGCCAAAATGAATTTTAGCAGAAGATCAGATACGATCTTCTGCATATCTTTTTTCAGAGATGCGGACGGGTAGGCAATCTTAATATAAAACTTGTCAGATTTCGGTATGCTGAAGTAACTGTACAGCTCATCTGTTCCGTACAGCGTATTGGCCTTTCCTTTATCTTTAGAGACAAAATCAAAACTAAAATCTTCACACTCCAAAGTATAACTGCACACTTGCATAGTTTGAAACAGAGTCTGCCTGTATTCTCTTTTTTCTGTATGGTACAACTCGATAAAAAGAAGTATCAACAATATTTCCAACATAAAGAAAAAAACAGAGAAGTTTTTTAACAGTGACTCTTTTTCATAACGCTTCAAGCATATACCCTTCTCCGCGGATATTGATTATCTCTATACCCAGTTTCTGTTTGATCTTCGCAATTGCTACCCTCAGTGCATTTCCCGAAGGCTGTTCAAGACACTCAAGGAGTACATCCTGTGTTACCACATTTCCTCTACGCATCAGAAGTTTGCTGAAAATACAGCAAGGTACATTTCCTATATGCACAATTTCACCCTCTTTACGCAGAATATTGTTTTTGGGATCATATTGTATCTTATCATAGTAGAGCACATCATCCCGGAACTTCGCTTTAAGCCGGATCAAAAGCTCCTCTGGTTCAAAAGGTTTTTTAATATAGTCCATCGCATCAAGTTCAAAGCCTTGTGCCATAGAATCCATGTCAGTCAGCGCTGTAATAAATATCGTAGGAGTCTCATCTTGTGCATGGCGTAGGGACTTTAAAAAGTCCAAACCGTTACCGGAAGGGAGGTTGATATCAAAAAGATAAAGGTCATACTTTATATGAAACGTCAGTTCTTCCGCTTCCTCCTCACTTAAAGCAAGATCAACCTCATATCCTTCGCGTACAAGAAAGTGCTGAAGCGTTTCACCCAGTATCTGATCATCTTCAAGCAAAAGCAGTTTCATAAAATATCTACCTTTTTCATAGATTCATTGCAGTAAACAATATTTATTCAATATACATATACTAACATAGAGTGTGTTAACACTCTGATAATACCACAGAACATAAAATGACTCTTTTTTCTTTCAAGGATTATTTTTCCAAAATATTTATTGAATGGACTGCTATAATGCACCGGATATTCACCACCATTTACACGATTACATCATACGTATATACTACCGTTGTTTGTAATCCTTACCCTATGGGATTGTATCTGACTTACTGAATACACTCCTTCTCATACACACATTTTAGCACATATGCAGGGTCTAAAACCTTGCACTGAAAATAGATGGTTCCAAAGAAGCATATCCAAGACAATAAAAAGTTGTAATAGATGAACATAAGTGACGGCGAAGTTGTGCCGCCATTCATATTGGAGAGAAATTAAAAAAGTTAAATCAGTTCAACACCTCTGTCTCCGGAAACAAGCTCTCCGATGACATAACCATCCGTATTGGCAAGTACTGCATCTACACTTTCAGGCTCGACAACCCAGACCATCCCTACACCCATATTGAAGGCACGGTACATCTCCTCTTCATCAACATACTGACTCATAAATTCAAAGATGGGCAGTATTCTGATATCCTCTTTTTTTACAACCGCTTTAATACCTTCGGGAAGTACTCTTGGAAGATTTTCCACAATCCCTCCTCCCGTGATATGTGCCAGTGCTTTAATATGCTGTTTGTTGGATTTGTACTCTTTCACATAAATACGTGTCGGCTCCAACAGTGTCTCAAGCAGCATCTTGCCTTCAAACTCTGTTTCAAGACTCATACCGAGTTTATCAAAGAAAAGTTTTCTTACCAGTGAATAGCCGTTGGAGTGCACCCCGGAACTTGGCATGGCAATAAGCACCTGCCCCGGTTTGACATTGGCAACAGTATCCATCTCACTTCGCTCTGCTATCCCAACAGCAAAACCTGCCAGATCAAAATCATTTTCCGAATACATCCCCGGCATCTCTGCTGTTTCTCCGCCAACAAGTGCACACTCTGCTCTACGGCATCCCTCTGCAATACCGGCAACCACATCTTTTGCATTCTCAGGTAACAGTTTTCCTGTCGCATAGTAGTCCAGGAAGAACATCGGTACTCCATTATTACAGATTAGGTCATTCACACACATTGCAACCAGGTCAATACCTACTGTGTTGAGCTTACCGCTTTCTATAGCGATCTTAAGCTTGGTTCCCACCCCGTCTGTTGCAGAGAGGATCACAGGCTCTTTATAGCCGCTTGGAAGAGCATATGCCCCGGCAAACGAACCGATACCCCCTATAACGTTACTGTCAAAGGTCGATTTGACATCGGCTTTGATCGCTTCTACGAACTCATTTCCCGCATCAATATCGACACCGGCATCTTTATAGGATATATTTGACATTACTGTTCCTTCGTCTCTCCGCACTCACACGGCGGGAATATTTTTTTCAGGATCATCAGTCCCGGGCAGAAGCCCGTAACTCCGGCTATAAAGAGCATAAGCATCATAGCAAAGGTCAGTATGAACGCAGCAGCGAACATCTTTGAACCTGCCAGCCCCATGATGAGCCCTAATATGATTGCCTGTACAATACGCTGCATTCTTTCAGCACATAACATCTGAAATCCTTGTGAAAATTTAGCATGATTATATCGAATTTTAGCTGTTTAACGCTAAACGCAATACCGGCAAAGATAATATTTGCTGTACTGCCACTGTAAGCGCTTCACAGCAGACAGTTACAATTTGTTCTTCTAAGCTTTGAGCTTGCGTCCAAGTTTTTCTTCCACAGATGCAACTTTTTTATTCAACCTGCCTACAGGTCCCTCTCTCCAGTCAATCTTGATGGAGCTGTAAACCCTTCCGCACTCTTTCTGAAGCTCCTCATAGGCAGCATTGATCACATCCAGTGCTTCCTGCACTGTTTCTGCTTCTATAATGGTACCCATCGGTGTCAACTGGTACGCCAAACCACTTCTGTCCACGATATCCAGAACTCTGGCTACAAACACACTCTTACTTTGTGTCTTTTCTGTCGGGAACATGCTGAACTCTACCAATGCACTCATAATCACTCCTCTTTTTTCGTTGATGATAGCAGATAAATACCTATAGATATGTTAATTGTATGCTATAATCATCCAAAAAAGAGTATTCCTTCTTTTAGAAAAAGAGAAATGATGAAAAAGAAAAGTCTACTCTCTCTAGTCTGTCTATGGTTTCTGTTTTTGACTTCAGGCTGTAAAGAGGCCGATAGCATACTGATGCCTATTCACAAAACAAGTGAAGAGGTAAATAGAACAACAGGAAAACTCATTATGCCCGTAGGAGTGGTCACTGATACAAATCTCCGTTTTAAAGAGTCCAACTTTGTTGTTGAAAAGAGTTTCTAAAAAGGATTGCACAAGATGATCGTTGTCGGGGGAGGGGCAAGCGGACTCACCGCAGCCATATTGTGTGCAAGAGAAGGTATGAATGTTACCCTGCTTGAACAAAACAGTAAAATAGGAAAAAAAATTCTCATTTCAGGGAATGGAAAGTGTAATATTTCAAACCGCTGCATCAGCGCTAACCGCTTTCACTCACAAAATCCTGAGTTTGTAGAAACTGTACTCAAGGAAAATGACTTCCCGGTAGTAGAAAAGTTCTTCACCTCCATAGGGCTTGAGCTTACGGAAGGGAAAGAGGGCCAGATATTTCCAATGTCACTGCAGGCAGGCAGTGTGGTCGATCTTTTAACATATGAAGCAGAAAAAGCAGGCGTGGAGATATACTGTGACTGTGCAGTGACCAGTATTGGCAAAGAAAAGGATCTCTTTGTTCTGGAAACTACCCAGGGGACAAAAAGATGCCAAAAACTGCTCATTGCCTCCGGTTCTCCTGCCGCACCGCAACTGGGAGGCTCCAATGCAGGCTATGCCTTTGCAGCCAAAATGGGGCACAGCCTCATTGCACATCACCCTTCACTGGTACAGCTCTGTTCAGATGACGGGTGGGTCAAAAGATGTGCAGGTGTCAAAATAGCAGGTATAGCCAAACTTTATGCCAACGGACAATATATTACAGAGAGGAAAGGTGACCTGCTCTTTACCAGCTACGGTATCAGTGGACTTGCCATCCTGGATATCAGCCGTGAAGTCAGCTTACGGCTGGCACAGTTTGACTACTGTGAACTCAGTCTCGACCTGATGCCAGGACTCAGCAAAGAGAAACTTACCAATCTCCTGATGAAAAGAGTACAACAGCAAAGTGAAAAACCAATAGCCCTCTGGCTTCAGGGTATACTCAACAAAAAACTTCTCTTTATTATACTTGAACAGTCCAAATGCAAAGCGCTGACAGAACAAGATCTGAACCGAAAAGAGATAGGAAAGCTTGTTTACACAATAAAAAACCTCAAACTGAGCATCAGTGATACCAGGGGATTCAAGGGAGCTGAAGTAGTTGCCGGCGGTGTAGATACCACAGAAATAGACCCCGAAACAATGGAATCAAAAATTATCCCCGGTCTATACTTTGCAGGAGAGATACTTGATGTTGACGGAGACAGGGGAGGATTCAACTTTCACTTTGCCTGGGTCAGCGGTATGAGAGCGGGAAAGGCAATGGCCAAACCAAAAACCAAAAACCAAAAACTGTAGTACATCTTAGTTCAAAATGAACCTTTTTGCATATACAGAAGAGTTATCTCCTGAATATTCTGACAATACCTCTTAACAATACAAAAACAATATAAACAGCCAGCGTGAAGACCAGCGGGTGGATGGGACCTATGCCATAGGCTCCTGCATCTGCAAGCCCCATCAGGTGTTCTACAGGATAAGAGGTCCATTCTTTAAAATGCATACCGATCGTTAAAAAGAGGAAAATAGCTGTAAATATCAAAAGTTCTTTTTTCATCGTAACATCCCTTGCCAATTAATGCTGTAATCATAGCAAAATATATACTTATAAAAGATATAATGTTTACCAGTATTTTTAAAAGGTTGGATATTTATGATAAACAAAGAGCATATTCAAAAGAAGCTGGCACAAGTCATTTACCCCGGATTTACGAAAAGTATCGTCGATTTTGGTTTTACCAAAGAGGTTTCGGTTTCGGAAGAACGCGTATCTATCCTGCTCGATATTCCTTCTTCTGCACCGGAGATTGAAGCACAACTCCGTGAAGAGATCACTAAAAGAGTCTCTTTTCTGGGAGATTTCCAGATAGATATTACCATCACGAAACCGAAAATGCCCAGAGAGACGAGTTCACACGGTAAAAATGTTCTCCCCAATATTCAAAACTTCGTTATGGTAAGCTCTGGAAAAGGCGGGGTTGGAAAATCAACCACTACTGTCAATCTTGCTATTGCACTGGCACAGCAGGGAAAACGCGTAGGGCTGCTTGATGCAGATATTTACGGTCCGAACATTCCAAGAATGATGGGCATTGAAGGAGAACAGCCGATTTTTCTTGGAAAAACCATTAAACCTATTTTGGCACATGACCTAAAAGTAATGTCCATCGGTTCTTTAGTCGAACAGGGGGCTTCTCTCATCTGGAAAGGGGCTATGGTCACACAGGCGATCGAGCAAATGCTTGAAGATATTTCATGGGGAAATCTGGATGTACTTCTTTTTGATATGCCTCCCGGTACAGGCGATGCCCAACTTGCTCTTGCACAAAACCTGCCGGTCACTTCCGGTATATGTGTCACTACCCCTCAGAAAGTAGCACTGGATGATACTATCCGAAGTATGGATATGTTCACACAGTTGCATATACCTATTGCCGGTATTGTAGAGAATATGAGCGGTTTCATCTGTCCAGACAGTGGAAAAGAGTATGATATCTTCGGCAAAGGAACAACCCAACCCCTTGCAGATGCATATCAAACAGAAGTTTTGGGAGAGATACCGATAGAGCCTGCCATTAGAGAAGGTGGAGACAGCGGTCTGCCTATCACTGTATTGGCTCCAAACTGTGAAACATCAAAACGTTATCAGGCAATGGCCCGTAAACTCTGGAAAAAACTGCTTGAAGTCAATGAATCAGGTGGTGTCAATAATGAAGCGATACAGCCTACCGTTTTTTAGGCTGTTTACCTATTCAATAGAAAGTATTGCTGAACCATATGTGCTAAACAAACGGAATGTGATTTCAGAAATCGTACAAAATATTCATATCTTCCAGATTCCCGTATTTAAAGTCTCTATGACATGCAGCACAGTTTGACTTGTCTTTTATCTTTTTCTGTCTATACACATATTTTGGAATATGCTTATGCGTTTCTCTCCAATAAGGTGTTTTGGTAATCGCCTTGGGTCGTCTTTCCCCGAGGGACTTCATAGTTTTAACCGCTGCTTCCCGCTTACTTGTCTCTGCCGCATGTTGTATCAGATATTCAAGTATCGAAGCTTGTTGCAGTTTTGTAATATTGGCTTCAGTTATCTCTTCTCCAAAGTGGTTGTCGAGTGCTCCCATAATACGTTCCCACGATCTTCGTGGAAGAAGATAAGGGGGATATGCAACATGACACTCCCCACATTCATGATAGTAGTCAGGATGTTCCTCTTCATAATCAACATTGGTGTATTTTTGTAACGTCAGGTAATTATAATTGCTGCTGACAATAAAAAAATAGGTGACTATCGCCAGCAAAATCATCAAATAGGCAAAAATAGAGAGACTTCTTTTTACTTTTGTATCTTCCCCTTCTGTTTTTTTATATCCGGTTATCATTGCAAAAGCCATGCCGGTACGGTGCCAGAACTGTTCTATCAAAACACCTGTAATATGAATGATGACCCATGTAGCAAAAAGGTAGGAAGCATACTTGTGCAACATGGTAAGAGTATCCATATACTGGTAATAATCTTCATTTAAAAACCGAAAACACCCTTTTGCTTCCTCTACACCATAGAGCAGCAGACCGGAGATTACAATAACTGTTCCTACTATTAGTGCCCACACTGTAAACCAGCTTGATGCAGGATTATGTCCAGCAGGTATCTTTCTCCATCTGTTCCGTACTTTTTCTACAAAATAACCTTTTAACTCTGACAGTCTCAGTTTAAAGGTCTTGAAAGTTGCGTATCGGGGACCGACAATACCCCAAATGATCCTGTAAACAAGGATAATAAGGAAAATAAAACCAAATGCCACATGACTATGTAACTGATTTTTATGAAAAGAGGTAATAAATGCTGCCGTAAAAGAGAGAGCCATCATCCAATGGATGATTCTGGTACCGATAGGCCAAACAAATACATACCCCGGCTTTTTATTCATTACACCATCCCATAAACTATTGTTATAATTTTTATAAAAATATCATAACTTTATATAAAGCCAGTTGTATTTGAAAAATTTGATAGATTTTTTAGAGGGGGGGTGACCAGAGAAGAGAGATTTCTTCTCTGGGAGATTGGTTTAATGTGCTTCTGAAACTTCTCTCTTATAGAAACTCTTCTCAATATACTCTGCCATAGCTTTAGGGTCATAGTCATACCCTTTTTCCATGAGCTTTTGCATATTGTGCTCCATAATATCATGCTCCGTTCCGGAGGACTGGTTTGTACCACCGTTTTTCACATCATACAGATCAAGTTCAAGTTCTCCTGCCTGTCTGTCATTCAATGCCGGTCCTTTTTTCTTAGGATTCCCTTCTGCATGCTCACCATGGCATTTTTTACAAGACTGTGCATAAACCTCTGCCGGTGTTTTACTGTATGTTTTAGGTGCTGATGAACTCGGTGTATCGTTACCACATCCGTTCAATCCGAAAATTACTGCTGCTGATAAAAGTGCTATTGTTGTTTTTTTCATATCATTCTCCTTCTCTTCTTTAAGCTCTACCTGAAAGCATACCGTACTGTGTCATAGGCTTGAGTGCATAGACTTTAAGCAGCCACCAGATATATCTTTCCTGTGTTGGATCAAGAGGGAATGAAGGTGTCGGTTTTTTAGACCAGTCAAACTCTGCAAGCATAACTGTACCGATACTTGTGATCAACGGACAAACCGTATATCCTCCATACTTGGCTGTTGGTTCTTTCCCTTCCATCATAGAGATAATATTGTCAACAACTACTTTATACTGTTTTCTTGCTGATCCTCCTGTTTTACCCATTGGAACTGCTGCAATATCACCCAGTGCAAATACATTAGGATATTTTACATGCTGAAGTGTCTCTTTATGTACAGGAACCCAGCCTTTACCTGAACCTACAGGTGAATCAGCGATCTCTTCAGGTGCTATCATCGGTGGTGTGATATGAATAAAATCAAACTCTTTTTCTACTTTTTCACTTCTTGGAACGATCGAATACTCTTCAAGATCCGGATCCCATTCACCTTTCTCTTTCCAGTGTCTGTTAAATGTAGCAATCTTCTTCACCGGATCTACAGCAACAAGATTGTGTCTGTAGTTCCATTTCATATCTCTTGCTTCAAACTGATTGACAATCGCATCATGGTACTCTTTTACACCGAACATTTTACTGCCGTTAGGATAGAAAGTCAGTTCAGCATTCTCTCTTGCACCTGCTTCTCTCAGTCTTGCATCTGTCAAGTACATAATCTTTTTAGGAGCACCGCCACATTTTATCGGTGTATTGGGATGAGTGAAGATACCTTTTACTTTTTTACCGCTTTTTGCTTCTGCAATAAATTTCTGCATCTGAGTCCAGGTATCTGCCGAACCTTTCTGGAAATAGATAGAAGCAATTCCGTTCTTTCCGATAACTTTGCTTACAGGTGAATGGTCACCGGTCGAAGTGATCGTACCCTCAATACCAAGGCCTTCGATACGTGCATAATCAAGTTTGAGACCGGCAGCAATAACCATATAATCATATTTTACTGTTTTCCCGCCGCTTGTCTTTACCATATTATTTTTCGGATCGAACTCAACTGCTTTTTCCTTGATAATCGTCACACCGTCAGGAACAAAATCATCTGTTTTATATACCACTTCCGATACATCCCAGATACCGGCACCTACCAGTGTCTGTCCCGGCTGATAGGATGTTGCAATATCTCCCGGTTCGATTACCGTAATATCCGGATTATCCAAAGAATTTGTCAATCTTGCTGCTGTTGACATACCTGCCAATCCACCGCCAATAATGACTATTTTTGCTTTAGCCGCACTGCTGCTGGCACTTGCCTGTGTTGTTGCACCGCTTGCGAGAAGCATCGCTGCACCACCTGTTCCAAATAGCTTGATAGCATCCCTTCGTGAAATACCCTCACTCTTCATATGGGCATCAATAATCTCCATACCCTCTTTTAATATTTTATTATCCAAAATAGCTCCTTTTTTATATGGTTAACACACGATAATACAATAAATAAGATAAAAAATAAATTTTCTTATAAAAAAAATTGATTTTATTATCATTAAAATATATTTAATTATAACTAATCAAAATATTATTTATTGTTCAAAAATATTGATCTCATCTACCAACAGCTGCAGTGTTGTATTGCCTCTGAAATGGTTTTCATTGACTGTATATACAACATCTACCATTGTATCCACTTCATACCTCTCTTCTGTTTTAAACTGTACTGCATGATGCATAATACCATCCTGCTCAAGTAAAAAACGAAGATGGTTTCCCTTTTTTCCCATAGGAGAAGCCTGTCGTATACGTACGTTTTTACTTATGAATTTAGGTACAGGGTTTCCCTGACCGTAAGGTTCGAACTGCTTTATGAGCCGGGTCAAAGTAAATGAAATATCACGAAAGAGAAGTTCTCCGACAATCTCAGGATCAATCATATCAGTCGTGAAATCACCCTCTTTAAAATGGTGTTGCAACTGCTCCCTGAATAGTGTAAACTGCGTTTGCGAAAGACTTAGTCCGACAGCAGCAAAGTGGCCGCCGAACTTTTCAAGCAGAGGTCGTGTCCTGCTTACCACTGCAAAAAGGTCACAATTTCCAAAACTTCGTCCACTTCCTTTGAGCATACCTTCACCGTTGTCACTCAGTACAATGCAGGGTTTTTTACATTCACGTGCTATACGTGCCGCTACGATACCCACGACGCCTTCATGCCATTTCTCTCCCGATACTACCACTACTGATTCACTTTCATTCACACTGCATAGTGCCTCTTTGGTAATGGTCTCTTCAGTCTCTTTTCTGGAGTCATTGAGATCGATCAGCCGCTGCAGACGTACTCTCGCATCATAAATATTGCTCGATAGAAGAAACTCTACGGCAAAAGAGGCATCCTCCATTCTTCCTGCACTATTCAGCAGTGGTGCGAGAAAAAAACCGATATCTTCGGCACTTAACCACTCTTTTTGTACATATTCTCTATAAGCTCTGATAGATGGCCTTTGACTTTTGGAAAGTGCTTTAAGCCCTGAAATGACCATTGCACGGTTGATGTGTTTCAAAGGCATCATATCTGCAATGATCGCAATAGCGACCAGTTCCATATAGACCATCATATTGATCTTCACATCCAGAGCATTCTTCAATGAAGCAATAAGATACCATGTGATCTGTGCTCCGCATATCTCTTCATAGGGAAAAGCACAGTCTGGCTGTTTCTGATTGATAATAGCATAAGCTTCAGGAATTTCAGGGGGAAGCAGATGGTGATCGGTAATGATCAGATCGATTCCCTTTTCTTTGCACATCTTTCCTGCTTCAACTGCAGAGATACCATTATCTACTGTAATGACAAGATCAAATCCTTCAATACGGGGAATCATTGTTGGTGAGAGTCCGTATCCATCCCTGAAGCGATTGGGAATGATCCATTCTACAGAATAATCAACCTCCTCAAAGAAGAGCTTCATCAAGGTAGTCGAAGTAACCCCATCAACATCGTAATCCCCGATGATCACAATCTTCTCTTTTTTCCCGATCGCATCTGTAATGCGATCCGTCGCTTTTTGCATATCTTTGAAAGTATGGGGATGGGGAAGATCTTTTAAAGAGAGGAACCCCTCTTTAAAGCGTGATCTTAGAAGTCTTTCTAACGCATCCGGCGTTAATGTTTCAGGCATCTACTTCAGAATTCATTGCTGCTTTGACAAATGCCAAAATAGCAGGATTTGGATTTTGCAGGCGTGAAGTAAATTCCGGATGGAACTGTACACCAAGGAACCATGGATGGTTTTTTACCTCAACTGCTTCGATCAGTCCGTGTGACTCACCTGTGATCTCCATACCGTTTGCTTCCAATGCTTCACGGTATTTAGGGTTTGCCTCATAACGGTGCCTGTGTCTTTCATAGATCACAGAACTGTCATAGGCTTCTCTGAGTCTGCTGTTCTCTTTGGTCTCGCATTCATATTCACCGAGTCTGAGGGTACCACCCATTGGTGACGTTGTGGTACGTACCTGTTTTGAACCGCTTGCATCAATAAATTCATCGATCAGATAAATGATCGGATTAGTAGTTTTTTTATCGAATTCAACAGAGTTTGCATCTTCGAGTCCCAGAACATTTCTGGCAAATTCTATCATGCTCAGCTGCATCCCTAGGCAGATACCAAGGAAAGGTACTTTGTTCTCTCTGGCATATCGGATCGCTTCGATCTTACCCTCAACTCCGCGTTCACCAAATCCTCCGGCTACAAGGATACCGTCTACATTCTGTAAAAACTTATCTACACTTTCTTCTTCGATTTTTTCACTGTCAACCCATTTAATGTTTACTTTGGTGTCCAAATTTGCCCCGGCATGTATCAACGCTTCGGTTAGAGATTTGTATGATTCTTTAAGGTCAAGATATTTACCGACAAATGCTATCTTCATTTCATTCTCAGGCATAATGATCTTGTGTACCAAGGAGGTCCATTCATCCATTTGCGGTTTACAGTTTTCAAGTTCCAACTGTTTGCATATCGGTGTAAGAATATCCTGCTTCAGAAAATTTAACGGCACTTCATAAATTGTTTTTGCATCTTCTGCTACGATAACAGAATCTTCATCCACATCACAACTGTAGGCGATCTTTCTTTTAACTTCAGAATCGACAGGTACTTCTGCACGAAGAACCAGCATATGCGGTGCGATACCGATACGTCTAAGCTCCTGTACGGAGTGTTGCGTCGGTTTGGTTTTGAGCTCTCCGGCAGCTTTAATGTACGGAAGCAGTGTTACATGGATATTCATAACATTGGTCTTACCCAGTTCATGCTTCATCTGGCGGATTGTTTCAAGAAACGGAAGTCCTTCAATATCTCCTGTAGTCCCACCAAGTTCCACAATAAGAATATCTTTTCCTATACCTGCACGGATAATACGTTCTTTGATCTCATTTACAATATGCGGGACCACTTGAATCGTTTTCCCCAGATACTGTCCTTTACGTTCATTTTCAATAACAGTTTTGTAAACCTGTCCTGTAGTAAAGTTGTTGTTATGTGTCAAAGAAGTATCCAAAAAGCGCTCATAGTGTCCCAGGTCAAGATCCGTTTCTGCACCATCTTTGGTAACGAATACTTCTCCATGTTCAAGCGGTGACATTGTTCCGGGATCAACGTTGATATACGGATCGAGTTTTAGTACACCTATTCTAAGTCCTGTATGTTTTAACAAAGTTCCGATACTTGCAGCTGTAATCCCTTTTCCAAGAGAGCTGAGTACACCTCCGGTAACAAAAATATATTTTGTCATTATTTCACTCATTTAACTTTATCCCCTAATTTATGCAACGATCGGCATAATAATTGTAATGAAATTCTCATCTTTGACAATGAACGGAAGACTTGGTTCATTAAACTCCATCAAAAATTCGTTCTTGTCAACCTGAGAGAGAAAATCAAGAATATATCTGCTGTTGAAAGAGATCTCAAATTTTTCATTGAGTCCCGTAGAGAGTTCTATTTCTGTTTTTGCTTCAACATTATCTGCACTCAGTGAATTGAAAATAATTACATCTGAAAGCAGGGTCATTTTTATTTCCTGGGAAATAGTAGTGATCATTTTAATGGCATCAATCATCTCTTTTTTAGGAAGTTTGACACTGTGTTTGATACTGGAAGGAACAATTCTCTGGTAGTCAGGGAATTTTCCGTTAATTAAACGGGTATAGAAAAAATTGTTGTCATTGGCAATGATCAAATTGGTTTCGTCAAAAAAGATATCAATTTGGTCAAGGAAAAGCTTTTGTATCTCAAGAATCGCTTTTTTAGGAACAATTAAAGAGAGGGTTTCACTGTTTGAACTTTCAATAGTGGCGATAGCCAATCTTCTTGTATCTGTACCTACAAGATCTGTTGAATCATTTTTAATATTGATCAAAGCACCGTTAAGTTCAAATTTGGGATTGTTGGTATCAATAGCCGGAGAGATCTTTTTTAGATTTTGGATTAGACTGAGAGAGTCAAGTGTGATACGGGGTTTTTCATCAACAGTTGGAAATGAAGGATAGCTGTTGGGATCAAACGTCGGTAATTTGAATTTAGAGTGCTTTTGTTTGATTACTAAAGTATCATCAAGAAGTTCAAGTACAATTTCATCATCTTTGAGAATACGAATGATATCCAGCAGTTTTTTACCGTTGGCTGTAAAAGTACCCTCTGATTCAATAAAAATCTGATCTGTTGTGATACTCAGACCAATCTCACTGTCTGTTGCTTTAACAATGCACTTTTCTCCCTGTGACTGAAAAAGAATATGTGAGGTGATCTGACTGGCATCTTTCTTTTCTAAAAAAGGCTGTAGATTAATGAGAATAGATTCAATAATCTGCTTTTGTGCTTTAATCTTCATTGACTCTCCTTATTTTTTAATAATTTAGTATATAGCAGTAGTTCAACATGAAATTGTGAAAAACGCTGCAAATGACCGAATTACCGATGTTTTTGCCTCTTTTTTGAAACTTGGGATCTTCACATCTGTTCACTGTGTATAATTATATCTTTTTTTTATTCAAGTTTTTAGTACAGTTTTTTAACTTTTATTCACTTTGCTGGGTATCGGTATGGATTTTATTGGAGAGTTCTTCCAAAAGTACTTTGAAGTTCTCGTCGTTTTCGATGATTTCATCGATTTTTTTCATTGCATGTGAAATCGCACTGTGGTCTTTCATACCGAAATAGAGAGCGATCTGCGGCATAGAATTGGGTGTAAGGTTACGTGCAAGATAGATGGCCGTACGTCTGGCATTGACAACACTGCTGGTGCGTTTTTTCGATTTGATATCAGAGGGCTTGATATTGAGTTCACGTGAGACGATCTTGACAATATCATCTATGGTCACACTCTCTTTTTTCTCTTTAAGCTGGTCTTTGATGGCATTTTGTGCAAAATCAAGATTGATCTCCTGGTTCAGCATAGAAGCAAGGGCATTGATACGTATGATGGTACCTTCGATTTCACGGATATTGTCACCCATATTGGTGGCAATGAAATTGACAACTTCATTGGAGAGTCTGATACCGTCGAGTTCACACTTTTTCTGGATAATGGCTATTTTGGTTTCAAGTCCCGGTGGTTGAATGTCCGCCATCATTCCCCATTCAAAACGGGTACGCAGTCTGTCAACCAGTCCTGCAATTTTGTTTGGAGGTCTGTCTGCTGTCATGACGATCTGTTTGTTGGCATTGTGAAGTTCGTTGAAGGTATGAAAGAACTCCTCCTGCGTCTGCTCTTTTCTGGAAAGGAACTGTATATCATCGATCAAAAGGAGATCACAATCTCTGAATTTGTCTCTGAAACGGTCCATTGTCTGTGAACGAAGATGGGAAGTAAAGGAGTTCATAAACTGCTCGAGTGTGGTATATATGACGGTATTTCCAAGAGCTACATGGTAGTTCCCGATTGCCTGGAGCAGGTGGGTTTTCCCCAATCCTACACCTCCATAGATAAAGAGCGGATTATAAAGCCTTCCGGGCTTTTCTGCAACGGCTTTGGCTGTAGTATAGGCGAATTGGTTGGACTCTCCCACGATGAAGCTCTCAAATGTGAGTGAAGGATTGAGATAAGTACTTTTTGAATGGCTTTTTTCACTGCTCTGTTTGGGTATGACACTGCTGCTCTGTTTACTTTTCTGTTTGCCAACTGTGATCTCGATCTCAGGCTTAAGCTCATTTTGAAGTTCAAAAAGATGGGCAAGTTTATCAGCATATTTTGTTTTAACCCATTTTGCAACGAGCATATTCGGAGCATTGAAGTAGGCGATGTTGCTGCGTGAACGCTTGGTATCATATACCAGTTTTTTGATATAACGTTCATACTCTGTTTCAGAGATCTCTTTTTTGAGTTCAAAGAGTACTTTCTGTCCGATGTTCATCTTTTACTGCCTGCCTGCTGTCATAGATTTTCACATTGTTCATAAAGTGTGAAACCTTAATGTGAATAACTTATGCAA